>DASZPB010000042.1:0-248400 GCA_035550475.1 Bryobacteraceae bacterium | reverse complement strand
CGCCGGTGGGCCAGAGACGTGAGTTTCTCACGCTCCGCAGGCGTGACATTGAGCGGCTTCGTGGGGCGTCCGGTACGCATGCCCCAGTATGGCACCGATCTATGTTGATTTATTCCATGAATTTACAACTCGGCACACTAGGTAAGCGAATCGATTACCGCCTGGCAATGGGCGGGCCGCGCCTGTTCTCGCCTGAGGCGCGGTTTATTCAAATCGACGTTCACGCGCCGGAACTCGGCCTCAATCGCAAACTCTCGGTCGGAATCGAGGCCGATGCGCACGTCGCCCTCGAAGCACTCACCAACGCTGCGGGTACCTCGCCGTGGACACGCAAACCGTGGCTTGATCGCCTTTGCGAGTTGCGCCGCGCTTGGGAAGAGCAATTGCAAAAGGTCGCCGGGGATGCCGGATCACCGCTGCATCCGGCCGCATTCTTTCGCGAACTGCGGGGCGCTCTGCCGCGCGAGGTTCTCTATGCCTGGGACGGCGGCGACTTCGCACATTGGGGCCGCGCCTGGCTGCCCGCATTGCACGCCGGCGGATGGCTGCGCCTCGGACCAATGGGCACGATTGGCTCGGCGCTGCCCAATGCTCTTGCGCTGCAACTGGCCCACCCCGGCCGTCCGGTGGCGTTGATCACCGGCGATGGTTCGCTGGGATTCTACATCGCAGAGATGGATACGCTGGTGCGGCACAAGTTACCGGTGGTCATCATCGTGGGAAACGACGCCGGCTGGGGCTTGGAGCGCGAACTGCAGGAATTCGCTACCGGTACCGGTGAAACCGTGGGCTGCGAGTTGCGTTTCGCGCGCTATGATGTGGTCATGCAAGGGTTCGGCGGCGCGGGAGAAACCATCGAGCGGCTGGATCAAGTACGGCCTGCCGTCGCGCGCGCGTTTGGCGCAGGCGTGCCCTATTGCCTGAACGTGCGCATTCGTGGCACGAGGTCGCCATTCACGGATTGGCAGATTGCCGGAAAGAAGCGCTGAATGAAGTGTTCCTCCAAGCTCTGGACGCCGGTGCTGGCCGTTTTCATTGCCGGCGGCGTTCCACTTGCTGCTTCCGGTGCGGATCCAACCGCGAAAAAGGCCGCGAAAGATGCGGCCTCCGCAACGAAGCCGCCCATGGTGGTTCACAACAACGACGGGACATTCACTATTCAAAAGAACTCCGGAGAGGCCACCAGTGCGAAGGCGAAGAAAGGGCTTGTCATTCCCCCTCAGGTCGTGGTTCCCATCTTTTGCCGCCCTGTAAGTAAAAACGCATCCAGCAAATAGGGTGCCCGAGGCGTCTCCGGCCGCGCCGACCCGTGGATTTCGCTAGAATTGAAGCATACCCAGGAAAGTGAACTGATCGAGTTGTCGCGAAAGCCGCCGAGTATCATTGCTATCTATCCTGGATCGTTCGATCCCATTACCAACGGCCACCTCGATCTGATCCAGCGCGGCTCACGTTTGTTTGACCGGATGGTCGTCGCGATCCTGCGGAACGAAAGCAAGTCCCCGTTGTTTACGGTCGAAGAGCGCATGGAAATGCTCCGCGAGGTCGTGCACATCTACCCGAATGTGGAAGTGGATTCGTTCCGGGGGCTGCTCGTGGACTATGCGGCGTCGCGTTCGGCTACTGTGTTGCTTCGTGGAATCCGCGCCATCTCTGATTATGAGTACGAACTACAGATGGCCCTGATGAACCGGCGTCTTTCGCCCGGCATCGAAACCGTGTTTATGATGGCCAATGAGGCCTATTCGTTTATCAGCTCCCGCCTGGTGAAAGAAGTCTTTAGTTTGGGCGGGAATATTTCCGGACTGGTGCCGCCAACCGTGGAGGCCCGGCTGCACCACCGGCTGTCTATCGCTAACCCAAAAGAGGCTTAAATCATACCGACATGCAAGCCGTAGCAAATCGAATTGCCGATCGTATCTCTTCTATTAGTGTGTCATCCACTGCGAAAGCGGCGGCCGATGCCGACCGTCTGCGCTCCGAGGGCATCGACATCGTGGACTTCGGAGTTGGGGAACCGGATTTCCCGACCCCGGATAACATCAAACAGGCCGCCATCCGCGCACTGGAGCAGAATTTCACAAAGTACACCGCTGCTTCCGGCACCGCCGAGTTGAAGAAGGCCGTATGCGAACGCCACGCCCAGGATTTCGGCACCGATTACAAGCCCAACGAGTGCATCATCACCGTGGGCGGCAAGCACGTGATCTTCAATCTGACGCAGGCGCTGGTGAATCCGGGCGACGAAGTCATCATTCCGGTGCCCTATTGGGTGACATATAAGGACGTGGTGAATTATGCCGGCGGCAAGTGCGTCTTTGTGGAGACGGACGAATCCAAGGGATTCACGCTCACGGCTTCCATGATCGAGCCGCATCTCAGCGCGCGCACGAAGATGGTGATCATCAACTCGCCATCGAATCCCAGCGGCGCTGTGCTCGATCGCGGAGAATTCGAAAAAATCTTCAAGCTCACTTCCGCCCGCGGCATCTACCTGATGACCGACGAGTGCTACTGCCATTTCCTTTATGACAGCCAGCCATTCTCCATCGCCTCTCTGCCCGGTGCGAAGGAAACCGTGCTGATCGCCGGCTCGCTTTCGAAAACTTACGCCATGACGGGCTGGCGCGTCGGCTTCGGCCTGGTGCCCGCGCCGATTGTGGGCGCCATGACGAAGCTGCAGAGCCACTCCACGTCGAACGCCACGTCGATTTCCCAGAAGGCCGCCGTGGAAGCTCTGCGCGGGCCGCAGGATTCGGTCAACACGATGCTTGCCGAATATCGCAAGCGCCGCGATTTCGTGGTGCGCCGGCTGCGCGCTATTCCGGGTGTGCAGTGCGCCGAACCGCGCGGCGCGTTTTACGCATACCCGAATATGGGCATTGTTCTAGGCAAGAACGGCATCGAGAGCACAATTCAGCTCGCTGAGCGCCTGCTGCAGGAAGCGCATGTCGCGGTAGTGGCCGGCGAGGCCTTCGGCACCAACCGGCACATCCGCATTTCCTACGCTACCTCCATGCAGGAGTTGGAACGCGGGCTGGAGCGCATTCACCAGTTCGTCGTCAGCCATTCGTAGCTATGTCTGATCCTGTCCTCCTCACACCTTCTCTTCGCGAGAAGGTGTGGGGCAAGACCCGCCTGGCTCCCTGGTTCCCGGATTCGGAAACTCCCATCGGGGAAGCTTGGTTTATCAGCGAGCAGGAGCTTCCGCTGCTGGTCAAGCTGATCTTCACTTCCGAACGGCTCTCCGTGCAGGTACACCCCGATGATGGCGAAGCCGGCCCGCGCGGCAAGACGGAGATGTGGCACATTCTGGCGGCGGAGCGCGATGCTTTCATCGCGCTTGGCTTCCGCGAAGTAATTACGCACGAGCGCCTGCTCGAGGCAGCTCGCAGCGGGGAGATCGAAAAGCTGCTGAACTGGTTTCGCGTCAAACCGGGCCAAACCTACTTCGTTCCCGCGCATACCGTCCACGCCATCGGAGCCGGCATTGTGCTTTGTGAGATCCAGCAGAATTGCGACGTCACATACCGGCTATGGGATTACGGCCGGCCGCGCGAGATCCACGTGGACCAAGCTGTGCCGATTTCCGAGTTAGCCTTTCATCGCGGCGTCGCGCCCACATTCCCGATGGGCCCGGGCCGTGAACTGCTGGTAAACTGCAAACATTTCCACACGGAAATGGTCAAATTCTCTCAAGGCTCCACGGTGGTCTGCCGGCCAAAGAATTGCGATCTCTGGATCTGCCTGGAAGGCTACGGCACAATCTCCGGTCATGCCTTTCACCCGGGTGAAGTCTGGCATGTGCCTGATGACGAAGCGCTCTCCATCCGCGCGATGAGTGCGTCCCGCCTGATTCGTACCTACGTGCCGGACTAAAGCTTCACCCAATTCCCAGATCGTCAATCCGCTCGAGCGGCGTACCGCACTTGCGGCAAATCACAGCGTGGCAATCGCCGCAAACCAGCGGATCGGAAACCGGCACGGCGCACACGGCACAATAGAATTCGGCGGCTGTTTCCCTGGCTTCGGACATACCGCCATTATCCGCCTTACTTCGCGGCCGCGATTGAACTCACCTGGATAGTCTTCGTTTTGGCGTCGAGCGTGCCGGTTACCGTGACTTTCTTGGCCGCGAACTTTTCCGGTGTTTTCTGGTCGCTCAGTGTATAGGCTTCCTTGCCGTCGTAGAGGACATACTTGCCGCCCATGCCCTTCACGCACTCGGTGACGCATTTGGCGTCGCTGCCCATGTGCATGTCTTTGTGGTCGGCGTTGCTGCACATGCTGTCGGTAATGATCCCGGTAAATGTCTGTTTCGCCGGCGCCGCCAGCAGCATGGCCGCCGATGCGAACACAATTGCGATCTGCTTTTTCATCGAATTCTCCCGATTCTTCCTCTGGTGAAGCAAAAGTGCCGTACAGTTGTGGATCTGCTTCTCTTATCCTGACACGGATCGGATCATCTGGCCGCGGCACTCCCACGCGCGCCAAGTCCATCTGCAGGCCGTTGGTTCCCCTTTATCGTACCTGGATTCAGGGCGTTATGGGTAAGCTGGCTGGTTGGCGGAAGGGAAGGAAAGAAGTGAAAAATTTGTCGGGATACGCCGCCTGTTACACTGAATATTTGTGGCCCGCTTTTATCAACGCCAGGAGTTGATCTTCCAGCGCGCTCTTTGGAAACAGCAGGGCCGGACGGTCGTCTTCACCAATGGCTGCTATGATTTGCTTCATCCTGGCCACATTCGTCTTCTCGAGCAGGCACGGTCATTGGGCGATGTACTGATTCTCGGTCTGAACTCCGATGCCGGTGTGAGCCGCCTTAAGGGACCGGCTCGGCCGTTGGTGACTGAGCAGGAGCGGGCAGAGTTGGCCACCGCGCTCGAAGCGGTCGACGCCGTGACGCTGTTCGACGAAGAAACACCACGCGAACTGATTGCTGCCTTGCTGCCAGACGTGCTGGTGAAGGGCGCCGACTGGTCGCATTTCATCGCGGGCAAGGAAGAGGTCGAAGCAGCGGGCGGTCAAGTGCGTGCGCTGCCTTTGGAACCCGGGTATTCAACTACTGAAATAGTAAATAGAATTCTTTCTGACCGACAGCCTTGATCCATCCAGCCGTTCGCGACTTATTTCTGGAAGCAGGCAGCCATCCCGCGTTTCAGGACCTGCTGCGGGGAATCAGTGCGGGCGCGAGTATCAAGCTATCGGGTCTCACCACGACTGCGAAAGCACTTTATTCGGTCCTACTAGCCCAGTCGCTTTCGCGTCCTCTGATTATTGTAGTAGACGGCAATAAGCAGGCTGAGACCCTTTCGGAGGCAGTACAGACGTTTTTCGGTTTGCTGGCGGCTGATGCCCGCCTGAGCCCGCAATTATTGCCTGCGCTGGATGTGGTGCCGCTGCAGAACCTATCGCCCCACGCGGAAATCCTTGAGGAGCGGGCGATCGGGCTATGGCTTTTGGCCACGCAGCGCGTGCCCATTACCATTCTGCCGGTGCCTTCCGCGCTGCTGCGGATCGCTCCCGGCGATTTCTATCGCCAACTCGCGTTGAGGCTGCGCGTCGGTGACGAACTGTTGCTCGACGAAGTGGTCGCCCACCTGGAGAGTATCGGCTACGAACGCCGCGAGCCGGTCGAAATGGTGGGCGAGTATTCGGTACGCGGCGGCATCCTCGACGTATTCTCGCCGGAGGCCTCGAAGCCGGTCCGCATCGACCTGTTTGGCGACCAGGTGGAATCCATTCGCCGCTTCGACGTGGAGTCACAGCGGTCCGTGCTCAAGATCGAGGACTGCACGCTACTGCCGCTCTCGGAATACCAGAAATCGCGGTCGCTGTTGGCGGAGTTGGCGGAGCTCGTTCGGCAAGCGGGCATTCCCGGCCGCGACCTGCCTCCTCCGGGCGAGCCATTTCCCGGCTGGGAGTTGATTGTCCCCATGCTTCGACCACGCGACTCGTCGGTGTTTTCTCTGCTGGAAAATCCGGTCGTGCTCTGGGATGAGCCTGAGCAGGTGCGAGGGGCCGCGGAGCGCTTTTGGAAGCGCCTCGAGCAGATCGAACGCTCGCCGGCTTTCGACCCGAACCGGATCTTTTTCCAATGGGAAGATCTGGAGCGGCAAACCGCCGGCGCGCCGCAGATCGCGCTTCGGGAACTTGATGTGGATTGGCAGCCGAACGGCGATCACGCGAGCGTTCACATTTCCACCCGCCCCTCGCTCTCCTTTCACGGAAACATGCCGGTGGCGATCGCTGAGGCGCGCAACCTGGTGGAATCGGGCAACCGCGTCGCTTTCTTTGCGTCCTCGACCGGCGAAGTGGAACGAGTCGCCGACATCCTGAACGAGTATGCGGTTCCTTATCAGCTCGGGCTGGAGCAGTACGATTCCACGCCGGCTTATTTAGCGGAACGCGCCTACCTGTCCGGGGCCGTGGCCAGTATTTATCTAATCAAGGGTCTCATTCGGCGCGGCACCGCATTCCAGGATTCGAGACTTGTCGTTTTGGGCTCGGAGGACCTGTTCGAATCCTCCGAACTCGTCGGCCGCGCGCCAGCCGGCAAGTCGGCGCTGGCCGCGACGTTCTCCGCCGATCTGATCGATCTCAAACCAGGTGACTACGTTGTGCATTCCGAGCACGGCGTAGCTCAATACCTGGGCCTCCGCGAGATTTCGGCCGGTGAGAATCAAGGCGACTACATGCTGCTCGAGTACGCCGGCGGTTCCAAGCTATATGTTCCGCTGACCGGCATGGAATTGGTGCAGCGGTTTCGCGGAGCCGGCGATTCCAAACCCGCGCTTGATCGCATGGGGGGCGCCACCTGGTCGCGCACGAAGTCAAAGATCAAAGCTCGGATGCGGGACATGGCGGACGAGCTTCTCAAACTCTATGCCTCCCGTAAGATGCTGGAGGGTTTCAACTTCTCACCGGATAGCAACTGGCAGCGGGAGTTTGAAGATGCATTCGAATTCGCCGAGACTCGCGATCAGGTCACCGCCATCAAAGACATCAAGCACGACATGGAGAGTCCACAACCGATGGATCGTCTCCTGTGCGGCGACGTGGGTTTTGGCAAGACCGAAGTCGTGATGCGCGCGGCCTTCAAGGCCCTGGGAGACGATAAACAAGTTGTCGTACTCGCGCCAACCACAGTTCTGGCTTTCCAGCACTTCGAGACTTTCAAGCGCCGTTTCCAGCCGTTCCCGGTGCGAATCGAAATGTTTAGCCGTTTCCGCACGCCGAAGGAGTTGAAAGCCGCTCTCGCCGACTTGGCAGAAGGGCGGGTCGATATCGCCATCGGAACCCACCGGCTCCTCTCACAGGACGTTCAATTCAAAGATCTTGGCCTCGTCATCGTAGATGAGGAGCAGCGCTTCGGAGTGAAGCATAAAGAGCGTCTCAAGCACTTGAAAAAAATGGTCGACGTGGTGAGCATGAGCGCCACGCCGATCCCTCGTACATTACACATGTCGTTATTGGGACTGCGGGACATGTCGGTGATCGAGACTCCGCCGAAAGACAGGCTCGCCATTAACACCGTGGTCGCTCCTTTTCAACCCGAATTGATTCGCTCTGCGCTGGAACTGGAATTAGGCCGGGGAGGGCAGGTCTACTTCCTTCACAATCGGGTCGATTCCATTTGGACACGGGCGGCCATGATTCAGGACTTGGTACCCAATGCCCGAATCGGCGTGGGGCATGGCCAGATGGGAGAAGCCGATCTGGAGAAGACCATGCTCCGCTTCATGCGCCATGAATTCGATATTCTAGTGTGTACTACGATTATCGAAAATGGCTTGGATATCCCACTGGCGAACACGATTATGATCGAGAATGCCGAGCGCTACGGTCTTTCGGAGCTCTATCAATTGCGCGGACGCGTGGGGCGTTCGAACCGCCGTGCTTATGCCTATTTGATGGTGCCGTCAGACACCGAACTCACCGAAGTTGCGCGTAAGCGGCTGGCTGCACTTAAGGAATTCAGTGATTTAGGGGCCGGATTCAAGATTGCCGCCCTCGATTTGGAAATGCGCGGCGCGGGCAATTTGCTGGGAGGGGAGCAGCACGGCCACATCAACGCCGTCGGTTTCGACACGTATGTCCGTCTGCTCGATGAGACGGTGCGGGAATTGAAGGGCGAAGAGGTGGTTCCCGAGATTCATTCAACGCTGAACCTGAACCTGGATATCCGGATTCCTCCCGAGTACATCGCCGACGAGAATCAACGCCTGCGGGCATACCGGAGAATCGCCAATGCGGCCGATAGTGACGCCAGAGAACGGGTGGCCAAGGAACTGGAAGACCGGTACGGAGCAGTGCCGGATGCCGTGCGCAATCTGCTGGCATACTCCGCTTTGAAGAGCGCCGCCGCGCACGTTGGAATCGAGGCGGTAGATCGCCGGAACCAGGTGCTCACCATCAAGTTCCATAAGGAAACGAGGGTCGATCCGGCGCGCCTGATGAATATCGTCAGCAAAACTCGGGGAGCGCAGTTCACCCCTGCCGGGGTTCTCCTGATACCCATCGACGGCCAGACCGAGGCCGGCGCGGTACTGCGCTTCCTTTCGGAGAAACTGGAGCAACTGGGAAGCGGTGACGCCGGGCGTTCCGAAGCCGGTCCAGCTTGCTAAAATAGAGACTCAGCTTATGTTTTGCAAGTGGGTAGTTTTATTGGCCGCATCGCTTCCGATTGCGTTCGCGTCTGACATTCGCATTGTGGAAGAAATTGTTGCCAAAGTTAACGGCGACATTATCACTAAAGGTGAGATCGATCGCACCCGGCAGACGCTCGATACGGAACTGCGGCGGCAGGGCCTTTCCGGCGCCAAACTCACGGCCGCACTCAAGGAGTATGAGGCCAACGCTCTACGCGACCAGATTGACCAGCTTCTGCTCGTGCAGAAGGCCAAGGATCTGGATATCAACGTTGATAGCGATGTGACGCGCCAGATGGCGCAGATTCAGGTGCAGAGCAAAATCTCCGACCCGGACAAGTTTCGCGAATACGTCCGTCAGCAAGCCGGCATGACCTACGAGGACTACAAGGACCAGATGCGTAAGCAACTGCTCACGCAGCGCGTCATTGGTCAGGAAGTCAGTTCGAAGATCGCAATACCGGAAGCGGACAAGCACAAGTATTACGACGAGCACAAGAGCGACTTCGTCCGCAAAGAGGAAGTGTTCCTCAGCCAGATTTTGATTTCTACGGAGGGGAAGACTCCCGCCCAGGTGGCTGCGGCCGAAAAGGAAGCCAAGGACATCGTGGCGCGCGCGAGGTCCGGCGACAAATTCACGGACTTAGTACGGCAATACTCCGACGATACGGAAACTGCGCGCAACGGCGGCCAGCTTCCTCCTTCTACGCGCGGCATGCTGCGTCCCGAGATCGAGAACATCGTCTTCAAACAGAAGAAAGGGTATGTTACCGACCCCATTCAGGTCCCGGGCGGTCTGCTGATCCTCAAGATCGACGATCACTATGATGCCGGCCAAGCCAGCTTTGAGGAAGTGGAAAATCAGATCACCGAGATTCTGGCAACGCCCAAAATGGAACCCAAGGTTCGCGAGTATCTCACCAAGTTACGACAGGATGCATTCCTGCAAATCAAGGCAGGATATGTAGACAGCGGCGCTGCTCCCGGCAAAGACACCAGTTGGAAAGACGCGCAGGAGCTCAAGCCGCAGACTGTGACCAAGGAAGAGGTTCAGGCGCAGCATAAGAAGAAACTCTTGTGGGTGATCCCCTACGGTAAGTCCACGCCGGCTCCCAGTGCTCCGGCGCCCGCGCCAGCCCCGGCCAAACAATGAAATCGCCGTTTGTAAGCGAACTGGAACCAAATCGGGTGATCACGACCAGCTTTCTGGTCCACTCGAAGGAGATCCGCCAGAAGAAGAGCGGCGAGCTGTATCTCTCGCTGCTCCTCGGCGACCGCACCGGCGACCTGGACGCCAAGATGTGGGACAACGTGGCCGAAGTGATCGACAGCTTCGACCGCGACGATTTCGTGAAGGTCAAAGGACAGACCCAGGTCTTCCACAACCGCCCGCAATTGACCATCCACAAAATGCGGCGATTGGACGATAGCGAAGTCGACTTCGCTGACTACTTCCCGTCATCGCGCCGTGATCCGGAGCAGATGTGGACGGAACTGCGCGGCATTGTTTCCTCCATTCAGAATCCGCACTTGCGCAGTTTGCTCAATGCGTTTCTAGATGACGAGGATATCGCGCGCCGCTATCGCCGCGCGCCTGCTGCCAAGCAGATTCATCACGCGTTTCTGGGAGGTCTGATCGAGCACGTCCTCTCATTGTGCGCGCTGGCTCGCCTTACGGCGGGGCACTATCCGAACGTCGATCTGGACCTGTTGCTCACCGGCGTGGTGCTGCACGATATCGGCAAGATCCACGAGTTGAATTATGAGCGCGGATTCTCTTATTCGAGCGACGGGCAACTGCTCGGGCATATTACAATTGCTCTCCGCATGGTGGGAGATAAACTGCGCGAGCTTCCCGAGTTTCCGCCACAATTGCGCTGCCTGGTGGAGCACCTGATTCTGAGTCATCATGGTCACTTGGAATTCGGATCGCCCAAGCTGCCGCAGTTTCCGGAAGCGCTATTGCTGCATTATCTCGACGACATGGATTCCAAAATGGAATGCATGCGCGCGCTGATCGAAAACGATCGGCAGGTGGATGGCTGCTTCACCACGTATAACGCGGCACTCGAACGCACAGCGCTGAAGAAGGAAAAGTATCTGGGTGCGGGAAGCACTCCGCGATCGTCCGTGCAGCCGGCTGTGCCCGGTTCCGCGGTTGGCGCTCCATCTGGCGCGGAAGCAGCCAGCGTTCCATCGCCGGCGCCTGTAGCTCCGCCGGCTCTGGCGGCGCATCCGCTGTTTGCGCCCAAGTCAACTTCGCATTTTGGGGATCAACTGAAGCAGGCGCTCGAAACGGTCGAGCCCAAACAGGAAGCTTGATGCCGAAGGCAGTCCGCGATGTCCCGCCGCCGCTCGAGTTGCTTTGCCTGAAGGCGCTCTGGAAGCTCCGCCAAGGCAGCGTGAGAGATGTGCAGGGAATCGTGGCGCAATCGCGCCCGCTGGCTTACACCACCATCATGACTGTGCTCGATCGGCTGGTGCGCAAAGGCAAACTCACGCGCCGCAAGGTAGGCCGCGCGTTCGTTTATTCGCCCGAGGCTTCTCGCGACTCCATGCGCCGCACGGCGATCCGCGAATTACTGGAGGCATTCTTCGACGGCTCGCAAGAGGATTTGCTGGAGTTTCTGCGCGAGTCTGAGGCCGCGCCGGACGGCCTGGCATCCGAAGCTTCGAAACCGGAAGTGGACGAGCGTATCGATACGGTGCTGCTGTAGCCTTGCCTGCCCCGCTGCCTTCCATCCTGTTCGGGGCGCTGTTCACTCTTGCTGCTGCATACGCCTGCGGAATTATCCTCCTTCGCAACGTTCCAGTTCCTCCGGAAATCACTCTGGCAGCGGGTGCGGCCGCGCTCAGCTTCGTCATCTTCCTGCTGCTGTTGATTCATACCGCAGTGTGGCCTGTGTTTCTGGCAGTAGGCTGCGCCGCCATAGTCGCACTCAAGTGGCTGCATCGCATGCCGATCCACGATGCCGCGGTAAAACCGCTTGGCCGCGCGCGGTGGGTAGCGGTGGCCGTATTCAGTGCGTATGGCGTCTGGTACTTCGTCAATGCACTCGCGCCGGAGACGCAGGCCGATGGCATCACTTACCATTTGGGCCTGGCTTATAAATATGTGCGGTTGGCGGGCTTCCCGTCGCACGTCGCCTTTTACGATTTGCTGCCGCAGGGTATGGAGATGCTCTATACCATGGCCTTCGCGTTCGGCAGGCATTCGGCGGCGAAGCTCGTAGAGTTCGTCTTGTTTGTTGCCACCGTGCCATTGATCTTTCGGATCGGGCGGCGGCTGGGTATGAGCGACCTCGCCTCGCTCGTGGCGGCGGTGTTTTATTTCTGCGCGCCTGTGGCCGGATTGACCGGCTCTTCCTCCTACAATGATGCCGCCGGCGTGTTCTTCGCATTGGCATCCTTTTACCTGCTGCTGGTGTGGAGAGACACGCAGAATCCGCGCTATCTGTGGCCGGCAGGTGTGCTGGCCGGATTCTGTTACGCCATCAAGTTTCCGGGCGTCTTCGCCGTTGCCGGCGCCGTGCTGTTTGTTCTGTTGGCGGGGAAAGGCCGGAAGAAGGATGCGGCGTTCGCTGAGAGGGATGCGCTCGAAAAGTCAGAACGCGTTTCCGGATCCGATCGTCTTCGATTCGCGGGGATTGTGGCCATCGCGGCGGCGGCCGTGATGGCGCCCTGGCTTCTGCGCAATGCCGCGCTGACGGGGAATCCGGTGGCGCCGCTGATGAACGGAATTTTCCCGAATGGCCACTTTCATCTGGCAACCGAGAAGGAATTGTCAGCCAATCTGCGCTCACTCGGCAGCGTGAAGCCGCTTAGCGTTCCGTGGGAGTTGGCATTTGGCGATCATCTGACGGGCACTTTTGGGCCTCTGCTGCTGGCTCTGCCCCTCGGGCTGTTGGCGTTGCGCCGCGGTGCAGGCCGTCTCTGCTGGGCGGCCGCGGTGCTGCTCGCTCTACCCTGGTTTTCCAATACGGGCGCGCGCTTCCTGATGCCTTCCGTGGCGTTTGCGGCGCTTGCGCTCGGGATGGCTCTTCCGCGTCCGGCGGCGTGGGCCGCGATCATCATCCAGGCGATTCTGTGCTGGCCGCAAGCGATCAATCAATGGGAAACGCGCTTTGCCTTTCGGCTGCACGAATTCCCATGGCGCGCGGCGCTACGTCTCCAAGCCGAGCCGGAATACCTGCGGCAGCATGTGGAAGAATACCAAGTGGCGAAGATGGTGGAGCGGGGAACACCGCCGGGAGCGCGCATTCTGGCTTTGCTTCCGGTAGCGAACGCTTACTTGGCGCGCGATGCCAGTGTGCCGTGGCAATCGGCCGAAGGCGACTGCATGCTCGACGATCTGCGGCTGGCCTCGATCTATTCCGGCAATCCGCTCTACAACTGGCGTGCGGAGTGGCCGTCACAAACTTTGCGCGCGCTGCGATTCCGGCAAACGGCATCGAATGAGTCGGAGTGGGACATCGTCGATGTGGAACTCTACGCCGGGCCTGACCGTGTCTATAACAGCCCGCAATCGAAGGTACGCGCGTGGCCCAATCGGTGGGAAGCGCCGTTGGCCTTCGATAATAGTCTTTCGACTCGCTGGCGCACATGGCAACCGCAGCGCGCCGGTATGTACGTAGAACTTGACCTCGATTATCCGCAACAACTCTCTTCCGCGATTCTGCTGTCGCATAAAGCCGCGCATGGCGCGCCGATCGAGTTCTACGGCCAGGATATGCATGGCCGCTGGCATTTGCTCTCCCGCGTTGCAACAGCGGACGCGCGCCCGCCGCAGGACTTGCGGGTGGAGGCGACGAATGCGTTGCGCCGTGCAGGCTATCACTACCTGTTGACGCCGACCGGCACAGGCGGCAACACTCCCATTGGCAATGTGCTGATGGGCCACGCAGTGGAGTGGGGCCTGGAGCCGGTTGGACAGGCAGGCCGTTACTATCTGTACCAGGTAAAGTAGCACGAGCCGTCGTTCCTCCTCCCAATTCTGTGCGAACCAAAACATTTTGATAAAGTTCTGTTGTGAATATCGACTACGATGAAATCGGAATCTGGTCCGAAGTCAAGCTGGCGATCATCAAAGAATACGCGTCGGCCTATTCCGTCATCATGGAAAAACAACGGCGAGAGAGGATACGAAGCTTGCGCTGGATCTATATCGACGCCTATGCCGGACCTGGTTACCACCTTTCGAAAACCAGTGGTGAGATGGTCGAAGGAAGCCCGCTGATTGCATTGAAAACCAAGCCACGATTTCACGAGTACCACTTCATCGATACGGGAACCGCGGCGTGCCAATCAGTTGCGCGAACTTGCCGGAGACAGGACAGACGTTTTCATCTACAGCGAGGACTGCAACAATGTGCTGCTGCGGGAAGTGTTTCCGCGTGCAAATTATAACGATTACCGACGAGCCCTCTGTCTGCTGGATCCGTACAATATCAATCTGACTTGGCAAGTCATTGAGACAGCAGGCCAGGCTCACTCGGTCGAGATCTTTTTGAACCTCATGATCATGGACATTAACCGGAATGCCATGCGGCGGAATCCGGATAAGTCGCTCCAAAGCAAAATGGATCAGCTCACACGGCTCTGGGGCGACGAGACGTGGAAAGAAGCGGGGTATGCAACGGACAGAAGCCTCTTCGACGAGCCGGAAAAGGTCTCTAATGACGAGTTCGCCGAGGCGTTCCGGCAGCGGCTCGAAAAGAAGGCGGGCTTCGATTACGTGCCGCCTCCGATGCCTATGAAGACAAAAAGCAACTCGACCATCTACTACCTTTACTTTGCTTCGCAGAAACCCGCAGCGGCGAAAATTGTGAAGGACATTTTCAACAAGTATCGTAAGAAACAAGGATTTTGAAATGGCGACCAACTCTCACATTGAGTGGACGGACGCAACTTGGAACCCGGTAACCGGGTGCTCGAAGATCAGCCCCGGCTGCAAGCACTGCTATGCAGAGCGCCTTGCCCTGCGGCTTCAGGCAATGGGCCAGAGGAATTACCGGAATGGCTTCGGCCTGACTCTTCAACCGCAGATGTTGGAGCTGCCGCTGCGTTGGAAATCTCCCAAGCGGATTTTTGTCAACTCGATGAGCGATCTGTTCCACAAGGACGTTCCGCTCTCCTATATCCAAGAGGTTTTTTCTATGATGCGAGCCGCGCGCTGGCATCAGTATCAGGTCCTGACGAAGCGCTCTGAGCGCCTTCTGGAACTGAGCCCGCAGTTGCTGTGGGCGCCACAGATCTGGATGGGCGTTAGTGTCGAAAACATAGACCACCTGGACCGAATCGATCACCTCCGGCACACCGGCGCCCATGTCAAATTCCTCTCGCTGGAGCCACTGCTCGGCGCGCTGCCCAACCTCCGGTTGCACGGCATTGACTGGGTCATCGTGGGTGGCGAATCCGGGCCGGGGGCGCGACCGGTAGATCTTGCGTGGGTAACGGACATTCGAGATCAGTGTGTCAAGGCCGGGGTAGCATTCTTCTTCAAACAGTGGGGCGGTGTGCAGAAGAAAAAGAGCGGCCGCGAACTGGAAGGCAGGACTTGGGATGAGATGCCGCAGGAGTTAGTCGCCCGGTAGGGAGTACGGCCGCGAGGGTCCAGATACACAACAGGGAATCATACTCTCTGTTGAGGCCGCCGGGCTTTTTTCCAAGCGCGATAATGGGAGAACGATGCAAGACATTCTCTCCGTTCTTTGTTTTATTGGGGGCATCGTCCTGGCGTGGGTCCTGTGGCGTGCGCGCACCAACGAGATGGCGGCCGGCCTCAAGGAGCGGGATGCCCGGATTCAATCTCTGCAGCAGGCCCTGACGGCGGCCACTACCCACGAAGCGGAGCTTTCCGCGCGGCTCGAAGCGGAACGCGCCGCTTCAGCCGAAAAGCTCGCGCTGCTCAACGAAGCCCAACAGAAGCTTTCCGATGCCTTCAAGGCGCTCTCGTCGGATGCGTTGGCCCGCAACAATCAGGTCTTTCTCGACCTCGCTTCGGCAACGCTCGCCCAGACGCAGGAGGCCGCGCGCGGTGATCTGGAAAGACGCCAACAAGCCATCACGGAATTGGTGATGCCGATGCGCACATCGCTCGAAAAGGTCGATGCGAAGATTCAGGAGATCGAAACCGCGCGCACGGGAGCCTATGCGGCGTTGCAGGAACAGGTGCGTGGACTCGCGGAAACGCAGACCCAGCTTCGCACCGAGACGGGCAAGCTGGTGACGGCCCTGCGCACTCCGGGCGTGCGCGGCCACTGGGGTGAGATGCAACTGCGCCGAGTGGTCGAAATGGCGGGCATGCTGGACCACTGCGATTTCTATGCCCAGGCAACGGTGAACGGCGAAGAAGGCCGCCTGCGTCCCGATCTGCTCATCCGTTTGCCGGGCGGGAAATCCATCGTGGTGGACGCGAAAACACCGCTCGACGCGTATCTCCAGGCGATGGATGCACCGAGTGAAGACGTCCGGCGATTGCTGCTGGCCGACCATGCGCGGCAAGTGCGCGCGCATATGACCTCGCTCGGCCGCAAGTCTTACTGGGAGCAGTTTGAGCAAGCCCCGGAATTCGCGGTTTTGTTTTTGCCGGGCGAGTGCTTCTTCAGCGCCGCGCTCGAAGGCGATCCGTCGTTGATTGAAACCGGAGTATCGCAAAACATCATCCTGGCCACACCCACAACATTGATCGCGCTCTTGCGCGCAGTGGCCTATGGCTGGCGGCAGGAGAAACTGGCGCAAAATGCCGCTGAAATCAGCGCGCTCGGTAAGGAACTCTACAAGCGCCTTTCCGACATGGCGGACCACTGGCTCAAAATGGGTAAAGGCCTGGAAAAAGCGGTGGAAGCTTACAACGGAGCAGTAGGCTCACTCGAAGGCCGTGTCTTCGTGACGGCGCGCAAGTTTGCGGAATTGAAGACCACGCCGATGGGCGTCGAGATCTCCGAAATGGAGCGCATCGAAACGATGCCTCGTGCGATTCAAGCGCCCGAGCTGGTGGATGCCGAAGCCGAACGGCAGTCGCGCAGCACCGCGGCCCATCCGGGATAACCACGCTCGGCGGAACGCGCATCTTCCTCGATCGTAAACGCCAGGTCCACACGCGCGCCGCGCGGTAGTTCCGCGGTGCGCGGCGCAAAATCCCACGCCTTGAATGCCACAGTGCGGCCATTCTGCCGGGCCAGCACGCGCAAATGTTTCTCCTTCCACACCACCGGGTCCTGGGCGATCTCCACATCGCGCGCGGCGAACAGAGGGAGCGGATTGCCGCAACCAAATGGCGCCAGGGCCAGCGTTTCTTCCACGCTGCGTTCCGTGATCTCCCGCAGTTCGACGACGGCGTCAATTCCCAACTGCGGCTGGAAATCCTCCCCGGTGAGCCGCGCAGCCGCGTATGCGTTGAACCGCTCGCGAAACTCCGGAACACGCGCCGCTTCCAAGGTGACACCCGCGGCGTGCTTGTGGCCGCCGAATCGCACGAACAGGTCGGACATGGCTTCAAGCGCGTCGAGCAGATGGAATGTGGGAATGCTGCGTCCGGAGCCTTGCGCCATGCCATCGTCGGGATTGCGCCCGAGCACAAAGACCGGGCGACGGCGGCGCTCCACCAGGCGGCTGGCAACGATTCCGAGAACGCCGCGGTGCCACTCCGCGCCGTAATACACGAGCGCGGCGGCGGAAGGGTCGATTGTCTCCTGCTCGCAGGTGCCGCGGATTGCGGCTTCCACCTGTTGGCGCTCGATATTCTGCTCATGCAGTTGCCGCGCCAGTTCGCGAGCGCGGGCATCGTCACGAGTCAGAAACAATTCGATTACGGCCTGGGCTGTATCCATGCGCCCAGCGGCGTTGAGCCGGGGCGCAATCTGGAACGCAATCTGCCGCGCGTTCGGCACGGTGTTTCCAGTAAAGCCGGCGACGTCGAGCAGCGCGCGCAATCCATGGTTGCGAACGTTGCGAAGGCCGGCCATGCCGTGTTTGACGATGACGCGGTTTTCGCCGGTGAGCGGAACCACGTCAGCCACGGTCGCGATCGCCGCCAGCTTGAGGAACGATTCCGTCACGCGTTTCACCTTGTCGGCCGCCCAGCCTGCGGCGGCGAACAGGCCTTGCGCAAGTTTGAACGCCACACCCGCGCCGCACAAATTCTTCTCCGGATAAGGGCAGTCGGTCCGGTTCGGATTGAGCACGGCGAGGGCGGGCGGCAGCGCGGCTTCCGGCAGATGATGATC
Source organism: Bryobacteraceae bacterium (assembly GCA_035550475.1). Taxonomy (GTDB): domain Bacteria; phylum Acidobacteriota; class Terriglobia; order Bryobacterales; family Bryobacteraceae; genus DASZPB01. The sequence continues at coordinate 230,522 of DASZPB010000042.1, read as the reverse complement.
GGTAATGATCACGTCGATGCCCAATTGATTGGCGCGCGCGACCACCTCGGACGCACGGATGCCGGTGTCTACGCTGACGATCAGTTTCACGCCGCCGCTCGCGGCCGCCTCAACCACCTCCGAGCGCATGCCATAGCCGTCTTTCAAGCGATGAGGAACGTGGTAGCTGACAGTGCCGCCTGCCAGCTCGATCGCTTTGGTGAGGATCACAACCGCCGCGGTGCCATCCACATCGTAGTCGCCGTAAATCAGCACGCGCTCGCCGGCACGGATCGCTTGCAGCAGCCGCTCGACCGCCGCCGGCAGGCCGAGCAGGAGAGTGGGGTCGTGTAGATCATCGAACGAAGGATGGACAAAACGGCGTGCGGCAGCGGCGTCGCTCCATCCGCGCGCCACCAGGACGCGGGCTGCGAGCGCGCCTAAGCCGAGCGCAGTCCTCAGGCTCTCTACGGTGTTCGGATCAGTGTTGGGAAGGAGCCAGCGAGAACCGTTCGCCATGCCCCGCGTCAGTTCTTGGAGAAATAGCCGCCCAGGGCATCATCGTCGGGCTCGCCTTCGGGAGAGATCGAAAGGATCTCCTCCTCCAGATTGAGGAATTCGTCGTACCAGTCAGGCTGGACTTCGTAGACGTAAACCCGGGAGTTGTGGTCGAAGGCTAATTCGAGCGAACAGGTGACGCCTTCGAAAGCGCGCAGTTTCCGTAATCGCGATTCGTAGTCGCGCATTTCCTCGCGGGTCAGATCACAGTCTTCCAGTTGCTCCACAAGGTCGTCAATGTCGGAGGCTTCGAATTCGCGGCTGGCAAAGATGATTACCGCGGCGGCGGCCTTCTGCGCGACTTCCAGAAACATCTGATAGTCGGGATAGTGCTCCGTATCCCAGAGCACCATGGGAAGACCCTCCAGGCTGCCCGGATTACTCCGGAAGACAGCCAGTCCGGCGGAATCGAGATATCCGAGAATCTCGCGCTTCAGTGTGTCCAGATTTAAATCCACGTAGCTGCTCTACCCCTTTGCCAAGACCAGAATATCACCCGCTATGTCGCGGGCGGCGGGGGTAACAATGGCCTTCGGCAGGATATAGATTTTCCGATTTTCCTTCATGGCGGCGCGCACATCCGCTTCGCAAACAAAGTCCACCGCTTGCGGCGGCGGTTCCGAAGCAGGCTGCGCCAGTGGTTCCGCGCCGGTAGGGCACGATGCCCCAGCGGCCGGTGACGTCAGTCAACTAAACCCGCCTCGAGGCGGTTCGGTGGAACGGCGCGCCAAGAAACGGTCTACCACTTCCGAGGCTACATTGGAGACCACGGACGCAGTTGTTGTGGCGGCGGGCGCCGGCTTGCTGCCGCATCCGCAAGACGATCCACCGGAAAGGGCAATGCCGCGGGATGCCAGGTAGCGTTCAACAGCCGCTACTACAGCCGCGCGATCGACCGAGCCGGCAGCCGCCGCAGCCGGCGGAAGCGCGGACGGAGCAGCGTTATAGTCAAGCGGCATCTCGAATGCCTGTTCAGGCGTGCGAACAGGGTAAGCCAGGCGCTTGATGTTGATCAGGTGCTGCGGGCCCACATTGTCGGAAGTGCTGTTTCCCGCCGCCGCGCCGCATCCAAGCGTCATCGCCGGGAAAACATTCGTCGTGATGCCCGTGGAGCCCTGCGGCGCCGGCGTATTGACCAGAACGCGCATGGCGGGCATGCGTACCGCGTACTCGCGGGTGCGCGCGTCGTTCTTGGAGTAAATCACGCAGGTGTGGCCCCGGCCGCCGAACTTCAGCAGTGCGAAGCAGGTATCCAACGCCGCCCCAAAATCCTTGACGAAAAAGAGCGAGAGGACTGGCGAAAGCTTTTCTGCCGAGAGCGGGTACTGCTTGCCGACACCCGCAATTTCCGTGCAGATGATCGACGTATCCGGCGGCACTTCGAACCCCGCCATCTTGGCGATCTTCGTGGGAGCCTGTCCGACGAACTGGGGATTCACGGTCCAGTTCGGCGTCATGAGCATCTTGCCGAGCGTCTCCTTCTGCGCGTCATTGGCGATGTAAGCCTTGTTCGCCTTCAACAAACTCATGATGCGGTCGCGCAGTGATTCCTCGGCAACGATGGCCTGTTCACTCGAACAGACGGTGCCATAGTCGAAAGACTTTCCGGCGACGATCTTGGCCACGGCATCTTCCACGTCGGCGGAAGTGTCGATGAGAGCGGGCACGTTGCCCGGACCCACGCCGAACGCCGGTTTGCCGCTGGAATAGGCCGCTTTGACCATGCCCATGCCGCCGGTCGCCAGGATGACGGCGGTCAGCTCATGCCGCATCAGAGCCTGAGTGCCTTCGATGGTGGCAGCATCCACACACTCAATGATGCTTTCCGGAGCGCCCGCTTCGAGCGCCGCCTGGTACATGACGGCCGCAGTTTCGCACGTGCAGCGGTGGGCGCGCGGATGAGGGCTCAGCACAATCGCATTGCCCGCCTTGAGCGCGATCAAAATCTTGTACATGGCGGTGGATGTCGGGTTCGTCGTCGGCAGAATCGCCGCGATGACACCCACCGGAACTCCATATTCCACGATTTTCTGCTCGGGAATTTCCCGCAAAAGCCCGATCGTTTTCATGCCCCGCATCGTGCGCGGCAGCAGGTCGCAGTTCAGCAGGTTTTTGACGTATTTATCTTTGGCATTTCCGTAGCCGGTTTCTTCCACGGCCAGGTCGGCCAACCGTTTGGAGTGGGCGCGCGCGGCTGCGGCCATGCGCTCCACTACGGCATCAACCTGTTCCTGTGAAAATGTCCGGTACGTCTGCCAGGCGGTGTGGGCCTTCTCGACCTTGGTGCGGACTTCCTGGATCGAAAGAAGATCCTTATCTTGCAGCATCGGCCGTTACTTCTTCAAGCCGCCGGTAGGAAGCACCTTTTCGACTTCCTCATGCGGGCGTGGGATCACGTGAACGCTAACCAGTTCGCCCACTCGCCGGGCCGCGGCCGCACCCGCGTCCGTTGCTGCTTTGACGGCGCCCACATCGCCGCGCACCATGACGGCGACGAGTCCGGCGCCGACAATTTCCTTGCCGGTCAAGACCACGTTAGCGGTCTTCACCATCGCGTCGGCGGCTTCCACGGCGCCGACCAGACCCTTTGTTTCAATCAGGCCCAAGGCCTCCATTTTTCCTCCAGGTTTAAGTGAAATCACTACCGTACCACACTTCCGCGGGATGCGGAACGATCTCGCTTTATCCCGATTTCTGCCGTTCCACGGTACCTTTCCGGGTGCAAATCCGCAAAGAAGTGTTCCCATTTTCAACGGCGGGCGTAATAATAATTGGGATCAGTCCGGAGGAGAGAATGCACTTCAACCGAGTTCCAGGCCACTGGAAAGCGCTACTACTGTTGTTCGCAGCCGCAATCATACCGCTTCTCGCGCAGCCCAGTGTGACCTCGGTGACGGCGATTAATCCGGAAACAAATATTCCGGTCGGTCCCGCCATCACCGCCGGTTCGCCCTTCAGCGGTGTCGAAGTCGATATCGGTGGCACCGGCTTCAATTCGAATCTCTTCACGGACGTGCTTTGGGTAGACAACACGAATCCGGCGAACAACACGACGTTCACGTTCACCAGCGAGAACGTTTCCTTCAGCCCGGTTCCCACGCCCCACTTTAGTTTGTTCGTCCCCTCGAATTTGTACAGTGCCGCGACCACCGTCACACTCACGGTTGAGCAAACGGACGGAACTTCTTCGGGCACGCTCACCATCAATCCACCGTTGACGCAAGCTGATTCGCTCGCCGTAGCCACAGCCGGAAGCCCGTACGCGCAATCGTTATTTTCGGGGGGCACATCCGCCTACACAGTTTCTCTGATCGCAGGATCGCTGCCTGCAGGATTGCCACAGTTTACGAATCCCACGACACTCAACGTGTCCACGATATCCGGAACTCCCACGACGCCAGAGGTCTACAATTTCGTGCTCTCGATTACTGACGCTTGGAGCAACTCCATCGACGGAGTCTACGTGTTGACTGTGGCGGGCACACCCACAATCACCAGCTTGAGCCAGGCGTCTACTACCGCGGGTGACCCCGGGCCGATTTCGCTTCTGGTTACCGGAACCAACTTCCTTCCGGAAGGAGACTTCACCATTCCCTTGGGCCGCGCTCCCGCGCTGCTGGCGGCGAATGCCAGGAAGGTGGGCGGTCGCGCCGCGGGGCCCACCCCCACGTCCCCTTCGACTGTGCTCTTCACCGAAGGCACGGTGACCACACCGCTGGCAACTAATTTTCAGAGCGACACGGCATTGGTTGCGACCATTCCTGGCACGCTTCTGGCGGTCCCGGGAATCGCCCAGATCACCGTGCTGAATCCGAACGGATCGGTCTCCAACGCCCTGCAATTTGTGGTGGTCGGTCCTTCGATTAGCGTGAATGGCTTGAACCCGTCATCGCATACGGTGGGCTCGCCGGCGTTCACTCTGACTGTAACCGGGGCCGGCTTTCTCAGCATCGCCGGCACGGTGCCGGTGACTTCGCAGATCTTTTTCGGTGCGACAGGTCTGCCGACGACATTTGTCAATGCGAATACGCTGCAAGCCACGGTGCCGGCGAATTTGATCGCGGCCGCCGGGCCGGTCAATGTCACAGTGCACAATCCGGGTGGAAGTGTGTCGGCTGCTTCAGTCTTTACGGTGGCGCCGCTGCCCTCCATCAGCGGATTCACTCCGGCGGCTGCGGTAGTCGGTGGCCCGGCCTTCAACCTGGCGGTTAATGGCCTGAATTTCACCAACACGATGACGGTTCTGTGGAACGGTTCACCCCTCGTGACGACGTTCGGCAGCGGCACGGTATTGAACGCAGCGGTACCCGCCAACCTGATCGCGGCCAGCGGAACGGCCAGCATTACGGTGAGAACCTCCGAAGGTTTGACCTTGGGCGCCGCCAACTATCAGATTGCCCGGAAACTTTTGATTACCAATACCGGGCTTCCGAATGGCGCCACCGGCAAGACTTATACCTTCAGCCTGACCGGAACCGGCGGCATTCAACCCTACTCGTGGTCAGCGACGGGTTTGCCTGACGGAATGATCGTCGATAGCGCCACAGGTGCTGTAGGCGGTACGCCAACGGTGGCCGGCAATTTCACGGTGCAGATCACATTGCGCGACGCCTCGCAGCAGACGGCGCAGGCGCAATTGCCGCTCACCATCACGCAATCGATTCCGCAGTTGGAAATCAGCACAACGATGCTTCCTATGGGTAATGTGGGAGTGGCGTACTCCGCCGTGGTTGCGGCGAGCGGCGGCACGCCTGCATATACCTTCACGGTCAGCTCCGGCAGCCTGCCCGACGGCATCACGCTTAATGCGAGCGGAGGCTTGCAGGGAAAACCAACAACCGCGGGCCGGTTTCCCGTGACTTTCGAAGTGACCGATTCCACTCAGGCAACCGCGTTCGGCGATCTCGTGATTGTCATTGCGCCGCCGCCGCTTACCATCACCAACGTTTCTCCACTTCCCAATATCCCGGTGAACACGAGCGCCTCCATCAAGTTCACCGCCACGGGCGGCACGCCGCCGTATACGTTCGGTGTAACCGGCTCTCTGCCGCCGGGAACCAAACTTGCTGCGGATGGAACGCTTTCGGGCACGCCGGTCGCGCTCGGCACGTTCAGTTTCCGCGTCGCGGTAACGGATCAGACAAAGACAGCGGTCACGAAGGACTTCACGCTTACGGTTGTGCCGCAAAGCTTCGGCATTTCGACCGCTTCGCCGCTGCAGCCGGGGCAGGTCGCAGTTGCATACTCCGTGCAGTTCGAAGCGGTCGCGGGGCAGCAGCCATACACGTGGTCGGCCACCGGCGTTCCCGATGGCTTAACGATGTCGGGCACTGGATTATTGACCGGCACGCCGACCACCAGCGGAACCTTCACGCTGGCGGTGACGGTGACCGACAAAACCGGCGCGCAGGCGTCCGGCAATTTCGATCTGACCATCGCTTCCGGCCAGCTCACCATCACCACGACGTCCCTCCCGAACGGGATAGTGGGTACGAACTACAGCGCGGCGCTCGTGGCGATCGGTGGCTCCAAGCCATACACATGGACCGCCACCGGATTGCCCGGCGGCCTCACTCTTGCCTCGAGCGGCGCCATCACGGGAAAGCCCACGGCTACCGGAAGCTCCACCGTGGCGGCCACCGTAACGGATTCCACTGGAGCCACCGCGAAGCAATCCTTCACATTGACCGTAGTGCAAGGCGCGCTTACCATCACCACACAGTCGATCGCGGGCGGTACGTTGGGCAGCAGCTATTCCGCGAAGTTCGATGCGAGCGGAGGCAAGCCGCCGTATACCTGGTCCGCCACCGGCGCGCCGGATGGCTTGACCATGAGCACGGATGGCACGCTTTCCGGCACAATCAAGAGCGCGGCCACCGGGCCATTCATGGTGACCGTGAAGGATTCCGCGAACGCTACGGCCAGCGGCAGTTTTCAGATCAGTGTTACGACACCGGCCGCCCCGGGAGTCACCGTCACGGGAATCCCGAGTCCGGCGACGCCTCTAACGCAGCCCACCTTGCAGGTTGGCGTGGCTAGCGCCTATCCGGCCGATATCAATTTCGTGTTGACCATGACGTTCTCCCCGGATTCCGGTCCGGACGATCCCTCCGTGCAGTTCGCGACCGGCGGCCGCACCGCGCATGTCACGGTTCCCGCGGGCGCGACAGCGGGGACTGATTCCGTGGGCGTCCAGTTGGGAACCGTAGCCGGCACCATCACCATTACCATGCAAATGCTCTCCGGCGGGAAAGACATTACTCCCGCACCGGCGCCGCAGCGCACTATCCGCATCAATGCGGGAGCGCCCGTAATTACGAGTGTGACTGTGACCCGCAGTGCCAGCGGTTTCAGCGTCTCCGTGGTCGGTTTCAGCACGGACCGTGAGTTGACCCAGGCGGTATTTCAATTTACCGGTGCGGCGGGGAGTAACCTGCAGACCAGCTCCGTCACTGTTCCCGTCGATGCGATTTTCGCCACGTGGTACAACAGCGCGGCATCGGCTCCATTTGGAAGCCAGTTCACTTTCACGCAGCCATTCAATGTGCAGGGCGACAATCAAGCCATTGCTTCGGTAAGCGTGGTGCTGACGAACAAAATGGGCAGTTCGGCTTCCGCTTCGGCGAAACTGCCATAGCCGGTATTTCCCGCGAAGCAGCATTCGGCGGCCGCGAGGCAATCACGGCTACGCGCACGCGCGTCTCGCCGCACTGCCGCGCGCTAGAACCTTCTCTTGAAAAAGAAATCAATGCCGAAGAGGCCGTTTTCCTCGCGCAGGGCGACGACCGACCATCGCCTGCTGAAAGCCCACTCCACGCTTACCACCTGCGGATTGCTACTCGTCACGTTGGTGATGTAGGTGAACGTGATGTCGGGTGTGACCTGCTGTTCGAGCGTGATGCGGGCCTGCGGGTTGTTTTCCACGCCCGGCAATGTCGGATCGATACGGAGCTTGCTGACTCCAAAGAACCGCTGCAGGCGGCCTGAAACCGGGTTTGCAATGGCTTGCCCCAGCAGCATCGAAGCGCCCATCTGTTGCCAGGATTGGGGCGCATTGCTTTGCTGAGTCAACTGTGAGGGGTCGGAAGTGGGCGCGCGTCCGGTTGCCAGCAGAGCGACGATCTCATTGAATTGGAGCGGCGGGTCCGACCGCGGCGTCAGCACCAGGTGATTCAGGGGACCCGACACCGTGAGCGTTATATCGATGCCGCGGGCCTTGGTTTCCAGGTCGATGTTCACGATCGGTTCAATTCGGACCGGGTTATAGAACGAAATCGAGCCCTGGCTGATGGTGTACTTGGTTCCGTAAAAGATCACCTGGCCCTGCGTGATGTTGATGCGCCCGAGTAGTGCGGGATTGCTGACTGTCCCACGCAAGCGAAGGTTGGCCTCGGCCTGCACGCCTTCGGTGAGTGAGCTCTGGAATTGAATGTCCGGCGAAGTAGTGATCTGCACGTCAAAATTCATGCCGCCGAGAAAGCCCGGGCGCGCCGCCGGCGTCCGCACTGGTTGGGCCGAGCCCGCCAGCAGAGAACCCAGGTCTGATTGCGGATTGAAACCGGTGCGAAGAATGGTCACCGTCCCGGCGAGCATGCTGCGCTCGGACGTGCCTGTCAGGTCCAGGCTGGCATCAAAGACGGTGCTCACTCCCGCCGGATAACGGACGCGCACGGATTTCGCCTCGCCATGCAGGCCGAGAATCGCCTGGCCGCTCTCATATCCGGCAAAACCCGTGAACTGGATGGTGCCGCCGCCGGTCTCTCCCGTCAGGCTCTGGATCGTCGCTCGATTGCCGCTGAACAGAATCACTCCCTTCGCATTGGAGAGCCCCGTCGGGAAATCGGCAAAACTCAGCGCGGCGTCCTGCAACTGCAAGCGGCCGTTGACTTGCGGCGCGCTCAGCGCTCCACGCACGGTCGCATCCGCCACCAGCGCTCCGGAGGCAAAGATATCGGGGTTGAAATCCTTCAGCGCCGCCAGCCCGAACTGGCCTCTCACACGCAGGTCGAGTTGGTTCTTCTGAGCGATCAGAATGGTGCCGGTGACGTTCAGGTCGGTGGAATTGCCCTGCAAATGCGCACTCTCGACGGTGATCGCTGATTTTGCCAGCTTCACCACGATCGGTCCGGAATTGCGCAGCGCGAATTGCGTACTGGCGCCCAATCCAAGGCCGCCGGTGTTGGCCGGGCGAATCTCGAATTGAGGGATGCGTAGTTCGGCGGTCCACTGATCCGGCCTGAGCGCCGGGCCATCGATCTGAACCTGTCCTTCGACCGATCCCGCGTAAATCGCGCCGTGAGCCGCCCCGGGCGAAATCCACGTCCGCAAGGTCGCCAGATCGATCTTGGAGAAGTGGAGAGTGGCGGTGCCTGGATAGCTGTCTTCGAGACGCCACTGGCCTTCGCCCTGAATGGTAGAACCGGCGAAATCCGACTCGATGTGAGCGCGCAGCACTGAACCTTGCGAATTGGCGGTCAAATGCGCGTTGCCTAATGCCTGGCCGTTCATTTCCACACTGCGCGCGGCCACATCCGTGTGGAAATCGGTCAAGCGCAACTGCGTGCGGCCGCCGGCCTGCGCTACGTCCACTACGCCATTCGCGGTCAACTGCACGGTTCCCTTCACGCCGGGGCGGTTCCGCGCCAGCATCTGAATCTGGTCAAGCGCCATGACGTTGCTCGAAACCTGGAACTGCAAGCGGCCGTTCCCGAAGTTGCCCGGGTTGTGATCGAACGTGGCCGTCATGTGAATCTGTTTCGGGCCGGCGACGATTTCTCCGGCGGTCAACTGCACGGTTTGGCCGGTTGTGTTCACTTGGGCGGAGAATCGGTCGAATGGTTCTCCTTCGGCCTCTCCTTTCACGACCTCGACTTGCGCCTTCACCAGCGGATTGCCCACCGTGCCGTTGACCTGCGCGCTGCCGTTCAGCGTCCCCGTCACCGGCGCCTTCATCCCCGTGGCCTTCATCAGATCGGCCAGTGTCAAGTTGCTGATGGCGGCATTCGCCGCCAGTTGGCTGCCGCTCGACGGCTTCCATTGCTGCAACGCCAGCGAGCCATGGAACTGCGCACGCGCGGTTCCGCTGGTTACCGCACCGTTCTGGATTCGCAGAAGATCCGGCGCCGCCTCGACATCGGCTTGAATCGAATCGAACATCTGTCCGGAGTACGCGACGCGTGTGGCGCCCAGGTGCCCCGCCACGGTCGGATTCGGAAGCCGTCCCGTGACCGTGCCATCAAAAACGATCGCGCCCTGGTCGAGCTTCACCGGAAGCGCTCCGCCGTTCTGGCCCATCACCGGAGCCAGGTCGTTCAGATCGCGCGTCTCCAGATGAACCTGCATCTGCCGCCCGATGGCCCCGGAAGCTTCGATCCGCGTGGCGGGCAGTTGCAGCGTCGAGTGCCCCAGGTCGAGGATGCCGGTCGCCGCGTCATAGTTCGCCGTAATCTGGCCTTGAATCGGCGGGCCGGTCTGCGCCGGTGAGATCGTGAGGCTGACGGTCGCCCGCAGATTGTTCTTGCGGCGGAGCGACCCCTCCAGTCCTACGCGGCCTGCAATCCGGCCATCCCAGGGTAGTTGTTCTTTACTATAGAGAGCCACTAGACGCCGGACATCGAAACCACTCAAATCGCCCGCCACGCTGAATCGCTCAAAGTTCCGTAATTCCGCTTGCCCGCGGAAACTGCCGCCCAAACCGGCCACCGCGACATCGCGCGCCGTGAGATTCCGGCCGCGCAGCGAGATGCTGGCGACCTTGCCGGAGACAGGCGCGCGCTTACCGCTTGCCGTCACTAGACTGGAAAAGCGCAGTGAGTTCAACACCGCACCGCGCGGATTTATCTGGATCGCGCCATCAGCCCGGAGGTTATCGAATGCTACCGAAACGTCCCGGTAGCGCGCGCCGTAGAGGTGCAGATTGCCGGTGACCGAATAGTCGGACGTTCCCGCAAATGTCGCGCGTCCGTCGAGCCGCACCGTGCCCGCCCTGAGAGCGCGGTTCCGCAGGATACGCCCCGCATCGGCCACTTCCACGTTTGCGGTGTATTGAAACGCGCCGTGCGGCGCGCGTAGGTCATCTACCGAGCCCGAAAGACGCAGAGTGGAACCGCCCGTTGCGAAATTTGCCGAATCAATCCCGATATGATTGCTCTCGAGCGTCAATGCCAGGTTGACCGCCACTGCCGCCGGCGCGTAATCGGCAAACCGCAAATCGAGCGGTTGAATGGAAACCGTTCCGCGATAGCGCTGGGCGATCAATTCGTATCCCAGGTCCGCGGTCAGGTTGCGGCCGTTGGCGTCGAAGGGATACTTGCCGCGGGATTCCACTTCGAACATGCCATCCTGCACGCGGAACCTTCCCACCGCCAGTTTGAGCAATGTTTCCGTAGTCGATGACGACCCGCTCGGGCTGCTGACTTTCGGCGACGGAATGTTCGTGTGCCCATTCTGGTCAATCGTCAGGTAAATGCGAGGGCTGTTGATATCGAGAGATTCAATATCGATGTCGCGCTTGAGGATCGAGACAATCTTCAAACCCACAACTATCGAGTCTGCGCGGAATAGCGGCGGTTTGCCCGCCGGCTCGGTGCCGTGCAGCACGAACCCACGAACCGTGGCTCGCAAATGTTTCCAGTCGAAGTGAAATGAGCCGACCTCGGCGCGGCCGCCGGTAGCGGTTTCCACTGTGTCCACGATCTTCTGACGCACCTTGTCGTTGAACCACTGGCTGCGAAGCACAAAGATCGCCGCGACGGCCAGGATTACAACAAGGCCCACCAGCGAGCCTGCCACGGTCAACGCGATACGCTTGCGCGTCATTGGAACGCCTCGTCGTGATAGACAATCTCGGTTCGCTTCTTGGCTTCCTTCAACCAGTTGTCCATCTGTTCGTCCACCCGCTGCCCGGCCAGCTTTTCCTCAATGTCATCGCGGTAGTCTTCGAGCGCAACCGGTTCGTTGGGATGCGCCTTTGCGGCCTCCGGTTTGACGATACGGTCAAAATAATCCTGAATCTCTTCGTCGCTCACCTGGACGCCCGGACGAAAGCGGACTTCGATGAATTGCAGCAGCGTGCTCTGCCAGAGCATTTCGTCTTTCAAATCCTGTTCAGTAATGCCGGCATCGGCCAGCGCCTGTTGAAACTGCTGGTCACTCTGGAAATTAGTCTTCTTGAATGCCTGATAGGCCGGCTCGATGTCCGCCTCGGTCGGCGCCGGATAACGGCTCGTATCCAGTTCCTGGCGGATGAGCATCTGCTCCACCATGCGGCCGGCGGTGGCGCGTTTGTTGGCGGGACTGAAATCCGGCGCCACACGATTCTGGAAGGCCGTGACGCGGATTTCGCGGTCCAGAGCGCTTTCAGTAATCACCCGGCTGCCTACCGACACGGCAATGCGATCGATGATTTCCGCGTGCAGCGCCAAAGGGGCCGCCAGCGCAACCGCGACCCACCGTACTGTTACTGCCAAGCTCAAAACGTTTGTCCTATGGAGAAGAAGAATTGGAAATGGCTCACGCTCTGCTCCACGCACTGATTCGCAACACCCGGCGGTGGGCTGCAGGGAGTCACGCCCGCGTCAATCAGTTCCTGCTGGGTGCCTTTGAAGCCGAAGAATCTCGGCGGATTGATGCTATACGCCAGGTCCAGGCGGACCGGGCCAATAGGAGTGCGATAGCGGATGCCGAAGCCCACCGCATGCACCATGTAGTCGAAATCCTGCAGGCTCGGCTGCGACTGCCGCAACGTCATATGACCGACACTGGTGTAGATATTCCCGGCATCGTGAAACAGAACGCCGCCGATGTTTTCTCCGATCAGCGGAAACCGCAGTTCCACCTGATTGAACAGGAGCGCGGTGCCTCCAAGCGGAAAGCCGGTTGCCAGATCGCGCGGTCCGGCCTGATTCTCCGGGAACCCGCGATGCGAAGTGCCGCCGCCACCGAAAAACCGCTCCGCCAGAGGAATCGCATCCAGCGGATCTCCATTGAAGTTGAAGGCCCAGATATCACCAAATTCCGTGCTGCGCGCCAGCACGAGCTTCTTGCCGATCGGGTGGTAAGTCGCATTGCGTCCCAGAAAGTGCAGGAAGTTGCGCTGAGAGCCGAAAATTCGTTCCGCCAGTCCCAGATCCACTGTATTGTAGACGCCCTTATGTGGATCTATGGAATCGTCGCGCCGGTCCTGGACCATGTTGATGGAGAGAATCCCCACACGTACCGGTTGCGAAAGCAGGGGAATCAGAAACGGAGTGATTTTCAATGTCGATTGGTTCACGCTCACGCGCCGGTATGCGAACCGGTAAAACATCGTGGTGGCTTTCGTGAGGCGCTGCGATAACTGCGCCGAGCCTTCCGCGCGTTGGTAGGAAAAGGTGCGGATGTCGCGCGATTGCTCAAACAGACCGGTGAAAGAGACGGTCAGGTCCGGAGAGTCGCGGAAGCGCGGCCACGTGTAGGTGAGAAGTCCGCGCTGTTCCAGTGTGGAAGCGCGTGTCCGCAGACTGAGGCTATGCCCAAGTCCCCACATGTTGTTCCGCGTGATGTCGAACGAGACGCGCGGAGAGAATCCTGTCTGCCCGGTTGCCGCATCCAGACAGTTCGTGCAGCCGCCGATGCGGCCCAATTCCGCTCCCACACCGACCGCCATCGAATAACGGCGAGCTTCTTCCATCTCGTAGAGCACGTATTTCCGGTTATAGTCGCCGTCCGGATTCTGGACGGCGACATTGACGGTGGCGAAAATGCCAAGGTCGTAGAGGTTGCGTTGGGTTTGGGTCAACGCGGTGGGAGACAGCGGGTCGCCCGCCGCCACGCTCAGGTTGCGCCTGACCAGGCTGGGCCTCGTGATGTTCAAGCCGCTGATGAGTACGTCCCGGACGAACTGTTGCGTTCCTTCGCGGATAATGTAGTGCAAGTCTATGCGATGCGGCTCCGCTGCCGGCTGGTAGTTCCATTCGAATGTCGCATCCGGAAAGCCGCTATTGAAGTATTGGGCAAGGATGGTGTCGCGGTCCACAGCCACGCTGAATTCGCTGAACGGCTGGCCTTCCGTTGAGCTCAGCAGGCCGAGGATCGTGGCTTTGTTCAACTTCTCAATGCCATCCACTTGCAGTTTATTGATAAAGTATTGCGGACCTTCATCGATCTTCAGGAAAACCGCAATGTGTCCGATCTTGCCCTGGTAATCGTCCTTGATTTCGTGCGTCACCTGCACATCGCGGAAGCCGTTGGATTGGTAAAGATCGATGATCGACTGCTCGTCGCGGCGCAGGAAACTCTCGCTGTAACGGCCGTGGCGGAACTGCAACAAAGAGGCCGGCTGCAGGTACATCCTCTCGCGGATCGCATCCCTCGTGAAATACTTGTTTCCGCTGATGCCAATGTAGACCAGCTTGTGACGCTTGCCGCGGTTCACGAGATAGTCGATGGAGGCTTTGTCGTTGGTGACACGCTGCTGCTTGAAAGCCACTTGGGCTTCGTAGTAGCCTTCCGACTGAAAATAGTCTTCCAGGCGGCGCGCTCCCTCTACCAGCAGATCGTGATCGACCGCGTGTTCTTCGTAGATCGGCACAAGGCGCTGTAGCTTCTTGCGGGAAACCTTCGCGCCGATGGTGTTGACCTCAATTCGCGGCCCGGCATCGATATTCAAAGTCGGCTGTGCCCGGTTGGCCTCCGGATCATAATGTATCGATTCAAGCGCCACCTTCGCCTCAAGCCGGTCGTCCTTCTGGTAGAGTTTGCGGATGCCTTCCAAGCCCTGCTGCACGCGGGACGCTGTCATCGGTTTCCAAGTGTGAACAAGCCAACGGCGCCAATTGGTCGCCGAAACAATCTTGTCGGCATCCATTTTCAAATCGCCCGTGAGGACCGGCTCCGTGAGCCGCGCACGGTCCCCCGAATCGACTTCGAACTTTAGATTGACCTGCTGGTATTTCGGGTCGTAGTCGAACACCGGATGGATCTGGCTATGGAATAGCCCGTTATTGTCGAAAAGTGCCTTTTGCCCCTGCAGCGCGGTTTGCAGTTTGGCGTCGGTATACGGCTGGCCCAGGTCGAGGCGCGTGGCATTGGCAAGTTGTCCGCGGTTGGGAGGGCTCGAGAGATCCCCCGCCACGGACACGTTGCCAATAAACCAACTATTCTTCGTGTGGAATGTAAGAGCTACACCATTGCCGGACGGTTCTGCTTCCACCTGAATATCGGCGTAGCGGCCGATGGCAAACATCCGGTCGATGCTCGCGCGGACGTCCGCCATCCGGAGGGGCTGACCCGTCTTGAGCGGGATCAATTTCAGTAACTCGGCCTGCCCGATCGGTTGCGTGCTGGGGCTGAACTGAATCGCAGTCACAGTCTTGCCCTCGTATTTTTGATACTGAGCCAGAAGCAGCGGCGATTGTGCGGCCACCAGAAAAACAAACAATGAGGGCACGTAGGTGAGCAGTGGGCGCACCACCATCATGATAGCGTAAGTACTTCATAGCAAGTTTGTTACCATCGGATTAATGAACGCAGTCGAGCGCGAGCGGTACTCGCGGCAAATCCTTTTTCCGGGGATCGGCGAGGCTGGCCAGGAGGCGCTGCTGCACGCTCACGCGGTTATTGCCGGATGTGGCGCCCTCGGCAGTTTTCACGCTGCCGCGCTTGCCCGTGCGGGCGTCGGGCGCCTTACTATCATCGATCGCGACTACGTCGAGCCGAGCAATTTGCATCGCCAGTGGCTATTTGAAGAAGCCGATGCCGCGGATGGTGTTCCAAAAGCCGCCGCTGCGGCGCGTCATCTCGCGCGTCTCAATTCCACGATTGCCGTGCGCGGCATCGTGGCCGACCTGACGCCCGCCAATGCAGCGGAGATTCTGGGTGGGGCCGGCGTGATCCTGGACGGCACCGACAATTTCGAAACTCGCTACCTGCTCAACGATTTTGCTGTCAGCCGGAAGATTCCCTGGATCTATGGAGCAGCAGTGGGAAGTTACGGCATCACCATGCCGGTGCTGCCCGGCCGCACTGCCTGCTTGCGCTGCGTCTATCCCGAAGCGCCACAGGGCGCGCAGCCCACCTGCGAAACCGGCGGCGTGCTGAACACGATCATTTCGATGGTGGCTTCCCTGCAAGTCGCCGACGCCATCCGCATTCTTTCCGGCCATGCCGCTGAAGTCCGGGCACGCATCACAACCATGGACGTGTGGGCGGGTAGCATCCGCCAGCGCGAGACTCCGGAGCGCGACCCGTGCTGCCCCGTCTGTGCTCTTCGCCAATTCCCGTATCTCGAAGATGCCCGGCGTGCACCCGTCACTCTCTGCGGCAGAAACGCCGTGCAGGTGCACGAGCGCTCGCGTCCCCTGAACCTGGCTGAACTGAGGACTCGCCTGGAATCTTTGGGTGAAGTTCGCGCCAATGAATTCGCTCTGCGCTTCTTCGTGCCGCCCTATGAGATGACGGTGTTTCCGGATGGCCGCGCCATCGTCAAAGGCACCAGCGATCCGGGCCTGGCTCGCAGTCTCTACGCGCGATATATCGGCTAGCGAGTGCTTCAGCGGAACCGTACCTTCACATCCGGCTTGTTTTCCAGATGCATGGTTTCGATGAACCGGACGCGCGCGGGCGTGAGTGTCATCACGATAGATTCCGTGCGGGCGCCATCGCCGGAGAACCGCACACCGCGCAGCAGATTCCCATCGGTGACTCCGGATGCGGCGAATACGATACTGCGGCCCGGCGCCAGTTCCGGAGCGGAATAGATGCGCCGCGGATCGCGAATCCCCATCTCTTGCATGCGCTCCTTCTGCGCATCATCTTTCACCACCAGCCTCGCCAGGATTTCGCCATTCAGGCAGCGCAGTGCGGCCGCGGTCAACACGCCCTCCGGCGCGCCGCCTGAGCCCATCACCGCATGCACGCCCGTTCCCGCAACTGCCGCCGCGATGCCGGCGGAAAGATCGCCATCCGAGATCAGCCGGATGCGCGCACCGGTCTCGCGGATATCGGCAATCAACTGCTTATGGCGCGGCCGGTCGAGCACCACGACCACCAAGTCGTCCATGCCGCGTTGCAGGCGCCGCGCAATGGCTTTGAGGTTTTGCTTTACCGGCGCGTCGATATCGATGGCGCCTTTGGCGGGCGGACCCACGATGATCTTTTCCATGTAGCAGTCCGGCGCGTGCAGCAAGCCGCCCTGCTCGGATGCTGCCAGCACCGTGATGGAGCCCGCGCCTCCGGTGGCGCACAGGTTGGTTCCCTCCAGCGGATCGACGGCGATATCCACCGTGATTGCCTCGGCCCCATTGCGCACCGCGCCCACTCGTTCGCCAATGTACAACATGGGTGCTTCATCGCGCTCACCCTCGCCGATCACGATGGAGCCATCGATTGCAATCGTGTCCAGGCACCGCCGCATGGCTTCGACGGCGGCCTGGTCGGAAATCTCGGGGTTTCCCATCCCCATGGTGCGCGCCGAGGCGATGGCAGCCTCTTCTACTACGCGCAGCATTTCAAGAGAAAGGTCGAACATGTGATAGCTTTCTCCTGATGGACAATAACACAGTTCTGGTATTGGCCGACCCCGCCGAACCCACGCTGGCGATGCTCGAGGCTCTCCCCGCTGAAACCACCATCGCCGTCGGAGATGGCGTGGAAGCGTTTGAGCGGACGGCTCCCGACGCCACCGTGATTTTCTCCTGGTCCGGTTCCCGTTCTCTGCTGCGCGAGGTCTTTCACATGTGCCCTAATGTCCGCTGGGTACACTCGCGCGCGGCAGGCCTGGATACGATTCTGTTCCCGGAACTGGTGGAGTCGCCCGTCCCCCTCACGAATGGCACGGGAGTCTTCAGCCAGTCGCTGGGCGAGTACATCCTTGCCGGCATCCTTTTCTTCGCCAAAGATTTCCGGCGCACGATTCGCAGCCAGATGGCGGGGGTGTGGGACCAGTTCGATGTGATTGAGATCTCCGGCCAGACGGTGGGCATCTTGGGCTACGGTGATATCGGGCGGGCGGTTGCCAGTCGCGTACGAGCCATGGGGATGCACGTACTGGCGGTCAAACGTCATGTGCCGAGCGAACCGGATCCGTTGGTCGATCGCATCTACCCGCCGGAGCGGCGTCTGGAAATGATCGCGGCTTCCGATTACGTGGTGGTCGCCGCGCCGTTGACGCCGGAAACGCGCGGCATGATGGGCGAAGCCGAATTCGCCGCTATGAAACCGGACGCGGTGGTCTTTAATATCGGCCGCGGCCCGGTGGTGGACGAAGCAGCGATGCTCCGCGCGCTCACCGAGCGCCGGATCAAAGGCGCCGGCCTCGACGTGTTCGACCAGGAGCCGCTGCCGCCCGGCCATCCCTTATATCAATTGGATAATGTGCTGCTTTCGGCGCACTGCATGGATCACACTTGTACCTGGCTGGCCGATGCCATGCGCTTTTTCCTCGAAAACTTCGAGCGCTTCCGCTGCGGGGAACCGCTGCGCAATGTGGTAAACAAGAAACTCGGATATTAGCGCCAGACTCGCAGACATCAAGTGCTCACGCGCGTAAGGGTTGCTTCCCTCTTCTCGACTGCGGGAAACTGAAATTGCCTGATGCCGGAATTCTGTACCTGCGGCGCGCAGTTGCCGCCCGATGCTCTTTTTTGTCACAAATGCGGCAAGCCTCAGAGGGAGATCACAGCCGTTGAGGCGGAACCCCCGCCTCCTGTCGAGTTTGTCCCGCCGACGCAGCCTATAGTGGAAGCCGCGCCGCAACCGGTGCGGACCGACCCGCCGGCGCCCAGTTTTCACAATCCGGCCGCCGTGCGAATCGCTCTGCTGGTTTCGATTGGCGCGATGCTCTTCAGTTGGCTGCCGTTCGTGAATTGGATCGCTGCCGGTTTTCTGGCGGCCTTTTTCTACCATCGCAGAATCGGCCGCCGGCTTCGTGTGGGCAACGGCGTGCAGATCGGCTGGATCACCGGCGTCCTGACATTCGGCATGTCGGCGGTTGTGTTCATTGCGCAGGAATCTCCGTCAGCGCGCTCGCTCGAAGTGGTTCACCGCTTTCAAACGCAGCTTCAATCCATGCCCGGCCACGACCCTGGCCTGGAGCAGATGCTCCAGTTTTTTCAGACACCGCAGGGCATGATCGTGCTGTTCATCATGTCGTTGGCCGTGCTGTTTCTGATCATCACGTGTCTCAGCATGGCGGGCGGGGCACTGGGGGCGAAAGTAGCGGGCGGAGATTGATCACGGAATCAGCGGCTCGGGCTCGTCTTCACTTGCTTCGGGCGGCTCCGTATTTTCCGCGTCCGCCGCGGCGGCGCGTTCGGCCTCCCGCTCGGCGTTGGCATTCAGCGCGGAGCGGGCCGATTCGCGCAGCGGTTCGTTAATCACCACTTCACATTCACAGCAATCGCTGCATCGCAGGCATTTTTCGCAGAGGTGATTCTCGCAGGCGTCCTTGGTGCAGCGGACGCAGATTCGCGTGGATTCTTCTCCACAGATGCTGCATACAAAAGGCATCCAGAGCTAATTCTTCCTTCCCGAGGTGCGGCCGGTGACCGGCGATTGGGTGGCGACGGCGGCGCGGCAGCGTTGGGCCTCATGGTCCATTACCTGAAACTCCTGCTCGCGCTCGGCTGCCAGATTGACAATGTAGGCTTGCAGGCGGGAACGGTTGGCGCCGTTCTCAGCCACCTGACGGGCTAACTCGTTCGCTTCCGCATTGCTGCCGTACTTACGCAAGCCCTCCACCAGCGAACCCATCATGTTCTCGAGCGACTGCATACGGAAAAAGACCACCAGCGCGGCGGAAAGCTTCTCAGGGTTTTCGGTCAGGGCCTTGGCATCCGTCGCCAGGGCAGCGGCCTGTACTTTACAGGAATCCAACTGCTGCGCGTAGGTATCGGGCGCGCCTTTGGCCACCCAGGCCTTGGCATCCACCTTGTTGAGCGTGGGCAGCAGACGCGTCGCGTGCGCGCTGATCTCCTGCAGGACCGCGCCAACGTCCCAACTCGGCTCCAAACCGTCCGGCGCCGGCTTGGACGGCTGAGCCTGCGCCCACACCGCAGCAGCGCACGCCAATGGAATCAGGCCTCGCAAAACCACGTGCATTTCATTCTTCAATCTAGCACGCGGTAAGACTATTTCTTGTATCAGGTAACGGAGACGTGCGCAGGTTGTGCGCCAGGATGCACCGGAAAGAACTAGTTGGCCGGGGGCGGAGGCGGAGGCGGTGCAGATGGCGGTGGCGGTGGAGGCGCGGGAGCGGTTGTACCGGTGTTCGTTCCACCTGTGCCGCCGCTGGCGCCGCCGCCCGTTCCCGTACGACCCTTGTCTCCCTGGCCGCCGGAGCCGGAAGGAACACTCACGCCGCCGGGCGCCGGAGTGCCCGAGGCCGGATGATAAATCGCTTCGTAAATGGCCTCTTGTGCCGCGCGCAGAATTCCCCGAATGATCGGCGATTTGTCCACGTGCATCGCCAAAGGCTGGTTCTTGTACACGCGGATGGATTCGCCTGCACGCAGAATCGCCTCACCGCCCTGCTGGGTATTTAAGACGGAAACCACGCCTTCATCTACGCTCACCAGAGTCGTGGCATCGGCGTCCTCCACCTGAACGTCGAACACCGTTCCGCGCACTGAGACCACAGCGGTCTGCGTCGTCACGCGGTTCGGATTCGGGCCGTTCATGTGTTGGATATAGACCTTTACCCGGCCCAGCCACACATTGAGGAGATCGCCGAGACTCGCCGGATGTTCGCGGAAGGTCACGCGCGAACTGGGGAATACTTCGAATGTGCTGCCGTCGGAGATTTGAAACTTTGCGTAGCCGTCCGGGCCGGTGACAACGATTTCTCGTGGTTGAACGGCGCTGCCGGTGTTCAGCGCCCACTCATAGTTGTTGCGAAGGACCGATACCTGGCCCTTCATCACCAGGACCTTGGCAGCCGCATCCGGTTCCACTTGGGCCGCAAGCGGAGCTGCGCATACCACGGCGGCCGCCGCTATGAGCAGCATACGTTCGGTCCGCGACAGCATGAAGCACCGGAGCATTGTACTATTACCTGCTAGACCTAAAATCCTAGCCGCAGGCCCCAGGGTCAAGACCTATCAAGTCTAGCATTAAAGATGCTTGGCAAAAAGAGGCCCGGTAGTCCCAAAACCAGCAAGGCACGTAAATTCAGCAGGTTGTTCAAAAGAGCACTCAGGGAAATAGGGTAAAATAGGACTCAATTGTGTGTCATAAGGCAACAGTACGGCGCGCGGCCCGGCTCATTGGGCTGGCTGGGGCGGTCGCATTGGTGCTGGCAGCGCAGGTCAATCCATCCTGGCGCAAAGTGGGTACGTCTTCCGTAGAACTGAGGCTGGCGTCTCCGGCCACCGGACCGGTCGAGCGCGTCTGGTACTCGGCCGATGGCTCCGAACTGTTCGCCCGGACCTTTTCGGGACGGGTTTTTGGAACCGTGGACTTCGAAACCTGGACTCCCGTGGCTCCTATGCCTGAGCCCTCCGTGCCGGCCGAAGCTACCGTGGCGCGGCTGCCCGAAGCGGGCGCGCGGGCCATTTCGGCGGCGCCTGATGGTTCCCGTATCTACGCGCTGGGGCAACAGTTGTTTCGCTCCGACGATGGCGGCCGGTCCTGGGTCAATCTGACGGCGTTTCAGGCGCAGTCTGTGGTCGGCCCGGGACAAAACAGCATCGCGGTTTCACCCTCGAATCCCGACCAGATCGTGGTCGGCAATGATTTCGGTGTCTGGCGCTCTCTGGACGGCGGCCGCTCCTGGGCGGGTTTAAACCAGTTTCTGCCGAACCTGATGGTGAACCGGATTCTCTCCACACCGAATGGTACCGGTGGAGTCCGCGTGGAGACCGAACGCTTGGGGGCGCTGGAACTGGCGCCCGGCAGTTCGGTGTGGGCGCCAGTGGAGAGCACGGAAGCGGCCGATGAAGCCGCGGTTCGCCAGCGCTACTCGGCAACTCTCGGCGCTTCGATCACCGCTGTCGGTGCGTCCGGTGAAACCGTATATGCGGGCTCTGCGGATGGCCGGCTCTGGGTTTCTTTCGATAGCGGGCGCACCTGGCGGCCCTCCCCGCCCACGGGCGCAAATGGCGCGGTGGAACGGATCTTTGTCGATCCGGTAGAACCCCGTGTGGCGCTGGCGGCCATTGGCGGCAGCGCGGCCCACGTGCTGCGCACTACCAATAGCGGCAGCTTCTGGGATGATCTGAGCGCCAACCTGCCCAACGTGCCGGCGCACGGCATCACGGCCGACCGCGCAGCCGGCGCCATCTACGTGGCCACTGACAGCGGTGTGTTTTACGGCGTAGCAGATTTGGAAAATGCGGCAACGCCCGCGGTGAATTGGGTGAATCTCACCGAACACTTGCCTCAGGCGCGGGCAACGGATGTACGCCTGGACGCCGCGGCCGTCCAACTCTACATCGCGCTCGACGGCTACGGAATCTACGCCACAAACGCTCCTCATCGCGCACGCAGCTTCCGCATCGTCAATGCCGCGGATTTCAGCGCGCGCGCGGCAGCCCCCGGATCGCTGGTGAGCGTGATCGGCGGGCGCGTTAGTGCGGCGCGGGGTGGCGAGCTGAACTATCCGGTGCTGGCCGCGGCCAACAATGAGTCGCAGATCCAGGTTCCATTCAACGCCGAGGGTCCGAACGTTTCGCTGGCGCTCCAAACCAGCGGAGGAACGGTAACGGTCGGCCTGGCTGTGCAACCGGTGTCACCTGCGATTTTCATAGGGCACGACGGCGCACCGCTGCTGCTCAACGGCGACACGGGTCTGCTGGTGGATGCGCAGAACACGGCCCACGCGAACAGCCTGCTGCAGATTCTCGCTACCGGTCTTGGCAAAGTGACGCCCGATTGGCCCACCGGAATGGCCGCGCCGATGGAGAATCCGCCTGTAGTAGCGGCCTCGGTGAAGGCCTTCCTCGATGGCTATCCTGTGCCGGTCACGCGGGCGACGCTGGCGCCGGGCTATATCGGCTTCTATCTCATCGAAGTGCAGTTGCCGCAGATTACCAACTACGGTCCATCGGACCTGTATCTTTCCGCTGACGGAAAAGAGAGCAACCACGTACAGGTTGTAATCGAGCCGTAGGGCGGCGGCAATCCTGCGCGCCGCCGCCCGGATCTGCTTTGCCTCGTCTTTTGCCGCTAGAACGCCACTCCGATTTGCATTTCAAAAGAACGCGGCACTACAAAATGAGTGCCGCTGAACGTCGAGAGAAAGTTGTATAGAGCGGTCACGTTCGTCAAATTCGTGACCGAGAATTTCAACGTCGTGCGCACGCCTTCAGTGTGGAACAGGTTATTGGTTCCGGCCGAAATGTCGAAGAGATGGCGCGGAGCGATTCGTGGCGGATTGTGATCATCATCGGCCGTTCCAGGCGCGGGAATTCGTAAGCGCGTCGCGCCGAAGTTGGACGAACAGCTCGTGATCGGGTTGCCCAATGTAGCGTGCTGGCTTCCGCAGTAGAAGCCAATGGCTGCCTGCTGGTCCGCGGTGAGCGCGAGAGCGTCATCCAGGTCCTCCACGGAGCCAGCAACCAGGCCGCTATCGAACCTCCAGGTGAAAGCGATCCAGGGTCCGTTCTTAGGGCGCTGGTAGACCACGTGCGTGGTCTGCTCCAGGGCTTCATCGTGATCGATGCGAAAGACGCCGGTATCGAGCGGTGAGTTGAAGACGAGGCCGCCATTGGAAGGGCCGTAGTAGCGGGCGCGCGTATGGCCCATCGTAGTGTTGGCCTGGAAGCCGTGAATGTTCGTTGTGCTCAGGCGCAGAGAAACGCCGTCGATTTTGGATTCGCGCCAGGAGATCGGAAACACGATGGGGGTGTTGAGCAACGTGCCGAAATCGAAGGCATTGTCGGTGAACTTCCAGAAATAGTCCGCATCAATCTGGAAAAGCCTGCCGAAGGATTGTTCCAGGCCCGCGTTGTACGAGTTTCGCCGGCCCGGTTCGATGGGCTCACTCGCGTATGCGCCGAAGATGTTAGTGGCGAGGCCGCCTGCACCCGTGGCGCTCGAAAGGATCAGATTTTCGTTGTAGGGCGTCTCAAACGTGCGTGCATACCCGGCCCGCAGCACGGTGCCGGTTGTCTTCAGCAGATAAGATGCGCCGAAGCGTGGCTGAACGCCGGTGGCTTGGGTGAGTCCTTTGTAACGGTCCAGTCGCAGGCCGGGGCTGAGAGTGAGATTGCCCAGTGTGATGCTGTCCTGGGCATAGACGGCGTACTGATTGATGTTGGCCTTGTCCGCGAATTGGAAGGGCGATCCGCCACGAGTGAGATCGAAGGCAACCAGACCTGGCTGAAAGCTGGGCGATGGCTGATAACCGAGCGCGTCGCATTGAGCGGGATCGGTAATACCGGGCAGCAATTGATCGGCGCCCGCGGCATCCGTGCAAACGGCATTGAAAGCCGGATCTGTGATGCCGAAGGCGAAGCGTTCATCGAGCCGGGTCTGCATGACCTGCGTGCCGATCTTGAGGTTATGGTGGTGGTGAGCGTACGCATAATCAGCGCGGACACCGTAATTGGTGAGCGTCCGGTATTGAGACGCCGTCACCGGTGAATCGTCCAGGGGATCGCGGCTGGGATGGTAATTGACCTGGTCGTGGCGCAAAAACGTATTGATGCTCAACAGCGCGCCTGCGCCGAAAGTGTGTTGATAGGAAGGCGCCAGGTTGTATGTCATCACGCGCTGGCGCTGATCCTGTGAAAGCTGATCATAAGTATTAGGCACCTGGAACCAGTTGCGCGCCGCGAGAATATTCAAGTGGAATGTGTTGGTGTTATCAGGCTGCCAGTCGAAGCGGTCGAAAATAGTACCGGAGTTGCCGATATCATGTAGCGGGCGGAATTCGGGAGTGTCGAGAAATCGTCCCGAGCGCAAACTGTCGGCGGCGATGAAATTCCCCCATCGATTGCCACCCAGCCCCAGGGTCGCATCCTCGCTCAACGATCCGAACGACCCGTAGCCGGTCTGGAAACTGCCGAACGGCTTTTGGCCGAGGCCGGAGCGCGTGGTCGCGCTGACTACAAGACTGGTCTTATCGCCGAACTCGGCGCTGGGCGAACTGGTGATCAACTCCATCGACTGAATCGCGTTCAGCGGGATCTGCGTCGAAAACTGCTTACTCTGCTGATCGCTGATGGGTTGGCCGTCCACAGAAAACGTGGTCTGAGCATGGTCGCCTAATGGATGGAAAAAACCGTTGGAATCGGCGACCACGCCGGGGCTGCTCATGGTGATGGCGTCACTTAGCCCTGATGCCGGCGAAAGGGCGGGCATGGTGGCATAGCTCGATTGATCGAGATCGGTATGGGCGTAGGGAACATTTTCCAGCATGCCGGCGCCGCTTGCCTCGACGGTGATAGCGGCTTGCTGGCCCGACAACGATAGCTGGACCGTGAATGGCAGCGGCACAGCGGTGTGCACCGTCACGTCCTGATCAAAAGCCGCAAAGCCGGCGGCTGTTACGGACATGTGGTACTGATTGAACGGCACATTGAGAAACTGAAACGTGCCGGTCGGGCCGGTGGTAGCAGTGCGCGTGTAGCCCGTGATCGGGTTCTTCAATTCGATGGCAGCGTCAGGCACCGCGGCTCCGCTGGGGTCGTTCACCACTCCGTTGATGGTTCCGGCCGAACCCAGCGATTGGGCCGGCGCGATGGAGATGCAGCTTAGCAACAGAAATCCCGCAAACGCGGGAATGCGTTTCTCTTTCATGAGTTCCTTCCTCAGGTATGAAAAATGTAATGACACGGCGAACCGCCGCCGGATTTGCCGTCCGGAAGAGGGCCGCCAGAAATATCAATGCAAGGAAGAAACTAAGCCGGGGGCGCGCGGGAACTGTTTAAGGTGAGGAGAATGTCATGTTGTGCATGGAAATCCGGAGTGCGTCGCAGCCAGGTCAGGGCTACGAAATCCGGTTCCACCACGTTTGCTGACGCCCATACGAAGGGCATGGGCCCCACATGGCACAAGGCGCAGTAATGCCGCACCGGCTCATGGTGTGTGTGGACAAAAAATGCCACATGCACGAAAAGCAGCGCGCACACCAAAGCCAGGGCAAGACTTCGCCGGCTGGTATTACGCATGATTCGCGGCATTGTTCCTAGTATAGGAGACCAGCGGCTGCGGGCAAAGAGGTTTTGTACTGCTTGGATCAAAAACGGTGGGAAACTAGAAGAGGGCCCGGCGGGCCCTCGGCTGGTATTGAAACTCCAGGGAGTAAATCGAGCCTGGCAGGTTCAGACCCGCATTACGTTTTCGGCCTGCAGGCCTTTGGGCCCCTGCTTGACCTCGAACTCCACCTCCGAGCCTTCATCCAGCGTACGGTAACCGTTCGACTGGATCGCCGAAAAATGAACAAACACATCGTCGCCGCTGGCTCTCTGTATAAATCCGTAGCCCTTGGCGGCATTGAACCACTTCACTACACCTTTTTCCTTCACTACGCCTTCTCCTGATTCATTGTTGGCCGTGCACTTAGTCTTACCTGGCGAGGAAAGCGGAACTTTCGAGGCTCGTTAAGAACTGCCGAGACGCGTCCAAGCAACTGTATCCAACTGCGTCCGTATTTTCTCAGATGGCATTTCTAGGGTCAAGTAGGCGAGGATAACAATACCGGCCATTACTTCAGTGAACAACGAACTGATGCTCATTGACCGTATCCGCCGCCGGATTCCACTGGCGCCGGAAACGGGTATCGTGCTTGGAATCGGCGACGATTGCGCGGTCTACCGCTCGCGCGGCGCGCGCGAAGACCTGCTCTTCACTACTGATCTGTTGATCGAAGACGTGCACTTCCTCCGCCGGACTCATCGCGCTTCGGACGTGGGATGGAAAGCGCTGGCGCGCGGCTTGAGCGATATC
The DNA here is from genome assembly GCA_035550475.1 of Bryobacteraceae bacterium. Classification (GTDB taxonomy): domain Bacteria; phylum Acidobacteriota; class Terriglobia; order Bryobacterales; family Bryobacteraceae; genus DASZPB01. The sequence goes on along the minus strand of DASZPB010000042.1, from coordinate 204,119 downwards.
GCTGCCATGGGAGGAACGCCGCGATTCTGCCTGCTCTCACTGGCCATCGCGCGCTGGGCCGATCGGACGTGGGTAGACGGATTCTATCGCGGCCTACTCTCGCTTGCTGCTGAGTCCGGAGTGACGCTGGCCGGCGGCGACTTGGCCCGCGCCGCAAAAGTGACTTGCGACGTCATCGTATGCGGCGCCGTTCCGCGAGGCAAAGCTCTGCTCCGCAGCGGCGCGCGCGCCGGCGACTCCATCTACGTTTCCGGCCAGCTAGGCGGCTCCGCTCTGGGATTGGCCGGCGCGCGCGGCTCGGCACGTCGCCGTCATCTGCATCCGGAGCCACGTCTCGAATTGGGCCGCGCGCTGCGTGGGCGGTTGCACGCCACCGCGGCAATGGACCTGAGTGACGGCCTTTCGCTCGATCTGCGCCGGCTGTGCCTTGCCTCCGGTCTCGCTGCCGAGATCGAATTGCCGCCGGTCTTTCCAGGTGCTTCGCCCGAACAGGCGCTGCACGGCGGCGAGGATTACGAACTGTTGTTCACCGTCGCGCCGCGCCAGCGCGTGCCTGATCAACTCGCCGGTTTGCCGTTGACGCGTATCGGCGTGATGCGCCGCGGCCGCAAGGGTTCGGTGAAGTACAACGGCGCGCCGCTCCCGCCGCTCGGCTACGATCATTTCCGGGCGACATAAAGCGGAGCAGATTCTAACAATGGTGCTACAAAATCCGCGCGCATTCAATCGACGCGCGCCGCGATTCCTTCGTAGAATGGAGGCTTGATTGTCACACTCACGATCAATCCGGCTCTTGACCGGACCATCAGCGTAGATCGCCTGGCATTTGAAGATCGAGCATACATCAATTCCAGCCGCGAATCAGCGGGCGGGCGCGGCATCAATGCGTCGTGCGTCATCCACTCTTTCCATGGAGAGACGCTGGCTGTTTTGACATCGGGCGGCGAGTCGGGCCGGCGCCTCGAAAAGCATCTCGCCAATTGCGGCTTCCCGATTTCGGTTGTGCCCATCAAGAACGAAATCCGCACGAACCTGACGATCACCGACAAGCATGGGCTCACTGTCAACTTGAATGAAGCCGGTCCGGCGCTGTCGAAGGCGGAAGTGGCGCGCGTGGAGAAGGTCGTGCTGGGTACGCTCGATAAAGCTTCATGGCTGATGGTGTGCGGCAGCCTTCCGCCGGGCGTGCCGCCCTCGTTCTACGGAAAGCTCGTTTCGCTGGCGCGGCAGAAGCACGTCAAGACGCTGCTGCACGCGAGCGGCGAAGCGCTCGTGGAGGGTATCGAAGCGCGGCCTACAGTGGTCACACCGAATCAGCCGGAAGCCGAGCGCTTATTGAACCGCACGCTACTGACGCGCACTCATTTTCTGGAAGCAGCCGAGCGCATCCGGGCCATGGGACCGGAATCGGTTGTGCTCTCGCTCGGCAACCGTGGCGCGGTCGGCGCATTCCCTGATGGCCTGATGGAGGCGCTGCCGCCGCGCGTGGACGCTGTTTCACCGATCGGCGCCGGCGACGCATTGACGGCGGCCTATACGTGGGCCATGACGCGCCAGGATGACGCCGCTGATGCCTTGCGCTGGGGCGTAGCGGCGGGCACGGCATCCGCCCGGCTGCCGGGAATGGCTTTCGCCAATCTGGCGCAGACCGAAGAGATTTACCGGCGCGTGGAAGTGCGCCGCGCAGAGTAGAGTCTCGACACCGGCTTTGAGCGTGCTAAACTTCGAAGAGGAATGCTTCCGGATTTGAAGTTGGTGGTCCGCCTACAGGAGATCGACAATCGTCTGGCGGATTTGACACGCGAAATAGCGGCCCTTCCCAAACACATCGCCGAAATCGAAAAGAAACTCGTATCGCACGAAAAGAAACTGGACGCTGACCGTGCAGCGCTGGCGGCTAACCAGAAAGAACGCAAGGCGTGCGAGAGCGAAATTCAGGCGCAGGATCAGAAAATCTCCAAATTGAAAGACCAGATGCTCGGCGCAAAAACGAACGAGCAATACCGGGCCTTTCAAAACGAGATCGACTTCTGCCAGACCGAAATTCGCCGGAATGAAGATCGAATTCTGGAATTGATGAGCGAATCGGAGCCGCTTGACAGGAACGTAAAGGCAGCCGAAGCGGCGCTGAAAAGCGAAAAGGCACAAGTAGAAAGCGAGAAGCAGGAAGCGCGCGAGCGGACCGCAGTGGATGAAAAAGCTGCCGCTGAATTACGCGGCGAGCGGGCTTCCATCGCCTCACAGGTATCGCCGAAGATTTCTCAGCTCTACGAGCGGGTGCGCAAGGGGCGGCGCGGGATTGCCGTTGCCGAAGCGGTCGACGGCCGCTGCACGGTGTGCAACATGTCGATGCGGCTCCAGCTCTTTCAGGACCTCAAGCGCGGCCAGCAGATTCTCACCTGTGAGAGTTGCCAGCGAATTCTCTATTTCAACCCTCCGGCCAGTGTCGAAGACCTTGCCGGTGAAGCCGCGCCTGCGGTTCGGGAATAGCTGGCTAACGCCTCTGACATTTAGGACAGAAGTGCGAAGAGCGCTGCGCCACTAGCAGCCGCCGGATCGGCGTACCGCACACCACGCACGGCTCGCCCGTACGCTGGTAAACGCGGTGGCTGAACTGGAAAAATCCCTTGCGGCCTTGCGCGTCCACGTAATCGGAAATGGAAGACCCGCCCGCGGCAATCGCTTCGGTGAGCACTTCGATAATCGCGTCGTACAGTCTGCGTGGGCGCGGCGTCCGAAGGCGCGCGGCCATCGCCAGCGGATGAATTCCAGCCCGAAACAGCGCTTCATCGGCGTAAATGTTGCCGATGCCGCGTACGAAGCTCTGGTTGAGTAACAGCGCTTTCAATGACGTCTTGCGTCGGCGCAGAGCGGCAGCGAAATCGGCAAACGCGATTTCAAGCGGCTCCGGGCCCAGGCGGGATACCCGGCCAGGAAACTCAGCGCTGTATTCGAAGGACCCGAACTGCCGGCTGTCCTCGTAGAGCAGAACGCCGCGGTCCAGCGTGAGAATCACGTGCGTGTGCTTGCCGGGCGGGCCGCCCAGCAGCAGCCGCCCGGTCATTCCCAGGTGAATCACCAGGTAGCCGCCCGCGTCGAGCGAAAGCACGATGAACTTGCCATAGCGGCGGACGGCGGCGAATCGCCGCCCCTGCAGGCGCGCGGCGATCTCTTCGGGGTGGGCGCCGCGCAACACGCGCAGTCCGCGAAATTCCGCGGTTACGACGCGCCGGCCCACCAGTGGAGCGATCGAGCGTACAACGGTTTCGACTTCGGGAAGTTCTGGCAATCAGGGAACCTGCAACAGAATCTGGCCGGCTTCGACTTTGACCTCAAACGTGGCGACCCGTTGCGCGGGGTTGCAATCATATTCCCCCGTTCGGCAATCGAATTCCCATAAGTGATACGGACAGATCAGCCGGCCCTTGTGAATCTGTCCCTGTCCCAAAGGTCCGCCGCTATGAATGCAGACGCCGCTCAAAGCGCGGATCGTGCCTCCTACATTACAGATGGCATACAGATCTTCGCCGATGGCGACCTCCATGACAGAATCGCGCGGCAGGTCGGACAGCCGGCCGACCGGAACCAGGGGCATATCTTTATTAAGCCACAGTCATTCCGAGAGAGGCGGATTAAGCCGTCGTTAAAGGACGAAACGCGGGGACCTGTCCGTCACGTCCGAAATCGAGAGAGGTCACATGAAACGGAAGATCGTTGGGACGGCGGCATTTTTGGCCGCGCTGGCTCTGACAGGCTGCGGGGCGGTAAAGATCGGGCGCATCAACGCGGACCCCACGCGCTATGCCAACCACAAAGTGGAAGTAACCGGAACCGTGACCAATTCCTTCGGTGTGCTGGGAACGGGCGGATACCAGATCGCGGACGAGACGGGGCGGATATACGTGATTTCGTCCACCGGTGTGCCCTCCAAGGGCTCGCGCGTAAGAGTGCGGGGAAGAGTAATGAGCGGCGCGGAGGTTATGGGGAAGGCCTATGGCACCGCGATTCGGGAATCGCATCACTCGATCGAATAGAGTCGGTAACGCCAGCCGTCCGCCAAAATTCCTTATCCAGGTTGCGCTTTCTCTACCCGTGCGCATGCCCCCGCCGGCGCTGGTTCCAAGCCATTCAGCGCCGTGGATTTAACCGCCTGCCTATCGAATGGAATTATAGGGATTCGATACAATCGGAGAAAACCGCATGCAGACGATTCTCGTAATCGACGATGATGAGAGCCTTTGCGACACCATCGGTATGATGCTGGAGCAGGAGGGCTTTCGCGCGGTGCTGGCGGGGGATGGCCGCGCAGGGTTCGATAAAGCTGTGACCATCAAGCCCGATATGGTGCTGGTGGATCTCCGGTTGCCCGGCATGAGCGGCATTGAGATCTGCAAGCAACTGCGCGCCGCGCGGGTAACGACGCCCATCATTGTGTTGAGCGCGGTGGGCGACGAGATGGATAAAGTCCTGCTGCTCGAAATCGGCGCTGACGACTATGTGGTCAAACCGTTCGGCACGCGCGAGTTGATGGCCCGCATTCGCGCCGTGCTGCGGCGCGCCTCGGCGGATGCCCGCAAGGTGGCACATTTTTCGGACAATGAGATCGATTTTGAACGCCGCCTGGTCACGCGCAAGGGCGAAGAGCTCAAGCTGACGCCGGCCGAATATAACCTGCTCTGCTATTTTCTTCATAATCCGGACCGCCCGCTCACGCGCGATATGATCCTGAACTCGGTCTGGGGCTACGAATTCTTTCCGAACACCCGCACAGTAGACGCGCATGTTGTAAAACTACGGCATAAGCTGGAACCGGATCCGAACACTCCTCGTCATTTTCTTACCGTCCACGGTGTCGGATACCGCTTCGTACCGTAGGCGGGTGGCATGCGGACCGAAGGGACTTCTGACGCGCCATGGGGCTTAGCAGCGGAAATTCTGAGGAACGGTTGAGCGGGCACGCCGGTGTCGTGCTGATCGTCGAAGATTCGGAGAACTGCGCGTCGACGCTGGAAATCGCCTTTCTGGGCATTCCCGGTGTGGCCGTGCGGGTGGCGCCATCGGCGCTCGATGCGCTGGGGATTCTCAACGAAGATGGTGTTCGCATACGCGCGGTCGTCACAGATCTGAACATGCCGCGCATGGATGGATTTGAATTGATCCGGCGCATTCGCGAAGACCGGCATTTGGCGGGCACGCCGATCATTGTCGTGAGCGCCGATCCGGACCCCGCGACGCCGGAGCGGATTTCGAAACTGGGCGTCGACGCTTTCTTTCCGAAACCCTATTCGCCTTCCCAGGTCCGGAAGAAACTGGAGCAACTACTCAATGCTACGACCGATTAGGCTGCTCGTATTGGCGCTGCTGGCGGGGCCTGTCTTGATATGGGCACAGACTTCCCCGGAACTGGCGAGTATTCTTCAGCGGCTCGACCGGTTGGAGCAGCAAAATCAGGAGCTGATGGCGGAAGTCAAGGCGCTGCGCGCGGAATTAGCTCAGTCCAAGCCGGCCACGGCCACACCGGCTACAGCAACGCCCGCTACCGAAACAGTCGCCGTCGAAGCGCCCTCCACTGAAACTCCCTCCGCCAGTCCCCTTACCCCACAGGAGCGGCTCGATATCCAGGAGCATCGTATAGACGAACAGGCGCAAACCAAGGTGGAGGCCTCGCAGAAGTTCCCCATCCGCCTCACGGGTATGGCGCTGTTCAACGCGTTCACCGATTCCAGGCAGAATGGCGGCGTCGATTACCCGTTAATTGCCGCGCCCACCGGTCCCGCAAGAGCCGGAGCCACTCTGCGGCAGACCATTCTCGGCCTGGAATTCCTGGGCCCGCAAACGGTCTGGGGCGGCAAGGTCAGCGGATCGGCGTACATGGATTTCTTCACCGGTTCGACCACGCGTGACCAGTATCTGCGTCTGCGCACCGCCTCGATGCAAATCGATTGGAAGACACGCAGCGTGATGGCGGGGTTAGAGAAGCCGATCTTCAATCCACGCGAGCCCAGTTCGCTTGCACAGGTCGGGGTCTCGCCGCTCACCGGTGCGGGGAATCTGTGGCTGTGGCTGCCGCAGGTGCGTGTGGAGCAGGATCTGACTTTCGGTTCGCGCAGCGGTCTGCGCGCGCAGATGGGCGTGGTCGAGACGCGCGAGATCGGTCCGTACAGCGCCAGCAATTTTACCGGTAGCGTGGAAGCAGCGCGTCCGGGACTCGAAGGGCGGTACGATTTCTATCGCAAAATTGACGACGACCGGCGCATTGAAATCGCTCCCGGCTTTCACGCCAGCACGACTCATGTGGACGGCTTCTCAGTCCCGTCTAACCTGTTTTCCATGGATTGGTTTGCTAACCCATGGCGGCGTCTCGAATTTACCGGGGCGTTTTTCAGCGGGCAGAACGTAGCGAACCTGGGGACCGGCGGAATCCGCCAGGGGTATCTGATTTACGGCCAGCGCGCCCGGCCGATCCACAGCCGCGGCGGATGGGGCCAACTGACGCTGCACACTACCAACCGGCTGGACTTTCACTTTTTCACCGGCCAGGAAGACGATCGCAACAGCGAGTTGACCGCGGGCAGCATCGGGAAGAACCTGTTGTTCGGAGGAAATCTGTATTACCGGCTCGCGCCCAATGTCATTGTGAGCCTGGAGACCACGCAAGTGCGAACCGTATATCTGGGAAGCGGGGTGCTGCTCAATAACCACTATGATCTGGCGTTGGCTTATATGTTCTAGCATTGCGGGTCTGTGGCTGGTTCAGGCGGCCACAGTGACGGGCCGGGTGGAGCTGACCGACTCGCGGGATGCGGAAGTGCGGAAGCACAACGATTATTCAGGCGTGGTGCTCTGGCTGCTGTGCGCTGAGGGTCCGACTCCACTGGCCGCGGCCAAACGGGTCGAGATGATTCAGAAGGATAAGCGGTTCACGCCGCATGTACTGGCCATTCCCCTCGGCAGCACCGTCGAGTTTCCCAACTTCGACCCGATCTTTCACAGCGCGTTTTCCAATTTCAGCGGCCAGCCGTTCGACGTGGGCTTGTATCCGCCCGGCTCTTCGAAAAGCGTCACGTTCCGGCATAGCGGGATCGTGCGCGTGTTCTGCAACATTCATCCCACGATGAGCGCCATTATTGCCGTGCTGCGTACGCCCTGGTACACAGTCACGCCGTCCTCCGGACGCTTCAGCGTCACCGGCGTGCCGCCGGGAGATTACCAGCTTCACGTATTTCACGAGCGCGCGCGCGAAGAGAATCTAAAATCACTCGGGCAGCGCATCTCTGTACCGGTAGCGGGATTGGCTCTGCCGCCCATCCGGATTTCCGAACAGGGATTCACGCCCAGGCCGCACAAGAACAAGTTTGGACGCGACTATCCGCCGGTGCCGAACGACGGCACTTATCCGGGAGCTCCTCAATGAGCTTTGGATTCGGCCGCCTGTCGCTGCTGTGGAAGGTTCTGCTTTCCACGTCGGTGGCAATCACATTGTTGTTTGCAGTGGCCGGCCGGCTCGTGCTCAGCAACATCAATCGGGCGATGTCGGAGAGCGTCGAGCGGGAGGTGCAGGCCAGTTTTCAGGCCTACACGTCGCTGTGGAACTCCAGGGCCGAGCGGCTTTCTGATGTCAGCCTGATTCTGAGCACGATGTCCGATGTGCGCGCCGCCTTCCATACCGGCGATCAGGCTACGATCCGAGATAGCGCGGGCGAGTTGTGGTCGAAAATCTCCGATTCCACCGCGATTTTCCTGGTGACCGACCCGGCGGGAAACGTCATCGCTTCGCTGGGCGGGGCGACGTCGCTCGCCTCGGACCGGCACATGAATATCGTGTCTGCGGCCGCGCCGCAATTCCCGCAGCAGGCATCCGGCTTCTTCATCCACGGTGGGGAACTGTATCACGTCTCGGTGACGCCGGTGTACGTCCAGTCCGGGCAGGGTCCGAACCTGCTGAACGTGCTGGTGGCGGGATATCACGTGGACGCGCTGGTGGCGCAGCAACTAAAGGAATCGACCGGCGGCAGCGAGTTTCTCTTCCTGACGCCCGGCCGCGTGATTGCCTCCACGCTCAACCCACGGGCGACTGCCACGGTAGTCGCAAACATCACCCAATCCCGCGCGGCCGAGCGCGTGAGCGATGGCGTGGTCGAATACGCGCGATATCTGAAGCCCCTACCCGATATCAGCGGCAAACCCATTGCCGAGATCTGTATTCTGCGGTCGTTTGAGGGCGCGCGGCGGCGGCTGGCGAGTCTCGAGACGAATATTATCGTGCTGTGGCTGCTGGCCATGTCGGCGGGTTTCGCCGTCACCTATCTGCTGGCGCGCCGGATTGTCGAGCCGATCAAGCAGCTCGACCGGGCGGCGGCCGCGGTGGCGCGTCAGAACTATGCCATTGAAGTGGAGGTGAATAGCGATGACGAGCTGGGACGGCTCGCCCGCACGTTCAACAATATGTGTGCCTCCATCCGGCAGGCTCGGGAAGATCTGATCCGGCATGAGCGGATTGCGACCATCGGACGTCTTTCGGGCTCCATCGTTCACGATCTGCGAAACCCCCTGGCGGCGATTTATGGGGGCGCGGAGATGATGGTGGATAATGATCTGCCGCCGGCTCATGTCAAACGCCTGGCGGGCAACATCTACCGCGCGTCACGGCGTATTCAGGAGCTGCTGCAGGATCTGGTGAACGTGTCGCGCGGAAAGACCCGGCCTGCCGAGATCTGTCGTTTGCGGGAAGTGGCCGCCGCGGCCTATGATTCCCTGGCGTCGGCGGCAGAGTCGCGCGGAGTGCGAGTAACGATCTCCATACCGCCTGAAATCGAATTGCCGTTAGAGCGCAGCCGCATGGAGCGGGCGTTCGTGAACCTGATCGACAATGCCATCGAAGCCATGCCGGAAGGCGGAAAGATTCACATATCCGCCACGCTCAAGGATGGCTCCGCGCTCGTCGAGGTGGAAGATAACGGCCCGGGTATCGCGCCCGAAATCCGCGCGAAGCTTTTTCAACCATTCGTGACCGCGGGAAAACGCAACGGCCTTGGGTTGGGCCTGGCGCTCTCGCGGCAAACCGTGCTCGATCAGGGCGGCGACATGTGGGTGGAATCGCAGCCTGGGCAGGGCGCGCGCTTTTGTATCCGGCTGCCGGGAGCAGTAGTCACGCAGAGCGTCCGGGCCTAAGCTCCACAACTATTGCGCCACGAGCGGCAGCAGAACGCGATCGATTTCTCCATCAGTCAACGCGGGCACTGAGACATTCGCGTGCAGGCTCCAGCGCTCCAGATGAGTGATCGTAGCGCCGGGCGCAAGCGGTTGAATCGGTCCCAGTGTTTCCAGTTCGAGGAAATCTCCATTGGTGAAGGTTTCGTAGGAACAACCGTAATCGGGGTACGGACCGGGTTCCCCGGGGGCTTCGTAGCGCTTGATGAATGCCTGGCCGTTTAGCAGGTAGGCCGCCCACGTATGAGCGTTCCACGTACCTAGTTTTTGCGGCGAGCGTCGCGCGGCCTCCTGCTTCAGGATGAGATATTTCGGCGTGAACTGCCAGCGCGGATCGGTGAGATCGGTGAACGCCCACATGACCAGCGGATTGGTGGGCGCAAGAATCTCCGGATGGGTGCCGCGCGGTGGAAAGCCATGCACGCCCGTCCCACCAGGCGCCATGATCGAAAGCGCCCACGTGGCCACCTCCAGAGTCTGTTGCCCGGCATTGCGAAGACTGTGGAGCACTTCGACGCCGGCGCCTTGTGCGGCCATTCTGACAGCGATGCGTTTCTCGAGACCCGTCAATTCCTCGACTGGACCGGTGGCTTCCAGCCATTCGCCTTCGATGCGTACTTCGGCCGGTTGATTATCCGGCGCATAGGTGAGGATGCGGTCCTCTGGGGCCATCCAAAGCCGGTGGCCTCCACGGATCTGCCAATCTTTTTCGCCAGACTTCCCCAGTTGGGCCTCAAACTCCTTGAAGAAGTTCTGCCCGCCCACGAAGCCATAGCGCATGATGCGTGGACCAATGTCGGAGGTCACGATCAGCTCCGCTACTCCGTTCGACACGCGGTAGCAGTTGGGCCAGCCCTTGTAGCCGGCCTTTTCCATCTTTACAGACGCGGCAGGATTCATAGTTGAATCTAGAGCATAACCCGATGCGAGCGCTTGCACCAGCGCCAATGTTACGCTGGAGGCTTGCCGCGTCATCCGCTTTTCAAACCCTATCTTGCCCTGGGCGCGGTTTGCATGTTATGGGGAACCACCTATCTGGGCATCCGGATGGCACTCGAATCGTTCCCGCCGCTCGTGCTCGTCTCCACTCGCTATATTCTTTCCGGCTCCATCATGCTGCTGTTTGCGCGGGCCCGCGGAATCTATCTGCCGCGCGGGCGCGAACTGCTGGTGGCATGTGCCAGCGGCGTAGTCGTCCTCGGGATCGGCAATAGCTGTTTGGTATTTTCTGAAGTATTTATCCCGAGCGGTCTCGCGGGTCTGATCACCACCATCTCGCCCTTCTGGCTGGCGGGGGTGGAGGCCATGATGCCGCGCGGCGAGCGGCTGAATGGCCGAGCCATCGCCGGCATGCTGGTGGGGCTCGGCGGAGCGGCGCTGCTATTCGCTCCCGGTGTGGATACGCGCGTGATCGACCGCTCCATTCTGCTGCGAGGTTTTCTGCTGCTCCAACTCGGCATGGCGGCGTGGTCGTTCGGCTCCATCGTGCAGCGCAGGCAGGCGGGGAAGGAAGCGCATCCGGTAATCGGGGGAGCCGTGCAGCAACTGGCTGCCGGTGTTGTACTCAGCCCATTTGCGCTGGCGATTCCACAGCATCCGGTTCACTGGTCTGCGCGCGGTATCGGAGCCTTGGTGTACCTGGTGTGCTTCGGGTCCATTGCCGGATACAGCGCTTTCGCGTATGCACTCGACCGGCTGCCCGTCGCCGTGGTTTCGATCTATTCGTATGTGAATGCGATGGTCGCTGTCGCTTTGGGATGGTTGGTCTACCGCGAGCCGTTCGGGCGGCGGGAAGCGCTGGCGATGGCCATCATCTTCGCGGGCGTCACGGTGGTGAAGCGCTATGCGCGTTATCGCACTGCTAAAGTTTGAAGGGCTAAGCGGAACCGGAGAGTCAGTAATCTACTGATCTAAAGCCATTTGCCTCCTCTGCCGAAGGAGGTAGTCCGTTTTTTGTGAGGCGCATCACATCCTAGTACAACTGAGGCCTCTCTCCGGTACAGACCCGGGTGTCACCTGATTTCCTAATGGTATAATCGTAGCTTATGTCAGTTCCGTAGCCCGTCAAACCGGGGGAGTGTCCTCCCCCATCCCGAGGAGCCGGAAAGCCGGTCTCCGCCTGATCGCCAACCCGCGGGTAGAGTGAGCATTCTCACCTGTGGTAACACAAATTCTTCAAAACAAGGAGGTTCTTGTATGAGAAAATTGTTGTCCAGCGGTTTGATGGTATTTGCAGGCATCGTGTCTACGCCCGCCCACGTATCAAAGAATCAGACCCACGCAGCCCGGCCCCCCTCCGATCAACGCAAAGATTCCAGACTGGAAGTCCTCCGAAGATTTTTTGGGAAAGCTGATTGTCCCGCGCGGAAATATTCCCAGGCCTTCATCGAAGTGGCAGACAATAACGATCTGGATTGGCGGCTTTTGCCCAGTATTTCTTATGTAGAGTCCACCGGCGGCAAGGCCGCGAAGAACAATAACTTTTTTGGGTGGGATTCGGGGCGCGCGGAGTTTGCCACACCGCTGGCGGGCATCCGCACTGTAGCCGACCGGTTAGCCCATTCCCGTCTCTATAAGAACAAGGACCTGGACGAACTCCTGGCGACCTACAACCCTAACGCCGAATATGCCGAGAAGGTGAAATCCATCATGCGAAGAATTTCTCCTTCAGAATGAAGAACTCTCAACTCAACATACGAACGCCGAGGAATAGGGCTCCAAACAAGAGTACAGAGAGAACCACGATTACCAGCCACCGGATAATGCGCTCGGTGCTGTTAATCGTCTGACGCTCATCCTCCTTGATCCGATCCGCGAGGCTATCAAACATAAACACCTCCTATGAAGGCCGGTATGATCAGCGGAGCTGGCTGGCTCAATAGTAAACTTGTTTTTTCCAAAACACCACTGATAAATCGCTCACACCTATCCCGAAGGGGTGGCGGCTAGGGGCTAAAACCACCTGCCTGGTATGCGTGCGGGCGTTGACAAGCTTCCCGAAGTCGGCGTATATTTGCTAACATACTGATCTCTCAGTGGTTTGCTGGTGATAGGCGCATGGTCTCGGTTGGCCGGATATCAACAGAATACGAAACGCGCCTGTTCTCGCCTGTTTGCGGCCTGCCGCAGGTTCCGTTCTCTTTGTTTAAACCACCGGTGAATCAGTGATCGGCGGAGGCGTAATGGCCGTAGACCAGAACAATGGGCAAGTGGACCAGCCGGTCCCGGAAAACTACGAGAATCTTCTCGATGATTACAGCCACTTTGCCCCACCCGCCGCGGATGAAGTTCTGCAGGGTACCGTCCTTAGCATCACTGGTAAGGACGTAATCATCGATTTCGGATACAAGTGCGAAGGCATCGTGCCGCTGGAGCAATTCCAGTCTCCGAGCGGCGAAATCACAGTTCGGCCGGGTGATCCGGTCGATGTGATGATCGAACACGGCGAGCAGCCGGAAGGCTACGTGCTGCTTTCGCACACGCGGGCCGCGCGTCTGCGCATCTGGGACCACCTGGAAAAAGCGTATCAGGATCAGTTGATCATCTCGGGTCATGTGCTCGGGCGCGTGAAAGGCGGCGTGGCCGTGGATGTGGGTGTGAAGGCCTTCATGCCGGGCTCGCAGGTGGATCCACGTCCGGTGCACAATCTGGACGCATTCGTCGGGCAGGATATTCCGGTCAAGATCATCAAACTGAATCGCCGCCGCGGCAATGTCGTAGTCTCGCGGAAGATGGCGGTCGAAGAAGAGACCAGCGTGCGCAAGAGCGCAACGCTCGAGCACCTGGTGGAGGGCGCGGTGGTCACCGGCGTAGTCAAGAATCTTACCGATTACGGCGCGTTCATCGATTTGGGCGGCATTGACGGACTCCTGCACGTCACAGACATGTCTTACGGGCGCGTCGGTCATCCATCGGAATTGCTGCACGTTGGCGAAGAGATCACCGTCAAGGTGTTGAAGTTCGATCGAACTAAGGAGCGAGTCTCGCTCGGCATCAAGCAGATTGAGCCCGATCCTTGGGAAACAGTGGTGGAACGCTATCCGCCCGACGCGCGCGTGATCGGACGCGTAGTGAATGTGACCGACTACGGCGCTTTCGTCGAGCTGGAGCCCGGCGTGGAGGGCCTCATCCACATCAGCGAAATGACGTGGTCGCGGCGCATGAAGCACCCTTCGAAAGTGGTAAAGCCAGGTGACCAGGTGGAGGCCGTCGTTCTCGAAGTGCATCCGAAGGAACGCCGCATTTCGCTCGGTCTGAAGCAGCTCGAACCCAACCCGTGGACCACCATTGATCAGCGCTATAGCGTCGGTTCCGTGGTGGAGGGTCGTGTGCGCAACATGACCGACTTCGGCGCCTTCGTCGAAATCGAAGAAGGCATCGACGGGCTGGTGCATGTTTCCGATCTTTCCTGGACGAAGCACGTCAAGCATCCCTCGGAAGTGCTCAAGAAGGGGCAGATTGTGCAGGCCGTGATTCTGAATATCGATTCGGCTTCGCACCGGCTTTCGCTCGGCATCAAACAACTGCAGCCGGATGCCTGGGAGAGCTATTTCCAGAGCCATCAGGTAGGCGACATGGTGCATGGGCGGGTATGCCGGCTGGCCAGTTTCGGCGCATTCGTCGAATTGGCCGAAGGCGTGGAAGGGCTCTGCCATTTCTCCGAAGTGCCGGGGTATTCGGGGCGGCGCGGAGCCGAAGAACCCCCGGTTTCCGTGGGTCAGGAGCTTGATTTTAAAATCATCAAGATGAGCGAACCGGAGAAAAAAATCGGCCTCAGCCTGCGCGCCGTGGCCGACGACGAGGAGAAGACCCGCCTGGAAGATTACCAACGGCAGGCGGCTGCCGCCACGACCACGATTGAAGAGGTCATGAGCCTCAAGGACCATAATCGCGAGTGAGTTGCAAATTTCCTGAATTCACGCGATACTGCGGTCTGTAACCGATTGAGAGAACAAGGAGAATCCGATGACGAAGGCCGATCTGATTGAAGAGGTCTCCCGCGTGGTGGAGATGACCCGGAAAGAATCTGAGGTCATTGTGGAGGCGATTTTCGACAGCATCGTTCGTTCCCTGCGCTCCGGCGACAAAATCGAGATTCGTGGGTTCGGCAGTTTCCGGACACGTCAACGGCAGCCTCGCATCGGACGGAATCCGAAAACAGGCGCCCGCGTGGAAGTGCCAGCCAAGAAGATTCCCTACTTCAAACCCAGCAAGGAATTGAAGGACGTAGTGAACAATTCCAACACGCGCGCCGCCGAACCTCCTCCGGCGCCCGAACAGGTTCCCAATCCGCAGTAACACCCGCCGGAAAGCGAATGGACTATCTTTGGACCCCGTGGCGCTATTCGTACATCACGAAAACGGGGGAACAGACGGAGTGCGTCTTCTGCGCCGCCGCGCAGCCTGGCAATGATCGCGAAATGCTGGTAGTGCACCGGGCGGCACACAATTACGTCATCCTGAACCGCTTCCCGTATACCTCGGGACACTTCATGGTGGTTCCCTATGAGCATTTGCCCACGCTCGAAGACTTGCCGGATGAGACTCTCACCGAATTGATACGGCTGGCGCAAGCGGGAGAAAAACACCTGCGCGCCATCTATCATCCGGAAGGCCTGAATCTGGGGATGAACATCGGCCGCAGTGCAGGCGCCGGTATTGCCGGCCATGTCCACCTGCACGTTCTGCCGCGGTGGAATGGCGACACAAACTTCATGACCGCCGTGAGCGAAACGCGTGTGCTACCGGAAGCGCTGGAAGTGACATGGGAAAAGCTGAGAAAAGCATATAGCGATTAGCCATCAGAGCTCAGCTTTCAGCTATCAGCTTGGCTTTCGCGTAGACCTCGAATGACGTGTGAACCTGAGGTTTTTCGCTGAGCTGAGTGCTGATCGCTAACCGCTAAGCACTTCTATGTTCTTTCTCACATTGCCCGATTCGGCTGCGCGGATGGGAGCCAGTTGCATCGCTATGTCGGGGGTGGGCGTCAGGACCATCTGGCCCAGGATGGCGACTTCCAAATCAAGTTGCGCGATTAGCGCGTTCCAGCGGCATTGGGGCGTCGCAGTCAGTTGCAGGGCGCGAGACCAGGCGCAATCGCGCGCTTTGTTCAGGCTGAAGTTGATCAGGCAGGTTTCGGTAGTGAGTCCACACTTTTCCAGCAGGCCGATCAAAGGCGAAATTTCGGCCATCTCCATTTCGACTGCTCCTACCTGTTCGGCGAGCACGGCATTGATCTGATTGAAGTCGGCCTGCAGGGCGGCGATGGGAGCGCCCTGACTCGTTGTGGCGGCAGCGATCCCCAGATCGAGGTTGATGTGCGCGTTGATGCCCGCCAGAAGCTGCTGCAGCACGATCGGGAGAGGATTCGCAGCGCCGGCAAATGCTACGGCCCAACTGTGCGTCGGCTGTCTACCGGCGCGATATTCGCTGAGCGCATCCAGATAGCGGTTGGCGAAGATGACGTCGAGGCGTCCCATGCGCCCGCCATCCTGGAAGCGTCCCGCGGCGATGCCGTCTTTGACGGCGCGCGTGACGCGCCGGTAGAGCGCCGCGAAATAGCCGAGCCGGTTCGCCGACTGGCGCGCGTCAGTAATGATCGCATCGAGCGCCGCAATTACTTCGTCGATACTCTGCGCTTCCATCCTCGCCATCATAGTATGCGGGTGGTAGCTGTTTGGAAGCATGAGCTTCGGCAATCCGCGGCGGTGCTGCCACCGTTCCTCCCAAGGGAGCGGTCAGAACTTCTTTTAAGCGAACTTCCAACTCGGGGCACTAACGCTGCACGCGGCCGGAGCCGCCGCCTTTGATCAGTGCGTTCACTTCGGCGGCAGTGAAGCGGTTGAAGTCGCCTGGGATAGAATGCTTCAGGCAACTGGCGGCCACGGCGAATTCGAGCGCGTCCCGGTGCGTGGGAAGCGCCTGGAAACCGTAGATCAAGCCGCCGGCGAAGCAATCGCCCCCGCCCACGCGGTCCACGATGTGCGTGATTTCGTAGTGCCGGCTGACGAAAAACTCACGGCGGTCATTCAGGCACGCCGACCAGCCGTTATGCGAAGCGCTCTTGGATTCCCGCAGGGTAATCGCGATGGCCTGCAGGTTGCTGAATTCCGAAAGCACACGGGCGGTGAGCTTTTCATACTGCGCCTGGTCCAGGTGGCCGGAGCCCACATCGACTGCGGCCTGTATGCCGAGTGTCATCTGCACGTCTTCTTCATTGGCGATTGCCAGATCGACGTACTGCATCAGCTCGCGCATCACGTCAACCGCGGGCCGGCCCCATTTCCAGAGGTTCTTGCGATAGTTCAAATCGCAGGAGACGGTAAGTTTCTTCTCGCGCGCCCGGCGAACGCTTTCAATAGCCAGCGCTGCCGCCGAGGCGCTGATCGCCGGCGTAATGCCTGTGATGTGAAACCAGCCGGCGCCGGCTAACGCGGCGTCCCAATCGACGTCGCCCGGCTTCGCCAACGCGATCGCGCTGTTGTCCCGATCGTAAACCACCTTCGACGGGCGCTGATTGGCGCCGGATTCAAGATAGTACACACCCATGCGGCCCTTGCCGCGGAGGATGCCCGAGACGTCCACGCCGAAGCGCCGCAGCTCGGCCACCGCGCCATCGGCAATCGGATTCTGATCGGGAAGCACGGTGACATAGCGGGCGGGTAGCCCGAACATGGAGAGCGCGACGGCTACATTGGCCTCGCCGCCGCCGAAGGTGGCGACAAATTGCGGCGACTGCAAAATGCGCTCCAAGCCGGGAGGCGCCAGCCGTAACATGATTTCGCCGAAAGTAACAGTCGTTTTTGACATATCTGAATGATGGTCCGCGCAAATATGCGAGAACGCCGCGGTTAAGGTTTCACCGCCACGACGTCCACCGCGAAACCGGCATCCATCGCCGGCAGCCCTTCAAAGATTTGCAAAGTCGAAGCCGGCGGATGCGCGGCATCCATGAACTCGGGCTCTATCTTGCGGACCTGGTTGGCGATACCGAGCGAAAGCGGATAATAGTGCGCGAAAATTACATCGTGCGCGGAAACGCCGCTCTGTTCCAGATCCTTCTGCAAGCGCTCGAAGGCGAGCCGCACATCCTGCTCCTGATAGCCGAAGGAAGCCTGCATGCTAGTGAAGACCAGTTGTGGCGCGGATACCAGAGCCAACTCTGATGCGCCGGGCGTTGCCGGCGTTCCGCTGGGATTGAGAAGGCGAACTGGAGCGCCGGCATCTCTGCGCAGCCGCGCCACGGCTTCGCACGCCGCCACGGCGCGCGCCGGAGCGCGCTGTGTCTGGAGATAGTTCTGCGCTGCGCCGGGATACTCGGCGGCCACCACTTTGCGCACCGCCGCGACATTCTCCAGTGAACTCAACAGGCAGGTGATGCGCAGCACGTCGGCCGGCTCGCTTCCGGCAGCGGCTAGCGTGTTATTCAGAGCGGCAACAGATTTCTCCGCCAGCGGCGCGACCGGGTCTATTGGATTCGCTGAATACGCAGCCTGCGCGGAAAGAAATGCGAGGCCCTTCGGGTTCCGTTCCTTGCGGTCTTCCACCACGGCTTCGAGCACCACCTGCGCGCCCGCCATCGGTAGACCGCCTGATTGCACAAGAGTGAGTACGGGAAGCGGCTGCTTGCGGCCGGTGAATGTCTCGCTTACCAGGTCCCGCACGCGGCGCACGTCGCCGGAGCCGGCCACAAAAGCCCGGATCTTGAGGATTTGGCCGCCCTTCGCCTGGCGGCTGAGCGCCTTGAGAGCGTCACGAACCTGCTGGGAGAGTAGTCCTTTGGCGGAGAGCGGCGTGACGTAAAACATGAGGCGGTGCGTTTGCCCCACCACGGTGCTGGGCAGTTCCTTGGGAAGCTGTAGAGTTTGGGTCTCTTCTTCCTTCTTCTTCTTGTCCGCCGGCCACGCCAGTATAGCCAATCCGCAAACGATTGCCAGCAGCGTGCACCCTCTCATCGTGTTTCTCCTGCCCGGTAATCGGCCGCCACCCAAACCATACCGCTTAGAATTAGGATTGTAGCAGGAAGAGGTCCGTGCGCATTCCGATCGGACGCTGTGGTGGAAACTTCCGCGCGGGCGCGATTGGGCGAACGGCTGCGCGAGTGCTCACACTACTCAAACGAAGTGGACACGCGCAAATTTTCTACAGTCGTGGTACGTGCTTATACACCTCATGAAAGGTGGCGGCTGAATCGTCAGTTCAGGCGCGCGAGAGTGCGAAGATCCACCATCAGTAAGTGCAACGGAGCGGCATCGCACACTTAGCCGGTGGCATCTTTTAGTCTGCATGGTTAAGCTATGAATAGGTTTGCTGCCACGTAAGCCTTGTAGTTTTGTGTAACCTTCCCCTACGTTGCTACGCCTCTCACTCTGATATCGTGACTCGACTCAAAAGGGGCAGAATGAGGCTTTTACAGACATTTTTGGCATTAGGTGTGGTGACGGGCGCGGCGTTTGCGCAGAGTCCCTCCACCGCGCCGGCCTCAGCCAATGCCCAAGTGATCGGACAAGTTACGGCGCTCGATGCGCAGGCCCGGCAAATCACGCTGAAGCCGGATACGGGCGAAGCAGTAACTGTGATTCTCGGAGATCGGACTCTGCTGGTGCGCGTGCCTCCTGGTGAGAAGGACTTGAAAAAGGCTACGCGAATCACGTTGCCGGATGTTGCGGTGGGAGATCGCGTGCTCGCGATCGGACCGGAAGCGGATCAGAAAGTGACCGCCCGTTCCGTGATTGTGATGAGCAAGACGGACTTGGCCCGCAAGCAGCAACTCGAAGTGGAGGATTGGCAGAAGCGTGGCACGGCGGGTACGGTAACCGCTGTCGATGCTGCCGCCAAGTCGATCACATTGAAAGCCGGAGAGAAGTCAATTACCGTACAAACTTCTGATCAGACGCAATTCCGGCGCTATGCTCCAAATTCGGTGAAATTTAGCGATGCCAAGCCTGGTACGTTTGCGGAAGTGCAGGTGGACGACCGGGTGCGCGTGCTGGGCGATAAGTCGGCGGACGGCGCTACGGTAAAGGCGGAACAATTGGTTTCCGGAACGTTCCGTCAAATTGCCGGCACCATTATTTCCGTCAGTCCGGCAACCAACGAAGTCAAGATCAAGGATTTGAAAACCAACAAACCCCTCACGGTCCATGTTAACTCCGACTCCACTGTGAAAAAGCTGCCGCTGCAGATGGCCATGATGATGGCCCGGCGGTATGCGCCGGCAGGCGCGCAGGGAAGAGGTGGCATGGGCGGCGGCCGGCGCTTCGGACAGGGCGGCGGAGGCATGGGGGGAGGACGCGGAGGAGCCGGCATGAGCGAGGGCTCGGGTGGGATGCGCGGAGGCTCTGGCGATGTGGGCCAGATGATCGAGCGCCTGCCGCCGGTCACGCTTGCGGATTTGAAAACCGGGGACGCTATTATGGTTTCCAGCACGTCTGGGACCGACCCGGATAATGTGACCGCCATAAGCCTGCTGGCGGGTGTGGAACCACTGTTGACTGCTTCTCCCGATTCCACCAGAGACATCATGAGTGGCTGGAACTTAGGGGGAGGCGGAGGCGGCGGTGACGATTCCGGACCCGAATAGCAGACGTCTGTTACTTCGCAGGAACGCACACAGGATATGAAGACTAGAGGAAGTAATGTATAACTGGCGAAAGCTTATTCTTTTAATTCCGGCAGTGGCCCTGATGATATCCGGCGCGCTGGCCCAACAGACAACCGGGACCCTTCGCGGTGTGCTTCAGGATAATTCCGGGGCGGTGATTCCCGGCGCTACTGTTACTCTGACCGCGAAGGGTGTAAATAAGACGGCTGGCACACAAGCCGATGGTTCTTACGTTTTCACCGGACTTACTCCAGGACAGTACACCGTGCAAGTAACGTTTCCGGGATTTGCGCCATATAGCAAGCAGGTGAATGTAACCGCGGGCGCCGCGGTACAGTTCCCGATCGAACTTACGGTCAGCGCGGAAAGGCAGCAAGTAACGGTCGCGGCTGAAGGCGGTCCATCAGTCAGCACGGAACCGGATAACAATGCCACCGCACTGGTGCTGCGCGGAGAAGATTTGGAATCGCTGCCGGATGATCCGGACGACTTGCAGGACGCACTGCAGGCGCTGGCCGGGCCGGCCGCGGGTCCTAATGGCGGGCAGCTTTATATCGATGGATTCAGCGGCGGCAATCTGCCTCCGAAGGAAGCCATCCGCGAAATCCGCATCAACCAGAATCCGTTCTCGGCTGAGTATGACCGCTTGGGCTATGGGCGCATTGAGATTCTGACCAAGCCCGGCAGCGACCAGTTTCGCGGCAGCCTCTTTCTGCAGGACAGCAACGGCTACTTCAATTCGCGCAATCCGTTCGTCTCCAACAAGCCGGATTTTTCGAGCAAGCGCTTCGGCGGCTATCTGAGCGGTCCTTTGGGAAAGCGCGCATCCTTTTTCCTCGATGTCAATAAGCGCGATGTGGATGACAACGCGATTGTGAACGCGGTCGTGCTCGATCCGACGTCGCTGTTAACGGAGCCATTCACGCAGGCGGTAGTTACACCGAATACGAGCTGGCGGATCAGCCCGCGAATCGATTATCAGCTCAGTACCAACAACACTCTCACGGGCCGCTACGAATATGAGTCCGGTTCCCGGCAGGGCAGCGGAATCGGCGGGTTTACTCTTCCGGAACTCGGCGTAAATAGTGACAGTGTGGACCACACGTTGCAGTTAACCGAGACTGCCATTATGGGGCAGGCGGTCAATGAGACGCGTCTCGAATACACGCATAGTTTCTCAAACCAGCTTGGGAATAATACAATTCCTCAAATCAACGTAGCCGGTTCATTTGTGGGCGGCGGCTCACAGACTGGGCACTCGTATAACTCCTCCGACCATCTGGAATTGCAGAACTACACGACGATCCAGCACAGTAAGCACACGATTCGATTTGGTGTGCGCGCCAGGCGCGACGCGCTGACCGAGAATTCGCCGCAGAATTACGGCGGTGCATTTACGTTTGCCGGCGTGGGCGCCGCGCCTGTGCTGGACGCCAACAACCAGCCGGTAATCGATCAGGCAACCGGATTGCCGATGACAGAGGCGATCAACTCGCTCGAACAATATCGCCGGACTCTGCTATTCCAAGGCCTCGGTTATTCGCCGGATCAGATCCGTGCGCTCGGCGGAGGCGCCAGCCAGTTTTCGATAGCAGGTGGAAATCCGCTGGCTGCGCTCGCGCAGGAAGATATTGGTCTGTTCTTCCAGGATGACTGGCGCATGCGGCCGAACTTTACATTAAGCCTCGGCGCCCGTTACGAGACCCAGACCAACATTCACGACTGGCGCGATCTGTCTCCCCGGCTCGGTTTTGCCTGGGCGCCCGGATCGTCGAAGAACGGCCGGCAAAAGACTGTTATCCGCGGTGGATTTGGAATGTTCTATGACCGCGTGGATGAGACAGTAGCGCTGCAGGCCATGCGTTTCAACGGCATCAACCAGCAACAGTTCCTCGTTCAGAATCCGGACTTTTTCCCGAATGTGCCGGCCGTTGCGACGCTGGTGGCGGAGGCTCAGCCGATCAACATCTACAAAGTCTCTTCGGATCTGCGGGCGCCGTACACGATGGAGACGGCTATTGGAGTGGAACGGCAGTTGCCCTGGAATACGACGTTCTCCGCCACGTATACGAACACCCACGGACTCCACCTGCTGCGCACGGTCAACATCAATTCGCCGCTGCCGGGGACCTATGATCCGAGCGACCCCACCAGCGGTGTGCGGCCGTATGGGAATGCGCTGGGCAATCTGCTGCTGTACGAATCGGACGGCATCATGAACCAGAATCTGTTCATGTTCAACTTCAACAGCCGGATCAACAATCGCATCTCTTTATTCGGCAACTATTCGTTGAACTATGCCAACAGTGACGTCGACGGAGGTGGTTCGCCGGCGAATCCCTACGACTTCCAAGAGGACTACTCACGGTCTACGCTGGACCGGCGCCACCGCGTGCAGTTGGTCGGCTCCGTGATGGGACCGATGGCGTTGCAGTTCAGCCCGTTTGTGATTCTCCAGTCTGGTGCTCCTTACAATCTGACCGTCGGCCGCGATCTGAACGGGGATACGCTCTTCAATGACCGGCCCACATTTGCCACAGACCTGTCGCGTCCCAGCGTGAAAATCACTCAATTTGGCGCCTTCGATACCGACCCGATTCCGGGACAAATTCTGGTCCCTCGCAACTACCTGACTAGCGCCGGTTCGGTCACAATTAATCTTCGCGTCAGCCGCACCTTCGGCTTCGGTGAACCGCGCGGCGGTCGCGCGGGTCGCGGTGCTGGTGGTGGCGGCGGATTCGGCGGCGGCGGCGGTGGCCGTCGCGGCGGTGGCGGTGGCGGTGGCATGCGAATGGGCGGTGGCGGTGGTGGCCGAGGCGGGTTCTTCGGTGGCGGTGGCGGAGCCAATTCGCATCGTTACAACTTCACGATCTCGGTTTCCGCCAACAACATTCTGAACCATGTGAATCCGAGCGGATATCAGGGCAGCCTCACTTCTCCGCTGTTCGGTGAGCCCACCAGCGTTTCGACCGGATTTGGAGGCGGCCGCGGTGGTCCCGGCGGATCTTCCGCCAACAACCGGCGCCTGGAATTCCAATTACGCTTTAACTTCTGACCTCCCCCTGGGGCGCGCCGGCCTTTCCCCGAGGCCAGCGCGCCTTCTTAGTTTCTATTCTTTTCCGCACTCACTTCGAGGTCACTTCCGCACGGCCCGGATTGCACGCCTCCGCCCCATAGCCTACAATCTCTACTTGGATTCAGGGTTTCCCCAATCCGGTCCCAATGAACATTTCTGTAAAGGGTGAATACGCGCTGCAAGCGATTTTTGACCTGGCTTCGCAACGTGCCGGCGAGCCCGTCAAGATCGCCGATATCGCGCGGCGGCAGAAGATTCCACAAAAATTTTTGGAACTAATTCTTGCCAGCTTGAAACAGGGTGGCTTTGTCGAATCACGACGCGGCGCCGAGGGCGGCTATCTGCTGGCGCGTCCGGCGGACGTTTTGACTCTTGGAGAAGTTCTGCGATTCGTCGAAGGCCCGCAAACCGGCAAGAAGCGCAACCGGCAAGGAGCCGATACGCCTTTCACGGCCACCTGGCAGCGGGTGGATCAAGCGGTCTCAGAGATCATCGACCGGACCACGTTCGCGGAGCTGATCCGGGAATGGTCTGAAAAGCAGAACAAGTACGTACTGAACTGGGAGATCTGAGTTGAGAGTTTTCGACGATAACTCGCTAAGTATTGGCGGCACGCCTCTGGTTCGCTTGAACCGCATCACAGACGGGGCACACGCCACCATTCTGGCGAAAGTGGAGGGCCGCAATCCGGCCCATTCAGTGAAGTGCCGGATCGGCGCGGCCATGGTGTGGGACGCGGAGCGGCGGGGCGTTCTCAAGCCGGGTAAGGAGTTAATTGAACCCACCAGCGGCAATACCGGCATCGCGTTAGCCTTCGTGGCCGCGGCGCGCGGCTATCCGATAACGCTGACCATGCCGGAGACCATGTCGATCGAGCGGCGCAAAGTGTTGAGGGTCTTGGGCGCCAACCTGGTGTTGACGGAAGGGTCGGAAGGCATGGGAGCCTCCATTGCCAAAGCTGAAGAGATGGTGGCCTCGGACCCTGACCGTTACGTTCTACTGCAACAGTTCAAGAATCAAGCTAATCCGGATATCCACTTCCAAACTACGGGGCCCGAGATTTGGGACGACACGGATGGATCTGTCGACGTGCTGGTTGCAGGCATCGGCACGGGCGGCACCATCACCGGCGTCTCGCGGTACATCAAGCGGCAGAGGAGAAAGCCGATTCTTTCGGTTGGCGTGGAACCGACAAACAGTCCGGTAATCACGCAGAAGCTTGCCGGGCAACCTCTGCGCCCAGGCCCACACAAGATTCAGGGACTCGGCGCCGGATTTATTCCAGAGACGCTCGACCTTTCGATGGTGGACCGCATGGAACTGGTCTCGAATGAAGAGTCGATTGAAACCGCTCGTCGCCTGGCTCGTGAGGAAGGCATTCTGGGCGGCATCTCGTGCGGTGCTGCCGTGGCTGCGGCGGTGCGTCTCGGGAAACTACCTGAGTTTGCCGGGAAGACACTGGTGGTGATTCTGCCGGACGCCGCGGAACGGTACCTCAGCACGGTGCTTTTTGAGGGGCTGTTCGATGAATAGACAAAAGAAAAAGCGGGCGCGGTTTGGGTGATAGGGGTGAGTGCGCCCGCTGTCGTAACGGGGATTTACCTATTAGACGATAGAACCCACCCTCCTTGTTACAAGTTTCGGAAAAAATTCGGAAGTAATGTGGCTATTTTTTGGTAGCTCTTTGGAGCCATTGCACGGATGCCAAAGGAGTTTCGGTGCATTTCCGTTTCTGCATCGCACTTATGCTAACCCATACTTAGTGCTCGATGCTGCCTTCGACTAACCTGATTGCAGCGCGAAGTGATGGGTGGCGCGAACCACACCTCCGGCGTCGTTTGCCTACCGCGCGAATAAATGTTACGCCGGGAACACTCTCGCCATGCGTTGCTCAATCGACAGATCAGGCAACCGGCACTTGTGAAAAGCGTTCACCAACTGCCGCGGGTGGGCGAAGCAGGACGCGCACTCCTGCGCCCGGATACGGTACCCTGATGGCTTAAGGAATATTCGAAAATTGCAAAAAGCAAAGATCAGCGCAGTCGGTTGTTATACGCCTCCTCGCATTCTTACCAATCAGGATTTGGAAAAGCTGGTTGACACCAGCGACGAGTGGATCATAACGCGCACCGGAATCCGGGAGCGCCATATTGCGGACGCAAATACAGCCACTTCGGACATGGCTGTAGAGGCCGCCCGGTGCGCCCTGGCGTTTCGTGGTATCGAAGCAACGGATGTGAACGCGATCATCGTCTGCACAGTAACTCCGGATATGCTGTTTCCTTCCACGGCGTGCCTCGTACAAAACCGCATCGGTGCGGTTGGCGCATGGGGTTTTGACCTGGTGGCCGCCTGCTCGGGGTTTGTTTACGGCCTCACCACCGGCGCCCACCTGGTAGCGGGCGGTGTACACAAGCGGATCATGGTGATTGGCGCGGACACCATGAGCCGGATACTCGACTACACCGACCGTTCCACGTGCGTGCTGTTTGGCGATGGCGCCGGAGCCATGCTGCTAGAAGCGGCGGATGAAGGGGATGGCGACGCCGGGTTCATCGACTTTCTGGGTGAGATTGACGGATCGGGCGGCGAGTTCCTGTGCATGCCCGCGGGCGGTAGCCGTCTGCCGGCTTCCCATGAGACCGTGGACCGGCGGCAGCATTTCGTGCATCAGGAAGGCCAGCAGGTGTTCAAGTATGCGGTGCGGAAGATGTTTGAGGTGTGCCGCGACCTGCTCGAACGCAATCATCTCACCGGCGCCGATATCGCGCTGATGGTTCCACACCAAGCCAATCGCCGCATCATCACGGCCGCGGCTGAGCGCCTGGAGATCGCGCCGGAAAAAGTGCTGATCAATATTGATCGCTACGGCAACACTACGGCCGGCACTATACCGCTCGCCACGCGCGATGCGCTGGAACAGGGCCGGTTGAAGAAGGGCGATATCGTGCTGTTCGCGGCTGTGGGTGCGGGATACACGGTCGGCGCCAGTCTCTGGCGCTGGGCATATTAGGGGCTACGCACAAAAAAGATTGGCTGCCTTAGAGAGACGGCTTCGATGCCGCGGTTTTAGGCGCAACGCGCAGGCGCACGCCCACTTGTTTACCGGGCGGTAGCTCCAGTTCCAGAATGCCGCCGGGATCGGTGGCGGCTTCGTACATCTCTTCGTCGTCGATTTCCACTTCGTAGGTTTGCCGCGGCTGGAGTCCGACGAGGAATACCGGTTCATCTTCCTGCAGCTTCAACTGAAACGGCCCCAGGTTTTGCCCGAGCAAGATGATGGCTTCGGTGAGCGAGAGCGGTTTCTGGGCAAGCCGCGGATTGAGCACCGTGCCGCGGCCATTCTGGAATAGCTGCGCGACGCCATCGAAATAGCCGAACCATGTGGCGGAATCGTCCCAACTGGAGCGGACAAATAGACGACCGAAGTCGGGATTGTGATAGACCAGCGGCACGTGATAGTAGCTCAGGCCGGGCTGATACGGATTGGCCCAGAGAAACTCATAGGGAGCACCAAAAGTTCCGCGCAGCATGAAATGGTCATGCATGAGCCAGCCTTGCAGCACTTGGCTCTGCGGAGCATTGGTATCGAAAGCGACCATCTCGAGTTCGGCGGCGCGAGAAAGGGCAGCGACGCGCAAGTCAGGCTCGCCTGGCTTGGCCATGATGCCGATGTGGAAATCATTCTCCGAACCCTGGAAAGGCGCCGGGTAGTAACTCAGCAGATGCTCGATGGGGAAATCTTCGAAGAAGCGCGGACAGGCTTCGCGCAGATCCTGGTCAGTGCTGTCGCGGATGACGTGCAGCAGCTCGAAGAGTGCATAGGCATCGTCACGCGGAATCACGTCATGGCCCGCGGCGAGCTGTGGAACGATCTGGCCGGCCCACCACTGGTGGATATCGTGATCGAGTTCGCGGCCGGGTGTGCGCGGCACGTGATCGAATAACGCCACGGCCGCCAGCACGCGCGAGCGCACGGCGGGAATGCTGTGATCGCCCGCGGTTTGCGCCATGCCTTGCTCCAGACGCTCCGCCAGGGTGCGCGATTGCGCCTCACTCAGCAGATCCTGGCACCAGTCGAATACGAGGGCCAGTTGACGAAGATCCTTACCCGGACCCAGCGCCCAGGCAACGGCCTTGCGTCCCGCATCGGCATTGCCGGCGATCTGGTAGTACAGCGCTTGGGCAAATCCGGGCTCGGGCATCGGGGCATTGCCGGCCAGCAGCGTCTCCAATTGCTGCCAGCGCGTCGTCTGGCGTTCCCGTTCGCGGCGCAGCAGGCGCAGACGGGCGGGCCGTAGCAGCAACCGGGGATGCTCGGTGAGAACCGTGACTGCGTCAGGCGCCGGCGCGCTTTGGGCCATCAGAGGGACGCAGCAGCACGCCGCTGCCAGCATCGCGGCCAGCCGTTGGGAACTCATCTTCTCGATTGTGTCATAGCGACACAGAGGCCGCCCACAGGTCCACACCGCGTGTCCCTAATTTCACAGAAGATATTTGATTCAAAACGGGTTGAAAACGATTGACACATGGCGGGCTGATTGCTAATCATGGTGATGAATTGTCGAAGTAACTTTTCAAACCTGCCCTCTGCTGCAACAGGCAGGCGGAAGAAAAGTGGGCCGAAGAGACAGCGTGCTTGCGGGAGCCGATGTTTTGCAAGAATTTTAGCTCACTAGTTTTCCCTTGTTTGGTTGCTGCAGAGGGGTTTTTTGTCAGACGGTTTCATACGATCTCTCCAGGGGGTTCCGAAAGGTAGCGGTAGTTGCCTGGCGTTTCTGGTAAGGAAAATTAGGACGCGGACCTGACCAGGAATGGACTGAAAGTATTCATAACCAGGTGGCCCGACGCCGGACCCCCGCCCTACCTGGGCGAGCCGCATCGGAAATAACCCCAAACGTCTAGGGGGCATTCCGATGCGGTTTTTCTTTCAGCCGGGGAGGGTAATTCGCGCGTCATTCCGACCTCGCACCTCTCGCGCGTGCTGACTCGCCGGTCAGCGAGACATTGCCCGGAAGTGCTTTCCCTTGCTAGACTCAAGTATTCTGTGCTGAATTCAAATTGTTGAGGCTCGGGTCTATTCATTGAAGTTTTGGATTCCGTTTTTATTCGTGAGTGCCTGTGCGTGCGCCGTCGCCGAACCCGCCGGCGCGACGCCAGATGTCATCGTCCGCAATTACTGCGCGGCTGAGCAGACTGACGCTCGCTCCCTCGCCGGCTCGTCCATGGATGTCGAAATCGACGCCTCTCTTCCCCGTTTGAAAAAACACGGACGATTGTATGCGCTGCGCCGCATTTCTTCCCTGGGCCGGATCACTTATGAGCGGCTGCGGTTCGAGGGCGACGGAACCGTCAAAAGCCAGGTGATTGCCCGGTATCTCACGGCCGAAGCCCAAGCGCAGCAGACGCAAAACCCGGCGCTGGCGGTTACGCCGGAGAATTACAAATTCAAATACAAAGGCGCGAATGAACTTGACGGCCGCACCGTATACGTCTTCCAGGTAACTCCGCGAAAGAAGCAGGTTGGTCTCTTCAAAGGGGAAGTGTGGATTGATTCGACCACCTACCTGCGCTTACAGGAATCCGGACGGCTTGTGAAGAGTCCTTCGATTTTCCTGAAGAAGGTTCAGTTTGTGCGCACCTACGAGATTGTGGACGGAATCTCGGTGCCGCGCCAGATGCAAAGCGTAGTGGATACACGGATCGTGGGGAAAGCGGAATTGACGATCGATTTCAGCAATTTCGCCCTCGAACATCCGAATCGGGACGGCCTGGCTTTGGGCAACGGCCAGTAGACGCGCCGCTGGGTGATACGGCGCGCGGAAAGAACACATGAGAACACTGTTTCTGAATCCACCGTCTTTCGAAGGGTTCGATGGGGGCGCCAGTTCCCGATGGCCGGCGTCGCGTGAAATCGAATCGTACTGGTATCCGGTATGGTTGTGCTATCCGGCCGGAATGCTGCCGGACAGCAAAGTCGTGGACGCCCCGCCGCACAAAATCTCCATCGAGCAGACGGTGGAGATGGCCAGGGATTTCGAACTGCTCGTGCTCTACACGTCCACTCCCGGTTTTCATGTGGACGTAAAGATGGCGGAGATGATGAAAGATGCCAATCCGAAACTGCGGGTGGCATTCGTCGGCCCGCCGGTTACGATTGAGCCGGAGAAAACGCTGCTCGGCACAAGCGCGATCGATTTTGTGGTGCGCCGCGAATTCGATTACCAGATCGCCGGATATGCGCAGGGCAAGCCGCTCGAAGAACTGCCGGGCGTGAGTTTCCGCAAGAACGGCCACGTCGTCAACAACCCGGAAGGGCCGGTGATCGAGAATCTCGATGAGCTCCCGTGGGTCACGAAAGTATACAAGCGCGATCTCGACATCACGCGCTACAACGTGCCCTTCCTGCTCAATCCTTTCATTTCGCTCTACACCTCGCGCGGCTGCCCGGCGATGTGCACGTTCTGCCTGTGGCCGCAAACGCATTCGGGCCATCGCTGGCGGCTGCGCTCCAGTGATGATGTGACCAACGAAGTGCGGTACGCGCTCGAACAGTTTCCGAACATCAAAGAAATTTTCTTCGATGACGACACGTTCAATTACCGCAAGGAGCGCACGATTGAGCTGTGCAAGAAGCTTCAGCCGCTGAAGTTCACATGGTCCTGCACGTCGCGCGTCACTACCGATTACGACACGCTCAAGGCGATGAAGGAGGCCGGTTGCCGGCTGCTGATCGTAGGTTACGAATCGGGCGATCCGCAGATCCTGAAGAACATCAAGAAGGGCGCGACCGTAGATATGGCGCAGCGCTTCACCGCCAACTGCAAGAAGCTGGGGCTCACGATTCATGGCGATTTCATCATCGGGCTGCCGGGCGAATCGCGCGAGAGCATTCGCCGGACCATTGATTTTGCCAAGCGTCTGGATACCGAGACCATTCAGGTTTCGATCGCTCACCCTTATCCCGGCACCGAGTTTTACGACTACGTCAAGAAGAACAACCTCATCACCATCGACTCGATGACTGACGAGAGCGGCCACCAGCTTCCCAACGTGATTTATCCGGGGCTGGACCGTGCAGAGCTGGTGGAATGGGTGGAGCGATTCTACGGCGAATACTTTTTCCGGCCTCGGGTGGTGTGGCGCATCGTGCGCAAAGCTATTTTCGACAGCCACGAACGCAAGCGCTTGACGAAGGAAGCGCGGGAATACATGGCGCTGCGCTCCAAGCGGAAGAAGTTTGTGGCTGCAAATAAGGCAGCTCCGGAATCGGCGCCGCTCGGGGCCGGTTCGGGAGACTGACGGCCGCCGAATGCCCTCCGAATCCGCGCGCCTGCGCGTGAAGACGTGGATTTTCGCTGTACTCGTCGTACTGAGTAATGTGTTTGGGAATTTCTTCCTGAAACTGGGCCTGCCGGCGCGTCTACCCACTCCCCTTTCCTATCTCACCGCGCTGTTCGAACCTTGGGTGGCTTTGGGCATTCTACTGTTGATTCTGTGGATGACCGCGCGCATGGCAATGCTCAGTTGGGCGGATCTGAGTTATGTAGTGCCGGTGACCGCCGTCGGCTACGTGCTCGTGGCGCTGGTTGGAAGGGTGCTGCTCAACGAGCACATCACCGCGAAGCGCTGGGCGGGGATCGCGCTAATCATGGCAGGCGTCGCGCTGGTCGGTGTGGGCAGCGCGCCGCAGACCGGCAAGCCGCTGACGAAGGGCGCGGGAGCGGGACAATGAAGTGGTTGCTCATCGGCATCGTGGTAGTGTCCACAACTGTGGGCGAGGTGCTCGAAGCTCTTGGGATGCGGCATCACGGCGAGATTCGCGATTTTCGTCCCGGTGCGCTGGGCAGGGCAGCGGCACTGCTGGCGCAAAACCGGTACGTCATCGGCGCGGTAATTGCCATGGCGATCTCCTTTTTTGCCTACATGCGGCTATTGACGTTTGAAGATCTTAGCTTCGCGGTTCCGGCGACGGCCATCACGTATGTTCTCGAAACCGTGCTTGCCAAGTACGTGCTGAAGGAGCACGTGAACTGGCTGCGATGGGCCGGCGCTTCGTTGGTGATCTGCGGCGTCATCCTGGTTTCCTTGTGAAATGGCTGGCCGTTCCGGCGCTCGCGGCGGCGGCGTATTACCTGCTGGCCCTGATAGCGGCGCTTCGCTGGCGTCAATGGCGTAAGCGGCAGGCTTCGGTGACGGCGGCGGGCCGCGAGCCGGCGGTTTCTATCCTTAAGCCTGTCCACGGCAGGGACCCGCGTTTCTACCAGGCCATTCGCTCCCACGCGGAGCAGGATTACTCCGAGTTTGAAATTCTGTTCGGAGTCAGTGATCCGCGCGACGCGGCGCTCACGGACATCGAGCGTCTTCAGCGCGAATTCCCCGCGATTCCCATGCGCGTGGTGGCCGTCTCAACGGATGTGCCCAACACCAAAGCAGGCGTGCTGGCAGAGCTCTCGCGGCAGGCGCGCCATCCGCTGCTGCTGGTGAATGATAGCGATATCGTTGTCGAGCGCGGTTACTTGCGCGCCGTGGCTGCCCCGCTCGAAGATCCGAAGGTGGGGTTGGTGACGTGCCTCTACCGGGCAGGCGCTGATTCGTGGCCGGCGCAATGGGAAGCGCTCGGCATCGCTACTGAGTTTGCTCCCAGTGTGCTGGTGGCGCGCCTGTTGGGTATGCGCGGTTTCGCGCTGGGCTCCACGATGGCTTTCCGCGCGGCCACGCTGCGCGAGGCGGGCGGCTTCGAAGCGATTGCCGGCTTTCTGGCGGATGATTACCAGTTGGGCCGGAACATCAGCCAACTCGGATACGGGATCGTTTTTGCGCCCGCGGTCGTGGAGACGAATCTGGGGAGCGTGGGGTGGTCACAGGTCTGGCGTCACCAACTGCGCTGGTCGCGGACCATCCGCGTCTCGCGGCGCTCGGGCTACTATGGATACCTGACCACGCATGCCGTCTTCTGGTCGTTGGTGGCCTTTGCGGCGCGCCTGTGGTGGGTGGGCGGCGCGGCTTTGGCTGTGCGGATACTGGCGGCGCTGGCGGTGGGCGCCGGCGTGCTTCGTGATCGCAAGGTGTGGCGCCTGTGCTGGCTGATTCCCGCGCGTGACCTGTTCGGATTCGCCGTCTGGTTGGGCGGGATCTTCGGCACAAGCGTAGATTGGCGCGGGGAAAAATTGCGCCTGTACGCCGACGGTAGAATCTCCAGACAAGCGTAACGGCTCATCGCAAGTCGCTAAAACTTCCTGTTCGGCGCAGCGTGATGAGTGTTGTACCCTTCCAGAATCAACCGGCGGCGTTCGGAGCCCGGAACCTCTCCGCTGCTGGTTTGGCTAAATGTGTATGATCTGAGGGCGAGAAGAAGTGGCCGTGTGGAATCGTACTATCACCTCACGGGCTCCGGAACCGATAGAATGCGGTGACGGTGGAGAAGCCTGCCAAAGCCGACTTAAAATCGACTGCGCGCACGCCGGTGCGGGATTTCTTCGGGCAGCTCGGGCCTGGACTGATTACCGGCGCTGCAGATGATGACCCGTCCGGCATCGCTACTTTCTCAGTAGCCGGCGCAGCCTTTGGCTACGGACCGCTGTGGACTGCACTCTTTTCCTTTCCTCTCATGTCCGCCGTGCAATCCATGTGCGCGCGCCTCGGAATGGTAACCGGCATGGGCCTGGCTGCGGCGGTTCGGCGGCGCTATTCACGGTGGGTGCTGTGGGGAGCGTGCCTGCTGCTGGTGACCGCGAACGTGATCAACATCGGCGCGGATCTGGGCGGCATCGCGGAAGCCAGCCACATGGTGACCGGCATCGGTTCGTATTGGTGGCCGCTGCTCTACGCCGGTTTGATCGTGCTACTGCTGTTTCAGACTTCTTATCGCACCATGGCGCGCGTGCTCAAATGGCTGACGCTGGCGCTGCTTGCCTACGTGGTTACGGCGTTTATCGCGGAGCCGGATTGGAAAGTCATCCTGCGCAGCACTTTTGTGCCGGATATCCAATGGTCGGGAAATTATCTCGCCGTTCTGGTAGGCATTCTGGGAACCAGCATCTCGCCCTACCTGTTCTTCTGGCAGGCCGCCGAAGAAGTGGAGGAAGAGCGTGCTGAAGGCCGCCGCACAGTGGCCCAGAGGCGCGGCGCGAGCGATGAAGAATTGCGACGCTCCCGCAATGACGTGATCACCGGCATGTTCTTCTCGAATGTCGTGATGTACTTCATCATCCTGACGACCGCGGCGACTTTGCACGTCCACGGCCAGACGCACGTAGCAACGGCCCGCCAGGCGGCTGAGGCTCTGCGGCCGCTGGCGGGTAATGGTGCTTACTGGCTCTTCACCTTCGGTTTGATCGGCACCGGCATGCTGGGCATTCCTGTGTTGGCGGGCTCGTGCGCGTATGCCATTGCGGAAGCGATGGCGTGGAGCGGATCCCTCGAGCACAAGCCTCGACTGGCGCCGAAATTCTATGCCGTGCTGGCCGCTGCCGTATCACTCGGGCTGGCACTCGATTATTTGCACGTTGACGCCGTGAAGATGCTGTTCTGGGCGGCCGTCGCGAATGGCGTATTGGCGCCGCCGCTGATTGTGCTGGTGGTCCTGCTGACCAGTGATCCCAAAGTGATGGGTGACCGTGTGAATCCGCTCAGCCTGCGCATCCTGGGATGGCTAACCGTCGTAATCATGGCCGGTGCCGCTGCCGGGATGTTCTTCGCGTTTTAAGGCCGCGATAGAATCGTTGGTGCCGAAATGTCCAGGACTCACACTCCAATTACAGACGAACTCGCGGAATATATCCGCGGCATCACACTGCGCGAACCCGAGGCGCTGAGGCGCTTGCGCGAGACGAGCGAGAATCATCCGCAAGCCACTATGCAAACGTCTCCGGAGCAGGGCCAGTTCCTGCATTTTCTGGTGCGTCTGCTGGGGGCGCGGAAGACGCTCGAAGTGGGCGTCTTTCTGGGCTACAGTTCCACTTGGGTTGCGCTGGCGTTACCCGATGGCGGCAAAGTGGTGGCTTGCGACCGCAGCGCGGAGTACACCAGCACGGCCCGCCGCACCTGGCGCGAGGCCGGCGTGGAGGCCAAAATTGAGCTGCACCTTGCGCCCGCCGTTGAATCGCTCGACGCGCTGATCGCCGAAGGCCAGGCCGGCGCATTCGACTTCGCCTACATTGACGCCGATAAGGAAAACTACGCCAACTATTACGAGCGTGCGCTTCAGCTCGTGAGGCCGGGCGGGGTAATTGCGATTGATAACGTTTTGTGGCATGGCCGTGTCATTGATTCGGCCGTCCACGATGCCGACACGGTCGCGATCCGTGCCTTCAACCGCATGCTGCACGAAGACAACCGGGTGTGGCTGACCATGACGACCATGGGAGATGGCCTCTCCCTGGCATTAAAGCGGTAGGCGAACGATCTCGCGAATCGGCGCGCATCAATCGATCAAGCCATTGCGCACGGCGAAGCGGACGAGCTCGTTGATGCTGTGGATGTTCAGCTTTTCCATGATGCGGCCGCGATGCGCATCCACTGTGTAGACGCTCAGGTTGAGCACCCCGGCGATCTCTTTGTTGGTCTTGCCTTCGGCCAGCATTTGCAGAACTTCGCGCTCGCGGCTGGTGAGCAGATCGATCGGGTTGGTCACGTGACGACGATAATCGTCCAGCACCGCATCGGAAACGGCAGGGCTGATGTAGCCTTCGCCCGCGGCTATGGCGCGCACGGCGGAGACCAGGTCCTCGGCGCCTGAATCCTTGAGCAGATATCCGCGCGCGCCGGCGCGCAGAATCTCGCGCACGTAGACCGAATCCTTGTGCATACTCAGCGCCAGCACCCGCGTGTGCGGCGTGGATGCGCCCATACGGCGAGTAGCCTCGATGCCGTTCAACTCCGGCATGGCCACATCCATTACCACCACATCGGGGCGGGCCTGCTCCGCCAATTCCACGGCTTCCCGGCCGTTGCCCGCTTCGCCCACGATTTCCATATCGGGCTGTGCGCTGAGAATCATCTTAAAGCCCTGCCGGACCACGGCATGGTCGTCAGCCAGCAG
This sequence comes from Bryobacteraceae bacterium, assembly GCA_035550475.1. GTDB lineage: Bacteria > Acidobacteriota > Terriglobia > Bryobacterales > Bryobacteraceae > DASZPB01. Next base: position 169,187 of record DASZPB010000042.1, on the reverse strand, counting down.
GATACGGATGCGTTTCATGATGGATCGGAACCCGTACTTCAATTACAACACCCGTGCCAGAACCGGAGCGGATGCTGACATCTCCACCGGCGCTGCGGGCGCGCGCGCGCATCCCAATCATGCCCAGCCCGCGCGTACCGGCGGCGGGCTCCGGAAGGCCGCGGCCATCGTCGGCAACCGTCAGACGGATTTCCTCACCGCTCGACTCCAGCTCCATCTGAACATGGCCTGCCCCGGCATGACGCGCCACGTTGGTCAGCGCCTCCTGCCCGATGCGAAACAGGTGGGTCTCGGCCGCTTCGGACAGGCGCCCTGCGTAGTTGGATTGGAAATCTACCGCCAGTCCTGTGCGGGCTGCGAACCCCTCGCATAGCCAGCGGAGACCGGCTTCCAGGCCGAAGTCGTCCAGGATGGTGGGCCGCAGGAGCTGCGACATCTGACGCACGTTACCGATGGCATCATCCACCAGACGCAGACAATCGGACAAGCGGTCACGGCTGAGAGCGCCGTTCGCGCCGAGCGCGGTCAGATTCGTTTTCATGGCGGTGAGCGACTGGCCCAGTTCGTCGTGCAGCTCGTGCGAGAAACGGCGCGCGGTGCTTTCCTGGTCTTCCAGCATGTGCCACGAGACGCGGCCCAGCTCCGCCGCCTGCCACTCCATGCCGCGCGCGAGCTGCAGAACCAGCCGCACCGTCAGCACCGCGAAAATCAGGGCGAGCAATACGCTCGCGATAGCGAATAGAAACGACGTATCGAGCAGGCGCGAAGACCGCCGGTTGATCTGCTGCTGCGCCGCATTCACTTTGCGGTACTCTGCTTCAATCAGGCGGGCCACGATGGAGACGAAGTTTTCGTGGTAGCGGAACAGGTCGAGTGAGGCGAACGTCTCGGGGTTCTCGACGCTCAGCAGGCGGCGCGCCTCGCGCGAAAAGTCCATCGACGATTCCTTCAACCGCGTCCACAAGGCATGCTCGGCTGTCTGGGAGCCCTCCGCGGAAATGCGGTCGATATCGCGGTCGGCCTGGTCGAGCTGGCTCATGATGCGGTCATAGTCCACCGAATCGGGGTCGCGCGCCAGCACCGAAAAGACTTCGCTCAGACTGGTTTGCTGCCGGTGCAATTCATCGATGAGCCGGTTGGTGACGGATTGCTCGCGCACCAGGTTGGAGGCGTTCTGCTGGATGGAGCGGATATTGTGAATTCCCACCACCGCGGCCGCTGCGAGCAGCAGTATGACCAGGGCGAAGCCGCCGATCAGGACACGGAAGATATTCTGATGCGTAGTCTGGCGCGGCAGCATGGCGTTCGCAATTTCAGTATGGCGCCGGCGAGCCTTCATCGATATCCCAGCTATGGGCTATGTGCGAAGACTAATAAACATTAACCACTTTAGCCCCAGATTCGGGAGCCGGATTAGCCTGCGCAGGCTATCGAGTTTCGAGCGGCTCTGCCGCAAGATGGAACTGTAAGCGGGCGAAGGCCCGCAGGGAGAAAAGGAAAAACATGAAAAAGAGTTTACTTGCGATCGCCCTGGCCGTTGGGACCATGCCTCTGATGTTCGCCGCGCCCGCCGCCACTACGAAGACTGACAGCAGCACCACCGCCACCAAGACGAAGAAGACTAAGAAGAACCACAAAGGCAAGAAGCACAGCGCTCCTGCCACTTCGAGCAATCCTGCGAAGTAAGGTTGTTTCAAAGCAAGGTTTTGTTTGCGCAAGCCCCGCCAGTCGTAAAAAACGGTGGGGCTTGTGTCTTGAATCGAACCGGTGCGCATCCCCCGGCTTCGTTATCTCCGCAAAGAATCCATCCGCGCGGCCCAAAGCGCATAGCTCCGCAGATCTCTGCGGTGGCCCCATATGAAATTCAGGAACTGCCGACAGGTAATTTCTTCCGACTGTAATCCCCAGTACGTTTCTAATCGCCAGCGTAAATACGGACTGCGCCACGGCCGCAGGCGGTAACCGCGCGCCAGTCTCCAGAGAATGCGGAACATTACGGGGTGGACTTCGGTCTGGCCGAGGGACCCGCCTGATCCGGCGTGGCGTAATAGCCGCTGCGTGTGCGGACTATCGGATGGCCGGGAGCGTTCACGGTCACTTTGATCTGGCGGTAGGTGCCGTCGAGCGTCTGATTCGTGGGAGTGTACGTAATGGTGTACTGGTTTCGAATGTCGCGTGCAACCTGGTGCGCAATGCGGTCCACTTCGGAGAGTTCCTTAGGGAAGAAGGCCTCGCCGCCGGTGGCTTCCGCCAGTGTCTGCAATGCCCGCTCGGCGCGCTTGGCTTCGCGCCGCTCTTCATCGCTCAGCAGGCCCACCGAGTAGACCAGAACTTCGCTCTGCTGGGCCGCCTTCACCAGGTTTTCCAGACTGATGATGCTGCTGTTGTCATTGCCGTCTGTGACGACGACCAGGACTTTCTTATCCTTGTGAGCTTTTTCTTTGAGGTGATCGATCGACATACGGATCGCATCCCGCATGGCCGTGCCCCCGCGAGAATCAATGCGCGTCAGGGCTTCTTTCATTTCTCCGATGTCGCTGGTGAAATCGCGGCCGTGGGGATTATCGAGAAAAGCCTCATCGTTGAAATTCACCACGAAGACTTCGTCCTGCTTGTTGGACGCTTCCACCAGGGCGAGCGCGGCCGCCTCGACTTTCGCGCGCTTATCGCGCATGCTGCCGCTGTTGTCGATGATCAACCCGATCGATACCGGAATATCTTCCTGCCGGAACGTGCGGATCTCCTGCGGCGTGCCATTTTCGAAAACGCGGAAATCGTCTTTCGGCAGCGTAGTGACGAGGTGCCCGCCTTTATCGATCACGGTAACATGCAGAACCACCAGGCGTGTATTGGCCCGGAAGACGGTGCCGGTTTCGTCGCCTCCGCCGCCGGATGGCGGTTGGGGCGGCTGTGGGGCTTGAATCTGTTGCGCCAACCCGGTCGCACCGGCCAGGAGCAGCGCCAGGGAGGCGATGGTCAGGATTCCGTTATTCCGATGGTGCATAGTAGCCCATTCTCCAGAAAGCCCGGAGAGGAGGCAAGCCGCGGGGCTGCACCAGCTTCACCTGGACCTTGCGATATTTTCCATCGCGATCCTGGTTCTGCGGTGAATAGCCCAGAATATACTGATTGCGAAGCTCGACGCCTATCTTGGTGGCGATATCCGGCAATTCGTTCAAGTTCTCGACTGCGTACTGCCGCCCTCCGGTCTGTTCGGCGATTTCCGTGAGCAGGCTCGGGCCGGCCATCTCCTCCGCCGTCCGGGAACGGGCGCCTATCGGTTCGTAGATTCCGATCGCATAAATTTGGACGTCGGCTTCCTTCACTAAGTTCTTAATCTCGCCTTCGGTGTAGCGGCTGTCGTTATCGCCGCCATCCGAAATGATGAGGAGTGCCTTGCGTGGATTCTTGGCCGACTTCATCTCGTGCAGTCCCAGATAGACCGCATCGAGCAGCGCTGTTCTGCCCTTGGACTGCGTGAAGGTGAGCCGGTTCTGAATCTCGTCCACATTATGAGTAAATTTCTGAGCGAGGCTGGCGGTGTCGTTGAAGGAAACCAGGAAGAACTCGTCTTCCGGATTCGCGGTCTTGCAGAACTGCGCCACCGCCTGGCGTGATTTCGCGAGCTTGCTCCCCATGCTGCCGCTCGAGTCGAAGATCAGGCCTACCGAAAGCGGTGCGTCCTCACTTGAGAACTGGGCGATTTCCTGTTCCTTTTTGTCCTCAAAAACTTTGAAGTTTTCTTTGTCTAAGCCCGTAACGAACCGGTTGAGCGGGTCCGTGACTGTGACGGGAATGAGAACCAGAGTGCTGTTGATGCGGATATCAGCGGCGCGCGGTCCGGCATCATGAACAGCGGGTTTGGGGCGTGGCTCGATCGAGACACGCTGATCACCGGACAGGCTGTCAGCAGCCCAGCAACCCGCGGCCAGTGATACCATAATCGCGCCGTAAAACAATAACTTACGGTGGGAGGGCACGTGCATTGCAGCTTCCCGGCGCTTCTTTTTCAAGTCTAGCATAGAGCTTTTCATGGTATGATCGCCTGTGCCTCGTAAAATCTTGGGCGTGATCCCTGCCCGAATGGCGTCTTCCCGCTTTCCGGGCAAGATTCTGGCACAAATTTCCTCGAAAACCATGCTCCAGCACGTGTATGAACGTGCTTCGATGGCCCGATATCCCACAAGCACGATCATTGCCACCGATGATGAACGCATTTGTACCGCGGCGCGCAAATTCGGAGCGAGTGTGCGAATGACCCGCGCCGATCATCCTTCAGGTACAGACCGGGTGGCGGAAGTGGCGTCCGCCGAGAACGCGGAAATCGTGCTGAATATCCAGGGCGATGAACCGCTGATCGATCCGGCGGCTATAGATGCCGCCATCCTTCCTCTCGTACACGATCCCGAAATCGTCATGTGCACTTTGGCGAAGCGCATCGAAGACCCGAGCGAGGTGGCCAATCCGAACGTGGTCAAGGTCATCACGAACCACCAGGGGGACGCTATTTATTTTTCGCGCTCGCCGATTCCATATGCCCGGGACCGCGGCGCCATGCCGGCGTACTTCAAACACATCGGCCTCTACGTGTACCGGCGCGACTTTCTGCTGCAATACTCGAGCCTGCCGGTAGGGCCCTTGGAGCAGGCCGAACGTCTGGAACAACTGCGCGCGCTCGAGAACGGCTATGCCATCCGGGTAGTAGAGACCGAGTACGAATCGATCGGCGTCGACACACCGGAAGACCTGGAAAGGGTGTCCAGGTTATTTGAAGCCTCAGTGATGGAGGGGGAAAAGGTTTAGTGGCGAAGTATATTTTCGTAACGGGCGGAGTGGTTTCGTCGTTGGGGAAGGGAATTGCCGCGGCTTCAATTGGGTGCCTGCTGGAGAGCCGCGGCCTCAAGGTGACCTGCCAGAAATTCGATCCCTATCTGAACGTCGATCCCGGCACCATGAGTCCCTTCCAGCACGGCGAGGTATTCGTCACCGATGACGGCGCCGAAACCGATCTCGACCTGGGCCACTACGAGCGCTTCACGCATGCGCGCCTCACGCAAAGCAACAATCTGACTTCCGGCCGCATCTACGAGCAGATCATCGCCCGCGAGCGGCGCGGCGATTATTTAGGCAAGACGGTACAGGTGATTCCTCACGTCACCAATGAAATCAAGGCTGCCATGAAGCGCGTGGCGCAGGATGTCGATGTGGTGATCGCGGAGATCGGCGGCACGGTGGGCGATATCGAATCGCTGCCGTTTCTGGAAGCCATCCGCCAGATGCGCCATGAGCACGGCCGCGAGAATTGCATCTTCGTGCATGTGACTCTGGTGCCGTGGATCGCCGCCGCGCAGGAATTGAAAACCAAGCCGACGCAGCACAGCGTCAAGGAACTGCGCGCCATCGGTATCCAGCCGGATATTCTGCTCTGCCGTTCGGAGCGCTTCATCCCGCAGGAGATGAAAGAAAAAATCGCGCTGTTCTGCGATGTGGACGTGAAGGCCGTGGTGACGGCGCGCGACGTGAAGTCTGTTTACGAAGTGCCCATCATGTTCGCCGGTGAAGGCGTGGATGAGATCGCACTGCGGCTTCTGAACATTGACGCGGCGCCGCGCGATCTCAGCCGGTGGGCTGCCATGCTGGAGAGGATGCAGAATCCCCGCGGCGAAGTCAGCATCGGGCTGGTGGGCAAGTACGTTGAATACGAAGATTCGTATAAGAGCCTGAAAGAAGCGCTGCTGCACGGTGGGCTCGCCCATCAACTCAAAGTCAACATTCACTGGATTGAGGCCGAGGGCGTCGTGGGTCCGGATTGGGAACAGCAACTGGAAGGCTATGACGGCATTCTGGTGCCGGGCGGCTTCGGGAAGCGCGGCATTGACGGCATGCTGAACGCCATCCGCTATGCGCGTGAGCACAAGGTTCCATATTTCGGCATCTGCCTGGGAATGCAGACGCTGGTGATCGAATATGCGCGCAACGTTTGCGGCTTGGAAGATGCCGATTCCACTGAATTCAATCCCGGGACGCCGCACCGCGTAATTTTCAAGCTGCGCGAATTAAAGGGTGTCGATGAATTGGGCGGCACCATGCGGCTGGGCGCTTGGCCCTGCCGGCTGGCGGAGAACAGCTTTGCTTATGATGCCTACGGCACGCGCGAAATCAGCGAGCGGCATCGCCATCGTTACGAATTCAATCGGGAATACGAAGAGCGCCTGAAAGCGGGCGGTCTGCGCATCACCGGTGAGACACCCGACCAGACCTATGTCGAGATCTGCGAGATCGCGGATCATCCCTGGTTCCTCGGCTGCCAATTCCATCCCGAATTCAAGTCCAAACCCATGGAGCCGCATCCGCTCTTCAAGGCATTCATTGGCGCCGCCCGCGAACGACGCGAACAGCGAAAACAGCGCCACGCCGGGCAACAGGAGCCGCAGTACTCGCGTGCCAATTGAGTATTCGGCGTTCGGCGCCGGCAAACCGCTGGTGCTGCTCGCCGGGCCCTGTGTTATTGAAAGCGAAGAGCACGTTCACCGCATGGCGCGCGGCATTCGCGAGGCCGTTGGCGAATTCGTGTTCAAAGCTTCGTTTGATAAAGCCAACCGCACGAGCGGCGAGGCCTATCGCGGTCCAGGCTTGCGGGAAGGGCTGCGCATCCTGGGGGGACTGAGAGCCGAAGGCTTTTCAATCCTCACGGATATCCACGAGTCGCACCAGGCCGAACCAGCCGCCGAGGTGGCAGACATCCTGCAGATTCCCGCTTTTCTTTGCCGCCAGACCGACCTGCTGCTGGCGGCGGGGCGCACCGGCAGGATCATCAACATCAAGAAGGGGCAATTTGTGGCGCCGCATGATATTGCGCGTGCGGCGGAAAAAGTCGCTTCCACGGGGAATTCCCGAGTGGTGCTGACCGAGCGCGGCTCGTCGTTCGGCTATAACAACCTGGTGGTAGATATGCGCGGGCTGCCGATCATGAAGAAGGCCGGATGGCCCGTGGTCTTTGACGCAACCCACAGCGTACAGTTGCCCGGCGGAGCGGGAAGCGCATCGGGAGGTCAGCCGGAATTCATCGAGCCGCTGGCCCGCGCGGCGGTGGCCGTTGGCGTGGACGGCGTTTTCGTGGAGGTCCACGACGCACCCGAAAAGGCCCTCTCGGATGGACCCAATGCCTTGCGGCTGAGCCTGTTGCACGAATTCTGGCGCAGGCTCACGGCAATCGACGCGCTGGTGAAGTCGCAGAACTTTCTCAACGCTGCGGGCCAATGATGCGTCATAAGATAGAAGTGAACCGTATGTTAGATTTCCGAAGGCGGCGCGGATTTTCCCTCATCGAATTGCTGATCGTGATTGCGATCATCCTGATCATCATCACGATCGCTCTGCCGAAACTGAATCGCGCCAAGATGTATGCGCAGGAGACTGCCGCGATCAAGGCCGTGCAGACCATTCACACTGCCCAGGTGCAATACCAGTCGCAGTATGGCCGCTATGCCACTTCGCTTACGGAATTAGGGCCGCCGGCCAGCGGCGCGCCAAGTCCCGCCTCTGCCGATTTGATTGACCCGGTGCTGGCGAAGGGTGAGAAGGGCGGCTATAAGTTCACCTTGACGGGGAATCCGAGCGGGTACCTCATCAACGCCATTCCCACGGCGTACAACTCCACCGGCAGCCGAACCTTTTTTTCGGATCAGTCCATGGTCATCCGCGAGAATTACGGCCCCGAGCCGGCTACGGTCAACAGCAAAGAACTCCAGTAGCGCTCTGCTCCGGAGCAGTTCGCAGATACGTGCCGAGTGGCCGCTCGGGAAGGTGAAGCCGAGCCCAAATGGCGCCCCTTGCGTGCTAATCTGATTCGAATGATCCTTTAGGGTGATGACCTGGGATTTGGTTTTGCAAACTCTGTACAATTTGGCGACACAATCGCGGAGAATTGTGAACTAGCATGAAGAACATGCAAGACGTGGCCACGATGCCTAAAATAGGCACCACGCGCCGAAGGTTCTACGTCGGCGCCATCAACGGAATGATGGGGCTGATTACCGCGGCCCTCGCAATCCCCGCTATAGCCTATCTTTTCGCGCCGGTCAAATCCAAAAAGGGAAGCCAGTGGATCAAGGTCGGCGACATATCCAAACTGGAGCCCAACCAACCCGTAGAGATGTCTTTCCAGCGCGATTTTCAAGACGGCTGGAGAGTGCAGAACGAGAAGAGCACAACCTGGGTGGTGAAGATGCCCGACAACCAGATTGTTGCCTTCGGCCCACGCTGCACCCATCTGGGCTGCGCTTACCATTGGGACGGTGCCGCGAAGGATTTCCTTTGCCCCTGCCACACATCTGTCTTTTCGATGGACGGCAAAGTGGTCTCTGGCCCAGCCCCGCGTCCGCTGGATCGTTTTGAAACGAAAGTGGAAGGCAATTCGTTGTTGATCGGCCAGCTTCGCCAATCGTCGGAGCATGCATGATCAGACATTTGCGATCTTGCGGCGACTGGGTAGAGAATCGCACTGGGATTGCCGGAGCGATCCGCCATTTTTTATATGAAGATATTCCAGCCTCGAGCGGTTGGCACCAGGTGCTGGGGAGCGTCGCGCTATTTTTGTTCCTTGTTCAGGCGTTCACGGGAATTCTGCTGGCTTTTAACTACGCCCCGACACCGGGCGATTCATACGATAGTCTCCGCTATATTCTGACTGAGGTCACCGGCGGCCGGCTCATTCGCGGCCTGCACCATTGGGGCGCCAGCATGATCATCGTGGTGGTGGGGCTGCATCTGGCCCAGGTATTTCTCTATGGCGCATACAAGAAGCCGCGCGAAACTACGTGGCTGGTCGGCGTTGTGCTGCTGCTGCTGACTCTCGCTTTCGGGCTGACCGGCTATCTGCTTCCCTGGGACAACCGCGCCTATTGGGGAACAGTAGTGACCACGCAGATTGCTTCGAACGCTCCTCTCGGCTCTTATCTGCTTCGCTTCCTGGGAGGGCAAGGCTCCATTGGAGTCGTGACGTTTGCGCGGTTTTACGCGCTGCATGTGCTGCTGCTGCCGCCGGCCACAGCACTGCTCATCGCAGGCCATGTCTACCTGGTTCGGAAGCATGGTGTGGCGCCTGCACCGGGCGATGAACTCGTGCCGAAGAAGAAGTTTCACCCGGAGCAGGTCTTCAAAGACACGGTGGCGATTTTCATCGCTTTCTCGATCCTGTTCATCATGGCGGTAGTGGTGCACGTGCCGCTCGAAAAAATGGCCGACCCGACTGACACGGCATACATCCCGCGGCCGGAATGGTATTTCCTGTTCCTCTTCCAAACGCTGAAGTTCTTCAATGGGCCGTTGGAAGTGGTGGGCAGTGTGGTGTTGCCGGGCTTGGCGGTCCTGGCGCTGGTGCTGGTGCCGTTCATCGATCGCGGGCAAATGGTGCGTCTCACGCGCCGCACTTTCGCATTCGGGCTGGTCATTTTGGCCGCCATTGGCTGGACCGGGTTAACCGTGGCCGCGGTTGTTACCACCCCGAAGGAAGCGCGAACTGTCGCAGTGGATTACTCCGAGCCTACCGAGTGGTTGCAACTCTCGCCGGACGATCTGGCGGCGGTGGGATACTTTCGCCAGGCGAATTGCGCGCGCTGCCACTCCACCGGCCAGGGCGGCGCGACCGCTGGTCCGGACTTGAGCCATATCTCGGCCCGCAAAGACGTCGCCTGGATGCTCAGTCACTTCAAGCAAGAGGCGGGAAGTGCCGCCCAGCTCACCGATGCCCAATGGAACTCGCTGGCGGCGTTTCTGGGAAAACTCAATCCGGATAGCGCCACGGCGTTTCAGTACGCGCCCGAGTTTGCCGTGCAGGGTGCGGCCGTTTACCAGACCAATCATTGCGGCGCTTGCCATATGGTCAATGGCGTCGGCGTTACGGTTGGGCCGCCATTGAATGGTCTTTCCAGGCGGCGCGCGCGTGATTGGACTGAGCAGCATTTCGCCGATCCGCAGAAGCTGTCGCCGGGCTCGATTATGCCGCCGTACAAGCTTTCACCCACGGACCTGGATCATTTGACGTCGTACCTGTTCGTGCTGCCTGACGCGCAGTAGCGCAATCGGCGCCACGCGCAGTAGGGGAGTTGTTGCCGCTCAATGCGTGGGTTATCGAGGGACCGGCTGGTCCTGTACTTCGGTGCCCAGACCCGCATAGTCCACTTTGACCTTGATGACTTTGTCGCCATTGAAGGTCACGAAGGTGATCTTGCCGGGCGGGGTTCCGTAGACCCAATCTTCTAAATCCATTCCGTCCCTGGTCTCGCGCGATTTGTGCTGCGGGCGTCCCATGGCCATCACGACCTCATCGTGGTTCATGCCTTCCGTCACGCGCTTGTCCTTGATCGCCTGTTGGACTGCCGGCGGCAGCGATTCGGAGTAGAGTTCCGTCGCGGAGCGCCGCTCGAAATCGAGTACCGGCGAGAGCATTTTCTTAATGGCCGCGGCTTTGATGGGCTCCAGTGGCTTGTGGAACAGAATCACAATCGACGTGCCGCCCGGCGCGTTGGAGTCACTGTCGCGAGCCACCGGCGACATCGTGGAACCATTGCCAATTTGAATGTTCCGGTACCACTTCCGGCCGCCGTTGAACCCACCGTTGATCTGGAGCACGATTCGATCGTCCTCAAGGTCAATCTTCGTGATCTGCACGATGTCGCCCGAGCGCGCGGCAGGCCCGCTCTCCTTTTCGACGGTCTGCCACTGGTTCTTGTCGTAGGTACCGTCAGCATTGAACTCGAGGGCCTTTTTGGAGCGCGGCAGCAGCACCCGTGCAGTCGCGTATTCAGCCAGCAATCCGCGCGTCAACTCCACGCGGTCGTCAAATGATAATTTATCAGCGCTAAAACCTAAGGCTGGGATCAGGCTCGCTAGGGCAAGGACGGCCGAGGTTCGCATGTAACACCCTCCGCGGGCGGGTCCGTCAAGGGCGAAATCTGCCGGCGGATCGGCGCTCTCCAGATGTAGAAGAACAGGGCAACCATTACCAGGGAAGTCAGAATGCTGGCCTCCGGACCGTAGTCCCCGCCGCTCCACAGTTTGCCGGCAGACCACACCATATCGTGGCCCGTTATTTTCATTTTAAGCCCACTGACGTTCACTCCGAACAAGGGCAATGTAAAGTTCCAGCCGAAGTGCAGGCCGATCGGCAGCCAGAGGTCGCGGCTGCGCAGGTAGGCGTATCCGAACAGAATTCCGAAACCGGCGGTGTTGGCGATTCCGAACCATGTGGCGTTAGGGTTTCCGCCGTGCAGCAGAGCAAAGACGATGCCCACGGGGATAATTGTGGCCCAATCGCCGCAGCGCTCCAGCAGGATCTGGAAACCGTAGCCGCGGAAGAACATCTCCTCGCCCGCCGCGCCCGCGAGCAGCATGATCATGGTGAAAACAATGGCTCCCGCCGAAGGCTGTTCAGTGGGTGTTGCCGCAAAATGCGCCGCGCCCACCAGCAGGGCCGGAGCCAGCACCAGGCATGCGGCGCCTGCCCCTCCGATGATGCCGAGCGCCAGATTGTCCGCACCCGCGCGGTTCGCCCACAGCCCAACGTCGGCCAAACGGCGATTTTCAAAGATCCGCACCATCAGCCAATTGGTGAACACCGCGGAAATCAGCCCGGCTGCGGTTATCCCCAGCAGATAACCCCCAAGCCAGAGCAATACCGGCCCTGACAGGAACGCCGCCACAAAGTACAGCACAATGTACAGGCCAACCTGAATGGCCAGCCGGGCGGGATCTCTGCGGGACGGCATGTTTTATTTGACCTGCAGGCGGACTCCTTGCGCGGCCACCCGGACCGGTAGCACGCGCCCGCCTTCGCGCTCGATAGCCGCTTCCACGCGCGCACGGGCGCCGTGCTCCACCAGGAAGAAAACGCAGCCGCCGCCACCTGCGCCGCAAACCTTGCCGCCCAGCGCTCCGGCGTGGCGCGCGGCCTCTACCAGGCGATCGATGAGCGGAGTCGAAATACCCGGCGCATTCTTCCGGCGATGTGCCCATTCGGTGCGCAGCAGGCGCCCGGCTTCGTTCCAATGGCCCGCCTCAACGGCGCCGCGCATAGCAGCCGCAATGGCGGTGATGCGCTCGAAGTTGCGAAACACGGCGCGGTCGCAATCGATATGCGCCTTCATGACTTCCCAGTTGTTGATGCCGGAGTTGCGCGGCACACCGGTGTAGGCCAGGACGACGCGCGCGTTGAGGTCTTCAAAGTCCACGTTCAGCGGCTGACGGGCGAAGCCTGCCTCGGTGAGTCCGATAGCGTTCACACCGCCGTAAAGCGCCGGGAAGTAGTCCTGGCAGCCGGTGGGCACGCGGATCACCTGCGTCTCGATGCTCTGCGCGATTTCGCGGACCTTTTCCGGGCGATGCCCGGTGCCGGCCAGCCGGTTCATCGCCGCCGAGAGCGCAATCATGAGCGCCGAGGACCCCGCGATACCGGCTCCCGCCGGAGACTCCGAATGCGTCGTAACGGTGAGGCCCACTTGCGGAGCGAAGTAGCGCACTACACGCGCCGGCAGCGGCAGTCGCAACCGCCTGGCCGCACGCAGCGCTTCGAGCGAGGGGAAGCTCTCTTCACAGGCCAGATCGCGCGACCGCAGCACGATCCGCGAACCGCGGTGCGTCCGGACCGTGCAACTCGCGTACCGGGTAATGGCGAAGTTGACTGTGACGGCTCCCGGATGAAACAGGTACAGCGGCCAGATATCGAGCGTGCCGCCCGCCATATCGACGCGGCACGGCGCTTGAGCAGTGATCTCCATCGGCGAAACACTACTATAGCGAACCAACGTAGACCGGTCCTCGTCTCGCAGGCAACCGCCGGGCACGGACCCGCATCATACTAAGCATAGATGCATCGCAGAACTTGGATCGGAGGCGCCGGATTAGCCGGCGCGGCTGGTCTGGCGGCCTCCGCTTACCGGATCGCGCCTCATTTTTGGAAACAGTATTCGAAGGACCTTCGCCGGGCGGTTCGGCCCGCGCCTGAACGCCCGCGCCCGAAACTCTGGCCCGCTCACGGATTGCATGCGGCGTGGCTCGGCCATAGCACCATCCTGCTGCGGATCGACGGATTCACTATTCTCACCGATCCGGCCTTCAGCACGCGCGTGGGTTTGGATCTCGGTCTGTTTACGCTCGGTGTGAAGCGCCTGGTGGCGCCGGCGCTCTCGATTTCGGAGTTGCCGCCGATCGATTTGATCCTGCTCTCTCACGCTCACATGGATCACTTTGATGTGCCGAGTTTGCGCCGTCTGGAGAGCCGCGTTACGACGGTGATCACTTCCGCGCGGACCAGCGACCTGCTGCAGGTACACCATTACGCCGCGGTTCGCGAACTCGCTTGGGGGGAACGCACGCGCGTGGGCGCGGCGGAAATCCGCGCTTTTCCGGTGAACCATTGGGGAGCGCGCATGCGACGTGATACCTATCGCGGCTACAACGGCTACACGATTGAAGCCGGTCGCTTCCGCGTGCTGTTCGGCGGCGATACGGCGCTCACCTCGAGTTTCCGGGCACTGAGGACTTCGCGCCCGTTTGATCTCGCGATCATGCCGGTAGGTGCGTACAATCCGTGGATTCGCGCCCATTGCACTCCCGAACAGTCATGGCAGATGGCGAATGAAGCCGGCGCGGAGATCTTCTTCCCCGTGCATCATCAGACTTTTCCATTGAGCCGCGAACCATTTTTGGAACCAATCGAGCGTGTGTATTCGGCGGCGGGCAGGAATCAGGATCGCGTTGCGGTGAGCCGCATCGGCCAGCAGTTTTCGTGCTGATTGACCGCCGGAACACGCCTAATTCAGACATTCGCATCCTGGTTTATCGGTTGCTCGTAGAGGTTACGTCCTGATATCCTTGAAGTTAACCCCATCGCTTAGAAAAAACAGGAGAAACAATGGCAGTGAAAGTTGGTATTAATGGCTTCGGCCGCATTGGCCGGAATGTCGTCCGCGCGGGTCTCGGGCGCAAGGACATCGAATTCGTGGCGGTGAATGACCTCACCGACACGAAGACCCTGGCCCACTTACTGAAGTACGATTCCGTGCTCGGCCCGCTTCATGAGGACATCCAGACGGAAGAAGATTCCATCACGATCGATGGGACGAAGATCAAAGTGTTCGCGCAGAAAGACCCGGCGCTGCTCGATTGGAGTTCGGTGGGCGCGCAGATCGTTGTGGAATCCACCGGCCGCTTCACCGATGCTAAGGAAGCGTGCAAGCACATTCGCGGCACGGTCAAGAAGGTCATCATCTCGGCGCCGGCGAAGAACGAAGACGTTACCATCGTGCTGGGCGTGAATGACAACATGTACGACGCCTCCAAGCACAACGTCATCTCGAATGCTTCGTGCACCACCAACTGCCTGGGCCCGGTGGTGAAGGTGTTGTACGACAAGTTTGGCATTCAAAAAGGATCGATGACCACGATCCACAGCTACACCAACGACCAGAACGTTCTCGACTTTCCGCACAAGGATCTGCGGCGCGCCCGTGCTGCTGCGATCAACATGATTCCCACCACCACCGGGGCGGCTAAGGCGATTGGTCTGGTGATGCCGCAGTTGAAGGGTAAGCTTGATGGCTACGCGATGCGCGTGCCCACGCCCAACGTCTCCGTCGTCGATTTCGTGGCGGTTCTCGACAAGCCTACCACCGCGGAAGAAGTGAACGCGACAATGAAGTCCGCATCCGAAGGGGAGTTGAAAGGGATTCTGGGATATACCGAAGACCCCGTGGTTTCAAGCGATCTGATGCATAATTCCAACAGCTCGATCGTTGACTCCCAGATGACCAAAGTGCTCGACGGCAACCTCGTGAAGATAGTTGCCTGGTATGACAATGAGTGGGGCTACTCCAGCCGCGTCGTTGACCTGATCGCGTTTCTCGCTAAGAAAGGCCTGTAAGCTTCATCTGCTATTCTGAATGGCTAAAAAGCCGTCCTTGACGGTGCTCGCGCGCCGGAGGGTGGCTTTTTGCATTATCGAGCGTGCTAAACACTAACAATATTCAGGGAAATCCTGTAACATTGCGCGTCGCGAAAACCATCTTTTTGTGCATGAGAACACTTATCCTGGCAGCCTTTTTGGGCGCCTTTGCAATTGCAGCTTCGGCTGCTGACGTTACGGGAAAATGGGTGGCACAAGTCCCTGGGCGGCAGGGGCAGACGATGGAGCAAACCTTCAACCTGAAGCAGGACGGCGCGAAACTTACCGGAACGATCTCTTCACCGCGCGGGGATCAGGAAATTTCCGAAGGCAAAGTTGATGGAGATAACATCTCCTTTGTGATGGCGCTGAACTTCAACGGTAATTCGTTTAAGATTAACTACAAGGGGAAAGTCTCGGGCGACGAGATTAAGTTTTCGCGGTCATTCGAAGGCGGCCCGGATCGTCCGCCGGTCGAGTTCACCGCAAAAAAAGCGAACTAACTTAGGCTTCGAAGCAATAATTTTCGGAGACCCGTGAATCGCCTCGTTCTGATCTTAGCGGTGTTATCCGGGCCGGTTCTTCTGTCCGCGGCTCCGTATAACGGTTCGGTTCGAGCCGCGGACCAAACCATACCGGGAGCTACGGTTACCGCCCATCAGGGCGGCGCGAAAGTAGTTGCCTATACCGATGCGAATGGGCGCTACATCATGGACCTTACGCCCGGAGTATGGGACGTCGAGGTCGAGATGTTCGGGTTCACACCGGCGCATGGGCAAGTGACTATCGGCCCCGAGCCCGCGAGCACGGATTGGAGCCTGGAAATGCCGCGTTTGGGCGAACCAGCCGCGGCCGCGCCTGCCGCAGCAGCGGCTCAACCGGCCCAGCAACCCAAAACGGCACAGCCCGCGCCAGCCAAACAAACCGCCTCTACGGCTTCGCCTGCTACACCGGCGAAGCCCGTGCTCAACCGCCGTCCGCCTGTTCAAGCGCAACAGCGCCGCCGGTTCGGGCCGCCAAACGGCGCCCGGGGACAGACCCAGGAAAACGGTCCCGGATTTCAGAACATGGAGGTCACGGCGACCGATGCGGGAGAGCAGGAACTCGCGGCTGCCAATGCGCTCGGGCAGGAGGCTTCGGACCCCAACGCTCCGGCTCCGGAAGACGCCTACGTGGTCAACGGCAGTTTGAGCGAGGGGCTGGAAGCATCGAGCGATGAGCAGGCCCGGCGCGACCGCTTGGCGAACGGCCGCGGCGGCTTCGCTGGACCTCCGCTCGGCGGCGTTTTCGGTAACGGCCCGTTTGGTGGACCGGGCGGAGGCCAGCTCGAAGCTTCCGCCGGCGTGGACCCGCTCGGCATGGGCGGTTTCGGCGCGGCCGGCGCCAATGCAGGCTTTGGCGGCGGACCGGGCGGCGGTGGATTCGGTGGCGGAGGCCGCGGCGGTTTTGCAGGCGGTGGCCGTGGTGGCGGCGGTGGACGCGGCGGCGGAGGAGGCGGGCGTGGCTTTGGCGGCCGCAACAACATGCGGCGCGGCCCGAACGGCCGGAACATTGCTACCGCATTTGGCAACCGGCGCCGCCGGCGCAGCGCCTACACGGGCTCAATCAACTATACGCTGCGCAATTCGGCCTTGAACGCAAAGCCGTTTTCGCTAAACGGGCAGAACATTCCAAAACCTTCTTATTCGCAGAATGCGTTCGGCTTTACGTTCGGTGGGCCGCTGCACATTCCGAAGATCGTCAATTCCACCACCAGCAGTATCTTTTTCAGCTACTCGGGCACGCGGAACAATAATCTTTACGACCAGGTTTCGACCGTACCGACAGAACTCGAACGGGGCGGTGATTTTTCGCAGGCGTTCGCGCGCGGGCCTGTGACGATTTACGATCCGCTGACGCAGACGCCTTTTCCCGGAAATGTCATACCCGCCGAGCGCTGGAACACAGCGGCTGCCGGCCTGATGAAGTTCATTCCGCTGCCGACCTATCCATCGCTGACGCTCCAGAATTATCAGATTGTCGGATCGACTGTGAGTGACAGCGATCGCTTTGGTGTGCGCTTCACGCTGCCTCTTCCCAACCGCAAGGACCGGTTGAATTTCAATGTGAACGTGCAGCGCAGCAATACGCTCAGCCCGCAGCTTTTTGGATTCAACGATTCGTCCAATGCAACAGGGTTGAGTTCCGCCACTGGTTGGAGCCATAGCTTCGCGCCGCGCTTCCACAATAGCGTGAACTTCAACTTCAGCCGGAACATCAGCAAGCTGGCGCCCTATTTCGCTTACACCGATAATGTCGCGGGGCAGTTGGGGATCACGGGTCCGGCGCAGGACCCCATCAATTTCGGTCCACCGAACTTGTCATTCACCAACTTCGGGGGATTGAGCGACGGTTCGGCCTCCGTAGAGCGGAATCAAACGTCGAACCTCACCGACAGCATTACCTACGTTCGCAGCAAGCACAACCTGACATTCGGCGTAGGCTATCGGCGGCTGCAGCAGAACAGTCTGAGCTACGCCAACTCGCGCGGCTCGTTCAGCTTCAGCGGGCTGTTGACGAGTGGCTTTGACGCCAACGGGCAGCCGCTCGCCAGCACGGGATTTGATTTCGCCGACTTCCTGCTCGGGCTTCCGCAAACCAGTTCCCTGCGCTATGGCGGCAACAACGATTATTTCCGGAGCTGGGCCTTCAACTGGTTTGCGCAGGATGACTGGCGCATCCGCAATAACCTTTCGATTATCGTGGGTGTGCGCTACGAATACTTCGCGCCTTACACGGAATTGCGAGGGCAACTGGCCAACCTCGATATCAACTCGCAGTTCACCGAGGTGGCCGTGGTGACGCCGCAAACAGCCGACCTGATTGGCCCGTATGCCGGCGCCCTGCCGAGTAGCCTGGTGCGGCCGGACAAGAACAATTACTCGCCACGCCTGGGTTTTGCTTACCGGCCCACGCCACACCGGAGCCTGGTGATCCGCGGCGGCTACAGCATCTTTTTCACCGGCTCTGTTTATGGCTCGCTGGCGAGCAAGATGGCGGCACAACCGCCATTCGCGCAGACATCTTCCATCAGCACCAGCCTGGCTGATCCACTGACTCTCGAGAATGGCTTTGCGCCCGCGGCCTCGCAAAACATCACGAATACGTTCGCGGTCGATCCCAACTACAAGCTGGGGTATGCACAGACGTGGACGGTGGCCTTGCAGCAATCGCTGCCGCACAGCACCCTTCTCGAAATCGAATACCTCGGCACCAAGGGCACCGGCCTCGATATTCTACGGCAGCCGAACCGTGCGCCGCCGGGTTCGCCATTGACGGCGCAACAGAATCTGCAAATCGCGAATGCCAGCGGCTTCACGTATGAAGAAGCGCAGGGGAATTCGATCTTCCATGCCGCGCAGGTGCGAATTACGCGCCGGCTCTCTCGCGGAATCTCGGCGAACGCGCTCTACACGTTCTCAAAATCGATCGACAATGCGTCGAGCTTTGGTGGAGGCGGCGGCGTGGTGGCGCAGGACGACAACGATCTCCACGCGGAGCGCGGCCTTTCCACGTTCGACCAGCGGCATCACTTGACGGTGGGCTTCGTCACCGCTTCGCCGGTGGGACCGCGCGGCTGGCTGCGAAATTCCACTTGGGCGCGGCGGGTTTTGAGCGGCTGGACACTCAGCGGAAATTTCACTGCGACATCGGGAACGCCATTGACGGCTCGCGTGCAGGGTAACCTCGCCAACACGGGTGGGACGGCCGCCTTCGGCACCGGGCGCGCGGAAGCCACCGGATTGCCCATCAATGCCGGCGATGATCCTTACTTCAACCTCCTGGCTTTCACCCTGCCTCCTGCCGGTGAATACGGCAATGCGGGCCGGAACACGATTCCTGGTCTGTTCCAGACGTCGCTGAATACTTCATTTGGACGCGCCTTTCGTTTCGGCGAAACGCGCCGGTCGCTGCAATTGCGGCTGAATGCAACCAACATGCTGAATCATGTGGTGATTACCAACATTGGCACCACGGTCAATTCGGCCACCTTCGGCCTTCCCACCACGGCCTCGGCGACTCGCAATGTCACGTTAACGATGCGGTTCTCGTTCTGATCATGCGTACCTGTAGCCTTCTACTGTTCCTGGTGTTCGCCGCCGCTGCCCAGCAACGGCCACCGGCCCAGGCGGCTGTACCCTCGGCGCCGAACGTGAAGTTCTCGGCCAATTCCAACCTCGTGATTGTCGACGTGACGGTGAAGGACAAGGCCGGCAAGCCGATTGAAGGGCTCAAACAGAACGATTTTACGGTGCTCGAAGACGGCAAGCCGCAAAATGTTTCCGTGTTCGAATTCCAGCGGCTGAGTTTGGATGTGAAGCCGCCCGAACCGCCTCCCTCTCTGGCCGACGTGAACGCCCTGCCGGAAAAACCGCGCACGGTAATTGAAACTGAATCGCCAGGCCAGGTGCAATACCACGACAAGCGGCTGCTGGTTTTGTACTTCGATTTCTCATCGATGGAAATCCCGGAGCAGTTGCGCGCGCAGCAGGCGGGCGAGAAGTTCATCGATACACAGATCTCGAAGGCCGATCTGGTGGCGATTCTGCTCTACTCCAGCCAATTGCAGGTGCTGACCGACTTCACAGATAACCGCGACCAGTTGAAGGACATCATCCAATCTCTTCCCATCGGCGATATGAGTGATGTCGCGGGCGTTGCCGATACGGGCGATGACAACGGAGAAGACACCGGGGCGGCATTTGTCGCCGACGAGACTGAGTTCAATATCTTCAACACGAACGAGAAGCTGGAAGCCATCGAGGATGCCGTGCGGAAGCTCTCATCGCTGCCCGAAAAGAAGGCGCTCATTTTCTTTTCGAGCGGCATCAGCCGGAGCGGGCTCGACAACGATGCCCAACTCGAAGCAACCATTAACGCTGCAACGAAAGCCAACGTTACGATTTTCCCCATCGATGCGCGCGGCCTGATGGCTGACCCTCCGGGCGGCGGAGCAAGCAAAGGCTCCTCGCGCGGCAGCGGCATCTTTAGTGGCTCCGTCCAGAATGCGCAGCGGCAGGCCATCAACGATTCGCAGGACACGCTGAATTCGCTGGCGGCGGATACTGGCGGCAAGATGTTCATTGACAGCAACGATCTTTCGCTCGGAATTGTTGCGGCGCAGCAGGAATACCGCAGTTATTACATCCTGGGATACTACAGCTCGAATAACGCGCAGGACGGTCGGTACCGGCGTATCACTGTGAAGCTCAACAACAAGCTTGAGGCCAAGCTGGAGCATCGTCAGGGATACTACGCGTCCAAAGTGTGGGGCAAGTTCAACTCGGCCGAGAAGGAACTGCAATTGGATGAAGCCATGAATGCCGCCGACCCCATCACCGATCTGCCAATCGCGGTGGAAATCGACTACTTCCGCGTCACGCCCACGGCGTATTTTGTGCCGGTCTCGGTGAAGGTCCCCGGCTCGGTGATTGAACTGGCGAAGAAGCGCGGCGCTTCGGAGACGGAATTTGATTTCATCGGACAGATTCAGGACGAGCGCAAGCAGGTAGTCGGCAACGTCAGCGACTTCATCAAGGTCAAGCTGGATACGGAGGATGCCGCCCGGCTCAGCCGCCGTAACTTCCTCTACGATGCCGGCTTCACGCTCGAGCCCGGCAAGTACCGCATGAAGTTTCTGGTGCGGGAGAACCAGACCGGCAAAATGGGTACGTTCGATGCGCGGTTCGTCATCCCGGATCTGGCCAGTGACTCGATCGGATTAAAGACGAGCTCGATTGTCTGGAGCAGCCAACGCGAGCCATTGAAGGCAGCGGTCGGAATGGCGGCGAGAATGAACCGCAAGGCTACGGCGGCTAATCCGCTGGTGATCGGCAATGAAAAAGTAGTGCCGAGCATCACGAAGGTCTTCCGCCGTGGACAGAATCTATACATTGCTTTCGATGTTTACGACGCCGCGCCAGATCCGGCAGATCCGCACACCCGGCGCGTGAACGTCAGTATGAGTTTGTTCAATCAAAAAGGGGTCAAGGCATTCGAAGCCGGGCCGCTCAAGGCGACCCAACTGGCGGTGACGCGTCCCAATGCCGTGCCGGTGCAATTGCAGGTGCCGCTGAAGAGTCTTGCGCCGGGACGTTATACGTGCCAGCTCAACGTGGTGGATGCGGTAGGACGGAAGTTCGCGTTTCCGCGGCAGCCGTTGATTATCGTTCGGTAACTGCGGCGGTTTCGGGAATCGAAAAGCAAAAAGAGCGCGGCTGCCTAAAGCAGACCGCGCTCTTGGTTGATTGTTCGAAAGCGAAGCAGGCTACTCTTCTTTTGCCACTACGACCGTAATCTCGGCCGTCACTTCGCGGTGCAGTTTCACCGGGACTTTGAACTCGCCCAATTGCTTGATGGGCTCGTCGAGTTGGATCTTGCGGCGATCCACGGTGTAGTTCTGGGCGGCCAACGCATCGGCCACGTCCTTCGCCGTCACCGATCCGAATAGCTGGTCGTTTTCGCCGGCCTTCTGCGTGATGGTCACCGTAACACCGTTCATCAGGTTGGCCAGGTCTTTGGCTTCGCTCTGCAGCTTGGCTTCTTTGCGGAGATGCGCCTGCCGCTCCTGCTCCACAATCTTCTTGTTGGCTTCGGTAGCGGCTACGGCCATGCGCTTCGGCAGCAGGAAATTACGGGCATATCCGGGCGCGACCTTCACCACGTCGCCCCGGTTTCCGAGTTTTTCGACGTCTTCTCTCAGAATGACTTCCATCGTAAAATTCCTCCTACCTTACATCGACGCTGCGAACGGCAGCAGCGCAATGTTGCGTGCCTTCTTGATTGCGTCCGTCAGACGGCGCTGGTGCGGCGCGCAAACACCGGATACGCGGCGCGGAATGATCTTGCCGCGCTCCGCCACGAATGCGTGCAGCATCTTGACGTCTTTGTAATTGATATCATCAATCTTTTCCACGCAGAAGCGGCAAACTTTCTTGCGCCGGAAATATTGTTTCTTCTGGGTGGCAACCGCTTTGTCGCCTCCAGTGGGGCGTTGCGCGGCGCTGCCGGGTCTTCCTTTGAATTCCGCCATGGGTTAACTCTCCTTCGGCACGCCGGGTACGCCCGGCGCTTCCGCCATCTGCTTCTCAACCGACGGCTGCGCCGGTGCGGGCGCTGCCGGGACCGCCGCGGCACGTTTCGCCGCGCGCTTATCGCGTGCCTTTTTGCGCTTCTCCAGGCGCTTCAGCGTCTGGTCGATGCGCACCGTCAGGAACTTCAACACATTATCGGAAACGCGCAAGCGGCGCTCCAGTTCTTTGACGGCTTCCGGACCGGCGGAAAACTGGAAGAGCACGTAGGCCCCTTCGCGGTACTTGTCCACCCGATAGGCAAGCCTGCGCTTGCCCCATTTTTCGACTTTGTCCACCGTCGCTCCGGCAGTAGTCAACTGAGTCCGCAATTGCTCTACGAACTGGTCGACTTCTTCTTCCGGAGCATCGGGCTTCACTATGAACAGCTCTTCGTAAATCCTCATGCTTCCTCTGTATGTAAGCCTGGGGCGCGACGATTGAATTTCGTCATGGCCATTTCGACGCCCTCGGCGATTATGGAGCGAACCGCATCAGCCGCGAAGCCGACCAGTTCGTCCAATTCCTTGTCTTGTGAGCGCCGGAACGGCGCCAACACAAATTCCGCGCCATCCTTCAATGGATGGCCCGGATGAATTCCTAAACGGACCCGCAACAGGTTGCTGGTTCCCAGGCAATGAATCACTGAGTTCATACCCTTGTGCCCCGCTGCCGAGCCTTTCGGCTTGATTCGCAACGCGGTCCAGGGCAGGTCCAATTCGTCATAAACCAGCACCAGCTCACCTGTACTGATCGAGTGCTTCTCCATCAGCGGCCCAAGCGACGTGCCGCTGAGATTCATAAATGTTTGCGGCTTAGCCAGCATCACCGGATGCCCATCGATCTCGCCGGCCCCGACGAGCGCCTTGGAATCCTTGCGGGTGACGCGGATGCCGTGCTGCTGCCCTAAACGGTCTACTACAAGGAACCCGAGGTTATGCGGCGTATGCGCGTACTGCTCGCCCGGATTCCCCAGACCGGCCACCAGGAACATGGCGCGCTACTTCTTCTTGCCCTTTTCCTCGGCGGCTTCTTCTTCCTTCTTTCCCTTCTTGATGACTTCGGGTTCGGCGGCGGGCGTGGCTCCCGCTTCGGGCGCGGCAGCTTCCGCGGTCGGCTCGGCAGCCTCGGCACGCAGAGCGACCACGTGAGCGATGACCGTGTCGGGCGCGCTCACCAGCTTCACGGAGCCTGCCACTTCCACGTCGCTCGCGCGCTTGCTCTGGCCCATCATAAGCTCGACCACGTCCACGACATAGTGTTCCGGAATGTCATCCGGCAGGCATTCGATTTCGATCGAACGCGTCACGATTTCGAGCAAACCGCCTTGCTGTTTGACGCCCTTGGGCTCGCCCACCACGAGCACCGGAATGTTCACGCGGATCTTCTTGGTGAGGTCGATGCGCTTGAAATCAGCGTGCAGCAACGTGCTCTTGATGGGATCTACCTGGTGGTCCACGACCATAACGGGAGTAGTTTCGCCGCCCTTCACCGCCAAGTTGAAGATGGTGTTGAGGCCGGTTTCACTGCGAACGATTTTCAGGATTTCGCGTGGATTCACCGCCACGGCGACCGGATTCTGGAATGCGCCGTAAATCACTGCCGGTATCTGGCCGGCCGCACGGGTACGGCGCGCTTCATTCTTGCCGCGGGTGGCGCGCACCTCGGCGGCTACGGTAATGTCTTTTCTCAATTCATTCTCCTTACGGGTTCGAAGTCCGGTTCACTCCGAAGAGCTGACGTGGGTTCGAGGGCCCGTGATCTTTTTTCGTTCCCAGACGGGAATGGCAGCAGCCATCTATCCAGAAGCTGCTAAATAAACAACCTGCTCACCGAATCTTCTTCGTGTATCGATCGAATGGCATCCGCCAGTAGTCTGGCGATCGATAGCGATTTGATCCGGCTCGACTTCCTCGCTTCTTTCGAAAGCGGAATCGAATTCGTAAACACTACTTCATTCAGCTTCGAAGCATCGATTCGGCCTACCGCTGGCCCTGAGAGCACCGCGTGCGTGGCGCAAGCCGAAACTCCGCTGGCGCCCTTTGATATCAACGCTTCGGCGCCTTTGACCAGCGTGCCGGCGGTATCGATCAGGTCGTCGACCAGCAGGCAATGCCGTCCCTTCACTTCACCAATTACATTCATCACTTCCGCGACGTTAGCTTCCTCACGCCGCTTATCGATGATGGCCAGCGGCGAGTTCAGCCGTTTGGCGAACGCTCGCGCGCGTTCCACGCCGCCCGCATCGGGCGAAACCACCGTCAGGTTATTCACCTGAAGCGATTTGAAGTACTCAATCATCACCGGCGAGGCGAACAGATGGTCCACCGGAATATCGAAAAACCCTTGGATCTGCGCCGCATGCAAATCGAGCGACAGAATCCGGTCCGCACCCGCCCTTTCCAGCAGGGCTGCTACCAGTTTGGCGGAAATCGGAACGCGAGGTTTGTCCTTCCGGTCCTGGCGGGCGTAACCATAATAGGGTAACACTGCGGTGATGCGTTCCGCTGAAGACCGCTTCAGGGCATCGATCATCAGCAGCAATTCCATCAGGTTACGGTCTACCGGCGTGCAAGTGGGCTGAATGATAAAGACATCCGCACCACGCACATTTTCTTTGATTTGCAGGTAGATTTCCCCATCGGAAAACTGCTTCACCATGGCCCGGCCCAACTCCATGCCGAGGGCACTGCAGATTTCAGTTGCCAGCGGGAGATTTGCGTTTCCGGCGAAGATTTTCAGTCGATCGTGAGCCATTGCTAATGTAGGCTTTGCGGCGGCCATATTTTCGGAGTCACGTACATCTGAAGCGCCCGCCACCACAGCGAGCGATAACGCGCACGGCTGACCAAAGAGATTCGAAACACCTTTTCCGCTCCCAGTGATTTCTGCGCGCGAGAGACGTCGTCGCGGGTCGGAAACAGCCCGAATATAGCGGAGCCGCTGCCCGTCATCATGGCAACACTGGCGCCCGCCCGGATCAGCCGCTTTTTGAGAGCTGCGAGCCGGGGATATTGCTCAAAAACTACTGTTTCAAAATCGTTAACAGCAGGCCGCCCCGCAACTGAATCCCAAGTATGCGACTGGAAACTAAATATTTTATTTTGTTGGGATTCGCTTGTCAAACGGGCGCTCAGCAGGCGATACGCCTCAGGTGTGGAAATGTGCAGCCCGGGAGCCACCAGCAGCCCCTGCCGAACGGGTTCGTCGGGCAGCGGAAACAATTCGGTTCCCCGTCCGATTCCGGCGGCCGTTCCGCCCAACAGGAAGAACGGGACATCGCTGCCGATCCGGCTGCCTAAATCGCATAAGTGCGGCATTGCCAGCGGGCGCCGCGCCAGCGCCGGTAACGCGAGCAGCACGGCCGCGGCATCGGAGGATCCGCCGCCCAAGCCTGCACCCATCGGAATGCGTTTGTTGAGTCGCATCTCTACACGGCCGGTCACTTTCATGGCCTGCAGGGCTGCGTCGGCTGCGCGCACCATCAGGTTATCGGGAATCTCTAAGCAGTCTTCCACGAGGATGGACGTCTTCGATCCCGGAGTGAAGCCGATGTCGATCGTATCCGCCAGCGAGATCGTTTGAAAGATCGTGCGCAGCTCGTGATAGCCATCGCGCCGCTTGCCGATCACGCGTAGATCGAGATTGATTTTGGCCAGCGCGCGCACGCGCACCCGCCGCATGCGGCTCATTTGTCGTATTGAAGCAGCGAAAACACGTCGTGACCCACCAGCTTCTGCCGTCCCTTCAGAAAGGTCAACTCAATCACGAATCCGATGCCTGCCACGTTGCCGCCCACTTGTTTCACCATGCGCGCCGCGGCGGCAGCGGTTCCGCCCGTTGCCAGCAGGTCATCGACAATGAGCACGTTGTGCCCGTTCGCCACGGCGTCCTTATGCATCTCCAGGCTGTCGCTCCCATATTCGAGATCGTAAGTAACACGGACACATTCGGCGGGAAGTTTCTTGGGTTTGCGGATCGGCACGAAGCCCGCTCCCAGCGCATAGGCGAGGGCCGGAGCGAAAATGAAGCCACGCGCCTCGATGCCGAGCACGGTATCCACGCGCGCGTCACGGTAATGGTGCTTGAGCGCGTCAATGACGCTATGAAAACCCTGCTGATCTTTCAGCAGCGTGGTGATGTCGTAAAAGAGGATACCCGGCTTGGGGAAGTCCGGCACTTCGCGGATGAGCTTCTTCAGATCTTCCATGCGGAGTCGCTATTGTAACAAGTCGAGCCGGGTGCGGAGTGCTTGCCGCCTAAGAAATACGATGGCCGGAAAATACGGTCACCGGAGAACCATCGGCCAGCAGCGCTGAATCCGGTTCGCTGGTCAGTACGCCGGCAAGGCCGTCGCCGTAGAGGCGCTTGCCATCTCCCACAAAGCTTGCACGCTGTGCGGCTCGCGTCTGCCAAGGAGGATGAGCAACTTCATACTCGATGCAGCCTCCATCCGGTGTCCGCGAATATCCCCAGTAATGCTCAATGAAGAACTGCTCCGGCGTGCCGGGGCTCGGGCAAGCTGCGGAACCGCAGCCTTCTACCAGCAGCGCATTCTGTTTGCCGCCCTCGACCCAGCCATACTCGGCGCTTGTGGTGTCCTCCGGCGCGCTGCGCTTGATCTCGTACGACATGGGCCGTGAGACGTAGTTCTCGTGAAACACCAATCTGGCAATCTGCGCCACCGCCACTCTGGGGACGATCTCGCGCACGAAGACCACACCGCGCCGCACCGATTCGCCCGCGTGGCGCTTCACGTAAAATCTCAGGTTGACCTCGGTGAAGTTCTGGTGAAACGGAACGACGCAGCCCAGTACTCTGGTTCGAAGAAATCGGAATCCAACCAGGCTGACATAAGTCCGGCTCTCGAAGAAATCGAGCTCTGTTCCCGGCGGCGCGAGCGGCTGCAGTAGTGCGGCATCCACCGCGAAGTTCAACATCGCGATGTCGCGCCATTCCGCCGTAAGAAAAACCCGCTGCCGCATCGATTCTTAACTGCTGTTCGTAACCCAGTACCGGGAACTATTGAATGCTGACCGATGCTACATTGCTTACCGCGCCGCCGGTTGAAATCTGTACCGGATATTCGCCCGGTGGCATTTGGGGCACAAGAAGGTTTACCTGATACAAGCCCGCAAAGCCGGGAGCTAGGCCGGAGAAGAGAACCGTCGCGTCCGCGCCGCCGATCGAAGCCGTTACCTGTGACACTACCCGTGAGAGGGGATTAGAGCCCGCCGCCGCGCCCGTGGCGACCGGGTGATCCACTGCGCCCAGGCTGGTGAGATAGATCAGAACCGCACTGCCCGGGGCGGCGGGACGGTCCGGCCCGTTGACCGAATAGTCTTGATTGAGCGCGGCTGCTCTTCCGGGCGCCAGAGTGAAAATGCCTGGGCCCACACTGCCGATCAGTACGTTGGCGCTCGCTACGACGGCGCCGCCCGAGATCACACTGATGTTGGCCGCTCCGGGCGCAGCCTCAAACGGAATCTGCGCATTCACCTGGGTGGGGCTCGCGTAATAGAGAGGGGCCGTTGTGCCGTTGACGGTCACCGAACTGCCCGCCAGCGATTTCGGCAGAGGGAACGTGCTGGCCGAAGCGGTGCCTTGCGCAAGGCCCGCACCAAAAATGGAGATGATGCCGCCCGGCGCCGCGGCATTCTGGCTGCCGCTGGCGGCGTTGGTTACTCCCACTGTGGCAACCGGCGGCAGTTCGCCGTAGACATTCAGCGCGCTCTGCGAACCGGCATAGACCTTGCCATTGGCGACCATGGGTACAGTGAACTTGACGTAGGCTCCCAGCGCGTCGCGGTTCGCGTTCTGGTTGCTGTGATACAGTTCATTGCCTAGGTTGGACGCGTCGTAAGCATGCAGCGTTCCCGAGCCTTCGAGAATCCAGGCGATGCCGTTTGCGGCGCCGTTCGCGGAAATAGTCGGCAGGCAGCCGGGGAAGTCGAAAGCCTCGGGCGATCGCGAGGTGGGATTGGTAGACATGTGTGCGTTCACCACGGAGAACGCCTTCAGATTATCGCCGGCGCCGCAAAGATAGATGCTCTTGTTGAAATAAGCAGGATTGCCGAACAGGCCCCCGATGCTCAGAGGAAGTGATTGCACAATCTGGCTGTCAGAGCCGGATTGCCACTTGCCCATGTTGTCGCGATCCAGCAGATACACGCGTCCCTCTTTACCGGCGCCCACCATCAGGTGAGGATGCGCGGGCGAGCCCGCCTCGTCTCCCAGCAGCGCTACACCGGCCGAGCCCACATCCACGTCGCGCTGGTTCAGGTCGTTGAAGTTGAATGGCGTGAAATAGTCATCCACGGCGAGACCACCGCTGCCGGCGAGTTTGATGTAACTCTCGCCCAAGTCGGTTCCGCCGTTCGCATAATCGAAAGTGCCGTTGCCCGCAACCAGGTAGATTTCACCAGCCTGGTCTACCGCGGGCGCGGCTCCGCCGGTCCAGAATGACCCTTCGTTGCCGTCCGGCGTGTTATTGTAAACCGCCGTTTGCTGCAAAGTGGTTGCGTCATACCCCATGAGCCATCCATGGTACCGGCCGATGTCGCAATGGGAGGACCAAGTGGTGTAGACCGTGCCGTTGAGCAACAGCAGGCCGGGGCGCTGTTTGTAATTTTTGGGATTGAAGACCAGTGTGGTGCTGCCCTCGCCGGTTCCGCTATAAGTCGCCTGGATCACCACGGGACTCCCCGGCTTCTCGGCGCCGGTTGAGATATCGAGCGCATGCAGGCGATGTACATAGTTGAACAACCCGCCCGCGGCTTCCTTCGTCATCGCCACCATGTAGATGGTGCCGCTCTTCAGATCGATCACCGGCGTGCCGGAGATACCGATTTCCGGAACAATCTGGCTGCAGCCCGTATCGCCATAGGGAACCGTGGTGATGCCCGCGCCCGGGTTGATAAAGCTCACATGCCACAGCGGTTCGCTGTTCGGGCCCGCATTGCTATCCGCATCGAAGGCATAGACGCTATCGTGCTCCGTCGCCACGTAGACCACATTGTGCATTCCCTTGCCGGGAATGTTGACGCTCGGCACGTAGAGCGGCTGCCCGTACAGGTAGCCGTCTACCGGATAGGAAAACAGTTTGCCGAACTGATTCGCGTTGACGTTGCTTTTCGTGAGAATGGCTTCGTTGAAGTTCGCGCCGGCGCGAGTATTGTCGTACTGGTATGTCAGGACGCTAATCTGAGCGATGAGGCTGCCAGAACAACATAGCGCCAAACTGAAAAGGCAGCTAAGCCTGCTTCGCGGCATCGGTCTGGACCTCCAGGGGCAAGCGTCACCCAAAACGCCACATCCCTAGCTCCAAATCCTATCAGCCCGGCCGCGGTTTGTTCTGTTAAACCTTTCACGGCGGCCGTCGCGCATTAAGGGGAATCCGGGAGGGGTGCGGGCCCGCCGAGAGCGCGCTTTCGGGCTTCCACCCACGCCGGGAAGACGTCCGGATCCTCCAGCCACACTAGCATCCACTGGGCCATCTCTTCCTTCTCCGCCTTCTTGCCGGCCGGCGTGCGCGAATTGTGGGCAATGAATTTCGCCCGGTCCTTTGCCCCGATCACCTGTCTTCGGCAGTAGCGCGCACGTTCGCGATTCCCCTCCTGGATGGCCTCGGCGTAGACCTGCCCAATCTCGCGCAAAGATTGCTCCAGTTCCTCAAACGTATGCTGGCCGACGCCGGCCCAGGGCTGGTCGAAGTGCAGGCCGGTATCACGCAGCAATTCCCGCAGGTAGCTCTCAGATACCGGCGAGAGCAGGGCCAACAGCTCCCGCCACACCGTTTCCGTGAGGGTAGGGGGCTGCCGCTCCTCCAGGTAATCGCGCAGCTTTTGTTTGACCGATTTATTTCCGGAGGCCACGGCGATACTTCTTGGCTGCCACCCGGTGCGCGGCGATGGTGCTCGAGAATGTGTGCGCGCCTGAACCATCCGGGCGGAGCACGAAATAGAGCGCGTCGGAATCCGCCGGATGCAGCACGGCCTGGATCGACGCCAAGCCCGGATTGGCGATGGGGCCCGGCGGCAGCCCCGCGTGCCGGTAGGTATTGTACGGATTGTCGCTTGCCAGATCAGACCGGTAAATCGTGCCTCGATAGCGATGATCGAGCGTCGCCGCGTAGATCGTTGTGGAGTCGCAATCGAGAGTCATACCGATACGCAGCCGGTTCAGGAAGACAGCGGCGATCACCGGCCGTTCCGCCGAAAGCTTACCTTCTTTTTCCACAAGCGAAGCTAGCGTGATGGTCTGATGGATGTCCGCTGATGAGTGCAGCTTCTGCCAGACACCGCGGAACTTCGCCGTCATCAATCGGCAGAGGCCCTCCGGCGTGGTCTGGCGATTCAGCCGGTAGGTGTTCGGGAACAGGTACCCTTCGAGGGTGGGCGCCTGCGGATCGAGATCGTGAATCAATGCGGGATTTCGCGCTGCCGCCACAAACTGCTCCGCGGAAAACAGCCCGAGATGCTCGACCGCCGCGCCGATTTCGAACATGTCTTTGCCTTCCGGTACGGAAAGTACGTAATAAACAATGTCACCGCGGGCGATGCGGTCGAACACCTGTCGCGGCGACTCGGGATGGTCGAAACGATACTCGCCGGCTTGCAGCTTGCGCCGCCGCAAGGTAAGCCGCGCCAGCAAAAAGTCCCAGCGGCTGCGCACCACGCCGGCGCGCGCCAGCATGTCCGCAATCGCGCCCGTGGACGTGCCGTGCGGCAGGTCAACAATCGCCGGCTGCTGAAAGCCCTGATATGGCTGGTTGAGCCGGAACACACCATATCCGGCCGCCAGGATTACAAGCAATCCCAGCACCAGCAACGCCCGCACAATTTTCATAGGGAGTCCAGGTAACTTTGCAGCAGAATCACGGCGGAAAGCCGGTCTATCGCCGCCGCGCGCTTCTGTAAGCTCACGCCGCTCTCACGCAGCACGCGGCCGGCTTCCACTGTGGTGAGCCGTTCATCCCACAGCTTCACCGGAATTCCCGCGTACTTTTCGAGTGCCGCCGCGAATTCCCGAACCCATCCTGATTGCCTGCCCTCGGTGCCGCGCATCTGAATCGGGTTGCCCATCAGAACCAGGCCGACTTCGCGTTCCGCAATCAGCTTCGCAATCGCCGCCAGGTCCTCACGTTTGTTGGTGCGCTCCAGGTTCGGCAATCCCTGCGCGGTGATCCCGAGGGCGTCGCTGACCGCCAGGCCGATGCGTCGTTTCCCCAGGTCTAACGCGAGAATGCGGGATTGTGGCGCGCCCAAATCAATTACATTATAGACGCCGTCATGCTACATTCGAGTCAAAGGTAGTCTTGCGTCGTGGCGGTCGTCACCAAACCCATCAACAGCGCGGTTAAGGCCGTCCAGGAAGCCCGGCACATCGCATTGCCCATAGTGGCGATGGGCGTAATCATCGCGGTTCTCTATTTCGGCCGTATCTTTTTTATCACGTCGATTACCGCCGTGATCATTGCATTCATCCTGGAGCCGTTTGTTGCTCTACTGATGCGCATTCGCTTCCCGCGAAGCCTGGCCAGTTTCGTGGTCTGTAGCATTGCCTTGCTGCTTCTTTACGTGATCGGAATGGGCGCCTACTCGCAGCTCGCCGCCGTTTATGACGATCTACCGAAGTACGGGCAGCGCATCGGCGACATCATCGACACGGTCAGCCAGAAGATTGAAAGCATGGAGCAGCGAACCTACCAGCTCGTAGTCCCCGCCCGTCAGCGCCAGCAGGAGGAGGAACAGGCGCGGCTGCGAGCCGAGCAGGAGGCCGCCGAGAGATCGCGCCGGACCCGGAAAAAGCAGACGGAAACAGTAGTGACGCCGGCGCCTCCCGCCATCCCAGAAGTGCGCATTCATCAGGAACGCACGCCCGTCGGCGACTACATTTATGCGCGGCTCAGCTCGTTTTATGAAATCCTCCTGATGGCTTCGTTTATTCCGTTCCTGGTGTATTTCATGTTGAGCTGGCGCGATCACATCAACCGCAGCTTCCTGCAATTCTTCCATGGAGAGGACCGTCTGGTGGCGGCCCGCAGCCTGCAAGGCATCGCCGGAATGGTGCGGGCCTTCGTCGTAGGCAATTTTCTGCTCGGGCTGCTGCTAACCGTCTTGAGCTCGATGAT
Organism: Bryobacteraceae bacterium; assembly: GCA_035550475.1. Classification (GTDB taxonomy): domain Bacteria; phylum Acidobacteriota; class Terriglobia; order Bryobacterales; family Bryobacteraceae; genus DASZPB01. The sequence continues at coordinate 137,005 of DASZPB010000042.1, read as the reverse complement.
CTTCTGGCGGATGCATCTTCCATACCCGCTGCTGATCGGTCCACTGAGCGGCTTCTTCAGCTTGGTGCCTTATGTCGGCCTGCCCCTGGCCATGCTTCCGCCACTTTTCGCCGCGTTGAGCCTCAACCTCTTCTCGGTATACGTGCTGGTGGTAATCGTAGTCGCAATCCTGCACTTGGTTGCGTTGAACCTGCTGTATCCGAAGATCGTTGGCTCGCGTGTGCACCTGAATCCGCTCGTGGTCACGTTCTCCCTGATGCTCTGGGGCTTTCTATGGGATGCTCCCGGCCTGCTGCTGGCGATTCCCATGACCGCCGGAATCAAGGCCGTCTGTGACAACGTTAAGGACCTGCGAGCTTTCGGCAAATTCCTCGGCGATTAAATCCGTGGCGCCCGCGCTCCGGTAATCCTCCCGCGAGCGGAAGGGTCACGCCACTTGCTACACTCAGATTTCCGTCAAATGGCAGCGATCCCCGAATCAGCAACACTATTCATGTCCGGGCTCATTGAGCGGGCCCGCAAATTAAAAAAAACCATCGTCTTTCCCGAGGGCTCCGATCCTCGCGTGGCGGAGGCCGCTGCCCGTCTCGCCCGCGAAGGCATCGCCAAGCCCGTACTCATCGGCCCCAAGCCCGCCGATGCGCCGGAGGGTGTGACATATGCCGACCCCACCAATCCTCAGTTGCTGAACAAGTACGCTGCCATTTTTCATGAGCGGCGGCGCGCCAAGGGCATCACGCAGATGGAAGCCCTGGCCATCGCTAAGCGTCCGCTCTATTTCGCCAACCTCATGGTCTCGGCCGGCGATGCGGATGGCAGCGTGGGCGGAGCCGCCAACAGCACGGCCGAAACCGTTCGCTCTGCCATTTACTGTATCGGCGCCGATCTACGCGCCCGCCTGGTCTCGAGTCTCTATGTGATGGCGCTGGCCGACCGCTCGCTGGCTCACAACGGATTGATCGTGTTTGCCGATTGCTCCATCGTCGTCGAGCCAACGTCCGTTCAACTTGCCGACATTGCCATCGCCACCGCGCAAAGCACGCGCGCTCTGCTGAATGTGGAGCCCTACGTAGCTTTGCTCAGCTTCTCGACCAAAGGGAGCGCCAAGCACCCGCAGGTGGACCGGGTAGTGGAAGCTTTCCGCATCCTGCAGGCGCGCGCGCCGGATCTGAAGGTTGACGGCGAATTGCAGGCTGACAGCGCCGTTTCCGACCTGGTGGCGAAAGCCAAGGGCGTGGAATCTCCGGTGGCCGGCCGTGCCAACACTCTGATCTTCCCAAACCTCGCTTCGGGGAACATCGGATACAAACTGCTGGAGCGGCTCGGCGGCGCGATGGCAATCGGCCCATTTACGCAGGGGTTAGTCAAGCCCGCGAATGATCTTTCGCGCGGCACATCAGCGGAAAATATCTTCAACGTAGCCGTGGTGACGGCGCTCCAATCCGAGCGGCCCTAGGGCCATGCTGCCGTTCCGGTTCGTCTACCACGATGGCTATGACCTCCACCTGGGCGCGCACGTATTCCCTTCGCAAAAATACCGCTGGCTGCACGACCGCCTGATTCGCACGGGTTTCGCCACGGTGGAAGATTTTATTGCGCCCGGGGCGGCCACCGATGAAGATGTGCTGCGCGTTCACGACCGCGGCTGGGTCGAGCGGCTCAAGAACGGCTTGCTGACCTATCAGGAGATTCAGCGCCTGGAGATTCCTTATTCACGCCGGATGGTGGAGGCCTTCTGGCTCGCCGCCGGCGGCACGATCCTGGCGGGGAAGTTAGCGCTCGCGCAGGGAATCGGCTTCAACATCGGCGGCGGTTTTCATCACGCGTTTCCGGAACACGGAGAAGGTTTCTGTGCCATCAACGACATTGCGATCGGCATCCGGCACTGGCAGCACGAAGGCTCCGTGCGCCGGGTCATGGTAGTCGATTGTGACGTGCACCACGGCAATGGCACCGCTGCCATTTTTGCCGAGGACCAATCGGTCTTCACGCTTTCTATCCATCAATGGAACAACTATCCGAGCGAGAAGCCGCTCTCCCGAATGGACATTCATCTCGCCGATGGCACCGGCGACGAGCGGTACTTGTCTCGCTTGGCTAACGGCTACCGCGCCGCCCTGACGGTTTTTCCTCCTGACCTCATCGTCTACGTGGCGGGAGCCGATCCGTACGAGTTCGATCAGCTCGGCGGTCTGATGCTGACCTTTGAGGGCCTTCGTGAGCGCGATCGCCTTGTAATCGAAACGGCGCTCGAAGCCGGTATTCCCGTCGTGATCGTGCTCGCTGGCGGCTACGCACAAGACGTGGAAGACACCATCACCATCCATGCCAACACGGCCGCGGTGGCGCGGGATGCTCTGAACCGGCTGGGCTGGCCGAGCGCAAAATAAGCGGGAAACCTGCTCACGAAAAACTTGGTAGAACGTCTACTGAATTCCGGGTAGAATGTCTGCTGAGACCATGCCGAAGGAATCCTCCAGCCGAATTCAATTGCTGCAAGGGACGCTCGATATGCTGATCCTGCGCACATTGCTGTTTGGGCCCGCCCACGGGCACCAGATTGCCCGCCACATCCAGCAAACCACGGAAGATCTGCTGCAAATCGAACACGGCTCGCTCTACCCGGCGCTCCACCGGCTGGAGCGAAGAGGCTGGATCGCGGCCAAATGGGAACCTGCCGGAAAAGACCTGAAGCGCGAGTTCAAGTATTACCGGCTCACTCCGGCTGGAAGAAGGCAGCTCGTGGCGGAAGAATCGAAATGGAAGAAACTGAGTTCTGCGATTGCGCGGATCATGTGGCCTGCCGAGGAAAACTGAAATGTGGTGGCGGCGTCCGAAATCTCGCGAAATGGATCTCGAACGCGAATTGTGCGCGCATCTGGAACTGGAAGCTGAAGAACAACAGCAATCGGGTCTCGATCCGGAGCAGGCGCATTACGCCGCGCGGCGCGCGCTAGGCAACGCGGCGTTGATCAAAGAGCAGGTCCGCGAAGTTTGGGGCTGGGCGCTTTGGGACATTTTCGTCCAGGAGATTCGCTATGCTTTGCGAACGCTGGGAAGAAGTCCCGGCTTCACTGCGACGGCCGTTCTGACGCTCGCGCTCGGCATCGGTGCAAGCACGGCGGTCTTTACCGTGGTCGATTCGGTGATTCTGAAACCTCTCGCTTATCACAACAGCGGCCAACTGGTGCAAGCCTCAGAACGGGTTCGGTTTCTTTCGCTTGAACCGCTCGGGCCAAATCCGCGCCATGTGGACTTATGGCAAAAGCGCGCCACGGATTTTAGCGGCTTGACGCTGCTGCGCTATCGGGCTGCCGGACTGAGTCAGGGCTCCGGCCATCCGCGCCTGATTGGCGCCGTTACCTGTCTTCCGAACTTGTTCGACATTTTGCAAGTGCAGGCGCTTCTCGGCCGCGTCTTTCTGCCGGAAGACGGCGTAAAGGGGCACGACAATGTAGCCGTGCTGACGTACTCACTCTGGCAAAGCCTGTTTCACGGCGACGCCAACGTCCTGAACCGGACGATTCGCATCGACGATACGCCTCGCGTGGTCGTCGGCATCTTGCCCGAGAGGTTCCATTTCCCGAATGCAAATGCTCTGCGCACCATCCTTTCCAGACCGCCGGTGAGTGGTACTCCCGATCCTGCTGTGTTCCTCCCCGTGGCGCTCGACCTCACGCAATTTTCCTGGAATGGAGATTATGGCAACTGGGTTTCCCTCGGCCGCCTGAAGCCGGGTATTACAGCGGGGCGCGCCGAGGCGCAACTGACGGCAATCGACGGCGAAGTCATCCAGGAAATGCCGGCTAATGAAACGCATCTTGAAAGCAAGTTGACGGCCGCGGTGCAGCCCATGCAGGAAGCCGTTGTAAGTGATTCACGAACCGGCTTGTGGCTGCTGATGGCTGCGGTCGCCGGGCTGATGCTCCTGGCCTGCTTGAATCTGGCCAATGCGCAGCTCGGACGCGCCATGGCGCGCCGCCGGGAAGCCGCAGTGCGCACGGCTCTTGGCGCCACGAAGTGGCGGCTCGTGTGGAACGCGCTCGCTGAAAACCTGCTGCTAGCCGCGATCGGCGGAGCTACGGGCGTGCTACTCGCTTTTGCCGCATTGGATCTGTTCCGCCGCTACCCGCCGGTGGACCTTCCGCGTTTGGCGGAAGTCCATCTCAACTTCTCGGTGCTGGCGTTCTCCGTTCTGGTCGTCGTCAGCGCAAGCCTCCTATCGGGTCTACTGCCGGCAATGCGGCTCGCCTCTTCGGATCCTCAAGAGTCTCTCCAGCAGAGCACGAGCCGCACACTTGGAAATCGCCAGCACACCAAGCTTCGTACGTGGCTGATTGGGGTGCAAGTCTTCGGCTGCGCGGCACTACTGCTTGTGACGGGTTTGTTCTCGAAGAGCCTGCTCTACCTGCTCAACCAGGATCGAGGCTTTCAGACGGGCCATGTGGCTGTTGCGGAAGTCAGGCTCACACCCAACGCTTATGGCACGGATCAGAGCCGTGCGGTTTTCGATGAGGCCGTGCTTGCGAATCTGCGCGCCATTCCGGCTGTTCAGGCCGCCGGCCTGGTCAGTGCCATGCCTCTGGAGGGAGTGTCGTGGATCGAGCCTCTCATCCGCACAGATCGGCCTAAGCAAGAGGGACCGCTGATCAATCTGCGCTGGGTAAGCCCCGGGTATTTTGAAGCCACGCGCCAGCGGCTCCTGGCCGGGCGCTTCTTCGAAGACCGCGATCGTGGCCGGAACAACGTCGTCCTGTCCGAAGGTGAGGCAAAGGCTTTATGGGGGAATGAGGATCCAATCGGCGGCCAGGTTCGGGTCCGCAACCAGACGCGCACCGTGATCGGAGTGGTAGCCGATTCGCGCAGCACGTCACTGAAATCAGCGCCCGCGCGAATGGCATATTTGCACTATGCGGACCAGCCGCCCTTCGCCACATTCTTTATGGCGCGGAGCGCGCGAGCCGCGGATACACTGGTTCCCGAAATGCGCCGCGCGATCTGGAAGTACTCTCCGGATGTTACCATTGCGCGCGTCAAAACGTTCGATTCCCAAGTGATGGATTCGCTTGCGCCGGAGCGATTTCAGACCTCGGTCCTGCTGGCCTTCGGAATTGCCGCGCTTCTGCTCGCGATGCTCGGAATTTACGGAGTCCTGAGCTATTCCGTAGTCACCCGAAAGCAGGAGATCGGCGTGCGCATGGCCCTGGGCGCAACCCGGCGACGTGTCTATACGCTCACCATGAGCGAAGCGAGCGTGCCCGTGATCGTGGGCCTTGCCGCTGGTTTGCTCGCAGGCATTCTGGCCGAGGGCGCGGTCCGGACACTCCTCTATGGAATCCAGCGAGTTGACCCGATGGTGATTGCAACGGTGGCGGTCCTTTTTCTGCTTGCGGCGGCAGCCGCCGCGTTCCCGCCCGCGCGCCGCGCGGCATCCGTGGACCCGATGGACGCGCTGCGGTCCGAATGAGGAACCGGGCCCCCGTGACCGCGATGCTATGATCGCTGGAAAGGGTGTCCGGTGCAGGAAACCATCGAATTCATCGTGCGCCATGGCTATGTATTGCTGTTCCTCTGGATTCTCGCGGAGCAGGGCGCGCTGCCCCTTCCATCTATTCCCCTACTGCTTGCCTGTGGGGCACTGGCGCGCGCCGGGCGGCTGAGCATCGTCGCCGTCTTGTTTTGCGGCGCCGCCGCCTGCCTGTTGGCCGATAACCTGTGGTTTCAACTGGGAAAGCGCCGCGGAGCGGGTGTGCTGCGCTTGATCTGCCGGGTGGCGTTGGAACCTGATTCCTGCGTGCGGCGCACGGAAAACGCGTTCCTTCGGTATGGAATCCGCTCGCTGCTGATTTCTAAGTTTGTTCCTGGACTCAACGCCATAGCTGCGCCCATGGCGGGGATCTCAGGCGCGCCCATCGGGCGCTTCCTGCTGTTTGACGGTCTGGGCGCGGTGATTTGGATATCCGCCTACACCTTTGCCGGATACATTTTCAGCGGCGAGCTGGAACGGATCGCTCTGTATGCCACGCGCATGGGTTCGGGCCTGCTGCTGCTTGTGGTGGGGCTGCTGGGCGCGTGGATCGCCTGGAAGTACATTCAGCGAAAACGCTTCTTCCGGAAGCTTTCGGTGGCGCGCATCACTGCCGAAGAGCTAATGGAGAAACTTGATTCCGGCGAAGATGTCACGGTCGTCGACCTTCGCAGCCGCATGGATCATGACACCGATTCCATTCCCGGTGCGATCCGGCTTACGGCGGAGGCTTTGGAAGAGGACTATCGCGCTTTCCCGCGAGATCGCGAAATCGTTCTGGTTTGCAGTTGACCAAACGAAGCTTCGAGCGCCCGTGCGGCGCTGCTCTTAAAAAGCCGGGGAATCGAACGGGTGCGCCCGCTCCAGGGCGGCATCGACGCCTGGCGCAAACTCAACGCAAGCCGGATCACGGGAAAATAGCATATAATTCGATATCAAAATTAATTCGCCGGCTGGGCCCTTAAGAAGCTCAAGGCCGTGCCGCCGATTGTTTGAGGATGCTGAAAGCCATGAAAGTCTCAGCCGCACTCCTGTTTGCAGCCGCCTTGTTACCCTCCGTGGTTTCCGCCCGCGTTGTCGTCAATGCGACCACCACGATCTTCATCGATAGCCAGGAGCCCGGCCCTCTGCAGAAAGCGGCCGCCGATTTAGCTGCCGATTTCGGGCGCGTGTTCGGGCAGCGCGGGCGCATCGTGCACAGTCCCAGCCAGACCGGACCAGCCGTGATCTGGATCGCCCTTGACCACAACGTGCCGCAGCACGTCGAACGCCCCACCGGCTGGGAACACCTGCGGGTGCAGGCTATCCGGAGTCCGGGTCTTGGGTCGCCTGCACGCGATGCGGTTGTGCTCACCGGCTCGGATATGAGAGGCGCCATCTTTGCGGTCTACCAGTTTTCCCAGCAGTTCCTCGGAGTCGACCCACTCTACTGGTGGACCGACCATGCGCCGCTCCGCCGAACGGAAGTGACCGTGCCGGATGCCTTCTCGCTGGATGAGAGCCCGACCTTCCACTATCGCGGCTGGTTCCTCAACGACGAAGATCTCTTTACCGGCTGGAAGCCCGGCATCACGGATGGCACTGGCATCTCGCTCGCTCTTTGGGATCACGTCTTCGAAGCCATCCTGCGGCTCAAAGGCAATATGGTGGTGCCCGGAACGTGGATCTTTCCCTACGAGCCGCAGATTCAAGCGGCGGGAGAACGCGGCCTCGTCGTGACCCAGCATCACGTGAACACGCTGGGCCTCGATACCTATCGATGGCCGCAGAATAAACCCATGTCGTATCTCTCCGATCCGCAGACGCTCATTTCGGCCTGGACCAAGTCCGCCAGCGAGTATCCGAAAGGGCTTGAGATTTTATGGAGCGTCGGCTTCCGCGGGCAGAATGACAATCCATTCTGGCAGAATGACAAGAACGCGCCGTCTACCAATGCCGGCAGGGCGCAAGTGATTCTCGATGCTGTCCACAAGCAGATGGAGATTGTGCGCAGCAATCACTCGAACCCGGAATTCTTTCTGAATGCCTGGCAGGAGGCGGCGCGATTTATTCACGAGGGAGTGCTGCGTCCTCCCGAGGGCGTCACGCTGGTGTGGCCGGATAACGGCCACGGCATTCTCCAGGATCAGGGAGAGCTTGCCAGCGGTGAGGGCCAGTATTATCACACGGCCATGTATGACTACGTGTCGAACCATTACAGTGAAATGGTTCCACTAGAACGTATTCAGCGCGAGTTGGGGCGTGCAGCGAAAGTGGGCGCCACCCGATGGCTGCTGGTGAATACTTCGAACGTGCGCCCGGTTGTGATGACGACACGGGCCGTAATGGAGCTGGCGTGGAATCCGAAGCCCTGGATCGCGCCGAATTCCACCGAGAGTCACGACTACCTGGAACGCTGGAGCCGCGAGGAATTCGGCGAACGGGCCGCACCCGCCATTGCGGCTTATTACAAGGCTTACTTTGCCGCGCCAGGCCGCTACGGAACTGCTGAAGATGCCACCATGGCGGACAATTTTTATCACACTGCCGCTCGTGGTCTGGTTCTGGCGGCGATTGAGGGCAACAACCGTTCACTGGCGCGTTTACACGGCATCCGCGTCACAAACCTGGAGAGTCTCGCAGCCGCATTGTCTGAAGATTGCCAGGCCGCCGATGCGCGTTGGAAACAGGCCAGGCTGCTGGCGGAGAAAGCAAGGCCGCTCGTTCCCAAAGATCGCCTGGACTTCTTTCAAGCTAATATCCTCACGCAGGTTGACCTACAGTTGCACTTCAATCGCATGGTGCTCAAACTGGCGCAGATGATTCAGGCTTCGGACAACAATGACAAGCTGGCGCGCCTTCGGGAGGCGATCGGCGAATGCGAGAAAGGTGCAGCCGCCATGCACGCCGCGGAATACGGCAAGTGGAAGGGCTTCTACTCCGATGGCGACTGGCTGCTCGATACGCCACTCACTTTGAAAGTGATGCGGACTTACCTCGATAAACTGGAAGGCCGGCCGGTCTCGCAGAACGTTGTGATCCGTGCAGAGGACGGTGGCTTCGCCTATCACATGATCACGGCGTATCAAGGAACGCAGACAGTCCGGTTCTAAACGGCTCTAGCCCGGTGTCCACTTCGCTGCGGCTTCGACCACGGCCTGCATCTGGTCGCGGTATTTGTCGAAGGTGTCGTCGACCACGGTGAGCGTGGGAATCACGATGCGGCCCCCCATCGAGAGGGTCTGTGGATTCCAACGGCCAAAGCCGGATTCGTGCACGCCGGTGCTGCCACGGCCGGGCGCCGGATGGCTCAGGTGATAGAAGTTGCGCACGTACTTCTGCATGCCCGGCGGATATCCTGCGGTTGCAAACACCTGGAACAGTGGAATGAATTCGAGCAGCGCGTCATAGTGCATCTCCCCGGCGGCCATCACTTCCGGATGTTTGGCGCGAAGGTCCTGAACCAGTCGCCGCACGCCTGCATGCATGTCCGCCGCCGGATTGTTCGTCCAACCGCCCACGATGTCGAGAAAGTAAGCATCTACGTGATAGCGGCTGATCATGTCGTCAATGCGATCGAACATCCATCGGCGATAGGAATCGACACCCAGGCTCATGTAGGAGAGCCAGCCTTCGTGATGGCGGTCGTTATCCCAATCAACCCAGTTCAGGTCCATATGATCGCCGTCGATCTTGGACGTCGCCGCATCGGCAATCTTGCTATAGGAAGCGAGCCCGCGATTTGCCGCGTTGGTTCCGTACATCGGCATAAAGCGGAACCCCAGGCTGTGGCCGCGGTCGATCAAGCGGCGGAATGCCGTGTCTCCGCCGAGGCGCTCCGAAACGCGGTAATCCGGATAGTCCCAATAGTAGCGGCCGTCCCATGCCGGCAAAAACACCAGAACGCGGTGCGGATCGATCTTACCGGCCATCCACTCGAGCATCGTCAGCATTTTTGGAAACGTGTTGAATACATATCCGGTGTAGTGCATACCGTGCAGCGCGGCCACTAGCGAAACCCCGCGCATCCACTTGGGCACATCGGGACGCGTCTCCCAATCGGGAATCGAGTAGGTTTTCTCCAGCCTGGTGAAATGGGGACGCGCGGCTGCTTCGACGCTCGGCGCTTTTCCCAAGCGCCACACGGGCGATTCGAGCCGGTCCGATTTCACCCAACCGTCCCCTTCGGTGATCAACTCTACGCGGTACGCATCATCGCACGGCTGGAAGTAGAAGCGAGTAGCGCGTACGTGCGTATCTTCGGCGGAAAGATAGAAGAACTGCGACGGGCCCTGCTCAATCATCACAAGAGGCGTGGTCAGACCGCCCGCATAATTGAGATCGCCGGCGCTGAATGGATATCCAAGCAGCACCTCGTTATTGCGGCTGTCGTCGAAGTTGCCACCGCCGCCGGAAATCCGGCCCTTCGGAACGCCGCGCACCACAACCGCCAGCGTTTTCACGCGTTGCTCCATTTGCGCTTCGGCGCGCAGTTCAATGGTGTCGCCGTTCTTCACCAGGTGCGCGGTAATTGTTCCAGGCGCGGTCTGCTGGCCGCCCGCCCAGACCAATTGCGAGCATCGGATTTCGAGGCCGTTCGGGCGCTGCTCCACTGTAATCCGCTTCTCGTCCGGAGCGTATACGTTTTCAAACGTGAACACTCGAAAGCCGATTTGCAAGCCTTCGAAGGCGACACAAGGTTCGGGGAAATTGAAGCTGAATTTCATCAGGGAGCGGCCGCGCGAAGGTATGGGCGTGCCGCTGTTGCAGTTCAGAGAAAGGATGGAACCATTCGCGGAAGCCCCACCTGCTTGCGCGAAACCCATTTGAGCGTTCGCGGCGGCGAAGGCCCAGCCAGCCGCGCCCACACCTTGCATCCACTGCCGCCGTGAAAGAACCGGTCGATTGTCTTGCTCGGGTATAGTGAGACCTCGGGCATTGTAGCACTTCTTCGCTGTACTGAAAGCGATTGCATATTTGGTCTGGATACTCGTCTGATTTTTCCCGTGAACGTGCGACGCTCGCGTGAGGAGATCGAAAGCCACTTCCTGTACAATGTGGAATCTGCCTTGCGCGATGAGCCCGGTTTTGCGCCATCTTTTGTGAATCGCTGTTTCGCTTTTGATGTCATAATTGCAATTTGTGCTTGACGCGAATCGCCGCGACATGATAATTTTCTTGCCGCTTCGATGGTTTGGGTGAGAAAGCGAAAAGGAGACCTTGATGGAATCCGCCAGTTTCAAAGTGTCTGACGAGGCTCTTCGCCGATTGGATCTTCGCGCCCGGCACAACGCAGGATTGGTGCCGGCATGAATCCGAGCGCGGTTTCCCGCACGCCGGTTCGGACGCCAGAAGGCCGCTTTTCCAACGTTCGGTGGATTCTGATCTTCTGGATGTTCGCGGTCAGTGCCATCGCTTATATTGACCGCGTCAACATCTCCATTGCGGGCCACGCCATCGCGACGGAATTCCATCTGAGCAATGTAGAACTCGGTTGGGTATTCAGCGCATTCGTCCTCGGCTATGCGGCATTTCAGGCCCCCGGAGGATGGCTGGCGGACCGCTTCGGCCCTCGCTCGGCGCTTACGTTCGGCGTGGTCTGGTGGGGCGTATTCACGAGCCTGATCACGTTCGTCTCAGCGGATATAGCCGGCCTGATCGTCATTCTGATCGCCATTCGCCTGTCGCTGGGAATTGGCGAGGCCATCGTTTACCCCGCCTCCAATTGCGTGGTTGCGGCCTGGATTCCCTCCTCGGAACGGGGAATTGCCAATGGCGTGATCTTCGCCGGTGTGGGTTTCGGCGCGGGCATTACGCCGCCGATCATCACGTATTTTCTGCTGCATCATGGATGGCGGTCGTCGTTCTGGGCGAGCGCCGTGCTGGGCTTGGCCGCGGGAGCCATCTGGTATCTGATCGCCCGCGATGATCCGAAGGAACATCCGTGGATCGGCGCGCGCGAACTGGCGCACATTCAGGGAGAGAAACACCTATCGGCAGCGAGCGGGCATGAAGATAAACGGCTGAGTTGGGGAGCCATCCTCGGTAACCGGAACCTGATAGCAGTTACCTTCAGTTATTTCTGTTACGGCTATGTAGCTTATATCTTCTTCAGTTGGTTCTTCATTTACTTAAATACCGTTCGCGGCCTGGATTTGAAGCAAAGCTCCTATTACACCATGTTGCCATTTCTCGCTATGGCCGCCGGTTCGCCATTGGGAGGATGGCTCAGCGACAGAATTACGCGATCGCGCGGCCCGCGTGCCGGACGATGCGTTTTCTCCGCGGTTTCGATCGGGCTTTCCGCCATATTTGTGGCGCTGGGAACTCAGGTGGCGAGCGCGCAGATGGCGAGCCTGGTGTTGGCGGGCGGCGCCGGCGCGCTTTATCTGTCGCAAAGCTGCTTCTGGTCGGTCAGCGCGGATATCGGCAAGCGCTCGGCCGGCTCCGTATCCGGTGTCATGAATATGGGCTGTCAGATCGGCGGCGCGCTCACCGCATCTCTGACTCCGGTGATCGCGAACAGGTTAGGATGGACCGCGTCTTTTCTGGTAGCGGCTGCCTTGTCCGCGGCCGGGGCTGTAGCGTGGCTGTTGGTGAACCCGGACCGCGAGAGAGCGTCCTGATGCGCCTCCGCGGCTTATCCAAATCGTCGAATGTCCGGTCGTATTTCGTATTATGGTCTTCCGGAGGAGTTCAGGAGTCTGTGAATGCCGACTGTTAAGAACGCAGTTACCAAGCGCACTGAATCCGTCAAGAAGGCGGGTAACCGCGATCAATACTTCTCTCGCGCGGTAAGTAAGGCTCTTGAGACGCTGGAAGTACTCCAGACAGAACAGGGCCCCATGGCATTGAACGAGATCGCCCGGCGCATTCAGTTATCCAAGACCTCCACATTCCGCCTGCTCCGGACTTTGGAGGGCGCGGGCTGTCTGGTATCGGGCGGTTGGGGGCGCTACGCTCTGGCGCCCGGTGTCTACTCCGTGGTTTCCACGCAGTCATTAGCGCGTCTGCTGCGTGTCGCGATGCCTCACTTACGCTCGCTGAGCCGCGAGCACCGCGAGACGGTAAGTGTGGCCGCACTTTTCGATAACCGCGTGGAAGTGATCGGTGTGGTGGAGAGTCCGCAGCCGATCCGAATGAGCAACGTTGTCGGGAACATTGTTCCGCCCAATGCCAGTTCTCTTGGCAAGGTGATCGGCGCGTTTCAAACCGAAGAGCGGCGCGAAAAACTGCTGCGCAGCTACGGAATCTGGCGTCTGACCGAGCACACCATCATCGATCGGGCTCAACTCGACCGGGAATTCGAGCAGGTGCGCCAGCAGAGATTCGCCACGGATCGCGAGGAAACAGCTACCGGCGGCAACTGCTTTGCGGTTCCGATCTACGGCGAATCCACCGAGGTGAGCGCGGCGATCAGCATGTCTCTCCCCAAAGGGCGTGTGCATGGGACCAAGCACGAGAAGGAAATTGTCTCAGCCCTGCAAGCCACGGCGGAACAGATCGCAGCCGAGTTGCGAAGCGTCTAGAGAATTCTGGTTTCGCGGCGACGCTGAAAGCCAATCATCGCTTGCGTCGCCGCGGAAAATCAGGCTCCTCCTTCTCTCGCCCGAATCACTCCCCTACCACTGGAAGCGGGCCAGCAACTGCCCGGTTCTCTGGCCGCCAATCGAATTGGCATTGATGTAGCCAAAGCCGGCCGTCGGCGCGCCCGTAGTAGGATTTCTGCTTTGGGTCGCTAAGGCATTCGTCGAAGTGGGCGCGGGCAGATAGACGCGATTGAAGGCGTTGATGAACTCGGCGCGTACTTCCATCGAGACTCGTTCCCCCAAGTGGAAGACGCGGCCCAGACTCAGACTCTCCGAGGGCCGCCGCGGAGCCCGATAATCGCTGTAATAAGGAGCCGACGTGCCCCACTGTCCGGGCGCCGGATCAGACCACGCCGCCGGATTCAGCGCGAAGTCCTTGTTGGGGTCGATACAGCCGCAGTTCGGGTCTTTCGTATAGAGGGGCTGACCCGCTACGCGGTTGGCGAACGTGCCGCGGAACAGCAAAAGGCTGAGGTTGTTCTGCGCCGCAGGCACGGCGATGGGCAAGCCGCTCGCGTAGGAAAGAATTCCGGCTGCCGACCAGCCTCCCACGATGTGACGAACAATCGCATTGGGCCCGATCTGCGGCAGGCGATAGTTGATCGCGTTCGTGAACACGAACGGCTGATCTGCGTTCGAAATCGTCTTCTGATTGGGCCGGTTGAAAACATCATTTACGGGATCGCCGCCGCCGGTTCCGGTTTCGGCGCCAAGCACCAGATTCTTCGACCAGGTAAACGAACTGCTCACGGTGAGCCCGTGCTTGGTCCGCTTGGTCAATTTGGCTTGCAGCGAGTCATACCAGGTGTCGCCCAGCGGCGACCATCGAGCCGAGATCGTTCCGAACTGTGGGAACGGCCGCAGAGCCTGAGCCAGGGTCAGGCCCGTTGGAAATCCCGCGTATGGCACTTGGAAACCGCGTGCCTGCGGCAGACCCGAAGCAAAGGTCGATTTCAGCAGATTCTGGTCGGCAGTGCTGTTGAGATTCAGGCCCACCGACGTGATCTTCTGCGGAGTCAAGGCATTGATGTCGATCAGCGAGGTCGCTTGGTCCCACACGCTGCGATTTCCGACATAGGCTGCTTCCAGAAGAAGGTCTTCGGAGAGCTGATGCTGAATGCCGATGGACCACTGAACAACGCGCGGCGGACGCCCGCCGTTCGGATCGATCCAGAGTGGAACCGGGCTGATCTGGCCGGCCGCGGGATAGAGACCCGGACTGTAGAGCGGCCCCACCAGATCGGCTTGCGAATAATTGAGGCCCTGGGCGAACGTAGCAGCCGGTTGCGCGAAGGACGTGGACGAGAGGCTGAAGGTGTTCCAGCCGACGCCATTGGCGGAAGAGAAATAACTGGAGCTGGGAGTTGTTCCGTAGACGATGCCCCACCCGCCGCGAACCACGGTCTTCGGAAGGACCTGCCACGCGATTCCGAGCCGCGGCCCGATCGCATACGGATAAGCGTAAGCCAGAGCGCAGTTGCACTGCCCGGGACCATTACCCGCATACTGCATGCCACCCAGTAATCCACCGGCGGAGGGATTCGGCACGTTAGGTCCGAATGCTCCGATGCGGTTGTGGGTCTCGTGGTAGGGAGCTTGATAATCCCACCGCAAGCCGTAATCGAGGGTGAGTTTGCGCGTCACCTTCCAGGTGTCTTGAATGTAGAGTGCCCAGGAATTCTTACGCAGTTGCGGAGCTCTAGTAGGTTGCACGGAGGCGGAATCGGCCCTGCCGAGCAGGAAACTGGCGTATCCATAACCGATCGAACCGCCGCTCACGGTTCCGGTCGCGAGATAGGGGAGCGCCGTCTCATTATTGTTGAAGCCCCAAGTCCCCATGGTGCCGGCAATTCCCTGATCAATCCAGGTATCGATACGAAACTCAGCGCCGGTCTTGTATGTGTGGTTGCCGCGCACCAAAGTGCCGCTCAGCACGCCCGTCGGCTTATCGCTGATCTGGATGTCGCCTCCATTGACACCACCAATCGACGCGCTTTCTCCACCATAAGTCGCGCTGCCGAAGGTAATCGCCGGGAATCCCGGACCGTTTGCTCCCACCAGGCCCAGTTGCGAAACCGAATCGTAACCATTCACCAGGCTGACCGGGTATTGCTTCGAATAGTAGTGATTGAACCCGGCGCCTGCATGAATGAGGAACGTGGGTGTGACGGTGTAG
This sequence comes from Bryobacteraceae bacterium, assembly GCA_035550475.1. GTDB lineage: Bacteria > Acidobacteriota > Terriglobia > Bryobacterales > Bryobacteraceae > DASZPB01. The sequence goes on along the minus strand of DASZPB010000042.1, from coordinate 121,734 downwards.
TCATACGTCAGGCGATAGGTGTGCGTCGGAATGCTGCGAGTTTTGACACCGGAGATCGGTTGGGGCAGGCAATCCGGGTTGCCCATTGATTCGTAGTCGTATTCGGACCAATAGAAGGAGAGCTTGGACTTGGTGCCGAAGTTCTGATCAATTTTGAATGTAGGCAGATCGCGGTGCTCTGGGGTTACGCAAGACTGGCGGTAATTGTTCACCTGCGCGTTCAGCGTGGGCTCGGGAATCAGCGACTGGATCTTGAGAGAAATCGGATCCAGAAGACTCTTGGGAATGATGTTGTTCGGGAACGGGTCCGTAATGGTTTGGCCGTTGAAGGATCGCGCTGTTGTGGGGTCGTATATGGTGTTTTCGAGAATCGATCGCCCTGCGATGTCGGTGCCGAGAACACGATTGGTCAGGATCGAGCTAAAATCGCCGCTGCGAATTGCATCGGTCGGGACCGTGATGAAGTTGGCGGCTTGCGACTGCGTTTGATAGCGTTCCCAGTTGAAGAAGAAGAACGTCTTGTTGCGGCCGTTGTAAACCTTTGGAATGATAATCGGCCCGCCAACTGTGAAGCCCCAATCGAAGGCCCGCGATTTGGGGCGCAGGTGCGCGAATGGCGTGGAAGCGTTCAGCCCCTCATTCCGAAAATAGGAGTAAGCGCTGCCGTGCAATTCGTTGGTGCCGGATTTCGAAGTGAAGTTGAACAATCCGCCCTGCACTTGGCCGAACTCCGCCGCGAAATTGCTCGATTGCAATGTGAATTCCTGAATAGCCTCGACTGATGGCTGCTGCTCCAGCGTGTGGGAAGGATCGATGGAACTTGTGATGTCCTGGCCGTCAACGAGAACCTTGTATGTCGTAGCCGGAGAGCCGTTGACTCTGATAGTGGAACTGCCTGCGGGTCCGTTCGTGTTACCCACAACGCCAGGAACTAAAGATGCCCAGTTCAGAGGGTTCCGCACATAGAGCGGCGGGAGTGGAAGCTGATCGACGCGCTGGTTGGAAATTACGAAACTGTGTTCGGCGCTCTCCGTTTTCAGCAGCGCGGCATCGGCGGTGACGGTGACTGCTTCGGTAGCCGTCCCAACCTGAAGCTGCAAATCCACACGGACCGACTGCGCGACCATCACTTGAATCCCAGACCGGGTCAGTTTTTTAAATCCGGGCACGTCGACTGAAAGGCTGTACGTTCCCACCGGTAAAGAGGAGAGCGTATAGTTCCCCGTCGAAGTCGTCGCGGTTTGATACTGCGCGCCGGTTTCCAAATTGGTTGCTGAAACGTTGGCGGCAGGAACTACTGCATTGCTTGCATCGGCGACCGTGCCGGTGATGGAACCACGGTCACTCTGCGCCCAAATGACTGATGCGACGCAAATTCCCAAGAATACGGCTAAACAGCCTCTCATAAGAACCCTCCTGAACGAGCGGTAAGAAACATATATCACCTCGCGCGATCCTAGTCAATGCAAAGCCGAAAATGCAAAATGTACTATCAGGAGCTTTTTCTTTTTTGTGGTAAATGGCCGAAAGCGTATGTTTGGTCGCACCATAGCCTTGACATTATGAGGCACCTCGGATATTGGTATTACCACTTATACGAAATACCGGGATGGCAACGGATTGGGTGAACGGACGCCAAGACGGAGGACGCTTCGGTGATTTCACGTATTTTGTGGTGTGGGGCCTTTCTGCGCACAAGGATGGCACATCTTGGATTGGTCTTACCTGCCCTCCTCGTGATCGGTCTATTTCCGGCATTCGGCCAAGTGACAACAGCGACTTTCTACGGAACCCTGACGGATCCCACAGGTGGCGTGGTTGCCGGGGCGACAGTAAGTCTCGAAAATGTAGGCACCGGTGCGGTCAGCACCAAGGTCACTGACGCCACGGGCGATTTCGTTTTCGAGTTTCTGCGTGTCGGTATCTATCGTATTCAGGTGAAGGCAGCCGGGTTCAAGGGCCTGCAAAGCGGCTCGTTTGAACTCCAGGCTGGGCAAAGCATGCGGCGCACCTTCCAGCTGGAACTCGGGCAAGTGAATGAAACCGTTTCCGTGGAGGGCACGGCTCCACTGGTGAATTCAATCTCCTCGGAGCAGCAAAATTCCGTCTCGACCACGGAATCGTCGCAGTTGCCTCTTTCGCGCCGCAACGTCAGCGGATTGCTCAGCTTGGGCACCGGCGCGAGCCCAGGCGGCGGTTACGTGCGTTTGAACGGCACGGGGAAGACGGGAACTCTGTTTAGTGTGGACGGCACGAGCGCCAGCTCGGACCCGGAAAGCCGGACATCCTCCATGCGCGGAAATTTTGACTACATCAACTTGGTGAGCCTGGAAGCCGTGCAGGAAGTGGCGACGACCAAGGGCATCATGCCGGCGGAGTACGGGCAGGTGCTGAGTGGCAACGTCAACATCATCACCAAGTCCGGCACGAATCATTGGCATGGGAGCGCATTTGAAGATTTGCAATCGGACAACCTGAATTCGCCCCTTCAATTCCTCGCGACCAAGCCGAACGCGGTATTCAACCAATTCGGCGGCTCGATCGGCGGCCCCATTATCCACGACCGGCTGTTCATCTTCGGCGATTACGAAGGCTATCGGCAGTCGGTGACACAAGTCGTCAGTGGCTCTGTGCCCACGCCGGATTTCCGGCAGCTTCTGCTTTCTACCGTTCCGGCCTATTCAAAGGCGCTCGAAGGCGTGCCGCTGCCGAACCAGCCTTTCGCTGCCGGCGCGGACACCGGCCTCTATATTTTCGGGCGCTCGCAGACGGCGCACGACGACCATTTCGACGTCAAGAGCGACCTTCATCTGACCGATACCAGCAACCTGTCGCTGACTTACAGCCACGGACGGCCGGGCCTTCTGACGCCGCGCATCTACAGCAACGACGATCAGGTGTATCACGGCTACCTGGAGCGAGGGACCGCCAGCTACATTACCGGCGGCCCGGCCTGGAGCTCGAAACGCACTTCGGATTCAGCCTGACCGATATGGATCGGACTGACCAATACTTTCTGCAAGGCATTCCCGAACAGGTGCCTTACGGCGGCAGATTGCCCCAATTGGCCTACTCCCAATTCTCGACACCTGGCTCGGAACTGTACCTCGTTGAAGGCCATATCTGGAGCCTGGAGGAGAAATACGCGCGGACGATGGGGAAGCACAATCTGAAGTTCGGAGCGATGTATATGAGGTACAATGTTTTCCGAACGAATCCCCAGGACGTGACTGTAACTTATTCAAATCGCGCGGATTTGCTGGCGAACATCCCGGACAATTCGCAGATGACATTCGGCAACGGACTCTACAACGCCGCCAACTTTACGGTAGGCGCGTTCGCGCAGGACGATTGGCGCGTCAGCAGGAATCTCACCTTGAATCTGGGCGTTCGCTACGACTTCTTCTCGAAGTTTGTGGCGAAGCCGCGGAACCCGGGCCAGGACTATGGCTTCTACAATCTGGATGGGCTCTTGGACGACCAATTCCACTTCGGTCCCGTGCGCGATCCGAACGATCCTTATAATTCGGATGGCTGGGTCAACCTTGCGCCGCGTCTCGGCTTCAGCTATGACCCACTCGGGGACGGCAAGACGGCGGTCCGAGGCGGTTACGGTTTTATGTTCAGCCCGGTGGCGGAGGGCGTATTTACCGGAGCGGTCGGTGCAAAGTACCTTCCCTTCCGCTCGAATTTCAGCCGGCAGGAAACGCTGCAATACGGTCTGACGTTTCCGATCTATAACGATACGGCGGCTCCCATCATCGCGGCGCAAAGAACCGTGCAGCCATCGCAGATCTTCAACCCCAATCTGCAAGCTCCCTATTTGATGGCGATGTATTTCGGGGTGCAGCGCGCGCTCACATCGAGCCTCGCGCTGGAAACAGCTTACGTCGGCAATCGCGGATTGAAATTCCCGCTAGCGCGCGCCTACAACCTGCCGGACCGGGTCACGGGCGTCCGGCCGAATCTCGCAATCGGCCAGGGATACTACATCGATAACTCGCAGCAGACCTTATACAATTCCTGGCAGACCAGCCTGACCAAACGCTTTTCGCGCAGCTTTACATTTGCGATCCACTACACTTGGGCGAAGGCGATGGCCACCGAGAGCGGCGATATCGGGGCCTACTACCAAAACAATGCCAATGTTCGCGTGCAGAACTTTTTCGATCTGCACAGTGAATGGGGCCCGGCCGATGGCGATATGACCCATTATTTCGCTGGAGACTGGGTCTACGTTCTGCCTCGGCTCAACTCGCATGGATCGCTCGTCCAGCAGTTGCTAGGAGCCTGGCAGATTTCGGGCATCGTGACCGCGGCAACCGGGCAGCCACTGCTCATTACGCAAGGCAGCGTCGAAGATACCAGCCGTCCCGACTATATCGGCGGAAACGCGATCAATCCGGACTATACAACCACGCTCCAATACTTGAATAAAGCGGCGTTCCAGACGGTGCCCGTGAGTGCGGCGTCGGGACGGCCAATCCGGCCGGGGAACGTCGGACACGGCGAAATCCGCGGACCCGGGTACTGGAATGCCGATCTCTCGCTGGGGAAGAATTTCCCCCTGATGGAATCGGTCCAGCTCCAGTTCCGCGTGGACGCTTTTAACGCTTTGAATCACACGAATTTTACGTCCATGTCGACGGATGTTTACAGCTCAGCCTTTGGGCGCTTTACGAACACCATGGGTGCGCGTGTGTTGCAGTTGAACGCACGCTTGACGTGGTGACTCCGGCCAAATACGATTACGAACGAAATACCATGGCTCAACCCGAACCCAAGAAAACGATGCAATCTGCCCCGACGGACCGGTTGGTGGTAACCGTCCCGGAAGGAAAAGCGGAAGCCCAGATTCTCAGCAGCGAGGCGCGGCAATTCCTGCTGCGCCTTGCCGAGCGATTCGAACCCATACGCCGTGAACTTCTGGCGCGCCGCAGCGCGCGCCTGGTTGAGTTGAAGAGCGGCAAATCGCTCGACTTCCTGCCCGAAACCGCGGAGATCCGCGCGAAAGACTGGAAGGTCGCTCCGATTCCCGCGGACCTGATGGACCGGCGGGTTGAGATCACCGGACCGGTCGAGCGGAAGATGATCATCAACGCGCTCAATTCGGGCGCCAACGTCTTCATGGCGGATTTCGAGGATTCGAATGCGCCCACCTGGCAGAACAACATCGAAGGGCAAGTGAACCTGATCGATGCGGTTCGCCGCACCATCGAATATACGAGCCCGGAAGGCAAGCATTACAAGCTGGCGCCACGAACGGCAGTGCTGTTTGTGCGGCCGCGGGGGTGGCATCTCGTCGAGAAGCACGTGCTGGTGGACGGGCAGCCGATGTCGGCTTCGCTGTTCGATTTCGGAGTGTACTTCTTCCACAATGCGGCGGCGCTCATCGAAAGAGGCACGGGTCCTTATTTCTACCTCCCGAAGATGGAAAGCCACCTGGAAGCGCGGCTGTGGAATGACGTTTTCCGGTTCGCGCAGGATGAACTCGGAATTCCGCGCGGCACCATCCGCGCCACGGTGCTGATCGAGACTATTCTGGGCGCGTTCGAAATGGACGAAATCCTATACGAACTGCGCGAGCATTCCGCCGGACTCAACTGCGGGCGCTGGGATTATATTTTCAGCTTCATCAAAAAGTTCAGCAGCCGGGCGGATTGGGTGCTGCCCGACCGCGCGCAAGTAACGATGCAGCAGCACTTCCTCAAATCGTACGTGGACCTGCTGATTCGCATCTGCCACCGGCGCGGCATTCACGCCATGGGCGGGATGGCGGCCCAGATTCCGATCAAAAACGATCCTGAAGCGAACGAGCAGGCACTGGAAAAAGTGCGTCAGGATAAACTTCGCGAAGTGAAAGCCGGACATGATGGCACGTGGGTGGCGCATCCCGGCCTAGTGCCGGTAGCGAAAGAAGTATTCGACGCGGGCATGCCGGGGCCGAATCAACTCGACCGCCTGAGGGAAGAAGTGCAGGTCACCCCGGCCGACCTGCTGAAGCTGCCTCCGGGCGAAGTGACCCAGCGCGGGATGGAAGTGAATATCGACGTTGGCATTCAGTATCTCGAATCGTGGCTGCGCGGGAACGGATGTGTGCCCATCTACAACCTGATGGAGGACGCGGCGACCGCTGAGATTTCGCGCGCGCAATTATGGCAATGGGCGCACCACGGAGCCAAAATGAACGACGGCAAGCCGGTGACAGTCGAAGGTGTAGCCGCTGCTATTCAACGCTCTTTGGAAGAGACCCGCAAGAAGATCGGTGCGGAGCGGTATGCCGCAAGCAAATTCGAGTTGGCGGGACGGCTGTTCGATGAGATGACGCGAAGCGCGGAATTCCCGGAGTTTCTGACGACCATCGCATACGCATATATCGATTAGAGCCGCTGTAGTGGGCTGGAGGTGCTCCCTATGATTCGCTTGATTCTGATTTCGTCGCTGGCGCTGGCCCCTCTGATGGCCCAGCGCATGCCGGGCGATCCCTTGGAGCATCTACCCAAGAATATTCAAGTGTTGACGCACTTCGGAGAACGCGCCGACATCTCGCCGGATAATCAGCGCGTCGCCTTTATGGACAAAAGTTTCGGCGATGCTTTTGTCATCGATCTGAAGTCGCGCGTGATCCGGTGTCTTACGTGCAGCGTGCCCGGTGCGGCGTTTCTCCGTGTGATGCATTTGTCTTCGGGTGACTATATCCTCATCGGACCGGAACACTTCAAAGACATTCACACCAGCCGGGCGCAGGACAACCAGCTCTGGTTCCTCAGCAAGGCACCCGGCTCCAAACCGCAGAGCCTCGATCAGAAGATGAGTGAAGGCGCGGCGATCTCGAAGAAGAACCTCAAGATTTCGTACTCCGTCACGCGCGCTCAGAACCCGAACCTTGCGCCGGAGCAGTCCCAGCTTTTCGTCGCCGATGTGGTTTTATCCGGCGGCTCGGCGCACCTGGCGAATAAGCAAATGGTCTACGAGAGCAAGTCCAATGCCTGCCGGATCGAGGCGCAGGATTTTTTCGATCAGGACCGCAAGATGACCTTCACGTGTTATGAGCCGAAAGGTCTCGCCTCGGTGATGACCATCGATCTTGCTTCAAAGAAGGTCGCAAACATGTCGAAGGCTCCGGGCACCTACAACGAATGTGAAGGCATCGTTCCGGGCGGCCAGTACACGCTGGTGGAAGGTGACCGGCAGGTGGCGCAGTTGGGCGGCCAACACGGATCGCACAACATCGACATCTGGAAGTTGAAACTGGATGGCACCGGGAAAGACTTTCAACGCCTGACGCATTTCAACGACTACGAGGGCTTCAAGGCCTCGAATCCGGTGGTTTCCACCGACGGGCGGTTTATGGCATTTCAGGTGGCGCGAACCGCCGATGAAGCCGGCGTCGGATACGGCTTGATGCTTTATTACTTTTAACCGCGCGACGCGGCCCCAACTACCTTGCCGCCACGCGAGCCTGGGAAATCCAGTGCGGAAAGCCATGATACGTAAGTACGTCCTGATTTGCACCGCGTTCGTGGCGGCCTATGCAGCCCCTCTCCCGACCGCTTCCATCGTCGTGGAGGGAACGCCGGGCGCGCCCGCGCGACACGGGATCGCGGCAGTCCGGGACGCGCTTACAGCCAAGGGCTGGAGTGTCAAAGAGGTCCGGAACGAGGCTCAGGCTAAGGGCGGTCTGGTGGTGTTCGCCGCTTCCGATACGGCGCTGGGGCCGGAGGCGATCTCGATTCATAAAGAGACATGGCAGGGCAAGCCGGCCGTGCGTATTCTCGGAGGCGATGACCGCGGACTGATGTACGGACTGCTGGATGTGGCGGACCGCATCGGGTGGGCTACGAGCGGCGCGGACGTGCTTGCCGACGTGCGGGAAGCTTCGGAGAAACCGGCAGTCAGCGTTCGCGGACTGTCCATCTACACCATGAACGCGGCGTACTTCCAGAGCCATCTCTACAACGAAGACTACTGGACGAAATACTTCGACATGCTCGCGCGGGACCGGTTCAACACCTTTGTGGTGATTTTCGGCTACGAAAACGCGGGCTACTTCGCGCCGGCCTATCCATATTTTTTCGATGTCGATGGATTTCCCAATGTTCACGTGGTCGGTCTCACCAAGGAGCAGCAGAAGCGGAATCAGGACGCTTTGCGGCGCATGATCACGCTGGCCCACGAGCGCGGCCTGAAGTTTTCAGTCGGCTTATGGGACCACATCTATCGCGGCGGCGTGCAAGGTCCGGCAGCACTGGCGGAACATCCGACGCCCGGGCTGGTGTGGGGATTGAAGACGGAGAATCTGATCACGTATATTCCGGCGGCCTTCGAAAAATTTCTGCAGGTCTATCCGGATATCGACGTCGTGCAATTCCGCATGCACAGCGAATCGGGATTGAAGCCTTCGGAGATGCGCGATTTCTGGGAAAAGATGTACGGCGTCATGCAGCAAGCTCCGAAGCACGTCACCTTTGAGTTCCGGCTGAAGGAGTTTCCGGATGACCTTATTGATCGCGCGGTTCAGCTCAAATTGAACTTCCGCCTGGAAACGAAATACTGGGCCGAGCAGATGGGGATGCCGTTTCATCCCACGCACATTCAGCGAGGCAACCAGTTTGATCGGAGGCACGGGTACGCCGACGTGCTGCGCTATCCGCAAACTTACAATGTGGGCTATCGCCTCTGGAATGGTGGCACAGCGCGAATTCTCTTATGGGGAAGCCCGGATTATGCGCGCCGCTTTGCGCAATCCACGCTGGTTTATAACGGTCCTGGCTATGAAGTCAATGAGCCGCTCGCCACGAAAATGGAACGGGCGCCGACGGATGTTGCGCCGTTTGATCTGTTGAATGAGCCCTATCGGTATTACAAGTACGAGTTTGAGCGCTACTGGCATTTCTATCAATCTTTCGGGCGGATGGGTTACGACGCTGACACTCCAACCGACATCTGGGACCATGAGTTCAAGACGCGATTCGGAGAAACCGCCGGCCCGTTGATCGAAGATGGACTTCACCGCGCCAGTTGGATTCTTCCCCGGATCGTGGCCTACTGTCTGCCCGGGAGTTCCTTCCCGACCACGCGTGGTTGGGCGGAAAAGCAGCCTTGGGGAGATCTGCCAACGTACACGGCATCAACGCCGAGCGACACGCAACAGTTCGCCAGTTTTGAAGAAGCTGCGGAGTGCCGCCTCACCGGCCACTGCACCGCCAAAATAAGCCCGATGAAGACCAGCCAATGGTTCGAGCAGACGGCCTCAGCAGTGCTCGCGGACGCGGCGAAGGCCGAACAAGCTACTGGCTCGCAGACGAACAAAGAACTCTTTTCGACTGTGACGGACCTCCGCATTCTCAGCAGTCTCGCTCAATACCATGCGCGGAGAATTCCCGCCGCCGTGAGTCTGGCGCTGTTCAACCGGACGCATGATGTCAACATGCTGGATGATGCCCTGACGCACGAGCGTGCGGCTGTCGCGGCCTGGGAAGGCATCGTGAAAGCTGCCGGCGACGTGTATGTCAGCAATCTCCGCATGGGTATGGAAGAATACGACCTCACGGGCACGTGGAAAGATGAACTCCCGAAGTTGCAGGCCGGCATCGCAGCGCTGGAGCGTCAGCGGGCGGCATTCCAAGTGGAAGCGCGGCGCCCCGTGGGCAAGTTCGTTTTCGGCAACACTCCAGCAAAAGAAGGCGAGCGCCGATTGACGGGTAGGTCAACGGCTTCGATACCGCTTCCGAACGGCTGGTACGAAGTGACGTTCACGATCGACGGTTCTTCGGCTCCTGCAGCGGGCTATGGTCCCATGTGGGTAGCGGCGAATGGAACCGCTTATAGCGACACATTCCACGTAGCGCACGGACAGACGGTAGAGAGGAAACTCATCGCGCAGGTAGGAGACGGACAGTTACACGTTGTCTTCGGCGCAGATGCCAGCGGGACGTATCATGTGGACCGCATGAGCGTCAGCCGCGTGGACCCGGTGATCGCTACCGTTCCGGTGGCCAAGATCGAGCCGGAAAGACCGCTTGTTGTACGGGCAACGGTTAGCGGCATCAGTCCGATTTCTACCGTTCGCGTACACTTCGGAGATGCGAGCCGCGGCTATCGCGTGGCGGAAATGCGGAAGTTGGATTCATTCCGTTACTCTGCGCAACTACCGGCCATGCCGTCCGGCCGTATGAACTACTGGATTGAAGCTATCGATGATGCCGGGCTCGCGTCCACGTATCCCGAAGGCGGCGCGGCGGACCCGATCCATGTGACGATCACTTCGGATGACGCGCCCCCAATGATTTCGCACGAACCGGTGAAACATCTGGCGGCAGGCGATGCGGTGCGGATTACGGCGACGGTCACGGATGAGTCGGGTATCCGATGGGTACATGTGCGCTATCGGGGCATGAACCAGTGGCAGGACTACCGGAGCTTGCCGCTGCTGCCCACCGGCGAAAAGAATCAGTACAGCGCCGAGATTCCGGCGAGCCAGATCGATCCCAAATGGGACTTCATGTACTTCATCGAGGCCATGGATTCGGCTGGTAACGGTACAATCTATCCGAATCTGAATCAAGAGACGCCATATATCGTAGTGAAACTGGACCGGGAGAACTGGAAGCCCAAAGCGGTCAGCGTAGTCCCGGCCGAGTAATCCATCCACAGGAGGTCCAGAACCATGCAGGCAGATCGAGTCTCCCAATTGCGGCGGCGAGATTTTTTGAAACACGCCGGACTCGCGACCAGTTTTGGCATCACAGGAATTGCCTCCGGCGCCGGTTCGCAGGTTGCCATCCTCATCGATCCTTCCGATGCCGTCGCTGCGTCTCGGCCCGGCAAATGGGCTGCGAGCGAACTGGCAAGCACGCTACAAACGAGAAGTGTCTCAGCCGCAGTGGTCGATTCGGCTGCTGCTGCCGATAGCGCGTCATTAGTAGTGGTTGCGGCGGGGGCGCGCTCGGCCATGGCGCGCGATTTGCTCCGCGGAACAGCCGCGCCCGCGGGGGCTGAAGCTTTCGCTTTAAAGCCTGCCGCATTGCGTTCGAAACCAGCAGTGCTGGCGTGCGCGTCTGATGCGCGAGGCTTGGTTTACGCGCTTCTCGAGTTGGCGGATCGCGCGCGGTATGAACCGGACGTCGTGTCGGTGCTGAAGACGGCGAGCGCCGCCAATGAACATCCGGCCAATGAATTGCGCAGTAACTCCCGCGCCTTTGTGACCGAAGTGGAAGATAAGGCGTGGTACTACGACAAAGACTTCTGGCGTGCCTATCTCACGACTCTGGCGACAAACCGGTTCAACCGCTTCAATTTTGCTCTTGGCATGGGGTATGACTTTCCGCGCGGCGTGACGGGCGACTATTTTCACTTCCCCTATCCCTACCTGGTGGACGTTCCGGGATATCACGTTCGCGTTGTGCCGCTCAGTGCCGCGGAGCGCGAACGGAACATGGAAATGCTGCGGTTCATCACGGATGAAACCGCGGCGCGCGGCATCGAATTCCAGCTCGGAATCTGGACACATGCCTATGCGTGGACGGATAGCCCGCACTCGGACCATCACGTCGAAGGCCTGGACGCGAAAAGTCATCCAAACTACTGCCGCGACGCGCTGCATATGGTGCTACAGAATTGTCCGGCGATCACCGGCGTCACATTTCGCGTTCATGGCGAATCCGGCATTCCGGAAGGCAGCTACGATTTCTGGGCCACCGTGTTCCAGGGTATAGCTCGCAGCGGACGGCGCATCGAGATCGATATGCATGCGAAGGGCATCGACGACAAAATCATCAACGTGGCGCTGGCAACGGGCATGCCGGTGAAGATATCGCCGAAATACTGGGCCGAGCACATGGGCCTGGGATATCATCAGGCAGCCATCCGGGAACTGGAGATGCCGCCCCGCGGCGGTGCCAGCAATAGCTTCTTCGCGCTGAGCGAGGGCGCGCGTAAGTTCATGCGGTACGGCTACGGTGATCTTTATAAAAAAGACCGGAAGTACGGCATTCTGTATCGCATGTGGCCCGGCACGCAGCGGGTTCTGCTGTGGGGTGATCCCGCGATGGCCGCGGCCTACGGGCGCACCGCTCATTTCTGCGGCGCAAGTGGAGTGGAATTGTGCGAGCCCTTGTTCTTCAAGGGAAGAAAAGGTTCGGGGCTGCCGGGCGGGCGAACGGCTTACGCGGACGAATCTCTGCAGCCGAAATTCGATTTTGAAAAATACCTGTACTCTTACCGGCTTTGGGGCCGGATGCTCTATTCGCCCAAAGCGGATCCGGAAAGCTGGCGGCGGTATCTGCGAACGGAGTTCGGCCAGGCGGCAGCGCCGGTAGAAACAGCGCTGGCGAACTGCAGCCGCGTGTTGCCCACCATCACCACGACCCATCTGGTCTCCGCGTCGAATAATTCCTACTGGCCGGAGATCTACACCAGCATGCCGATCATCGTGGGTAAGACCACGCCGGTATTGTTCCACGATACTCCGGAGCCGAGGCGATTCGGCACGGTGAGCCCGCTCGATCCGGAACTGTTCTCCACGATTGAAGAACACGCAGGCGATCTGCTCAAAAGTCAGGCGAATCGCAAGTATTCGCCGATCGAGGTGGCCGCGTGGCTGGAGCGCTTCACCGGCACGTCTGCCCAAGCGATCCGCGCGGCGGGCGCGCAGGCGAAGGCGGCGCACTCGGCTCCGTTCCGGCGGCTGGCTGCTGATGTGGATATTCAAAACGGTCTCGGCCAGTTCTTCGCGGCGAAATTCCGGGCCGGCGTCCTCTACGCGATTTATCAGCAGAGCGGTGACCGCGCCGCGCTCGAGCAGGCCCTGGCTCACTACAAGAAGGCGCGTGCGGCTTTCCAGCAACTGGCCGACCGGGCGAAACCTGTCTACCGGGCTGACATTACCTATGGTCCTGTTGCGGATCAGCGCGGCCACTGGCTCGATCGTCTTCCGGCAATCGATGCGGACGTGGCCGCCATGGAAGCGGAACTCGCCCATCCTGCACAGCCGCAGCCGGCGATGGCTGCTCCGGCGAAAAAAGCCGTGCAGGCAGCGATCGGGATGCCGCATCGCCCTTCAGTCAAGTGCAGCCACACGCCGGCCGCGAGTTTCCGGCCGAACGAGCCGTTGAAGATCGAACTCGCCGTGATGACCACCGGCAAGGAAAAGCCCTCCGCCGTCGAACTCCACTATCGTCGTGTCGACGAATCAGAGAGATGGCAATCCGCTGACATGGAGTGGAATGGAAAAAGTTATGAGACTTCCATTCGCGGTGAGTACACAAACTCGGCGTACCCCTTGCAGTACTATTTCGAATTGCGGCGGGATGAGGACTCGGCCTGGATGTTCCCGGGATTCGCTCCTGACCTTTCGAATCAACCATATTTCGCGGTGCGACAGGCGTAAAATCTGTACCGCAATTGGAACTAAAGCTCTAGTACTACTAGAATTGGTATCACTGGGCCGCTAACTATCGGCAGCTTGCCCTGGTACTAACAAAAGTCGGATTCTCAGTCTTTAGAGAACGGTTGTCCTCGCTTTTCTGGAAGAGGAAGTCTAATGGGGACAATCGCTAAGCGAAGGCTGTTGGTAATAAGGGCAAGACTGAGATGGGACAAATATCAAGCGCCGGCACGGGTCAGCGTGGTCAGGCGCTCCTTTTCGTAACCATATCGCTTCCCGTACTGCTCGGGCTGATCGGCTTCGCGGTCGATCTGGGCTGGCTATATTTCCAGAAAGAAGCTGCTACGGCGGCGGCACAGAGCGCGGCTCTGGCGGGCGCCACACAGGTCTACAAAACGGGCGGCACGATCGGCTGCAACAGCGGAGTGATCTGGTGCAATAGCGACCCTCAGCAATGTTCCAGCACTCCCAATTCGCCACCCCAAAACAGCTTTGACACAGCGTGCCTGTACGCCAAGGCAAACGGCTTCCAGGTGACCGGTGATGGAAAATCGAACGTTACCGTGGAGGCCGGGGCTTCCACAGCGCCCACAGCTCCCCATACTTCTAACTCCTACTACGTGACCGTCAATGTAACGAAGCAGATGCCCCTGACGTTTCTTTCGGTGCTAGGGGCGGGGAACTTGACCACCGTTACCGCGCGAGCCACCAGCGGCGTGAATGTGGCATCGGGCGGCGGATGTATGTACGTGCTCGATCCGACTAAGCACAAGTCCTACTCCATGTCCGGCGCCAACTTCACAACGGGCTGCGGGATCTACGTCAATTCCAACCAGAGTGACGCCGCCTACATGGTGGGCGGTAACCTTACTTTGAACAATAGCTCGACTCTGACGATTCACGGTCAATTGAACCAGCTCGGAGGCAATATCACACCCTCCGGTAGTGTGAAGCAGAACCAGCCTTCGACTTCAGATCCCTTTTCGGGCATGACCGCTCCCACGGTTGCTGATGTCTGTCAGGCTGACCCGCATATCTCAGGTGGAAACACAAATAACCTCAATTCCGGGACATATTGTGGCATCACGGTCAGCGGCGGCAACAATATTACCTTTAACAGCGGAATCTATGTTTTGAAAACCGGCAACTTGACTGTGAATGGCGGAAACTTTTCAACTACTGCAACCAATGTGCTCTTTTATATTCCCTCTTCCAATAGCACCGGCAAGATCAACATCACCGGCGGCAACATGCATTGGAACGGGATCACGGGCAATGGAGCAGATGGATTCGTTTTTTGGGTCGCCAATTCCGCGGCCCAGAATATCACAGGCGGCAACTACACGATTAATGGCGTCGTCTATATGCCTAGCTCGGCGCTCACTTACAACGGCGGGAACGGGGCTCAGCAAACGGTGGTGGTGAACAGCGCAACGGTTAACGGTGGCAATATCACAACCCCTGCGACCTCGGGTCTCTTCTCTGGAGGCGGGCTCCCCGGAGGAGCCTTTCTGGTTGAATGATGAATACGCAAGTCAAGAAAATTCATTCCAATCCGAATCATCGCAAACGCTGCCGAGGCGGCAGTGTGCTGGAATCAGCGCTGGTATTGCCCTGGTTCCTTTTTCTGTTCGTGGGCGCGTTTGACTGGGGATTCTTCGCCCATGCGTTGATATCCACGGAAAGCGCGACCCGGGTGGCTGCTCTTTATGCCGCTGGCCAATCGAGCGCACCCTCGGCGACCACGCTCTGCCCGATTGTTCGCAATGAGCTCAAGGTTTCACCGAATATTACGGACAGCCTTACTTGCAGCAGTTCTCCACTGGTGGTTTCGGTAGATTCCAGCACCGGTCCAGACGGCCAGACCGCCTACACGGTGCAGGTAGCTTACACGACAGCCAAGTTGATTCCGATACCTGGTCTGCTGACGAACCAGGTTACGATCACGCGCACCGTTGAAGTGCGCCCTCGGGTGTAATCCTATGAATAGACGAAAAGGAACTCGCGGCAGCGCTCTGGTGGAATTCTGCCTGACGGGTATTGTTCTGATGTTCGTCTGGATCTCGATCGCGGAAATGGCTCGCGGCATGTGGGACTACCACACGCTGCAATACGCGGCGAAAGCCGCTGGGAACTATGCTTCCGTGCACGGCGCCACTTGCAGCATTTCCCCGAACGCCTGCACTGTCGCTATCTCAGACATCGCGACCGTCTTTCAGCACTCGGCGATTGGCGTCCCTCCGGATCAGGTTTCTTTGACGTTCACGACGGATTCCGGCGCGGCGACCACCTGTAGCCTGGCCGGTTCCGGCAGTCTCTGCTCCAGCCAGACGACAGCCTGGCCCCCATCGAGCAACAACGATAACGAGGTGGGAAAGTTCTTGTCCATTCGTGCTGACTTCACATTCCACTCGGCGCTCGCGATGTTTGCTCCCGGTAATGGATCTGTTCAGTTCGGTGCATTCGACCTTCCCGGTTATACCGAGCAGATTATTCAATACTGAGTCAGTTATCCGGCAAGGACCTATAAGTAGATACGATGAAGATATCTGGTTAGACCGGGCTCTGTCACTTTGGAAAAATGCCGGTGTAGGTCAGCGCCACGAGTGCCGCGATCCCCAATAACGTGGATAGCACCGTGGCGAAAGCCAGGAATCTCACTGCCCGTCCATTCCGGGCCTGGCGGTATACAATCGGCAGGTTCACGAACGCACTCGCGGTGGACGAGAGTACCGTCGCGAGCGCAGCGGTGGAATAGCGCACAGAACCACTCGCGGAGAGAGCGGCAACCGCCGCCGTCGCACTGGCGCTGCTGACGAATCCGCCGAGAGTGCTGATCGCGAGAGTGCCCGACTGCCCCAGGAGCCGCTGCCCCAACGAACAGGCGACTTCAATCAGAATGAAGACGGCGCCGATCGCGGCAACCTGGCGCACGGAAATGGGGGACCTGATCTTCAATTCAGCCGAGGTTCCCGGCGCGCGCCATTTCTTCCACGCAAAGGCGATCAGGGCAAGCATCGTGACGACAATCGGTCCAACTGCCAAGGCTGCGGCCGGCGGGCTGAAGATCGCGAGCAGAATCAGATTGCGCGCGAACATCGCAATGACGGTGAGCAGGCTGACCACCATGGCAACCTGCCCGGAGTCCTGGCCGGAGGAGCCGATAGTGCCGCTCAGTTCCGCAATGGCCACCGTGCTGTTCATGAGGCCGCCGAACGCTGCCGTGTAATATAAACTCCTGGCGCCATACAGCCGGAGGAGAACATAGTTGGCGAATCCAATGGATGCCAGCAGGATGACGATGAGCCACGCTTCCCGCGGATTGAAAAGATTCCACGGGTCTACAAAGCGATTAGGCAGCACCGGGTAGATGACAAAGCCGATGAGCCCCAGCAGCACCGCGCTGCGCACTTCGCTTTCCGTGAGCACTCCGGCGAATCGCGAAAACTCCGGCTTCATTGCCAACAGCAGCGTCATCAGGATGGCCGCCGCGGTGGGCGTAAACACGTGGCCTTCGCCTACTAGAACACCGAGCGCGAATGTCGCCAGCAGGGCCGCGGCCGTGGTCATCTCCAGTTGACGCTTGGAGAGCAGGTTGTCCAGATTCACGATGGCGAATAGCGCGATCACACCAACCAGCGCACCGACCTCGAAGGCAGGCCCGATGAGTGCGGCGAGCATCCCCAGCAGACTGGTGATGGCGAATGTACGAACGCCCAGGTCTTTATGCGACCATTCCCGTTCAAAGCCGACGAGCAGGCCAATTCCGAGCGCCACCAGAAGTTTCGCCCCGATATCCAGCGGAAGAAATCGATTCATCGGTGGAGGCGAAGCAAGCATTCCATGGTTATCGTAGCGCGGCTTTGCCTCCTATCACAGCGCGCCGAGGCACACTCTGAACTTACAGTTCCTTGCGCTCTACTTTTTCAATTTTCGTATCTGGCACAGGCGTGCTGTGGTCGATGGCCAGGTTCTCGACATTCATCAGAACAAAGGTAGGAATGCCGTTGGCCTTCTGCGCTTTCACGTGATCGAAATCAATTCCCTTTACGTCATCCAGCACAAACGCTGGCCGGCGGTCTTCCTGCATAAAGCCGACATTTACATTGCTGAGCTCCACTCCCGTGGCATGACGAATGAAGAAGCCATAGGCCGGTATCAGGCCAAACATCGAAGGCTCGGGATATTCCTTCTCGCGCTCCGGCGTCGCGTAAGGTTCGCGCGGCGGCACGCCGCCGGATTGACGGAAGAAGAAGGAATTCACCAGGTCGGCCGGTTCTTTGGCAACCTGGTCCAGAGTCATGCCGCCGCGGTACAGGATGCGGATATTGCTCAACTTCACATCCTCTACGTTGTGTCCGGGAATTCCGGTAATGATCGATCCGTAGCGTGGATCCGCATCATAGGCGACCACGTTGCTGATATTCACGCGGCGGATCGCGCTTAGGGGAGCTCCCTCGGGCGCGCGCTGCCGGCTGCCGAGGCGGATAAAGATCGGGGCGTTCGAGACGTCGCGCATGGTGATATTGGAGATCGCCACATCTTCGATATGGCCGCCATCCACTGCTTCCAGCGCGAGCCCGCGCGACCGGTCAAAGACAACATTCGAGATGGTGATGTTCTTAAAGTCGCCATCGGTTTCGGTGCCGATTTTGATGCGGCCGGTCGGGCCGTCGCGGTCAGGCGCGCGCGTCACCGTGCGCTTATAAGTGCCATCGAGCAGCGAACCGATGGCGTAACCACTCACCAGGCAATTAGTGATCGTGACGTTTTCGGTGGGACGCGGGGAGCCGGTGGCGTAAGTAGTTTTCAGCACGATGGCGTCATCGTTGGGAGCATTGACGCTGGTGTTGGAGATCCGCACGTTGCTGCAGCCGTCAATATCGATGCCATCCCGATTCGTGTCGATCATGATGTTGTCGATGGTCAGGTTATCCACGCCGGTAGCGAGGATTCCGAAGTGCCCGCCCATCAGGATCGAGAAATCGCGCAGTGTAATATTGCGCGACATTTTGAGAGCAATTACTTTGTCGCCGCCGCGAATTCCACCGCGAGACAAGGCGTCGCCTTTGATCAACCCAGCTCCGACGATGGAAACGTTCTCGACGCCATCACCCCAAATCAGGCTGTTATGAAAATGACTGTGGCCGGCATCCTGATACTTGGTCCACTCATTGGGCTCGGGTGCATCGTAAGCCGCCGTGTCAGAGGCCGCTTGCAGAATGGCGCCGTGTTCGAATTGCAGCGTAATGTTGCTGGCCAGCCGGATGGAACCCGTGACATATGTGCCGGGCGAGAAGTACACCGTCCCACCACCAGCCGCCGAGGCCGCCTGAATCGCTTTGTTGATCGCGTCACGATCCAGCGTCTGTCCATCGGCCTTCGCACCATAGGCCTTCACGTCGAAAACCGCGGCGTTCGTTACGGCCGGAATCGCGCACAGAAAAAGAGCAAGGCCGAAGTAGCGCGTCCTCAAAGATTTCCTCATTCGTTCTCCTATAATTGTCCGGATTCGCGCGCGCCCGGATTTCCGGAAGCACGCTGGGCTGGTCGAGTTGCGGACTCCGTCGCGCCGCTTCATTCCGCCAGGCCGAAAACCATGAAGCCCGCGGGCCCGGCAATCGCGACATATTGCTTGCCGCCCACCATGTAAGTCATCGGGGAGGCCCGCCAGGACTGGCTGGCCGAAAAATGCCACAACGGCAGGCCGGTCTTCGCGTCGAGCGAAGTGAACACGCCGGAATCCTCGCCGAAGAAGACCAGCCCGCCTGCGGTCGAAAGTGTGCCGCTTGCGCTTCTTCCGCCGGGCGTCTGCGCATAATCCCATACCTTTCGGCCCGTTTGAATATCCAGGGCGCGGATGAATCTGCCGTCGTTCTGTGCGCCGCTCATGGTGCCGTTGAAGAAGCGCTGCCCGAGCTGATACGGCGCGGGAATCTTTCTGGTGATCCCGCAGGAATCGGTGGCGGATACAAAAAACAGCTTCACCACCGGATTGTAGGAAGCCGACATCCAGTTGGTAGCCGAGCCGGGGCAGGTCAGCGTGCCCTGCGTAGTGGGCTCCGAATTCGGCAACAGGACCACCTTCCCTTGTTTGTCGTAACCACTCGCCCAAGTCACTTTCTTAACGAAGGGCGTGGCGAGCAGCAGCTCTCCATTGGTCCGGTCCAGCACATAGAAAAATCCGTTGCGGTTGGCCTGCACCAGCAGCTTGCGCGGCTTGCCATGCCACATCTCGTCGGTCAGGATCAGCGGCTCATCGGCATCCCAATCATGCGTGTCGTGCGGAGTGCACTGGAAATACCACTTGAGTTCACCGGTCTTCGGATTGATTGCCAGCACGCTGCTGGTGTAGAGGTTGTCGCCCTTTCGATCGTCGCCGTTAAAGTCTGGACACGGATTCCCCGTGGCCCAATACAGCAGGTCGAGATCGGGGTCATAGGAACCGCTCATCCAGGTGGCGCCGCAGCCGTGTTCCAGCGCGCTGCCGATCCAGGTCTCTGATCCCTTCTCGCCGGGTTTCGGAATCGTCCAGAATCGCCACGCCCGCTTGCCCGTGGATGCCTGGTAGGCGTCGATGAATCCGCGCGTGCCTTCCTCGCCGCCCGCTACGCCGGCGATCACGAGATCGCCGATCACAAACGGCGCGCCGGTCGCGCTGTATTGCTCGTGGATGTGGTCGGCCATCTCCACATCCCAGCTTAGTTTGCCGTTCCCGCGATCGAGAGCGATGAGGTGGGCATCATCGGTGAGCATGAACACCTTGTCCGCGGTAAGAGCCACGCCGCGATTGGCTCCGCCGGCGGCTTCTCCGAGCAGGTTCGGCGTGCGCGGACGGGAGTATTCCCAAATCCGTCTTCCCGTGGTGGCGTCGAGAGCATCCGCCTGATTGACGGCGGTGACGTACATGATGCCATCGGACACCACCGGTGTTGCTTCCAGGCGCGGCGCGCCAGGAATTGGAAACATCCACTTCAGCGTGAGGTGCTTGACGTTGGCCGTATTGATCTGGTCGAGCGGGCTGTAGCGGTTGCCGCTGAATCCTCCGTCGTAGCTGGGCCAGTCCCTCTTCGGAAGCAGGGAAGGCTCGGTGTACACATTGCCATCACGGACCAGCAGATGCATCTTGCCGTCGGCGGTTTGTAACTGCATATCGAAATTAGTTTCATTCCAGATGGTGCCTTGCAGCGTGCGGCCGTCGGCCATCTTGGCGGAACCGGTTTGCATCCGCTGCTGCCGGACGAAACCGGGCTGCCGGCGCAGCGTGTGCAGAAACGCTACCAGCGGCTTCATCTCCGCGTCTGCGATGGTGTGAGGCGGCATCGCACCTACGCCCTTTCGGATAAGTGCGGCAATCTGATCATCGGAGTTCGAGGCGACGAATCCGATGATCGCGGGCGCGCGCTCGTTGCCGTTCCCATCTCCTCCGTGACATACCGAGCAGCGGATTGCGAATGACCTTGCTCCCGCGCCCATATTGTTGGATTGCGCGTGAGCAGCGAATGTGATCGCGAGCAATAGAAGGAGATGTTTCTTCATGAATCGACCACCTTGGACGCTCGTGTTTATCTCACCGACACTCCCCAGACATTCGATTTGCGTGATGTTCCCGCCGGGCCCTCGACGGTCAGAATCACGGTGTAATCGCGGCCAGCCTTGTATTCATGTACTGGATTTTGTTCAGTCGATTTGGCGCCGTCGCCGAAGTCCCAACTCCACGACGTGACCTTCCCATCGGATTCATCTTTAAAGGCAACCAGCCGGCGGTCCATGTCGGCGACTTTGTAGGAAAAATTCGCTTGAATCGGCTTGTGGAACTGCGGTTCGAGCGGCATCAGACGGAAGCCCACCAACTGGCTCGCGTTGCCGAAGAACGTCTGCTTGTGCGAGAGATTCCAGAAGCCGACGCGGCCCTGCGAATTCACGTCGTCATAGTCAATCACTGCCCAGGAAAGCCCGATCAGCTTGTCTTCCTGAAGCTTGGATTCCACGGCGCGCTGCGGACCGTCGCACGGCGCGTAGTCGAATGGCGTGACCCAGAATTCCAGCACCAGTTTGCCTGATTCGCCGGGTTTGAAATTGTAATTGTAGGCGGCGTTGGCGTAGGGAAGCCGCTTCGTGTACTGCGCGCAACCCCATGCCATCGCCCAGTCCTTATCCCCCGGCGGCGTGAAGATGTGGTAGTTCTGCGCCTGCACGCCATGAAACAACCAATGGGCTTCGGAGCGGCTGATGCGAGGGTCGATCTTGGCGCGCTCGGCTCCGACCGCTTCCGGCGTCCAGACGTCGCGGTGATAAATATCGATCAGCGGGCCGCCGGAGAGATCGCCATCCACCACGATTTCGAAGATATCGTTGTGGAGATCGGTACGCGCGAAGTCCCAGTAGTTGTCATAGGATTCATAAAGGAAATAGAGCCGATTGAGCCCCTTCACCCAACCCACCTTCACCTTCACGTCCTTGTTCTTCAGGTCGTGATTCATGCCGTGGCCATCTTCGGTATCCATCAATTGATCCATGCCAATGGCGTAGCTGTCAGGCACCATGGACCAATCGTCGGTGTTGCCGTCGATGCGCGGGATCATGTTAGGAGGGAACTGAAAGATTTTGAACGTGACGTCCGGCCGCTCCAGCCCGAACGCGCACGGAAGAAGCAGCACCGCGAGCGTAATCCGTAAGAACCTGCGCGTCGTCATAACAGCCTCCACAAAAGACAGCCCATATTATATTGAAAGTGCCTTTCAGAACAGAAACGAGAGCGCGAAGGTGAAACCGGCCGGTGCCGGGAAAGAATGTATCCGCAGGCATTGAGGCGGCGCACCAAGGAAAGAAGACGACCGTGAAATCGATCCGGTTATTCCAGTCCTCCCAGGCAAGCGAGCATTGCAAATCCTCGGTTTCCGCTGGCACCCTCCGCAGGGATACGATACTATATCACCGATTTACGGAATAGTCGTCTATTATTGAAATTTCGTAAGCAAATCGCATGGACCTGCGCCCAGGCAATGCGGTATAGTTTGGGGCACAGTAGAGATTTACGAGAGGGTGGAATGCAAGCCAATTGGATGGTGTGTCTGATTGCGACTGCAGCCCTGGGAAGCGCCATAGCGCAAACGCCGTCCGCGGCGCCCAGCGGCCAGGTGAGCGCCGTGAAGCTGTTCGCCCAGCATTGCTCTGCCTGCCATGGCGATGACGCCTCGGGCACCGATCGCGGGCCAGCGCTGGCGCGGAGCCGTCAGTTGCGGATGCGCTCAGTAGCCGATATTCACGACATCATCCACAAGGGAACGGTGCGCGGAATGCCTCCGTTCGATTTGCCCGAGCCCCAATTGCAGGCGTTGGCGAACTTCATTCACTCGATGAACGGCACCGCTTATGACGCCAAAGTGGAAGGCGATGTGGCGGCGGGACAAAAATTCTTCTTCGGAAAGGGGCAGTGCGCTTCCTGCCACATGGCGATGGGACGGGGAAAATCGATCGGGCCCGATCTGACGAGCATCGGCCGCCAGGTGACGCTGGCCGATCTCGAACGGAAGCTCACCAATCCCAACGTGCAGGTCGCCGCCGGTTACTCGCTGGTGACCGTGAAGCTCCATAGTGGCCGCACGGTACACGGCTTTGCCCGCAAAGAAACGCTGCACGAACTGCAACTGCAGACGTTGGAGGGGCAACTGCTTCTTCTCAACGCCGGCGAATATCAGATCGTCTCCCGCGATAAGGGTTCCGCCATGCCGGCGCTCAAAACCACGCCTGAAGAGCACCGCGACTTGATTGCGTTTCTCGCCAAACTCGGCGGCCTGAAGCCGGGCGCGCTGCCCGGACCGGGCGATGCCATTTCACAGGCTTCCATCGATAAGGTGATGCATCCCAAGCCCGGCGAGTGGCCGACCTATAACGGGCTGATGAGCGGCAACCGGTATAGCAATCTCGATCAGATCAATCTTCAGAATGTGAGCCGGCTCTCCATGCAATGGGCATTCACGCTGCCGTACTTCGGACTGGAAACGACGCCACTGGTGAGCGACGGCGTAATGTATGTGACGGGCCCCAATCAGGTTTACGCGCTGAATGCGCGCACGGGTGAAGAGATCTGGCACTATCAGCGGCCCCGTACGACTGCCGCGACGATCGCTTCGGATGCCGCGAAGGGCGCCAACCGCGGCGCGGCGATTTTGGACGATTTCGTTTTCTTCACTACGGACGACGCTCACATGGTGGCACTTGACCGGCTCACAGGCGCGCTTCGTTGGGATGTCTACATGCCCGAGGAACCAGAGCACTACGGTGGCACGGCAGCGCCATTGGTGGTCGGCGATCTGGTGATTGGCGGTGTCGCAGGGGCTGATGACGGTATCCGCGGCTTCATTGTTGCTTACAAAGCTGCGACCGGCCAACTCGCGTGGCGTCACTGGACCGTTCCACGCCAGGGCGAACCGGGATTTGACACATGGAAGGGCAATGCTGTGGAGTTCGGCGGCGGCTCAACGTGGCTCTCCGGCAGCTATGATCCGGAAAGCAAGGTTCTCTACTGGGCCGTTGGCAATCCTTATCCGGATACCGATGGCAGTGAGCGCTTGGGTGACAATCTTTTCACGAACTGCGTTCTGGCGCTCGATCCGCAAACCGGGAAGCAGCTCTGGTATTTCCAATTCACGCCGCACGACCTTCACGACTGGGATTCCGTCCAGCCGATGGTGCTAGCCGACGCGATGTGGCATGGGCGGCGCCGCAAGTTACTGATCCACGCGGACCGCAATGGATTCTTTTATGTGCTGGACCGGACGAACGGCGAATTGCTGCTCGCTAAGGCATTCGCGAAGAAATTGTCGTGGGCGAGTGGCATCGATGCGAAAGGCCGGCCCATCGAACTGCCGGGCAATGTTCCGACGCCAGAAGGCACACGCACGTGCCCGGACATTCGGGGCGCCGCGAACTGGATGGCGACCGCGTTTAATCCCGCGACCAGCCTCTACTACGTAATGACCATTGAGAACTGCGGCGTATATCGCAGTACGCAGTTCGGCCCGGCTGCCCAGGCGGTTAAGGATGCACGTGCCGCCCGAGGCGGGGGAGGGGGCGGAGGCCGTGGCGGGCGCGGCGGCGGGGAAGGCGGAGGCTTCGGCGGTGGTGGTGGATTTGGCGGTGGCGGAGGATTCGGTGCCGCGCCTGCCGGTGATCCGCCGCGGCGCTTACTGCGCGCGATCGATGTCAACACCGGCAACATAGCTTGGGAGATCGATCAAAAAGTGCCCACGCCCAACTATGGTGGAGTGCTTGCGACGTCGGGCGGCGTGGTGTTCTACGGAGAGTCGAGCGGAGGCTTCGCCGCCGTCGATGCAAAAACAGGGCGCACCGTCTGGCATTTCGACACTGGACAGGCCCCCAAAGCTTCGCCGATGACTTACATGGTCGATGGCCGTCAGTACGTCGCCATCGCATCGGGCGCGAACATTCTTTCGTTTGCTCTGCCTAAGAATTAGGCCTCGCCGGAGGAATCTGTGGGTAAGAGGCTCCAGGTCGCGTTATCAGAAGGGTCCGCTGGGGCGTCACGTTCCCGACGTTCCTTCTTAAGGTTCTCCAGCAATAGGAACGGACAACATGGCGGGGCCGGCTAACACGGGCCAAGTGGAATGCTACTCCATGGCGCAAAAAGCGGTTTTCGGTTCCGGATTTTGTCGAAACGCTCACACAGATCGGGCTACGCGCCACTCGATTCAACAAGCCTGGAGACCAATCGATTAAGGATGGTCGATCCTGTCAGCCTTAAAACCAGCGTGCAAACGCCAATCCACACCAACCCTCCCGCGACTAGTAGGAGCAACTCCTCAGACCGGCTGCCCCATGATGTGAACCTACGAAGCACCACCAATGCGATATAGGCCGCGGACGACGCAACTCCGGCGCGGAATAACTCCTGATAGCCAAGTCCCGCCAGGGAAATTGCGTGACGACGGTGCAGCAGAATTGCCAGTGTGGCAGTCTGAATCAGGATGCCTATGTCAGACGCAACGGCAAGACCCGCTGGCCCGAGGGAGTGATTCAGCACGTAGTAAATAGGTACCGACGTTAACGCCACAACCGTTCCGGCGATCATCGGCGTGATCGTATTCGCGGCGGCATAGAATGCTCGTGAGTAAATGGCCTGTGCCGACCAGAGGCAGAGGGAAATTGAGAATATACCAAAATAGACGGCCATTTCACTCGAGTCAGCGCGATGAAACTCACCCCCACGCAGAATACTATCAACCGCAGGCAGGGCCATTGCGATCATCAAGCTCGTAAGCAGAATCGAAAACACCAGAATGCGTGTGACGGACGCGTTCACTGCACGAGCGAATGCGGTCCGATCTTGTCTTCCGTATAGCGACGCGAAGAAAGGGAGTGATGCCGCTCCTGCCGCTTGTCCAAGAGAAATCGGAGCCGCGAAGATCTGCTTGGAGTACGTGAGCAGAGCGATTGCGCCAGTGGTGGGGGACGCAAAGTAGTTGATGATCCAGTTGTCAGCCGAAACAAGCGATACACCCAGCATGAGCGGCAGGGACATGCGAACCCATTCGTGGAGGCCGGGACTCGACCAGTCGAGCATTGGGCGATACCGCATTCCGGCGCGTTGTGCCCAGATGGCATTCAGAAGAAATGGACCGAGGATCGCTCCAACGACAGCTCCGACGGCAAGCGAGGATGGGCCCAGGTACCGATAGAGCAAGATTCCGCCGAAAATGATGCCGCAATTGTAAATGACTGGTGTGATGGCTTGAATAGCAAACTGCTTGCGAACAAGCAACACAGCCGCAAATACTCCTCCGGCCAGAAAAAAGACCTGACCTGGTAGCAAAATGCGGGTGAGTCGGGCACAAAGTGCAGCTTTGGACGGGTCATTCTCGAAACCATGCAGGAATACGCGGACATAAAGTGGGGCAATGAATTCTGCAATTACGATAGCTACTCCCAGGGCCACCAACATGGTGGTGAGGATCACGCACATCGTCCGTTCGCCGTCCGACTCGCGTCCTGAGTCTCGGTACCGGGTGAGCATGGTTACGAAGGTGATGGAAGCCGCTCCGCCAACAAGGAAATACGCGACCATATCCGGGAGCTGAAACGCGGCATTAAAGGCGTCGGCAGCAGAACTACGCCCCAAGAGGTCAGCGATATATTTCGTCTTGATCAGACCGATAAAACGCGAAGCAATAGTCGAACCCATCAGCAGCAGCGATGCCGAGAAAACAGTATGCTGGTGCGTTGGGCTGAGGGCGCGAAGCGATCGACGCCAGTACTGGTTCTTAAGGGCAGAAGGCATCGGGCCAGATGAAGCTCACTTTAGCACTTCTACCTTACCGACCCTGCACATCTGCGGATTTGCGGCTCTTTGCGGAGTGCGACGAGACCTTTTGTATTGAAAGTCGTTACCGTGGATTTGGCGGTCGCGCGGGCGCATAGTCCCAGTCTCGGCCTTTGGTGCCGCTAATCATTTGTCATCCACGCGGTTCTGGGGCATGGTTCCTGCCTGGTCACCTGGCGTTCGCCAATTGCGAGCCCATGTCCGGCGGTTTAAGGTGGAGGTTTCGCCACTCGCCTCCTCCCCATGGAACTGATCTCCTCCGCTACAACCTGAATACCGTCCGAGCTTACCTTCTCAAGGAAACATTTCAGCAGCTCTGGGACTACAACTCGCCAGCGTGGGCGGCAAGTTCCTGGATGAATGGTGCCGACAGCTATGCGCTCCCGCATCGAACCCATTAAGAAGATCGCCTGCTCCCTTCACTGGCACCGGGAGTTGGCCCTCAACTACTTCCGGGCGGGAAAGCTGATTTCTAGCGGTGTGGTGGAGGTTCTGAACAACAAAGCCAAACTCACGATGAGAAAATCGTACGGCTTTCGCACCTACCGAGTCCTTGAACTTGCCCCGTATCACTCACTTGGCAAGCTACCCGAGCCCGAATGCACCCACGATTTCTTCTGACGAATCAGAATTAGTGACCAGAACCGGCTTTGGCGCGATCGACTTTTGTCTTGCGAATCCGAAGGGCCGGTCGCTCCTCGTAAGTTTTCCTGAGATACATCTTCCGAACTCTTTCGAACGGAAGTGCGAACGTAGCCAAAACCAGGGTGAGCTTATACACCTCTCATCCCGGGACACGGTCGCCCGGCAAGCCACCAAGGTGTACCATTAACTCGAATACCGAAAGAGCTTCCGCGAAGTAACTTCGTATTGAAGGAGAAGTTTATATGCGAGGTCTCGTCGCAATCTACCGGGAACTCAGCTTGTTGTTGCTATCTCCCGCGTCGCGTCTAAGTGCTCTCACGTTGCTGTTGGGATCGTTCTTCTTTGCCTGGGGACAACCCCTAAGTCTCCCGGCCACATTACAGCCGTCAAACGTCTTTGATCTTCACAAGGTCGTCCCTTCCGCCAAACGGCAAGGGTCATTTACAATTCAAGGGTTGCGTTCCTCGCAAACTGGCCTGTACTTTCTGATTTCCGACAATCCTTCGATTCGGCATCCGACCGTCATCCACACCGATTACGGCGGCGTCTACCGTGGGATTGTCCAACTCCCGCAAAGCGCCGAGGTGCGCGACTTCGATGTAGATAGCAGCGGCTTTTTGTTTGCCCTTGCCTATGACAAGGCCGATCCATCCGGCACGAAGATACTTGTCTACCGCCCGGATGGGACATTGGACCGTTCTGCGCCTGCCTCGCCCACAGCCACAGCCCTTTGCCTGGCAGGCGGCGATCGTTCGGTGGTCGATTCTTCGCCACGTGTTTCGGAAATGTCATGGCTTTCGAAGCTCACGCCGGCGGTTGGCAGCCATCCGGTAGTATCGCCTCGCAACGTAGCATTCTCCTCGGTGGGGGCAAGTGCCGGTGGTGAAGTTTTCGCTTTGATTGCGCACTTTCGATTGTCTGACGGAGCGCCGGTATTGAACTTTCATGGGAATGGCAACATGCCCGGCACTGTGCGTTGTGTCCTCCCGACCTTCGATAGCGACAAGACAACGAATAACCCAACCGGCGCCATGGTCCCGCAGTTCCTCAGCGCGGGGCTAAATTCCATTCTTGTACTGGCTAGTGGCAACGGGGAGGTAGCCCTCTACAGCTACGGACTGTGACTCATAACTACGCCGCGGCCAGTCCGCATGACTGAGTTTGTGAATCTGAAGCCGTCAGCCTACGCAGGTCTTAGAACGTCGCGATCGGGTTCACCGGGCCGCCTGTGGCGCCGGGGATTCGCAGCGGATTGATCGTCAGCAGGAATGCCCAGCGTCGACGCTGCGCGGCGGCTTCTGCCACGGCTTCCAGATTGCAGTTGTCGATCAGCGGCGTACCGAGCGCCATCAATGCCATCTGGTGAATTGGCTGATTCACGCCTTCCACCCGCGACGGCCTCACATCCTGCACCACGTCGCTCCCCAGAATCGCTACGCCGCGTTCGCGCATCCACTTGACGCAGGAGGCGTAGAGTCCCGGCGTCGCGACATTCAGATTGAGGTCGCCTTTTTCTCTCACGCGTACCCAGCGGCCGGTGCGGACCAGCATGGCGTCGCCGCTTTCCAGACGCACACCAGCCTTCTTCTCCCAAGCTTCGAGATCTTCGGGATAGATGGCTTCGTCATCGCCCAGATAGGGAACATTCTTCAACTTCGGAATGTCGAACAAAATGCCGCGGGTGAAGATGCCGTTCTTGAAGGCCATCACGTCATTCTTGCCCGCGCCGCGATCCGTATAGCTGGTTTGCGGATAGCCGTTATAGATTTGTCCGTGGTAGTAGATGTGGCTCAGCGCATCAAGATGCGTGGTGTTGTTGCCGTGGTAGGAGACTGAGATTGTATCCACCACATAGGCCGCCAGAGGACGCGGTTCGGGTCCGGGAGGCCTGGTCGCGAGCGACCACGTGAAGCGATTCGCCGGTCCGCCGCCCGGTCCGCGGCCGCGGCCTTGTTCAGCGGCATTTCCCTGAGGCGGAGGCCCGCCGCCGCCCGGAGGTCCGCCTAGGCCTCCCTGTCTTCCCCGGCCGCCGCCACCACCGCCGCGGACGGGTAGAGGGACGCCTGTGGGGCCTTCCTTCGGGAGATCGGCGTTGAGCGATGCGGAGACCGAGACGCCGTCCTTCACCAGACCCGCTGCCGCCTTGCGCTTGGCCGGCGTGATCAGGTTGATAGTGCCTGCCTGGTCATCCGGCCCCCACTTGCCCCAATTGGACATTTCCTTCATCCAACGGTCCACGTCTTCCCTGGTGAGATTGCGCGGATATTTCTCAGTTGCGGCCGAAACCGCGTCGCGCGCTGCCAAGGCTGCGCCGGTCACAATACCGGCACGAGTGAACCAATTCCGGCGGGTGATTCTTGGTGGGGTCATCGAACCTCCTGGATTCGTGTGCCATTGTAATCGCGGCCAAACGGTGAAATCAATGCCTGCGGTACCAACTCGACGATTATTGAAACATCGTTTCACAATTCGCGAATCGTTGACACCAAACCGGCTTAGCTGATAAAGTTCCTTCGATTCCCCAAGTGATGGAACAGGATGGCTCCAAGACAATCCGAACGGCCGAAGGGCTCCTGCATCGTAATAAGACGGCCTTTCGCAGCCGGCTGCCACGGCACGCCGCCTGCCGGAGAGAGGAGAAGTGGATGTCCAAAATGAACGTATCGCGACGCAACTTTCTGGGCGCTGCCGCAACTGGAGGCGGTATCGGGTTGGCTGCGCTCGCCGATCCCGGCCGCGCGGCCGCGCAGGCAATCGGGATCAAGCGCGGCGACCTGCCGGATCTCACCATCAAGCAGGTCAAGGTCTATGTGCTGAAGCCGGAGCAGCGCCAGCGTCCCGCCAATGCCGGCGGGGGCGGTAACGGCGGCAGACGGAGGAATGCGGCGGCCGGTCCGCCTCGACAGCGCGAAGGTGAGAAGTTCGCCGCCATCGTGACCAATAGCGGCATTGAAGGCAACTACGTTCTGGCGGACCGTTACTTCCATCCGAACTGGAGCAATTTGGGTTGGCTCGACTATGCCAAGACCGCGCTGGTGGGCAAAAGCGTCGTCAATCTGCCTTCTCTGACGTCGCAGTGGCGGCCCAGCCTGCGCCGCTATGGCCAGCTTTCCTATGCAGCTGCAATGGACAACTGCTGCTGGGACATTCTGGGAAAGGCCGTCGGGCTGCCCGTCTACCGGGTCCTGGGCGCATACCGCGATCGCGTCCGCGCCTATGCCAGCTCGCAGCATTTGCGGACCGTGGAAGATTTTGTCGCCGACGTGAAGCATGCGATGTCCGACGGTTTTACGGCATACAAGATCCATCCACCGGGGGGATCGGATTATCACGACTACAAGCTCGACATGGAGGTCATCAAAGCCGTCCGGCAGACAGGCGGAGATGACATGCCGCTGATGTACGATCCGGTCGGCGTGCTCACACGGGAAGAAGCGATGACGGTGGGCCGACTGCTTGACCAGTTGCATTACGTGTCGTTCGAAGATGCGCTGCCCACCAAGGATATCGATGGATTGGTGGAACTGGCATCCGCGCTCGATGTGCCGGTTACGATGGGCGAATTTATGCCGTCGCCTTACGATTATGTGCCCTACATCCTGCGGGGCGCGCTCGATGAGGTCCGCTTCATTGTCGATAACATCGGCGGAATCACCAGCGGAATGAAGGTTGCCCGAATGGCCGAGTGCTTCAACATGATGTGCCAGCCGCACAATTGGGGCACCACGCTCGACCATGCGGTGCACTTCCATTGCGAACTGGCCATGCCGAACAACGTGTGGTTTGAAATGACGCAGCCCATGGGGATCACTGACCGGCCTTACTTCAAGGACAAGATCCGTATTGACAAAGACGGCTACGTGCCGGCGCCGACCAAGCCGGGCCTCGGCTATGAGATCGACCGCGACGTCTTTGACAACTCGATGCTGCGAGTGGAGGTATAGGAGGAACCGCCATGCCGGAACAAAACGTATCACGCCGGAAATTTTTTGGCGCAACTACCGCGGGAGCCATCACGGCGGCTTCGGCAGTCTCCGATCCGAAACGCGCGGCGGCTCAAGCCGTCAACGTCAAGCCCGGTGATCTGCCCGATCTCACTGTCAAAGAAGTCAAGGTTTACGTACTGAAGCCGGACGAAACGCGCCCGCTGCGCAACGGCCCGCCGGTGCGCCGCAGCGAACAACTCGCTTCGGTAGTGACCAACGGCGGCATCGAAGGCAATTACATTCTCGCCAATCGCTACAGCCACTCCAACTGGAGCAATCTCGGATGGTTGGCCTATGCCAAGCGCACGCTGGTTGGCAAGAACGTACTGGACCTGCCGGAGTTCACCTCGCAGTTTCACAGCAATGTCGGGCAGCTTTCGTATGCCTGCGCGATGAATAACTGCCTGTGGGACGTCCTTGGCAAAGCGGTGAATCTGCCCATCTATCGGATTCTCGGGGCATACCGGGATCGGGTGCGCGCCTATGCCAGCTCGCAGCATCTGCACACGGTAGAAGATTTTGTGGAAGACGTGAAACACGCCAAATCGCAAGGCTTCACGGCGTACAAAATCCATCCGCCATGGCTTGCCAACAACGAAGTCGATTACGTGCTCGATATCGAAGTGGCGAAGGCGGTGCGTCAAACCGGCGGCGATCACATGGCACTGCTGTTCGATCGCGTGGGCGCCTACACGCGGCTGGAAGCGATGAAAGTGGGCCGCGCGCTCGATGAATTGAACTACGTTTCCTATGAAGACTGCCTACCCACCGACGATATGGAAGGCTTGGCCGAATTAGTCAAGGCTCTCGATGTTCCCATCACGATGGGCGAGTTCATTCTTTCGCCGTACGACTATGCCAAGTACATCCGCTTCGGTGCGCTCGACGAGGTGCGGTTCATTGTTGACAATATGGGCGGAATTTCCGGCGGCATGAAAGTGGCCGAAATGGCCGAATGCTTCGGCATGTTGTGCCAGCCGCATAACTGGGGCTCGCTGCTCGACCATGCCGTGCACTTCCATTGTGAACTGGCGATGCCGAACAACGTGTGGTTCGAGATGACCCAGCCCATGGGCATCACCGACCGCCCGTATTTCAAAGACCAGCTCCGTATCGATAAGGACGGATACGTACCGGCGCCCACGAAACCGGGCCTCGGCTACGAGATCGATTACAGCGCTCTGCACAACGCAATCGATCACATCGAAACTTAGTGGTTCCAGCGGGTCTGGCGTGCGCCTGGCAAGCGCTCAAAACGAAGTATGGACGTCTGAAAAGATCGCCTACACACTGCTAACAAAGAAGGGGCTGGGGAGCTGACCAGAGGGGTTCTTCTTCCCCTTCCTCTTCGTCGTCCTCATCCTCTTCTTGCTGCTCTTCGTCTTCTTCTACGTCCTCATCTTCCTCTTCGTCGTCATCCTCATCGTCCTCGTCGTCTTCATCGTCTTCTTCTTCCAGCTCTTCTTCCTGTTTTTTGCTGCTTGCGCAGCGGAAAAGAGAAGTTGCGGCCGGGACCGGACTTATGGTGCGGCGGGGTGAAAACTTTCGCTCTTGGCGCATGGGAGTAAAACCTCCTTGCCGACTCTGAGTTTACACCTCCTCTCCCATTCCAGATATCGCCCTCTTGAACCGATTGGGCACTGGGCGTACGATCTCCGCTAGAGGAGACGTGCATGCCGGATGAAATCAGACGGATCGATTATTACTACGCCAGTATTCCGGATAAACCCGGAGAGGGGGCACGCGTGCTGTCCTCGTTGCGGGATTCGGGGATCAACCTGATCGGGGTTTCGGCCTTCCCGCACGGTGCGCGCCGCTCCCAGTTGGATCTGGTGCCGGAAGACAGCGCCGCTCTGGCAAAAGCGGCAAAGACGGCGGGATTGAAGCTGAGCGCGAAGAAGAGCGGGTTCAGGGAGACGATCGCCCGGGCGCAATCGCCGACCTGCTCAGCAAGTTGGCTGAGGCAAAGATCAACGTCACGTCAGTCCAGCTCTTCTGCGCCGGCACGGGCCGTTTTGGCGGCATGGTGTGGGTGAAGCCGGCGGACGTGCGCAAAGCAGCGAAGGCGCTCGGTGCGGCGTAACGGCCGCAATCGGGACCAACGGTCCCGGCGCCGCACGGCTGGATATAAGATATACGACGGATAGTAAGTTCTCACAAAGAAAGGGACGGGAGGTAAATGAGAATCGGCTCATGCGGCCTAAGCCGGCGTAGTTTCTTGCGTTCGAGTACGGGTTTGGCGGCAGGTGTTCTGATGGGCGCACGGGCACTTCCCGGCGCGCCAACTTCCGCCAAGGGTTCAGCCGATGTGCTGGACCAGTTCGATTACAGCGACGTAAAGCTGGCGCCGGGACCGTTGCAGCAGCAGCTCGAACAGAATCACCACCTTTTCCTCAATCTCAATGAAGACCGGATGATGAAGGCCATCCGCCAGCGTGTCGGCTTGCCCGCCCCAGGTGAGGATATGGGTGGATGGTACGACAATTTCGCTGGCTTTGACCCGGTCAAGCCGAATTTTCACGGATTCATTCCGGCGCACAGTTTCGGACAGTATCTTTCCGCGTTAGCGCGATTCTACGCAGCCACGGGAGACAAGGGTACCGGGGCAAAAGTGAACCGGTTGGTGAAGGCTTACTCAGAGACGGTAAGTCCGAAGTTTTATGTCAATTACCATCTGCCGGCATACACGTATGACAAAACCGTGTGCGGCTTGATCGATGCGCACCAATTCGTTCATGACCCGATGGCACTCGAGGTGCTCAAGCGCGCGACCGATGCTGTGCTGCCGTTCCTGCCGGAGAAAGCGCTGACGCGTCCGGAACAGGCCGCGCGCCCGCACAAGGACATCGCCTATACCTGGGACGAGACCTACACGCTGCCGGAAAATCAATTCCTGGCATACCAGCGCAGCGGTGATAAGCGCTATCACGATCTGGCAGTGCGGTTTCTGTTGACCCAGGAATATTTCGATCCCCTGTCTCGCGGGGGAAAATGTGCTGCCTGGCAAGCACGCCTATAGCCACGTGAACGCGCTCAGCTCGGCCGTGCAGGCGTATCTCAATCTGAAGGACGAGAAGTATCTGCGGGCGGCGCAGAATGGAATTCACATGGTGATGGCGCAAAGCTATGCTACTGGAGGCTGGGGACCCGACGAAGCGTTCCAGGAGCCGGGCAAGGGCAAGTTAGCCGAAAGCCTGCACACGACGCACAACACGTTTGAAACGCCGTGCGGCGCCTACGGACATTTCAAGATCACGCGCTACCTCCTACGCATTACGCAGGATTCCCGATATGGCGACAGCATGGAACGCGTTCTCTATAACACGGTGCTCGGCGCCTGGCCAATTCAGCCGGATGGCACATCGTTCTACTATTCCGACTACCACATGCCCGCGCAGAAGGTCTGGTACAGAGATAAGTGGCCCTGTTGCTCTGGCACGCTGCCGCAGCTTTCCGCCGACTATCTGATCAGCACTTACTTCCATTCACCGCGTGGGGTGTATGTGAACCTCTATGTGCCTTCAACGCTAAGCTGGGTGCAAGGTGGAACGAAGTGCGAGCTCAAGCAGGTGACGGCCTATCCTTACGACGGCCAGATCGGGCTCGAAGTGAGCGCCGCGCGGCCGGAGACATTTTCCATTTTCCTGCGCATTCCGGAATGGGCGAATGGCGCGACTGTGATGGTGAACGGTAAGCGCGGTTCCGCGAAAGTAGCTGCCGGAACATTCGCCGAAGTGCATCGGGAATGGAAGAACGGAGACCGGATCGAGCTCGACCTGCCGCTTACGATGCGGCTGGAGGCGATTGACGAGCAGCATCCCAATCAGGCGGCGTTGCTGCGTGGGCCGCTGGTCCTGATGGCACTTAGCGCGGAAACGCCTGCGGTCAAGAAGGCGGAGCTTCTGGCGGCGCGCCGGGAATCTCCGACTTCGCACTTTTAGACGGTGCCGGTTGGAACAGGGAACCTGCGGCTGGGACCGTTCACCGATATCGGCACAGAGCCGTACACGACGTATCTGACCATCGCCTAGGCCGCGCCAATACACGAGCGTCTCGTGCGAGGGCACTCGTTGACAATTCCGGAAAGCGAACGGACAATACGGCAAAGCGCCGAGCCGCGCTTATGGAGCATTTGTAAAGATGCCTTTCGTATTCTTCCTTCCACCGTGTCTTTCGCTCTCGCGGTCAACCTCGCTGCCGGCACTCTCCCGGCGCAAACGACGCCTTCGTGGAAAGACCAGGGCGTGCTGAACCTTACAAAGTCTCCACACGCCAAGTTACACAACGTGCCGGTGCGCGCCGTGGCCCTCACGGATGGATTCTGGGCGGCGCCGATGGAAGTTTGGATGCACTACACTCAAGCTCGGTAAGTTGGAGGGGGCGCCAGATTGTCGCGGCCAGGAATCATTTGTTTTCAGCGGTTGAAAATCCGCCGTAGAACACAATGGGGATACCTCGATGACGTAGAGGCGGAGCCGAGCGGAATCATTCGTGTCTTGGGATGGGCGGAAGGCTGCGATTCTCCGGCACCGCCGGAAGTGCGTCTCGCGGATAAAGCGATTCCACTGCTTCAGAGCTACCGGACGACGAGGCCCGATCTGCCGATCAGTGACGGCCGCTTTGCGCCACAGGCCGGAATCGTCTTTGAGTACCTGGTGCCGGACGATCTGCGCGGGCGCGATCTCTCGCCGCTCGTGGTGGCATGGCCGGGTCTGCGTAGGCCGCTGCGATGGAAGGGCGCATTCCGATTCCTCACGCCGCACTACCGGCAGTTGCAGGATACGGCAGAAGTGATGCGGCGCGAGCAGATCTATGGCTCCGGACCACCGGCTGCCGAGGTCACTCCGGAACTCGCACGACTCGCGGAGTATCTGGAAGGGCGCGTGCTCGATTTCGGATGCGGCCGCGGCGCCATGGTGGCGTACTTGCGTTCGAAGGGATTCGACGCGCTTGGCCTCGAGCTCGAGCGGGACGGATTGCGAGATTTGATTGCTCCAGAGACGCGCCCATTCGTGACGCTTTACGATGGCAGTTTTCCGATTCCATTTCGCGACCGCAGCTTCGATTGCGTCTTCGCGTCCGAAGTGCTGGAACATGTCCCGCGGTTCGACCAGGCAATTGCGGAGATGGCGCGCGTGGCGCGGCGGCGTGCAGTGCTGACGGTGCCCGATGCGAGCGCGATCCCGCTGGGCTATCGCCACCAATTAGTGCCGTGGCACCTGCTGGAATCGACGCACATCCACTTCTTTACGCAAGCCAGCCTCGCGCGGGCGCTCGCTCCACATTTCAGCAAAGTAGAGTTTGGACGGATCTCGCCGTACCGGATCAATGACAGCCCGTTCTATCTCAGCCTGGTTGCGGTGTGCACAGTGAGCGCGGACGCCA
This sequence comes from Bryobacteraceae bacterium, assembly GCA_035550475.1. Classification (GTDB taxonomy): domain Bacteria; phylum Acidobacteriota; class Terriglobia; order Bryobacterales; family Bryobacteraceae; genus DASZPB01. The sequence goes on along the minus strand of DASZPB010000042.1, from coordinate 84,989 downwards.
ACGGCAGTTGACGCCCGCGCTTTTGGAGGGAGTTATTGTCTGATGAATTTCTGGACGCGCCAGTTCTTGATTTCGACGGTGTAGATGCTGCCGTCGGTGCGATCGACCGCGATGCTGTGCACGTAATCAAAATGGCCTGGAGTCTTGCCCCAGGAACCCAGCACGCCGAGAACTTGGCCTTCCAGATTGAGCTTAATCACGCGGTCATACTTGCCGTCGCACATATAGATCGCGTTCTCCTTGGCGACATAGTAGATGCCCCACGGAGCGCCGATGCCCGTCCACTTGGTGAGGAACTTGCCGCTCGGATCGAACACCTGGATGCGTTCATTGGTGCGGTCGGCGACGTATACGCGCCCATTCTTATCGACCTGCACGTCATGCACCAGATTGAATTCACCATCGCCGGTGCCTTTGCTGCCCCACTTCCGCACGAACTCACCAGCAGGATTGAACTCGATCACGCGGGAATTGACGTAGCCGTCCGACACGTAAATATCGCCGTTAGCCGCGAAGCCGACGTTGGTGGGGCGATAGAACGCGTCGATGGCGTCATTGTTCCCGGGAACGCCCTGGCGGTTTCCAATGACCATGAGGATGCGGCCCTGCGGACTCACTTTGAGCACAAGGTGGCCGTCTACGTCTACGCACCACAGATTGCCGTCCGGGCCGACGCGAATGCCGTGGGCCGCCTTCACCGCGAAGGTGTCTGCCGACCACGCCTGCAGCATCTTCCCGGCGCGGTCGAATTCCATCACCGGCCAATGGCCGCGATTGTATACCCAGACATTGCCCTGCGGGTCCACATCCACGCCGGAAGCTTCGCCGAAGTTGTAGCCCTTGGGAACTTGCGGCCAGGACGCATCCACCTTGTAGGGTAGCGGAGGTCCGGTCTTGAGGCTCGCCACCTGCTGAGCGGTAGGTCGATCCGTGGGCCGGCCGGGAGGCGGCCCGGGGCGCGCGGCGCGTTGTTGCTGCGCCACAAGCGGAACAAGGCCCAACGCCAAAGATAAACTGCCGGCGATTACCCACGCTCGTGTACTCATCAGAATTCGGTCCTCCTTGTGTTTGGCCAAGATACTCCGCGCGGTGTGCGGAAGTCAAGGAGGTCGAGTGTGGATGGTGCGGGTGCGGACGGCGGCGCGTCAGGCGGATTCCTGTGCGGCGCCGGTCGATTCGCGGATGATGAATTCGGGATCTATCTGAATCTCGCGGCCGGATAGAGGCGAGCGGCGGAATTCAGGCACCAGACTTTCGAAGGCGATGTGCCCGATGCGTTCGCGTGGAATGTGAACCGTGGTCAGCGCCGGGCAGCAGAACTCCGAAAGCTTGATATTGTCGAAGCCGGTGACCGAGACGTCCTGCGGGACGCGGATTCCGCGCTCACGGAGTTCGCGCAGCACACCAACCGCCATGAAATCGTTCACGCAGATGATCGCCGTCGGTTGAAAGCCGGAATTTAGCAGATCACGCGCGGCCAGCCTACCGCCTTCAAGGCTATCGGCATCCGCAACGGTCCGGAACTCCACTGCGGAAAGTACTCTTACCGCTTCTTCAAAAGCCGCGCGGCGGTCGCTGATGGGGCCGAGCGTCGTATCGTGGCCGATGAAGGCCATGCGCCGGTGACCAAGCGTGTAGAGATACTCGACTACCTTCTGGATGCCTTTCCGGTAATTGACGCGAATGTTGGTGATATTTGGTCGCGGCGCGCCGACGTCATAAAAGACCACCGGAATTTCGCTATCGGCCAGATCCTGCGTCAGGCCGGTATCCATTTCCGACACCACTGCGAGTAGGCCCGCCACGCGCCGGCCGATCATGAGACGGATGCTGGTGACCAGTTGTTCTGGGCGATAGTTCGTGTTGGCGGTGACTACTTCATAACCGGCGGCGTGGGCGTCTGCTTCCACGGCGCGGAAGATGTCGAAGAAGAACGGATTCTCCATGTTGGAGACGATCATCCCGATCGTACGGTTCTTGCCGCCGGCGAGCGAGCGCGCGTGCAGGTTGGGATGATACTTCAGCTCCTGCACCGCCTTCATCACGCGAACCCGAGTGGAGTGCTTGACCACATCCACGTTGTTCAAGACACGCGAGACGGTTGCGGTGGACACTTTGGCCCGTTTGGCAACTTCTTCAAGGCTCATGAGCGGATACGCGCGTTCCGGCCGTGGATCGGCCGCGGATGATTTCGAACAAATATAAAGTCTGATTATCGCATGGTCCGGGAGTGGTGCAGAGGACTGGATGGCAAGAAGTCGTGGGAAACCGGCTGCCGTTCCCGCCTGCATTAGCATGGAACTATGCTCGTGCTTGCCTCTCAGTCTCCGCGACGGCGGGAGATTCTCCGCCAGGCGGGGATTCCTTTTACGGTCCGCGCGGTTTCAGTGGATGAGACGCCCCAGCCGGGCGAAGTTCCTGAAGAATACGTGCGACGGCTGGCGGAGATGAAGGTCCGGGCAGTGGAGGCAGCGCCGGAGGAGACTGTGCTCGGCGCAGACACCACCGTGGTAGTGGAGGGCCGCATGCTTGGCAAGCCGGCATGCCAGGAAGAAGCTCGGCAAATGCTGGAAGCGCTTTCCGGCCGGCGTCACGAGGTGCTTACTGGAATTTGTCTGAAGCACGGGAGGCAATTGATCCGCGATGGCGCATCGACGTCGGTGTGGTTTGCAGAACTGAGCCCGGCGGAAATCGAGGACTACATTGCCAGCGGCGAGCCCATGGATAAAGCGGGCGCATACGCCATCCAAGGACTGGCTTCGAAGTTTATCGAACGGATCGATGGATGCTACTTCAATGTAGTTGGTTTGCCCGTATCGCTGGTCTACCGGCATTTGCGGGCGCAATAAAAACGGTAAGCGGCCGTCAACGCAGCATCCAGATTCCGGCGGCAAGCGTAAGAATCGTAAGCGGCACGCCAGTGCGGGCGTATTCCCAAAATGAGATTCGCACTTGCGGGCGGGCCTTCTGTATGACGATGAGGTTGGCAACCGATCCGAGCACCGTCAGGTTGCCGGCGAAAGTGGAAGACATCGCCAGCGTGAGCCATGCGCGCGAAGCATCCGGCAGATGGGGAACGAAGCCCTTGAAAACGAGCACTGCCGGTACGTTGCTCACGAGGTTCGAAAGCAGCGCGGTAAAGATGCTCATGGGCGCGATGCGCTCCAGGTGATAGCGCGCCGCGACCTCGAATAAGCGCGCAGTGGCGCCGGATTTCTCCAGACCCGCGATCACGATGAACAGGCCAATGAAGAGAACCAGCAGGCTCCAGTCGATTTCGCGGTAGACTCTTTCCGGTTTGAGCCGGCGCGTCAGCAGTAGCAGAGCGGCCGCGATCACGGCTACCTTCGGAACCGGCCATCCGGCGAAGAAGAATACGATCATCCCCAAAGACACGGCCAGCGACTTCCACAACAGGGCCCCACGCACGCGCACGAAGCGAGGTTCCACTGCAATCACCGCGCCTTTGCCGAATTCGCGGCGATAGATCAGCACGATGACGACGACAGTGAGCACCAGGCCCACGGCCGCGACCGGAGCGAGCGCGGCTGAGAAGTTTCGATAGCCGATCCGGGAAAAGCTGCCGATCATCATGTTCTGGGGATTGCCTGTGATCGTGGCAACACTGCCGACGTTGGCGGCCATGGCCACGGCAAGTAGATAAGGCACGGGATTGCGCTGTAACGTGTCCGTAATTTCGACCACCAGCGGCGTAAGGACCAGGCACATCGTGTCATTCACGAAAAATGCTGAAAACACGCCTGAGACCAGGGCGATTCCACACAATAAGAAGAGTGGCCGGCGCGCATACTGCACCACACGCGCGCTCACCAGCGTGAAGAAGCCGGAAAGCCGCAGATTGGCCACCACGATCATCATGCCGAATAGCAGCATGATGGTGTCGTAGTCAATGGCAGCGTATGCTTCCGGTAGGGTGAGTATGTTTGCCGCGAGCATGAGCGCGGCGCCGATGATGGCCGCGCCGGTGCGGTCCACACGGAATCCCGGCAGCCGTCCGATCGCCAGCACCAGGTAGGTGCCGGTGAAGATCAGCACCGCGACTAACACGGCGTGCCCGAGTGCGCCACTATAATGAAAACGTTTGCTGTTTGCCCACAGAAGAACATGACTTGGCGCATTCTATTTATTTTCGCATTCGCCGGCGCGCTTTTCGCTCAGAATCGCGACGCTGATTTCCGTCAACTGGCCGACCGGTTTTTCGATCAGGTGTACTATCGCTACGACCCGATACAGGGAACGTCCGACGGTTTTCACCAGTACGATACGCAGCTTCCCTCCTATTCGCGAGCCGAGATTCAGGGAGAAATCGCCGCGCTCAAGAAATTTGAAGCTGAGGTAGAAGCCTTCAGTCCGAAGGGGCTCTCAACGGACACGGCAATCGATCGTGAGCTGGTGCTTTCCCGCATTCGCTCCAAGTTGCTCAATCTGCAATCGGTGCGTGACTGGGAAAAGAACCCGGATATCTACTCGTCCAACCTGACGTACGGGATTTTCGTGATCATGAGCCGCAATTTCGCGCCGCCCGCGGATCGACTCAAATCCCTGATCGCGCGAGAAAAATTGATTCCGCGGCTGCTGAGTTCCGCGCGCCAGAATCTGAGTAATCCGCCTCAGATCTACACGCAGGTGGCGATCGAGCAACTTCCCGGTATCGTCAGCTTCTTTCAGAAAGATGTGCCATCGGCCTTTCGCGCGGTGAATGACCGTCAGCTTATGGCCGAGTTCCACCAGACCAACCAAGCCTCGATCGCGGCGCTCACTTCTTACCAGACGTATCTGCAAAAAGAGGTATTGCCGCGTTCGCACGGCGATTTTCGGCTGGGAGCGGACACGTTCAGCAAGAAGCTGCAATATGACGAAATGGTCGATACGCCGCTCGATCGTCTGCTCGCCATCGGGTTCGAAGATCTTCGCCGCAACCAGGCGGCGGTTCGTCAAGTGGCGAAACAGATCGATCCGAAACGCACGCCCAGCCAGATCGTCGCAGGATTGGAAAAGGATTTCCCGCCGCCGAACCAGCTCCTTCAGCGGTTCCGTGACGTGCTCGGAGGTTTGCGTGCTTACATTAACGAGCATCACATTGTGAGTATTCCTCCGGCCGCGCCGCCCCCGATCGTACAGGAGACTCCGCCGTTCGCGCGTGCGCTCACATTCGCGTCGATGGATACGCCCGGGGCCTACGAAAAAGTCGCCAAGGAAGCGTTCTTCAACGTCACACTTCCCGACCCGGGCTGGCCGAAAACGCGGACGGATAGCTACATGGAGATGTTCAACCGCGGCACCATCGTGAGCACCGCGGTTCATGAAGTGTATCCGGGGCACTACGTGCAATTCCTGTGGATGCCGAAAGTGCCATCGAAAGTGCGTAAGCTGCTCTGGGTTTCGAGCAACGTGGAGGGATGGGCGCACTACTGCGAGCAGATGATGCTGGATGAGGGCTACGGTAACCACGACCCGAAACTGCGCATCGGACAGATCGAGGATGCGCTGTTGCGTGATGCGCGCTACATCGTGGGAATCGAAATGCACACCGGCAAGATGACGTTTGACCAGGGAGTGGATTTCTTCGTCAAGGAAGGCTATCAGAGTCACGAAACCGCCCTTAAAGAGACCAAGCGCGGAACTTCCGACCCGACCTACCTTTACTACACGCTGGGTAAACTCGAAATTCTAAAGTTACGCGAAGATTACAAGAAATTGAAGGGCTCGCAATACAGCCTGGAAGAGTTCCATAACGCCTTTCTGGCGCAGGGCGGTCCACCGGTGAAGCTGGTGCGGCGTGCGCTGTTAGGCAACGATTCGCCGGCCTTATAGAACCGCGCCGACGAACCAGGCGGAGCCGCAAGCCAGGACCACGCCGATCGCCGCGCCGGCCAGCACGTCACTGAGAAAGTGCATGCCCAGCAGGATGCGCGATGCCGCTACGCTGGCCGCGCAGAAGAGCAGGCCTATGGCTAGGCTCGGATAAAATAAGCTCAGCGAAATGGACACGGCGAACGCCGTGATGGTGTGGCCGGAAGGAAACGAGAACTGATCCGGCGGCAGAAGCGTAGCCCAGCAATGCGGTTCGATGGCACAGGGCCGCGCGCGTCCCGCCGCTTTCTTGAGGCGAAGAAACAGCAGGCTACCGAGAGCAGCCGCGAGCCCCGCTGAAGCTGTCGCTCGAAAACGATCCGCGCCGCCCACAACAAGCAGCAGCAAACCCATTGCATACCATAGCCATCCGTCACCGCCACGCGTGGCGCAAATCATCCAGATGCGAATCCAGCGTGGCGCGTGCCATTGGTTGACACGCCGCATGAGCCGGTGATCGCGGTGAGAAATGAAGCTGAGCATCGCGGTTGGGGCCGTCACGATTGCGAACGGCCCTACCGAATAGTTTCGACTGCCGGTACGTCTTTCGCAAGGTCGCATACCTACTTATCGGATGGAACCAGCTACAAAGCCATGACATCCGGGCGAGATGTTGGTTAAGGGATGAAGATAGTTACGGCTCGATTACGATGCGCAATCGAGCTGCGCTGAAGATCACTCTTGTGCCGCGAATTCTACAGCGGCAGAATGTCTTCCCGCATCGGGTCGAATTCAATGCGGCGCTTCTGCATGTAGGAAAGATTGCCTAAATGCGAAGCCTGCGCCGAGCGGTGCCCGATCAGCACATCGCCGTTCGGCAACTTGCGCGAACGAACGCACGCTAGGAAGTTCTGCACGTGATCGAGATCGAGGTCGCTAAACGCCCGAACTACGGTGGGCTTCGCGTTTTTTCCGGGGGGATGAAATTCGAAATGCTGGCGGTCAATGAGCAGCCGCCCGAGCGAACCGCACATTTCTATGCCGGCGCCCGTCACGCCTGGAACCAGCGTGGCTTCGAACGTTGCCGTGAATTCCGAAGGATATTGCAGCAGCACGTTGATGGTGTCGGGCGCGGTGCGGCCATCCTTGTAGTGATAGATGCCGCCCTCGGCGGATGCCGCATCCGGAATCTGTTTGTCCATAAACATATGAACTACGTCGATCCAGTGCGTGAACAGATCAGTCACTTGCCCGCCGCCGTAATCGAGATACGCGCGCCAGTTCCAGTATTGCTGCGGATCCCAATCCCGCCACTTCACCTGGCCCAGGAAGTGTGCCCAATCGAGATCCGCCGGCAGCGTTTTCAGATAGTCGGGTGCTTTGCGAAGATGATAGCTGTTGCCGTGCCACCAGGTGCGTGCCAACGTGATCTTGCCGAGCTTGCCGGTGTCGAAGTATTCTTCCTTGGCCTGCAAATAGTGCTTGGCGGAACGCTGCTGCATCCCCACCTGGCAGATACGGTTGTTGACGCGCGCCGCTTTGACAACGCGCGGGCCCTCTTCGATCTTCAGCGTGAGCGGCTTCTCGACATAGACGTCTTTGCCGGCATTCAGCGCGTCAATCGCGATCGTGGTATGCCAGTGGTCGGGAACACCGATGAGGGCTACATCTACTTCCTTCAGATCGAGGAGCTTTCGATGATCGCTGAAGGTCTTGACGCCGGCTGCGTTGAACGTTTTGGAGGCGGATGCATCCTTCTTGGCGAGATCGAACTGCGCTCCATAGATGTCGCAAAAAGCGACAACATCGGTATTGCCAGCCTCGATGAATTTCCCCATGTCGTGGCGGCCACGCGCGCCGCAGCCGATAAGTCCGAGCTGGACGCGGTCATTCGCTCCCATGACGCGGGAATAAGACAGCGCGGTGAGTGCTGTCGCACCGCGCAGGAATCCTCTGCGGCCTATATTGGTTTCGGACATAGCAAGATTATATAGTCCGCCGCAGATTAATAGGAAAGCAGGCGTTCGATTTCATCCGCCAGGTCACTCGTCTGCGGCAAGATGGCTTCTTCGAGTTTCGGATGATAACCGACCCACGTGTGGAGAGCGCCCAAGCGGCGCACCGGAGCATCCAGGGAATCGAACAGCTCGTCGGCGATGCGCGCGGCGATTTCCGCGCCGAAGCCCCACGGTAGGCAGTCTTCGTGCGCCACCAGGACGCGGCTGGTCTTCTCTACCGAGGCGCGGATGGCTTCCCAATCGTACGGCGCGAGCGTGCGCAGATCCAGGATTTCGATGCTTACGCGCGGATTGCGCCGTTCGGTCTGAATCGCGGCAACGAGCGATTTCTGTACGAGCGCGCCGTACGTGATCAGAGTCAGATTCTGCCCGGGTTTGACGATGCGCGCGCGTCCGAAGGGAATCGTGAAATCATCTCCTGGATGCGGCGAACGGTTGTACGGTTCGCGATAAAGACGTTTGTGTTCGAGAAACAGCACCGGGTCGTCCGAGCGCAGCGCGGTGCGCAGCAGGCCGCAAGCATCGAGCGCATTGCAGGGCATTGCTACGCGCAGGCCGGGAATGTGAGTGAAGATCACTTCGCCCGACTGGCTGTGATAGATGGCGCCTCCGTTCAAGTAGCCGCCGATGGGCACGCGAATCACGGCGGGGCAGGCGAATGCGCCATTCGAGCGCCAGCGCAGCGTGGCGAGTTCGTTGCGGATCTGCATCATGCCCGGCCAGATGTAATCGAAGAACTGAACTTCGGCCACTGGTTTCAACCCGCGCGTCGCCATACCGATGGCGCGGCCCACAATGGCGGCTTCGGCCAGCGGCGTATTGAAGCTGCGGCGCGCGCCGAATTCCACCTGCACGCCGGCAGTCACTTTGAAGACGCCGCCTTTTCCTTTGACCTCCGTCAGGTTCCCTTCGCGGCTACAATCGGCCACATCTTCGCCGAAAATCAGAATGTCCGGGTTGCGCCGCATCTCCTCGTGCAGCGTGGTGTTCAGCAAATCCACCATGGTCATGGGCTCGCCGTCGAAATGCGGTTCGGCGTTGAATTCATCCGATGTTGGATCGATTTTTGGTGAATAGAGATTCACCAGAGCGGAATCCGGCCGGGGTCCTTCTTCCCGCAGAGCGTCGTGTGTCGCCCGCTGCACTTCCTGGTCGATTTCGTGCGTGATGAGCTGCAGCATCTGCCGATCGATCACGCCTTCATCGATCAGGAATTTGGGAAAGCGTAGAACTGGGTCGCGCTCCGCTTCGGACGCGCGCTCAGCCGATGTCTTGTAAACACGTTCGTCGTCGGAAAGCGAATGGGAATAAGGACGGATCACGTGGGCGTGCACTAATGCTGGACCACGACCGTCGCGGCAATAAGACACCGCCGATTTCAGGGCGTCGTAGGACTCAAGGAAATCGGTGCCATCTACTTCGCGCCGGAACAGACCAGGAAAGCCGGCGACCAGGGTGGAAACGTTGCCGCCCGCGGTCTGAGCTTCGATCGGAACGGAAATGGCGTAGCCGTTATCTTCCACCAGAAACAGCAGCGGCAGCGCGCTCAGACACGCGACGTTCAGCGCTTCCCAGAATTCACCCTCGCTCGTTGCGCCCTCACCGGAACAGACAAGTGTGATTTCGTTCTGCGCGCCGCGATAGCGGCCGGCTTCGGCGCATCCCACCGCTTGCAGGAATTGGGTGCCGGTGGGCGATGACGAGCTGACGATGTGATAATCGCGATGTCCCCAATGCGAAGGCATCTGCCGTCCGCCGGATGCGGGATCGGAGGCCGCGCCCACTGCTTGCAGCAGCATTTCATACGGCGTCACCCCCATCGCGAGGCAGAGCGCGCGGTCGCGGTAGTACGGATACACCCAGTCCTGTCCCACGCGAAGCAGCATACCCGCCGCCACCTGCACAGCTTCGTGCCCGGCGCCGCTGATCTGGAAAAAAATGCGATTCTGGCGCTTGAGCGCGATCTCCCGGTCATCCAGTCTCCGGGAGGTGTGCATGATGCGGAAGGCGCGGATTAACTCATCCGGATCAAGCCCTTGCAAGCGCTGAGCAGCTCCCGAACGCTCGCGGGTTGTAGGTGTAGCCACTGGCGGCTTCCCTCCTAAAGCCAGTGTAAACGGTGCTACAGCACCGCAGCCAGTTTCGCGGCGCTAATCCCCTGGCCGACATGCCTCTGGGTATGCTCGGCGATGTGCGTCAACAGACCGATAACTGTGGTCGGGAGCTGTTTCCGCCCAACGGAGCGCGGCTCGGCCAGAGCTGCGGGATCGATGGTTCGCACGATGGCCTCGGCATCGCGGAAGGCGCGGTCCAGGCGCGCCAGCAATTCGTCACGCCCCGGGCCGCCGGGCTTCTTTTCTTCTTGCAGAGCAGCCATCTGTGTCTCGCTCAGTTGCCGGCCTTGCAGATAAGTCATGAGCCGTTCGGTGCTTCCGGCAATGTGGCGAAGGTGAAATCCTACGGATCCGAAACCGTGCGGCGTCGCCCAGATCTGCTCGTCGGTCAGCCCGGCGGTGTACTTCGCCAAGTCCTCGCGCGCCTGCTGGAACGCGTACAGAATCGGCGCGACCATCACGGGCACGCCGGCGATCGAACCACGGAGCCACGGTTCGGGAAGCTTCTCAGTACTCTCCATACCTCCATCATAGGAGGCGCGTGAAGCGTCTGCGACAGTTCGCAGCTTGTAGATTCACAGCTTGTTATATTCAAAGACACGTATGCCACGCGTTCTCTTCAGCTTGATCCTGTTCGCTGCCACGTTATCCGCTCAGCCGGCCTCATTGGGCCTGAAGTTTTCCTTCGGGCCGAAGTCCATGACCGGTTATACCCAGGTGGCCCCAGCCGCCGTCTACACTTCGGATGCCGGCTATGGCTTTGACCTCGGCTCGCGGGTTGTGTCGAATGCGAGCAGCGTGGCTGGGCGCAACGGACGGCCGTTCTTTTTTTCCGCGAAGCTGGCTCCCGGCGCATATCGCGTCACTGTAACGCTGGGTGACGCATCGGCTGCCTCCACTACGACGGTGAAGAGCGAGACACGCCGGCTGATGTTGGAGTCTGTGCAAACCGGCGCCGGCACAACGGTCCAGCGGAGCTTTCTGGTGCATCTGCGGCAGCCGCAGATTCCCGGCGGCGGGATGGTCGCGCTGAAGCCGCGGGAACGAGACCCCATCAACTACGTGGAGTGGGATGATCACACGCGCATTCCGTTTTACGAGCTCGATTGGGACGAAAAGCTCACTCTGGAGTTCAGCGACCCGCATGCGGCACTCGACTCGATTGAAATCACCCCCGCCGGCGCGCACACCACCGTCTACCTGATTGGCGATTCCACAGTCACCGATCAAATGATGGAGCCCTGGGGCGCGTGGGGGATGTGGCTGCCGCGCTGGTTTCAGGAGCCGGTGCTGATCGCCAACTACGCCGAGAGCGGCGAAACTACCGCCAGCTTCATCGGCGAGCGCCGCTGGCCCAAACTGCTGAGCGAAATTCATCCGGGCGATTTCGTGCTCATGCAATTCGGCATCAACGATCGAAGAATCCCGCTCGACCGCTTCAAGCAATACTTCGTGCAGTTCATTCAGGAAACGCGCCAGCATGGCGCAACACCGGTGCTGGTCACTTCGCAGAATCTGCGCCGCCTGGATTCGAACGGCAAGGCTGTGGAGACACTCGGCGGCTATCCTGAGGCCATGCGCGAAGTGGCTCGTGAGCAGAAGACTGCGCTCATCGATCTTAATGCGATGAGCGAAAAGTTGTATGACGCCATCGGCGCTGCCCGCCTTCCCGACGCGTTCGTGGATGGCACGCACCAGAATGATTACGGCAGCTACGAGCTCGCCAAGTGCGTCGTCAATGGAATTCGCGAAGCCGACCTGCCGTTCGCCCGCTATCTTGTGGAAGCTTGGAAGCCGTTCGACCCAGCGCATCCGGACCCCATCGATAGCTGGGCTTTACCGCCTGATCCGCAGCTTGATCCGGCGCGCCCGAAGGGTCCGCTCTCCGTTGTGCGGCCGCCGGTGCAGCCCGCCGCGCCTTTCCACCTCAAACTCGATCTTGCTACTCAGGCGCCGCCCGGAATGCTCTATTCGAAAAGTGCCGGCTACGGCTATGAACCGGGTTTCGATGCGACGAATGGCAAGCCGGAATTCTTTTCCGTGGCCGTGCCCGAGGGGAACTATAAAGTCACGGTGACATTCGGCGATGCGAAGACGGCGTCGGACAACACGGTCTATGCCGAACTGCGCCGCCTCATGGTGGGGCATGTGCACACCGCCCCCGGCCAGTTTGAAGCGCGCACGTTCATCGTGAATGTGCGGCAGCCGAAAATCGCCGGCGCAGGAGAAGTCCGGCTGACCGGCCGGGAAAAGACCATGGAGGCGTGGGCCTGGGACGATCGCCTGACGCTCGAGTTCAATGGCGCTCATCCCGCAGTGTCCGCACTCGAGATCGATCAGGTCAGTGTGCCCACCATCTTCCTGATGGGCGACTCCACGGTCTGCGACCAGCCACGCGAGCCCTACAACAGTTGGGGCCAGATGATCACCGGCTTCTTCAAGCCCACCGTAGCGGTCTCCAACCAGGCCGAGTCGGGCGAATCCATCGCCGGCGCGCTGGGGAAAGGCCGGCTCGATAAGATCTGGAGCGATATGAAGAAGGGCGACTATCTTTTGATCCAGTTCGGCCACAACGATATGAAAAGTCCCGCGGTCAATGCGCTGGCTCTTTATACCGATATGCTGCGAGCGGCCGTGGAAGAAACACGTAAGCGCGGCGGCATACCAATTCTGTTCACGCCCGTGAGCCGGCGCACGTTTAACGCCGAAGGCAAGATTACAAACTCGTTCAACGGCTATCCAGACGCCGTGAAGCTGGTGGCTAAGGAGCGCAACGTGCCGCTAATTGATTTGCAGGAAATGGCCGCCGCGTTCTACGAAGCCATGGGCCCGGATACCTCCCACAAGGCATTCGCGACTCCAGCCGAGAACACGCACCACGGCGACTATGGCAGCTATGAAATCGCCAAAGCCATCGTGCAGCGTGTGCGGGACCTCAAGCTGCCGCTCGCCGGCTATCTGGTGGAGAACCTGCCGGCTTTCGACCCTGGGCATCCCGATCGCTTCGAGGATTTCGACCTGCCGCCGAGTCCACGAGTCACGACCGTAACGCCATTGGGCAATTGATCCGAATACGAGGCGAAAGGGCAGCCCACCGGGGCGTTCGATTTTGAGGCCCTAAATTCATGAAATACCTAGACCCACGCTAAAGTGATTTGTGCGCTATCAATCAGACAGGGCAGTGTCACATAGCTGGATTTCGATGTAGCCATGCTAGACTCCGACCATGTTAATGAACTGGAGCAAACGCCCAGCGATTGTCTTCGGAATCGCAATGCCACTTGTTTTCGCGTGCTTCACCGGCGCGTTGGCTGCTCAAGAAAATGACAACAGCCCTACCTACCTCGCGCTTGGGGATTCAGTCGCATTTGGCCTGGATATCACGCTTTTGATCCCGAACCAACCACCGCCGCCGCCATCAGCGTTCACAGGCTACCCGGAAATCATCGCCGCCACAGAACATCTGAGCCCTGGCCAGGAAATCAACGCTGCCTGTCCAGGAGAGACCAGCGGAAGTTTCATCAAATCCGGAGTACCGGACTACGGATGCAATAGCAATGGTCCGCAAGGTCAGCCACCGTTCAAGACCAGCATTGGCTTGCATACGAATTATCCAGGCACCCAGCTCGATTTCGCTGTCTCGGTGCTCACGTCGGATACGCACGTCAAGCTGGTCACCCTGGGCATCGGAAGCAATGATGTTCTTCTCTTGATCAAGAACTGCAATTCGGCCCCAAACCCTTCGGTGTGCGTCTATACGCACTTGTTTGGCGTTTTGCAGACCTACGCCGCGAACCTGAACCACATCCTCACCACGATTCGTTCCACCGCGCATTACAACAGAGACCTGGTGCTGGTAGGAACCTATTCGCCGACTGCCGACCTGAACTTGGTTGCGCAAGCGCTGAATGCGGTCACCATCGCCGTGGGAGCTCGATTTCACATGATTTATGCCGACGGCTTCGGCGCATTTGAGCGCGCCGCTGCGCCTTATGGCGGCGACGTCTGCCGCGCCGGTCTGCTGATTCGCCTCGACGCGAATACGTGTGATATTCATCCGTCGCCGAAAGGCAGAGACCTGCTCGCTTCTACGGTTCTGACGGCTCTTTCACACGGCCATCATTAAGAGCATAAGTGTTCGGAGTTGCCGGCACGGTTCCATTCGGGTCATCATGCCCGTATGGAATCGACGGCCTCTAGCAGCGCGGAACTGGCGGAAGTTCTGGCGGAGCTTTCGAGCCGCGAACCGATCTTTCATCGTCCCGAACTTGGGACTACCCGCTCTGATTTTGAAAAGATGACAGCGCACGACTTCCGCGAAGTCGGCGCGTCGGGGCGGCAGTATTCGCGAGCCTTCGTGCTCGATGAGTTGGAAAGACGTCATACGGCGCCGCATACCGACGTTTGGGAAACATCGGGCTTCGAATGCCGGCAGCTCGCGCCTGACATCTACTTACTCACTTACACGTTGCTTCAGGATCGGCAGCGCCTGACGCGACGCGCGACGATCTGGCAGCGGACCGGCGCCGAGTGGAAGATTGTCTATCATCAGGGCACGATCGTGCAGCAAGATCCGTCTTGCTGATCGCTTGACCATCGCGCCACAAGCCCACCGAATCAGCCGCACAGGCATATGATGATGCTTGCATTCAATTAGGGAGGGCAATGAGAACCTGGTACATGGCGATGCTGGCAGCGTTCGCGGTCTGCGCGTGGGCGCAAAAGCCGGTGAAACTGGTGGAATCGCCGCGCTTCTGGAATGATCGGGATCTGGCGGACTGGGCTGCTCCGGTGGCCGGCATCAACGAGCCGCCCGAACACTTTACCGAAGGCGACTACTATGAATCTCCTGTAGCCGAATGGGTTCGGACTTACCCTGTCTATTTTCCCGGCCGCGAACCGGCGGGTTACTGGGCAATGCTCCAGAAGAAAAAGCCCGAACCGCTTGTGCCCGTGGAACGACGCACGCAGGCCGGTTGGATTATCGCCGGAAAGCGAGTCTTTGAAGAGATGGACGTGCCGGCGTTCCGCAGCTATGACCCGAAGCTGTTCGCTTTAGTCCGGTCTGCCGCTGCCTTTCGAAAGATGGGCGGGCACGCGCAAAAGAACGGCATCGTACTCGGCTTGCGCTGGGTGCCGACCTCGAAGGGCCTGGCGCTGAGCGCTCTCGATTGCGCGCGGTGTCACACGCGAGTCATGCCGGATGGAAGCCTGCTGGATGGTGCGCCCTTCAATGACCCGGGCGATGGAGTGCTGCGCGAGTTGATCCGCGGCGGTGACCGGAATTTCTTCCCGGGCGATCCTCCCGGCGGCGTAGCCTGGCGCGCATTCGCCGTGCCCTGGGTGCCGGACGACATCAACGACGGTGTGCAATCCATGACGCAGGCGCAACTCGACGCGCTGTTTGCCGCCGACCCGCCCGGAACGTTCGCGCGTTTTAACGGAAGCCCTTACTTCCCCGCGCAGGTTACCGACCTGATCGGCATCGGCAGCCGCAAGTACGCCAACCACACCGCGACCCAGCGCCTCCGTGGTCCGGCCGATCTCATACGCTATGCCGCCCTCGTATCTTGCTGCGATTCCGGCGACTTCGGCCGGTATCAATTCCTGAGCGCCGACCAACACGTGATCCTTTACCGTTTTCCCGATGACGTGCTGTTTGCTCTGGCTGAGTATTTGTACGCGCTCCAACCGCCGAAGAATCCGAATCTGCGCGGTGCCCGCGCGGCAGCCGGGAAGAAGATCTTTGAGCGGGAGGGCTGCGGCAATTGCCACACGCCGCCGCTCTACACTAATCACAAACTGACGCTCGCGAAGGGATTCGCTTTGCCCAAAGATCATCCTTTCCAGGCCGACATCATGCCCGTTTCGGTAGGGACCGATCCTGGTCTGGCACTTAGGACGCGCCGGGGCACCGGCCTTTACAAAGTGCCGTCGCTGAAGGGACTCTGGTATCGCGGCCTTTTGGGCCACGACGGTTCCATCGCGAGTCTCCAAGAGTGGTTCAATCCGGCGCGCCTGCGTAGCGATTACATTCCCGGCGGATTCAAGGGATACGGTGTTACGCACCGCTCCGTGCCGGGACATGAATACGGTCTGAAGCTCTCGAAAGAAGATCGCGCGGCGCTGATTGCGTTTCTTAAAACGCTTTGACCGTTTCCGGAGACTGGCCCGCCACAGCGGCTCGCGCGTTCCGCTCACGGGCCCGCTCGGTTTTCCACCTCAGCCAGGCCGCGGAAAGACCGACCATCAGCAGTGTGACTAACGCCACCGCCAGCGCGGATTCGGGAATCGTGAGCGCTCGCTTCACCGGCCGCGCCGTGATGCCGTAGACCAGCATGACGTGAACCCAGTACACCATCAGCGATGTCTTGCCCATCGTATCCATCCAACTCCAGCGCTGGACGCTGCGGAATTCGGTCCAGAGATAAGCGCCGGCTCCCAGAAGCAGAATCACGCCCAGGCGAATCAGAATCAGAGCTGGACTGTTGCGCCAGAAATCGGTTTGATCGTAGAGCGAGTAGGGCAGACCGGCGAAATATTCGGAGCCGAAGACCAACCCAAAGCCGATCAGCACGGCCCACTGCATCACGCGGTCCAGGTGTTCCGCCGCCGCGCGCTTCACGATGGTGCCTGCGGCAATGCCGAAAGCCAGGTACGAAGCGTACGGGAAGAAAGGAAAACGGCTGTGGCCGGGCCGCAAATAATCCTGCACCAGGCCGGGCGTGTTTCCCCATTCCATGCCGGCCACCAAAGGAGCCGCCGCGGCAATCGCCAGCCCCGCTGCCAGCGTGAAACGCACACGCGCGGTGGAGTCAAACAGGGCGGCCAGCGAAAGAGCAGCCATGGCCAGGCCCATGCAGTTGAGAATGTCGACCTTCAGAAGTTCCTGCAGGTTCCAGTTGGGTAAGTCGCCGGCCCAGTTGGTAAAGCGAAATAAATAAGCGATCACGAAGAGATATCCGGCGCGCCGCAGCGCTGATTCCCAGCGGCGCAACAACGGCGCTTCCTGGCGCTCCATGCGATCCATCAGGAAGGCCAGCGTCATGCCCGCCATGAAAATGAAAAGCGGCGCCGCCATGCCGCCCACAAACTGCGAAAGCACGTAGCCATCGCGGCTGCGCTGATCCACGCGGGTAAAGGAATTGAAAACGTGGCACTCGATCATGATGAGCACAGCGAGTCCACGCATCCAGTCGAGAAAAGGATATCGCTTCACAAGAAAATCGGGTCAGACGATCCGATTTCCCTATGATAACGGAATTCGATGAGGCCGCCCCCCCCGGCTGCCCTTTCACTTTCCGAACCAATACGCCTGGCGCGCGCGGACATGGTACCGGCCTTCTCTGCGCACCTTGATTTCGAGATGGTGCAGGCCGGGCACGTCCTCGTCGGGAGTGAAGCTGAGGACGTCCTGGTAGTGCAGCTCTTTGCCGAGCTTGCTCACGTCGTCTTCTAGCGATTGCTGCTGCAGGAAAGCGAACTCCTCGCCGCCGGTCGCGGCGGCCAGTGTGTGCAGCATGCTGGACTTGGCAAACCTGCCGATCTCGCCGAAGGCGGGCAGATAGTTCGGCTGCGCCTCCTGGTCTTCCCGCCCCGGCGGTGCGACTTGACCCTGCTTGACCGTAAAAGGCGTGAAGTAGGGAGAGAATCGCGCGGAATAGACCAGGATGCCCTCGCGCTGCACCTGTTGAACCGCGGTCTTCAGATTCGTCTTGCTGCCGCGGTCGCGGCTTTCGGAGATCAGGAACACCACGCGGCGGCCCTGCCGCTGGTCGAGGTGGCGCGATGCCTCCATCAGAGCGTCCAACATGCGCGCCGTCTTCCCGGCGCCGGTTGGAATTTGTTTCAGGGCGCCGGCGAGAGCGACCGGCTCGGAAGTAAAATCCTGCCGCCACACGATGCCCTGGTCGAACGTGGCTATAGCAACCGAACCGCCCGGGCCAACGACCAGATGCGATAGGGCGTCGGCGATCTGCTCGACTTTGGTGAGCGCGGCGAAGGAAATCTCCGAGGACTCAATTAATACCGCAAGCGAGATGGACGCCTCGCCGCTGTCGGCCGAATCCATCTGCACCTTCCGCGGAGCGCCATTGTCGGTAAGCAGAAAATCGGTGGCCTTCAATCCAGTGACAAACTCGCCTCTGTTATCCGTTACGGTAACCGGCACCAGCACGACGGAGGATTCTGAATGAAACGGCGGAGTCTGCGCGGCCAAAACGGCCGTCCACAACGACAACAGGAAAGCAGCGCGCGGAAGGAGACGACGGCCGCTCATGCCTCAGGCTCCGCGTAGCCAGCGCTTCCAGGCAGGTGGTTTTTCTACTTGAACGCCGAGCAGCGAACGAAGGGGCGCTGCTTCCGCCTCAGAGAGGGGATGAAGGCCGCGCAGCAGCTCCACTACTTCCGCGATGCGGCAGAAGTGGTCCACACAATACCAGCAGCGGATGGCGTGTTGTTCCATCTCCTCCCGGCCGCGCCAGGTAGTCCGGCCGTCCAGCACATCGAGGAAAGCTTTGGCGGGCAGGCAGTCTTTCGAATGCGATGCGCCGGCTGATTGCCGAAGAGATGCTGCGTTGTCCGCCAGCAGCGTGCTGCGCCAGTTGTCTGCTTTTTCACGGATGAGTTGCGCAGCTTTGCTCCGAATCTTCTCAACGGTCTTAGCATCCATGCGCAACATAGAGGCAGTTTCGGCCGGAGAATAGCGCATGGTTTCGAGCCACGTCACCTGCTTTTCGACCACTGTGAGCCGGTCGAGGGCGGCGCTGAGCGTTTCCAGATCAATGACGATCTCGGGCGCGGCAGTTGCGGTATCGCTTTCCACCGCCGCCAGCAGTGCTTGCCGCAGTTCAGCCAGAAACCAGCGTTCCGGCGCAGGTTCCAGCGATTGAAACAGACTTGATTGGGGGTCCCGCAGCCGCAGCAGCACGCGCCCCAGCAATTCGCTGTCGCCCGCGCGCTCCGGATAGTAATGCGTCAGCAGTTTGCGAATCGCCGGCACGTAGTTCACAACAAAATAGGACCAACCCTCCGCCTGATTCGCGCGGCAATCTCTGACCATCTCGTAACACGTATAAATCATTGTCTCTTTCGATGTTACTCTGCGGCGGGAATCCGAAAACTTCTTCCGGTTTCACTCAAACTAATTGCGCTCGAAACGTCCCATATACTGCGCTTCCGCCAGCACGTGTCCTTTGATCGCCGCGTCGATCTCCTTCCGTTTCACCCCAGCCGGCAGGCCCAGCGTGTGCACGTCGAGCGCGAAGAGCTTGAAAAAGTACCGGTGAGGACCGTGGCCCTTC
This sequence comes from Bryobacteraceae bacterium, assembly GCA_035550475.1. Lineage (GTDB taxonomy): Bacteria > Acidobacteriota > Terriglobia > Bryobacterales > Bryobacteraceae > DASZPB01. The sequence goes on along the minus strand of DASZPB010000042.1, from coordinate 65,741 downwards.
GGCGGGCACGGTCCGCCGTAACCCGCCTTGCCGAAATCATTGGTTCCGCTCAACCCCAGGCTACCTGGCCGCCAGGCTTGCGCCAGGTTATGGACCTTGGCCGGGATGTCATAGAGGAGCCAGTGGTTCCACGTGCCGTTCGGCGCGTCCGGATCTTCCACGATTAGCGCGAAACTGCGCGTGTCGGGCGGTTCTCCACTCCATTCGAGCGAGGGAGAAACGTCAGCGCCCTGGCAGGAGTGCAGATCGGGAATCCACCCACCCTCGGAGAACGCATTGGAAAGCAGTCTGAAAGTCATTGGCTGGTGTCGATCGTATCGCAAACCACGGCTGTCCGCTTGCGCCCGCTCGCGGTCGGCGCTAAGCTCCGCAGTAGAGGAGCATGTCATGCGGTTCCTTATACCGGTTGCGATCTGCTGCCTGCTCGCCGGAAGCGCCTCGGCGCAGCGAGGCGGCGGCATGCGAGGCGGCGGCTTTTCGGGAGGCGGGGGCGCGCATTTCGGCGGCTTCGGTGGCTCTCGTGGGGGATTCGGCGGTGGATTCGCTGGTTCCCGGGGTTTTGGCGGCTTTCGGGGGGGCTTTCGCGGCGGCTTCATTGGATTTAACCGAGGTTTCCGCGGCTTCCGCAGCATCAACACATTCAACACATTCGGCTTTGGGTTCGTGGGGTTTCCAACTTACTGGCCCGGCTACTATGGAGGCTACTACCCCTACTCATATCCCTTCTATGGCGCCGGATACTATGGCGGCGACTATGCGTATCCGGTCCAGCAGTCTCCAAACGTGACGGTAGTGTACCCGGCGCCGGCCGTGGCACCAGCGCCGACTACGATTAACATCCAGACCGCGCACCCCGTGGATCATCAATATGATCAGTACGGGCAGGAGATCAGCCCATCCGGAGGCAATTCGGGAGGCAATGCCTCACCGATCTACCTGATCGCCTTTAAGGATCATGTGATCCGGGCGGTATCCGCATATTGGGTGGACGGCAACACGCTGCACTATGTCTCGCTCCAGCACCAGGAGCAGCAAGTTCCGCTGGCAACTGTCGACCGGGATTTCAGCATTCAGCTCAATCGCGAGCGCAGTGTTCCATTCCAGTTGCCGGCGCAGTAAACGCGTCTTCGCGGCGCTCAAAGCGGGAAGGTAGCAAGCTGAACACGAGATCATGGCAAGCGGCTCTCCGCCGCGGCGGGGATGAGGGTGACTCGTGTTCAGCGACTTGTCCTCAGGCTGCATGTCCGGCTTTTTACATCCCAGCGGTTGAATTGGGTCTTTTAGTTGTTTTAGAATCACCAAGCCATCGGTTGATCATGGTAAATTAGGTCACCAGTAGCGGGAGAGCCACAATGAAGGCGTTCTCGATTCTTGCTGCACTCATTGCATTAATCGCCCCGGCCCTGAGCGGCGATCAGAACCTCGATACGGCCCGAAGACTGGAGACATCAGGCGATCTGATGGGAGCCCGTAACACGCTTGCCACTGCGGCGCGGGACAATCCCCACGACATTACGGCGTTAGCTAACTACGCGGAATTCCTGGATGCCTATGGCGACCCGGCTTGCCGCGAAGCCTACAACAAGCTTCTGACCGCACTTCGGGCTTCCGGTGACCAGGCCCGCGCCGCTGTGGTTGCCAGGCGGCTGGCGGTGTTGGATCTGATCGCCGGTGAGAACGAAGCGGCCGCGCGGAGCCTGGAAGCTTACCATGCCTCCGGCGGCAAGGATCTCAAGCTTGGCTCCAATGCGGCTGCGGAGAAAGTTTCGACCATCACGATCCCCGGGCCGCTGCGCTCCTTCGCGCGTATGGCGGCAATTTCGTCAGAGGCCACACCGGATGAAGTTCTGCCGGCGCTCGCCCGCAACGTCGTTACCAATGGTTATCAGGCCTCCCACAGCAACGATACGTTGGAGCAGACCGAGTACCTGAAGCTCGTCCATCGCTATCTTTCCCAGGCGCGCGAACTCGAGAAGCTGGCGGGCGTCCAGAAAGCGATCAAAATCGAAAAATGTGAGTCGCCGAACGTAGGGGAGCTGCTGCGAATCCTCGGCTTCCGGATGCGCGGGGGCTGTGGTTCGGACCTGGTGCTCGAAACAGTGAACGCCGCGCGTGCGTTTCTCACGACGGACTCGGGGTTTCCGGTTCACGAGCTGGAGCTTGACCTTCGCACCGATCGCCCTTTCAGCTACGATTTTGGCCCCACCAAAGTCAATGTCCTGTTCGGCGCTGATTATTGGATGGGCAACAACAAGGAAAAAGAGCAGCCTGAGTTCATTGACGTATTCATTGGCGACCCCGCGCTGTGCCGCCTGTATCTCGGTTTTTCGAAGCTCGATCGTGAGACTGCTGAGGACCTTCGCAAAGGCGTCTCTTACACGCGCCTGAAAGCATACGCGCACGTACTGGATTTCTTCGGCGGAATGTTTGAGATTCGCAACGGCAAGGCTGTGGTGCCGGGCGGTGCGCACGCCGCCGCCGCGTGGGCCGAACTGGCTGGCGCCTCGCCGGACAAGGGCGCTGCGTTCTTCGAGAAGCTGCTCAGTAAAGACGATGGCTGGCTCGCCAGCATGTATGACGCACTGGCCCGCATCAATGGACCCGTGCAGGATTATCTCACCGAGCCCGCGCGTCTGAAGCGGTTCTATGCCGCGGTGCGCGGCCACATCACCAGCCCAGGCCCAGCCCGCCCGGTTTTTCGCTCCAACACCGATATGATGCTGCTGACCACTCGGCTCCAAATTGATCCGAATGGCAAGCCTCATATCCCGGGCGATCTCAATGTCTGGAAGGACCTGTTTGTGGACCATCCGCAGGGTAAGTACGATTCCAAACTCTCCCATGCGGCTGCGGCCTGGAAAGACCCCGACGATGTATTAGAAGCCCTGTTTGGCTTGTGCCGCAAGTCGGTAGAAAACGAGCCGCTCAAGATCTTCATGGCGCTGACCGATGTGGACCGGAATCGCGTGAAGCCGCTATTGCCGGAAACCGTGGATCGCCTGGCGCGGAATTACCGCGCCTATGGCGCGCAGTATTCCATCTTCACCGAATCCCCCGCGCTTAGTGATAAGTCGATTGACCTGTTCCTCGATACGGCCGAGAACCTGACCAAGATCAGGAATACACTGTTCCGCGCGGATGCCAGCGGGATTTGCCAGTCTCTCGTCAGTTTATGGCAGATTCTGGTGCGGCAGCAGAGTCTGCCGCCTGCGCGCGCTGACGAGACCTTCGCCGCGATCCTGACACCGTTCACTCAGGTGAAGAGCGACCGCGAACTGTTTGAGGCAGGCCGCTCCGGCGTCCATACTCTGTTGGCCGCGGCCGGGCTTAAAGGCGAACAACAGCCGCAGGAGCGTATCCTCGACCTTCTTTCCGGAGGCCAGGAAGGCGACGCTGCGGCGCGCACCCAAATCTCTCAGGAACTGGTGCGCATCCTCGATGCCCAGCGCATCGTTTCAGTCGATACGCTCTTTGACCTCGCGGCCCAGTTGGAAAGTGGAAAGCCGAACACCGCGCAGACGAATAAGCTGACTGCGCAGATTCATGAGATCCAGCTTCCGCGGCCCTCCCTTTCGAGCAGCGAAAGAAACGCGCTCGGCTTCGGATATTGGACTGAAAAGCATATTGACGAAGAGCGCAAGCTGAATCTGCGCGAAGCCATCGAGAAAGCTGGCGGCGATCCTCAAAAGCTGAAGGATGTTTGCGGGTTGATGGCGCCGCTGCTGCGGGACACGCTGGTGGCTTACAACTATGCGCACTACGCGCCGCCGGGAGCGCAGATTCTTTACACCAATCCGGTTTTCGTGCGGAGCCACGATTTCATCGGCTCGCAGGGTTCAAGCCGCGCCACCTGGAGGGCTACTGAAACTTACGGCACTGGGTGGCCTTCGAATGGCGGTGGCCGCCTGGTAGGTTCGCTCGCCACGCTGCCCTATGCATTGGCCGAAGCCGAGCAGAATTTCCTGATTCCCACTCAGACGCAGGCGCTCATCTGGACCGATTTGGTGCCCCAGATGATTCTGAGCGCCGTGGCGCCCAGTTGGTGGCGCGTAACGCCGGCGCAAATTCATTGGGTGGGTCTGCATCTCCGCTATGGCCGCTCGCTGCTGGCGGAAGCAGCGTTCGACCCCGAATTGCGCCCGCATGTGATGGATACGCTCAGCAGCCTGGCCTCGCCGGCCCGCACGCGCAAGGTGGAGCGTCTGCTGGAGCAGGGCGACGTCAAGGATGCCGTGGAAGATGTGACGCCCTCTGAACTCTATCTGCTGGTCCGCCGGATTGCCCCCAAGCGCCCGGACACCGGTTCCTGGCTGGCGGAAGAAATCCGCCGCATCGGCGGGGCCGTGCCGGACCAGGTGAGCGATGCGGCGATCTCGCGTGCGTTTGGCACGCCGAAGCCCACGCTTGCCACTACCTACGAGCCCGAGTTGCTGAACATCCGGACATTCCCGGCGCTGATGGGATACTCCAGCCGCATCATGGCGGAGAGCTGGGAGTCCAATACGCTCTACTGGGCCGCCTTGGCTGACGAGACCTACACGTCGCCGGGTGACTTGAATGTGCGTATCCCCGAATGGACCGAACAGTTGGTGGAGAATATCTTCGCCTCGCACCTCGAGGATTGGCCGGCAGTGCTGAAGTCGCTGCGTGTTGTGGGCGATGATGTGCGCGCGCACAGCCAGGCGGCCTTGGCGACCGAACAGAAGGCATCGCTCCAGGGATTTCCCAATCGGTAATCTACCATGATCATTTCTCGACGAGGTTTCTTCGGTGCGGCGGCAGGCGCAGTAGTGCTACACGCCCAGGACGGCCAAAGGCCCGTGTTTCGGGTGAAGGTCGACATGGTGGTGCTCAGCTTCACCGTGACCGACAGCAAGAATCATTACATCAACGGGCTGAAGCCTGGCGATTTCCGGATCTACGAGGATGGCATTCTGCAACGCGTAGTCACGTTTGCCGAAGGCGCCAAGCCCCCGCTATCCGTGGCGGAGGATGGCTCTACGCGTCCGCTTCTCGAGACTGAGAAGAGCGCCAGTCCGGGTCTCGACCGGCCGGACGCCTTCGTCGGCACCAACGTCTTTGTTCTGTTTGATACCAGCAACTTCATGTATCGGGGCTTCGTCTATGCCGAAGACGCCATTGCCGATTTCGTGCGCGGGCTGGATCGCGCCGATTCGGTGGCGGTCTACACTTTCAGCCGCAATCTGTCACGCGCCGCCAAACTGACGCGCGAGCACAGTGATGCAATCAATGGCCTGCGGGAATCGGTTGCCGGCGATGATACTGCACTCTACAACGCGCTGTTGTTGACGCTGCGGGATGCCGCGAAAGTGCCCGGCCGAAAAGTAGTGATCGTCTTCTCCAACGGTCCGGATAACGCCAGCATGATTGCTCCTGACGATGTGCGCGCGGTCGCTGAAGACGAGGGTATTCCGATTTATGTCATCTCGACCAGCGAAGTGAATAAGGACCCGATCTCCAGCGGCGTTTTCCGCCGCATCGCGCAGCGGACAGGCGGGAAAGCGTATTGGGCCAAGACCTGGCAGAAGCAGGTGGAGGCGTTCGAGGACATCCGCGAGGACCTCGGCAACTCATACACGATTACCTACTATCCCGCTCCTAATCCCAACGACGGTTTTCGTAAAATTGCCGTCGATATCATCAGCGATCCGGGCAAGAAACTTCGTGTTCACTCCCGCCCTGGGTATCGCCCGAGCCGCGGGTTCTAAACTGAGCCTTGCGACAACATCGCGGTCCTGATGGAAATCTACCTGCTCCGCCACGGAGCCGCTGAGAATGTCGCGCCGGGGCGCCTGGATTCCGAAAGAGCGTTGACAGCCGAGGGCTGCGTGAAGCTGGAGCGCGTACTCGAACGCGCGCGGGCCGCGAACGTGAGGCCGGGCGTGATTCTCTCGAGTCCCTATCGCCGCGCCCTGCAGACAGCCGAGGCCGCAGCGGCGGTACTGGGCTATGCGGGCGCCGTGGTTCGCACTGCCGCACTGCTTCCGGAGTCTTCGCCGGAGGATCTGTGGGAGGAAATCCGCTCGCGATCCGGCGAGACTTCGATCCTGCTGGCTGGTCACGAACCGCTGATGAGCGCGGCCGTTTCTTTTCTCTTGAGCAGCCCCACGCTCTTGGTGAATATGAGGAAGGCTGCCATGGTTCGCGTGGATTGCGAACATTTCGGCCTGGAGCCGCTCGGCGTGCTGCAGTGGATGCTCACGCCGGGAGTCGCCGGCAGTTAAACGCTGCCGCCGGGCGATTACTCGACGCGGTAGTTCGGGGCCTCTTTGGTGATAATTACGTCGTGCACGTGGCTCTCGCGCAGACCGGCCGGTGAAATACGCAGGAACCGCGATTTGGTCTGCAAGGCGTGGATGCTGTCTGCGCCACAATATCCCATGCCGGAGCGCAGACCTCCTACGAGCTGGTAGACCAACTCCGCCAGCGGCCCTTTGGCCGCCACGCGGCCTTCGATCCCCTCGGGAACAAGCTTGGAATTGACGTCCTGCGCGTAGCGATCTGAACTGCCCTGCGACATCGCGCCGAGTGAGCCCATGCCGCGATAGGTCTTGAACGTACGGCCCTGATAGAGAATGGTTTCGCCCGGGCTTTCATCCGTTCCGGCGAGCAGACTGCCGATCATGACGCAATCGGCGCCGGCCGCGATGGCCTTCGTCACGTCGCCCGAATACTTGATGCCGCCATCGGCAATCAAAGGCACGCCTGCCTCTCGCGTGGCGCGGGCGCATTCGGCGATGGCCGTGATTTGCGGCACGCCTGCTCCGGATACCACGCGCGTGGTACAAATCGAGCCCGGGCCGATGCCGACCTTAATGCCATCCACACCGAGCGAAATCAATTCCCGCGCACCTTCATACGTCGCCACGTTCCCGGTAAGAAGCTGCACTTCGGGCAGCTTGCGCTTGATCGCGCGGACGGCGGCCATCACCCGGCCGCTATGGCCGTGCGCCGTGTCGATCGCAACCACGTCCACCTTTCGCGCGACCAGTTCCTGCGCCCGTTCCAGATAGTCGCCGGTGGCTCCAATGGCCGCTCCGACGCGCAGGCGTCCCTGTGAATCCTTGGCCGAATTCGGATACTTCAGTTTCTTCTGGATGTCTTTGACGGTGATGAGTCCCTTGAGGTTGAAATGATCGTCCACCACCAGTAGTTTTTCGACGCGGTGCTTATGAAGGATGGCCTCCGCCTGTTCGAGGGTCGTGCCCACGGCCACCGTGACCAGGTTCTCCTTGGTCATGACTTCGGAAATGGGAAGATCAAGCCGCGTCTCGAATCGCAGGTCGCGATTCGTCAGGATGCCCACCAGCTTGCCGTCCTTGGTCACGGGCACGCCGGAGATGCGGTAGCGGCTCATGAGCGCCTGGGCATCAGCGATGGATCGGTCGGGACCGATGGTGATCGGGTCCACGATCATGCCGCTCTCACTGCGCTTCACTCGATCTACTTCCTCGGCCTGCCGCTCGATCGACATGTTGCGGTGAATAATGCCGATGCCTCCCTGCTGCGCCAGCGCGATCGCCAAATGGGACTCCGTCACGGTATCCATGGCGGCGGAGACAATCGGTATGTTCAAGCTGATCTGGCGAGTGAGGTTCGTACGCGTGTCGACTTCGGTAGGAATCACTTCGCTGCGGGCCGGTTCGAGTAGAACATCGTCGAAGGTAAGGCCCTCGGGCAGTACGTCTTGAATCATAGGGTGATTCCTTTCATGATAGCGTAGAGCCGCGCGCGGCACTCAGTTTTCAAAGTGATTGTGCGGATGCTGTCACGCGCGCGGCTGATTCACGCGCAGACCGCTCCACTCTTCGCTGAGGACAATCGAATTGGCCGGGTTGCGGGCGTCGTACTTCACGAAAACCGGGCCGATAGCGACCGTGAAGTCTGTCGGCATGTACGCCGTGAGCATTGAGATATCCTGCGAAGCAGTGTATTCCATGCCGCGTACATCGTAGGAATAGAACACCAGATGATCACGGATTTCCACCACCGTGGCATCGCCCATCTTGCCGCGCGCCACCAGTTGACTGCGGCGCAAACGCTCCTGCTCTTCCGGCGTGATGCGCGAGCGCAGCCACGCCTGGTAACCAATTACCGCCAGTATGATAAGGAGCAGCCCTAAGAGGGCGAACGTAACAGCGTGTGCAGTGGTCACCGGTAATGCCAGGGCACCTGCAAATTGTGCGTAAATCTACCCTGCGACAGGTGTCTCCTGGAAGACTTTAGCATAATCTTTCAGGAACTGGTCGAGGCCCTTATCGGTGAGCGGATGGTTGAACAGCATGTCGAGCACCTTGAAGGGCATAGTCGCGATCTGCGCTCCGGCGAGCCCCGCCTCGATCACGTGCACGGGCGACCGAACGGAAGCTACCAGAATCTGGGTCTTGTAGCCGTAGTTGCGGTAGATCTGCGTGATGCTGCGGATCAAATCCATGCCGTTAGCCCCGATATCGTCAAGCCGGCCGACAAACGGACTCACGATGTAGGCGCCGGCCTTGGCCGCCAGCAGCGCCTGCGCGGCGGAAAAACACAACGTCACGTTGACGCGAATGCCCTCTTTGCTTAACGAGGCGGTTGCCTTGATGCCATCGCGGGTCAGCGGGCACTTCACAACAATATTCTTGTGGATTTTTGCCAGCCCCCGGCCTTCCTTGATCATCGCGGAAGATTCGGTCGAGACCACTTCAGCGCTGATGTCGCCATCCACGATGTCGCAGATCAGCTTGATCTGCTCTTCAATGGGGCGGCCCTCCTTAGCGATCAACGAGGGATTGGTGGTCACACCATCGACGATTCCCCAGTTCGCGCCTTTCTTCAGGTCATCCAGATTCGCTGTGTCCAGAAAAAACTTCACAATCCGTGCCCTCCCGTCAACCCTCAGAATTATAACATTGGCAGTCGTTTAGAATAGGAGCATAGTGAACGGTAAGACCTTCTACATCGAGACATTTGGCTGTCAAATGAACGCGCACGATTCCGAAAAGGTAATCGGTACGCTCATGGCAAAAGGCTACACGCAGGTTGCGAAGCCCGAAGAGGCGGAACTGGTCCTCTACAACACGTGCAGCATTCGCGACAAGGCCGAGCAGAAGGTTTTCAACCGCCTGCAGCAGTTCAAACGCGACGCCGGGAAGGGAAAAATTTTCGGCGTGCTGGGGTGCGTGGCGCAGCAGGAAGGCGAAAAGATTTTCGAGCGCGCGCCGCACGTCAGTCTGGTGGCGGGTTCCGCCAGTTACACACGGCTGGGTGAGATGCTGGTGCAACTCGAAGCCGGCAATCGCCATGTCACCGGTCTTCGTCTGGATACCGACGAGGCTTTCGACACGCCGTACACGCGGCGCGACAACCCGCATCGCGCTTACATCACCATCATCGAGGGCTGCGACAAGTCCTGCGCTTACTGTGTGGTGCCGTTCACGCGCGGTCCGGAGCGCAGCCGCACGAGCGAGAGCGTCATGACCGAGGCGCGCGGTTTGGCGGAACAGGGGTACACGGAAATCCAGTTGCTGGGCCAGAATGTGAACAGCTACCGCGACCCCTCACCCACGGGCTGGGATTTCGCCATGCTGCTGGCGCGGGTCGGGCAAGTGCCCGGAATCCGCCGTGTGCGCTACACGACGTCACATCCCAGGGATTTCGTCCGGAGCATTGTTGACGCCATGGACGCGAACCCGGTGCTCTGCGATCATGTGCATCTACCCGTGCAATCCGGGTCGGACCGCGTGCTAGCCGCTATGGACCGCCTGTATACGCGCGGGGAGTATATGCAGCGCATCGAATGGCTGAAATCTGCCCGCCGCCGTTACGCGCTCACGACGGATATTATCGTCGGATTCCCCGGCGAAACCGAGGCTGATTTCGAGCAAACGTTGAATCTACTCGATGAAGTCCAGTACGATTCGCTCTTCAGCTTCAAGTACTCACCGCGCCCCAATACCGCGGCCCTGAGCCGGGAAGACCAGGTACCCGAGGAGGAAAAACAGCGGCGTTTGGCGATTCTGCAGGAAAAGCAGCGCGCGATTCAGATCCGGCGCAACGCGGAATTGATCGGAGAGATTCGCGAAGTGCTGGTGGAAGGCCGTAATCAGGCCCTGAGCCAGTGGATCGGCCGCACTTCCGACAACCGCACCCTCAACTTCACACATCCCGATGCCGAAAGCTCTTTGGCCGGTCAGTACCACATGGTACGTGTTACGCGTTCCGGCCCGAACTCCTTAGTGGGCGAGAGCTTATCTGTGGTGTAATTGAATTGAATGGGGGAGGGCGCTATGGAAGTGGAAATGAAAATTCGTGGACTGATGATGGACCCAGTCACCAACATGCCCATTGTCATCCTCAAAGATGTGAACGGAAGTACTGTGCTCCCCATCTGGGTCGGTGTTTACGAGGCCAATGCGATTGCTCTTGAAATCGAAAAGGTTTCGACGCCCCGTCCCATGACACATGATCTCATCAAGAGCCTGCTGCTGGGGTTGAATACGGCCTTGCGCAAGGTGGTGGTGAGCGAATTGAAGGACGATACCTTCTACGCTGTAATCTGGCTCGACCGCGAAGGAGAGATGATCAGTGTGGACTCCCGCCCAAGCGACGCGCTGGCCCTGGCGCTGCGCCTCGACTGCCCGATTTACGTAGAAGAGACGGTGCTGAAATCGTCGAACCTGGCTTCGTCGGTCTCTGACAAAGTCAACAACGATGAACTGCGCCGGTGGCTCGAAGGTCTGAATGATGAAGACCTGGGCCGCTACAAAATGTGAGTCCCGAACTGGTTGCCCGATTGGCCGACGTGGGGATTCAGGTTCTGGCTGAAGCCAGAGGGCACTACTTGTTCGGGCGCGACGAGACCGTTGCGCTTGTGGAGCGCACGGAAACTGGCTGCGGTTCCATCGGCGGCACCGGGTTGATGACCGAACACGGCCTGTCTTTCCTGGTGTGGCGTGAGAATCGCGCGTTTCTTGCCGCTAAAGGTATGGAAGTACCTGCGGCGGAGACGCAGGTAGCCGCTATCCGCCGATTTTCGGAAGACCTGCAAGCCGCGCTCCGATAGCGTTTGTCCGCACTTCTGTGGTGCCCATTCACGGCGGCAGCACCCTCGCACATGTTAAGTTGGTGATCATTCGTATCCATCACCGGAATGACCATCGACGAACAGTTCACTTATCTGCGGAAAGGGATGGCGGAGATCATCCGCGAAGAGGAGCTGCGCGAGCGGCTGGAAAAGGCAGGCAGACCGCTTCGGGTGAAAGCGGGCTTTGACCCCACGGCGCCCGATTTACATCTTGGCCACACGGTTCTGCTGCGCAAGATGCGCCACTTTCAGGATCTGGGTCACACCGTAATCTTCGTGATCGGCGGCATGACGGCGCTGATCGGGGACCCCACGGGCCGCAACGCGCTGCGCCCACCCATGTCACGGGAAGCCATTGAACAGAACGCCGAAACATACAAGGCGCAAGTGTTCAAAATCCTCGATCCGGAAAAGACCGAAGTGCGCTCCAATACCGAGTGGCTGGAGAATTTGCGATTCGAAGATGTGGTGCGCCTGTGCTCCAAGTACACAGTGGCGCGTATTCTTGAGCGTGACGATTTCGCCAAGCGCTATCAGGAAGGCACGCCGATCGCGCTGCACGAGCTGTTGTACCCGTTGGCGCAGGCGTACGATTCGGTGGCGCTTCGCTGCGACGTCGAGATGGGCGGTACGGACCAGAAGTTCAACCTGCTGGTAGGCCGCGAAATTCAAAAGGATTTCGGGCAGACGCCGCAGATCGTGGCGACCGTGCCGATCCTCGAAGGCCTCGACGGCGTCAACAAGATGTCGAAGTCGCTCAATAACTATATCGGCATCACCGAACCAGCCGAAGTGATGTTCCGCAAGGTGATGCAGATCAGCGACGAGCTCATGTTCCGTTACTACGAGCTGCTGACGGACCGCAGCCTGCAGGAGATTGCCGCCATGCGCGCGCAGATTCAAAGCGGCGCACTGCATCCCATGGAAGCGAAGATCACGCTGGGAAAGCTGATCGTCACCGATTTTCATTCGGCGGCCGACGCCGAACGCGCTGCGGAGGCGTTCAACCGCGTTGTGCGGCGCGGGGAAGTGCCGGCCGATATCCCCACCGTGCCGCTGCCCGAGGGTGTGCGCGTCGCCGCCGGGATTCGCGTTGACAAGATGCTGGCGCGAGTGAAGCTGGCCGAATCCGTAACTGATGCCGTGCGGAAGATCAAGGCAGGCGCAGTGGAAATCAATGGTCAAAAGGTAAGTGATCTGGTGCTGGCGGACGCCGTTTCCGATCTGGTTATCCAGGTTGGTAAGAACTGGCGCAAGGTCACGCTGTGATGATGGCGAGAAAGCCCTACTACTGGAAGGTCAGAAGCCAGGAATTACAACTGGGCGAGCGCACGCTGATTATGGCGGTGTTGAATGTGACGCCTGATTCCTTCTCTGATGGCGGTAAATACGCCGACCCGGACCGCGCCTTTGCCCGCGCTGTGGAAATGGAGGAACAGGGGGCCGACATCCTCGACGTAGGTGCGGAGTCAACGCGTCCCGGCTCAACTCGCATTTCGGCGGCCGAAGAACTACGCCGGCTCATTCCGGTCCTCAAGCGTTTGAAGGGCCGCGTGGGTGTGCCGGTTTCCGTGGATACCTACAAGGCCGAGGTAGCCGAGCGCGCGCTCGAACACGGCGTGGAAATTATCAACGATCCTTCGGGCCTCACGTTTGAACCGCAGTTGGCGCGCGTCGTCTCGAATTACAATGCCGGCCTTGTGTTGAATCATATGCGTGGCCGTCCGGAGACCTGGGCGAAACTCGGACCCATGCCGGACCCTATGGGCACCATCAGGCGCGATCTGGATGCGGCGGTCAGCCGCGCGCGCCACGTCGGGATTGACAGGTCGCGCATCGTGATCGACCCGGGTATCGGTTTCGGCAAGCGCAAGGAGCAGAACTCGCTCATTCTCGCGCGGCTCGGCGACCTGGCTGGTCTCGACGTGCCGCTGCTGGTTGGCCCATCACGCAAGAGTTTTCTGGCACATAAAGATCCGGAGGTGACGCGCTTTGCTACCGCCGCGGCGGTCACGGCTTGTGTGCTGGGCGGTGCGCATATTGTGCGCGTGCATGATGTGGCGGAGATGCGCGCAAGCTGCGAAGTGGCTGACGAAATTTTGCGCAACGCGGCAGGCTGAATTCGTGGGAACGCCGAGCGCTGCGCCTCGTCTAATGCAATGCGCTTCCGGCGGCCGGACTTTGCCGCCGTTTACAAACCGCGTGGGACCGGTTCCCGGCCTGTCCCGCTGAGCATCTTCGGGCGCCGGGCCGATCGCAGTATCCGGCTAAACTCAACCGGCAAGCCAACCGGGAAACGGTGCAGAATGACGCGACTGTCGGTGGTAAGCCTGATCCTGTTGGCGTGGACATCCGGAGGCTGGGCGAGGGGACACCTTGCGGAATTTGCGCTCGTCTTGCAAGATCCACCCGTGGCGCGAACGGTTCACTCTCGCGCCGGGCTTCGCAGCGCGCAGGCACAGAATCAGCTTGTGAAAATTCGTACGGCGCAGCGTGCCGTACTGAGCGAACTGGGCCGCCGCAAGATACCGGTGAATGGCTCGGTGCAGACGCTATTGAACGCGATCTTCGTGACGGCTCCGCGCGATCAGGCCGCGGAACTGGCGAAGGTTCCCGGTGTGGCGCGCGTGCAGTATCTACCGCCGGTTCACCGCGACCTGGATCAGGCCGCCGGATTGATCAACGCTCCGCAAGCCTGGAGCGCCGTGGGTGGCGCCGCGAATGCGGGCGCCGGCGTGAAGATCGCAATCGTCGATACGGGAATCGATCAGGCTCATCCCGGCTTTCAGAGCAGCGCAAGTATGCCGCCGGGGTTTCCGAAAGGCGACACTGGCTATACCAACAACAAAGTGATTGTGGCGCGGAGCTACATCTCGCAGCTTACACAAGCAGAACTGAGTGCTCAGCCTCCTATTCCCGACCATCCCGATGATACGTCGCCGCGCGACCGCGTGGGGCACGGCACAGCCATTGCGATGATCGCCGCGGGCGTGTCGAACAAGGGCCCGCTCGCCACGATTCAAGGCATCGCGCCCGGAGCGTATCTGGGCAATTACAAGATCTTCGGTTCTCCGGGAGTGAATGACAGCACGCTGTACTCTGTGCTCGCGCAAGCGCTCGAAGACGCTCTGAATGATGGCATGGATATCGCGGCGCTGGCGCTGGGCGAAGGTGACCCGGCTCTTTACGGCCCACTCGATTCCGGAGACGCGTGCTTCGCTGCAGCCAATGAGCCGTGCGACGTTCGTGCGGCGCTGGTTGAGAATTTGACGTCGATGGGACTTACCGTAGTTACCGCAGCGGGCAATGACGGCAACACGGCTTCGCAAGTGTCCGCGTTCAACACCATCCACACCCCGGGAACTGCGCCTTCCGTGATTACCGTGGGCGCCACCACTAATAGTCACCGCTTCGCATCCACTCTGCATGTGGCCGGCGGATCGGACGTTGATGGCGTATTCGGCGATGGGCGCAAGATATCGGCGCCACTCACTGCTCCTATGGTGGATGTGGCGACGCTCGGCAACGATGGCCTCGCTTGCGCGGCGCTTCCCGGCGGATCGCTCACTGGCGCTGTGGCACTGATCCAGCGCGGCAACTGCTCGTTCAGCGACAAAATCAACAACGCCGCGGGCGCGGGCGCGATCGCGGCGGTAATCTACCAGGTCGCGGGGTCGGAAGATCTGCCGAGTTCGCTGGGCGCTCAGGACACGGGGATTCCCGCCATGACCATCGGTAATTCCGAAGGGCAGTCGCTGAAGCAGTTTCTTGCCTCGCATCAGGGAACGAAAGTCACGCTCGATCCGGCGCTGCACGCTCTCTCCTCGACTGCTGATGTAGTGGCGGGCTTTTCGTCCCGCGGCCCGGACATCGGAACCAACAGCATCAAGCCGGAACTCGTGGCGCCCGGCGTTGGCATTTACACGGCGACACAGAAGTTCGATCCGAACGGCGACCTCTACAATGCCACGGGTTATGTGGCGGCTTCGGGAACCAGCTTTTCGGTGGGTATGGTGGCGGGCGCGGCGGCGATTGTCAAGCAGCAGCACTCGCAGTTCACTCCGGCGCAGATCAAGTCCGCCTTGGTGAATACGGCCTCCGGTAATGTGATCGATGAGAGCGGACCGGCTCGTATCTATTCTGCTGGAGCCGGCAAGCTGAATGTCGGAGACGCCATTAAAGTCGGCGCCACCGTGGCGCCCGCCACGCTCTCGTTTGGCGTGATTGGCGCGGCTACGCTGCCGGTGAAACTTGCTCTGACTCTCACGAACACGAGCAACGCCACCGCCACGTTTCAGTTCACCATTCGGCAAGTGACCGCGGACTCCCGAGCCGCCGTCCAACCGCCAGCGAGCGTGACGCTGGCCGCGGGAGCGTCCACCGATATCGCTGTGAACCTGACTGGCAGCCAGCCCTCGCCCGGCATTTATGACGGCTTTCTCGATATTACGAGCAACGACGGATCTCCAACGCTTCACGTGCCTTATAACTACGCGGTCGGTGACGGCGTTCCCTATAACTATCTGCCGGTGGAAGGCTCATCGCTGGTCAGCCAGGCAAGCGACCCCGAGACATGGGAGTTGTCTTTTCGCGTGATCGATCGCTACGGCGTCCCGGTGGTAGGAATTCCCGTGAGTTGGAGCGTCGTCTCAGGCGGCGGATCGGTTCAGCAAGCGGACACGCAAACATACGCGCTCGGTTTTGCCGCCGCCGAAATCCTGGTTGGCCCGCAGTTAGGCGACCAGGTTTTCCGTGCGACCGCCGCGGGTGTCAATATGGATTTCGATGTGTTTGCTCGTCCGGTCCCCACGATCAGCAGCGGTGGGGTTGTGGACGCCGCAAGCGGGAAAGTGGGGCAGGGCGTAGCGCCCGGCTCATACATATCGATCTTCGGCAGCGGCCTGGCGGGCACGCTCGCGACTCTTTCGACTCCGTACCTGCCGGTCTCTCTTGCCGATGTCAGCGTCAGTTTCGATGCGCCCGGCATCAGCCTTCCCGGCTATCTGGAATTCGTCAGTCCGAACCAGGTCAACGTGCAGATTCCCTGGGAATTGCAAGGGCAATCCTCGGTTTCGCTCAAAGTCAGCGTGGGCGATATTCAAAGCGCGGCTTACACGGTTCCGCTGGCGACTTACCTGCCAGCCGTATTTCAATACAACTCGGTCTTACAGGAATGGGCCGCGGCTCTCGATGCGAATTTTGGTCTGATTACGCCTGGCAATCCTGCCCAACGCGGAAAGGTCATTCAGATCTACGTCAACGGCCTGGGTCCGGTGAGCAACCAGCCGCCGTCGGGGGAAGCAACGCCCGCGCAACCGTTTTCCATGACCAGTGCAACGCCGACCGTTCGCATTGGAGGAGTGGATGCACCGGTGAGCTTCAGCGGACTCGCGCCGGGAATCGTGGGCCTTTACCAGATCAACGTGACGGTGCCGGAGGGTGCGCCCACGGGCACTCAGCCGCTTGTGGTTTCCGTCAACGGAATTGATTCCGCGACGGCCCGTTTGCCGGTACAATAGCCTTACCTGACCGGCTCCGTTTCGGTTGAATTCGAGGGTGACGAATTCCGATTGGCGTGATAGTATCGTACCCGACACACTCGATAGTCATTTCTGGCTATAGAGCGGCATTGCGAGATCAAACCATCGTCTATACGTGGCAGATTTCACAGAAGTTGTGCGTGCCGCTAACCCGTGACCAGGACGGAGACAGAGCCGTCTCCGGTATAATGTGACGTTGGGAGCTGCCCCCGCACGATGACGGACATTAAGAAGAAATTGCAGGAGGAGATCGCCGCTCTCGAATACGAATTGCGCAACGAGCTGCCCCGGGAGATTCTCAAAGCACGAGCCCACGGTGACCTAAGCGAGAACGCCGAATATCACGCCGCCAAGGAGCGGCAGGGTTTCGTTAATGCGAGGCTGAACCAGTTGAAACAGCGTTTAGCCGAAGTATCCATGATCGACTTCTCCAAAATTCCTCACGATCGTGTGGGGCTCGGCTCGACCGTCGTCGTGCTGTTTACGGTACGCGAGGAAGAAGTCACGTACATGTTGGTTACCAGCGAGGAAGCTGATGCAGCGAATGGCAAGATTTCTACCACTTCGCCGATCGGCCGCGCGCTGCTGGGCAAAGAGGTGGGTGACACCGTTCGGGTGCAGAGCCCCGGCGGAGTGAAAGAGCTCGAAATTCTCAAGCTCACCACCATTCACGATATCGTCGACTGAGCTATGACATACACCAGCGCGATCGGCGTGGTCTGCGGCAGTATCATCAACCGCATTGTGCGATGGCTGGCGCTTTCGCGCATCCATCCGAATGCGCTGACCTTCCTCGGACTGGTGATCAATATCTGGGCAGCAGTCCTTTTCGCGCGCGGAAGCTTCCGCTGGGCGGGCGTGGTGGTTATCGGCGCCGGACTCTTCGATATGGTGGACGGCCGTGTGGCCCGCGCCACCAGCCAGGTGACGCGCTTTGGCGGCTTCTTCGATTCGGTGCTGGACCGTTATTCCGACCTCGCGCTGTATATGGGCCTGCTCGTCTACTACGCCTCCATCAATCGCCCCTTCTACATCGTGCTCACGGCTATTGTGATGACCGGTTCGGTGATGGTGAGCTATGCGCGGGCGCGCGCCGAATGTACCATTCCCAAATGCAAAGTCGGCTTTCTGGAACGGCCTGAGCGCGTGGTGCTGATCATCATCGGCGCGCTGTTTGACCGCATGGCGGCGGTTCTGTGGGTGATCGCGGCGCTCTCCAACCTCACCGTGATTCACCGCATGATCTATACCTGGCAGGAGGCCAAACGGTTAGAGGAAGCACAGCTCCGCGCCGTGCCCGATGCCGTTGAACCAACCGGTGAGCCAAAGCGGGCTGCCCTGCGGCCCTGACTAATCTTCCAGGATCACGTGTGCCATGCCGATGTCCGCGGTGTGTGTAAGCGAGAGCGAGACCGAATGCACGCCCAGCTTATCCGCAATTGCGGCCGCGACTCCGTAGAGGCGCAGCGTCGGCTTACCTGACGGCAGGTTAGCGACTTCGAAATCCTGCCACGTCACTCCGCGTTTCCATCCCGTGCCAATTGCCTTCATCCCTGCTTCCTTGGCGGCGAAACGCGCGGCGTACCGCTGATAGCGATTGGCGCGGCTTTCCACGTACTCGATTTCGATGGGTGTGTAGATGCGCCCCGTAAACTTATCGCCGAAGCGCTCAATGGAAGCGCGAATGCGCGCGACTTCGGCCAGGTCGATGCCCGTTCCCAGAATCACTTGAGCTCCGCGCCCGAGGTCGTGATAGTGAGCCGCCCGTGCTTGACGCCCTTGGTGCTGATCAACATATCAGCGAGTTTGCTCACGTCGCCGGCCTTGCCGCGCACGACGATCACTTCGAGACAGTTGTCGTGGTCGAGGTGAACGTGCAGCGTGGAAAGAATCGAGCGGTGATAGTTATGCTGTAAGTCCGTCAGCTTGTCACTCAACAGGCGCACATGATGGTCATAAACCAGCGTGACAGTCCCGACCACATGGCTCTCTGGAGATTCCCATGTCTTTTCAACCAGCTCGTCGCGAATCATATCGCGAAAAGCTTCAGACCGGTTCGTGTAGCCCCGCTGCTCGATTAAGTGGTCGAATTTCTCCAGGAGATCGGTATCAATCGCCACACCAATGCGGCTGAGCTCGCTCATGCGTTCACAATCTTAGCACCGGGCAGCGGAATCATACGTACACGTAACATATGCGCCGGTGGCACGTTTTTATCGATCGTGCTACCTTGGGGACGATCCTCATGCATATTCCGGACGGCTTCTTATCTACGCCTGTTTGGGCCACTCTGGATGTGGCAGCAGCGCCGGCAGCGGCTCTTCTGGTGCGCCGTGCGCAACGCGATTTCGACGAATCGAAGATCCCGCTTCTGGGTGTGATGGGCGCATTCGTCTTTGCGGCGCAGATGATCAATTTCCCGGTG
The DNA here is from genome assembly GCA_035550475.1 of Bryobacteraceae bacterium. GTDB lineage: Bacteria > Acidobacteriota > Terriglobia > Bryobacterales > Bryobacteraceae > DASZPB01. The sequence goes on along the minus strand of DASZPB010000042.1, from coordinate 46,690 downwards.
GGAATCGGCACGACGGGGCATCTGGTTGGTGGCGCGCTGCTGGCGTACACGCTCGGTCCGGCGCCTGCGAGTGTAGTGATGTGCGCGATTCTGGCCATCCAGGCATTGGTTTTTCAGGATGGCGGCGTGCTGGCGCTCGGCGCGAATGTGCTCAACATGGCCGTGTTCGGCGTCCTGGCCGGCTATCTGCCGTTCTACTTGTGGGGCGGCGGCAAGTGGCGGCGATCCGCGATCTTTGTGGGCGGAGTCTTTTCGGTGCTCACCAGCGCGATTCTCGCTCTGGCGGAGCTGCTGCTCTCCGGCGTGAAGATGCCCGCCATGGTGCTTGGCATTTCACTAGCGCTATTTTTGGTTTCGGCGCTATTGGAGGGCGCGATCACACTCACCGTGGTTCAGGCGCTAGAGGCCATTCAGCCGAATGTCATCCAGCGTCGTACCGGCGGTCTGCCATTGCTCACGGGCGCCGTCGGCGCTGTGGCAGTTCTGCTGGGGGGCGTGGGTGTGGTCTTCGCTTCCACCGCGCCGGACGGCATCTGGAAACTGGCCGCGCAAACCGGAATTGCGTCGCGAGCGACTACACTGCTTTCTACTCCGCTCTCGAATTACCATGCAGCCTTTTTACAGGGCGGGTGGCTTCCCAGGGCGAGCGCGGGAATTGCCGGAATCGCACTGGTGTATGTAGTGTGCCTGGTGATGGCCCGCATGGCGGCTCGCCGCAGGAGCGCGTAGTTGCACCACGTTGTTCTGGAGCGATGGAGCCGCGGTACGAGCGCGCTCCATCGCCGCGACCCACGCGCGAAACTTACGGCGCTGGTGGTATTCCTGGTGGTCGTCGCAACCGCGCAACACATGCTTCCGCAGTTGACCGCCGCTTTGTTTCTTTTGTTGGCCGCGACTCTGCTCTACGCGCGCCTGCCGCTATGGGGGGCGCTGGCGCGGACTGCGCTGGTGCTGCCGTTTTCGCTCGTGTTTCTGCTGGTGTGCTGGATGGCGGGCGACCCCGCGCGTGGTTTGGCTCTGGTAGCTAAGAGTTACCTCTCGGCCCTGGCTGTGTTGATCGTGGTTTCCACTACGCCGCTCCATGCTTTATTGCGCGGAATGGAAATGGCCGGTATTCCGCGTTTTCTGTTGATGGTTGTGCAGTTCCTCTATCGCTACCTGTTCGTCATCTCCGAAGAAGCGCAGCATATGACAAACGCTGCCGCGGCCCGGGGGGCAACGTTCCGCGGCGCCGTAGCTCGCGGCGCTCGCTTTCATGCGGCAGCCGGCGCGCTCGCGGTACTCTTTGTCCGTTCCTACGGCCGAGCCGCGGGGATTCACAGCGCCATGCTCGCGCGCGGCTTCTTGGGACGGTTTCAGCCGCTTCACGAGGACCACTTCGGTTGGAGCGACGCGCTATTTCTCAGCCTTGCTTCGCTCGCGCCTGTACTTGTGAGAATTGCCGTGGAAAGAGTCTGATGCGTCCGCTGATCGAAGTGCGCAATCTACGGTTCTGTTATGAGGACGGCACGCCCGCGCTCAACGGCGTGGATTTTCGACTCTACCCGGGAGAATCGGTGGCGCTGCTCGGGCCCAATGGCAGCGGCAAGACTACATTTGTTCTCCACCTGAACGGATTGCTGCAAGGCAAGGGCGAAATTGAAGTTTGTGGGATGGAGATGAACCGGCAATCCATGCCGGAGATCCGGCGGCGGATTGGCTTAGTGTTTCAAGACTCCGAAAACCAGCTATTTATGCCGACGGTAATTGAGGATGTAGCGTTCGGTCCGCTGAACCGCGGCATGCCGGCCGAGCAGGCGCGCGAGCGTGCGCACACTGCTCTTGCGACCGTCGGTATGACCGCGGCATCCGGGAAAGCTCCCTATCATCTGAGCGCAGGCGAGAAAAAAAGAGTGGCAATCGCCGGGATACTGGCCACGGAACCGGATATCCTGGTGCTGGACGAACCCACGACGTTTCTCGACCCGCCTGGCCAGCGCGCGCTGGCAGAGTTGCTCCAGCACTTACCGCAAGCCAAAATCCTGGTTACACACAACATCGCCTTCGCGCATGCGCTGTGTAACCGGGCAGTCTTCTTCAGATCGGGGACAATTCAGGGTGAAGGCAGCGTGGAGGATGTAGTCTCCCGCTTCGGGTGGAACTTCTCGTTGGAGAGGAGTAAGTCCCAGCCTTGAGCGTCACCCCTAGTCCTGTTTACTCGCTTGGGCCATTCTCCTGCGATGCTCCGCCCATCGTTTCTTTTGTGCGGCCGCAATACGGCGGCGCGCCGCAGGGCTCAGAACGCGTTTCGGACCAGCGGTTTTCTTTTCAGCCGCTCCTGAAGACAAAGCGACATGCTTGCCTTTCAGTTGCGCCTGAATCGCTCTTATCTTTTCGTCAATCTTCTCTTTTTCGAGTTGATAGCCCACCAATGCCATTTGCAAGGTGGATAGGTCGTGAATATTTCTGCCTCGTGCCATGGATTCACCCTTGCATAATATAACATATGGTCCGCCGAAAAGTGTCAATGCAAATGGACTATAGATACTATATTTTGGATCGACCTTATGAGGCTCCTAGTTCAGCGCGTAAGCGAAGCTTCCGTCGAGATTGCTGGAACGACTGTCGGAGCGATACGTTCGGGTCTTCTCGTCTTCCTTGGTCTTGCCAAAGCGGATACAGTTCATGATGCGAATTATCTGCTTGAAAAATTACTGAACCTGCGGGTTTTTGCGGACTTGGAGGGAAGAATGAATCGCAGTGTACAGGAGGCCGAGGGCAGTCTGCTGATCGTGTCCCAATTCACTTTGTATGCCGACTGCCGCAAGGGACGCAGACCCAGTTTTGATCAGGCAGCTCCCCCGGACCAAGCTCGGGACCTCTACAATTATTTTGTGGAAGCAGCCAGACGCGGTCCAGTACCTATAGAAACCGGTGTCTTCCAGGCAACTATGAAGGTTCGGCTTGTTAATGACGGTCCCGTAACCATCTCTTTGGATTCCATTGATCGGGAAAAGCGATGATTGAAACTTACGGCTACGCCCGCGCGGGCTTTCTCGGAAATCCCAGCGACGGTTTCTTTGGTAAGACCCTTTCCTTCGCCATGTCCAATTTCCGGGCTCGGGTTCTGGTCTATCCCAGCGCCCGCCTGGAGATTAAGCCATCGAAAGCCGACCTTCCCGTATTCGAGAATCTGGACGATCTTTATCGAATTACAAGGTGGCGCGGTTACTATGGTGGCATCCGCATTATTCAAGCGCTGATTGTCCGCCTGATCGATTACTGCAAGCAACAGGGAATCGAACTGGAAGAGAGGAACTTCACCCTGGAATATGAGTCCAACATACCGCAGAGGCTGGGCCTGGGAGGCTCCAGCGCGATTATTACTGCATCGCTTCGCGCGCTCAGTCTGTACTATAAGTTGGATATACCGTTACCGGTACAGGCAAATTTGGCATTGGAGACGGAAACGCGCGAGCTAAACGTACCGGCCGGACTCCAGGACCGCGTAGTACAAGCGTACCAGGGTTTGGTCTATATGGACTTTTCCCGGAACCTGATGGAGTCCCGAGGGTACGGTGAGTACGAACGAATGGATCCGGGTCTCTTGCCGAATGTGTATGTCGCGTACCGCACGTCACTTAGCGAGGGTACCGAAGTGTTTCATAGTAACCTTAGAGAGCGCTGGCGCCGGGGAGATCCCGATGTTGTGGAAGCAATGAATACCTGGGCATCTTATGCGGAACGGGGCCGGGACTGTCTCTTGCGCCGCGACTATGAAAGTTTGAAGGAACTCATCAACGCCAATTTCGACCTGCGCGCAAGCATCTATCAAATCGATCCGGGAAACCTGGAAATGGTCTATGCGGCGCGGCGCGCCGGCGCCACTTCCAACTTTGCCGGATCGGGCGGAGCCATTGTCGGAACTTATGCGGATGATGCCATGTTTGCCCGGCTTACCGAGATGATGAAACAGATCGGCGTGGCCGTCATCAAGCCGAAGATCATCGGTTGAGAGCATGTCGGCTGACGCAGCCGGTTTCGCCGTCCGGCTGCCGTATACTGGGGACTTGTCTACCCGCAAACCAATCCGCTACCGGGATGCCGGCGTGGATATCGACGAAGCCGATCGCGCCGTATCTTCTATCAAGAAGCTGGCGCAGTCCACGTTCACCCGCGGCGTGCTTACGGAAATCGGAACGTTCGGCGCCTCTTACCGCCTGTCGGGATTCCGCCAGCCCGTGCTGGTGAGTTCGGCGGATGGCGTCGGCACCAAATTAAAGATTGCCTTTATAACAGGCCGCCACGATACCGTGGGAGAAGACCTGGTGAATCATTGCGTCAACGACATCGCGGTGCAGGGGGCGGTTCCGCTGTTCTTTCTCGATTATTTTGCCGTTGGTAAGCTGGAAGCGGATGTTGCCGCCTCGGTAATCTCCGGAATCGCGCGCGGATGCCGCCAGAACCGGTGCGCGCTCATCGGCGGCGAAACGGCAGAGATGCCGGGTCTCTACACCGAAGGAGAGTATGACCTGGCAGGCTTCATTGTAGGAGCGGCCAACCGCTCGGAATTACTTACCGGTAAGAAGGTTCGCGCCGCCGATGTGCTGCTGGCGCTTCCCTCCACTGGACTCCATACCAACGGTTATTCGCTGGCTCGCAAGCTCCTTTTCGATACCGCCGGGTATGGCCCAAAGACACTGCTTCCCGAAGTCGGCGCGACGGTCGCGGATGCCTTACTTCAGGTACACCGAAGCTACCTGAAACCAATCCGGACTCTAATTGGCGCGGGACTTCTGCGCGGAGCGGCTCACATCACCGGGGGCGGTATTACAGACAATACGCCGCGCATGTTACCGAAAGGCATGGGAGTCACGATCGACACTACGTCCTGGCGCATTCCGCCGTTATTTGAGGTGTTGCGCCGCATCGGTAATGTTCCGGTGGATGACTACCGGCGTACGTTCAATCTCGGTGTCGGCATGATACTGGCAGTTCCGGCCCGCGGCGCGGCAAAAGCGGAAGCCCTTCTGCGCCGCATTGGGGAGACGCCTTTCCGAATCGGCAGCGTCGCGGTCCACAAGCCGGGCAGGCCGCGAGTGGATTACCAATGAACCGGCTGGGCATTCTGATCTCGGGCCGCGGCTCGAATTTCGAAGCCATTGCGCGCAACGTCGCGAACGGTTCGCTCGATGCCTCGATCGCCGTGGTGATCAGCAATCGTCCAGATGCGCGTGGTCTGGAGGTGGCGCGGGAACTCGGGCTGAACGCCGTCTCGATTCCGTCCAAAGGGCTGGACCGCGAAATTTACGATCGCCTGCTGACCGAAGAATTAGACAAGCATCAGGTTAATCTGGTGTGCCTGGCCGGATTTATGCGCTTACTCAGCGCGCCTTTCATTCGCGCATTTTCCAACCGTATCCTGAATATTCATCCTTCCCTGCTGCCGGCCTTTCCTGGATTGGACGCGCAGCATCAGGCACTGGAGCACGGAGTCAAGATTACAGGTTGCACAGTTCACTTTGTCGATGAATACCTTGACGCTGGTCCTATCGTGATTCAGGCCGCCGTTCCGGTGGAAGATGCAGATACGGTGGAGACGCTCTCCGCGCGTATTCTCAAAGAAGAGCATCGCGTTTATTCGGAAGCAATCCGCATCGTGCTAAGCGGCCGCTACCACATTGAAGGCCGCCGAGTTCTGAACAAAGCCGGCTCCTGATCGAATTGGATCCTGATCAAATCACGTCGCTCTCGCGCCGCCGGGTCCGCATTTCGAGAAAGCTGGAGAGCTTCATCGGCGGACCGGGTCCGGTTTCCATCTGCCGCTCAACGGCTCTCTGATACTGGCGCAAAATCTCCCAGCGCCGGCGCCGGTCGAGCTGGCAAGTCTCGATATCGAGCAGAATCTCCAGTTCCCACGGCTGAAAGGAATTGCGGACAATCGTGCCACGCATGAGCTCGCCCATCAAGCGATTGAATCGATTGAGCATGAGCTCCATTTGTACGAGGTCATCTGCTGTCATCTAGAGGCTTATCGGCGGAACTCCGAAAATCGATTAGCCGCGGGAAGGGGACCAAAGATAGAGTTCGCGCAAAACCAATCAGTCGCAAGGCGATATAAACTAATAGTTTGGTTCTGTTCTTGCACCTGCCGTGAGCTCGTTATGTCCGCGTTTCCCCAGACTCCTGCCGTACCTCCGTCCCATCGCGGGAATACTGCGCCCCCCTTGGCGGTTCCTCCCGTCACCCCAGGACGGAAGAAGTGGTTTTTTCTCATAGGGGCGCTGGTAGCGGTAGCCGCCGCCGGCTTGTACGTGCGTGCGCGCAATCAGGGGCAGCCTGCCGCCACACTGACCGTGCGGACCGCTAAGGCATTCAGCGGCACTTTGCAGCAATCCATTCGGCTGTCGGGTTCTGTCGCAGCCAAAGAGTTCGCCAGCATCATGGCTCCGCGCGTGCAAGGTCCCGATGCGGGCCGCGGCCTCGTGCTGATCGCCTTGGCCAAAGCAGGGAGCATGGTGCGCAAGGGCGACATTGTGGCCCAAATCGATCCGCAGGGCGTTAAGGATCACTTATCGGATGTGGAGGCGCAGGTCACGCAAGCCCAGGCCGATCTTCGCAAGCAGCGCGCGATCGACGCGATCAACCTGGAAACGCTGCGGCAAAGCATTCGCGTCGCCAAGGCGACTCTGGATGATGCGCAACTCGACCTGAAGACATTGGAGATTCGCTCTTCGATCGATAGCGAAAAGTTGAAGATCGCTGCTGCCCAGGCCCAGGCGGCTTACACGGAATTGCAGCGCCAATTGCCACTGATGCAGGCCTCGCAGAGCGCCGGAATTCGCATTCTGGAATACGCTCTCGAGGAACAGGTGCGGCATCGGGACCGCCATTTGCGGGACCTGGAACGCTTTACCATCCGCGCGCCCATCAACGGACTGGTCGTCATGCGGTCGCTTTACCGCGGGGGTAATCGGGGGCAGGTGCAACTCGGTGACCAACTCTCCCCGCGCCAGCCATTCATGGAAATCGTCAGCACCTCTTCGATGCAGATCGATGCCCGCCTCAACCAGACGCAGGCGGAGATATTGCGCATCGGCGATCCGGCTACCATTTCTTTCGACGCCTACCCGGGTCTGATGTTGAAAGGCGAGGTGGAATCCGTAGGGGCCATGGCCGTAGGAGGCCGGCGCGAGAATTACTATATCCGCAGCATTCCGGTCAGTCTCTCGATTGAAGGACGGGACCCGCGCGTGATTCCCGATCTTTCGGTGAGCGCCGACATCGTACTGTCTCAAACGCCGGACAGCCTGATCATTCCGCGGGAAGCTGTGCACGGCTCGGGAGGCAGGCAGATTGTCTACGTCAAACACGGAGAGATGTTTACGCCGCGTGAAGTGGAAACCGGCGTGGAGAACCATACTCAGGTGGCCGTGCTGTCCGGCCTGAGAGCCGGTGAGTTGGTTGCCTTGCAGCAGCCCGTGGCGCTAAGCCGCTAAGTTCCGGCAGGCTGTCAGATTTTTTGTACACGCCGGAGCGTGAATAATTCCGGCTTCATGTTTTCCTGTTCAAAGCGCTTCCAGTCATCATTCACGTGAATCAGTTTGCCGCTCACGTGGTTGGAACGTTCGGAAGCTAAAAATAGTGCAAGAGCAACCTGTTTTTCGGGCGAAACTCCACCCGTAATCCGCACCTGCTCGGCATCTTCGATCTCCTTGCGGCCGGCTCGCTCTTCACCCGCGTGCAGGATCTCATCGGTCATGTGCGTGTACGCCGCGCCGGTTGCCATGCAATTCACCTGCACATTGTGGTCGCGCACTTCTTCCGCCAGACACTCGGCCAGACGCACTACGGCGGTCTTCGACGCGGCATATGCGGTGAAATTGGGCCGCCCGTTCGCCGAGCCGCCGCCGCCGATCAGAATAATCTTTCCGCGGCGACGGTCAATCATGGGAGGCAGCACGGCGCGGCAGGAGTTGGCCGCGCCCATCAAATTGGTCTCGATGGCTTCATTCCATGCCTTTGGCTTGCTCGAAATCATGGGGCCAATAGGTCCCTGCACGCCCGCCGCGGCGATCAGCACGTCGATGGTTCCGAAGGCGGCACGCACACGGTCAACTGCCGCAATCAGTTGCTCCAGGTCGCGCACATCAGCGCGAATCCGCAGCGCTGTGCCCCCGGCCTGTTCGATTTCGAGTTTCGCCAGATCCAGTTCGGCCTGGCTACGGGCCAGCAGGCCCACGCGCGCTCCCGCCTGCGCAAAACCCATCGCAAGACGCTTGCCGATTCCGCGGCCGGCGCCGGTGATGAGCACACTTTTTTCTCCGATCCCGTGCAAGAGTTGGTTCTCCCTGATTGTTCCTTACCGTGGCCGCGACATTTCCGCCGGGCATGGCGACAATGACGCGCGTTCTCGCCGCCGGACCCCTCCGGAACCGTCAGCCACACTGAGATTGTAATCCGCTTTCACTTCGCGGAACCGGTCTGGTTGAAATGGAAAGGAAGAGAATCAAATGCGAACTGCGCCGCGCCAGCATCCGTGATTGGGGGTCGCCGGAGTTGACGCGGCTTCTCGCGCAGTCCGTTCGAACAAACGGGGAATTAATCGAACTGAAGCTTCATCTTGGCGCCGGCCAGATCGATCTCCTGAACCTGGTCAACACCCGCTTGGTTCTTGGACTCGATCGACGTCTGATCGAATTTCTTTTCGGTGTTTTCCACTTTCACCGGCGTGGTGAAGGATTTCGCGCTATTGACGTCCGTAAAAACAGCGTTGTTGCCTTCCACCTTCAAGTGATACTCGCCGGCATTCAGTTTGACGCTGCCGACCTGGGTCGTGTTGGATAAGACAATATCGTATGTTTTGGCGCTGGCAATCGAAAAGCCGGACATTGCCAGCACGCCGAGTCCCAATAATAGTTTCCGTGTCATGACCTTGTGTGCTCTCTTCAGCTATACAGTACGGGATAAACGAAGAGCGAACCATCCCTTGTGTGGGGTATTTCGGTTCACTTCAACGCGCGATGCCGCGTAATTGGCCGGCCACTTGCCAGTCGCTTAGCATTCTTCCGTACGAAAGGGAACACTGTTGGACTGGCCTTCAGTCGCCGCCAGCAGAGTTCACGCAATTGACGCTACCGGATGCCATCGATAGGATAGGCTGCATGTCCGCCAATGAGATGAAATTGCGCAGCCGCCAGTGGTTTCAGGAAGGCACTTACGAAAGTCTCATGAACCGGGCATCGGTGCGCGCTCAGGGCTTTACCGCGGATGTATTCGAGAACCGTCCGGTGATCGGCATCTGCAATTCCTGGAGCGAACTGGTCCATTGCAATGTTCACCTGCGGGCCGTTGCGGAGGCCGTCAAGCGCGGTGTATGGGCGGCGGGAGGATTCCCATTGGAATTCCCGACGATCTCTCTCGGCGAATACTACATGCGGCCTACCACGATGCTCTATCGCAACCTGATGGCCATGGACGTTGAAGAATCCATTCGCGCGAACCCACTCGATGGCGTGGTGCTGCTTTGCGGCTGCGACAAAACGATTCCGGCGCAACTGATGGGCGCCGCCAGTGCGGATCTGCCGGCCATCATGGTGCCAGGCGGCCCCATGTTGAGCGGCCAGTGGGGCGGACGCACTATCGGAGCGGGCACGGACACGCGGCGGTTATTCGAGCAATTCCGTGCGGGGCGTGTCACCGAACAGGAATTGTGTGAGGTCGAAGGCGGCCTGTTGCGTAGCCCGGGACACTGCAATGTGATGGGCACGGCTTCCACCATGAGCAGTCTGGCGGAAGCAATGGGGCTGGCGCTTCCTGGTTGCGCGAATGTGCCCGGCCCGGACGCGCGGCGGCTTGCCATGGCGGAGCAAAGCGGCCGCAGGATCGTTGAGGCGGTTTGGGAAGACCTGCGTCCATCGCGCATTGTGACGCCAGCGGCGCTGCGCAACGCCATCGCCGTGGATATGGCGCTCGGCGGATCGACCAATGCCGTGGTGCATCTGATCGCTATCGCCGGCCGCCTCGGCATCGACCTGCCACTCGCGGAATTCGACCGGATCTCCCGGCGCACACCGTATCTCGCCAACGTGAAGCCTTCCGGCGAGTACCTGATGGAAGATTTTTACTATGCCGGTGGCTTACCTGCGCTGATGAAGGAGATTTTGCCTCTGCTCGATGGGACCGCGATCACCATCACGGGAAAGAGTGTGGCTGAGAATGTAGCGACGGCTGAGTGCCATAACCGCTCTGTCATTCGGGCTGCAGAGGAACCGCTTCATGCCGAGGGCGGCACTGTTGTGTTGCACGGAAATCTCGCTCCCGATGGCGCAGTGCTTAAGCAGACAGCCGCATCGCCGCACCTGCTGCGTCATCGCGGCAAGGCATATGTCTTCGAGAACTATCAGCACATGCGCGCGCAGATCGATTCCGAAGACCTGCCGGTGGATGCTCCCACGGTCCTGGTGATGAAGAACTGCGGGCCACGAGGCGGGCCGGGATTTCCCGAGTGGGGCCACATCCCCATGCCGCGCGTGCTGCTGCAGCGCGACATCACCGATATGGTTCGCATCAGCGACGCCCGCATGAGCGGCACCAGTTTCGGTACAGTGCTGTTGCACCTTGCGCCGGAATCAGCCGTAGGCGGCCCGCTGGCGGCAGTGCAGACCGGCGATGAGATTTCGCTCGATGTCCCGGCCCGCCGTGTGGACCTGTGCCTTTCTTCCGGCGAGATAGAGCGCCGTCTGGCCGGGTTCGTTCCCGCGCCCGCGCCCTACGAGCGGGGCTACGGCAAGTTGTTCCTCGATCACATCACACAAGCCAATCTGGGATGCGATTTTGATTTTCTGCGCGCCGTCAAGTAGCGCGCGCTATGCCACGTTGATGGTGCCGCGGCAGGCGGGCGAGCCGCAGCGGCAGGGCACGCGGCCAATGTCTTTCGCGAACATGTAGTCGATCGTCAGCTCTTCGCCAAACTCGATCTGCCGCTTGCTCATGTAAAGGATGTGGCCTTTGACGATCCATGCATACAGGTTGGGATCGCAACTGTGATTGATGATTTCAGCGCCGCTGCCGCCCACGGAGCCGTCGATGGTCCAATACTTATCGAGCGTGAAGAGGTAAGTATGCCGTCCCAGGCCGCGGCGCCGCGTCTCCTGCCGGCTGATTCGTTCGCCGATATACTCGATCACTTTGCGGCGCGCGGGAATGCGTTCTTGCGCGTACACACCGAACCGGTGGATGGCGGACTTCCGGATCATGAGGCGGAAATGGGCATAACGGGGGTCGATAGAGGGTGATTGAACTAAGGCGCTGGCCATTTGCGGATTTGCTTTTTTCTGCATTGTAGCCGAGCGCGGCATCGAGCGGACACATTCCGCTGCAAGTTTTCCGCAATTTTCTTGTGAGGCTGCTCGCAAAGCAATCCGGGTGGACTATCCGATGCGCAGCGCGTCCATCGGATCGGAATGCGCGGCCCAGCGCGCCGGTAAATAGCTGGCCAGCAAGGCCACGGCGGCCAGGCATAGCGCCACCGCACCGAACGTCAGCGGGTCCGAAGGACCGACCCCGAATAACAGCTTCCCGAGCAGCCTTGTGAGTGCCAAAGCCGCAACGCCGCCCAGTGCAATTCCCGCAAGCGCCATGACCAAACCATGACGCACCACCATCCGCACCACTTCCCTGGGTTCGGCGCCGAGCGCGATTCGCACACCGATCTCGCGTGTGCGACGCGCCACGGCGTAGGAAAGCACGCCGTACAGCCCTACCGCCGCCATCAGCAGCGTTAGCCCCGCCAATGCCGCAAACAGGATCATGTTGGATTTGCGAGGGAGCGTGTCTTCCCGGCGTTGTTCTTCAAGCGATGAGACGTCCGATACGGGCAAGTCCGGATCGATCGCCCAGACCTGCCTGGTGAGGACCTTCGAAAGACGCATCGGATCGCCCGTACGGACCATCAACGACATGTGCGGGATGTTGCGGGAAGGACTGAAGATCTCGGGATTGATGCTCTGATCGAGGCCCATCTGACGCGCTCCGCCCACGATGCCAACGACGGTCCGCTGCACCGTGCCGAGGACAAGGACCATTCCCAGAGCAGCGCCATCCGGTCGCAACTGGCGAGCCAGCACCTGGTTGATCACAATCACGCGCGACGCCGGATCCTCGGCTTCCCGCTGCGTGAACACTCGGCCGCGAAGGAGCGGCGTGCGCGTGGTACGGAAGTAATCTTCGCTGACGGTTTTTTCGCTTGCTACTCGCTCGTGCCCGGGCTTGGGCTGCGGCTCGCCTTTCACTTGAAAAGTGGATTCGGAGACCGTGTCGCGAGATGGAAGACCGTCGGCGATCGCAACGGATTCCACTCCACGCACGGCTTCAATCCGCGCGAGCAGGGCGCCGGTGAAAGCGCGCACACGCGCTTCATTCGGATAGCGGTCTTGGGGCAGGCGGATGTGCATCACGATGACGTTCCCGGGATCGAATTCCGGCTGCACGGCCAGCATTTCCAGAAAGCTTCGGATCGTCAGACCCGCGCCCGCCACCAATATCAGCGCCAGGGCCATCTCCGTAATCACCAGCAGGCTTCGCAGACGTCCGCGGCCATCTGAAATATGAGCACGGCCGCCTTGCACTATTGTCCAGTTGAGTTTTTCCGATGCGAGTTGAAGCGCCGGCGCCAGCCCGCTGGCAAGACCGGTAACCAGAACGGCAGATACCGCAAAGCACAGCACCTGCCAGTTCATCGAGAGGTTGTCGAAAGAAGTATCGAGCGCGGCCATGCCGGAGATGGCCCAGAGTGCCAGCAGCAGACCCGCGGCTCCGCCCATAGCGGCGAGCAGCAGACTCTCGGTGAGAGCTAGACGCGCCAAGCGCCCGCGCGAGGCACCCAATGCCGCGCGAATAGCGATTTCCCCGGTGCGATCCGTCGAACGCGCCAGTAGCAGGTTCGCGACGTTGGTGCAGGCGATCAGCAGCACGAAGCCCACAGCAAGTTGGAGGATCAGCACAAGCCTTGTGGTCTCATTGTCCCGTTTTTCGCTGGCGATCGAAAATACTTCTGTGTGAAAGATGGACTGCTCCGGCGGCGACTGTTGCGCCAACCAGCCGGGAATGGCGCGGAGTTCGCGGCGCGCCTGCTCCAGTGTGGCGCCCAGCCGCAGACGGGCGAGCACGAAATAGGGCATCTGCCCATCGGCTTTGGTCGGCGCGCCCTGCACAGCCATCGGAAGCCAAATATCTGCACCATGCCCGGCCGGATGAAATTGCGATGGCAGTACTCCAATCACTCGGTAGGCGCGACCGTTGAGTTCGATCGTACGGCCCAGTGCCGCGGCAGAGCGGCCGAAGCGGCGGCTCCATAAACTGTGGCTGAGGATCACCACGCCATCTTTGCCCGGCTCGGCTTCCGCGGCCGCGAAGGGCCTCCCCAGGACCATCCGAACGCCCAGCAGCGGAAAGAGATTGGGCGTCACGCCGGCCGCCCGCAAGGATTCCGGCTGATCGATACCGGTGAGGTCCACGAACGAGGGCGCGAGAGCTGCCATGTCGGTGAACGAATGAACGCGCGCCCGCCATTGCAGGAAATCCTGGCCGCGCACGGGGAAATGTCCATCTCCGAAGTGCCAGAGGTTACACACAACGATGAGCCGCTGTGCATCGGGGTAGGGCAGAGGGCGCAGCAGCGTGGCTTCGACCGCGCTGAAGATGGCTACATTGGCGCCTATGCCGAGCGCCAGCGCGAGAATCGCCGCTAGCGTCAGGCCGGGATCGCACCGAAGACCACGGAGTGCGAAGCGAAGGTCGTTTGACATCTCCTGCCCGGTCACCGATGCATGCGGCGGTCCGCGTCCAACTGCTTGGAAGATCGGGAAGAGCTTAAGGCCGACGTGTCCGATTTCGAACAACAGTGTCCTGGGGCGGACGGATCGCTAACTCTTGTTCTTGTCCCCGTCCTCCCGGTAACCCTGCAGGGAATGGCCGTGGTCCCGGTAATACTTGCCCGCCGCAGTGAGATCTGAAGACCCGGGCTTGCTGTCGTAATGACAGAACTTGCAGGAGCGCTTCTCCTTCTTGGCATACTCGGGCTTTGCGTAAGTTGCGGCTACGGAGAGGAAGCCGGCTGCCAGGATAGCCATCGGGAGCACTAACTTCAGCGCGCGCATGATTCTCTCCTGCCAGCCTGGGGAAGAGGATGCCCCAAAACCGCCACAGCCGCATTATAAATCACCGTCTTACGGTGGCTAATGACAGCTTGGTGAACGCATGCCGTTTACAGCCTATAAATTGGCGTTCGGCTCCAGGCTGCGCCACAGATACCAGCTTGCGACGGTGCAGTAAGGGCGCCAGTTCGCGGCCAGCGCTTCCATCTCGTCGGGCTTCGGCAGGTCGGCAAGCCCATAGGCCTTGCGCATGGCCGAGCGAATTCCGAGATCGCCCGTGGGCAACACATCCGGGCGGCGCAGAGCAAACATGAGAAACATGTGGACAGTCCATGTGCCGATGCCTTTCACCCGGGTAAGCCGCTCGATCACTTCGGCATCGGACAAGTCCAGCAATTCCTCGAAGACCAGTTCCCCGGAACGCGCATGGCGCGCCAGGTCACGAATGTAGGCAGTCTTCTGCGTGGAAAGACCAAGAGCGCGCATGCGGGACGGACGCAATTTCAGGATGCCTTCACAGGTGATTTCGCCTTTGAGCGCGTTCACCAGCCGGCCAAAGATGACGCTTGCAACCCTGCCGCTAAGCTGTTGATATACAATGGATTTAACGAGTGTTTCAAAGGTCGGCTCGCGAAATTGAATAGCGTATTCGCCGACCCGCTCAATAATCGCGCACAAGATCGGGTCCGCCCGCTTGAGGTGATGGATGGCTTCCTTCATGGTGAAACAGACCTGGAAGGGGATACGTCCCTTTCATTGTACTCGGATGCGACTTTTCACCGTTTTCGCGCTTGCCAGCGCGCTCATGGCGCAATCTGCGCCGCCGAATGACAAGACGGCCGACGATCTTCCCGCCATCAAAGTGAACGTCAATGTGGTGAACGTCCTTGCCACCGTGCGTGACAAGCATGGCGCGCTGATTCCGAATTTGAGCAAGGATGATTTCACTATCCTTGAAGATGGCAAGCCCCAAGCCATCAAGTATTTCGCGCGGGAAACCGATCTGCCGTTGACCATTGGCCTGCTGGTGGACACCAGCCGCAGCCAGGAAAACCTCATCGGCGTAGAGCGCAGCGCGGCCACGCAGTTCTTCTCACAGGTACTGCGCAAGAAGGACGAAGCTTTCCTCATCAGCTTCGGCGAAGAGAGCGAGTTGCTGCAGGATTTCACCAACTCGGTGCGGTTGCTCGAAGACGGATTGAACCAGTTGCGTTTGAGTGCGAGCGTGGGCGGGCTGCATCCGGGCCCGGTGCCCACGGTGGGCCAGCCGCGCGGCACGGTGATGTACGATGCCGTTTACCTGGCGTCCAACGAAAAGCTGCGCAGCGAGGTGGGACGAAAGGTACTGGTGTTGATCACCGACGGCGTGGATGAAGGAAGCCGGATGACGCGCGATCAGGCGATTGAAGCCGCGCAGAAGGCCGATGCCGTGATCTACAGCATCTACTACCTCGACTCGCGCTTTTATGGCGGCATGTTCGGTGGCGGCGGTGGTGGCGAATCCGAGTTGCGAAAGATGTCCGACCAGACGGGAGGCCAGGTATTCCGTGTGGACCGCAAGCATACGCTTGATGAAGTCTTCAAGGAACTGCAGGACGAAATGCGCAGCCAGTATTCCATCGGCTACACACCCACCAACGATGCGAAGGATGGCTCCTACCGGCGCGTGGATATTCGCTTGGCGAACAAAGATTTGAAAGTTCAGGCGCGCAAGGGCTACTACGCGATCAACCCGGACGCACGCTGACAGCCCGGCTGCGCGCCGCGAAATAGCTTTCAACGGCCTGCTGCAGAGGCGGCATCGGTTCCACGCCGGCCCGCTCCATTTTGGCGTTCGATAGAGCGGAGTACTTCGGCCGGCGCGCCGGTGTGCGGTATTCGCGCTCATTGGTGGGAAGCAGTTGCGGTTGCATCCCGGCAGCCGCGAAGATGAGCCGCGCGAATTGGAACCAGGAAGTAGGCGCGCCTCCGCCTACATGGAATACGCCGCGCTGACCCCGCTCGACCAGATCTACCGTGCGCGCGGCCAGCAGCGGAGCGTAAGTGGGAGATGCTACGTGATCTTCCACAACGCGAATGGGATTTCCCGAACCTGCGAGCCGCAGCATCAATTCCACGAAATTGCCACGCGCCGTGGCCAGACCGCCCGGGCCAAAAACGCCGGACGTGCGCACGATCAACGCATTATCCAGATAAGCGCGAGCGTAGAGTTCGCCCGCCAGCTTCGAGACGGCGTAGGCTCCCAGGGGATGCGTAGGGTCGTCTTCCGCATACGGATGGTCGGCAAAGCCGTCAAAAACGTAGTCGGTGGAGAAATGGATCAGGCGGGCATCGATCTGGCGGCAGGTTAATGCCAGATTCCGAACGGCCAGGCCGTTCACCAGGAAAGCAGCTTGCGGTTCCTTTTCGGCCACATCCACCTGGTTGTAAGCAGCCGAGTTGAAGACGAGTTCGGCGTCGGACCCGGCAAGCGCGTTTTCCACGGACTGCGCATTGGTAATATCGACCTGGCCGCGTGCGAACGCCGTTACTTCATAACCGCGAGAACGGAGTTCGCGGACCAACTCCACACCAAGCTGCCCGGAGGCTCCAAATACCACTGCTTTTCGGCTCATCGGAAGTCACAGGATAACGCATCGGCGAAATCGCGGGAAACGGAGCACAAGAGGGAGGCGCAAATGCCGTGCCGCGAGGAACGGACTTTCCGGCTGCATTTCCCCGCGGCGCGGCGTTGGGATTATATCGGCAGGCCGTTATACGCGTTCGCAATTGGGACCAATTGCTCAATCACCTGTTCAGCAGGCGCTGGTACGCCGGGTTGCAGTTTCAAGCGGTTGTCTTCCACGATGGGAGTCAGCATCACACGGTTCTCCACCCGGCTTCCCAGAAAATACAGATTGAGTGCCGGCACGCGCACCACAAAAGCATCCGGCGACTGCCGGTATCGCGAGAGGCTTTTCACAATATCGGCATTTCCGAAGCTGGAGGGAGCGTATCCGGAAGCGCTCTTCGACACAGTCACCGAAGACCGCACTTGGCCATTGACCGTCACCGGATAGATGGTCTCCGGACTCGACTGCATCAGCGAATTTACGTTGCCACCCGGACGGAACGCTTTCAACTGGTCGAGGCCGATCTGCACGAGGGCCAGCGGCTGCCCCAGGGCAGCACTCTTCACCTCGTCCACCGATTCAAAGCCCATGGTGCGGTAGTTCTGCGCCGTGACCAGCTTCTGCAGAGTGGCCAGTGCGTTGCGCGCTGCCTCTTCCGGTTGCTGCGCGGAAGGAGGCGCTTTTCCGCCGCCCCCCTGGCTGCATCCGGCGGTGAGGACCACCAGCAAACTGACAAACACGGACATGGTACGCATCTCTATTGTCCTCCCGTGGAGGTGATGTTGTAGTAGTCATTCCAGTGGGTATGATCCTGACCGGAGCCGCCATTGTACTTGTCGTAAGTGTAGACTTCCTGCACACCGCCGGAACCGCTGGCGGAGCTGGGGGGCCAGGGGTTGTTGACGGAAACGTAGTTGACTCCATCGATGGTCACGTACCCAGTGGCCACCATCATGTGCCCGCCGCCGCCGTTCCAATGCCAGGAGAAGGCGAACGGCTTTTTCGAGCAATAGATTTGGGACGTCAGTTGCGCCCACGACAGCGGGGCATCGGAAGTCGTGTCGGCCGTAAAGCTGTACTTGTTGTACTCCGGCCAGCCTCCATTTACGCATTCCGTGGGTGTCGGGGAATTGCAGCAATCGCTACGTCCAAAGCGTTTGTTGGCCTCATCACACTGCTGGACGTTGGCGCCTGAATGGATGAAGTTCATGGTCATCTGCCCACTGGCCGCCCAGCACCACATGCTGGTCTGTTGGCCGTTGAGAGTGACCGCTTGGGACCCGATATTGCCTGGATTGCAGCAGCCCGCGGCAAAAATCACGGAGCCGATCACGACCCCGGATAGAGTCTTCGACATGAACCCTCCTTCTGATCTGTGTGTGCACTCGGACGGGGTGTTATGCCCCGATAGGATAACTAGTGTGTTCCAGACCCGATTCGTTACACGCATACGGCAATTTCCCCGCAGCGAGTACGCCTTTCCAGTCCGGGCCGCGCACGAATCTTCCGGCCCTGTCTGGTAAAATAAAGGTGAACCTCCCCAAAAACAGAACTCATGAAATTTGGCGTCATTGTCTTTCCCGGCAGCAATTGCGACCACGACGCTTTCTACGCCGTAAGCACCAACCTCGGCCAGAAGGCGGAGTTTATCTGGCATGATTCTCCTGCGCTGGGGGATGTCGATGCCGTCATTCTCCCCGGGGGCTTCTCCTACGGGGATTACCTGCGCTGCGGTGCGATCGCTAAATTCTCTCCGGTCATGCAGGCCATCAAGAAATTTGCGGCTGATGGCGGCTTAGTGTTGGGAATCTGCAACGGTTTCCAGATTCTGGTGGAAACCGGGCTGCTTCCCGGCGCGCTCGTTCGCAACCGCGGCCTCAAGTTCGTGTGCCGGGAAGTGCGATTACGCACAGAGACTACGAACTCTCCCTTTACGGCTGCCGCACAGAAAGGCGACGTGCTGCGCGTTCCGATCGCTCACGGGGAAGGCTGCTATTACGCGGATGAGCGCACGCTCGATGAGCTCGAAGCCGAGGACCGCGTAGTCTTTCGCTATTTGGACAATCCCAACGGCTCGCTCCGTGATATTGCGGGCATCCTCAGCCGGGAGCGCAACGTTATGGGCATGATGCCGCACCCGGAGCGGGCTTCCGATCCGCTGATGGGTTCGAGCGACGGGCTCGTGGTGTTCCGGTCGATGCTGACGGCGACGGTGAGCGCATGAGCGCGGCCGTGATCACGCCGGATCTTATTGCCCAACATCAGCTCACTCCGGACGAATATCAGAAAATCGTCGATATCCTGGGCCGCGAGCCGAGCCTCACGGAATTGGGAATCTTCAGCGTGATGTGGAGCGAGCATTGCTCGTACAAAAGCTCGCGGCTGCATCTGAGGAAGCTGCCGACGCGCGGCAAGCTGGTGGTGCAGGGCCCCGGCGAGAATGCCGGTATCATCGATATCGGCGGCGGCTACGTGATCGCCTTCAAGATCGAATCGCACAATCACCCCAGCTTTATCGAGCCGTTCCAGGGCGCCGCCACCGGCGTAGGCGGAATTCTACGGGATATCTTCACCATGGGCGCTCGGCCGGTAGCGGTGCTCGATTCGCTGCGCTTCGGACGTCTGGACGATCCCGAAACCGGCGCTCGCAATCGCCGCATCCTGTCCGGCGTAGTCGGCGGCATCGCGCATTATGGCAACTGTTTCGGCGTGCCGACGATTGGCGGCGAGTGTCTTTTCGAATCGTGTTATGACGGCAATCCGCTGGTGAACGTTTTCGCCTTGGGCATCGCGAAAAAAGAAGACATCTTCTACGCGAAGGCGGCCGGCGTTGGCAATCCCGTGATCTACGTGGGCGCGCGCACCGGGCGCGACGGCATTCACGGCGCTTCCATGGCCTCGGCGGAATTCACCGAGGAATCGAAACAAAAACGGCCCAACGTGCAGGTAGGCGATCCGTTCATGGAGAAGCTGCTGCTCGAAGCCTGCCTGGAAGCCATGCAGACCGGCGCCATCGTGGGCATCCAGGATATGGGCGCCGCGGGGCTTACCTGCTCGACCTGCGAGATGGGCAGCCGCGGCGAAGTCGGCATCGAAATTGAATTGGACCGGGTGCCTCAGCGCGAGACCGGCATGTCGCCCTATGACATCATGCTTTCCGAATCGCAGGAGCGTATGTTGTTGGTAGCGGCGAAGGGCCGCGAAGAGGAAGTCTTCCGCGTGTTCCGCAAGTGGGGTCTGGAGGCCGTCGAAATCGGTATCGTCACCGGTGACGGCAAACTGCGCGTGAAGCAGCATGGCCAGGTGGTTGCTGAGATTCCCAACCGCGAACTCGCCGACGAAGCGCCACTCTATGACCGTCCCCACACTGTGCCGCTGCGGCGCGTCCCGCTGGAGGCCCCGGCACTGCCCAAGCCGGATGCGCAAACCGCGCTGCCCGCGCTTCTCGAATCGCTCGATCTTTGTTCAAAGCGCTGGATTTGGGAACAGTACGATTACCAGGTCCGGACGAATACGCTGGCCGGCCCCGAACGTGCCGACGCCGCAATCATCCGCGTGAAGGAGACGGGCACGTCCGTCGCAATGTCGCTCGATGGCAATGGCCGCTATGGCTATCTTTCTCCGCGGGAAGGAGCGCAACTGGCGGTGGCCGAGTGCTGCCGCAATCTGGCGACGGTGGGAGCCGAACCCGTGGCCGCCACCAATTGCCTCAATTTCGGGAATCCCGAACGGCCGGAGATCATGGCGCAGTTGGTGGAAGCCATCGAAGGCATGTCAGACGCGTGCCGCTTCTTTGAAACCCCAATCACCGGCGGCAACGTGAGCCTCTATAACGAGACGTTGGGCGAGGGCATTTATCCCACGGCCGTGCTCGGCATTGTTGGGCTTCTCAAAACAGCCGCGCCCGTACAGGTGGCATTCCAGAACGCCGGCCGAACCGTGATGTTGCTCGGCGGCGTGGGCCGTTCCGATGACACGCGGTTCGGTGGGACCGAATACGCCAAGGTTGTGGTGAAGCAGCTTTGGGGATTGCCGCCCGCACTCGATTTTGAGCATGAAAAACGCGTGCAGAATGCGATCCGCGAAATTGTTGCTTCGGGATTGGCGGAATCCGCGCACGATTTGAGCGATGGAGGACTGGCGGTGGCGCTGGCCGAATGCAGCTTCGGCGCGGCGGGAATCGGTGCGCAAATTGATCTGGAATCCGATCTGCGTCCCGATCTGCTGCTGTTTCACGAAGGTCCGTCGCGTGTACTGCTCTCCACTTCGCGGCCGAAAGAAGTGGCTGCAATCGCCGCGCGGCATGGAGTGGAAGCTCCCATCGTGGGCGCTACAATTGGGATGGGTGTAGAGATCCGGCAGCGAGGTATCACTCTCGGCTCCTGGGAAATTGCGGAACTGAAAGCGGTCTACGAGCAGGCATTGGAATCTTATGTTCGATAAATTCCACGAAGAGTGCGGCGTTGTAGCCATTTACGGGCATCCGGAAGCGGCCAAGCTGACCTACCTCGGTTTGTACGCGCTGCAGCATCGCGGCCAGGAGAGCGCTGGCATCTCGATCAGCGACGGCGCCGAGATTCATACGCAAAAGGCTATGGGCCACGTCGCCGATATCTTCACCAGCGATGTTCTGGCCAAGCTTCCCGGCCATCTCGGCATCGGCCATACGCGCTATTCCACAGCGGGCGACACGGTGCTGCTCAACGCCCAGCCCTTTTCGGTGGCCTGCAACAAAGGGCGCATCGCGGTGGCGCACAACGGCAACATCACGAATGCAGCCGAACTGCGAAACGATCTGGAACGGCGCGGCTCCATCTTTCAGGCTTCGAGCGATACCGAAGTGATTCTGCACCTGATGGCGCACTCTTCCGAGCGCAGCCTGGCGGGCGCGCTGCGGGATGCACTGTTGCAAATCGAAGGCGCTTTTTCCCTGGTGTGCGTGGCGGAAGACCGCATCATCGTGGCCCGCGACCCGAACGGCTTTCGACCGTTATGCATGGGTGAAATGGAAATCTCGGGCGGCAGCAAGTGCTATGCCTTCGCGTCTGAGACTTGCGCCTTTGACCTGATCGGCGCCGTGTATCTGCATGAAGTCGATCCCGGCGAGATGGTGGTAGTTGGTCCGGAAGGCGTCACGCGCGAGCGCTTCGCTCCTGAGCGGCCGCGCACGCAGTGCGTTTTCGAGCATGTCTATTTTTCGCGCCCGGATTCCATTGTCTTCGGACGTTCGGTAGAGGAATCGCGGGAGAATCTCGGTCGCTTGCTGGCGCGCGAGTGTCCGGCCGACGCGGACTTGGTTGTGCCCGTGCCCGATTCGGGCGTAGCGGCGGCCACCGGTTATTCGGCCGAATCCGGCCTTCCCTACCGGCAGGCGCTGATCCGCAATCATTATGTGGGCCGTACGTTTATCGAGCCGTCGCAGGCCATCCGCGATTTCGGCGTGAAGCTCAAGCTCAACCCCGTGCGGCATCTGCTGCAAGGCCAGCGCGTGATTCTGGTGGATGACTCGATTGTTCGCGGCACCACCAGCCGTAAGATTGTCCGCATGGTGCGGCAGGCCGGCGCGCGTGAAGTGCACCTGCGCATCTCGTGTCCGCCGACCATCTCTCCCTGCTTCTACGGCGTCGATACGCCGACCCGCAGCGAGTTGATTGCTTCCAGCCACACCGTGGAAGAAATCCGCCGATTCGTAGAAGCGGATTCCTTGGGCTACCTGTCCCTTGCTTCTCTCCGCAAGGCGGTGGGCGACGATCGCCACGAGTTTTGCTACGCCTGCTACACCGGTGAGTATCCCACCGAGCTGATTAACATCGAAGAGTTGATTTCCTCCGGGCGCAAGCGCTGCTGACGGCCGCCGATTCGCCGGCGTTCCACCGCTTAGCTGGTGTACACAGCCACGGAGGTGATGCTGCGGAACCCCATCCGTTCGTATAAGTGCAACCCGGCCGGCGTCGATTGCAGGATGGTCCGTTCGACGCCGTGTTCCCGCCGTGCCACGCCGAGAGCATAGCGCATCACTGCCTCCCCATAGCCGCAACGCTGATGCTCCGGCATGGTCGCCACATTGTACACGCCGACGACGCCGCCCCCGATCACGGTAGCCGCCGTCGAGACCGGTTCTCCGTCGAGGTACCCGACATGGGCCGCAAACCGGTTCCAGACGGTCGCGTTATCGAACACTTCGCGGAACCAGTGCAGCGGAACGTGAAAACAGATTGAACCGATGTTGCAGAACGCCTGCCGAGTGCTTTCGTCAGCGACGCGTCGCATTTCGAGGCGCGGAAGCGCCTTGACGGGCGGACGAATGGATTCCGCCGCCATCCCCGGCAAATCCACAGAGTGCCGCATTCCCTGCCTTTCGAAGACCACGCGCGCGCGCTTCCTGGCGCGGGCTTCCAGCCAGTCCTCGCACACCCAATAGGCCCACTCCTGTCCACGCGCTCCGAAGTGCATCGATGCCAGTAGAATGCGCTGCGCGAGATCGGCTTCCGTGTGCACCGGAGCGGAAAGAAACGCCGCGTTGAACATCTGGAAAACCACTCCCGCCGAAGCAATGCTCACTCCGGGCAGTTCGCGAACCTCTCCCGACTTCCGGTTTGCCGCCACGACCCGAAACGATTCGCGCAGGTTCTCTTCCACGTTGAAGAAGTCCACAGCTTTTCAGTATCGCGCAGGCGCACCGTCAACCTCTCCTGTGATTCCATGAGAAGTCGAAAGTGTAGGAAGCAGCCGCGTGTCTCTCACGGCAATTCAGAGTTCCACGATGCCGCGATGGACTGCCGTAACCACGGCCTGCGTGCGGTCGCTCACGTTCAGCCGGCTCAGGATAATATTGACGTGCCATTTCACCGTGCCTTCGGTGATTCCTAGCATCCCGGCGATCTGTTTGTTGCTCAGACCTTTCGCAATCAGCCGGAGAATGTCAAGTTCACGCGCGCTCAGCTCCGTGCCGGGAGGCCGTTCCGCCAGACTCTTCGTGACCGCCGGTGGAAGATAGCGCAGACCGGCGTTCACGCTGCGGATGGCCTGGACCAGCTCGTCATGCCGCATTCCCTTCAGCAAGTAGGCTTGTGCGCCCGCCACCAGCGCCTTATGGATGTCCTCGTCTCCCTGGTACGTCGTGAGGACGATGAAGGCACCGTGTTGGCTGAAAGCCCGGATCGCGCGGATCGCCTCCACGCCGCCGCATTCGGGCATCCGCAGATCCATGAGCGTGATGTCGGGAAGATGGGTCCGGAACAGGTTGATGGCTTCCCGCCCGTTGGCGGCTTGCGCTACCAGTTCCATGTCCGGCTGGGTGCTGATAATGGCTGACAGCCCCATGCAGACCACCGGATGATCATCGGCCACCAGGACCCGAATGGTAGCGGCTTTACTCATGATCAGACGCGTGCACTCGCACTGCGAGAACTCCGTTTATACAGTATCTTGCATTTTAATCTGAATTGGTGGGAGGCCGGTAAGTGGCGGTTACGGTGCAAGGTCTCACGGCGCATTCCCTTAGTTAGGGTCATGCGCCGCGAGTCAAGGACGAAAATTAGAAAGTGAACCGCGCAACAAGTTGGCCGTTGCGCGGTTGACTGGATAGCGAAGTCGAATTGATGTAGCCCCAGCCGGAGGTCGGTTTGCCGGTCTTATCCCTGGCCTGCGGCTGCGTGGGCGCGGTCAGCGAGGGATTCGCCAGGTACGTCCGGTTGAAGACATTGAAAAACTCCGCGCGGATCTGCAGCGTTCTTTTCTCCCCGATGTGGAATGTACGGCCCAGGCTCATCTGCTCCGCCGGCCGCCGGGCGTACCGGAAATCGCTGTAGTAGGGCGCCGCGGTTCCCCACGTGCCCGCCGGCGGGTTTTGCCATGCCGCAGGATTCAAAACGAAGTCCTTGTTGGGGTCGATGCAGTGGCAGTTCAGATCTTTCAAGTACAAGGGGGCGCCCGGCACGCGATCCATCAGCGTCGTCTGGAAGAAGAGCGAATTCATGTTGGTCGTAGCGGTTGGGGTGGCAATCGGAGCTCCACTGGCATATTCCAGCAGGCCCCCAAAGGTCCAACCGCCCAGTACGGCTCTCAGAGCGCGGTTCTGACCGATCCGCGGGATTTCATACGTGTATCCGACATTGAAGATGAACGGCTGGTCGAAGTTGGTGATCGACTTGTTCACCGAACGGTTGAACACGTTGTTCACCGTACCGCCGGGCAGGCTTTCCGATTTGGACCACGTGAACGCCGCCGCCAGAGTCAGGCCGTGCGCGTACCGCTTGGTGACTTTCGCTTGTAGGGAGTCATACCAACTGTCGCCCAGCGGGGCCCATACCAGCGGGATGTTGCCGAATTGAGGATAGGGCCGCAAAGCCTGGGCCAGAGTGGCCGTGAGCGGGTAACCGGCATAGGGCAGCGCGAACCCGGCCTTCTGCGGCGTGCCCGAAGCAAACGTGGACAGCAGCAGATTCTGGCCGGCCGTGGTGGAAGGATCGATTCCCAATGTCTTGAAGGTCGCCGGATTGATGGCATTCAGATTCGCCAGTGTATTTCTCGCGAAAATAGCGCTGGGCTGGCTAATCCAAACGGCCCGATTCCCGACGTAAGACGCTTCCGCCATGAGGTCTCTTGTCAACTGGCGCTGCACGCCGATGCTCCACTGCGTGATACGCGAGGGACGCCCACCGTTCGGGTCAAGATAGTAATTCGGCGAGTTCAACTGGCCCGGATAGGGCACCAGCCCCGGATCAAGCGAAGCCGTATAGAGCTGCGAGTGGTCATACTGCAGCCCGTTCTTCAGGATCGCGCCCGGCGTGCCGAACGAGGGTGAGGAGAAGGCGATCTGGTTGAAGCCCACGCCCAGTAGTGCGCCATTGGTGATGTAGAAGTAAGTAGGCACTTGCCCGTAGCTGATTCCAAAGCCGCCGCGGATGACGGTCTTGTCATCCAACTGATAAGCTCCGCCCAGCCGGGGTCCCAAGGCGTACGGATACGTCTTGGTGAACTGGCAATTGCAGCGCCCGTTGCCATATCCTTCATAGATCAGCGCGCCGGGCAGGTTGCCGGCGGCAGGGTTCGGAGTGGTCGGTCCGAACATGCTGGTGCGGTAATGGATTTCGTGACCTTCGCTCTGCACGTCCCAACGGAGCCCGTAATCCAGGGTGAACTTCGGAGTGACTTTCCACGTGTCCTGAATAAACAGACCCCATGCCTGTTTGCGCCACTGCGGGTCCTGCACCGCATTCACCGAGGCCGTATCGGCTAAACCGAGCAGGAAGCTGGCATAGGCATATCCCACCGTGCCGCCGCCGATGCTTGAACTCTGCAAGTAGGGGAGGCCGGTTTCGTTGGGGCTGAAGTTCAGAATGCCTTGCGCGCCGCGCGAATTGCGGTCGCTCCAGCTATTGAGCCGCCATTCAGCGCCCAGCTTGTAGGTGTGGTTTCCGCGAATGTAAGTGGCGTTTGCGCTGGAGGTGTACGCCGTATCGAAATAGCTGTTCGCATTGCTCGGCCCGAAATTCACGCTGGAACCGCCGCCCAGGGCCGCGCCAGTGAATCCGTTGATGCGCGGGAATCCTGCGGGGCTGGTGGCGCTTCCCGTGAACCCGAGTTTGCCTGTGGCATCATAGCCCAGCACCGACGATGGAGAACTATCCGGGTTGTGGAAACGCTGCACTCCGGCTCCGGCGTGCAGCAGGAATGTCGGTGAGAGCGACTTGTCATAGTTCAGTCGCGCCGTGGTGCCGTAGATCGCCTGAACACGGACTGCGGTGATCGGGTCGGGTAAACCGTCGGGGCCGGTCAATTGATCCGTCGTCTGTTTCGAGAAATAGAGCGATACGCGCGAGCTATCCGGCAGAAGCTCGTCGATCTTGAATGCCGGAATCATCTGCCGCTTGTAGTTGCCTGCAATCTGCGCCCAGTTGTTCGTCAGACCGCCATTGGTGGGATTGGGAATCAGCGATTGAATCTTGACGGCGACCGGGTCAAACCGGCCTTGCGGAATCATGTTACCCGGAAAGGGATCTGTCACGATCTGTCCGTTGACGTTCCGCGCGGTGCCCGGATCGTAGATCGTGTTTTCGAGAATCGGGCTGTTCTGCGGCGTCGTGCCGAGTTGCTTGCCGGTCAGCAACGCGCTGAAATCACCGTTCCGCATGGCCGCTGTGGGCAGCGTGATGTAGTTTCCCGCCGTGTTGACGACATTGCGGTAGATTTCCAGGTTGAAGAAGAAGAACGTCTTGTTGCGGCCGTCATAGACCTGCGGAATGTAGACTGGTCCGCCGATGGTGCCCCCAAAATCGTTCTTCCGGCTTCGCGGATTCTGATAGGTGAAGGGACGGTACGCGTCGAGGTCTTCATTGGTGAAGTACTCGTAGGCCGAACCGTGGAGTTCATTTGTGCCGCTCTTAGTGGTGAAGTTGTAAAGCCCGCCGCCGATCTGCCCGAACTCCGCCGCGAAATTGCTGGTCTGCAATGAGAATTCCTGAATCATGTCCACTGATGGCTGCGAGACGGTTGACGTCCAGCCGATATCGTTCTGGCTGGTGGCATCCTGCCCTTCCACCTGAACGCGGAACGTGCTGGCTTGCAGCCCGTTCACGTTGGCCGTATCTCCGTTGTTCGGTCCGCCGCTGCCAGATACGCCAGGCGAAAGCACATTGAACGAATAGGCACTCCGGATCGCACCTACACTTCCGCCGCCACCGCCGAAATTGATCGGGAGAGCGTTGATGTTTTTCCCGGTGATGACCGTGCTCTGCTCGCCGCTCTCCGTCTTGAGTAGCGGCGCTTCCGCCGTCACACTGATGGTCTCTGTGGCAGAGCCGACCTGCAGTGTGAAATCGATGCGGTCGGTCTGTGCAACCTGAACTTCGACGTCTTCGTGGGTTGCCTTTTTAAAACCGGTGGCTTGTACACTCACCTCATATACGCCTGCGGGCAACGAAGGGACAGTGTAGTTTCCGGTATCGGTGGTGATGGTTCTAAATTCCGTACCGGTTGCAGTATTCGTCACAACCACGGTGGCATTCGGAACCCGTGCTTGCGCCTGATCCTCAACCGTTCCGGTTATCGTTCCGCGATCATTTTGAGCAAATGCGGCGCTAACTAACAGAAGTGCGCACGCCCAGACACGTACACAAAACATCTTACCCTCCCCGTTACGATTTAAAGCTGTAGAGAAGCTATCACAGGGCTTCGGTGAACTCACCTAACTTTAGATGGGGGGCGGCGTATAGGAAAGACAAAGGGCGATTCTCCGCCAGACCCGGATTCCGGAAGAGAATCGCCCCACAAACTGAAGAGACGATCGGGCTAGAATGTGAACCGCGCAACAAGTTGACCGTTGCGCGGTTGACTGTAGAGCGAAGTCGAATTGATGTAGCCCCAGCCCGAGGTCGGTTTGCCGGTGTTATCCTTGGCCTGCGGCTGCGTGGGCGCGGTTAGCGACGGATTCGCCAGGTACGTCCGGTTGAAGATATTGAAGAACTCCGCCCTAACCTCCAGTGTCTTCTTCTCCCGGATGCGGAACGTGCGGCTCAGGCTCATCTGCTCGGCGGGACGCCGCGCATACCGGAAATCGCTGTAGTAGGGCGCCGCGGTTCCCCACGTGCCCGCCGGCGGGTTTTGCCATGCCGCGGGATTCAAAACGAAGTCTTTGTTGGGGTCGATGCAGTGGCAGTTCAGATCTTTCAAGTACAAGGGGACGCCTGGCACGCGGTTCATGAGCGTCGTCTGGAAGAAGAGTGAATTCATGTTGGTGGTTGCGGTAGGGCTGGCAATCGGAGCTCCGCTGGCATATTCCAGGAGACCGCCCAAAGTCCAACCGCCCGTCACGGCCTTCAGCACGCGCTCTTGCCCGGCCCGGGGGATCTCATACGTATATCCCACGTTGAAAATGAACGGCTGATCAAAGTTGGTGATGGACTTGTTGACCGAGCGATTGAACACGTTGTTCACAGTCCCACCGGGGAGGCTTTCCGACTTGGACCACGTGAACGCGGCTGCCAGTGTGAGGCCGTGCGCGTACCGCTTGGTGACTTTTGCTTGTAGTGAGTTATACCAGCTATCGCCCAGTGGAGCCCACACCAGCGGGATGTTGCCGAACTGCGGATAGGGCCGCAATGACTGTGCCAGCGTGGCCGAGAGCGGATAGCCTGCATATGGCAAACCGAATCCAGCTTTCTGCGGCGTCCCCGAAGCAAAGGTGGAGAGCAGCAGGTTCTGTCCAGCCGTGGTCGAGGGATCGATGCCCAGCGCTGTGAACGTCGCTGGATTGATGGCATTCAGATTCACGAGTGTGTTGGTGGCGAAGATGGCGCTGGGTTGGCTGATCCATGCTCCACGATTGCCAACGTACGATGCCTCCGCCATCAGATCTTTCGTCAACTGGCGCTGCACGCCGATGCTCCACTGCGCAATGCGCGAGGGGCGGCCGCCATTCGGGTCCAGATAGTAGTTCGGCGAATTCAACTGGTTCGGATAGGGCACCAGCCCGGGACTCAGTGAGGCCGTATAAAGCTGCGAGTGGTCATATTGCAGCCCGTTCTTCAGAATCGCGCCCGGCGTTCCGAATGAGGGTGAGGAGAAAGCGATCTGATTGAAACCGACGCCGAGCAGAGCGCCATTGGTGATGTAGAAGTAGGTAGGCACCTGTCCATAACTGATTCCGAAACCGCCGCGGATCACCGTCTTGTCGTCTAACTGGAACGCTGCACCCAGACGCGGGCCGATCGCATACGGATACGTCTTGGTGAACTGGCAGTTGCAGCGGCCATCACCGTAGCCTTCATAAATTAGCGCGCCGGGCAGGTTGCCGGCGGATGGATTCGGAGTCGTCGGTCCGAACATGCTGGTGCGGTAATGGATCTCGTGGCCCTCACTCTGCACATCCCAACGGAGTCCGTAATCGAGTGTGAACTTCGGTGTGACTTTCCAGGTGTCCTGAAGGTACAGGCCCCATGCCTGTTTGCGCCACTGCGGATCTTGTACTGCATTCACTGATGCCGTATCAGCCAAGCCTAGCAGGAAGCTGGCATAGGCATACCCCACCGTGCCGCCGCCAATGCTCGAGCTTTGGAGATAAGGCAGTCCTGTCTCGTTCGGGCTAAAGTTCAAGATGCCTTGCGCCCCGCGGGAATTGCGGTCGGTCCAACTGTTGAGCCGCCATTCAGCGCCCAGCTTGTAGGTGTGGTTTCCGCGAATGTAAGTGGCATTGGCGCTGGAGGTGTAGGCCGTATCGAAATAGCTGTTCGCATTACTCGGCCCGAAATTCACACTGGAACCGCCGCCGAGTGCGGCGCCCGTGAATCCATTAATTCTCGGGAAACCGGCCGGGCTGGTCGCGCTTCCGGCGAATCCCAGTTGGCCCGCGGCATCGTACTGGAGTACTGAGGGCGGTGAACTATCGGGATTGTGGAAGCGCTGCACCCCAGCTCCAACGTGCAGCAGGAACGTAGGTGAAAGCGATTTATCATAGTTCAGCCTGGCTGTGGTGCCGTAGATGGCCTGAACGCGCACTGCCGTTATCGGATCAGGCAGGCCATCCGGGCTGGTTAGTTGGTTCGTAGTTTGTTTGGAGAAATACAGCGACACGCGCGAGCTATCCGGCAAGAGCTCGTCGATTTTGAATGCCGGAATCATCTGCCGCTTGTAGTTGCCCGCGATCTGCGCCCAATTGTTCGTCAGACCGCCATTGGTGGGCGCGGGGATCAGCGACTGAATTTTGACCGCCACGGGATCAAACTGCGCTTGCGGAATCATGTTGTTTGGGAAGGGATCTGTCACGATCTGTCCGTTGACGTTCCGCGCGGTGCCCGGATCATAGATCGTGTTTTCGAGAATCGGGCTGTTCTGCGGCGTCGTGCCGAGTTGCTTGCCGGTCAGCAATGCACTGAAATCGCCGTTCCGCATGGCCGCTGTGGGCAGCGTGATGTAGTTTCCCGCCGTGTTGACGACATTGCGGTAGATTTCGAGATTGAAGAAGAAAAATGTTTTGTTGCGGCCGTCATAGATTTTCGGAATGTAGACTGGCCCGCCGACCGTGCCGCCGAAATCGTTCTTCCGGCTTCGCGGATTCTGATAGGTGAAGGGGCGGTACGCGTCGAGATCTTCATTCGTGAAGTACTCGTAACCGGTGCCGTGCAGTTGGTTCGTGCCGCTCTTCGTCGTAAAGTTATACAGCCCGCCGCCGATCTGGCCGAACTCTGCCGCGAAATTGCTGGTCTGCAATGAGAATTCCTGAATCATGTCCACTGATGGCTGCGATACCGTTGACGTCCATCCGATATCGTTTTGGCTGGTGGCATCTTGCCCTTCCACCTGAACGCGGAACGTACTGGCTTGCAGTCCATTCACGTTCGCGGTGTCTCCGTTGTTCGGTCCGCCGCTGCCAGATACACCAGGCGACAGCACATTGAACGAATAAGGACTTCGGATCGCACCTACACTTCCGCCGCCGCCGCCGAAGTTCAGTGGCAGGTCGTTGATGGTCTCGCCAGTAATGATGGTGCTCTGCTCGCCGCTCTCCGTCTTGAGCAGCGGTGCTTCCGCCGTCACGCTGATGGTCTCTGTGGCGGAGCCGACCTGCAGCGTGAAATCGATGCGGTCGGTCTGTGCGACCTGAACTTCGACGTCTTCGTGGGTTGCCTTTTTAAAACCGGTGGCTTGTACACTTACCTCATATACGCCAGCCGGCAACGAAGGGACCGTGTAGTTTCCGGTGTCAGTTGTAACAGTTCTAAATTCCGTGCCGGTTGCGGTATTCGTCACAACCACGGCGGCATTCGGGACCCGTGCCAGCGCCTGGTCCTGAACCGTTCCCGTGATGGTTCCGCGATCGTTTTGGGCAAACGCAGCCGCTACAAGGAGCAGCGCGCAGATAGAGACAGATAGACGCATACAACCCCTCCCTCACGAGCTCAAGCTTAAGAGAAACTACCACAGGGTTCCGGAGAACTCACCTAACCTAAGATGGGGTGTACTCAGGCGAGAAACAGTGGTTTCGGCGTATTCCTGCTCTTTTCGTGACGCTTTGTCCGGGTCTCGACATAGTCCATAACGCGGAATGCGAAGTGTTAAGTTGAGAAAGGGTTTTTTCGTGAACTAAACTTGCTCACGAAGCCGGCCCGACGCCAACTCATGGAATTCCCAACTTCGATTCAGACCTGCCTACTCCCGCGGACACCGCGGCCAATCACAATTGTTGGGGCGGGCGGCATTGTTAAGGATGGCCATCTGCCCGCCTACCGTAAGGCCGGTTTCCCGGTGGACGGCATCTGCGATCTGAACCCGGAGCGCGCCCGCGCGTTGGCGGACGAGTTCGGCATCCCGAAAGTCTACTCAGGTGCGTCCGAGGCATTTCGATCGGCGCCAGCCGATGGTATCTTCGACATCGCCACTCCACCGTCCGCATTCCTGGAACTGCTCGCCGAAGTTCCCGCCGGCTCGGCCGTGCTGTTGCAGAAACCGATGGGGCAAACGATCGAGCAGGCCCGCGCCATTCTCAATCTGTGCCGCGGCAAAGGACTGACAGCGGCAGTGAACTTTCAGCTTCGCTACGCTCCCAATGTGCTGGCAGCTCGCGCTCTGATCGAACAGGGCATCATTGGCGAACTGCACGACATGGAAGTGCGAATTACCGTTTATACACCCTGGCACCTATGGTCGTTTCTGGAGTCGCAGCTGAGGATGGAGATCCTGCTCCATTCGATCCATTACCTGGACCTGATGCGTTCCTTCCTCGGCGAGCCGCGCGCCGTGTGGGCGCGCACTCTGAAGCACCCGAGCGTACCAAAGCTGGCGTCAGCACGCTCGAACCTGATTCTGGATTACGGCGAGATGCTGCGTGCGAATATCACGACCAATCACGGTCACTGCTATGGCTTTCGCCATCAGGAGTCTTACGTGAAGTGGGAGGGAACCAAGGGCGCGATCAAGACCCGGCTGGGCTTGCTTATGGATTATCCCAAGGGCGTTCCGGATGAATTCGAATACTGCGTGCTCGCCGAAAATGCGGCCCCCGAATGGCAGACACTGGAACTACACGGGTCCTGGTTCCCGGACGGCTTCATCGGGACAATGGCCAGTCTCATGCGCTACGTGGAAGGCTCGGCGACGGGCCTGCCCACATCCGTGGAAGACGCGATCCACACGATGGAACTGGTGGAGGCCGCATACGCTTCGAATGCGTCAGGAGGCACGCCGGTTGTCACTGAATAGTCGGCGCGAGGAATCTCTATGAATCATGCTGGCGGGACCTTCCGCATTGCGGTACGCAAGTTCGGACCATTCGAATCGGCGATCCAGAAGCAGTGGGACCGGTTTGAGCAGAAGGAAAAGACGGGCCTCGAGCTGAGCGCGATGCCGATGGATTTACATCCACTGCATGAGAGCTTGTTTGGTTCCGGTGGTCTGGCGGGCGGCGGGTGGGATGTTGCGTTCGTGTCCACGGATTGGATCGCAGAGGCCGCGGCACAACGCGCTCTGCTCGACCTCAGCCCGCGCCTTGCAGCCGATCCGCCTGCCGCGTATCCGAGCGCCTGGACCGACTCGCTGTTGCGTTTTCAATCCGTGGAAGGCGCGGTTCTCGGACTTCCTTACCACGATGGCCCGGAGTGCCTGATCTATCGCACAGACCTGTTTGACGATCCCGCTGAGCAGGCGGCTTACAAACGCTCCACCGGCAGTGACCTGCGGTTGCCTCAAACGTGGGACGAGTTCCGGCGCGTGGCGCGCCATTTTCATCGGCCGCAAAATCATTTGTACGGCACGGTGTTCGCGGCATATCCGGACGGGCACAACACCGTGTACGATTTCTGCCTGCAACTCTGGACACGCGGCGGCGAATTGTTCGATTCCGCCGGGCGAATGAATCTGGATACGCGTGCTGCTGCTGAAGCCTTAGCTTTTTATCGCACCATTTTGAACGATCGAGCGGCAGTGCATCCCGGTGCGCGCGAGTTTGATTCCGTGAAGGCCGGCCTCGCGTTCGCCGCGGGCGAAGTTGCCGTGATGGTGAACTGGTTCGGCTTCGCCGCCATGTCGGAAACAATGGCGGAATCGAAGGTCAAGGGACGCGTCGGTGTAGGTCTGGTGCCGCACGGTGGAGGACCGCACGTTTCGCTGAACTCGTATTGGATACTCGGCATTGGGGCAGGAAGCCAGAAGAAGGAGACGGCATGGAAATTTCTGCGCCATTGCTGCTCGCCTGAAATGGACAAACTGCTCACCCTCGAAGGCGGCATCGGATGCCGGAAGACAACATGGCGCGATGACGAAGTGAACTCGGTCATTCCGTTCTATCACCGCCTGGAATCCTTGCATGATGGCGCGCGCGAGTTGCCGCGGCTTGCCAATTGGGCGGAACTGGCGTCAGTGATCGATGAAATGGTGCTGGGCGCGATTAATACTGAAGCGAGCGAGCACGAACTGATCGCGCGGGCGCAGGCAAAGGTCCGCTAAAATGGCTCACCGTCTTTCGAATGCATTGCCCGGTGGGACGTCCCTGGTCTCAACTATGATACAGTCCCGATTTTTTGAAGACTACGAAACCGGCTCGATGCGCACGACGCTCGGCCGGACCATCACCGAAACCGA
This sequence comes from Bryobacteraceae bacterium, assembly GCA_035550475.1. Taxonomy (GTDB): domain Bacteria; phylum Acidobacteriota; class Terriglobia; order Bryobacterales; family Bryobacteraceae; genus DASZPB01. The sequence goes on along the minus strand of DASZPB010000042.1, from coordinate 12,369 downwards.
CGTGGTGATTCATGCCGGGCAAACCGGCGACTTCTATCCGCACCACATGGATGCTGAATGGTGCAAGAAGCAGCCGTTCGGCCAGCGGATCGCGCACGGCACGCTCATCTTCAGCGTGGCCGTGGGCATGACTGCGGGAGAAGTGAACCCGGAAGCATTCTCGTACGGGTACGACCGTCTGCGATTCATTCGCCCGGTGCATCTCGGTGATACCATTCACGTCCGCGTGACGATCAAGGAGAAGCGCGACCACGCGAAATCGCCAGGGCTCGGCATCGTCGTGGAATTGTGTGAGGTGTTCAACCAGCGGGAAGAAACGGTGCTGGCGTGCGAGCATCTGCTGATGGTGAATCGCAAGCAGCCCGCATCCTGACGCAAGATTTAACGGTTCTGTTCGACAACGGCGACCTGGAGCCCGGGCAAATGAAGCTGCGTCACCTGGGCGCCAGAGCCCAGAACATCGCGCATGGGACGGGGCAGCGTCACATCCGTGGCTTGCCGACGGTGATTGATGATCACGTAAACCTCGCGCTGTGATCCCATGCGGCGGCAGACTTCCACGCCTTCCGGCACTGGGCCGAACGCGGGCTTCACCTGCGCTAGTCCGAGCATCCAACGCGCGGCTGCGCGCATCAGATTCGCATCCAGCACTGCGCCGATGTAGGAAATAGTGCCGCGCCCCACGCGGCGCGTGAGCACGGCCGGCTGACCGTCGAGCCAGCCATTGGCGGCGCCATATCGCATCATCACCGTCGTATCCGCTGATTTCGCGGAAAGCTGCTCGGCCCAGATTGTCGCTTTCCCCGAGCCCCACTCTCCGCTCACCGGTACATCCTCGAGCAGGGCGTAGAATTGCTCCACGCGTCCTCCCAGTGCCGCCGCGAGCGGCCCCGGTTGCCGTTCCACATTCAAGGCGTCAAATTCATCTTTCATCCCGGAACGCGGCCCCAGCACCAGATGACCACCGCGCTGCACGTAATCCAACAAGTGCTGCGCCGAGGCTTTGGAGATCACGTTCAGGCTCGGTGCTACCACCAGTTTGTAGCGATCGAGCGAAAGCCGTGGATCAACTATGTCCACGGATTGCGCAAGATCCCGCAGCGGCTGATAGTAGCCGAGCAGGACGTCGATCTGGTCATAACGCCGCGTCTGGCTGTGAAAGTCGATCGCCCAGCGGCTGTCGTAATCGTGCAGGATCGCGACTTCCGAAGAGGGCGCGGTGTCTTTCAACGCGGGTCCGGCCTTAGCGAAGTCTTCACCAATCTGGCGCGCTTCTTCATAAAGAGGCACGGGTTCTCCATCCGGCCCTACCAACGTGCCGTGATACTGTTCCTGGCCGTTCAGCGCGCTGCGCCACTGCCAGAATGCCACGGCATCAGCGCCGTGCCCTACGGCCTGCCACGCCATGGTGCGGGTCTCCCCTTTATAGAGCGCATTGCTGACGCCCGCCCAATCGACGAAGCCGGGCTGCATCTCCATCACCCAGAAGTTGAGCCGCTTCCAGCCCCAGACCAGATCGTTGGTTGCTCCGTTGCGATAGGGGTCGAGGTGGCCCTGGCCTACGTAGTCGTCCCAGGAAATGAAGTCGAGATCGGCGGCGATGTCGGTGCGGTTGAAGCGGTCGGCCCAGCCCAAGCCGCCAAGATTGGTTGTGATGCGCTGGGCCGGCAGCGCATAGCGGCGGATGGCATCGATCTGGTTCTTCTGAAACGAGCGCCATTGGTCGGTGACAAAACGCTTGTAGTCGAGCATCAGGCCCGGATTCGCGCGTCCGGTGGGAGGTGCGATCTCATCCCAGGCATTGTAGGTTTCGCTCCAATAGGCCGTCATCCAGTGCTCGTTCAGTGACTCCAGGGTCTTGTATTTCGCCTGCAGCCATTGTTGGAAGAGATGGCGCGAGTAGTCGTCGAAAGAATCTTCCGTGTACTCATTGCCGATCTGCCAGCCGATGACGTTCGGGTTGTGCCCGAAGCGCATAGCAAGACGCTCCACAATAGCGCGTGACAATTCGCGGTACTTTGGGCTGGTGTAGGAGAACTGGCGGCGTCCGCCGTGTGTCGCGCGTTTTCCGTTCTCATCGACGCGCAGAGTGTCGGGATATTTCTCAGTGAGCCACGCCGGCGGAGCGTCCGTAGGTGTTCCGATTACGACGAAGATCTGGTGCGCGGCCGCTTTGGCGATGGCGCGGTCGAGCCAGTCGAGGTCATATTGGTTCTCGCGCGGCTCCATACTGCTCCAGGCAAATTCGCCGACCCGCACCATGTGAATTCCGGCAGCTTGCATCAATGCCAGATCGCGATCCCATCGTGCCTCCGGCCATTGTTCCGGATACCACGCCGCCCCCAATAGCAGCGGCGGAGCCTGCGCCGGTTCCGCGGCCCATGCCGTTGTGCACGCCGCGAGTGCGAGCGCCATGACGGCGGCGCATTGAGTCATTGCGCGCGCGGCCGGCGGCCTGCTGGAGGCTTTTCGCCGGGACGAGAGTTTTGCGCCGTCCATGTATCGCGATATCGTATGTATTACCGATGCGCACCGCAAGAGTTGTTGCCTCCGTCTTTCTGTTTGTTCTCCCATCTTACTTGGCTGTGGCGGCGGGTCACCTGGACCCATCGCGCGATGTCACCAAACCGGAACTGGAGTCATCCATCCACAAGCCGCTTCCGGAGCAGTATATATGGACGCGCGGCGATGCGGCTGCTCTACAGCGGGATCACGCCCGTTATGCCAACGCCGAGCCGAATGTGAAAGCCGAGCCGCACTACTTCCGGTACGCGTTCCACCTGGATACAGTTCCGCCGCAGGCTACGCTTTACATCGCCGGTCCGCGCTCCGCCAAAATCTACTTGAACGGAAAGCAAGTCGATGATGTGACGAGTGACGTCTCGTCAATTCTCGCCAAGCATGTCTTCATTACGGATGTGAGTCACGTGTTGTACACGGGCCGAAACGTAATCGCGCTCCAAGTGGTGCGCGGGCGCGGCGTTCTCGGCATGTCCAACAGCCGTATTGTCGAGCAGGAAGCGTTTGGAGAAGTGCTGGTGGCCAAGATTGTGCCGCGTGCTCCCGGTATTGACGCTCCGGCGCTTATGATCTCGGGCCCGGATTGGAAAAGCAGCACACACGCGGCTACGGGATGGGAGAAGCCGGATTTTCGAGACGGCGAGTGGCAGCCAGTGCAATCGCTTGGCCCCATTGAAAGTTCCATCGAGATGTTTCAGTGGAATCTGGATGACGGCATGTACGATTGGCCGGGCTATGACGGCATCTCGCCTTTTCTGGCGCATGACCGTCTGTTGCCACAAAGCGTAAGCCACGTCTTCGAAGGCCGCAGCCGCTTCCAGAATTTGCAGGCTCTCACCCGTCCGGCCTCGTCTGCGGCGCGGTTCACCGTGAAGCTGGCGGCGCAGCTTCTTCCGGAACAGGAAGCGCCCAGCCTGCTGCTCGATTTCGGCCGCGAAATCGCCGGCCGGTTGGAAGTTGTGTCCGCTTCGGACAGCACTACCACGCTTTCAATTGAATATGGCGAATCCGATTCCGAAGCTTTGAACGGCCCGTACCTCGGCAACAATCTACTGCGGGTCGCGCCGCATGCCACTGCCTACGGACCAAAGACCGCGTTCCGCTATGCGCGCGTCTATTTCCTGGGCGGCGGCTCAGCGATGCCGTTCGCCTCTATTCGCGCGGATGCCATCTATTATCCGGTGGAATACCGCGGCTCTTTTGAATCGTCCGACACACTGCTGAATCGCATCTGGGAGACCGGAGCCTACAGCGCGCACTTGTGCATGCAGGACGATATCTGGGACGCGCCGAAGCGCGACCGCGGCCGCTGGATGGGCGATATCGATGTGAGCGGGCGCGTGATCAGCAGCGTTTTCGCCGATCATTTCCTGATGGAAGACAGCATCGACCGCCTCATTGGCCCTGCCCCCGTGGAAGCGCACGTCAATGACATTCCAGGCTACTCCGCGATGTGGGTCACCGGGCTGACTGATTACTATCGCCACAGCGGCTCGCGCGCATTTCTGGAAAAGGTGCATCCGCGGCTGGTTCAGCTATTGAATCTGATGGATCGGGAATTCGATCAGAAGAACCTGTTTGCCAACCGTCTGAAGGCGTGGCTGTTTGTAGACTGGTCGGCGGATCTTTACAGCGACACGCCGGAAGCGCGCCGCGGGACCGAGCTCGAATTCTATCTGGCTTTCCGGCAGGGCGCCGATCTGCTGCGAGCGCTCGGAGACACCGCGACCGCCGCGCACTTTGAAACCAGAGCACAGGCCATCAAAGCAGCGTCGCAACAATTACTGCTGGATCACTCCACCGGCACGTTCGGTCCGCGTTGGCAGACCAACGCTATGGCGGTGCTCTCCGGGGTCGCCGATGAATCGCAGTACCCCACGCTTTGGAACCGCGTGCTCTCTGGCGTGGGCGGCAATCAACTGGGAACGCTCAGCATCACTCCGTATTACAACTACTACGTGATCACCGCCATGGCCCGCATGGGACACCGTGCTGCGGCGCTGAACTGGCTGCGGCGCTATTGGGGTGGAATGCTTGACGAAGGAGCAACCAGTTTCTGGGAAGCCTACGATTTGAGCTGGCCGAAAAAGAATTACCACACCTCGCTCCAAGCCGATGGCACGAGCGGCTATTTCGTAAGTCTGGCGCACGGCTGGTCGAGCGGGCCCACGGCGTGGCTGATGGAGCAGGTGCTCGGCATTCAGCCGGAGGCGGGAGGTTTCAGCCAAGTGACGATTCGGCCGGACCTGCTTGGTCTGCGATGGGCAAGAGGTTCAGAGCCGACTCCGCATGGCCCGATTCGCATCGATCTCAAACAATCGGGCGGCCTGATCACCACTCTGGATCTGCCGCAAGGCGTGGAGGCTGCTGTTCTCGCGCCCGTGAGTCGTGCAGGTGCGGCGGCTATGGTGAACGGAAAGCGACAGGCGGGGCAGGCGGTCGAAAACGGCAGCCGTGTTCGCTTGACGCTGCGCGGGCCGGGCCACTACGAAATTCGCAGCGAACGGTGAAGCAGTTTTCTCAGGACGTGTAGGCTTGCCCTGGATCGAGCCCCATCTCCGCTGCAAGGGGAGCTTCCTGGGCTGCGCCGCCCGTCTCCTGCACAGTCAGCCGGATCTTTCGCTGCGCGCGGGTGAGCAATGCGCCTACGGTGCCGTGGCACAGCCCGAGCGACTCCGCGATCTCGGCGTAGGAAAGTCCTTCGGTGCGCAGGCAGAGACACTCCCACTCGCGGCCGGTGAGAGCCGCCGAGATTTCGCGCACAAGCTCCGCTTGCCGCAAAATGGCTTCCGGATCGTGGCCGTCATCCACCAGCGAATCCCCGATATCCGAGGCGAACTGCAGACGCGATTCGGCCGTCTTGAGCTGGTCCAGCAAATAGTTCCGCACCACTCGTAAGAGCCACGATTGCGGCCTTTCGATCAGGCGTGAATAACGGCGCTCCACGAAGTATCGCAGAAAAGCTTCCTGCACCGCGTCGCGAGCAGTCTCGGGGTCGCGAGCCAAGGTACGCGCGTAGCGCATGAGCGCGGCGGCGTGGGCTTCATAAAGTTGCAGGACTTCTCTGTCGAGCGGGGTCGGGGTCACCAAATTTGATCGTACCGGTTTTCGGGCGTGACTCAATACTAACGTCAGTTATTCCAGGTCTATTGCTATCACCATGCTCATGTATGACGTGATCAAGTTGGAAAGCCACGGAAGACGTTCTGTTGCATCGTTCACGCAAGAGTTTGCAAGACGGAAGGCGATAGAGGTAACGTCGAATCATAGTTTTCAACAGGAGAACGTTCATGCGTAACGGATATCTAGGGCTGGGGCTCTGTGCTGCCGCGCTTTGCGTGGTGGTTCCCTTGAGCTCTCAGAATCGGGTGAAGACGGCGAGCAACACCGCGACAACGGGGAGCGGCGAAGCGCCGATGAGTTGGGTCGATCCGGATACGGGACACCGCGTAGTGCGGTTGACGCGCGAGCCGGGTAGCGCGAGCCTCTACTTCAACCAGAATGGCTATACAGCCGACGGCAAGGAGATGGTGTACACAACGCCGGACGGAATTTCCGTGCTGAATCTGGAAACGCACGCGGCCAAGCCTGTGGTCAAGGGGAAGGTCCGTGTGATCGTGGCCGGCCGGAAGACACAGAATGTTTATTACATCAAAGAAGGGTCGGTCTTTTCGACGAATGTGGATACGGGAGCCACGCGGGAAATCGCCAAGCTGCCGCCGCGCGGATCAATCTCTTCCGTCAACGCGGATGAAACGCTGCTCGCCGGAACCTTGATCGAAGGAAATGGCGGCGAGGATTACTACAGCAACCGGCCCCAACAGCCGCAATTGCTGGTGCAACCCATGAGCAAGGGCCAGATGATGGAGCGGCGCTTAGCGGAGCACCTGCCGATGCAGTTGTTCACCATCGACGCGAAGAACGGTGAGCGGAAAACGCTGCTCAAGAGCACCGATTGGCTCAATCACCTGGAGTTTTCGCCGACCGATCCCACTTTGCTGATGTATTGCCACGAAGGTCCGTGGCACAAAGTGGACCGCATCTGGACCATTCGCACCGATGGCAGCCATAACATGCTGGTACATCATCGCACGATGGAGATGGAAATCGCCGGGCATGAGTTCTGGGGCGCTGATGGTTCGACGATCTGGTACGATCTGCAAACTCCCAGAGGCGAGGATTTCTGGCTGGCCGGCTACAACGTCAAGGATGGCGAGCGGACCTGGTATCACCTGCAGCGGAATGAATGGTCCATTCACTTCAACGTGACGCGCGACGGCAAGCTATTCTGCGGCGATGGCGGCGATCCGGGCCAGGTGGCCCACGCGCCCAACGGAGAATGGCTCTACCTGTTCCGGCCGGAATTGATTGCGAACCGCGGAGTGGAAAATAAGACGCTCATCCGGCCCGGCGTGTTCCATTCAGAGAAGCTGGTGAACATGTCTAAGCACAATTACAAGCTGGAACCGAATGTGAGCTTCATGCCGGATGGCAAATGGATCGTGTTCCGGTCAAACATGTTCGGGCCCACCTACGCGTTCGCTGTGGAAGTCGCCAAGAGCGGCGCCGGCAGCGCGCAGGGTCAATAGCCGGACAGACAGAAAAGGCGCGCTCGCAAAGGGCGCGCCTCTTCTGAACTTCTTCGAGCTGGGAACTTATCCGACCGGCGGTTTCGGTTTGGCCTCCGGCTGTTGCGGCGGAGACGGGGGAACCACATTCCTCGGGCGCCGGAACCGCGGCTTGGGCGGCGCGGGCTTCGCGCTCACCAACTCCACATATGCTTTGATGATGCGATCCTTCTGCGCCGGGTCCAGAATCAGGTATCGCTGCTTTCCCTGTTCTGAGGGGGTCAGCTTGGTGCGCCCGTCATCCAGCACGCTGATGGTGCCGGGGTCGGAAAGCTTGAAGTAGTTTTCTTTGATCCGCACGGCATAGAGCAGCGCCGCGAGCGGCGAGGTGGGGGCATCGTACGGCATCGGTTTGAAAGCGCGGTAGGCATCCACAATGGGATGATTCTGTGTCCACGTGAAGTCCGACTCGATACTCGACCCCGGATACGGCAACCCTTCGCCCACTTCGGAGCCGACGCAGACAATCGGAGTAGGCCATTCCGCAAACAACCGGCGCGCGGCAGGAATATCCGTTTCCACGTTGAATTCGGGCTTTCCATCCGGAAAAGCCCCGCCTGCCCAAACCAGGTACCGTACTTTCTGGACAATGTCCTGCTTGGCGCCGAAAACGTCCAGAACTTTGACGGCATCAGTGGCCGGGCCGGTCAGCACAACAATGCAATTGCCGTCGTACTGCGCGGTGAAGGCGTTCCGAATCAGCGCGGGCACTTCCGCCGTGTCGTTCAGCTTCTCGATGACAGTGGGATAGACCGGCTTGCCGTCGGCTGTTTTCTTCGCCAGCGGCGCAGTGATCATAGGCGAGATCGTAGAGACCTTGCTGAAATCGGCTAGCCCCAGCGGGAGCGTTCTGCCCGCGCCGCCAAATCCACTGTTCACTTCGCCGGCGTAAAAGCGAGAGACCGCGTCGCAAAATTGCGCCGCCTGTAGACTCGAGTTCGCGACGCTGATGGATACGACGCGCGCTTCGTTTTTGCCGTCGAGGCCGTAGAGCAGGGCCAGCGCCAACACATCTTCGATGCGGTTGTCGATAGCAGTGTCGTAAACGATCCCGACCGCGGGCTTGGCTTGACCTGGGAACTGCATGGGCTCTGTCCTCTAGGTGGTGATATCCAGCCCTTGCAATTCGCCTGTGGAATCGCCGAAGTGCGTCAGATCGACACCCATGCGATCCATCATGGCCAAATGGAGGTTGCACATCGGTGTTTCCTTGCGGTAGACCACGCGCCGGCCGGTCTTGATGGTCTTGCCCGCCGAACCGATAATCAGCGTGGGCAGATCTTCGTGGATGTGCCGGTTGCCGTCGGAAAGCCCCGCGCCGTAGACGATCATGCAATTGTCGAGCAGCGTGGAATCGCCTTCTTTGATGGACTTCAGTTTCTCCACCCAGGCTGCGAACTGCGTCATGTGGTAGGTGTTGATCTTCGTCACCTTTTCGATCAGGTCCGGATTGCCGCGATGGTGCGTGCACGGATGGTGGCCATCGGCGATGCCGATTTCGCGATAGGGGCGGGATGTGCCCTCGCGCGTGACGAGGAACGTCAGTACACGAGTCAGATCCGCCTGGAACGCGACCGTCATCATGTCGGTCATCAGCTTGAAATGCGCGGCGAAATCTGCCGGCACGCCGTACGGCTTCTCCATGTGCGGATCGATCTGGGCGTTATCTTTCTCCGCTCGCTCGAGTTGATTCTCGATTTCGCGAATGCAGGAGAGGTACTCATCGAGTTTGCGCTTATCGGAAGGCCCGAGTGTAGTTTCAAGCCGCTTGGTGTCGGCGCTCACGAAGTCGAGAACACTGCGCCGGTAGAGGGTTTGCCGCGCCCGTGCCTGGGGGCTCAGCGCCACGCCATCGCCGAACAGGCGTTCGAACAGATCACGCGGATTGAGGACCGGCGGCAGAGGCTGGGTCTCACTCCTCCATGCCAGGTTGTTTGTGTACGCGCAGGAGTAGCCGCTATCGCAGTCGCCCGCCTGGCGCGCATCTTCCATTCCCAGCTCGATGGAAGGAAACCGGGTTTGCTTGCCGATGTGGTTGGCGACAATCTGGTCGCAGGAAACGCCGGCCTTGATGTCCACCATGCTTTTCTTCACCTGGATACCGGTGAGATAGGAGCCTGAGCATCGCCCGTGATCGCCCGCGCCATCGAGCAAGGCCCGCCCGGTGTTGTGAGTCAGGTTGCCGAGCATGAGAATATCATCCCGGTAAGGCTCGAGTGGCTTTAACACGCGCGGCAGTTCGCCGAGTTTTCCCTCGTACGTGGGATTCCACTGATTCATGATGATGCCGTTCGGCACGTACACGAACGCCATACGAACAGGGGCCTTGCCGGGCATCCGGCTGGCCGCAAACGCCGGGGCCATAGCGTCAAGGAAGGGGAGCGCGACTGCGGTCCCCATGCCTCGCAGAAAGGTTCTTCTGGGAAGGGATTTGCGCGTGATCATCTTCGGGCCATCTCCTTGGGTTGCTGCGAATTCTTCGTCTCGATCCACTCGCCCCGCCGTTCCTGAAACGGGACGCTGTTCACAATTTCAAAAATCAGATCCTGGAAATGATAGCCGGAACTGGAAAGCTGCTTATAAATGTCTTCTTCCACGCGGCGGTCGTAAGGCTCCAGGCCTCTGCCCAGCGCATACGTCAGCATTTTTTCAATCACGCAATGCGCGAAATCGGGAAGCTGGCTGAGAAGCACAGTGCGCATCTGGGCGGGGGTAGAGAACGTTTGGCCATTGGGCAGCGTACCGCTCGAATCCACCGGAAACTTGCCGTCCATAGTGCGCCATTTACCGATGCCATTATAGTTCTCCAGGCCAAAACCGAGCGGATCCATCTTGGCGTGGCAGGAAGCGCAAACCGCATTGGCCCGATGCTTTTCCATCTGCTGCCGCAGAGAGGCCGTGGTTCCGACAGCGGCTTCATCGAGCGGCGGCACATCCGGCGGCGGAGGAGGCGGCGGAGCACCCAGAATATTATCGAGCACGTACTTGCCGCGAATCACCACAGAGGTCCGGCTCGGGTAGCTGGAAACCGTCAGCACGCTGGCCTGGCTCAGTACGCCGCCGCGTTGATCTGTGGTGAGCGTTACCTTTTGGAAATCGTTGCCCGTGATCCCCGAAATGCCATAGAAGTTCGCCAGCCGGGCGTTCAGGAATGTGTAATCAGCACTCAGAAAATCCGTGATTGGGCGATTCTGGCGCAGGATGTATTCAAAGAACATCCGCGTCTCGGTCGCCATGTCGTCGCGCAGATCCGGATTCCATTCGGGGAATCTTTGCGGGTCTGGCTTCACAGAGTCCAGGTTCCGGATTTCGAGCCACTGGCCGGCGAAATTGGCAGCGAAGGCAGAAGAGCGGTCATCGGCCAACATACGCTTCACCTGCGCATTGAGCACGGCCGGATCGTGCAACTTGTTCGTTTCCGCCAGACTTAAGAGTTCGTCGTCGGGCATCGAGCTCCACAGGAAGTAGCTGAGCCGCGAAGCCAGTTCGACGTCGGAGATGTGATGAATAGCCGCTGGATCGGTCGGCTTGGCGTCGTGTTCGATTTTAAAGAGGAATTCAGGCGATACGAGGATCGCTTCCAAGGCAAGCTGGATGCCCTGTTCGGGCGACTGGTGCTGCGTTTTGGCCAAAGTCACGAACTTCATCAGCGAGGCGACTTCGGCTGGCGTCACCGGCCGCCGGTATGCATGGTGCGCCAGGCTGGCGACAATCTTCTGCACGCAGGCCGTTCCGGAATTCGGGTCGCAAATGAAAATCTTCTTGCGGCTCGGCTTCTCCACTGTGGAAGCGTACGGGCCGACAAAGGTCATCGAATCCAGAAATTTGTTCTTTTTATTGCTATAAGCTTCCTTGGGCGTGAGAGTCTTGACGAAATCGTCATTGATGAAACCGGCGCGGAAAACGTGATCGCCCGCAGGCAGGTAAAGCCGCATCTGCGCTTCCGAATACGGATTGAAATAGACCAGGCCCGAGGGCTTAGTCTCAACCGAAATCGTCTTCAGCAGCTTGCCATCCATCCAGAAGCCCATCATGACTGGCTTGGCGTCGGCGGCGCGTTCGCCCGGCAGCCCGAAGCGCACTACATACTCAGCGTCGAAATCGACGCGGTGCGTGGCTTCAATCGTGCTCAGGTCGGGGCGGCGGATCGTCTTATCCTTGGCGTCATACTGAACCTCGATCGGCTTGGGCAGCGGGTCTGCGCCAACGGCGCGTGCAGCAATGGTCTCGGCTGCGGCAAGATACTTTTCCATGAGCACCGGCGAAACTGTCAGTACGGTGCCAATGTTGTCGAAGCCGTAGCCGGAATCGTCCGTGGGAAAGTTTTTTTCCGCGCGGAAATCGACTGCCAGCAGGTCGCGAATCGTATTGGTGTATTCGTTGCGATTCAAACGATGAGCCACCACACGGCCCGGATCGGGCTTGGTGTTTTTATCCTGAAGATCGAACTCACCCTGAACATAATTGACCAGCGCCTTCATCTGAGTTTCCGGAGGGCGGGGCACGCCTTTGGGCGGCATCTCGCCGGACCGGATCTTTCGCAGAATGATTTCCCACTCTTCGCGATGCTGCGCAATGGAACTCGCCTGCGTGAAGGGCTCGATGTTCATGCCGCCCGAGGAGACCTGGGCGTTGTGGCACAACGCGCACGTTCCGGTCAGCACCGGCTTTACCGATTGATCAAAACCCGGAGTGGCGGCAGTGGAGCCGCCCGTTTCAGAAGAGGGTTTCTTCGCTGGTCCCGCCGCGAACAGCAGTCCGGCCACGGACAGGGCCACAGCCAGCGCGTGAGCTTCAGTACGCATCCCTATGTTCCTTTTCACGAATCGCCTATCCCGGTATTTCGGGAGCCCTGCCAACACTACTCTATCCGTGGCGTTTCACATGCTCCAAATGTTACTTCTTTTGCTGCAATATCAACCACTTTCGTGACAAATTCAACCGGCTTGTGGCTTGCCGTGGTGTCTATCACGGGAGAATTCCCGGTGCGCGATTCGTACGGGCCCTTGCGCACTGGGCCTTCCAATGGCAGTTGTATTTTACATTCTTTTAGCGCCGTGGGGAATGGGGTGCACCCGGAGTGTCGCAGCAAAGTGAGAATGTCCTATTTGGGCAAAGTAGAAATGTCCTATTGACAGGGTCCAGCCTGAGGGGTGGACGAAGGACAGCTACTGATGAACCAGGCCGAGCGAGACCGGCTGGATGCCCTCAAGAAGGCCAA
>DASZPB010000041.1:0-8919 GCA_035550475.1 Bryobacteraceae bacterium | reverse complement strand
AACTGGATCGGATGATCGATCTCGTGGCACGATGCCGGCTTCCGAATCGCACCAAGCGCCGATTCTATCCGCGAGCAGTTTGGGGCCGTGGGTACCATTTCCCGACCCGTCAGGAGGAGCAAAACTAAGTGGCATTAGGCTTGAGAGGGTTCGGCAAAGACGGAATGTGACGCCGCGCAAGAAAAGGGAGCACGGACTGCGCGGATTTGGCCGCTGGCTTCCTCGGCCGGCGGCCGTATGGAGAAATCTCGAAACGTTCCGTCCGTCCCCAGATTCCCGTCCCCAGATTCCTCCGAAACGTTCCGTCCGTCCCCAGATTCCTCGTCCCCAGATTCCTCGAGATTCCTCGAAGCCGGATGTGCTCTTCATCCTGGACGAGGCTGGCGGCCCGCCCGGCGAGCATCTCGTCGAGCAATTCTGGCACCTGGGGGATGCGCCCCACGCTGCCGCGCAACTGGCGTTCTCAAAGAAGCCGGAAACGGTGGAAGGTTGGCGTTCGCGCGTATTCGGGAGCAAAGAACCGGCTTCCGTCTTGCTGGTAGCGCATCGCGGATCCTTGCCGGCGGTGTTGGCGGCCGCCGTCTGCTTCGATTCGTTGCCCGAAGCGTTGACGTGCAACCCGCCCCCGCGGGCTACACGGCAGCGCTGTGGTTCCGCGATGGCCGGTATCGGCAATCAGCTTTCAGCGGATAGCTTTCAGCGGTCGGCTTTAGCAGCGTCTTCTTTCCCAGGATAACCAGGCACTACGGAATGCGCCCGGGCCACCGGAAGAGGATATTCCATATTCGTAACTCCAGGCGCCAATTCGAATTCTAGGATCGAACGTGTATTAGCCTCCCATTGTAATTCGGACCATTTTCGCAACAATGTCGCCTGTATGCGGAATTTACCCGGGCGGAGATCTTTCACAAAGAACCGGCCTTCCGGATCCGGTATCGCGATCACAAATGCGGGTTCTCCTTCTAATGGGCGCTCTCGCCAAAGAAGGACGATGAATTCTTTTGGGTCGGCGTGGCCGGCATTGACCAGTCTTCCATCGAGTGAAGCCGCCTGCGCCAAGCGTACCGTTACCACCTCAGGAACCGCACCTGTGAGGTCCAAAACGGAGTCACCGGGATAATAGCAGGAGCGTGGAAGCCCGCGTACTGCAACCGCGTAATGTGCCGGCGCCAAGCCTGCTACGGGCGTAGCCCCTTTTGCATTGACTTCCACTTCGCGGCCGGTGCTTCCACCCCACGCGTCGATTGCAGACAGCCGAAGCGTAGCGTGATCCCCACAAGCTGCATTATCGGCGGTGGGCTTGACGCTACTAAGGCGAAATGCCACAGCCCGTCCGCGCCTCATCGGTAGCAGGATGCCATTCTCGCTCCGATCGTCTATATCGACTGCGGACCGGCCGAAGACTGGGTCGCGACCAAGAGGCCCGCCAAACCCTCCGTTAACTTTATAGCTGTAGGGTCCAGAGGCGAGAACGTCGTAGGAGCCCTGCTGGACGCGTCCGAAGCGGAAGTTACCCGAGCTGTCTACCTCTGTGTGCGCCACGGAGATACTAGGAATATCGTGAAGTACCAGGCTCACGTTGATGTTGTGATTTGGTTCAAATGGGTCAAGGCGGCCCTCTATTGAGTAAACCGGCCGAGGTTCCAACGTCAGATTGATATTCCGATATTCGTCACCGCTCATGATCGATAGAGTGCTTGGAGTTTGGCCGCCGCCGAGGATCGTAACCCCGGCGCCCTCACCGGAGGCGGATACGGCCACGGTATATTCACCCGGCGGAAGTCCATACAACCGGTAGAATCCACGATCGTCAACCGTCCCAACTGCGTTTCCAAGTCGTTTCAGGGCTCGCGTGCCAGGTGTACGCGCCAGGGCAAACACGGAGAGGCCGCTGGCAGGAACACCAGCGTTCGTCATCACTCTCCCCGAAATTACGCCGGCCTTAGCAAGCCGAATAAGGACAGTGGTTTTGCCTTCTTGTGCAGCAACGAACAGAGAGGTGTCTGCGTAACCAGTCCTCGAAACGTCTATCCGATAACGCCCGGTGGCTATCCCGGGCACACTGAAGCCGCCATCCTCCGCCGTCTCGATCTTGACGCTTGTATGCCTGCCAAATAGGCTTATGAGTGATACTTGGGCCTGCTCTACCGGCGAACCGAAGTGCAGTTCAATGACATGGCCTTGCAGTAATCCGGCTGAGGCCATCGCCGGCAAACAACAGGCCGCCAAGCAAGTAAGAACCGAGCGCATGCGAAGATCAATTCTGCCGCTGCAAATGTAGGGTTTTAAAACGCACGCTCTCGTCCTGCCCAGGACCTAAGGTTATCGCGTCGCCTGCCGGCTCATGCGCTTGGAAGAACTCTGCGCTCATTGGTGCAGATTCATCCAACAGATCGTCATACGCAAGAAGCCGGTAATCGCCCGGCGCTATGCCGTCAAAAACGGCTCGACCATTCTGGTCGGTAGGCCGGGCAACAAGGTCATTTGGAGCGAATGCAGGCTGGAGGCGATTACGGCCAAGAATGGCTATAGCAAAGGGTATCGGGCGGCCATTATCATCCACTACTTCGACCGTAACAGTAGCGCCATCTTGTCCAAGCGCCACATCAAGCTCGCCGCCGGCGGCATTCAGCCGGTTATGCAAGACGTCTGTACCGGCCATTGTCGCGGACTTAACGTAGAATCCCTTTGGTGCATTCACCTGGAGCCAGTACTCATCTGGTAAGACAGCCGGAATTGTAAATGATCCCTCTCGGTCGACTCGGGCAAAAGTTCGTTCACCGAAAATACTGGATCCGTATGGGCGAAGCAGATAAATCGTGGCGGGGCCCGGAAACGCATGCTTTTCACCTTCCGCGTCAATGGAGAGCCGGCCTGAAATCGCAACCAAGGGTCGTAGGTACATGTCGGGTAGGCGCATACCGCGCGACGCAATGCTAAACGACTCCGAGGCGCAGCGCGTTTCGGATTTATTATCGGCCAGACTGGCAACCAAATGGTAGTTCCCCGGCGGTAGCCCGCAAACCTCGAAACCGCCAGTGCCACCGATTTCGCCTCGCGCCACTGCCGCCGACCCAAACGATTCCGACTCAACACGGATCACTGCCAGCCCATTTTGCGCTTCGCCACCCACGATCCTGGATTGAATGCACACTGTCTCCTCGCGGACGATGGAGATATCTGCGCCCTCCAGAACCTGGCCCAAAGCGAGGGTGATGAACCCGGCTGTGTCAAGCGAACCTGAACTCGGATAGTAACTCGCCACGTCAGCCAATACTGGTTTTAAAAGCGAAGGGTCGTCGTCGGTTTTTAGCGGCTTGGGGTAAATCTTCAGAGGCGCTCGCGTTACCATCAGTCGATAGTTTCCTGGCGGGAGGCCACCGAATCGATACTCGCCGAGGTCATTGGTTGTCGCAGAGCCCTCTATCCCAGGCGGATATCGCCCACCCGGCGTCGTGCCCCCTAATACAATGACCCTCGCGCCCGTTACGGGATGCCGGCGCGCGTCGAGTACTCGACCACTAATAACGGCAGCTTTGAATGCTTTCAACTCAACTCCCGACACCTTTTTACCCGCTTGTAGGCTGATCCGCAAGTCCTGCGCAAAATAGCCCGATGTTCGATCTAGGGTCACTCCGAACGCCTGCTCATTCAATTGGTCAAAGCGAAATCGGCCCGTTGCGTCAGTCCGAACCGGGGATATGGACTGGCCAGGACCGTATAGCCTGACCAGAAGATTTGGGATCGGCCGCCCCGTGGCGGCATCGAGGACAGTCCCTTCAATTGAGCTAGTTTGACGGGTACCGCTCCCAGGGGACGCCTCCGTAGGTGTCCCCTCTGGTCGAGATTGGGCACATAATGTCGGCGCCTGAAAGGTCAAAAGCAACAGTGCCACGCATGATAACCGCAACCCGAGCCTCGCGCATGGCCGACCGTATAACCGTTCAATGTGCATCTCTGTCTTCCCTCCTGGACTGCCCCTTCCACCTCAAGTCACCGACTCGCATCAAGAGCGGCAGCTCGAAAGCCCAGATCCTTCAAAGTTTCGACTGCCGCCGAGCAGCGGTCGTCCAGCTCTGCCGTGCAGTCAACAATATTGAGGTCAGAGCGTTTCAGTTCGAATACAGCCCGCGCAGCCAACTCGCCGAAAGGAATATTCACCGCTCCCTCGATGTGTTCCGTTTTAAAGGAGCTTCGCTCGGCGATGTTGATCAGTCTAACCGATACGGCGGAGCGCATACTTTTCAAATCTCGTAACTTGAGCATCTGGACGCCGGAAGCCAAACTCCGCACCGGCAGATGCACATTCCACGGATTGTCGATGGCATTAATAACTTCGTGTTCAGCGGTTTCACCAAGCTGCCCAATCCAGACTCGACGGATGACTCCTCCCGAATCGACGAAAACAATCGACGGCGTTGCCTGCACACGCCTGCTCAGATCCTCCCAATCAAGGAACTGTGCGCGCTCAATCCCGGAATCGGACATGTAACCGCCCGCTTGGCTTACCTTCGGCAGCGAGATGAAGACCGGAAATGCCTGGTTCCTCGCCTCGGACAGCAGCCTTCGGTAGAAAGGTTCGCTCCGAACACAAAAGACGCAATCTGGAGAAACCATCAAGAACAAAGCAAACGGATGTTTACTTAGGTTCGCTTTTCGTGCCATCAGGTATTTCCCTGGAGCTATAACCGGGTATCTCGCAATCCGTCTTTTCACTTCTGCGATATATCGATAATCAGGAGGCCGAGATAACCACGGTACTACCACACGATATAAAGCCAACATCAACATGCTAGCACCAGCAATATAAGCGAACTCCTTCAGCATGCTACGCCATTTGAGACCGAACATCTCGCGCCTCCTGATTGCTTCATAGCTAAGTTGTAGATGCTGAATGGTCCGGCGATTCGGGGCGATTCGGGGGCGATTCGGGGACGGGCGATTCGGGGGCGATTCGGGGACGGCGATTCGGGCGATTCGGGGCGATTCGGGGCGATTCGGGGCGATTCGGGGACGGCGATTCGGGGACAGCCTACATAACCCCAAGGCTCCTGGCGATTCGGGGACAGCCTACATAACCCCAAGGCTCCTGAGAACCTCCTACCGTGCCGGGCGACTGATCCTTTATGAGCCGAATTCCACGAGTGGCCGTTCCGTGAGTCTGGCATCGGATTTCGAGGTTGAGTCCCGAATACTCCCCGGCGCCGCCTCACGGTAAATCGGAAGTTATTGCCGTTTGCCCCAAGGCACACTTACACTTGGCGAGCACCCCCCACCCTTAAGGCGAACGCTTACAGTGCCCCGCGCCAGCCCCTGCTTATAGGGCATCAGCGCAGAGATATAACGGCCGTGCTCATCAACCTTGCCTTTGGCATCATGCTTTTCGCCTTCGGAGTCCATAGCCATTGTAAGTTCGCTGTTTGGGGCAAAGCCGGTACCCTCCACCAATACGAGTTCAGCCCCCGGCGTGAGCAACGTTGCACTCACCCGGCAGCCTTTGTCTTCGCCCTCTAGCGGCAGCGGTACGATCTTGGCGAATGCCTTTACCGCGCCATCCTGCGAAACAATGCCGAGGCGCACAGGCTGGCCGGCAATCGGGCGGAAAGGGATATCAATAGGATCATTGGGCTTTGCGGCATCGCCGCAAGTGCCGGGGCGTCCGGCACAAACGGCAATGCCCACATCATTGAAGGTGACGCCACGCAGAACTTCTGCCGGTTCCCGTTGTGTCACAGGCCACGCGAACAGAGTAAACACACTGCCGGCAGGAATGCCGGTAGCTTGCAGGCGATAGCGAAATTCGGCGCCCACGTGGGACTGTTCGACAATCGCGAGCTTCACATTCGGGCTGCTGGCCCGTACGCCCCAGGCATCATGCAGGCTAGTAAGCTTTTGCGCCAATTGGTTTGCGGTGGGAGCCGTTTGCGCGAACAGGACGGACGCGAATAACGGCGTAAGGAACGTGAGAAATCGCACAGCGCGAGCAGTGTAACATGACGAGAATCGCATGGGCAAGGCAATTACGCCCCGAACAAGCGAGGCCCGAAGCCGGGACTTACCGCTGCATCCGGGCATCTGGATTTCGAGATTGAGTAGGCTACTGTTACCCGTTTATCTGGCGACATGCTCAGTCTGTTGGCAACCGGTGTTTTTGAATGTGACGGTGATCGTGTCGTTAGATCCACTGTGCGTTTCGACGAACGTCACGTGCTCGTACTCGTCGAAACTTACGCTGGAAAACGCTCCCGTTTGAGACATCAATTGCCCCAGATTCTTGCCCCGCGCCGAATTTGGCACCAGGTCCTCGAGGAAGGCACGCATCTTTTGGTTCATGTCGGCCGTGTTCCGGACTCCAGCGTCCGTAGGCATTAACGCGGGGACTTGTAGCTTACATACCTGATTGCCGGTTCCGTAGTCTACGACCAGATCGAACCCTGGCGGGACGCGAAAGGTCTGCCGGTTGAGCGGCGCGCCGAATTTAACCGCTAATTGAGCGGAGTCGAGTTGTGCGAACGCCGGAAGCGCGAGCACGAGAACGCATAAAACGCGATTCAGCTTCGGGTGCATAACAAGATTGTGGCACCAGCGGCAGATTCATTTCGCCGTCCTCGCTGGCTGCTACGCTTCGCTCCGGCTAAATGGGCGAAACGGGTCTGAGCTGCGCGATTTTCATTAAACGAGCTGATTCGGTGAAGAATCTCAACAGTACAGTGCCACCCCCGTTCACCAAACCAAAAAATATTTCCAAGCCTTACCCACAACGTATTTATAGGCCCGCCACTCGCTGCAACAACCCACCCACTTGCTATCTTCGAATCAGGCAGGAGCCGCCCACCGCGGCCCTCCCAACCGTTTTTCTTCGTGGCCACGAAGCGTTGCATTTTCGGTGGTGCTGGACCCCTGGAGCCCGTGAACGGCCCGCGGCGTCAACTATAGGTATGGCGTCGACAGGGGACCGTGGAAACTGGTTTCCATATCCTGCGGTGGTGAGGAAATAGCGCTGATTGTTCCCCCACTGCGTTCCAGAGAGCTGAACCGTCAAATCGAGAGTATAAAAGTAACGCCATCCAGCGATTCCTCTGACCTCGAAGACGCGGCTCAAACCATTGGCGGCCGGATCCGCACGGCGAACAGTCCGCGTAGCCCCGGCCGCCGCAACGTACCTTTTTTCTCCTACCGCACATTCCCGTGCAGCCGAAGTGTACCCAGCCACCTTCGTCGAAGTACCGTACGCCCGGAAGTCCTACCGCTCCCTGATTCGTTCGGCGCTGGCTGAGTGACGCTGCCAACCACAACCACCTCGGAAGAAATCCTGCGCAATGCCAGTTTGTGTCCTGCTCGAATGCCGCTAACTAGTCTCTGCGGAAAGCTTGAGAAGCCACCCTCGCTCAACGGAAGAGACGCGGCGCAAAATCGGCCAGGTCCCGGCGCCAGGTCTGAAACTCGTGGGCCGTCCCCTGCGATTCATAGAAAACGTTGTGCACGCCGGCTTTGTCCAGCGCATCATGCATGTTCTTGGCACCGTCGTGCATGGCCGTTTCGACCGTTCCGGCTCCGATCCAGAGCAGGTGCACTTTCCGGTTGAAGGACGCGGGGTCAGCGAAGACTCCCTCGTAAGCAGTCTTCACATCGAAGTTGCGCAGAGGCGCGCTGAAGCTGCCGATCCAGGCGAATTTGTCCAGGTGAGCCAGCGTGATCTGCAACGTCTGCGCGCCGCCCATCGAGAGGCCGGCCATGGCGCGATGGTCGCGATCCGCCATGGTGCGGAACGTGCTATCGATTGCCGGAATCAAATCGGAAATGACGATGGTTTCGAAGCCGGAATAACCAGGCCCCCTGCCGCCGCGTGACCCGCCGCGCCCCGCTGCCGCGGGCTGGGGTGCCGCCGATGCCGCGCTGAACGGAGCCGCGGGGGGCGTAACGTAGCCGGTCTCCATGACCACAATCATCGGCTTCGCCTTCCCGGCGGCAATCAGGTTATCCAGAATCAGATTGGCCCTGCCCTGCCGGCTCCAACTGGACGCGTTTTCGTTGGCTCCATGCTGCAAGTAAAGGACGGGGTAACGCTCGTTGACGCGGCGGTCGTAATCCGGCGGAGTGTACACGTATGCGCGCCGCCACGCGTTCGTGCTCTTCGAGTAATACAAATGGATGCGGACATCGCCGTGCGGAACGTCCTTCAGAGCGTAAAACTCCGCTCCCTTCTCGGGAACTTCGAGGCCGCTGAGCTCCTTGTTGTGGCCGAAGTAGGATTCGCTCGCGGGATCGCTGACCTCGATGCCGTCCACGACATACCAGTAATAGTGAAAGCCGGGGACCATCGGGCCAAGCGTCGCGCTCCATGCGCCGTCGGCCTCGCGGGTGAGGTTGACCGGCACTTTCCCCATTCCGCTATCGGAGTTGTTGGTTGAGACCATCACCTTGTGCGCATCGGGCGCGTTGATCCGGAAGGTCACGCGCAGATCGGAATGCAGGCACGGGTAGGCCGCGCCGGCTCGGTTGGAGGGCGCCGGTTGGCAATCCGAGGCGGATTGCGCCCAGCAGCAGGCGGAAGCCAGGGCCGCGAGTATCCATAAACGATTCATGAGATCTCCGTGAAAACGAGAAATCGAGGAACGTCCCTGGATCATTTTACACGCGCGTACTTGGTTTGGTGCGTGGGACTCACGGTATGTCAATTCGTGATGAATTCGTGTAGCAAGAGAAGTAGTGAAGTGCCCGAACCAACGCTCCCTCGCGGTCGCGTCCCGGCAAGGTGATTCGATGACGTGAGCAACATTCCGAGCCGCGCGCGCAAGGGCCTGTGAAATAATCAATTTTCGGAAGAGCTGGCTTGGCACGCTGGCGCCTCACGACGTTGCTTGAATTTTGCGGGTTAATTCTCGAAGATTGGCTGGCCGCCGCTTGTGCCGGTTTTTA
>DASZPB010000040.1:0-279886 GCA_035550475.1 Bryobacteraceae bacterium | reverse complement strand
ACCGGATCTTCATATCCGGAAACCGCGAGCGCCCCGTATCAGAGCTTCAGACGCTAGCGACGCCAGTGTCCCCGGCGAAAGCGGTATCCATGGCCGCTCTGATACCACTCACCGGGTACCCAAACCGATCCCCGACGCGGCGGGCGCACCCAACGGCCTTGCACCCAATTCCAGTGCCCGCCTCGAGCATCCCAATAGCCGTCGGTCCAGACATAACCGGGACCGGGCGCAATACCAACTACTCCATATCGCGGTGGCGGTGGGGGTCCAAGACGGACCGCGTAAACACCTCCGCCCCCGCATCCGGCAAGAATTGTGCCTAAGAAAACGAACGTGGTGGCCAGCAGCTTCCGTTTCATGCTCATCAACCTCCCAACAAGATGACAAACGCAAACGCGGCTTTGTGCGTTGCGCGCCTGAATGCATCTTAATGTTAGTGATCATTCATTAGCCCGCAGGCCTTTTCCGGGAGATTTCCTCTCATTACCGGGAAAAGACACAAAAAGACGCGCAAATGGAAAATCCTGTTTCGACGTTCCCAAGGCCTGTGCGCGTAAGCCTCTCAAAGAGCAATTACATATTCAGGAGTGCACCCGAAAGACCAGTGTTGGATCAATTACGTTTTCAATGCCGGCTTGACCAGCGGATCTGCATCGCGGCGCGGTCACTGGCCGGGTTCCGTTCCTCCAGAAAGACAAGTACCCGCTATGTCGCCAGCCCGGCTTCAACCATCGCGTCGGTTTCGAACAGTTTCATCAACGCCTGGTCATTGCCGAAGACCGTCCGCCGCGCGGTCTTCCAGTTCGCGATCTTTGCCTCGCCGTACATATGCTTCAGCTTCTCCGGACTGATCCCGGAGTTCTTCGACCAGTGCATCGTGTAGCGGATTCCGGCTTTCCGGAACTCTTCGTCCAGCCGGCGCTCGTACTCGGGGAACCGCTGGTCATGGATCATTCCAACCTCGAAGACCGCCGCGATCGGTTCGTGTTGCGTGAAAGCGAGTGTTCCCGTCGAGGCTTTGCACAGCCGCACCTGGTAGATAGACGGGAGGCGCAAATCCTGCGACACCTTCGAGGAAAGGTCGATCGTCGCCGCCGCGTCCTTGACCGAGACCGCGAAGGCGCTTTCGATGTATCCCTCGAGGTAATAAATCGACGAGGTGTAGATCTGCCCCGGACTGCCGCGAACATTATCCAGCAGGGCATTTTCGCGGTAGCGCTTGAACTCGATGCCCGTGAAGACACCCGGCGGCACGATGGCGGTGAGCAATCCGAGGATCTTCAGGATGTGGACGCCGGGCGCGAAGCCGTTCTTGTCGCGGATGATCCAGCGGGGTTTCGGCGTCGGTATGCCGGGCTCGTACGGCACCTTCGGCGCACTCGCCTCCATGGCCATCTGCGTTCGGGTAAAGGGATCGAAGATGAACTCGTAGTGATACAGGCCTTCGGGAATCTGACCCGCGGCGAAGCGGTTGAGCTTCTGCTTCAGATCGGCATAGCTGATGTCGACGATCGGCGGGAACAGGAGTTGGTAGATAGGGGCGGTCTCCACCGCGAGCGCGGCGATGATTCCGAACGTGCCGAAGCTGACCACGGCCGCGTTGAAGACATCGTCATCGCGGATCAGCCGGGCGCCGATTTTCTGCACAAAGTCCTGGTTCATGACGGGCTTCGAGCGGCGCTCAATCCAGAGTGTTTGGCCGCTGCCGGTCGCGAGATGTATGCCGGTGACGAAGTCGGGCATCGCGCCGTAGGTCAGTTGCGATCCATGCGTGTTGCCCGAGACGGAGCCCGCGACGGTCTGGCCGTTGCCGATGCCCGCTGCCTGAATCGCCCGCCGGTTGGAATGAATCCGCGGGAGAAGTTCGAGATAGGTGTTGAGTTCGGCGATCTGCATGCCGGCCTGGGCGAGGACGAGGTTGCGCCGCCGCTCCTCCGGATACGCGGCATCGAAGTAGTTGTCGTCGACGTCGTAACAGCCGTTCAGCAGCTTCGTGTTCACCAGCCAGCCATCGGTGATGTTGATTTTCGATAACGCCCATCCCGCGCCGATCGGGAGGATGCGCGTGCCGGCATCGCGGGCCTGGCGGATCAGGCTGTCGAGTTCCTCGCCCGCGTGCCGGAACATCTCCCACCCCGACAGCAGCCGGCCGTGAGGACCGACATTGTCGACGTTGTAGACCTCGGCAACTGTGGTCCGGTGCGTCACGTGAACGCCGGCCCATGCTTGCGGGCCCTCTTTTTCGGGACAGATCATCTTCAGGCCCTCAGCGCAGGATTCCGGATTGGATGGGCGGGCGGCACCCACGCCAGCTAACCATCGTGGGCGCCCAGAAGCCGAGCGTCAGGACAGTAACGAGCATCTGCGGGATGGTTCGGCCGATCCTGAGCTCTTCGATGCCGAGCCGCTGACCATTGGACAGACGGCAGTTGGTGATGGGCAGATCCTGGCGCCAGAAGCCTCACGCTAGGCTGTTGAGCTGCTTCGTCTCCAACTCGGTGCCCGGCATGTTCTGCGGCTGCGAATCGAAGACGCCGCCGTCCTGGTAGATCAGATAGTTCGTCCACGTCTCGAAAATCGGTTTGCCGTGCCGTTTCATGCGTTAACCTCCTTCGATTCACCCGACCAGATCGACCCTTGTGCCCTCGACCCACGGCTCCGGATCAGCCAGTTCCGGGGTGTCGCCAAGGCGCTTCAAATCATCCAGAAAAGGCTGGAGGGCACGGCCAGAGGCGGGCGAAAAGCCGGTCGCCAGGAATCCGGCGAATTCGAGATCGAGCGCGCGGCCGATGGAGAGATGCGACCCGAAGTATAGGCATCGCTTGACCGCCGCGATCGCCATCGGGGACCGGCGCGAGAGCCGGGCGGCGGTCGCCTGAGCCTCGACAAGGAGCTGCTGCTCGGGCACGATCCGATGAACCAGGCCGAGCGCGAGGGCCTCGGCCGCCGTCACCGGCGCAGCTTCGAAAATGTGCTCGAGGGCGCGCGCGGTGCCGAGCATGCGCAGCAGCCGATGTGTGCCGCTGCCGCCCGGTATCACGCCCACGAGCATCTCCAGTTGCCCCATGCGCAGGGCCGCGGCGTCAGCGGCGTAGCGCAGATCGCAGGCGAGAACGATTTCCTGGCCGCCCTCCAGTGTCGGACCATTGATCGCCGCGATGTAGACGGCGCGAGAGCGGTTCATTCGGAGTACGGTCCGCCTCCAGCGATACCCCATGGCGAGCCCTTTTCCGGCAACTCCGCCAAACCGCTCGAGCGCCGGCACCACCCCCGGGATTCCCAGCACCAGGTTGAGCGGCGGCACCACGAATTCCATCGTGCGCATCGAAAGTTGCGGGTGAGGCAGCTTCTGGAAAGAACCGAACTCGCGCGGGTCGGCGTGCGTGAGAAAGCGGCTCTCCACACCCCCGGTAAGCACGACCGCGCCAATCGTCTCGTCCTGATCCACGCTATCCGTGAGCCGGTCGAGGTCGCGGATGCCGGCCATGGTCAGGAAATTGAAAGGCGGGGTCGAGTAGCGCGCCGTCAGGACGCGGCCGTTCTGCTCGAGCCGCAGCGTGTCGAATGACAGATCGCGAGTTGCGGTCATGGGTCACCGATCCGCGGACGACCGGGGGTGCTCCCGGGTCGGGCTGGAGAGTCCAGTTGAGCGACTCGTGCCCGTATTCGCTGTTCGGAGCTTGCAGAGGATAGGAAACATCAGGGCCGCCTCGCGGGTTCGCATAACGCTCCTTCTCGGGGCCTGATCCTCGGCCACCTTCGACGGCGCGGATAACACCGCTGTCGGCCTCTCCCGACGGAAGAGCTCGTCTCGCCATTCGCTACTTCGGCGGCATGGCGCTTGCAATTAGGGTGGACGGATCTCTGACAGTCTATTCTGGGCCTAACACTATGTCAATCATTAGATGTCACAGATTGACGCTCCAATTTCCCGGGACTTTTACTTCGTCATACCGGGCGCGGAAGCGAGTCGAAGCCTGCTGTAAAGAAGGTACGCAGGCTGTAACCTAGTTCTTGCCAGATCCACCTTAAGGGAGAACGAAAGGAGTTTCCCGCAGTATGCGATGGCTATTGGTTCTGATGGCCCTGCTTGCACTGACAGCTTCCGCCGCCGACATTGCCGGCACGTGGAAAGCATCGATTGAGACGCCGAATGGCAATTTTGAGAACACGTTCGTGTTCAAAGTAGACGGCTCGACCTTCACCGGCACGGTGGAGAGCCGCATGGGACAGGCCCCCATCACCGACGGAAAAATTGACGGGGATAACATTTCATTTACAGTTAGCCGCGAACGCGATGGGCAGCAGTTCAAAATGGAGTACAAAGGCACAGTCAGCGGCGACCAAATGAAGCTCAACTTACAATTCGGCGACCGCACCGTAGAGATGACCGCCAAAAAAGTTTCGTGAACTCCCGCCCGGGCGGGGGCTTCCCCGCCCCGCCCGCCTGGGCCACAATGGATGTATGGCACGGGTGATGGAACTGGAAGTTAACGGGACCCGGCGCCGCATCAATGTAGATGCGGGCCGCTCACTCCTCAGCGTCTTACGCGACGATCTGAATCTCACCGGCACGAAATACGGCTGCGGCGAGGGACAGTGCGCCGCGTGCACCGTTCTGCTGGATGGCGTTCCTACACGCTCCTGCCTTGCGCGCGTTGGATCGGTCGGCAAGAAGCGAGTCATGACGATCGAAGGTCTGGCGCACGATGGGCATTTACACCATGTGCAACAGGCCTTCATCGATGAGGACGCGCTGCAGTGCGGCTACTGCACGGGCGGCATGATCCTGGGAGCGGTCGCGCTGTTGCGCGAGAACCCCAAGCCCACCGACGCGGAAATTGTGCAATCGATGAACGGCCACATCTGCCGCTGCGGAACTTATCCGCGGATCATTCGCGCGATTCACGCCGCGGCGCGTAAGGGAGGCCGCGCATGATCACCCGGCGCGACTTCTTTGCCACCGTCGGCGGAGGCATCGTAGTGTTCCTGATACCGGATGGCTGCGACGCTCAGGAATCCGGGGGCGGGCGGCGGCGCGGCTTCAACCAGCGACTGCCCGAACAGATCAGCGCGTGGATGCATATTGCCGAAGACGGCACGGTGACGGTCTACACGGGCAAGGTGGAAGTGGGACAGAACTCGCGCACGTCGCTGTCAATGGCGGTCGCCGAGGAATTGCGCGCGCCGCTCTCGTCGATTCACATGGTGATGGGCGACACCACCCTCACACCGTTTGATATGGGCACGTTCGGCAGCCGGACGACGCCGACCATGTGGCCGCAGCTTCGCAAAGTAGCGGCTACGGCTCGCGAAGCGTTGATGGATCTGGCCGCAAAGCAGTGGAAAGCCGACCGCACTGCGTTGAAGGTGGAAAGCGGAAAAGTCCTCTGGAATTCGCACTCGGCTTCCTTCGGCGAATTGACGAAGGGGCAGAAACTCGCGATGAACGTTTCGTCGAGCGCGCCGCTCACGCCTGCCACCGAGTGGCGGGTTGCCGGAAAGCCCACGCTCAAGGTCAGCGCACACGAGATCGTCACCGGCAGACACAAGTATCCGTATGACATCCAGCGCCCCGGCATGCTTTACGGAAAGGTGCTCTACCCGCCGGCATTCGGCGCCAAGCTGGCTTCGTTCGATGCTTCGGCGGCGAAGGCGATTCACGGAGTGACGGTCGTGCACGAGGGCGATTTCGTGGCCATTGCCGCACCGGAACCGGACGCAGCGGATCGGGCGCTGGCGGCGCTCAAAGCCGAGTGGACACCGGCTCCGCCGCAGCCTTCGAGCAGCTCCGATATGGCATCGTATTACGAGAACAACGCGGAAGGCGGGCTGTCTCCCAAAGCAGCGCAATCGTATAACATCGCCTACATCGCGCATGTTCCGCTGGAACCGCGCGCAGCGGTGGCGGAATGGAGTGGCGACAAGGTCACGGTGTGGACGGGATCGCAGCGGCCCTTTGGCGTGCGCAGCGAACTCGCTTCTCATTTCAGCATTCCTGAAACGAGCGTGCATGTGATGATGCCCGATACGGGCGCGGCTTACGGCGGGAAGCATACCGGCGATGCCGCTCTCGAAGCCGCGCGTATCGCCAAAGTGGCCGGCCGGCCGGTTCGCCGCGGCTGGACGCGGCAGGAGGAAATGACGTGGGCGTACTTCCGTCCGGGAGGCGTGATCAAAGCGTCAGCCACGGTTTCGGCGGACGGGATTATCCAAACGTGGTCGTTCGACAACTACAATTCCGGACCTTCCGGTCTCAATTCGCCTTATCACGTTCCCCAAGGGAACGAACATTTTCATCGCTCGAAGGCAGCGCTGCGGGAAGGATCGTATCGCGGATTGGCGGCGACGGCGAATCATTTCGCACGCGAATCTTACATGGATGAACTGGCTCACTCGGTTTCCATGGACCCGCTCGAATTCCGTTTGAAGAATACAACGGACGAGCGGCTGCGCAATGTGATTCAAGCGGCGGCTGATCGCTTCGGCTGGAAAGACCACAAGAAGACGGCGGGCCATGGCTTCGGCATCGCCGCCGGTTTTGAAAAGGGCGGCTACATTGCCACGTGCGCCGAAGTGCGCGTGGAGCGTCCGGGCGGAGCCGTGAAGGTTCTGCGTGTAGTGGAATCGTTTGAATGCGGCGCGATCGTGAATCCATTGCAGCTCGAGAATCAGATTGAAGGCGCGATCATGATGGGGCTGGGCGGAGCGCTGTTCGAGCAGATCGAATTTGCGAACGGCAAGATCCTTAACGACCGGCTGGCGCGCTACCGCGTGCCGCGGTTTACCGACATGCCGGCGATCGAAGTGGTGCTGCTGGATCGTAAAGATATTCCATCGGCGGGCGCCGGCGAAACGCCGATTGTGGGGATTGCACCTGCTGTGGCCAATGCGATTTTTGATGTTACGGGGGTGCGGTTGCGCTCGCTGCCGCTCGCGCCCAAGGGTGTAAACGTCAGCTAGTATCTGAGTTGGAAGTTCGCTTAAAGGAAGACGGCTCTGACCGCTCCTTGGCAGTCGCGGCTCGGAATCGGGCCGCACGGTGTGCGAACGGATTACGGGTAGGCAGGGGGTCGCGAGAAAGAGCGTCGCGGCGGCCGGGGCTGTGCGGACTTTTCGCCGTGCGAGATCCGGCCGCCAATGGTTTGAGCCGCGTCTTCGAGGTCAGAGGAATCGCTGGATGGCGTTACTTTTATACGCTCGATTTGACGGTTCAGCTCTCTGGAACGCAGTGGGGGAACGATCAGCGCTATTTCCTCTCCACCGCAAGATTTGGAAACCAGTTTCCAAGGTCCCCTGTCGACGCCATACCTATAGTTGACTGCCGCGAGCCGTTCACGGGCTCCAGGGGTCCAGCACCACCACAAATGCGACGCATGTTGGCCAACATGAAAATCGTCGAAGGCGGCCGGGGTGTGCGACCGCCTTCTGATTCGACCATAGCAGGGTGTGCATTGCAGCGGCTCCGTCCGTAAGTGCGAAATCGTTGACGCCTAAGAGTGAAAGGAATTACCAGGACCGGTGACCGTGACGGCGGGAACGGAACAGATTGTTCCGGTTCTGTTGGAAAGGAAGGCCCGCCATTCTGAGGAGGCGTCGGTCCATCTTGAAGGCCGGCTGGGAAGCCAGACTCCCCAGCACGGCGTGGCC
Organism: Bryobacteraceae bacterium; assembly: GCA_035550475.1. Lineage (GTDB taxonomy): Bacteria > Acidobacteriota > Terriglobia > Bryobacterales > Bryobacteraceae > DASZPB01. The sequence continues at coordinate 272,236 of DASZPB010000040.1, read as the reverse complement.
CTCTTCTCCTCATTCAGCTATTTCTGTATCCACAAGATTGCTGCCGGGGTCGACGCGCCCGCTATGGATGCCTGGACATTCACGGCCCCGGTTGCGACATCGGCGGGCAATTGAATCGTGATCTGGAATACTCCCGCGAGGCCAGCCACCACGCCAGCGCCAACCACCGGAACTTCAGCGCCGCCTACCGTCACTCGCGGCATTGACGCAGGCTCGGATGGGCTTTGCACAACCACTCCGGCCGGAACGCCTGCTGACGCGAACCCCGTGCCCCACAGGACCACCAGATCGCCGGACTTGGCGGGCACCGCGCCGGGCACGGCCGATGGGTCCGCAAGCGGCGCATAATCGGGCAGACGCGATGCCGCCGCGAAGTTGGTTGCGCCATCGAGAAAGAATGCCGGCGCCACGGACTGCATCTGGGCCTGCGCCGGCGCGCTCACGCGGCCGTTGTTCGTCACGAACACGTCCACTGCGCCCGGCGCGACATCCGAAGGCGCCTGCACATTGATCTGCGATGGACTCACGTATTCGACGAAGGCCGGGCGTCCGCCGATGGTCACGCTGACGCCGTCGAGCGATGCGGGAAGATTCCCACTGACAATGTCACTCGATGTCCATGGGCGCGTTGTGTTCGAAAGGTTCGTGCCGCGGATGGTCACCCACGCGCCCGGCGCGATGCCGAGTTGAAAGCTTGCGCCGTTCACCACGGCTGTAATCGCGGGAGTGGATGCCGCCAGCTTGACGATGAACGCTTCGCTGTAGCCGGTGGGCTGTGGCACGCTGCCAGACAGCGGAAAATCGGCGGACCATGTCTGTCCGGCAGCGATTATGTTTCCCTGCGCGTCAACCGCGACGGCGAGCGCGGCATCGTCCAGCGTGCCACCGAAGTATGTCGAGTAGAGCAGTGCGCCGGTGTCGGGCGCAATCTTCGCTGCGAATGCATCGGCCATGCCCGAATGAGGCTGCGCCGGGTTCATCACCGGCAGATCCGCGCCGCGAACACCGCCCGCCACTACGATGTTTCCGGCGGGATCGAGCGCAACGCCCGAAATCCAGCTTTGCCCCGTCATGGCCGCCGGCTCGGCGGCGAACAGCGGAAAGCCTTCGACCGATGCGTGCGCGCGCAGATACGTGGAGAACTCCAGCGTCGCGCCATCCGCGCTCAATTTGGAAACGAAGCCCGCGGTGGCGACTTGATTCAACTCGGCAAGCAGCGTGCCCGAAGAACCGGATGCGAGGAGCACATTGATTCCCGGCCCGCCGTTCGGAGACTGGGGCGTGGGCGTGCCCGTGAGGGTCCAAGTTGCGCCGCGATCATGCGATACGTAGATCCCCGCGCCCGGAAAGGGCACGTACAACGTTCCGCCCGGATCAATCGATACCAGATAGACGCCCGTGGAACTGAACGGCGGATTCACAGGCGTCCACGTGACACCCCCATCGGTGGTGCGGATCGACATGCCGAGGTACACGGTGGATGGATTCGTCGAAGCGTCCACCGTGAAGTCTAGCGACTGCGAGGGCGACGCATCTGGTTGGATTTGAATCCACGTGGCGCCGCCGTCGATGCTTCGGTATAGATAGCCCACTTGGTTGCCGGAGCAGAAGAACCCGCAGAAGACCGGGGTTGACGTGGCATACAGAAGGCCGTTGACGTGCGGATCGAGCGCGAGGGATTGCACGGTTCCCGGGAATGCCAACTTCATCCAGGTTGCGCCGCCGTCCGTGCTCCGCCGCAAATCGCGCGCGGCCTCGTACACTACGTTTGAATTCTGTGGATCCACGATGATCTGCGTCACGTTCGATGGCGCGGTATCGATCAGGGACCAGCTTCCCGCACCATCCGTTGACTTGTAGACCTTCATTCCAGCCGCAGTGTAGAGCGTCCGCGGGTGCGAAGCGTCGATGGTGAGCACACTCAGCTTCGTCTCAGCGATTCCGCCATGAGCCGGCACCCAATGCGCGCCTGCGTCCAAGCTCTTGAACAGACCGAGATCGTCACTCGATAAATAGAGAGTCTGCGGCGAGGAAGGATCGACGGCCATCGCCTGCGGAATTGCGAATGGCAGATCGTCAAACGGCGTCCATGTCGCGCCGCCATCGGTGCTCTTCCATAGCGGCCGCGCGCCCGGCGAGGTCTGCAGCGGCTTCATCAACGGAAAATCCACCGAGGTCGTAGTGCCCGCCACAAATACCTCGCCTGCCGGACTGACCGCGATGCCCGAAGCTGTGGCCGCGGCACTGCCGCCCAGCCCGGTCTCAAAGATCTTCCGCGATCCGTCGGGCGAGAGCTTGAAGAGGATGGCATAGCCGGTGCCCTGCGGGCCGAACATCCTGGCCGGCTTCGTTGCGTCATTCGGCGAGGCGGAACCGGTCACATAAATTGCGCCTGCTGCGTCCAGCGTAATTCCGGCCGCCGATCCGCCGGCGTGAAACGAAGTCCATAGCAACGCTCCATCCGGATCGAGCTTAGTAATCAGAATCCCTGCCTGCCCGGGTGCAAATGCGGCAGCAGCGGGAAATCGCGTAGTGGTTCCGGTGATGGCCACATATGCGTTGCCCGCTCGGTCGAGGGCGATGCCGTTCCCGCCGTCGTCCAAATCCGATCCCAGGTAGGTGGAGTACAGCAGAGTTGAGCCATCGGCGCTGATCTTGGCAACGAATGCGTCGTAGTCATCCGTTGCGGCGTTGTTGTAAATCGGTTGAACCGGCTTCACGATCGGGAAGTCGGGCGATCGCGTGTAGCCGGTGACCCAGACATTTCCCACGCCATCGACCGCAACGCTTGTGGCCCAATCATCGAGAATGCCGCCAAGGTAAGTGGACCAGATGCGACGCCCATCCGGCGCGAGCTTCGCCACCCAGACGTCACAGGTCTGCCCGAATTTCGTTTGCGCGGCGCCCGGGGAGACAGCGAAATCGGGCGAGTAGGTCAGGCCCGCGACATAAGTGTTGCCGGCCGCATCGGAAGCCGCGGCGAGAGCGAAATCCTGCCCGCTACCGTTCAGAATCGTGGAGAAGATGGTCCCGGGTCCCGGTACGGCGGCCCATGCACTAACCGCGGCCACGAGCGCCAGAGCGGCGAGTCGCGACATCCCGCCCATGGGGCAAATGGACCCAGGGCGCAAACGATCTCTAACTGATTTCATTGATCCGTTCTTTGATTCAGACTTGATCATGAGCATGTCCGCTTCCGCTTTTACCCGCTCTTCCGCATCGCACCGATCGGGCTCGTTCCATAGTAGATGGTACGGTCGTGTGGGTGTCGGTCGTGTGGGCGGCTGCAAAATTCCTTCCGTGATACACTCTGAAACATCAATTGAAACACTATGGATCGCAGAAACTTTCTCTCCACTTCGGTCACTGCGTCCGCCCTCTCCCTGGCCGGCGCAGCCACAGCGGCCGCTCAATCGTCCGCGGGTAAGGGCGCGGCCGAATATTATGATCTTCGGCGCTACCAGTTGGTAAGCGGCCCGGGAACGAAGCTCACTGACCAGTATTTTTCCGGAGCGCTCATCCCAGCGTTGAACCGGCTCGGTATCGGACCCGTCGGCGTATTCTCGATCTATTTCGGCCCGAACACGCCGGCTTACTACCTGCTGCTGCCTTCAACGAAGCTTGAAACTCTGGTGACGGCCGATGTTGAATTGGCAAAAGACGCGGGCTTTCTGAAGGCTGCGAAGCCTTTCTGGGACGCTCCCGGTGGTGCGGCGCCCTATGTCACGATCGAGAGCACACTGCTACGAGCCTTCACGGGTTATCCGAAACTTACCGTTCCCGCTACGGCTGCCAAAAAGGAAAAAAGAATCTATCAGCTCCGCACCTACGTCTCGCCCACCAACATGGACCACGTGCGCAAGGTGGAAATGTTCCATCACGGCGAGTTCGGCATCTTCGCAAAAGCAGGCGCGTCGGGCGTCTTTTATGCCGATGCTCTGATCGGGCCGAGGCTGCCGAGCCTGACATACATGCTCAGCTTCCCGAATCTCGCGGCACTTGAAGCGGTCTGGGATAAGTTCCGCAACGACCCGGATTGGAAAAAACTGTCCAATGATCCGCGATTCAAGCTGGACCCGCCGACCGTCTCGAATATCAGCAGTCTCGTGCTACAACCGCTCGCGTATTCGCAGGTGTAGGTTCCGGAAAGATGATTTGCGGCGAATCTCAGTTGCTATGACTCGAAACCGGCCGCCGGCATTGCAGTGAAGCGCAGAGGCTCCGCGAGAAGGAGTTCTTCCAGTTCGTCGCCGTATTTCGCTGCGCCAACGGGGGGATAGAGCAGCAGTAAGCGGCGGATGATAAAGCGTTTCATGAGAATCGCAGCCTTCTTAAACCAATCGTCGCGATGCTTCGCATGGCCTCCAGTTGGCTTTCCAAGTGCCGAACGCCGGCTCTGGTGATTCGATACGGGCGCTGGCGGTTCCCGGCCGCTTCGGGCTGAATCCAGCCCTTCTCCACGAGGCGTGTGATCGCTGTATAGAGAGTGCCTGGACCTAACTTGTTTTTGGAAAAGGACTCGATGTCTTGCATGATGGCGTAGCCGTGCTTCGAGCCGTTTGCCAAGCTCGCGAGAATCAGCAACTCGGGATCGGAAGCCGGACCGGCCTTGGGCTTGCGTGCCATAGTCTGAATTATGATATAACACATTTCGGAGTAACGGTAAGGGGGGATTCGATTCGCTCGCACGGACCGCTAGCAGGCAGTCGAAGGGAGATGAGAGACAAATGGCCGGAGTGGCGGCTTCGGCTTTGCCAGTGTCCTGAGTGTAATTTCATCCGGAGTAGTCAATGTTCGATATGCCGAAACCTGTCATATCGACTTTTGACTATCCGCGTAAGGGCCTTTTAGCTCTGTGAACGTGCTAACCGGTTCACCGAATCATCTCGAAGGCAGAGGCACGAATTTGCCGCTGCAGGCATTAGCACTTCCCTCGCCCGGGGCGCCGGTGACGTTCACGTCTTCCCCGGTGGGACGAAAATTGACGGGACCCGGTCCAAAAGCAAAGTCGGCGTGGTTGGCGGTCATGCGGATCGCGCCGGGATCGGCCAGCGTCACGTTGTCGAACGTCATGCCGAGACGGTGCTCGGCATCGTAACCATCGAAGGTGAGCTTGCCCGCGCCCTCGATGCGAATATTGCGGAAGGTGATGCCAGTGAATTTCGGGACGAGCGGGCCACCGCGGCCTACGTGCTCGTAGTCGGAATCCATGTAGATGGGGTTCTTGGTATTGCGGATACACACATCCTGATAAACGACGCCATGCACGAGACCGCCCCGGCTGGCGTTCGACTTGATGCGAAGACCGTTATCAGCGCCATCAATCGAAAGATCGGTGACCAGGATTTCACTGGCGCCGCCGTTGGTCTCGCTGCCGATGGACATGCCATGGCCGGTGTAAAAATGATTGTGGGAAATGGTCATGTGCGTGGTTGGAGCACCGGAACCGGCTTTGATGGCGACATTATCATCGCCCGCATGAATGTAGCAGTGAGTAATGGTGACATTGGTGGAATTACCGGGATCGATGCCATCGGTATTGCGCGCTGTCTTGGGCGTGTTAATAATTACGCCCCAGGCGGTGAAGCCGCTGCCGTTGCGGTAACTCACGTGGAAGTTGGGAGAGTTCTTGAGAGTAATCCGATAGAGCGTGAAGTTATCACAATTCGTCAGCACCAGAATGCGCGGGCAGTTCTGATTTTCTTTTTTGACTTTGGCCTCCTGCGCCAAATCCCACCAGGAAACGTTCTGGCCGAGTAAATGCTCTTCGCCTCGTCCATCGATTGTGCCGTCGCCCATGACTCCGGCGTTGATGGCATGGTCGCCATTGATCATTGCCCTGCAGCCACGGCCTTTCTGATTGACGATACCGCAACTGCCGGGTGTGAGATCGTAATCGCGGGGATTGCGCGAGCCGAACAGAGTAGTATGAGCGGCGACGAGCAGCGTGACATTGCTTCGCAATTGCAAGGGAGCGGTGAGGAAAGCATTATGGGCTCCGGAGGCCTTCAATTCGACGGCATGTCCGGCAGCACAGGTATCGATGGCGTGTTGGATGCGGGCCGTGTCGAGCTTGGATTCGTCGGCCGCGGCGAGCGAGGCGCCCTGCGCCGTGAGTTCCGCCGAAAGCTTGACACAAACGGGTGGGATCACCGGTTCAGTGACGTGGCGTTGGTCTTGAGCGAAGAGCGCGGAGGCGAATGCCAGGACGCAAAGGAGGAATAGTTTCATCGGCTACCTATTCTATCCTGGCGTCCGATGCAAGTTCCGCTTGACGCGCTCATGTTGGCCAAACGGCTCGAGCGGTTGACGATCTGCGCTACCGCTGGTTTCTGTTTCAAGTGACGTGTGGCGGCACTTACTGGTTATGCGAACAACTACCTCCGTGTGTGAATTTCACCTTTGGCGCGCGGCTTGCAACTTAATCAGTGCCACGGCGGCGCCTGCATCTGTGTGCCGTTTTTATTCGCGCCCTTTGGCAATTCAAATGAGGAGTTGCAACTATATGAACCTCAAAACTTTTGCACTAGCAATAGGAACGCTGGCCCTCGGGCTGAGCACGCTGGCCGTTCCCGCCAAGGCCCAGGGCCCTCTCTATGACAAAGTAACCGTCGACCTTCCATACTCCGTGACCGTAGGAAATCAGACACTTCAACCCGGACACTATGTAATTCGGGAACTCCCGAGCGCCTCTAAGAGTTATGTTCTGCTCATTTATGGCGACAATGGTATGAAGTTCAAGACGTCGGCCATGACGATTCCAACACTCGATCAAAAGACTCCCGAAAACACGGAAGTAATCTTGCACCACTTTGGACCCGAATATTACTTTGACAAGATTTGGATTCAAGGTAAGAACTACGGATATGAGTTCCCGCTCCCCTCCGGCGTAAGGGAACGGCAGCAAGAACAACAGGAGGTGGCGGTCAATGGCAAGTACGAAAACACCCCTCCCAGCGCGAGCGAGACTGCTGCTGCTAGTGAAACGAGTTCCACGCAGCCCGAGTCGACCACATCTCAATCCGCCAATCCTCCCGCGCAGAGTGAAGTAGCGCAGACGACTCCGCCGCCGGAATCGCAGCCTACGACTTCAGAAAATACGAATTCTGAGAACCAGGTTGCGCAGAATACGCCTCCTGCAAACGAGAATGCGCAGACCACAACTCCCGCGGAAACTGAACCTGCGCCGAGGCAAATGCCACAAACTTCTGCCGGTTGGGTAATGATGCTGCTGAGTGGTGGAGTCCTTTCCGGTGCTGGACTGACGCTGCGCCGCAAGCGGTAACGCCCATTGCGGCTGTTTCCGTTCGGGGGTTCGACTGAATCCCCATTGATTTAGAAGGAGCAGAGAGCACGCATGTGGAGGCCACGCACATTTCTTTCCTGTGTGCTGATTTGCGGAGGAGCGGTTTTACTGTTCCTGGGCGCCCGCGACTATGTGGGTTCCCGATTGGGTCAAGCCGAAGCGGCAAACCAATTTGAACAAACGATATCGCACTCCGCGCCTGCTCCTGGTTCTTTCCATGCGGCGCGCCTTCCCGAACCCGCGCCACTTCCGCTTCAACCAGGGGAAGCATTTGCGAAGTTGATCATTCCGCGGCTGCACACGGACCTTTACGTGATCGAAGGCACCGGAAAGCGGCAATTGCGCCACGGTCCCGGACACATGACTGGGTCCGCATTGCCCGGCAAGACCGGAAATTGCATCATTGCCGGCCATCGCGATACGCATTTTCGCGTGCTGAAGAATATTCGCAAAGGGGATGACATTGTGCTCGAAACCCAGCGCGGCACGTTTCTCTATCGCGTGGACAATCTGGAAGTGGTCTCTCCGAAGAATACGAAGGTCCTGCAGCCGGCGCCAGACGCCCGGCTGAGCCTGATTACCTGCTACCCGTTCTACTATGTGGGCGCGGCGCCCCGCCGCTTCGCTGTGCAGGCGAACTTAGCGGGCGCAATCAGAAACGCTCCTGTTTCCGGCGAATAGACGCCGCGACGGTTTCCCGGAACTTCCGCCCCGCCTATCGTAAAATGGGTATAATGCTCCAAAATACCGACGAGTTTTACCGCATTCAAAAGCTACCGCCCTATGTTTTCGCCGTCATCAATGAGATGCGCGCGAAGGCACGGGCGGCACAGATCGACGTGATCGACCTGGGAATGGGGAATCCGGACGGAGCAACCCCCCGCGTCGTGGTCAACAAGCTGGTCGAAGCGGCAAAAAACGCACGCAATCATCGGTATTCGCAATCGCGCGGCATCGCCAGGCTGCGCGATGAAATCACAAAGCGCTATCAATCGAACTACGGCGTAAGCCTGAGCCCGGATACGGAAGCGATTGTAACGATCGGCGCGAAGGACGCGCTGGCGCATCTGCTGTTCGCTACGGTGGGTCCGGGCGATGTGGTGGTCTCGCCGAATCCCGCGTATCCGATTCACCAATACGGCGTGATTATGGCGGAAGGGCAGGCTTGCCTGCTCCCGATGCCGGACCCGGCGACGTTTCTGAATCGCCTGGAGGATGTATATCGTACATCGTCGGTGAAACCGAAGCTGCTGATGCTCTCGTTTCCACACAACCCGACGACGACCTGCGTGGATCTGGATTTCTTCCGCGAGATTGTGCGGCTGGCGCGGCAGCACGGCACGCTCATCGTGCACGATTTCGCGTACGCCGACTTGTGCTTCGATGGATATCGCGCACCCAGCATTCTGCAGGTGGAAGGCGCCAAAGAGGTGGCTGTCGAAATCTTCTCGATGTCGAAGAGCTACAACATGGCGGGCTGGCGCGTGGGTTTCTGCCTGGGGAATCCGAAGATGATCGCAGCGTTGGCGCGCATCAAGAGCTATCTCGACTACGGTGTCTTCCAGCCGATTCAAATTGCTGCGATCATCGCACTGCGCGAGTGTGAGGAAGACACTCGCAAGATCTGCGCCGTTTACCAGAAGCGGCGCGACGTGCTGATCACCGGACTGAAACGCGCCGGCTGGCCAGTGGAGCCGCCAAAAGGAACCATGTTCGTGTGGGCGCCGCTGCCGGAGCGGTATCGCTCCCTCGGATCTCTGGAATTTTCCAAGCTACTGATGGAAAAAGCGCTGGTTGCGGTATCGCCGGGCATCGGCTTCGGTCCGCTAGGTGAAGGGCATGTACGCTTCGCGCTGGTGGAAAACGAGCAGCGCATCCGGCAGGCAACGCGCTCAATTGGCGCGTTTCTGAAGGAGTAGGTGTCAGCTCTCAGGTGTCAGCTCTCAGCTCTCAGTAAAAACGGACGGCCGCTTGCGGATGGTCGCTCGTGCCACTGAACGTGCGGGCTGCACTGCGCCCGAATGAGAGCAGCTCGCGCGTTTAGTGGAGAGCATTCTGGAGCTTGAAATGGGAACAATCGCCATTTTTTGAAATTTGGCGTCCCCAGGGGGATTCGAACCCCCGTTACCGCCGTGAAAGGGCGATGTCCTAGGCCGGGCTAGACGATGGGGACTGGCCGAAGGAAGGTGAACAATTCTACTCTAACTGCCTGCGAGGTCGAGCGTCAACCTTGCGAATCCGTTACATCGGCCGCTCGATCGCGAGCGGTGCTGCCGGAGCCGACTCGCGCCGTGCGAGGATCGCTTCCGGAATGCGGGAAAGTGGCAACACCTGTTCGGCCGCGCCCACTGCTACCGCTTCACGCGGCATGCCATAAACCACGCAGGTGGCTTCGTCCTGCGCAATCGTGTGAGCCCCCGCTTCTCTCATCTTCAGCAAGCCCTGCGCGCCATCGGCGCCCATGCCGGTGAGGATCACACCAACTGCCCGCGAACCGGCCGCCTCGGCCACGGAGTGAAACAGCACATCGACTGAAGGGCGCTGGTAGCAGACGCGCGGGCCTGGTTTGACGGTCACAAAGTAACGGCCGGCGCTCTGGCGCAGTAGCATGTGATAGTCGCCGGGAGCTACCAGTGCGCGGCCCGGATGGACGCGGTCGCCGTCTTCGGCCTCCTTCACTTCCAAGGAACAGATTTCGTTCAGCCGCCCGGCGAAGGCACGCGAGAACTGCGGAGGAATATGCTGAGTGATGACAATTCCGGGCGACGAAGCGGGTAGTTGAAGAAGGACTGCCGCGATCGCTTCCGTGCCGCCGGTTGAGGCTCCAATCGCAACCACGCTATCGGGGGCGGAGATCGGGACAGCCGGGACGAACTTCCCTGCGCCGAGTGCGGGCGACGCCGGTACGCGCTTCAATTTGGCCATCGCCGCCGCGCGGATTTTGTCGGCCAATTGACTTCGCAATTCTCCGACCGAATACGGTCCGCCGGGCTTTGCCATTACTTCCACGGCGCCCTGCTCCAGTGCCTGAATCGTGGCCCGGCAGGAGGGCTGCGCCAGTGAGCTGATCACCACTGCCGGCATGGGATGGAAGTGCATCAGCTTCTTCAGGAACGTGAGCCCATCCATGCGCGGCATCTCGATATCTAAGGTAAGCACGTCGGGATCGAGCGAGAGAATCTTGTCACGCGCCACGTAAGGGTCCGGCGCCGTGCCTGCCACTTCGATGTCAGGCTCCCCGGCCAGCGCGTCCGTCAAAATCTTGCGGACGATGGCCGAGTCGTCGACGATCAGCACACGGATTTTTCGGCCGTTGGGCATGCCGGGTTTCCCGTCTTCATGAACGCGGTAAGACGTCCGTCGCCGACGTCCAGAGTGCGGGTGGCTGCCCCCTCACAATCAATCTCCATTTCGGGCGGCAGCAGGCGCGGGCTTTCCAGACGAAAGGCCGCTTCGCTTTCTACGCGGCTCAGCACGGAACCGCAAATCATGTTGGCCAGCTCGCAGATTACCTCCCCCACTTGCGCGCTGGTCAATTCCTGCTCTTCGGCTCCGAGAAAATCAGCCGCTATGGAACGCGCGGCGCCGCCGCTGATCCGAAGCACCAGCCATCCCGACGGCTCGCCTTCGAAAGAGAGCTGCGCTACAACGTCAGAACGCGCCGACCCCGGCTGCGGCTCATCGCCCTGGAGGGCGCTGATGAAAAACATCTTCTCCAGCACGTCTTCGATGGATTCGGCAAGCGCGTGGTTCCAGTCGCGTTCAAACACACGGCACCCCCAGGACGCGCTCCAGTTCGGCGCGCAACGCCTCAGGAGGGAACGGTTTGATCAGATAGCCGCGAGCCCCCAGTGACAGCATCCGTTGAATCCGGTTTTCGGTGCCGTCGGTGGAGACGACGATCACAGGAAGAGAGCGGAACAGCTCATCGGCATGCAGCCGGCGCATGAACTCTTCGCCATCCATGCTGGGCATGTTGATGTCGGTGAGGATGGCATCCACCCATTCGCTGCGCAGCAGCGCCAGCGCCTCTTCGCCATTGGCGGCTTCAAAGCATGCAGTCAGTTCAAATCCAGACAGTTCCATGACGCGGCGCACTAGGGCTCGCATTGCCGGCGAGTCATCGACAATCAACACGCGATATGCCATGGGCTTCCTCCTTGCTTCGGCGATGTTTGCGGAAGTTCATACTCGGCGGCTGCGGGCTCGCGAATCAAGAGCCGTCCAGTCGCCAGTTCCAGGCGGACACTGCGCGACGTCACGCCGCCAATGGCTTCGGCGTGCACCAGCACGCCAGCCTTCCAGAGAATCTTCCGCATCGCCAGGTGATTTCGTCTGCCAATATCAAAAACTCCGTTGGGGTCCATCATCTTCGCCGCCCCGGCGGCGCGAACAATCAGACGCCGCTTCACAGCGCCCCGCTGGCACACGCGTTCAAGGAGTAGTGGAATGCCGGTGTCGGCGAACATGAACGGCCGGCTCTCGCCGCGCGCCGAACCGATCGAGGAATCCGGCAGCATGAAGTGCAGCAATCCGCCGACGTGCGTGACGGGGTCGAAAACCGAGAGCCCGATGCACGACCCCAAGGCGTATGTGACCAGCACATCGTTGGGCTCATCGGCAATCCGGCAGTCCGCCATGCCGACTATGATTTGGGCCACCGGCCTCCTTTCTTGACCGGCGGCTTACGGTAGACGGCCGGGCAGACATATTCCAGTCCGTGCCCCATACCCGCCAGGCTCTCGGCGTGGCCCACAAACAGGTAGCCACCCGGTTCCAGATTCTCCACCAGGCGGTTCACCACTTGAGCCTGCGTTGCGCGGTCAAAGTAGATCATGACGTTGCGGCAAAAAATCACTGGAAAAGGTTTGGGCCAGCGAAAGGGCTCCACCAGGTTGATACGGCGAAAGTCCGCCTGCCGCCGGATTTCTTCATTTACCCGATAATGGGACACCGGCTGGCCTTCAGGGGAGAGGAAACGCGTGACCCACCGGCCGGGCAGTTCAACGCGGCGTCCTGCGGGATAGACGGCGCGGCGGGCTGTTTCCAGTGCCCGCGTCGAGATGTCACTGGCGAATAAATGAATCGCATGACCCGGCAGAGATTCGTTCAACAGGAAGGCAAGCGTCCAGAGCTCTTCGCCCGTGGCGCAGGCAGCGCACCAGACATCGACGGTCTTGCGCCCGGCCAGCAGCGGCACGACTTGCTGGCGAAGCAGGTCAAAGTGATCGGGCTCTCGAAGAAACGCGGTATGATTCGTGGTCAGCGCATCGATCATGCCGGCCAGTGCCTGACCGGAGCGGTCTTCGATCACGTGCTGGTAGTATTCCTGAAAGGACCGGAAACCGCCGCTTTTCACCAGGCGCCGCAGGCGGGCCGAGACCAGTTCTTCCTTGCCGTGCTTGAGCTCCAGACCAAACGTACGATACGCAAGATCGCAGATCTGCCGGAATTCGTGCGATGCCAGCGGACGGATAGGGTCGGCCGGCGCGCGTTCAACGCCCCGCATCCGTGCGGCTCCCTTCTTTGTACAGCCGGTCCAGGTCGAGAATCAAACCGACGCGGCCGTCGCCGAGAATCGCCCCCCCGGCTACGCCCGGAACGTTTTTGAACGTCTCGCCGAGGCTCTTGATGACGACTTCCTGCTTGCCGATCAGTTCGTCCACCATCAGACAAAAGCGATGGCCTTCCGTCTCGGCCACCACCAGCACGTTGTCGGTTGCCTTCTCCGAGCGCGGAGCGACGCGAAACCGGCGATACAGACGCAGCACCGGCATCAGCCCGCCGCGAACAAGCGCCATTTCCGCGCGCTGCTGCACGGTCCAGATGGTGTCCTGCGCGGGGCGGAACATCTCGCGTACCGCGAACAACGGAACAATGTATCGTTCCTTGCCGACGCCTACGACCAGACCGTCGATGATCGCCAGCGTTAGCGGCAGCTTCAGTACAAAGGTTGCGCCTACGCCCGGCGTGGAACGGATCTCGATACGGCCGCGGAGTTTTTCGATGTGCCGCCGCACCACGTCCATGCCGACGCCGCGGCCGGAGACATTAGTGACTTGTGCCGCCGTCGAAAAACCAGGTTCGAAGATCAGATTGTAGATCTCGGTGTCGGACAATTCCTGTCCGGGCGCAACGAGACGCTTCTGGACGGCTTTGGCCTTGATGCGGTCGCGATCGAGACCGCAGCCATCGTCTGCAACTTCAATCACCACCTGCCCGGCCTGGTGATGCGCCTTCAGCATCAGCCGGGCGGTGCGGTTCTTACCGCGCGCTTCGCGCTCCTGCGGGAGCTCGATGCCGTGATCCATGGCATTTCGGACCATGTGCATCAATGGATCGGCCAACTCCTCGACGATGGTGCGGTCGAGTTCGATGTCCTCGCCCTGCATCTGCATTTCGACGCGCTTGCCGAACTGGCGCGCCAAGTCGCGCACCAGCCGCGCCATGCGGCGGAATAGCGGCCCGATCGGCACTAGCCGCATAGACATGGCGGTCTTTTGCAGTTCCGCGGTGATGCGCGCCAGTTGCGCCATGTTGCGCTGCAGACGCGGGCTCTTCACCATGCCGAGGTCCGGGTCATGGCGCACAAGCGATTCAGCAATCACCATCTCCCCGGCCATATCCACGAGGTAATCGAGCTTGGCCGTATCCACCTTCACGGCCATCGCTTCCGCGCGCCGCTTGCCTTCGGTGGGTTCCACTGCGGCTAACGGCTGCTGCGGCGGCGTTTCCACCGCAGCCGCCAGTTCGCGAAGGCTGGAATCTCCGGCGGCCGATCCGGCCGGCGTGGACAGGGCTTTAATTCGCGCCAGCAGCGCCTCGTCGCGTCCGGGCGCCTCGGACGGCTCTTGTTGCATGACCGATTCAAGGTGCCGCAGCCAACGGCGTAAGTAGTCGGCGCTTTGCAGAATGACGTCGATGGCCGCCGTCGTGATGATGAGTTGGCCATTGCGTGCCTGGTCGAGGAAACTCTCCACCTCGTGAGCGGCCTTTTGTACTTCCCAGAGTTCCAGGAACCCGGCCAGGCCTTTGATGGTATGGAAACTGCGAAAAACGGAATGCAGCGCCTCGGAATTGTGCGGATCGGTTTCGATGATGAGAACCTGCGTCTCCAAAGACGCCAGATGTTCCCGCGACTCCAAAATGAAATCCGAAAGAAGCTCGGCATCCTGCGCCGGCGCCTGGTCGCTCGACTGCGAACCGGGAACTTCGGCATCGAGCGCCTGCTGGAGACGCGTGATGGCTTCCTGCAACTGCCCAGCGGCGTCATCCGGGCGCGAGCCGGCCATGGTGACGGTCTTGATCATCGCGGCTGCCGCTTCCACGACTTCGGGAGAACGATCGGCGGAGGCCTGCTGGTGAATATTCTGCAGCACCGGTATCCAAGCCGCGAGGGCCGCGCCATCGCCGCCTGGGGAATGCGGCTCGCCGACCACCAGCCGGAGAGCCAGGTTTTCAATCTGCTGACGCAATTCGGCCGACTGTGCCACAGACTAATCCCTCAGAAACCCGTGCCGCCGTCTTCCGGGGCGAGCAGGGTTCGGTTCCGCCGCAGTATCGGGCCGCGGACAGGCGCCGGCGCGTCCCGAACCGCCTTCTTTGCACTGCAAGTGGATTTCAAGGTCCCGCGGTTCACCGTCGGCGCAGGAGTCGCTGCCCCCGCGCAGGCCTGATTTCCGGGCGCGCCGGCCATCGCTTGCAGGCGCTCGACAATTGCGCAAAGTCCGCGCGCCTGGGCGGCCAATTCCTCATCGGCCGCGACTTGCCGGACGACTGACCGTTCCGGCTGGTCGAGCTTCGATCCGCCACTGGGGACCGGGCCGGTAAAGCGTTCGTCCAGCGCCGCGTCATCGGCGACACGCGGCTCGCTGCGCTGAGCCAATCGACGGACTTCGTCAGCGACCATAGCGAAGCCGTGCCCGGCTGTGCCGGCCCGCGAGGCTTCGACCGCGGCGTTCAGCGCCAGAATATCCGTCTGAAATGCGATTGCGTCGATCACGCAAGCGATTGGCGAGCGCTCCTGCTTGAAACTATTGGTTTCCTTCATGGACTCGATCATTCCCTTCGGACAATTCGACCTACTGGAAGCCGCGCGATGCCAATTTCGAGGCTGCGGCGGACCGCCATTCGATGGACTCGCCGGCAGCACCGGCTTACTGCAGCATGGAGTGCAGGTTCTGTAACTCCTGAGTGGACAGAACGGCGTCGATATCGAGCAGGATCTTCACCTTGCCTTTCGACTTCGCCAGACCCAACAGATAGCGGGTCGCTACATCCTCGCCGAAATGCGGCGCGTCTTCAATCTCGCCGCCAGTCAGATTCAGAACCTCTGAGACGCCATCAACCACAATACCCATCAGGATCTGGCCGGATTCTCCCTGAATCTGGATTACGATGATGCAGGTGCGCTGTGTGTACTCGGCCGCCGTCAACCCGAATTTCAGGCGCAAATCAATGACCGGGATTACTTTCCCGCGCAGGTTGATCACACCTTTGACATGCGCCGGCGTCTGCGGGACCGCCGTAATATCCTGCAGTCCCATGATTTCTTTTACCTTCAGAACCTGGATTCCAAATTCTTCGCTTCCCAACTCAAAGGTCAGGTACTTGCCGGCGCGATCGTCGGCGTGAGCGGCGGGCTGCGAATTCGATGCCGCCGCAATTGTGGTTGCCATCGTACTCTCCTAAGACTCGGTCCGGACGTCCAACGCACAGCTCTGTCCCACAACGTGGCCGGCACCGTGCGCAACCCGATCGGTGGGAGACAAACACAGCTTGACGAGGAGGTGTTCGTCCTTCCACTGGAAGCAGACCACAGTCCACTTATTGTTTCCGACGCTCTTGGTGCGGAAGTTCCGCCCAAAAATAACTGTGGGAATGCTCAGACCGAGCGGCCCAAGGTATTGCTCCAGTTCGGTCTTTACGTTCCCGATGATCATGTTGGTGAGCTCAGCCACGGTGTCGAGGACTTCTTCATCCACTGAAGAGGCGTCCATCATGAGCATGTGCGAACAGATGCGGCAGGCGAGCGCCGGCGAGCAACTCAGGCTGCCGGTTCCGGCCCATGCCCCAGCGACTCCGATGAAGGACACAATGCCGTCATTCGCCTGCTCGGGCGTGCCGGTCTCCACGGAAACCTCGCCGCGATCGATTTCTACCCCAAGCATAGTGGAAAACACCTGCGCCGCGGAATCACGGATCGAGCTCACAATCAGTTCTTCTAAATTCATATCGGCAGCGCCAGCTCCAGTATTCCCGCCAGCTTCTCCTTGATTTGATCAGCCGTGAAAGGCTTTCGGACATACCCGGCCGCACCCAGTTTGACCGCCTCGCTTACCTTCGTTTCTCCACCTTCGGTGGTAATCATGACGACCGGAATCTGGCGCCATTCGGCTGAGTTCTTCATGGCGGCCAGAAGCTGGAGGCCGTCCATCGTAGGCATGTTGATGTCCGACAGGACGAGCGTGACCTTCTGCGCTTTCAGCACCGCCAGGGCTTCCTGACCATCTCCCGCTTCGTGGATCGTTCGGATGGCCATACCCGTCTGGCGCAGCACCCGCTGCAGGATCTTTCGGATTGCCGCGGAATCGTCCACAACCAAAATGTCTGACTCCATTCCACTCCTTACACGTATATTCATCGGAGCGAATGGGATTTCCATTAGATCGGCCGCTTAAAAGACGCGGCTAAAGTTTGGCTGAAAAAGGCCGATAAAGGGACCAGGAGCCTGGAATGTGAGCCGTCAGCTTTCACAGCAGGAAATCGACGCCGTCTTCCTGAATGTTCAGGAGCGCAAACGCGAAACCCCGGCAATCAAGTTTGATTTCCGGCGGCCGGATCGCATCCCCAAGTCGCAGGTGCGGGCCATTCACCTGCTTCATGACACGTTTGTGCGCAACCTGGTATCGAGCCTTTCGGCCTACCTGCGTTCCTATTTGACCGTCAACCTGGTCAGCGTCGAGCAGCTCTCTTACGCGGAATTCCTGGAGGGGCTGCCCTCCCCCACCTGTATGGTCTCGCTCGGCTTGCAGCCCTATGACGGCAATGCCGTGTTGGAGCTGAATCCGTCATTGGTCTTTCCCATCCTCGAAATGTTACTTGGGGGAACGGGGAAAACCTCTACCTCGATTCAACGGGAAATCACCGAGATTGAACAGAAGCTGCTGGATGGCCTGGTGCGTATCATCCTGCACGATCTGCGAGAGGCATGGAAGGGCGTTACGGATATCGAGTTCACCATTGAATCGATGGAGACCGAGCCGCAACTGCTGCATCTGCTGGCTCCCAACGAAGCAGTCGTCACCATCGCGGTGGAAGTTCGCATCGGCGAGACGGTGGGCATGATGAATATTGCGATGCCCTCCATCGTCATCAAGATGATGCGGAGCAAGTTCGATCAGCAGTGGTCAGTGCGCAAGACCCACGCCAGCGAAGCGGAGCAGGGGCGGGTGCTGCGTCTACTGCGGCACGCCTCGCTGACAATGGAAGCGCGACTGGAGGGCCCCACTCTGACGGTGCAGGATCTGCTGGATCTGAGCGAAGGCCATCTGTTAACGTTCGATTTCCCGGTTGATCGGCCGGTGGAGTTGCTGGTGAATGGGGCTCACAAGTTTGGCGGACAGGTAGTGAGCACGGGCCGGAAGCGCGCCTTTCTGGTGGAAAAGGTAGCGCCCGTAGCGGCTCAAGGCAGAATGAGCGAAGAACTCACAGGCGCCGCGGGACCGGCTCCGGCTCCAGCATTGAAGTAGAATGCTCGCACCATGTCGATGAACGTGCGGCCCTTGGGCCGGCCGTTGTTACGGTCCCAAGCGAGGCGCTGGAAGAATACTAGCAGCCCGAGCACATCGCTGTCGCGGGTTTTCGGCATGCCCAGACTTTCGGTCTCCCGTTTGCGGTATTCGGCGGATGCCTCTTGAACAGCGTCGTAAATGCGGGCCGCCAGCGGATTGGCCGGCCGTGTTTCGTAATAAACACCGCTTTGAAGAGTCCGATAGGTACGGACCAGGGCCTCCAAAGCCTCGCGCACATCGCTATCCACAGCTCCGGGCGTATCGAGGGCAACCATGACGATTCGCTGCCCGAGTGCGACCAGCATCTCCTCGTTCTTCTGCAGAAACGATTCGGTTACTTCAATATCTTTACTCGGGAAATCCTTCGCCGATAACGGAAGAAGCCGTTCGTGTTGGCGCGCATCACGCAAGTATTCACAATCGAGCGGGCAATTGACGGTGACCTCGCGTTCCGTTCCGCAGCACACCGTGCAGATGTCGCCCCGCACGCCGGGGCAGAACCGCCGCGGCTTTCGAGTTTGGCAGATCGCGCAAGTCATTTCCTTTTAGTATAAAGGCTGAGAGATTGACGAACCGATGAACCGGACGAATCTATTCCTGAAGATTGAAGTGGAACACGACACGAGCGAGAAGCCGGAGACGATTGGAGCGGAGATATGCCGTCAACTGATGAAACTCTACGGCGTACGGACCGCCGAACTCACCAACTTTACGACGTCGGAAGAGTAGCCAGCATCTGCTGGTAGGTGCGGTCGAAGAAGCCGTCGGTCATGCCGGCAATATAGTCGCAGACCACGCGCTCCAGAGGCTGCTCCAGCGCCTGTTCCCGGTAGGATTGCGGCAACCGGTCGCGGTGGTCGAGAAAGAACTGGAAGAGTTGTCCGATGCGGATCATGGAATGCCGCCGCTCTTGGACGAGTGCCTGCGATGAATACACTTTGGCGTGAAGAAAGCTCTTCAGTTCGCGGCTGGTCTGCGCCGCCTCTGGCGTGAATGCCGCGAGCCGGTGTGGGAAGCGCCGTACGCCCTCGACGCCGGTCACGCCGGACTGGCGCGCTTGGGCGGCGGTGCCTTCGATCAGCCCGGTTACCAGAAAATCGATCAACTGGCGCAGCGACTCGTTAAAGCTTTCCCGCGGCGTCGCTCCCGGAAACTGCGTTCCCGTGGCTTCCAGGATGGAGCGGTATTGAGGAACGCATTGTGCTACATCCTCGGCGGTCAACAGACCGGCTGAATAGGCATCATCGAGATCGGCTGTGTTGTATGCCACTTCGTCAGCCAGGTCAATCAATTGCGCCTCGAGCGGAGGGCGCAGGCCGGGCAGGTAGGCATCGAGTTCGGGAACCTCGCCGGGCGCAAAATCGTGGGAATGTTTGGCGATTCCCTCGCGCACTTCAAACGTCAGGTTCAGCCCAGGAAAGCGGGCATAGCGCTGTTCGAAATTCTCAACGATGCGCAGCGCATGCAGGTTGTGTTCGAAGCGGGCTCCGAACCGTGTCATCTGCCGATTGAGTTCCTCTTCCCCCGCATGAGCGAAAGGCGGATGCCCAATGTCGTGAGCCAGGGCCAGAGATTCGGTGAGGTCTTCATCCAGTTCGAGCACGCTCGCAAGCGTCCGGGCGATCTGGGCTACTTCAATTGTGTGAGTGAGACGATTGCGGAAGTGATCGGAAAGACCAGGGGTAAAGACCTGAGTCTTATCTTCCAGGCGGCGGAAGGCGCGGGAGTGAACAATGCGGTCGCGGTCCCGTTGAAATGCGTTGCGGTAACGATGCGCGGGCTCGGGATAACGCCGCCCCCGGCTCTGCGCTACGGGAAAGCGGAGGCGGGCCAACATGGAAGACGCCGGACTACTGCGGCGGAATCTCGCCGTAGAGGGTGAGCGCCACTTCGCCCGCGGACCCGGGTTCGGTCTTGATGGGATCGAGCAGCTTGCGCGCCTCGGCCGGCTTCTTCAGCATGATTCCGCGAGCCAAGGCGATCGCGGCCTGATCTTTGGAGACGAAGATCGTGGGATGCGCCATCAGATCGCGCAGCACCTTTTCGGCCTGATCCATGCGGCCGTCGGTGAAGTAGATCTGCGAGAGCGATAGTTTGGCCAGCGAGGAATACCGCGCGTCTCCCTTCTGTGCCACTTCCTGAAAGTTCTTTTCGGCTTCGGCCAGTTTTCCCTGGTCGGCCTGAATAGCGCCCAGGTAGTAACCCGCGATTTCCGCTTCGGTGCTGCCTGGGTATTGGTTCCGCAGGTCGGTGAAGACCTTGATGGCGGCCGCGTCTTTCGCTTCCTGAGTTGGGAAAGCGAGGGTGCCGGGTGCGGCGGCGGTCGTTACATTCGCCTCCTGCACCTGGATGGCCTTGGCCAAGGCCGCCTCACGCGCGCTATGCTGCCGCCTCTGGTACATCAGAATGCCTGTAACCAGCAGGGCTACGCCAACTGCAATGGCGCCATAGCGGAGAATCTCCTTCTGGTGGTCTTCAAAGAATGTGAAGGTATTCTCGACTTCCAGAGCGAACTTATCGGTCTTTAACTCTTTACGGCTGATTCGTGCCACGCAAACCTCAGAGGTGATGGAACTTCTATGTTATCACGCTGACCTGTGCGGCGGCCCGAATTGTAGCAATTCGGTTCGAATCATTCATTTCCGGAACCGGTATCACGCGCGTCACAGCCGGGCCTCGTGCCGAACCGTTTGCGCGGGGTGAACACGAAGCTTGACCTCAACGCGCGAACCGAGCCGCTTCAGGATCGTCATCAGGCGATCAACCGTGAACCGTCCCAGATCCACATTCCGGATGCGCAAGAAGCCGACGGCGCAATTCCGGCTCGACCATGTGCCGCTCGTACCGTCAGGTGTTCCCGGTCGAGCAGTTTGATAATCTCAGCGGCCAGCATCGCGTTAAATTGCTCGGCGTCCGCATTCACGCGTCCGAGATCGCGGAACACGTTACCGCTCCCGCGAAGCAATTCTAACTTGTTGCTCGTCCTGGTAGGCCCTTAAGCGAAAGCTACTTCTTCGGCGCGCGCGCTGTGCTGCGGACAATGATGTGGACTGCGCGGTCGCCGTCTTCGGTCGATACGAACCGTACCGTCACCCGCAGGTGCGCACGGGGCTTCCCGCCTTCAAACTTAGTGTCGGGCGTGATTTCGAACGTCTTGGTGGTGGAGGCTTTGCCCAATACCGTGCGGGCTACCGTGATGGCCGTATCATCGATTTTCGTTACCGTTCCGGTAAAAAACTGGTCTTTGGGCGGGGGCGCCGCTTCCTCCTGTTGAGACGGCGCTGTGCTCTGGGACCACATGGGAACACTCGCCGTAAATGCCAGGATGGAGAACAACAGTCCCGAGAGAAGACTCCGCACCTTAACACCTTATGGCAAAACCCATGAAGCGCTCCTAAAGAGAGCATTAAAGTTCATTCATCAAAGTGCGGCAGACTGTCCCGATAATTCGACCGTATCGAGTGAGGCCGAGCCTGGCGGCAATTTGATCGTGAAGCGGGTGCCGGCGCCTGGAGTGCTGTCCACGTGGATTTTGCCGCGATGAGCGCGGACAATCCAATCCACGAAACTAAGTCCCAATCCGAGCCCCTGTTCCGGACTCGGAGCGGTTCCGGTCCCGGGAACGCGGTAGAAGCGATCGAAGATGTGCGGCAAATGTTCGGTCGGGATACCGCAGCCGGTATCCTCCACCACCATCTCGATGCGTTCGGGAAACGATTGCAGCGAGATCCGGACCGAGCCACCCTCGGGCGTGAATTTGATACCGTTCGAAAGCAGGTTGGTCAACATGCGTTCGATCTGAACGCGATCGACATAGGCAGAGCACGATGGCGGCAGATCGGCAGTCAGTTGGACAGCAGCGGCTTCGGCGGGAATCTGGAACTGTTCCACCAGTTCCTGCACCAGTTGCGAGAGGTCCACATGGGATTTTTGTAGAACCAGTTGACCGGATTCCGCTTGCGAGAGCAGCAGGAGTGCCCGCACAATCTGCGACAGCCGGTCAATATCCTGGAGAGCGTTGAACATCGCCTCCCGGTACTGTTCGGTCGATTTGGCGGTGAACAGCGCGACTTCCAACTGGCCGCGGATGCCCGTGATGGGCGTGCGCAGTTCGTGCGAGACATCGGCCGAAAACTGCTTCATCTGCTGGAAGGAAGCCTCCAGCCGCTCGATCATGCGGTTGAAGGTCAGAATCAGGTAGTCCAGTTCATCTCCGGCCTGGCGTGTTGGAATACGCAGACTCAGGTTGGAGCCGGAGATCCGCTGCGCGGTACGGGCTACACCGAGCACCGGCGCTAATGCGCGGCCAGCCATGAACCAGCCGAGCAGCGAGCCGAGGATCAGGGCCGCCGGGATCACCATCTCGTAAAGCGGCGCCGTGAAGTCTCGCAAAATCCCGCGGTTGTCGGATAGGGCCATGCCGATCGCCACGTAGTACGGCGCGTGGTGCCCTTCATCCCAGACAATACTCGAGCGAATCAGGTACGGTGCGCCCTGCGGATCTCGCTTCTCAGTCCAAAATACTTTGCCGCCGGTTTCAGGAGCGGCCGAGGCCATAGCCGTGGATCCCTTCTTCGGTGTGGCCTCACGCACGCGTTCCTGGACTACGGACGGCGGATCCACTCCAATGTCCTGGTATGCGGTGGAGCTTTCGAGCACGTTTCCATCGGCGTCAGTGGCCAGATAGACGCGCTGGATGCGGCGCACGATAAGGGATTCGTCCGGGTCCTCGCGGTCGTAATACCAGTAGGGCTCGACTTTGCCAGTGCGGCGGTTCCGCTCGATGCGGAGATATCCCTTCATGGCCGCCCATTCCTGGTTCAGCACCTCGTGGACTTGATTGTCGAGGGAAGCAGCGAGCCGTTCACGCACTAAGGCGGCAACGCCGATCAACAGTAGCGCGAAGATCAGCGCATAACTGGCCGTAAGCCGGAAACGCAATCCGCGGGTGAATCTCCGGAAATCGCGTTTCGCGGCCAAATCACACCTGCCGTTCGGAGGTTTGTTCCGCGGTCCGGTCGCCGGTGCTGTCGGGAGCCTCGATCATATAGCCGATGCCGCGCACGGTCTGGATCAGCTTCTGCGGAAAGCGGTCATCAATCTTGCTGCGCAAGTGACGGATGTAGACGTCGACGATATTGGTGAGGCCGTCATAATCCATATCCCAGACGTGCTCCACGATCATGGTGCGGCTCAGCGGCCGCCCCTTGTTGCGCATCATGTATTCCAGGATGCCGAATTCCTTAGGCGCGAGGTCGATGCCTTCGACGCCGCGAGTCACTTTGCGGCGGACACAATCGAGCGTGAGATCGGCCACCTGCAAGCGCTCCGGAGCCGGCTGGCCGCGGCGTAGCAAAGCGCGCACGCGCGCCAGTAATTCGACAAACGCGAACGGCTTGACCAGATAGTCGTCTGCGCCCTGCTCGAGTCCTTTGACGCGGTCGTCCAGACCGCCGCGCGCGCTCAGAATCAGCACCGGCGGCCCAAGCTTCCGGTTGCGGACTTTATCGAGCACATGGAGGCCATCCATATCCGGCAGCATCAGGTCCAGGATGACCAGATCGTAATCGGTGGAGTGGATGCATTCGAGGGCGGAGCCGCCGGTGGGCGCGGCGTCCACGGCATAGCCGGCGCCCTGCAGCCCGCGGCACAAGAAGTCGGCGATACGTTTCTCATCCTCGACGACCAGGATTCTCATTGCTTCCAGCTTAACCCAGGGCGCCTACTTAAATTGCAGCGTGATGCGGTGCTCACGGTCGCCGTAGTTCACTTCGAGATCCTTCATCTTCTGCTTCTCCATGGCGAAGTAGAGCAGGCCGGAAACGGGCTTCGTGGTCTTCTCTTCGGGGAGAATCTTCGCGGCCAGGACCTTCTCAAGCGGGTCCGGCTTGTCGCGCGCAGCATTGTGCATGGTGGCCTTGACGCCGTCGGTGTTGACGCCTTCTCCGCCGCCGATGCCGATGCCACTATCGGGGTAACCACCGGGATAACCACCGGGATAGCCACCAGGGTAACCGCCCGGATATCCGCCGGGATAGCCGACAGGCGGCTCGGGCTGCTCCGTGGTGCCGCTATCGTTCATGTTGCCGCCCGGGCCTCCTTTGGAAGGCGAAACGACGAGGGCGCCGCGGCCGGCGATCTGGCTGGGCGCAAATGGCTGGGATTTTTCGCCGTCCTTATTCGTGCGCAGCACAAAATCGTCGCGATCGATGTTGATCTGCTTGCCGTATTTGGGTTCGATCTTGACGTCGCCGACGATGAAGTGGCCGTCGAGATCGGAGCCGAGCAGTTGTTTGACGCCTGCGGGGTCGATATAGAGGGTCACAGTCAGAATGAGGTCTTCATTCTCACCCCGGGCGGTAGCCACGGTTTTCTTGGCCGCCGGCAGGAGCGAAGCCGCCAGCAGAAAAAAGCAGAGAAGCCTGGTTGCCATACCCGACAAACCTCTCGATTGATTATATCGTCGAGCGGGGATCCAGGCGCCACCGCCGGTTTCGGAGCAAACTGCATTGGCGTCGAGCAGTGGTTGGGCGGTTACCTCTCATATCCACGCACGGACGCCCGTTGCCCGCGCTGCGATACTTACTTGGCCTTCTTGATGTTGCCGTGGGGCCGCGTTCTCGCCGAGGTCCAGGCTAGCAAGAGGTACGGCTGACTTTTCAACCACTGTAATAAACGTTGAAATAATTGTTGGACAAGTTTGGCGGATTGTGCTACAGGACAGTCAGGTAGGGCTCGAGCATATGAATAGAAGACGTTTTGTTACTATCGCTCCCGGCCTGATCATGGGGCCCCTGGCGGTATCCTCACAGGCGGCGCCTCAAGGTGCGACACACACGGCGCAACGCGTATCTGCGTTAGTTAGACCGGCATCCATCTCGGTTCAAACCCCTATGCAGAGTGTCGTACTTACGAAGAACAATCTACTCTTCGCGCTGTATCAACAAGTTAGCAACAAGAGAGCATATCTTACTGCAAGCTCCACGATGGGCGAATCTTTGTGGGAATATGAGTTGCCGAAGGGAACGTATTCGGGCATCGGAACAACAGATTCAGGAAATACGCCTCTCGTGCATGCGTTTTGGTATACAGATTCAAGTGGCACGGCCAGACGAAATTCGATCCTACAACTTGACCCGACTACGGGTGATGTAAAACAACTTGGCTCTGCAGACTCAAGCGGCTCAAGTGCCGTGCTGATTTATGCAGGAGATTCGCGATTCGCGCGTGTTACGACTAATCAACTGGAACTGTGGAGCATTGTCGGAACCGCAAGACTCGACCGTGTGGTTGATATTCGCGGGGTTTCCGGCGCTTCCGTCCGAGTGGATCCTCTTTCAGCAGCCGAACTCGCACTGACATCATTGGATGGGACACAAACTCTAGTAGTGAATCTCAGTTCCGGTGATACGAGAAATATCAGCCTATCCTCACCTGAGATCGATGGAGCTCGGGGGCACCTGGCGGAGATGATGTCCTACCGAGCGCCAGCAGTAGGAGGCCCTTTCGCCACACAAGCAGTAATCGCTGTGACCGGTGGAGATGGGGCAAGCGGGGTCTTGTACGGTCTAATTTACCCTGTGAAGATCGGCGCGCCTGTTCCGCTGATTTCGATTGAATCCTCTGGCAGCGTGACAGGCGGCGGCCTTTATGAATTGACGGGGAAACTCCCCATTAAATTGGTCAAAACAGGGTCCGAATTGGGGATCATATATTCGGACGGGACGATAAGCTGGTACTCAGCATAATTGAAGGACCCCGCTGGCGGCCATTCGCGTGTGTAATAGGCGCTACATCTTTGCGCACGAAAGTGAAAGGCGCTTAGCCTACATGGCCCCCACGGGTTGAATGGAGCGAGGTGTGGCTTGCGCTGTTCATGTTGTTGCCTTGGCGTTCAAACGCGCAAGACTGCGATCCAGCCTCGTGCCCAAATGTCGAATTTGACTGTCTCACCGCTTTCCGCTGTTACAATGAAGCATTCATCTTTCATTGAGGCGACCGGTCCGGCCGCTGAGGAGCAACTATGGACGAGAAAGAGCGCGCACGCGCCCTTGAAACGACGCTTGGCCAGATCGAGAAGCAGTTCGGCAAGGGTTCGATCCTGCGGCTGGGATCGAAGGATGCCATTGTGCCGGTCGCGGTAATTTCGACGGGTTCGATTTCGCTTGATTCCGCGCTGGGCGTGGGCGGGTTCCCGCGCGGGCGCATCAATGAAATCTTCGGGCCGGAATCCTCGGGGAAAACGACGATTGCGCTGCAAGTGGTCGCCGAAGCCCAAAAAAAGGGCGGCATGGCGGCATTCATCGACGTAGAGCACGCGCTCGACCCCATCTACGCGAAGAAACTCGGCGTGGACGTGGATAACCTGCTGGTCTCGCAGCCGGATTATGGCGAGCAGGCTCTGGAAATCACCGCCGCGCTGATCAGTTCCGGCTCGATCGACGTACTGGTAGTGGATTCGGTGGCGGCGCTGGTTCCCAAATCTGAACTGGATGGCGAAATGGGCGACAGCCACATGGGCGTGCAGGCGCGGCTCATGTCGCAGGCACTGCGTAAGCTGACCGGTGTGGTTTCGAAAAGCAAGACCTGCCTCATTTTCATCAATCAGATCCGCGAGAAGATCGGTGTGATGTTCGGCAATCCCGAGACCACAACTGGTGGCCGGGCGCTGAAGTTCTATTCCTCCGTCCGGCTGGACATCCGGCGCATCGCCGCCATCAAGGACGGTGATAGCGTGATTGGCAACCGGACTAAAGTGAAGGTGGTCAAGAACAAGGTAGCCGCTCCCTTCCGCGAGGCGGAGTTCGACATTATCTATGGCGAAGGTGTCTCGAAGGAAGGCGACCTGGTGGATTTAGGCGTGGCGCAGAACATCGTAGAGAAAAGCGGCTCCTGGTTCAGCTACAAGGGCGAACGCATCGGCCAGGGGCGCGAGAATGCGCGCCAGTTCCTGAAGGACAATGCCGATATTCGCCAATCCATCGACACGGAATTGCGGAAAGCGCTGGGACTGGTGAAGCCTGAGACTGCCGCCGCCGCGGAAGCACCGGCGTCCGCGCCGCCGAACGCGCGTCCGGCAGCCGTGCGCCGGTAAGTTCCGAACCCCTGCATTCGCGGGCGCGTTTCAGTAATGACCGAAGAGGAGCGCCGCCAAGCCATTCAGCGGAGACTCTCCCGCATAAAGGAAGAGCGCGAGAGGAGTCCCATTCCCACGGGATTCCCCACACTCGATGAGGCGCTCGGCATCGGTGGCCTGCCTCGCGGGAGCATCGTCGAAATCTACGGTCCGGAAGGCTGCGGAAAAACCAGCCTGCTGTTACAAATCATCGCGTTCGTGCAGAGGCACGGTGGAGCGGCCGCATTCATCGATGCCGAACATGCGTTCAACACCATCGATGCAAAGACTCTTGGCGTGGATTTGGAACGGATGCCGCTGGCGCGCCCGGGTTCCGCTGAGGAGGCGCTAGCCATTACGAGCCAGTTGGCTGCTTCCTGTGCCTTGGATCTAATTGTGGTGGATTCAGCGGCCGCGCTGGTGCCTCAGATTGAACGGGAGGTCGGCATCGGCGAGGCCGGCCCGAGCGCGCAGAGCAGGCTGCTCGCCGGCCCGTTCCGAAGGCTTGCGCACGCGGTGATGAAGACCGATGCTTGCGTGGTGTTTCTCAATCAAAGCCGGTATCGCCCGGAGGTCTCCGGTAGAGATATCGAGACCAGCGCGAGCGGGTTTCCATTAAAGCTCCACGCGGCAGTGCGAATCGCAGTGATTCCACAGGAAACGCGGATTCGGCTGCGCGTGTTGAAGAACAAAGTAGGCAAGCCTTTCCGGGAAGCCCCGCTCTCGTGGAAAAATGGCCGCGGGTTCGTCGGAGGCCCGTAAAACCGGCTTCCGGCAGCATGAGGGAAAACCGATCCGTTGCTGGAAAGTAGTTGGAAGTACGCGAGAGGCTTGTATTCCGGGCCTTCCAGAGACACCAGCAACGAAAAACCTCGTAAAACCGGGCTTTTTTTACGTAATTCCCTTTACATCATCTGGGCCTTCCCGTATGATTGATATCGATCGAGGCGGCGCCAAACGGAAGGCCGCCATCAACCTTGTTCGATGCCGATGTGGCGCGGGATGCGGTGGCTTTGTCCTGCCTCATGTTGAATCAAATTCCGACGGGAGAATTCGAAGGAGAGATAATGGCGAATCAAAGAATGACCCAGACGCAACTGGTGAGATCACTCGCCGAACACTGCGAAGTGAATAATAAGACCGCGCGCCAATTTCTGGACAATTTGGCGGGCATGGCCATCACGGAAGTGAAGAAGAACGGCGTATTCGTTCTGCCCGGGATCGGCCGGCTGGTGCGCGTCGATCGGAAAGCCCGCACGGGTCGCAACCCTGCAACGGGTGAGACGATCAAGATTCCGGCCAAGAAGGTCGTGAAATTCCGCGTGGCGAAGGCGGCCAAAGACGCCATCGTGCCGCCGAAAAAGAAGTAGTTCCGCTTTTCCAAAAAGAAACCCCGCGGGCCGCAGCGCCACGCGGGGTTTTCTGTTCTTGGATCTCTTAGAAGCCGAGATGAAATCAACCCAAATTGCGGGTTGCTCCACGAAGCCTATGCCTGCTTCTTCTCTTCGACCTTCTCTTCATCGCCCTTCAAGGCACTCTTGAAGTTGCGGATCCCTTCACCTAAACCTTTCGCTACTTCCGGAATTTTCTTGCCGCCGAACAGCAGCACGGCTACTCCTAGGATCACGAGAAGTTCAGGAAAGCCAATGGATCTCATACGGCCTCCTTCAGACTTCATTGTATGGATTGCCGGTGATGGCGTCAACCGAGGTTACAGCAGCGTTACGGCGTGAACCACGCATTTCGACGCCAATCGTGTCCTTGGCGGCCGGAGTGCGCGATAATCCGTGAGAGGCCGCGCCGTTCTGCGCCTTCGCGCGCAAGTCCTGACCCGGCGTGTGACAGTCGTCCCGGCCTGTACGGAGAAGGCTTGTGAACCGGCATATTTCGAAGTCTGTCTGGAGGAGTCCCGCCGCCAAAAGCATTTTGGCGCTATTGGTATGTCTCATCGTTACAGGGGAATTCCTGCGATTGCGATCGCAGGAACGGCCGGGAAGGGATGTCCGGCTCGTCCTTCTGATTGCGATCGATCAGTTTCGCTATGACTATCTCACGCGTTTTCGCGACGAATACCACGGCGGCCTCGATCTGTTGCTCCGCAACGGAGCGGATTACGTAAACGCCAATCTGGAACACTACCCTACCGTTACAGCGGTGGGACATTCCACCATGATGACCGGGGCGACTCCGAAAGTGAGCGGGATTATCGGCAATGACTGGTATGACCGCGAATCCGGAAAGACCGTAACGAGCGTCTCCGATGACTCGATCCGTCCGCTCGGCGGCAGCGCCACAACCGGAGCATCTCCGCATCGACTGCTGGTGAGCACTATAGGAGATGAGATGAAGCGCGGCCTTCCCGGCCAGCCGAAGGTGATCGGCCTATCGCTGAAGGATCGCGCGGCTATTCTTCCTTCGGGCCATATGGCCGATGCCGCCTATTGGTACGACACCAAGACGGGCGATTTCGTCAGCAGCGCCTACTACTTCCCGAGCCTGCCGGAATGGGTGCAAGCCTTTGACAAACGCCGCCTGCCGGACAAATATGCCGGCGAGGAATGGCAGTTTCAGAAGGGATCGCCGAACGGTCTCTTCCGCATGCCGCCCGTCGGGCCAAAACTGGCCGACGCCGTCTATTCCTCGCCGTTCGGAAGTGAACTCCTGGAGGAGTTCGCGGAGGAGGCTATTCGCCAGGAAAAGCTAGGACAGCGCGCTACCACCGATCTGCTGACCGTCAGCTTTTCCTCGAACGATGCAGTCGGGCACAGCTACGGCCCCGATTCGCCGCGAGCGCATGACATGTGCGTCCAGACCGATCGCATCCTCGGAAAGCTGTTCCAATATCTGGATCACTCGATCGGAATGCAGCATGTGCTTGTCGTTCTCACCGCGGATCACGGAGTGGCGCCGGTGCCCGAGGAACTGCAGCGGGAACGGATACCGGGTGGCCGGCTGACGGATGATTCGCTATTCGGCCCCATGAAGGATGCGCTAACGGCGCGGTTCGGGCAGGGGCAATGGATACTCAAAACCGCCGGCTCATCGCCATACCTGAATTGGCCGCTGATTCAGGAAAAGAAGCTTGATCTGGGAGAGGTCGAGCGGGTCGCCGCACAAGCCATTCTGGGAACACCGCACGTGGCGCGCGTTTTCACTCGGGAGCAATTGCTGCGCGGCGAGGTCCCGGGCGACAAGTTCAGCCAGCGTGTAGCCCGCAGCTACAACGCGCAGCGCTCGGGCGATGTGGAAGTCATCCTGGAACCTTATTGGATTCGGAACGCCACAGGCGCCACTCATGGAACGCCTTACAACTACGACAGCCACATTCCGCTGATCTTCATGGGACCGGGAATCAAAGCGGGTCGCTATGCGGAACCCGCAGCACTCAACGATCTAGCGCCTTCGCTCGCAACGCTGCTGAATGTGGAGACTCCCAGCGGGTCGGTGGGCCGGCCGCTGTACCACATGATGACCGCCGCTGCCGACGCGGGGAACTGACCGCCAGTGCTTGCGTGATCCGAGATACGGCGCAAGGCAACGGGCAGCGTCGCCTTGCGCCGCGATTGAAAACTACGCGGGGACCGGAACAGCGCCCTTCAACAACGACGCAATGTCCCTGATGCCGACACCCGGGGCTGTCGGTATCGACATCTTGCCATCTTTGACGCGAATCGCTGGCTCGAAATACTGGCCGTATTTCTCCATTCCGAGCTTGTACTCCTGATATTTGGCGAGGTTCGGCGTGAAGGACGCGAAGTGCAGCATATAGACGAAGCCGAAGCCGCCGGATAGGTGCAGCGCAATCGGAAGACCGGCCACGTCGGCCATGCGCGCCACTTTTGTGGAGCGCACCATACCGCCGTAGTAGAACAAGTCGGGCTGCACGATATCCGCGCCGTGGTTCGCGATGGTCCATCGGAAGCGGTATTCGCTGAATTCCTGTTCGCCGCATGCCACGGGAATCTTGAGAGCGTGCGTCACCGTCTTGATGTCTTCAAAGTGGTCGAATTCGCAGGGCTCTTCGTAGTGGACAACGTGAATATCCTCCAGCAAATGGCCGACGCGAATGGCTTCGGGCACGTCGTAGGAGCTGTTGGCATCCGCGTGAATGTCCATGGAGTCGCCGAACGTTTTGCGGACCAGCGGGATCAACCGCTCGGTCCGGTCAGGCATGGCATCGGCGTTGTTGCTCATACGGCCGCCCACGCGAAACTTCAGCGCTTTGGCTCCGGACTTTTCGAGCAGCGATCGCAGATAATCGATTTCCTGCTCGGGCGTGGTATCGCGGCGTCCGCTTGCGACGTAATACGGCACTTCCGTGCGCACGATGTTTCCCAGCAGCGCGCCCATGGGCTTGTTGGCGATACGGCCCAACATATCGAGAATGGCAAATTCCGCCCAGGCCTGCGAGCTCCAGAGCCCCAACCCGTACATCTTGTAATTGCTGTTCCACCGGTACAGCTCGCGCAGCAGCGAATCGAGATCGCGCGCATCTTTGCCGATGAAGAATGGAGCGATCAGTTGCTGGAAAATGTGATCGAGGTACTTGGCGCGCGGCGGATTCGTGAAGGAAATGCCTTCCGCTCCATCCTTAGATCGAACATGCACAAGGTAGTCGTTATCTTTTTTCAGCAACCGCAGCGATTCGATGATGACCGGTGACTTCAGACTCTCGGTTTTCAGCACCGGAGCGGCAGCGGCCCGATCCAGATCCTCGACCTTCGGTAGTGCTTTCGCCGCCTTCTTCGATGCGGTCGTCGTATCGGCTACTGCCGCCGTGGCGCCCAGTGCCAGTGCGCCCGTCAAAAGACTGCGCCGGCGTATCTCTTTCATTCTGTCCTCCTCCTGAAATCTGCATCCGATAGAGCCACGGAGCGGCAAGCAGCGAGCACTCACTGCAAGGTAGGGCGCCCGCCTATTTTCGGACCGGCCGAGGCTTCCGGACTGTTTTACTCAATGGTCTTGTCTTTACCAGCCTAATACACGAACTTCAAACCGAACTGCACCTGGCGGCCCACTGGCTGCGAACTGGTCAACTTGCCGAACCCGGAGTTGCCCACGGTAAGCGAAGCCGAAGTGGCACTCGGAAGGCTGAAGTACGGCGTGTTGGTCAGGTTGAACGATTCGGCGCGGAATTCGATACGCCTGCGCTCGCTCAAGCGGAACTCCTTGAATAGCGAGAGGTCCAGATTGCGTTGGCCGGGTCCGCGCACCACCATCTTTCCGGAGTTACCGAACATCTGGATGGGCACTCCCTTATAGTTGAGCTGCGTACCGGGCACCGCAAATGCCGCCGGATTGAAATACTGATCGAAGCTGGGGTTGGGGACCAACAAGGGCTGGCCCAGTACGCGATCCGGGCGGTTAATCGTGGCGAAGACCGGCGGTAATTGCTTCACATTGACGTCGCTCGCAAAACCGGAATGCAACATCAGAATGCCGTTGACCTGCCAGTTTCCAATGATCGTATTGAGCACGCTGTTGTGGAAGTTCAGCGCTTTGCCCCGACCGATAGGCAATTCGTAGTCACTGCTGAGAACAAACTTCTGCGGGATATCCAGCGCGGAAAGCGCCCGCTCCAGACTCAGGTTGTAGCTGTACATGGCGCGCGTGTTGGCCTGGTTGCCGTAAGTGCTGGTTCCCGCGTTGCCGGAATCGGTGGCGTGCGAGATCGTGTAGTTCATCAGCAGCGAGAGGCCGTGCGAGAACCGGCGCTCCACTCGCAGATTCGCGGAGTTGTACCAGTTGCTCACGTCGGCCGTATCCAGGCTTTGCGAACTGGAGAGGAAGTTGAACGGGCGGTCGGCCTGCGTGTTCTTGCCGAGCAGGGCGTTTTCAAACGTCACCTGGTTCTGATCGATGCGCTGCTGCCAGTGAACGCCGCGCGCGCCGGCATAGCTCACTTCCACCAGCAGGTTGGGAATGAATTCATACTGCAGAGCGAGGTTGAATTGCTGCAGCATAGGGAATGGCGAGAACGGAATATCGGCTTCATTGGAAGAGCCGGCATCACCGCTCAGCGGATGTGCGGCGTCGAACGCGCTGAACTGCGGATCGAGCAGGTTATCCACTACGAGTGGCGAATTAAACCGGTATGGCGGCGTCACGGTCGTAGCGCCATTGATGATCGGCATGTCGATGTTCAGGAAATTGAGTAGCGACATGGCCATGTCGGTAGTCTGGTCGTTCTGTTCCCGATTGCTGTAGAAGATGCCCCATCCGCCGCGAACCACAAACTTGGGAGTGGCCTGATAAGCAAAGCCGAACCGCGGAGCAAAATTGCGGTGGTGGCCGAAGGTGATGGCGCGGGAGAAGCCGTTCTGCCCGGGAAGCTCGATGATGCCCAGGCGGCCGGTGCTGGATTTACCGTTCGGATCAAACATGCCGCCGGTATCTTTGGCATCCACAGGCTGCGTGTAGAGATCGTAACGGAAGCCCAGGTTCAAGGTAAGACGGCGCGATACCTTCCAATCGTCCTGAATGTAGGGACCTACGTAGAGATCGCGCTGCCGTGACCAATCAATGGAGTTCTGGTTGGTCACGCTGGTGGGCAATCCCAGCAGGAAGTCGGCGTAGGGGTCGCCGCCCTGTTTCGCGAGGCTCGGGTTGGCCGTATAGGTCGGCCCGAAATAGTAGCTGCCCGCGGCGGGAACACTGAGCAGGCGGTCATACCGGAATCGCCGCACGTCGGCTCCCATTTTGAACGTATGCGCGCCGCGGATGATGCTGAGCGAGTCGGAATACTGGAACGTGTTTTCAAACCCGAAATTGGTCTTCGCGCCGCCAAAGTTCGAAAATTCCGTGGTGCCGCCCTGGCTGGTGCCGGCCGAATTCCAGTACAGCGAGGGGAAGCCAAAGATGGGTCCAAAGGCCAGGCCGGCAGCCGACGTAAAGTCATTCGAGGCCTGCAACTCCGGCGCATTCGCCGAAGTATTAGCGCGGTTGTATCCGACACGCGCTTCATTGACCACATTCGGGCTGAATACATGCGTGTCACTCAACACGAGGTTCCGCGTGTTGAACACGGAAATCTGCGGGCTGAAGACGAACGAGCCCGTGCTGGGAATGGATTGCTGCGAAATCGATACGCGCGCCATCAGACTATTGGCGGCACTGATGTGCTGGTCGATTTTCACGTCGCCCTGATCGCGCTGCTGGGATTGCGGCGAAACCACCAGCAGATTGCGGGACACTGCGCTGGCCGCCCCCACGTTTGGTTCGGGGATCAGCGATTGGAACTTCAACGCTGTGGGATCGAGCTGCGCAGTGGGAATCGTGTTATTCGGGAATGGAGAATCGACGACGACTCCGTTCGGCCCCATCATGCGCGTGGACGGGTCATAAATGATCGAGGAACTGCCCGAGAAATTCCCCTGGCGGTAGGCGTCCGACGGCATATCGAGCAGCGAGGAACCCGAAGCCCGATGCAGCCGCATGCCTTCATAGTCGACGAAGAAGAATGTCTTATCGTGACCGTTGTAGTGGGGCAGCACTACTGGCCCGCCGATGTTCGCGCCGAACTGGTTTTGCTGGTACTGCGATCGCGCCTTGTCGCTGAAATTCGAGACGAAGCTATTGGCGTCCAGCTTGTCGTTACGCAGAAAATCATAGAGCGAGCCATGGAACTGGTTAGTGCCCGACTTGATAGTGGCGTTCATGGTGTAGCCAGCCGAGTGCCCGTATTCCGCGGCGAAGTTATTCGTCTTCACCTTGAACTCTTCCACGGCATCAACTGACGGCGTATACGAGAGGCCCGCGCGCCCCACCTTACCGGCATAGTTGCGCAGGTTGTCATCAATTCCATCGAGCAGGATGTCGTTGGAGTTGTGGCGTCCACCGCCGGCCAGAATCGGCAGGTTCGTATTCAGGCCCTGGAAAGGAACCGCGCCGCCGACGAGCGCACCCAACTGGAACGGGTTGCGTCCGTTCAGGGGTAAATCGACAATCCGCTTGTTTTCGATCACCTGCCCGAGCGAAGAAGTTTGTGAATCCAGCACCGGCGCGGCGGCCGTGACTTCGATCGTGGAACTGACGGTTCCTGTTTCGAGCGTGACCGGAATGACGGCCGTCTGGTCAACTTGAAGAGTGACGCCGTTCAACGTCTTCGTCTGAAATCCCGGATTCGACACCGTGATCTGATATGTGCCGGCAGGAACCGAGGGCACATTATAATCACCCTGTTCGTTCGTGGTTACCTTTCGCTGCAAACCCGTGGTGGTGTGTTCCACGGTGACGGAGGCATTGGGCAGCACTCCGCCGGTAGAATCGGTGACCGTTCCTCGAATGTTCCCCGTAGAAACCTGAGCGTTGACGCCGAATGCGCCGAGCGCAAGAACGGTGGCGAAAGCAAGCAGGTTACGACTCATGTGCTTCACCTCTCTAAATTGGCTTCATATGGTTATACACTGCGGAGAATCGCTGTCAAGACGGAAGCCGCTTCTCCCCGAAACCCAGCCGCACGGTGACATTCCGCGAGCGGCCTATCCCTTTGAGCCATCAAATGTTGATTGGGTTGAAGCTATGCGCGTGACCTACTGCGCGAATCGATGGGGTCCGGGAACAGCAAATCCGGCCCGGATGTGGTTTCATCTGTTGAAACCTGTTCACATGTGCTGAGGAGACCTCTGGGCCCCGCATCGCCTTGCGGATCGGATGCTAGGCCGACGGGTTGTAGCCCAGACTCTTCGAAAGATCGCCGACTGCCCGCAGCACGGCATGACTCAATTCGGGAAGGCGGCCGCCGGTCACACGGAAACAAGGACCGGCGATGCTGATGGCGGCCATTACTTTTCCGGAATGATCGCGCACCGGCGCGGCGATACAGCGCAGACCTTCCTCGAACTCTTCATTATCCACCGCGTAGCCTCGCTCGCGGACCAGGTTGAGTTCCGCCAAAAACTGCTCCCGTGTGGTGATGGTATTGCGGCAGTGCGGCTCGAAATTGTAGCCTCTCAGACTAACCTCGAGTTCCTCCGGCCGCAAAAACGCCAGGCTTACCTTGCCTTGCGACGTGCAGTGGAGCGGAATCCGGCGGCCGATGGTCGCCGGGGTGTGGACCGAGTGATGACTCTCCACGTTGACCAGTGAAACGATCTGGCTCTGATGCAGCACGCCGAGATGCGCCGTCTCGCCTGTCTCTTCGACGAGCCGCGCGAGGTAGGGCTTTGCGCGGCATGGCAGGTCCAGGCGCGCGCCGGCAACCATACCGAGCTCGAACAAGCGCCATCCGAGACCGTACCTCGCTCCGCCCGGCCTGCGCTCCACAAGGTCATTGCGTTCAAGAACTGCCAACAGCCGGTGTACCGTGCTTTTATGCAGACCAAGCCGCTCGGCGAGTTCCACGCCGCTCAGATCCCCCGAGGCGGTGCACAGTTGATCGAGTAAAGCAACCGCCCGATCGATGACGCGAACATGATAATTTCCGGCCTCTTCGGCCGCCCCTGCCGGACCTGCGAGCTTCACTGGTTGCAATCCCCTTGTGTAATGGATTTTGGTCAAATGCACGCCCGAAGTCAACAAAGAATTCATTTGTGTCCTTTGCCACAGATCACTGATATCTATAATCTTGCATTGCGCTTTTGTACAGAATCATGCGCGACATCGCGTCGATAAACGGCTTCACAATTCCGTAATTCTATACCGTCGCGGCTTGCGCGGAGAGAATGAATTGCGCAAAACTCCAGGGGAGTTCACCTGAGCGGGAACGATGCCATTATCAAAGAAGAAGCGTTGGTGAGCGTCATGAAAGACCGCCGGCAGGTGCGCAGCAGGGGACACGTACGCGAACTGGCCGATCAGGCTTTTTCCCGTGCCGCCGGTGCGCCGCTGGTAGAAGGAAATCAGATCCTTCTCCTCAAGGATGCCCGCGAGAATTACCCCGCTTGGCTCAAAGCGATTCACGGGGCCAGACACCACATTCATTTCGAGTGCTACATCATCCACGAAGACGACACGGGGCGGGAATTCGCAGATGCCCTGATCGCCAAAGCGCAGGAAGGGGTTCGCGTCCGGCTGATCTACGACTGGATGGGCGGTTTCGGCAAAGCCTCACGGCGCTTCTGGAACCGGTTGCGCGCGGGCGGCGTAGAGGTTCGCTGCTACAATCCGCCGCGGCTGGATAGTCCGTTCGGCTGGCTGTCGCGCGACCACCGGAAGATGCTCGCGGTGGATGGAAAGATCGGATTCATTACCGGACTGTGCGTGGGAACGATGTGGGTGGGCGATCCCAAACGCAAACTGGAGCCGTGGCGCGACACCGGCATCGAAGTGCGCGGCTATGCTCTGGCGCACATCGAGCACGCGTTCGCACAGATTTGGGCGATGACGGGCGACCCCATTCCCGATGCCGAACTGATTCACACCAGCTCGCTCAGCCGGGCAGGCGATATGAGTTTGCGGGTGGTGGCAACTTTGCCTGCCACGGCGGGAATGTTTCGCCTCGATCAGCTTCTTTCCGCACTGGCGCGCAAACGGCTTTGGTTGACCGACGCCTACTATGCCGCGACAGCTCCATACGTGGAAGGCCTCAAGGCCGCAGCGGCAGATGGCGTAGACGTGCGGCTGTTGCTGCCAAACGGAACCGATATTCCGTTGCTTCGGCCGCTTTCCAGAGCGGGCTATCGGCCACTGCTTGAAGCGGGAGTGCGCGTGTTTGAGTGGAACGGAACGATGCTGCACGCCAAGACCGCGGTGGCGGATGGACACTGGGCACGCGTTGGGTCGACCAACCTCAACCTGGCGAGTTGGCTGGGTAACTGCGAGCTGGATGCCGTGATTGAAGACGAAGCATTCGGGCATGAAATGGAGGCGATGTACGAAGAGGATCTGACGAACGCGACCGAAGTGGTTCTGGATTACCGCCACAAGGTACGTACGCCCGGAGCGCCGCGCCATCCACGCCGTGCACTGGCGAGCAGCGGTGGAGGCAGCGTGGGCCGTGCCGCCGCGGGAGCGCTTCGTATCAGCAACACGATCGGCGCTGCCTTCACCAACCATCGCGTGATGGAAGCAGTGGAAGCCCGGCTCACCGTTACCGCGGGCGCGCTGCTTCTGGCCTTCGCTCTGCTCTTTGCCTTCTTCCCCGGCGTGCTGGTCTATCCGGTAATAGTGATCTTCACCTGGGTCTCGCTTGCGCTCTTCTACAAAGGCTACAAGCTGTATCGCAAGCACAAGTCAGACTCCGCCCCCCTTGAAGCGCCGGCGGCGGAGCAGGAAGCGCGAGCAAGCGCTGGGGTAAAATCAAAGCACGAGCCAACTCATTGAAATTGAAGGATGCGTACGGGTGAAATCCGCCATTCCGGCGGAACATTTTTGACCGCCGCGGCATCTAAAGATACGAGGTATTTATTTTGCGTCGATACGTCATCGGCGCGCTCATCATGATGCCTATTGCCGGATTTGTCTCTTCACCCCGCAATGTTTCTCCCAACCCTTCCGTACCCGCAGCCGAGCGAACGATTTCGACAGTTTCGCTGAACATCGCGAAAGAGACCGACCCGGCCAAGGTAGTGAGCGCAATTCACCAGGCGCCGCGATTGCGCGATGCCGACTTGTTTCTCTTCCAGGAAGTTTCGAACCAGGCGACGTCGAACGTTGCCAGCGAAGCCGCCCGGAAGATGGGTTATTTCGCTTCATTCGAGCCGTCTGCTCCCGGCGTGTACGACCAGGGACTGGCGATCGTGAGCCGCTATCCGCTTGAGGAAGTGCGGATCAAACGATTGAAGGCCTGCGACCTGCGCTTCCGGGATCGAAAGCGCTTCGCGATTGCTGCTACGGTTCGAACGCCGTGGGGCGGCGTGCGCGTGTGGAATGCGCACCTGGATACACGAATCAATGCGCAGGAACGCCTGGAGCAACTGAAACCGGTGATTGACGAGGCGGCACGGTATCGTGGACCGCGGCTGATCGGCGGCGATTTCAATACCAATGACTTCTACTGGCTCAACAACGTAGTTCCGTTTCCCGCCGGCCCCTCTCACGGCACGCTGATTCGCAGCGCGATGCTGCGGCATGGCTTCGAAACGCCATTGCCGGCCGGATTGAACACATACCCGCTCTTTCGCCGCCATCTGGATTGGATCTTCCTGACCGAAATGAAATCGATTTCGGCCAGCGTCGAACCCGCCTCATTTTCCGACCACAACGCCATCTGGGTACGAGTCCGGCTATAAGAAATCGCGACAAGACATCCTCATTCTCTCTGTGTGCCCTCGCAGTGAGTTTCACGTGTTGAAACTGCTTCTCATTGGGAGTACCTGCTCGTCGGACTTAAAAACATTCGCCTTATCAATCGTTAGAAAGCAGCAGCGCGATCCGCGGCTGCGCTACTAAGAATTCTTTTGACAGCTTCCGTATGACTTATTGCAAGCTGTAAACAGTCTCGGACGACATTTGGGTACCTCATCGCTGGAAACTGTCTGAGTTTCGGAGGAATTTTCCATGTCGAAGCGATTGCTTGCATCCCGGCGCCTCGCCCCTCTCGGCATTCTGGCTCTGCTTTTCGGGTTAGCTGTGCCTGCCTTTAGCCAGGAAGTCAGAGCCACTCTGAGTGGAACTGTTACCGATCAATCCGGATCGGCCATGGTTGGCGCGACGGTTCATATGATCAGCCATGAATCGGCCGCCACGTTTTCCGCTGTGTCGAACGAAGCCGGGCAATACCATTTCCTCTATCTCAATCCCGGAACATACAAACTTACGGCTGAGATGAGCGGCTTTCGTACATTTGTTCGCGACGGCATCGAACTGAGCGTAGGCCAGGCCGCCACGCTCGATATTGCGATGCAAGTGGGTACGGAATCGCAGAGCGTGACCGTTTCCGGAACGGCCCCATTGCTGGAGGCTGAGAAAGCTGACCGCGGCTTGGTAGTGGACCAGAAAAACCTCAGCCAACTGCCGGTCATTGCCCGCGTGCCGATCCTAATGGCAACGCTCGCTCCCGGAGTCATCATGGCGCAGACCAGTTACAACATTGCGCCATTCTCAAACGGTGGTCTCAGTAGCTGGTCCATCAACGGCAGCGTTTCGCCCAGTGGCGGATTCCTGCTGGATGGCGCACCGAACGACATGATTTACCAGTCGACCTACAGCATGGCGTACATTCCCGCAGTGGACGCTGTGGAAGAATTCAAGGTCGTGACCGGAGCCTACGATGCGGAGTATGGGCGCAATGGCGGCGGTGTCATAAGCATCCTGATGAAGAGCGGCACGAACACGCCGCACGGTTCGGTTTATGAATACATGCAGCGGCCGTTCCTGGATGCAAACTCTTTCGCCAACAACGCGAGCGGACAGCCGGTCAACTATACCAAGCTCGATCAATACGGCTTCACACTCGGTGGACCGGTCTGGATACCCAAGGTCTATCACGGCAAAGATCGTACGTTCTTCTTCGTCGGTTATGAAAAGTACCGCGACGATACAGTCGCCCGCAATCCCGTGTCCTCCGTACCGACTGTGGCGCAAAAGGCCGGTGATTTCTCGCAAACATTCAACAACAAGGGCCAGTTGATGCCGATTTATGATCCGCTGACAGGCCGCAGCGTGAATGGCCAATGGGTGCGCGATGTGTTTCCAGGGAATAAGATCCCCGGAAACCAGATCGATCCGGTGGGCTCTAAGATTGTGTCTCTATTTCCGGATCCTAACTTTGTTACGCCCGGGTCCGTAGACTGGCAGAGTAACTATTTCCATGACAACAACATCACCAAATATTTCTTTGACAACTTCGTAGTGCGAATTGACCACAACTTCGGCGACAAGGAACGTCTCTACGGCCGATATGCGCACAATGATCAGTTACTGAATGACAACAGCAATCAGCTGCCCGGTCCGGCGGCAGATCTTCGTTATGGCGATAAGGTAAATAATGCCGGCGTGCTCGATTCGGTTACGGTGTTCAACGCATCCGTCGCGCTCGATATACGCTTATCCCTGAACCGATGGACGCAAAACTACCGGCCGCCTAATTGGGGCAGCAACAATGCTTCCATCATCGATTGGCCTCAATCACTGTTGAGCCAGTTGCCCGAGCCCAACCGGTTTCCGCGTTTCACCTTCGCCAGCTATCAAAGCCTGGGAGAGGGCGGCAGCAATATCATTTATGCTCCCAGCACCACGGTGAGCTTCTCACCGACACTTTCGGTAAGCCGCGGCCGGCAATTGATCAAGACCGGCGTGGACATTCGGATCATGCACCTGGCGAACTATAATTCGGCGTACGCCGGCGGCACGGCGGCCTTCAATCAAGGATTCACGCGTGCCAATTACCTGACCGCCGATTCTCTGACCGGAAGCTCTATCGCCTCCGCCCTTCTCGGTGACGCCGCCTCCGGCGAAGTCGATTACATCGCCAATCCTTACTACCGCTGGACCTACTACGCTCCATGGGTGCAGGACGACATCAAGCTCACTCGCCGGCTGACCGTAAACCTGGGCCTGCGTTGGGACGTGCTCTCGCCGCTCACCGATTCCCAGAACCGCTTGAACAACGGATTCTTCACGGACGTGGTGAACCCCATCTCTTCGCAGATCGATCAGACGCAGTTCCCCGGCTACAAGGTGTACGGCGGCATTGGTTTTGCCGGTGTGAACGGCCTTTCGCGCTCGCCGTTCCACACGGATTGGAACAACATCCAGCCTCGAGTCGGCGCCGCGTATCAACTGACCTCATCCACCGCCGTGCGCGGGGGTTTCGGAATTTCTTACCTGCCGCAAGTTTCCACCGGCTTTAGCAATGGCTTCAGCCAGA
The DNA here is from genome assembly GCA_035550475.1 of Bryobacteraceae bacterium. GTDB lineage: Bacteria > Acidobacteriota > Terriglobia > Bryobacterales > Bryobacteraceae > DASZPB01. Next base: position 230,273 of record DASZPB010000040.1, on the reverse strand, counting down.
CCACTCCCTATGTGGCCACTGTGGATGGGGGTGCAACTTCGGCCGGCGTGATCTCCGACCCGTTCCCCAATGGCGTGCTCCCGCCATCCGGCGCTTCGACAGGTTTGCAGACTTTCCTTGGCCAAGCCCCTTCCTTCGAAGATCCCGATGGGCGGATCGCCAATGTTTATAACTACTCGTTCGGCTTCCAGCAAGTGCTGCCGGGACAGATTACGTTGGAAGTGGCTTACGTCGGTTCGCGGACACATAATGTTGGCATCACCAAAGCCTATAATGCCTTGTCCCTGCAGAATCTCGCCCTGGGAGATGCCAGCAAGGGAGGCGATCCGAACTATCTCAACCAGAAGGTGCCCAACCCGTTTGCAGGCTTGTTGCCGGGTACGTCGCTGAACTCAGCCACCATTACCAGACAGCAGCTTCTGCTGCCGTTTCCCGAATTCACCGCCTTCAACGAGACAGACATTCCGGCCGGGCAGGTATGGTACAACTCGCTCCAGATCAGCGTGCGCAAACGGTATTCACACGGCTTCGCTCTCACCGCTTCTTATACGCTGTCCAAGAACCTTCAAGCCCTGAACTATCTCAATCCGGAGGATGCAGCCCCCGCTCGCAGCTTGACGCAATTCGACCGGACTCACGTGCTCAACATTGCTCCTATTTATGAGTTGCCTTTCGGACCCGGACGAGCATTTCTGAGCCAGAGCAACCGCATCGTGAGCCGGTTGGTGAGCGGGTGGCAACTGGCTGGGAATTTCAGCTACATGTCGGGCCTGCCCATGACGGCGCCTTCCGGTGTCGATGTTATCGGCAACCCCGTGGTTCCCAACCAGAGCTGGGACCAGATGTTCAACTCTGGCCTGGTCAACGCCAATGGGCAGGTAACCAATGCGATCTCGGGACTCGACCCGGCATTTCGCATTCAGGCTCCCTTCACCCTGCGGACGGTGTCGCTGTACTTCGGTAATCTGCGTGACCGCTGGGGTCCGGAATGCAACATCGCGCTCGCCAAATCGACTCGCATTCGTGAGAACCTGAGCCTGCAGATCCGGGCAGAAGCGCTGAACGCATTCAATCACCCGATCTTCGGCGGCAATCCGACGATCGATCCCACTTCTCCCAACTTCGGAAAGCTGTTGCGGAACAGCGGTCAAACCAACGAGCCGCGCGAACTGCAATTGTCGGCCAAGTTTGTTTTCTAAGTGGAAGCTCGTTACAATTCGGGCGGGGGAAAACGGAATGCTGCATAAGTGGTTGCTTGGCTTTTGTTTGGTCTTGATTGCGGGTATATCGATGTGGGCGGCAGCACTTACGCAGCAGCAGGCTGATTCCTGGCGGACACAGATCAAGGAAACGTTGTCTGTCCCTGATCCCTTACCGCCGCCGGCGGCGGAGCCGCACGGCAGCTTTGAACCCGAGCCCGGCATTGTTGCCGAGCGCATCACGTACAGCACGGCGTACGGGCAGCGCGTGCCGGCCATCCTGTATCGCCCGAAGTCGCCGCGCGGCAAGATCCCGGGGATCGTGGTCGTGAACGGGCATGGAGGCGATAAGTACATCTGGTATTCGTTTTACGCCGGCGTGTTGTACGCGCGGGCGGGCGCGGCCGTCCTGACTTATGACACGCTCGGGGAAGGCGAGCGGAATATCGAGCGCAAATCCTTTACACGTGCGCACGATGCTACGCAATCGCCCGATATCGCACGTCGTCTGGCCGGGCTCATGATCACGGACATCATGGAAGGTGTATCCGTGCTGGCGGCGCGGCCCGAAGTTGACTCGCACAGAATCGGCGCTGTGGCTTATTCGATGGGTACGTTCGTGCTCAGCCTGACCGGCGCGCTCGATAGCCGCCTTGCGGCGACCGTACTTGGAGCCGGCGGAAGCCTGGACGGACCCGGCGGTTATTGGGATCAATCGCATCCGATGTGCCAGGGCATTCCGTATAAGTCGCTTTCTTTCCTCGGCGATCGCGCGGCGGTGATTTATGCGCTGCGAGGGGAATATGGCCCCACGCTGACTTACAACGGCCTCGACGACGCCATTGTGAAGCGCGATCCGCGCGGTCCCAAGATCTTCTTTGCCGATCTTCAGCACCGGACTAGCGAGTTGTTAGGCGGCAGCGGGCACGTATTTGAAACCGGCTTCGAGCCTGATGCCGGGCATCGCCCGTGGTTTGTCACCAAGCCGGCCGGTCTGTGGCTGGAGCAACATCTGCACTTCCCGAACTGGACGGAGTCTTCGGTTCGCGCCATGCCCGTGACCCACATCAGCGAATGGGCGCAAGCAAACCACGTAACGATTGACAAAGAGTACGCCACGGAAATCCGCGAGGGCGGCGAGCGCGCGCTCGGCGAACATGTGCCCGCACTGACCCGCGATCAGTTGAGTGTGTTCACGCCAGCGCAATGGGAAAAGCAGAAGAACCGGATGACGTACGAAGCCTGGCTGGCCGCCGCGCAACGGAGTCTCGGGAGCACCCGCGTGCAGACCGCGCCGTCTCGCGTTACTTATTAGGCAGCAGTGACAACACAGCCTGGCTGGGGCTCGGAATGACGTGTGCCGCCACCAGCCGGCCCAATCCGTTGACCTTGGCGCTGCCCGCCGCGATAGCCGACTGTACGGCCGCGACGTCGCCCTTGATCAGCACTGTAATGTAGCCCCCGCCGAGCTTTTCCCGGGCCAGCACTTCCACTGCGGCGGTTTTTACGGCGGTGTCGATGGCTTCGAAGACGGCGGTGAAGCCTTGCGTCTCGATGAGCCCGACGGCAAAAGGCGCTTGTTCTTTCATTTCTTTCTCCTGGGGGCGCGGCTGCTGCACGGTGGCTTGCTCGATGAGCGGGCTGAATTCGGGAGGCGCGTCGTACGCCGCCTGCGAGAGATCCGAAGGGCCGGAGATCACGTGCGCGATAATCTCCACCTGCATGGCGTGCGCCGTCGCTTCGGCCGTTTGTGCGGCAGTTTCTACATCGGCCAGCACGCCCTGAACCTTCAAGCACACACCGGGCTTGTCATTCAGCTCCGTCTGAAGCACGCGAATGCCGGCGCTCTTTTCCATGGCATCGAGCACAACCATGGCCGGCGACCATCCACCGATTTCGATCAAGGCCAGCGCGTCGCTCAGAACACACCCCGTTTTTCGAGCATGTGCATGACCTCATAAACCACCTGGTCAATCTTGTCCTGCTGCGGTTCGCCGGTGCGCGGCGGGCAGCCCGCGGCAGGCCGGTCCACCAACTCGAAATCGGCCAGAATACACTGCAATACACCGGCCAGCGCGTTGCGATCGGCCTGTTGAGCGGCAGTTTGCGGCTGGCGGCTACGGCCGAAGCGGAAGCCGCGGAGCTCGGCGGCGGCGCGGAAGCCATCGGGGAACTCGAAGTTGTACAACATGATGTCGAACAACTCCAGAATGCGATACTGCCACTTCATCGATTCCGCGTAGTTTCCGGCGCGCGCCAGTTCAAAAATGCGGCGCGTCACTTCAGGAACAGCGTTGCTGCTCGCATGTGTGCCGCCATCGCAGCCGATCATGAGCATGGGCGCCAGCACGGCTTCCCAGCCGGTGAGAAAACTGAAATCCGGCCGGATCGGCCGCACGGCCGAGATCATGCGCATCATATGCGCCAGATCTCCGGTTGAATCCTTGATTCCCACCACGCGCGGGAATTCCGCCAGCCGGCGGATGGTAGGCACGTCGATGGGGCTGGCGAACATCGGGATGTTGTACAGCGTGAGATCGATGGGTGAGTGCTGCGCGATTTCCGCGAAGTACGCATACACCGATTCGGGCGTCAGCTTGTAGTAAAAAGGCGAGACGATGGCCACGGCCTTCGCGCCCATGGACGCATAGTCTTCGCAGGCGGCTAACGTTTCCTTGACGTTGGCCTCGGCGGCGCCGGCCAGCACGGGCACACGGCCGCGCGCTTCTTCGCAGGTGATGCGCACGATGCGGCGGCGTTCCTCGGCCGTGAAACGCGTGAATTCTCCGGTGGAACCGTTGGGATAGAGGCCGTGGACGCCGTGTTCAATCAACCAGGAGATGAAACGGCGCAGTTCGGATTCATGGATCTCGCCGCGATCGTCGAGCGGAACCAGAGTTGGAGTGAAGATACCTTCTAGCTTGGCGGGCATGAATCAGCGCTTCCACTGGTTTACCATCTTTCTCTTGCGCCGTGCAATCACGGGCGTGATTTTCGCGTGTATCGCAGAGACGCCTGGTTAGTTGGAGACCACCGGCCCATCGCCTTTCGAGAGCTCCTGGAGCATCCGCTCGCGCTTTTTCGTGGAAGCGCTGATTGCCGAATCGAGCGCGATCCAATAGAGAATGCCGCCGATTCCCGCGGCCATGGCGAGCCCCACGAAAAAGACCCACTGACTGTCAAAGGCGAAAGCGGCCAGATAAGCGAGGAACACCGGCAGCAGCGCCAGCGGATACAGCACGAAGATCAGCGCCTGGAACCGGCTGGAAGCGCCACCCTGCGAAACGCGCTCCGGGGTGAGAGGGCGGGGATAATATACCGAGCTGACGTTGCCCAGGGCCAGCATGTAAAGCGTGCAGACCGCGACCACGGTGAAAGCTTCTATGATGCCGGCCCATCCCGCGCCGGCCTGAATCGCCAGTGTGATCGCGGTGAGAATCAGCATTTCCAGAAAGATGAACAGCACCGAGGCAACATTCTTTCCGCGCAAAACGCTACCGAACCGCAGCGGGATGATGAAATAGATTTGCGTGGCGGAGCGATCGAATCCAAAGCAGTTCCAGTACGAGACCTGCCCCAGGAGCGTGAGCGCATAAACGCACACGATAGTTAAGAAATGATGGGACATACCGGAGTTCTGCCGCACGCCGTGCCGCAAAATGGAGGGCAGCCAGACCAGCAAGCCGAATGAGAAGCCCATGACGAAGACCATGCGGAAGCGCGGCGTTCGCGCGAGCGATCGCAGTTCCTTCTCAACGATTGCCGCCAGTGGATCGCGCCAGATGAGCGACGGCAGCCGGTAAAGCCGCGCGGTGAGCGACTGCCGCCGCTGGGATTTGGGGGCCAGATCCGTCGCTTGTACAGCCGATGTGTCAAAGCGCAGATTGCGCTCAAACTGGCGGCGGCCAAACCAACCGGACAACAGAGTCCAAGCGCAAAGAGAGAGAAGCGAAAGAGGATTTCCGAATGCCACGCGCGCGGCGGCGGTCCAGGGGAATTCGAATGCAAGCAAGCCGGTCAGGCCCGGCATGGCGCCGATGTGCGTTCCCGATACCATCACCAATCGCGGCACGGTGATGGCGGCCAGCAGAATGAAGATCATCACTTCACGAACCAGCCGCCGCGCCAGCAGCCGTTCGATGAGGCTGCGCAAACCGGAGGCCAATAACAGATTGAAGACGATAAACACCAGCACAGCGGGCAGCAGCGCACGCATGGCCGCCCGGCTCATCGCCGGATTCCGCCAGAGACCGGCCGTGCCGGCGGCCAGCACCAGAATCATTTCGACGCCGGTGGTGAGCCGCAGCAGCACTTCCACCAGAAAGAGCTTCCCATGCGGCACCGGATAGACCAGCAGCTTGCGCATGTCGAGCGACGATCCCATACTGGCGGAAATCACGGGCACTACCTGCCAGTAGAGGAATACCAGAAGAAACGCGATCGCCAGCGAGGCGCGTAGTATTGCCGCGTTCGCGCTTGCGGCAAGCGAGTAAATTCCGTACGACGCAAAGCACCAGAAACCGTACCAGACGATGCCGGTGATCAAGCTGAAGACCGCACCGCGGCTGGTGCCCATCCGCATACTGAGAAACTGCGCGCGGAGGATCGCCGCGATCATAACCAGTCGAGCCGCTCCATGGGCTGCTCCGCTCCCACCAGGCGGACAAACGCGTCTTCCAGAGATTCGCCGCCCGCTCGCAGTTCGGCCAGCGTGCCGGTCGTGATGATTCTCCCATTGTTGATGATGGCAATGTGATCGCAGAGGCGCTCAACGACTTCGAGAACGTGGGAGGTGAGGAAGATCGTCGCGCCGCGCCGCACCTGGTCGATGAGGATTTCCTTCATCAGCCGCGCGCCCACCGCATCGACGCCTTCGAAAGGCTCATCCATGAGGAACAATTCCGGATGATGGATCAGCGACGCCGCCATCGCAACGCGCTTGCGCATGCCCTTGGAATACTCGCCGATAATCTTGCGGTCATTCGAAAGCTGGAAGAGATCGAGCAGACCGCGCGCCCGCTCGATCGCCGTCTCGCGGGTAAGACCATACATGCGGCCCACAAATTCCAGGAACTCGGCGCCAGTTAGCCGGTCGAAAAGAAGCGATTCATCGGGAACAAGCCCGATGTGCTTCTTGATTTCGATTTCATCATCCGGCATACGCAGACCGAGAATCTCGATCAATCCGCTGTCCGGAGGAATCATGCCGGTGAGAATGCGGATGGTTGTAGACTTGCCCGCACCGTTGGGCCCGAGGAAGCCAAAAAAAGAACCGCGCGGAACTTCCAGGCTAAGGCCATCCAGCGCGGGCTTCGATCCGTACAACTTCTTCAGGTCCCGAACCACGATCGCGGGCGAAGACATCCCTACCAGTGTACGTGTTCGAACTCTTTTGGCAAGTCAACCGGAACGGCTCCGCCGGGGACCGTTTCCAACGCCAGACGAAGCTGTTGCAATCTGGAAGTAAGCTCGTTCCGTTGGCCGCTGGTCAATCCATAAATCACGGGAAGCAACCGCCTGGCGCGAGTGTACCCTGTTTGAGCGCTCAGATACGCCGGCGATTGCTTCTGGTCCGCCTGCCCCGCAAGAGCGATGGATCGTTCTACCTGCCGCGCGACCAGCCGCAGCAGGTCGTGGTCGGTCCTGGCGCGCAGTTCCGCGAGCTTCAGCGATTTCATGGCGTCGGGTGTCACTAATAAATGGACGATGCAGATGGCCATTTCGCTTCTTTGAGAACCATGAATTATTGCGGCGATTTATTGCTCCCCGCGAATATCGGTGAATGCACAGTGCAAATTGAGGGGAAGACCTGAGAGAGCAAGCTGCGAGTGGCGGGTTCGAATTAGATCGAACTAGAGTGCCCGGCAGACGTTCTCGATGGCGGCCGAGATGATCTGCTGCTTTTCATCATCGAGCTTCTTTCCGCCGGCGGTGACGTAGAACACGTCCATGGCCTTATGCGCTTCGGTGTCGATCAGGACGACTTCGATGTTTCCGCCGTTCGAAGATATAGCCCACGCCAGATCGTACAGCAGGCCGGGCCGGTCTTCGGCCACGATCTCGATGAGGGTGGCCGTCCGGCTGGCGCCGGAATCGAATGACACTTTCGCCGTGATGCGCGCCTTGCGGCTTGGCAGAGAAGGTTTCGGCCGCTGCCGCAGCAGCTCCTTGACGTCGGCTTTGCCCAGGACCACGCGCTCCGCCACTGCCCGTAGACGATCCATCTCACTGGGGTTGAGCTCCAGCGTCCGCGAGGGATCGGCGAAAGTAAACGTATCCAGCACCAGGCCGCGCCGGTTCGAGAAGGCCTCGGCCTTCAGGATATTCATGCCGAAGCTCGAAAGCGTGCCCGCCACGGAGGCGAACAGGCCCGGGCGGTCGCCCGCCACCAGAGTCAAACGATAGACCGGCTCCGCCCGGCGGATATCGACGGCCACGCCGCGCTTGCGGCTTTTCTCTTCCAGTTCGATGTGCTCGTCGATTTCCGCATCGCCATGCGTGCGGAGGTAGCGTACGGGGAAGCCTTTGAGAAATTCGGTGCGCCGCGGCGTGCCGGAAGGCGGCGCTTCGATGCGATCGGATTCCAGCTCACGCGTCAGCTCGTTATATACCACCAAATAAAGCTGCCATAATTGCTCGGCGCGCCAAGGCGTCATAGCCATGGGATTCACCGCGCTGATATCCGCATAGGTGAGCAGCGTCAGCGCCTTCAGCCGTTCGACCGTGGAGACCTGAGCGGCCACGTCGCGAATCGTCTGCGGATCGTAGAGATCGCGCGAGTGCATCGTTGCGGAAAGCTCCAGGTGCTTGCCGATCAGAAAGAGAACCATTTCGCGATCGGCCGCCGGCATCTTGACGCGCTCCATGGCTCTCTCCACCAAGCGCAGCGAAGCACCCACATGGCCTTCTCCGGGCGTCCCCTTGCCCACATCATGGAACAAGAGCGCAAACAGCAGCAGGCCGGGCCGCTCAAGCTCCGCCAGCAGTTCGCCGTAGGATTTTTGCGGCTGGGCGGAAGCGCCCCGAAGGCCCCAAGCGTTCTGCATGGCCACCAGGGTGTGCTCGTCCACGGTGTAGCGATGATAGAAATCGCGGACTACCAGACACTCGATCTGTTCCATCTCCGGGAACAAAGCCGCCAGCATTCCCGTTTCGTGCATGGTACGCACGGCCAGCGGCGCGTAGGGCAGCGAGAGAATGCTTTCCAGTTGCGGCCATACCTGCCGCGGCTCGTCGAAGTATGCGCGCAGCCTGCCGCGGCGCGCTTCAATTTGATGTTCGGCCTCATGGGAAGGCCGGATGCCGTGCCGCGCCACGAATTCGAACAGACGCAACGCCAGTTCCGGCTCCACATCGAGCGTTTGCGGCGCGCGAAAGTGCGCCCGCTCGCGATGCACGCTGAAATCGGCGTTGGCCAGCCGCGAACGCCAGTCGCGGAATTGCGAAAACAGCGAGCTCGATTGCGCCTCGCCGGCTTCGAGTTCGTGAGCGGCTGCGCGATAAACACAACGGGCATGGCGGTAATACTGGCGCATGAAGCGGGCGGCCTCGCCCTGCTGCCATCGTTCTGCGGCGGCGTCCTGCGCATCGAAGGAAAGCACGTTGTTGTCCCGCGCGGATTGGTAGTGCAAGGCGCAGCGCAGGCGCGAGAGAAAATGAAAGGCCTGCTCGAGTTCGGGCTCCGGACTGGCCGAGCCCAGGCGGCCGCTCTCGGTTTCCCGAATCTGCGTCAGCCAGCAGATGAGCTGATAATCTCGCAGCCCGCCGGGTGTCTCCTTGACGTTCGGCTCCAGGTGATAAAAGGTGTCCGTGTACTTGATGTGGCGTTCGCGTGTGAGCTGCGAAAGGTTGCGAATCAGGTCGTCGCGGTTACCCAGCACGAAGCGCGGCAATCGCTCCGCCAGCCGGGCATAGAGAGCGCGGTCACCGGCCAGGAAACGCTGGTCGAGCAGGCTGACGTTGAGCTCTACGTTGCTATCGTGCACTTCGGTGCATTCGGTGGGCGTGCGCACCGAATGGCTCACGCGCATACCGGAATCCCACAGACGCTGCAGGAATGCCGCAATCGCCTCCTTGCGGGCAAGGGCCAGCTTGTCGCTTTCAAACAGCAACAGCAGGTCCACGTCCGAGTAAGGGAACAATTGCCTGCGCCCGTAGCCGCCCACCGCGAGAATGGCGAGACCCGAAGGCGCCGCTGGAAACAGCAGCGAGCAGGCCGTCTCGAGCACCAGGCCATCTACCAGCGCGGTGCGTTCCGCCAGCACGGCGCCCGCGTCTCCCGTGACGAGAAATGCCTGTTGAATGGCTTGCGTATTCGGACTAGAGGGCCGATTCTCCACGATCATCGTTCCGGATTCGGATCGCCTCAGCCACGTCAAACACGAAGATCTTGCCGTCGCCGATCTTGCCCGTGCGGGCCGCGCTTGCCAGGGCTTTGACCACTTCATCGGCGCGGCTGGAGGAGACCACCATTTCCACCTTCACTTTCGGCAGCAGATCGACGTTGTATTCCTGGCCGCGGTAAACCTCTTTGTGTCCTTTCTGGCGGCCGTGGCCGCGAACGTCACTGATCGTCATGCCGTCGATGCCGATCGCCTTCAGGGCTTCCTTGACTTCGTCGAGTTTGAAGGGCTGTATAATCGCTTCGATTTTCTTCATGGCCGCTTCCGTCTCCTCCCGGCTACGCCTCTAAGATATACCCTTCTTCGCCGTGCATACTCACATCCAGGCCCTGAATTTCTTCATCCTTCCGCACGCGCAATCCAACGGTCAAATCGCAGATCTTCAGGATGATCACGGAACCCACAATCGCCAGCAGCCATGAGATGCCGCACCCGAGAATCTGGTTCAGAACCTGAGCGCCATTGCCGTCCACCCATCCGAGCGGCATCAGCCGGCCGGCAGCGTCCCGCAATCCGCCATTGACCGCATTGGTTGCGAAGACGCCCGTTAGAATCGCGCCTACCGTTCCACCAATACCATGAACGCCGAAAGCATCCAGCGCATCGTCATACCCGAACTTCCGTTTCACACGAGTGACCATGAAATAGCAAGCCACCCCCGCCACGGCGCCGATTAAGAGCGCCGGGAAGGGCTCAACGAAACCCGATGCCGGGGTGATCGCCACTAAGCCCGCCACGCAGCCCGAGATGCCTCCCAAAACGCTGGGCTTGCCGTTCTCCAACCACTCCACGATCAGCCATGCCAACGCGGCCGCCGCCGCTCCGAAATGAGTAGCGACGAAAGCGCTCGTGGCGAGACTCGAAGCCGCCAGCGCGCTGCCCGCATTAAAGCCGAACCAGCCCACCCACAGCAGGCAGGCTCCGATGAAGCTGATCACCAGATTGTGCGGCTTCATCTCGCCCGGCGAACCGAGCCGTTTCCCCAGAAACAGGGCACAAATCAGTGCCGAAACGCCGGAGGTGATGTGCACCACCGTTCCGCCCGCGAAATCGAAGCATGGAATCTTGCCGCCCAAAAATGCATTCAGCAGGCCGCCCTTGCCCCACACCATGTGCGCCATCGGGAAATAAACAAACAGGCTCCAGAGCACCGTGAAGAGCAGCATCGCACTGAACTTCATTCGTTCCGCGAATGCTCCGGAAATCAAGGCCGGGGTGATGATCGCGAACATCAACTGGTAAATCATGAACGTCTGCTGCGGAATCGTGCCTGCGTAGTCCGCATTGGGCGCGCTCCCTACGTTGTGGAGCAGGGAGAACTGCATTCCGCCTACAAATGGTGAAAACTCGCCAAATGCCATGCTGTAACCCACCACCGCCCAGATCACGGTGACGACGCACATCAGGATAAAGCTGTGCATCATCGTGCCCAATACGTTTTTTCGGCGTACTAAGCCGCCGTAGAACAATGCCAGCCCCGGCCCGGTCATCATGAGAACCAGGGCGGCGCTCACCAGCATCCAGGCGTTGTCGCCCGCGCTCTGCGCCGATTTCGTGGCAGCCTCCAGCGCGGATAATCTCGCTTGCAGGTCAGGGGTGGCCTGCGCAAAGAGCCCAGCCGGCAGACCGAAGAGTGTAAGTAGACAGAGTTTCAGCGTGTGTCTCATCATGGGACGTTGCATCCTGGCAACTTCCACTTATTCTCCAACGAGCACAAAGACTTGCCAAAACGGAAGTTTCTATGTGCTGGATTGGAAATTTTTATCGCCCGAAGCTGCCATGAGCCTGCCAGTACCTGCTCAGTTGTAGACGGACGGCCCGGCGCACTATAGTTAGGATGAGCAATGAACGTTCCGAACTCGCTGACGATCCTCCGGATTTTCTTCGTGCCATTGTTGGTCGCAGCGCTGGTTCTGGAAAACGTTCACCTTCGAATGGACGGCGTGCTGGTCACCAACGAATGGCTGGCATTGGCAATCTTCCTTACCGCCGCGGGCACGGACCTGCTCGACGGATACCTGGCGCGCCGCTGGCGGCAAGTTACCACCATTGGCACTCTGCTTGACCCGATCGCCGACAAATTGCTGGTTTCGGCCGCGCTGATTTCCCTGGTAGAAGTGCGCGTATTGCCCGGTTGGATGGCCATTCTCATTATCGGCCGCGAATTTGCCGTCTCGGGACTGCGCAGTATCGCCGCCGCCGAAGGCTATACGATCCGCGCCAGCGATCTGGGCAAGACGAAAATGGTCTCGCAGGTCGTGGCCATTTCCTGCCTGCTGCTCAGCGTGCGGCACGCGGCACTGCATCTGCCGGGAATTGTCCTGATGTGGGGCGTGGTGTTCTTTTCGCTGCTCTCGGCCGTCACCTATTTCCAGAAGTTCTGGCGAAAGGTGGATGAGCGCGTCAAGAACCGCCGGCGGCGCGAACTACTGGTGCTGGAGCGCAAGCGCCAGCGCGAATTACTGCGCCAGCAGCGGGAATTGCTGCGTCAGAAGGGGTCGGCCACAACGGCCGGCTTGGGTTCCGGCGGAACAATCTGGAAGCCGCCCGAAGTAAGCTGAACCGTGCGCACCTGCCCTTGCTCGCCCAGCGGTCCAACGGGCTTGCCATTCAGGGAAACGCTCACACCGCCTGCATTCCCTAACCGCAGCAGCACGGTTTCATTCGCATCCGCCGTGCGAGTCTGATTCTGCTGAAGTGTACCGGAAAACGCATATTTCCCATCGACGCGCGCCGAAACCCATGCCGGCTGCTGTGCCGTAATCTCCACTCTCACCGGCGCATTAGGATTCTGAACGGCGGCGGCGGGTGCATCGGCCGGCGCGGGAGCGGGTGGTTGAACGGTATCGGGCGCGGTCTCAGGAGCCGTTACCGGAGCAGCAGGCGCGGGCGCCATCTCTGTCGCAGCGGCCGGAGTCGCTGCGGTGGGCGTTGCCTCCGGGGCAGGAGGCGCAACGGCGGGCGCGTGTGCCATCGGTTGGGCCGGGTAGGCGCTTCCGTGCTGGACCACCGTATGGCGGCTTCGCTGCATCCAGGAGTAAACCGCCGAGCACACCAGCATCACAAAGATCACCAACGCCAGTGCCGGCAGCGCGGAGCCCAGCTTCAGATGGCGATCGCCCACCGACTCCCATTTCTCCATCGGTGGAACGTGGATATCCGATTTCGGCACCTGTGGTTCGGGAAGCGGGAAACGCTCTTCCTCCGGTTCCAGAGAACGCTCCAGTTCGCTCACAATCTCGTCTTCGTCGAGGCCGAGCATGCGCGCATACTGGCGCACGAAGCTCTTGGCGAAAACGCCGCCCGGAAGCCGGTCGAAGCGTTCCTGTTCAATAGCTTCCAGCAACTTTGGTGCTATTTTGGTTTCGCGTGCGATCTGGTCGAGGTTCAGATGGCGCCTGATCCGCTCCCGGCGCAAAGTCTCGCCAATGGCAGTCATAGGATGGGTCCGCCGCCCTTAACTATATAGTACCTCACAGTATTCGCCGAGGACTCGCCGTAAGGCCGCCGCGGGCCTGCCCATGAGACGAACTGCTAGCATAATCGATTGATCTCCGTTGTAGTCGTGAATTGGAATCGGAAGGAATTGCTGCGCGCCTGCCTGGCATCTCTGGCGCGGCAGACCGGCGTGGAATTCGAAGTAATTGTCGTTGATAACGGCTCCACTGATGGATCGCCCGAGGTGGCCGAACACGAGTATCGGGCGCGCGTGATTCGCAATGCTGAAAACCGCGGTTTCTGCGCCGCCAACAACCAGGGAATCGCGGACGCACGGGGCGAGTTCGTGGCTCTGTTGAACAATGATGCCGAAGCAGAAGCGGGGTGGCTGGAAGCGCTGGCCACGGCTTGCGCCGGCAGGCCTGATGTGGGCATGGTGGCGAGCAAGATCCTGATGTGGGAAGAACCTTCGCGCATCGACAAAGCCGGGCACCTGATTTTTCCGGATGGGCAGAATCGCGGACGCGGCGCCGGAGCGCTCGATCAGGGGCAGTTCGACCGCCCGGAGGAAGTGCTTTGGCCCGATGGCTGTGCCGCGCTCTACCGCAAGCAGATGCTCGACCAGATCGGCGGCTTTGACGAGGACTTTTTTGCGTACGGCGACGACGCCGAACTCGGATTGCGGGCGCGAATTGCCGGGTGGAAATGCATCTACGCCCCCGCGGCGGTGGTGCGGCACCATCGGGGATCCACCTTGGGGAAAGCTTCCGGCCGCCGGCTGGAATTGATCGAGCGCAATCGCCTGTTGTTGGCGCTGAAGTTATTCCCATGGAGTCTGCTGCTGGTCAACCCGTTCTACTTCGCCATACGCTTGGCGGCCGGGATAGCGGCCGCGCGTCAAGGAGTGGGAGACACGGCCCATTTCCCCGGATGGGCCGGCAAATGGACCATCGCACGCGCTCTGGTTCGTGGAGACTTGCAAGCCTTGCGACTGGCTCCGCGGATGCTTCGGAAGCGCGCGCAGGTCCGCGCGATCCGCCGGCTCACTCCGGCCGACGTGCGGAAGCTGATTCTTTCCAACCGGCTCAGCCTGAAGGATGTAGCGTGAGCGCCTGCCTGGTTTGCGGCTCGGACCGCTCGAAGCGCCTGTTCACTGCCTCCGACCGCCTCTATCACACCACCGCCGAAGAGTTCGCCGTGGTGCGTTGCGGCCAATGCGGGCTGGTGCGGCTAGACCCGCAGCCCGCGCCTGCCGATCTGCACCGCTACTATCCGGACAACTACTGGTTCGCCCCCGACCGCAGCGCGGCTGGCCGCATGGAGGAGTGGTATCGGCGGGTGGTGCTGCGCGATCATGTGCGCTTCGTCGAGCAAGCGCTCGGTTCCTCGGGAGCGCGCGGCTCGCTGCTCGATGTAGGCTGCGGCGGTGGGCTGTTTCTGGGATTGATGCGGCAGCGCGGTTTCCGTGTGGCAGGTCTCGATTTTTCGCCGGAGGCCGCAGGCATCGCGTGGCGTCGCCAGCACGTGCCGGCCGTGTGCGGCATGCTGCTCGAATCACCAGTGCGCGCAGAAAGTTGCGCGGGCGTCACGATGTTCCACGTGCTCGAGCACCTGCATGATCCCCGCGCTTATCTGATCGCCGCTCGCGGCTTGCTGGTGAGCGAAGGCCGGCTGGTGGTGCAGGTTCCCAACGCCGCTTGCTGGCAGTTTCGCCTGCTGGGCCGCTCCTGGAACGGCGTCGACGTGCCGCGTCACCTCTTCGACTTTCGCACTGGCGACCTCGAAAAGCTGCTCGAATCGTGCGGCTTCGAAGTGGTAAGGCGCAAATACTTTTCGCTGCGCGATAACCCGGCCGGGCTGGCCAGCAGCATCGCGCCCACGCTCGATCCTATGGCCCGCCGCGTGCGCCGCATTGCGGAGAGTACGGGAGCGCGCCTCGCCAAAGACCTGCTCTACTTCGCGCTGACTTCCGCGGCGCTGCCCTTTACCGCGCTCGAAGCCGCTTGTCATGCCGGCTCGACGATCATGATCGAGGCACGCAAGCGATGAAGTATACCGGCATTGCCTACCGGCTGCCGCGCGTTCTCCGGCATCACATTCTGCACTTCGAGACTGAAATCGAATCCACCGTCGCGGCGTTCGCCCGTTCTCTTCCTGCCCATACGCGCGTGCTCGATGCCGGTTCCGGCGAAGGACAGTACGCGCACTACTTCGCCGGCTTCCGCTATTGCGGCGTCGATCTGGCGGTGGGCGACTCCGCATGGGATTACAGCGGCCTCGACGCCGTAGCCGACCTGACCGCGCTGCCGTTCTCAGATGCCGTTTTCGGCGCGGCGCTGCACATTGTCACGATCGAGCACTTGCGCGAACCGGCGCGCGCTCTTTGTGAGATGGGCCGCGTGCTCGCATCCGGAGCACCATTGCTGGTAGCCGCGCCGCACGAATGGGAGGTACATCAGGCGCCGCACGATTATTTCCGCTACACGCGGTATGGCCTGGCTTACCTGCTGGAAAAGTCCGGCTTCGAAATTGTCGAGATGCGCGCGGTGGGCGGTTACTTCCGGCTGCTGGCGCGCCGGCTGCTCAACGGCTTGCAGTTCTTCGCGGGCGGGCCGCGCTGGGCGGTGTTCATTCCGGCGGCTCTGGCGCTGGTGCCTCCGGCGCTGGTTCTACCATTCCTTGATTTCCTGGACCATGACCGCAACTTCACTCCGGGCTATCTCTGCCTTGCCCGAAAGCGATAGCGCTCGCCAGACGCGGCGCAACGGGCTACAATTCTTTTCAGGAGGCCTTGAGCGGTTCTGGCTCGTTTGATCCGCGAGGCTGGTTTCCCGGCGCCGGTCCTGCTGTTCCCCGATTTCCTTGACCGGGCGAAAACTGCGTATTTGGATACTTCCGCACGGCAAGAAAGCGAACATACGTTGAACGGAGTCATCGTAGTCGATAAACCTGAGGGCTGGACCTCGCACGATGTGGTGAACAAAGTGCGCCGCATCGCGAAAACGAAAAAAGTGGGACATCTGGGGACGCTGGACCCGATCGCCACTGGCGTGCTGCCTCTAGTGATCGGCCGGGCCACGCGCCTGGCGCAATTCTACACGCGGAGCGAGAAGATTTACGAAGGCGTGGTGCGCTTTGGCTGGTCCACGACGACCTATGACCGCGCCGGAGAGCCCACTAGCGAAAAGCGCGAAGTGTCGATCGATGCCGGGGAACTGGAACATCATCTCGAAGCCTTCCGTGGAGAGTTCCTGCAAACACCGCCGCCGGTATCGGCGAAGAAAGTCGAAGGGCAGCGCGCGTATGCGCTGGCCCGGCAGGCGATTGCGGTCGAGCTGGAGCCGGTGAAAGTGCAGGTATATGAACTGACGCTTCTCGAAACAGAAGGCGCGGACGTCAGGCTGCGTATTCATTGTTCGGGCGGCACCTACATGCGTTCCATTGCGCACGCGCTCGGCGAAGCCTTGGGATGCGGCGCGCATCTACACGAACTGCGCCGACTGGCAAGCGGCGAGTTTGAAATCGATCAGGCACGCACGCTCCCACAACTGGAATCTCTCGCAGCCGACGAGCGCTTGCACGACGCGCTGGTGCCGGCGGCGAAGATGCTGCCCGCCTTTCCCTTGGTCTATGTCGATGATGCGGTTGCCGCGCAGATCCGTCACGGCCGCAACTTCCCGGCATCGCCGTTCCGGCAGCAGTCCGCATCGCGTCATGTCAAAGCCGTGACGCGGCAGGGCGAACTGGTGGCTGTTGGTGAAGCCGTGCTGCCGAATCTATATCATCCCGTGGTCGTACTTTAAAGGCTGGGCTTTCGACACGCCATTCGCTGCCAGTCGAACGATAGCCTGAGGCAGCCTCGTGGAGTTACTGGCGAAGGACTGACCCAGGCAAGAAAAGCTGCAATTCGCAGGATCAGAATTCGCGGATTGGTATATAGTGAACTGTGCCCGGGGCTAAGTGGAAATCCCGGTTGCAGCAGCGCCACGTACCTGAACAGGCCGATGTCTACGAGAACCAGGATTCTGCTGGCTTGCTTACTACTGGCTGGCACTGCGGGTGCGCAGAATGCCGCCAGCGTCAAAATCGCATTGGCCGCCAGCGGTTCGGCTAGCACCGCGGTTGATCCGATCCTCTTTCAAGTGCCCGGAACCATCACCCCGTTCGGCGGCGCACTGATCACGGTCGCCTTGTGGGTTACGCCCGCGACATACACATCGCAACATGGGTTTGCCGTCGAAATCGACGTGGATAACATCGGCGTCGGCGGCAAATTTATCAACGGCCAGGCACCGGTTTTTAAGAGCTTCGGCACAGGCACTCTCTCGCGCACGGGCGACACTTCAGTCATCGCCGTCGGAACCGTCAGCATTGACGAAGGAACCGAGCAGTTCTCGCTGCCCACTGGATCGATGCAGTTTACCGTGTCGTATGCGTTGAACCCTGCCGCCGAGGTTGCACAAGTGACGCTTGATGCGGAGGGAACAGTCACCTCAGATGCTTTGCAGGAGATTATCAATCAGCAGCAACTTGCGCCTTCCGTCAAAAAGTTGTTCACCACGATCAACCCTAAGTCCACTGCGCCCGCGAAGAAGATGTCCATTGGGTTATGGAACGGAACTCAAAATATTATCTGGACTGCCGCGAGCAGCACGGATTCGGGTGGGAACTGGTTGCAGGCTTCTCCCTCCTCCGGCACAGCGGCGCCTGCATCCACTACGAATCTGACCGCCACGGCCAATGCCAGGGGCTTAAGTCCGGGGGTGTACCAGGGCGGGGTTACAGTGAGCGGCAATGCCAGTCCGCCCGTCCAGGGACAATCGGTCGCTGAAAAAGTTCAGGGGCAATCCGAAAATCAGGATCAAGCCGGAAGCTTCAGCTTCACACTGCCGGTGACGATGGTCGTCACGTCAGGCGATCAACTTGTGCTCTCGCAGACGGGCGTTCAGTTACAGTCAGTAGCGGGCTCCGCCCCGCTGGCGCAGACGGTGGCGGTGTCCACCACCGGATCGTCGCCCCTCTCGTTCAGCACGGCCGTTTCGACGCTTTCCGGCGGCAATTGGCTGAGTGTGGCGCCGCATTCCGGCTCGACTTCCACCTCGGGACCGGCTACTCCGGTTCAGATCAACGCCGATATCACCGGCCTGGCGCCTGGGGTTTACTTCGGGCGCGTGGATTTCGCCGCTCCGAGTGCCACCAATTCGCCGCAATCGCTGGAAGTGGCCCTGAACGTCCTGGCCAGTGCCGCTTCACCCATCGTAGAGCCCACAGCGCTCGAATTTGTAGCGGCCGCCGGCAGCACGCCCGCACCGCAAACCCTGCTCGTGATCGACCCATCGGCGGCGGCCGTTACCATCAACCCGCTACCCATCTTCGATCAGGGACAGAGCTGGTTCTCAGTAACTCCCGCGCCAGTCACGCTAACTCCGGGCCAGCCACTTACTCTGACGGTGACACCGCATATTGCGGGCTTGACGGCCGGAGTTTATCTCGGCTCAATCAGTCTGGAGGTCGGAAACGTTGACACGGCTTATACCTTGCCTGTGGAGATGGTGGTGACTCCAGGGGACTCCGGGGCTTCCATTCCGCAGGCGGCTTGCACGCCTACTCAGTTGCTGCCCGTCGTTACCTCCCTGTTCGATGGATTCACAACGCAGGCGGGCCTGCCCGTGCCCTTACAGGTGCAGGTGGTGGATAGTTGCGGCAACCCGCTGAATGACGGCTCGGTAGTTGCATCGACCGGGCCTGCCGATCCGTCCGTTTCACTAACTCCTGTGGGAAACGGTCAGTGGGCGGGAACGTGGCTTCCGCACGAGGCGGCGGGCGGTGCAGCGTCCGTCGCGGTGAGCGCCAGCTCATTTACTCCAGACTTACACGGATCGGTAAGTATTGCGGGTAAGGTATCGGCAAACTCGACGGCGCCGCTGGTCGTCACCGGCTCCGTGGTCAATCCCGCGAGTTGGACCGCGAATGCGCCCGTCGCTCCCGGGGGCTTCCTTTCGATTTTCGGTTCAAACCTGGCTACCGGCTCATCCAGTGCTGCTGTGTTGCCGTTCTTGCCACAAATGGGAGGGACTCGCGTGCTGATGGGCAACGAACCTCTGCCGCTGCAATACACCGGAAGCGGGCAGATTAACGCGCTGGTGCCGTATGATGTGCCGGTGAATTCCACGCAGCAACTCGTGGTGGAACGGAATGGAGTGTCTTACTCACTTCCCGAGACGGTGCTGGTCTCGGCGGCACAGCCGGCAGTGTTCACGCAAGATCAGAGCGGCAAAGGGGCGGGCGCGATCGTAGTGGTGAAAGCCGACGGGACGCAGTTCCTGAACACGTCCGCAACGCCCGCCGGCAGCGGCGATGCACTCGAGATTTTTTGCACGGGCCTGGGCGCAGTCACTCCGGCGGTTCCGGCCGGATCGGCCGCACCCGCTTCTCCACCGGCGACGACCGTCAATGCGGTCAGCGTGCAGATCGGCGGGCAAACCGTTACGCCATTCTTCGCGGGGCTCGCGCCGGGCTTTGCCGGACTATACCAGGTGAACATTCTCGTGCCCACGGGGATTCCTGCCGCAGTGGACGTGCCTCTGGTACTGTCGGTGGCCGGAGTACACAGCCCACCAGTGACGGTCGCGGTTCATTGAGTGACCGCGTTCTTTCGCACACACGGCCCTTTTTTCTGAGGCTTCGCCAATTGACAGACCTCGGCAGCCCCACATATTATGGACATGTTTATCCACATATCCGGTGGAGGGCGCATGTTTTCTCAAACGGCGGAGTACGCTTTGCGTGCGGTGGTCTGGCTGGCCGATCATCCGGATACTTCTCTCACGCGCGAACAGCTTGCCGGACCCACACGGGTTCCAGCGGACTATCTGGCGAAGGTGATGCATTCGCTGGCGCGCGCCGGCGTCGTGCAAGCACAGCGCGGAAGGAAAGGCGGCTTCACTCTCACTAAACCCGCTGACCAACTAACGATTCTGGACGTGATCAACGCGGTCGATCCGGTTCGACGCATCCGCACTTGCCCGCTGGCATTAAAGGGCCACACGCATCGACTGTGCCCTCTCCACAAGCGCCTGGATGACGCGCTGGTCACGATGGAGCAGGCGTTTTCTCAAACGCGGATCTCGGATCTTTCCGAGCACAATTCGCCGGTGCGGGCACTCTGCGAATTCGCGGAGACGGTACATGCGTAGCAAGCCGCGGCGCCGGCGCCTCCTGTGCCTGGGAGCCGTGGGCATCCTCATCGTGGCTGGGGCGCATCGCGTTTGGGGAGAACTCGACGAGTCGCACATGGTGCCGCTTGACGATGCCGCGATTGCATACACGACCGCGCCTCTGGATAACCCGGCTACGCAACTCGAAAAGAAGCTGGATTCCGGCGCGCTGACGCTGCGCTACAACGCGGCCCACGGCTATCTGGAATCGGTGCTCGAAGCGCTGGGAATTCCGGCTTCTTCCCAGATTCTGGTATTTTCCAAAACCAGCTTTCAGGCGCCGAAGATCGGGCCGCGCACGCCGCGCGCGATTTACCACACCGATAACGTCGCCGTCGGATTTGTGCGCGGCGGCGATCTGCTCGAGGTTGCGGCGGTCGATCCGAGGCAGGGGGTTGTCTTCTACACGATCGACCAGTATCCGGCGGAAAAACCTCATATGGCTCGGCGGGGCGAGTGCCTGCAGTGCCACGTCGGTGTTTCCACGCTGGGTGTGCCGGGGTTGGTGGTGCGTTCGGTCATGGTGGACCGTTCGGGCGCGCAGATGCTCCGCGCCGGATCGTACATCACCGATCATCGCAGTCCGTTGAAGAATCGCTGGGGTGGCTGGTACGTCACCGGCACTACGGGTTCGCAGCTTCACATGGGCAATCAGATTCTCGAGAACCCGAACGACCCCGCTTCCTTTGACCGCAAGAAAGGCACGAATGTCACCAGCCTCGAATCGTATCTCGACACCGGAGCTTACCTGCGGCCGGATAGCGACATCGTGTCGCTGATGGTGTTGGAGCACCAAACCCGCATGACGAATCTCATCACGAGGCTGGGCTTTGAGACGCGCATCGCACTGCACGACGGTAAAGGTCAACTGAACGCGGCGTCGCGGCAGAAGCTGACGGGCATCACCGAAAACGTGGTGCGGTACATGCTCTTCGCCGATGAGACGCCGCTGACGGAGGCCGTGAAAGGCACCTCAAGCTACGCGGCCGACTTCAGCAAACAAGGGCCGCATGACCACCACGGCCGCAGCCTGCGGGAACTGGATCTGTCGCACCGCATGTTCCGCTACCCTTGCAGCTTTCTGATTTATTCCGCGCAGTTCGATGCGCTGCCGGCCCCGGCCAAAGACATGGTCTACCGCCGCCTCTGGGCCGTGCTGAGCGGCCACGACCAGAGCCCCACCTTCGCGCGCCTCACAGCGAGCGACCGTCGCGCGATCCTCGAAATCCTGCTCGATACCAAGCATGGCTTGCCGGACTACTGGAAATTGCCGGCAGCGTGATGCGCGTCATCCGCTCTAGCTCTAAGATAACCCGGTGACCCGATGAGGCCGGTAGTATCATGGGCCATGCCGATTACCCGCCGTGATCTTCTCAAGACGCCGGCCCTTCTTTCCTTCCAGGCCGGCGCAGCTCCGTGGTTCGATCGTCCCATGCGCTGGGGCCAATTGACGCTGGTGGAAAACGACCCGCCCAAACTGGATGTTGGCTATTGGCTCGATTACTTCAAGCGCTGCCATTGCGACGCGGTCACACTGAGCGCCGGCGGCGTGGTGGCCTACTATCCGACCAAAGTTCCTCTGCACTACCGCAGTTCGTACCTGGGAGACCGCGACAGCTTTGGCGAACTCTGCCGCGGCTGCCAGAAGCTGGGCATGGTGGTGGTGGCGCGCGTGGACCCGCACGCCGCGCATGAGGACATGTTCCGCGCGCACCCCGATTGGCTGGCGGTCGATGAGCAAGGCAAAATCCGCCACCACTGGGTGATGCCGGAGCTCTACGTCACTTGCTCGCACGGCGGCTACAACCGCGAGTTCCTCACCGAAGTGATGCGCGAAATCGTGACGGACTATCACGTGGATGGCATCTTCGCCAACCGCTGGGCGGATACCGGCGGCTTCACCGTCTGCTATTGCGCGCATTGCCGCTCGAGCTTCGGCCGCGAGATACCGCGCACGCGCGATCCACGTGATCGCAATTGGCGCGACTACACGGTTTGGTATCAGGAGTCGCTGTTCTCACTCATGAAGCTGTGGGATGACGCCATCCGCAAAATCAAACCGGATGCGACCTTCCTTCCCAACAGCGGCGGCGGTGTGGGCAACTCCCTCGATTGGAAACGCTTTGGTGAAATGAGCCGAACGCTGGTCTCCGATCATCAGGGCCGCTCCGGTGTGATGCCGCCCTGGAGCAATGGCATGTCGGCAAAAGTCTTTCGCTCGGCCGCAGGCAACAAAGCGATCATCGGAATCTTCGGGATCAATGTAGCTACTCAGCATCGCTGGATGAAATCGGTAAAAGGAGCGGCCGAGCAGCAGATCTGGGTGGCGGAGGGTGTCGCCAACGGATTCCGTCCGTGGTTCACCAAATTCGGCGCGGTCCAGGAGGACGAACGCTGGATGCCGCAGGTGGAGCGCTTCTACCAATGGCACAAGTCCGCCGAGAAATACTTGCGCGACCGCGAACCCGCCGCGCGCGTTGCGATCGTCTATTCGCAGCAGACCTCGCTTTACTACGGCGGGCCGCAGGCGCGCGCCAACGTGAGCGATGCAGTCAATGGTATGTACCATGCGCTGGTAGAGGCGCGCATTCCTTTCGAAATGGTGCATGACCAGAAGCTGGAAGATCTTTCGCGCTTCAAGTTGGCCATTTTGCCGAATGTCGCCGCGCTGTCGGACAAACAATGTGAGCAGTTGCGGTTATTCACTCTCGCCGGAGGCAGCATTCTGGCGACATTTTGCACTTCGCTTTACGACGAATGGGGCGCGCCACGAAAAGATTTCGGGTTGGCAGGTGTCCTGGGCATTCGCTACAAGGGTAAAATCCTTGGGCCGCTGCGCAATTCTTACCTGGCGTTCCGCGGAAAGCCGGGCGAGCGGCGTCATCCCATTTTGGCCGGCTTTGACGATGCCGCCTACACTGTGAACACCATTCGTGCCGTGGACACCGAAGCCACCACGTCACAACACGAGGCCCCGATCACGCTGATTCCCAGCTATCCGGATCTGCCGATGGAGTACGTCTACGAGCGCTCGCCGCGCGGTGACACGCCGCAAGTTTTCCTGCGCGACGCCGGCCGCTCCCGCACCGTCTATTTCCCCATGGACCTGGACCGCACATTCTGGGAAGTCATGCTCGAAGACCATGGCCGCCTCCTGGCGAATGCCGCGCGCTGGGCTCTGAACGAAGAAACGCCGGTCACTGTGGCGGGTCCTGGATTGCTCGATGTCACTGTCTGGCGGCAGCGGGATGCCGTGGTGGTTCATCTGGTCAATTTCACGAACCCCATGATGATGAAAGGTCCGATGCGGCAGTTGACGCCCGTCGGCGCGCAGCGCGTCCGTGTCCGCCTGCGCAGCGGGGAGCGGGCGGCCGGCGCAAAGCTGCTGGTCGGCGGGCAGGGCGCGGAACTGCGTCCCGGCTCCGGATGGGTGGAACTCACGGTTCCTTCGGTGCTGGACCACGAAGTGGTGGCGATCGATCTGGCCTGAGCGGAAGGCCCCGAAGCCGCGGAATGGCCGGGGCCAGGCGCTCAGAAAATGAGGGCGGCAGGAGGCCTGCCGACCTCAAGCCGGACGGTGTTACGCCGATATTAACAATTTAAGATCCCCTTGTCTAATTCGCTGGGCCGGCGCACCTGCCCGAGCTCGAACGGCCACCGGGACGCGCGAAAGGGCATCGACGATTTGGCAATTCCTACAGAATTTTGAGCAAAAGTACTAAGAGAGTATTGGTTATCATTAACCGCGGCTCTCCTCATAAGCAATTCAAAACACAACACTTAATTGACAATGACAAGATTCTTCGAAAACGCCGATAGCAGCCTCAAACTAACCAAAGACGTATTGAGCCGCTTCTGGGCCCGTTGTAAGTTTCGATCTAGAAGGCGGTGCATTGTTGACTAACGAAGCCGAGGACAGAAATTACCCGAGCCGCGTGGAGCGCGAAAGACGCACGAAACGCCGCTTTCACATTGATCAGGAAGTCCGTTACAAGATGCTCTACGGGCAGCGCATCGCCGAGACGGGCAGCGGCCGCACAGTCAATGTGAGTAGCAGCGGCGTGTGGTTCACCACGGAAAGTATGCTGACCACGGGAATGCCGGTGGAGATTTCGATGAACTGGCCCGTGCTCCTGAACGAGACCTGCCCGATGAAGCTCATGATTTATGGCTGCATTGTCCGCAGCAACGAACGTGCCGCCGCTGTGGCGATTGAACGCTACGAATTCCGGACACAGGGGTCGCGCGCTTTTCAACCAGCGGTCCCAACGTCGCTCGAATACCGGATACCCGGCTGATCTGTCTCTCTTGGAGCAATACCTGTAGCCGCTGATGGCCGCGGAGGGCGCCCCACGCCGCCGCGGCCCTTTTTATTGTCTGATCCTTCCAATCCCTGACACATTTCAGACTGCTCTATCCGCTTCGGTGTCGAAGCGCACGCTGGTAGTGCACCTGCTTTACAAACACTGCGCGCCTCGCTGGCAAACCGCCAAGACGGCGCATGTGGAAAAAGGAGGCTGTTATGCTTTGGACCATTTTTGTGATTCTGTTGGTGTTGTGGCTCCTGGGACTGGTCACGTCCTACACAATGGGCGGGTTCATCTACATACTGCTCGTGGCGGCGATCGTAATTTTGTTGGTCCAGTTGGTCGGAGGCCGGCGCGTCGTCTAAGCGGCCACCGCTAGCTGCAAAAATGCGCGGTGCGCCTGGTTCTCACGTCAGTCTGCGGACCAGGTGCGCCGGCAGCACCACCAGAGCCCACACCAGCAGAAGGATCCCGTCCACGGCAATTCCCACCAGGCGTAACGGAAGCAGCACCAGCCACACCACGGGGTATAGCACTAGTGCCAGCAGGGCGAGCGGCCAGCACATCACCAGAAGAATGCAGAACAATAAGAACTTGATCATCGCCGGACACCCTCCCTTGTAAAATCAGTCCCGGTAACACCACAGCCTGAAACGGTCAAACTGGTAACACCGGGTGCCGTTGCGATGCCATAATCAAGCAACGCCCGATTTTATCTACGATGAGCCGCGCGTTGCAGTTCCGATAATTTCCAACCGGTTGTCAAGGAGAACCAGACGAAGCATGTTGACCCGAAGACAGGCCCTCGCCCTCGGCGCGGCTACTACTTCATTAGCGATGGCCAGACGAGCCGGAGCGCAGACTCAGGCGGCCAAACGCCGGCGCTATTCCATCGCCTCGGAAGGAGCCATCGCCGACGGACAGGCTCTCAATACCAGGATGATTCAGGCCGCCATTGATCGATGCTCCGCCGCGGGCGGCGGAACGATCGTGATCCCCAAAGGGACCTTCCTCACTGGAGCCCTGTTCTTCCAGAAGGGCGTGAACCTGCACCTTGACGCGGACGCAATTTTGAAAGGCTCTACGAATATTGACGATTATCCGCAAGTGCAAACTCGCTGGGAGGGCATTGAGCGCGAGTGGACGTCCGCCTTGCTCAACTTCACTGACATGGAGGGCGTGGAATTGACCGGTGAAGGGACAGTGGATGGTTCGGGCGATGCCTGGCCGCGGTTCCGCCGTCCGCAGGGACCGCGCGCGCCAAACGGCGCGCCGCAAACGCCGCCGCAGAGGCCGCCCGCTGCCGGTCCCCGCCGTGGACGCCCGCGGCTGATCTGCTTTCAGAACTGCCGCGAGGTGCGTGTCGCCGATCTTCACTTCCACAACCAGGCCGTCTGGTGTTTGCACGTTCTTTACAGCGAAGATGTGACGGTGGAAAACCTGACGATCCGTGCCAACCACGATATTCCCAGCTCGGATGGAATCGACATCGATTCCTGCAAGAATGTGCGCATTTCGCGTGTGGACATTGATGTGAACGACGATTGCATCACCATCAAGTCGGGCAAGGATGCCGACGGGCTGCGCGTCAATCGGCCGAGCGACGGAGTGGTCGTCGAGAATTCCCACTTTCGCTACGGGCACGGCGGTGTCGCCATGGGCAGCGAAACTTCCGGTGGAATTCGCAATGTAGAGGTCCGCGATTGCGTGGCGGACGCGGATAACTGGGCGCCCGTGCGGTTCAAATCGCAGCCGAGCCGCGGCGGCGTGGTCGAAAACATTACCTACCGCAATTTTCAACTCCAGAATGTCCGCCGCGCCTTCGAGTTCAACATGGAGTGGCGCATGGTGCCGCCGATCGCCCCGCCCGCAAAAGTTCTGCCGGTAGTTCGCAACGTAAAGTGCATCAACGTTTCCGGGACGGCTCATGATGTCGGTCTGATCCACGGATTGAAGGACAGCCCGATTGACGGCGTAACGTTCGAACGTTGCGAGATCAAAGCCGACCGCGGTCTGGTGATTGAAAACGCTCGCAAAGTGGACATTGACGGCTTGAAAATCGAAGTCAAGGAAGGCGCGCCTGTTACCCGCAGAAACGCCTGATGCGGAGCCGCGTCATAATCGCTCTTCTCCCTCGAAATCGTAAGAGGTCCACGGTCAGCAGAAGCGGCGGATTCAGTTTCGCGTTGATTTACTGAACGCCTCAACCATCTGGTATTCCACGTCTATCCCCATAACCGGGGCGGCGTGGACCTGAGCGGAATACAACTCGATTGTGGCGAACGTAATAGTTATCGCGTCAATAACGTGCTGCTGCCGGAATTCTTCTCCGAGCCGTTGCCCGCTAACTTCGGGGCCACGCAGCCTACGTCGTATGATCTTCGTACGATCGAAGGATACACGAGGTATCAGCTCCACAATACGTTCAACACGAATGACTTCGGTCGGCTTTATCAAGCCGGCCAGCCGCGCTATATCCAACTTGGATTGAAGATTTATTTCTGATCCAACAAGCGGTCGCATGTCGAAGGCAGGGAGAGACTCGTACATTCGCAAGCCCGGCTCTTGTTGCCTTCGGATGGTTTGACACTTTTGATGTTCTGCATCTCGAACCATACGGTGGCCCCGCGGGCCAAGAGAATCCCTGTCGCAAAATCGATGCAGGTCTAAGTAACTCAAACAATTTGAGCTACTTAGATATCCCAGCCCCAATCGGCGCCGTTTTTCATTGCATAACAAGTTGCCGGCGTCTGCGATTTTCGTTGTCATCACCCTTCCACTTATGACACTATCCAATTACTGTACGAACTGGGTGAGATAGGTTTAGGTCTTCATCCGCAAGTAAGCCCGGGGGGACATACGACTTTCACACTACAACTTTCTGGTTGAAGAGTGGGGGTTGCATGACGACGATCTCTCGCATTGGGGCGGCGCTCTTATTGTGTGCCGGCCTTCTTGTCGCACAGACTAACCGTGGAGGAATCACGGGAACGGTCTTCGACGAAACGGGCGCGGTCGTGCCCAACGCAGTTGTTACCATCAAGAACGCCGGAACGAATCAGGCAATTCAGGCAAAAACATCGTTAGCCGGTGCCTATAGCGTTCTGTCGCTGGATCCTGTTATCTATAGCGTGACCGTAGAAGCACCGGGATTTAAGAAGTCCACAGTCAGCAACATCAAAGTGGATACGGCGACCGTCGCGACGGTGAACGTCACGCTGCAGGCCGGAGCGGTTTCTACTGAAGTCACTGTGCAGGCCGAATCGGCGATGATCAACACCGAGTCCGGCACCACGAGCAGCACCGTCACGGAACGCGAGATCGACGGTCTGCCATTGGTGAATCGCAGCGTGCTCGATCTGGCGCTCTCGCAGCCGAACGTCTCCGGTGACGCCGGCAGCGAGAACCCTGCGATTGTCACTGTGACCACGTGCCCCGGTTGCAATTTGAGCGTGAACGGCGGACGTCCGCTGAATACGCTGATGCTGGCTGACGGAACCAACAATACGGGCGTGAGTCTGGCACGCACCATGGTTAGCTTTTCGCCCGAAACCGTGCAGGAGTTCACTGTTCAGACATCGGCCTATTCGGCCGAGTATGGCACGACCGGCGGCGGCGTGATCAATGCCACGACAAAATCCGGAACCAATGAACTGACAGGAACGGCTCTTTGGTATAACCGCAATCCGGATCTGGCAGCCGCACCCTACACGCTCGCGAGCACCAACCGATCGCCGCCGAGTTTGAAGTACAACCAGTTTTCACTGGCCGCGGGCGGCCCGGTCTACATTCCGAAGGTCTACAACGGCAAGAACCGCACTTTCTGGTTCGCTGCGTTCGAGCCGTTCTATCGGCGCGATTTTCTGGCGCAGGATACGATCATACCGACCGACGCCATGCGCCAGGGCGATTGGAGCAACACCGTAGCTACGGCTCAAGGAACGCTGCCCGCCGATGTGGCCCAGCAGTTCGGCATTCCTTCGAATGGCGATGCCACGATCTATGATCAATACAGCCTGACCGGCAACAACCAGTTCACACAACTTCCCGCGCCGGCCACCGGCACCACCTATCTCCCTTTCCCCGGCAACATCATTCCGAAGACGATGCTGGACAGCACGTACCTGAAGACGCTGCCCTACTATGCCGAACCGGGTGCCTATTACATAGGCGCCAACGGGACCATCGAGAACCTCTACAATCCGCGTCTGCTGAGCCAGGATGAGAAGCGCTACACGTTGAAGATCGATCAGATGGTGAATGACTATCATCACCTGAGCTTCCGCTACACAGCGACTCCGATCATCAAAACGCAGATGACGCCCACCAGCCCGACGAGCAACAACGCCGAGTACAGCTATGCCAAGCAGGCGATGCTTGCTTATACCTGGACGATCTCGCCGACGTTGATGAACGACTTGCGCCTCGACTTCACGCGCGGCAACTTCAGCAACACAACTGCTCCTCAATGGGACCCGCAGACCGGCGAGAATCTGAACACGGAACTTGGCCTGCCGAGTATCATGCCGGGCGGTCTTCCATCACTGCCTGATATCGGCGGTCAGGGCTCGACCGAAAACCAGGACCACGAACAACGCTTCGGCATCACCGATATCTTTTACAAAAACACCGGCAAGATGAGCTGGAAGTTCGGTGTGGACCTTTCGCGTTCATTCCAGAACGTGATTCCGCTCTACGGTGCGATTGGAGGCGTCTACAGCTTCAGCACAACGCAGACGTGCTCTACCGGCGCATCGGGCTGCACAGGCGGCAACAGTTTCGCGAGCTTTGAGCTGGGAGTCCCCAGCAAATTGACCATTCGCAGCGTAACGATTCCGTATTACTACCGCTGGAATGCCGCTGCCGGCTTTGTACAGAACGATTGGAAAGTGAAGCCGAACCTGACGTTGAACCTGGGCATTCGCTACAATCTGGAACTGCCGCGCACGGAAAAGTATGACAGCCAGGGTGTGTTCATGCCTCAACTGGCGAAGAGTTATCCGCTGGCCGCGCCGCTGACGTTGGCGGATGGCGAAGTGATCAGCTCCGTGACCGTGCCTCCCTTCGCCTATGCGGGCCACAGTGGCGTCTCTAAATATCTGCTGCCGCCCGACTACATGGATTTTGAACCGCGGTTTGGCTTCGCCTGGAGCCCAGGATTTTTGCGTGAACATCGCGTAACAGTCCGCGGCGGCTACGGCTTGGCTCATGCTCCGGTAAGCGGAGCGAACCGGCTGCCCACACCGGACTTCAGCAACACCAATAGTGCCTACAGCCCGACAACGGGGCAGCAAAATACGAACTACATCATGCGGCTCGGCGAGAATCCGCCGGTGCTCGACGCGATTCCTCCGGCGCAGGCCATTGGCGCGCCTTCCGACGGGCTGCTCTATATGAACTCGACCAACAGCAGCCTCAACATGCTGGGAATCGGCTATGCCGTTTCTCCAAACTATCACACGCCTTACGTGCAGAATTGGAATCTCACTATCTCCTGGCAATTGAATCAGAGCACGGCGCTGGAGATTTCCTATGTGGGCAATAAAGGTACGCACCTGTTCATGCCGCGCGAAGACATCAACCCGCGGGACGTCAACCTGCTCAATGCCGAAGACGCGGCTAACATCAGTACGACCACCGCGAATTATCCTGATCCGCTCGGCCGCGTAGCCTCGAACGGCAAAGTGATCAACATCCAACAGGGCACGCTGGGCAGCCGGTACCTCGGCTTCTCAACGCTCTACATGCTGTATGACGCTTCGGGCGACAGCATCCGGAATGGCGCATATGTCAGTCTGATGCACCGCGTGGCGCGTGGTCTGACGTTCACCGCGAACTACACGTTCGCCAAATCGATCGACGATGCCTCGAGCTCAGGCGGCGATAAGAACGTGCTTACGCCGGTGGGCGGACAGGTCGATGGGCAGGTGGCCTTCGGCGGTTTGCGCAGCCTTGACCGCTCGGTTTCCACTTACGATCAGACGCACGTCTTCAACAGCACCTTCATCTATGACATGCCGTTCGGCCACGGCCGGCGGTTCCTCACGAACGCGTGGCGTCCGCTCGATTTCATCGCAGGCGGCTGGACCATGAGCGGCGTGATTCACGCCAACAGCGGATTTCCCGCCATGGTGACGCTGTCCGATACCAACCAGCTCGGCGATCCGGCCGAAACGCATACGCTTCGTCCCGACATCGTGCCAGGCGTGCCGCTGGTCAATCCGCTTTATAGCTCGAGTTGCCCCATCGGCGGCAACTGCCAGCCCTACCTCAATCCGTCAGCTTTCCAGCGCCCGCCGATCGGCCAGTTGGGCGACGCGCCGCGCACGCTGCCTTGGGTTCGCGGTCCGTGGGCGGAGAACTTCGACGCTTCCATCCAAAAGAATTTCAAGATCGGAGAAAAGCGGCGCATTCAATTCCGCGTAGACCTGCTGAACGCCTTCAATCATCCGGTATTCCGCGTCTATCCAAACAACGCGGGCGGGGTCGACCTGATGGGCGCGCCCAGCACCGGCACGCTAAGCACGGCGCAGTATAACTCCTGGGCCTCGGCAAATGGCCAGCCGGCCTCAACGACCACGGCGGGCCTGGCCCAATATAACCAGATCGTGGCCAACGTCAACAGCTTCCGCGTGAACAACGTGCTGCCGGCGAATTTCTTCTCGGTGCCGCTGCCCGCCAACTTCTGGGGAACCGCCGCAAACTCGTTCGATATCCGCACCACGGAGGGGTATAAATACTATCAGCTCCGGAATACCTTTAATGCCGCGGGCTTCGGCCGCCTCTATCAGGCAGGCCAGCCGCGATACATTCAATTGGGCTTGAAGATTTACTTCTAAGCCACAAACTGCTACATGATTCACCCGCGCGGCTTCCGTTTTTTCGGAGCCGCGCTTTTTTTCGTAGCGGGATGTCAGACCGCGGCTGCGGCTGCCCCCATTACCTGAGATGCCACCCACTCGGTCAGCAACGCTGTGGACCCCGACGAGACGGGTGCTTCGTTCCGCAGCACGGCGCTGGTGAAGTTTTCGATGCAGGGATAGTGCAGATTTCCGGGCGCCGGAATATCCTCGCGTCCTCCCGGGTAAACCAGCGGCGATCCGCTCAGCGGCGTGAGATCGATCTCGCCCTCCGTTCCCCGAATGCGGAATTCGTCGCGCGTTACTCTGGAGTGCCAGCGGACATCTACCACTCCGCGCACACCGCCCTCATATTCAACCAAGACGGTCGCGTTGTCTTCGACCAGGATCGGTTGTACCAGCGTCGAGCGCTGACCGGTAGCCCGCAGCGGCCGGCCGAAAAGGAAGTTGAGCAGATCGATGCGATGAGAGCCAATGTCCAGGAGAGGCCCGGCGCCCGCGCGTTCGGGATCGACGAGCCAGTCACGAAAACCGTTCGAAGGATAGAACCAGTCGTGGCACGTGGCTTCCGCCAGCACCGGCCGGCCGATGACGCCGGCTTCCATCAGTTCCCTGGCGCGCAGCACCTTCGGGTACATGCGCCGATAGTAGGCGACACCCAGCGTGCAGCACGTTTCCTCCGCCGCTTGCTGCATGGAGGAGGCCTCGGCGTAGTTTAGCGCCATGGGCTTCTCGCACAATACGTGCTTACCGGCCCGCAGGCTGGCGATGGTCTGCGCGGCATGAAGGAAAACCGGCGTCGCAATGTAGATCGCATCCGCTCCGGATTCCACCAGCGCTGTCGAAAGATCTGTCCAGCAGGGAACACCATAAGGCGCACCTTTGGCCGGATTCCGCGTCACCAGGCCGGCGAGTTTGCTCCGCGGCTCCGCCTGAATAGCAGGAATTCCGCGGCGCACCGCGATGTCTCCAATACCGACTACGACCCAGTTCACCATATGGCTCATCTTACAACGCGGTTCCCAGATATCATCGAGCCGCCGGCCTCGAGCGCAGCCCTCAGCTAACCCCTCCGGCTTCGCTGAGCGGGGTTTTAGCTGATTGCTGATCGCTGATTGCTGATGGCTTGTCCCACGAAGCCGTAGTACGCAACATACAAGTAGCACAGCGCCGGCAGAATGAAGGCCATATGAATGCCGATGCGGTCCGCCAGCGCGCCCTGCGCTATCGGGATGATCGCGCCGCCGACGATCGCCATCACCAGAATCCCTGATCCCTGGCCGGTGAGTTTCCCGAGACCGGAGATTCCTAGCGTGAAGATGTTCGGAAACATGATGGAGTTGAACAAGCCGACCAGGATGATGGTCCACATAGCCACGTGGCCCGACGTGAGAATACTGGTGCAGACCAGCAGCGACGCCACGATCGCTACCGTGCCGAGTGCCTTGCCGGGATGTGCGCGGTGCAGCGCGGCCGAGCCGATGAAGCGTCCGATCATGGCGCCGGTCCAATAAAACGAGACGTAACCGGCGGCCGCTCGTTCCGTGAGCGCGCCGATGTCCGGCTGCGAAAAGTAATTCACCAGGAAACTGCCGATGGATACTTCCGCACCCACGTAGAGGAAGATTCCCAGCGCGCCCAGCACCAGGTGCCGATGCTTCCAAAGCGCGCTGAGCGGCTCTTTCGGCTCTCCGTCGTGGCGCGATTCAATTGCGGCCAACACCGGCAGGCGGAAGCGGCTGATGGCGAACGCGAGCAGGAACAGGGCAAGCGCAATCGCGACATATGGCAATTTCACTGTGGATGCTTCAGCAGTTCGGTATGCTTGCAGTTGATCGGGCGAGAGTGAATGGAGCGATGCTACCGGCCGCGATACGTTGGACAAAATAAGTGCTCCACCCACGTAGGGAGCGAGCGCGGTTCCGAGTGAGTTGAATGCCTGTGCCAGATTCAACCGGCTGGACGCGCCTTTCGGCGGCCCAAGAACCGCTACGTATGGATTGGCTGCCACTTGCAGAAGCGTGATGCCCGACGCCAATACCCACAGCGCCAGCAGAAACAGTCCATAGGAAGCCGCCGAAGCCGCCGGATCGAACAACAGCGCGCCCGCACCCATTACTACGAGCCCCAGCACGATTGAGCCTTGATACCCCAGCCGCGCGATTACCTTCGCCGCGGGCATCGACATCAGGAAGTACGCCGAGAAGAACGTGAACTGGATGAGCATGATCTGGGCGTAGTTCAATTCGAAGATGGATTTCAGGTGGGGAACCAGGATGTCGTTCAACACCGTGACGAAACCCCACATGAAGAAGACTGTGGTGACGGCGGCCATGGCGACGCCGTATGCCCGATCTTCCGTGGCGGCCGGAGATGGACTAACGCTTCCGTAGTTGCTCGGCATGGGCAGGCCCGGAGCCGCTCCGTGGAGCGAAATACCTAGAGTACTCCACCAGCGAGCGATCAGGTAGAAGGGTCAGCAATCAGCTAAGCACGCGGTAGCTGATCTTGCTGATTGCTGAGCGTTGATCGCTTGAGTCCCGTTCCGAAGCTCTCCGCGTACACCCGCAACAGTTCGGCGGCACTCCATGCCTGCGCGATGCAGCCGCATGCGCGATGAGGGGCATCGCCGTCGAAGATCTCCGGGATTTGGCCCACGCCCGCATCTTCCGCGTAGCGCCGCAGCCCGGCCAAACGCTCTTCGGCCTGCTTCAAAACTTCCGGCGACCTGCCATTTACGGCGAAGAACGCCGTGATGTATGGGCCCATCAGCCACGGCCAGACTGTCCCCTGGTGATACGCGCCGTCGCGACTGACGCGGTCTCCCTCGTATCGCCCGCGGTATTTCGGATCTGTGGGCGAAAGAGTGCGCAAGCCATATGGTGTGAGCAAGTGTCTTTCGACTACTTCCAAAACACTTCGGGCTTTTTCCTGCGTGAGTATCCGATGAAACAGGCTTATAGCGAGAATCTGATTCGGGCGGATGGAAGCATCTTTCGAATCGCCGTTCACTACATCGTAGAGACAGCCGGCAGCTTCATTCCAGAACACGTCCGAGAACGTTCGCCATGCGCGACCGGCCATCTCCTGGTAGCGCCGGGATTCCGCGGAGCCGAAAGCACGAGCCAGGTCCTCCATTACACACAGGGCGTTGTACCACAGAGCTTGAATCTCCACCGGCTTGCCGCGCCGCGGCGTGACTACCCAATCGCCGACTTTGGCGTCCATCCAAGTGAGTTGCACACCCGGCGCGCCGCACAGAAGCAGCCCATCAGCATCCACTCGGATTCCATACCGCGTACCGCGCTCGTGCCATGCGATGATGCCGCGAAGCATTTCGTAGAGCTTGCTTCGCACAAATTCCAGATCGCCCGTATGCGCAATCAACGCCCGGACCGCTTCGAAAAACCAAAGCGTGGCGTCGGCCGTGT
This sequence comes from Bryobacteraceae bacterium, assembly GCA_035550475.1. Classification (GTDB taxonomy): domain Bacteria; phylum Acidobacteriota; class Terriglobia; order Bryobacterales; family Bryobacteraceae; genus DASZPB01. Next base: position 195,419 of record DASZPB010000040.1, on the reverse strand, counting down.
TGTATTCCGGTTCCTGGCCGGCATCGGGGAACCGGTTCGGCACCATTCCCCAGTTCACGTGATCGGCGTACGCCAGCAGAATGCTTCGCGCCGTCTCCGGATGACCGGTGGCAAGCGTCAGGCCGGGAAGAGAGATCATCGTGTCGCGGCCCCAGTCCGTGAACCAGTGGTAACCGGCGATCACCGTACTCTGATCGCCGCGATGGACCACGAACTGCGCGGCGGCGCGTGCCAGCGTGGTGAAGAACGGATCGGACGAAGCCGCGGGCTCCAGAACACGGTTCCGCCGCTTGTGCTCGTTCGCGCGAAGTTCGGCGGCATCCGGCGGCCTGGCAGCCAATTCGGTAGAAGCCACGACGGCCGGCATAGCTCCGGCCGGGCAATCGAACACCAGAACGCAGGGATTGAACAGGTCTTCCGTCCAATCGAGGCCGCGCTCGCGCTCGCGGTCATACTCGAAATTCCGATACCAACATCCTGATTTCTGAATCTGAGCGCCGGAGTGATGCAGGTAGAGCGGTGGAAGATCGTGGTAGGGCGTGAGCTTCACGCAACCCGCCTCCACAGCAAATGACGGATCGAGCGCCCCATTTTCGTGCGTGGTGCAGTGATGATCACGAAATGCAATCAGCGGGCGAAGTTCAAGTGTGATGGATTCCGCCGCCGCGCCGGAAGCTGCACGAAGCGCGTATTGAATGACCGTGCTGTTTTCGCCGCCGGGCATGAAGACCGTCTTTTCGAATTCGTAATCGTCAAGCTGATACACAAAGACCGGAAACGGGTCCAGCCGGAATTGTTTCAGGTAGAGATAGCCTTGCGGATGGACTACACCGGGATAGCGATTGGCCGAAAGTTCGTGACGGCGTCCGCCGATGATGAGCGTTTCTTCCAGCTTCGAGAGCAGCACCATCCGCCCGACAGGCGGCTTAGTAGCAGCAACGAGCAGTCCGTGATAACGCCGGGTGTTCAATCCCGCAATCGTAGAGGAAGCGTAGCCGCCCAGCCCGTTGGTCTCCAGCCATTCGCGGTGCAGGGCGGCTTCCAGATTCCGGCAGACGCTCTCATCGAACTGAATCATGCCTTCGCGGGGCCTCAGCCCGCGCGTGCTTCAAAACCCCATACTGGCGCCGCCATCAACGGGAAGCACGATCCCGTTGACAAACGCCGCGGCATCCGAACACAGATAGACCGCGGCCCAACCGATATCGGCTGGTTCGCCGAAGCGCCCCATCGGCGTGCGGCCCAGAATCTTCGCTTCGCGTGCACGGTCTCCGCTCAATGCCTGGCGCAACATCGGCGTTTCGATCCAGCCTGGCGCGATCGCGTTCACGCGGATTCCATGCGCCGCCACTTCGCTCGCAAGCGACCGGACCATGCCCAGATACGCCGCCTTCGCCGCGGAATACGCGATCACTTTGGGCATACCGATCAGCGACGTCATCGATGCCAGGAAGAGAACGCTTCCCTTCCCCTGCCGTATCATGCCAGGCAGCACGGCCCGCGTCATACGAAACGAGCCCGCTACGTGCGTGTCGAGCACAGCTTGAAATTCAGCGTCGGATGTTTCGACCGCTTCTTTCTTCAAATGAACGCCGGCATTATTCACCAGGATGCCGGGCGTTCCGGCGTCCTCTTCGATGCGCGCAAGCAATTCGCCTTCGGAGCCGGCGTCCGTGACGTCGTGCATGTACCAGCACGCGCACGGACCAAGCTGCGCCGCCGCTTCCTTCAGCACCTCTTCGCGCCTGCCGGTAATGGCTACCCGCGCGCCCGCGGCAATCATGGCAGAAGCGATCGCAAATCCCAACCCCGAGCCGCCGCCGGTAATGAGGGCGATGCGCCCGCGCAACGAAAATCTGTCGAGAGGATCAGGCACGGCAGCCAGCTTCGAGCGTGGGAGTGTCCTGGTGTTTATACATGATGAAGTATTCCCTATGTCCAAGCTCCTCCGGCTTGGTAGGCGCGCCGGAAGCCACGGCGGCCGTGAGTTCCATCAGTTCCTCTGCGGCACGGCCGATGCCGATCTCTCCGGAAAGCACGCGGCCCGCATCAAAATCGATGTCATCGCTCATGCGGCTGAAGGTGCGCGAATTGCCCGTCACTTTGATGAGCGGCGCAATCGCGCTGCCGATCACGCTGCCGCGGCCGGTAATGAACATCACGATCTGCGCGCCGGTCGAAATCAGATCCATTACACCTTCAGTGTCGTTCGGGTTGGTATAGCCGAACTGCATGAAGTGGTCGTCGGGCACGGAATCGAGAAGCCACAGCCCCGCGCGAGGAGGAGGCACGGCAACGCGCAGCACGCCTTGAATCGGCCGGTGGCCGCCCTTGACGAACGCGCCCATGCTCTTCTCTTCAATCGTGGTGAGGCCGCCGGCAAAGTTTCCGGGCGAAATGGAGTACTGGCGCACCGACTGGCAGTAACGCACCGCCTTGTCATATGCGCCGGCCAGCGCTTCGGCAGCTTCGGGAGTTGCGGCGCGCACGGTGAGCACATCGCGCAATCCAATCATCTCGACGGTTTCTTCAAAGACCGCACGGCCCCCGGCATCGACCAGAAGATCGAAAAAGCCGCCCACCACCGGATTCCCGGCCAGCCCCGAAGTTCCGTCCGATCCGCCGCATTCGGCGCCCACGGTGAGATCCGCCCAAGTCATCGGCACTCGTGCCGTACGCGCGCGGGCTTCTTCGCGCAAATCGGCCAGCAGCTTCTTGCCATACGCAATGCTGCTGCGCGTTCCGCCGTGTTCCTGAATGTAGAACCAAGCCGACGGGCGCCCTGACTGTCGCACGACATCGGCGATGCGCTCCGGCTGCGTGTATTCACATCCGAGCCCCACCGCGAGCACCGCGCCGACATTCGGATGCCGCGCCAGCGCCAGCATCAACCGGATGGCATAGGCGTTGTCATAGCAGCCGGGAAAGCCTATCACATGCGCATCTTGTTCGCCGCGCGCGATCTCATGCGCCACATGGCTGGAACATTCCACCGTATGGATGACGAGCACGATATTGCGAATGCCCTTGCGTCCATCCGCGCGAAGATATCCCGGCCAGCTATGCTCACTCATAGACCGCATCCGTGGCCGCGCCGCTATGGGGATCGAACGCGCTGGAACGCTGGTCCACCTGGCTGCGGCAGTTGTGAAGATGCACCCATTCGCCGCGAAGGATCGCCCGCGCCGCAATTCCAATCGGCACACCGTATTTCATCACCAGAGCACCTTCGGCAATGGCCTGCAGAGCTACCTTGTGGCCCATTTCGATTGGCTCCGCAATTTCGATCCCGCCGCGCGTCGCGCCCAGCACTTCAACCGGCCCTTGCTCAGCGTCTTCGAGGAGAGTAGCAACGTTATCGCGCGAATCAATCTGGAAGCAGCGTTTCACGGCATTCAAAGGATTCCGTATTTGCGAAAGACAGCGGTGCTGGATGCGCCCGCTTCAATTTCCTTTCGCACCACCTTCTCTCCGCGTGCCTTCTCCAGCGCGCGCGAAATGACTTCCTTCTCGACTTCGCACGGCACCACGACAATGCCATCGACATCACCGAACACCAGATTGCCGGGCCGAATGCGAACGCCCGAGATCTCGATCGGGCAGCGGTAATCGGCGACCCGCGATCTTACACCCGCATCTTGAGCATAACAGCCGCGGCTGAAAACCGGCCAGTTCTGTTCCAGCACTCGCGGCGTATCGCGATGGAAGCCGTCAATAATCGCCCCTACCCCTCCGCAGGTGCGTGCCGTGGCTGTCAGGATTTCCCCCCAGGCAGCGCAGTTGCCGCTGCCGCCCGTGGCGATATAGATTTCGCCCGGCCGGATCTGGTCGAGTGCCTCCGTCAGTTTACCGAACGGTTCCGTCTGCGGACCCCACACGTCCGCAATTTGCACGGGCATCGCGCGCCCGGCTATCCGCATGCTGTCGCGCAAAGGCCGAATTGGTTGCGGCAAGAACTGGTGCCAATGACCTAGTACGTCCAGAATGTCTCCGACCACCGGTGTGTATAAAGTGGAGAGCATCAATTGAAATAGCTCTTCATCGTTGCGCCAGTCCATCCCACTCCTCTGAACGATTAAAGGTGAACAATCTTGACTGCAAAATGCGTGCAATAATTTCCAAAATAGATTATTCTTACAACTTAATCGGCAGTTACAATGGATTTACATCAGCTTCGCGTTTTCCAGGCGGCCGTCAAGACAGGTGGGTTTACGCGCGCCAGCGAGCACCTTTGCCTCTCACAATCCACGGTCAGCCAGCATATCAAACAACTGGAGCAGGAACTCGGCTGCCCGCTGTTTCTACGCGCAGGCAAAAGGGTTATGGTCAGTGAGGCCGGCAGCCTGCTGCTCCAGCACGCCGACAAAATCCTGCGCGATCTGAATAACGCCGAAATGAGCGTGCGAGAGTTGGGGGCCACGCAGCGCGGCACAGTGCGGCTGGGAGCAGGCGCCACGACGTTGACGTACCGGCTGCCGCAGGTCCTCGCCAGCTATAACCGCCGATTTCCCGAGATTGAACTGGTGGTGCTCAGCGGCACAACCGAGTTTCTGCTGAACGCCGTACGGACACAGTCCGTTGATCTGGCGGTAGTCATGTCTCAGGAAAAGCAGCCGGGTGTGACGCTGACGCCGCTCGGTCCCGAAGAACTCACGGTTGTGGTGAACGGCGAGCACCCGCTGGCGCGCAAGCGATTGCTTCAGCCGCAAGACCTCACCGGACTGCGCTTTATTCTGTATGAGAAGCGCACAGCGATGCAGGCCCTGATCGACAATTTCTTCAAGGAATTGCAAATAGAGCCGCGCGTCATCATGGAAATGGAGAACATCGAAGTGATCAAGAGCCTGGTGCGCTCAGGCCTGGGGGCCTCGATACTTCCGGTGTGCGCGGTCGATGGTCCACCGCGGGATTCGCAGCTTCGCACGCTGCGCGTCAAAGGCGCGCGGTTGACGCGTCAATTGAGCCTCGCCGCAATCGAATCCGGAATTCTTCCCGGTTCCATCTGCGAATTGCGCTCCGCCCTGCTGAGCCATCTCGGAGCGGAGAAGTAATCTCCGACTCTTCCCGATCGCGTTAATCCTCTGAACCTCGTGACCCAGGTCACTGAGGTGCGCCGAAACGCTGTCTCAAAATGGATGCGTGGCCGAACCCCTCATCACCCGCGAAATGAATCTGCCGGAAATCCTGAGCCGTTATCCATCCTGCCGGCCGGTTTTCGACCGCTACGGCCTCACAGGGTGCGGCGGTGAACTGGGACCGCGCGAACCGCTTTGGTTTTTTGCGCGCGCGCATCGTGTGGACGAAGCTCGCCTGATCGGCGAACTGGACGTCGCCGCTCGCGCGGAGGCGGCAAGCCCCGGCAAGCTGGAATACCATCCCGGACCGGCCGATACGATCTATCGCCGCTTCTTCAAGGCAGCCATTCTCACGATGTTCACCTTCGGCTGCGTGATGGGAGGGCTCAATCTTGCCGTGATGGCCGGCCGGCACCAACTAACTTCGCTCGATCTGCGCGGCGTCACCTGGGCTCATGCGCACGCGCAGGTGGCGGGATGGGTCACGTTCTTTGTCATGGGATTTGCCTATCAGGCCATCCCGCGATTCAAATTCACTAAATTGCAATGGCCGCGGCTGGCCTGCGCCACGTTGTACATCATGGCGCCGGCTGTCGTGATCCGCGCGATGGGTGATCTGTTCTTGTCGAATCCGGCCTGGGTGCTCGCGGGCAGCATTGCCGGGGCAGCCGAACTGGCGATCGTGGTGACGTTCGCTACGATCATTGTGCAAACGATCCGGAAATCCGGTCAGCCTGTCGAACCCTACGAGCGATTCCTGTTCGCCGCACTGGGCTGGATGATCGTGGCGTTCGCATTCGATCTCTGGGTGTTTGTGCAATCGGCACAACTGGCCGGCGATAAGCAGTGGATCAGCTTCATCAGCCAGGTGGATGCGCCTTGGCGCGACATGCAACTGGCGGGCTTCGCCGCGGGGATGATTCTGGCCGTCAGCCAGCGCTTCCTGCCGTTCCTCTACGGCTTCCGCGAAGTGCCCGCCCGCACCGCCCGCGTTGTGTTGTGGCTGTGGAACCTCTCGGTGGCCGGCAACATTGTGTTCTATTCGCTCTTGATCCGCACAACGGATCCGGCCTGGGGCATCGCGTTCGAATTGAGCATCGTCGGGATGTTGGTTTCGGTCCTGGTGCTGGTTCGCGCCTTCCGTCTCTTCTCCCGGCGCGTGGAACGCGACCGTTCACTGCCATTTCTGCGCGCGTCCTTTGCATGGGCAATCTTCGCCCTGGTGTTAGTCACGCTGATGCCAGTATATAGCGCCCTGCGGAATGTCGCTTTCTCCCATGCCTATTTCGGGGCGTACCGGCACGCGTTCACCGTAGGTTTCATCAGCCTCATGATTGTCGGCGTTTCGAGTAAAGTCGTGCCCGTGCTGTGCGGGCTTGAGGCCAGTGAGGTCAGTTCCCTGCGCGCGTCGTTCTGGCTCATCAATATCGGCAACGCCATGCGCGTCTTCTCCGAGATCCTGACCGATTTCTACGGCTGGGCGTATCCGGTGGCCGCAGTGAGCGCGTGGGTGGAGGTCAGCGGCCTGGCACTGTGGGCAATTGACCTGTGGATGGCGATGAACCGCCGCCCTTCCGCACGGGCCCCGCACCCGATTTCGCTCACGCTCAGCGCTCGCGTATCAGAAGTAGCCGACGCCTACCCGGAAACGGTGCCGGTATTCCTCGAGTTCGGATTCCAGATGATCACGAACCCTATGATGAGGAAAACCGTAGCGCGCTCGGTGAGTCTGGACCAGGCCTGCCGCCTGCACCACGTGGACTGCGCGAAATTCATCGCGGCCCTGCGCGACGCAGTGGCGCGCAATCGCGCGGCCGGCGGCACCTCGGAAGGGCTGGTGAGCGTTCCGTAAGCGGGAAGAGTCGCGGGTACTTCGACGCCTTCCCTGGTTTGCTCCTTTGTGCAAGTTGCCCGTATAATGAAGGCAGATTGCCAGAGGAATCGCACATGTCCGAGTTAAATAAGGCAGCGGCTCGGTTGCCGCGTGGACTTTACTCCCGCCTGAGCGGGAAGTTGGGCATCTCGCGCATTCGGTCCGGTGAGGAGTTGGCGTCCCTTGTGGAGAAGCGCCTTCCTGCTACTACGATTCGATCCCTGGTTCGCAGCGGGCTCTCCGACGCCGAGGCATATCAACTCATTGTGCCCCGCAGGACACTGGCGCACCGGATCGCCCGGCGTCAGCCGCTTTCGAAGGATGAATCGGATAAGGCCGTACGCGTCGCGCGGATCGCCGCGATGGCCGAAGAGGCATTCGGCGACTCGGAGCGCGCGTGGCGGTGGCTTCGGAAACCAAAGCGGCGTTTTGCGGGCAGAACACCGCTGGAGATGCTGGCTACCGAATCCGGCGCCCGTCTCGTAGAAGAAATGATCGTGCAGTTCGAGTATGGAATGGCTGCGTGATTTTGTGGCGCATCAGCAATCATCCGGCGCTTGACGGCGCAGGAGGATTGCGAGCGGCGGGACGCTGGCACACCCGTGGACAGCGCGTTGTCTACTGCGCACCCAACCCGGCGGCCGCGCTCGTGGAAGTGCTGGTGCACCTCGAGATCGATGCGGCCGATCTCCCCCGTAGTCTTCGCTACCTGGAGATAGACGGCCCTGATTCCGCATCTGTAGAGACATTAGATTCCAGGATCCTCGGTCGAAACTGGCCAACCAATCTCGCCACAACGCGCCGCGCCGGTGATGCCTGGCTCCGTTCCGGGCGCACCGCCCTGCTCCGCGTGCCATCAGCCATCGTTCCAGCCACATGGAATGTGCTAATCAACCCACTGCACCGGGACAGCGCGGCCATTCGGGTTGTGCATATTCATGATCATGCCGTGGATCTGCGGCTATTGCGATAGAAGCGAGATGCTCTTCTTAAAAGCCGACACGCGCGCGCTGGACCACCTCTTCCGTCTTCGCGATGATACTCCTTTCGGCTCCTTCCACCTTGGATTCTGCTGCATCCGGGTCCGAGGGCGCGGTGGGTGCCGGCTACAATCTGGCGAGCGAATACGGCCGATTGTACGGAATGTTTTCGCCATCGGCATTTATTACTGCCAGAGTCTCTCCAACACGGAGCGTTTCACCCTCCGAACAGGTGCATTCCCTGAGAAGTCCGTCGCCATTTTGTCATGACTTCGTAGCAGCTCTGTGAACACATTACGACGGCAATTACTGTACAACGGTGTAGTTCCGCTCCAACTTCAACTAGCCATTTCAGGAGAACACACGGTTCCTTAGTTCTCGATGTACTAAGTTGGGGCAGTGGAAGGTTGTAACGAAATAGCATAGATCCTATGTCAATTCTCCAGCCACTTTCCTTGCTGTATCCATTCCCGCGCCATTTGCATTCTGCGACCCACAGTCATGCGACAGCTTGGAGCCCGTTCTTGGCCACAAGCGAGAGCAGCTTCAGCGAAGCCCCCTGCGGGCGCTTTTCCCCTCGTTCCCACTGGCTCACGAGTCCCGTCGTCACATTGAGGTAGCGGGCGAAAACAGCCTGGCTGGCGCCTTCCCGGAGACGGAGCGCGCGGATTTCTTTCGGCTTGAGCGAGCGGACCGGCGTGAGGCACAACTCATCAAACTCCCGCATCGTCTGCTTGTCCATAACCCCGGCCGAACGCAGACCTTGGGCGGTTTCATGGATTGACGCCATCAAGGCACTACGATACTGTTTTTTCATCGCACTTCACCTCCACCAGCACTCCTGCCGCCACAACCCGCGCGAGCATTTTGTCATCATAGGCCAGCAGCTCGACAGCGAGTTTCTTGAGCGCAGCCAGTTCGTCCTTCTCGATGTTGTCCCTTGCGTTCTTAGCAAAACCATGAACGAAGACGGCCCGTGTATCCGCCTTGAACACAATCAGTGTTCGGAACCCGCCGGACTTGCCCTGACCCGGACGCGCGATCCGCTGCTTGATCACGCCGCCACCGAGCTCCGCGGCAACCAAAACCTCGTTCCGCCTCCTCCACCGACGGCATAGCGCAGTACGGCCTTCTCCGCAAACCGGGTGAATGCCTTGGTTCTGAACGTTCGCACTCATTGTCACCAGAACGACGCTGAACACTACCTTCAAAAGAAGTATAACACTCTGTGCTATAGATGTGTCGGGGGCTGCGATGGATCGGCGCGAGGGTGGGCATACTTTTGGACGTACTACGGCTCTTGATCAAAAACGGGGGCAGGCCGTAATCCCAAATTGGTAAAACAATCTTGCGGAATTATATACTTGACAAACCCGTATGAAAATGTGATGATTGAGGTATGGAAAACGCCGCGATCATCGCTCCCCATTTTCAAGATCCAGAAAAAGCGCGCGAGTTCCTTGAGTCGAAGCGCTGGCCGAATGGCCCCGAGTGCCCGCACTGCGGCGTTGTCGGTGAAGCGTATCGGCTGACCGCTGATCTAGAGAATAAGAAAGCCAAAACTCATACGCGCAAGGGTGTTTGGAAGTGCGCGGCCTGCCGTGAACAGTTCACCGTCACTGTTGGCACGATCATGGAAGACAGTCACATTCCGCTGAATAAGTGGCTGCTTGCTTTCCACCTGCTGTGCGCCAGCAAGAAGGGCATGAGCGCCCATCAGCTTCATCGGATGCTTGGCGTCACATACAAGAGCGCTTGGTTTATGGCACATCGAATCCGGTACGCGATGACTCAGGAGCCCTTGTCATCGAAGCTTGGTGGAGTGGTAGAAATTGATGAAACCTACGTCGGCGGGAAGTTTCGGAAGATTAACAAGTGGCAACAGCGCGAAGCTGGGCAGGAGCCGAAAAAGCGTGCCAATCCTGTTGGCAATAAGGCCGCCGTGGTTTCTGTGCTTCAACGCAACGGGCGGGTCCAGTCCATGCACGTTGAGCGCGTGACGGCTGAAAACCTACAGCCGATCGTTCAGCAGATGGTTTGCGAGTCCGCTCACATCATGACGGACTCCTCCACGGTCCTGGGCGGCGTGACAATGCAGACCGGGCACAAGCACGATCAGGTCAACCATACGGAGAAAGAGTACGTCCGCTACGAAGATGGAATCTGCATCACTACCAACAGCGTGGAAGGATACTTTGCTACGCTCAAGCGCGGCATTAATGGCGTCTACCATCACGTTGGCAAGCACCACCTGCATCGCTATCTGAGCGAGTTCGACTTTCGATATAATGCCCGAGAAGTTTCGGATGTTGAGCGCCGCAATCTGTGCATTGCGCAGGTCGGCGGGAAGAGGCTGAAGTACCGGGACTCATGCAAAAAACGCCAGCAGGCGGAAGGCCTGCAATTTTGAAAGCTAAAACGCCGCGACTATGAATCACGGCGTTTTTGAAAATGTTGGCTGAGTTGGATTACGCCTCGCACGGCGGTGCGAACGCCGTACGAAAGCTGCCTGCCCAAAGTGTAGCACACGGAGGTAAGGCGCATGATCAGTAGACGAAAGAAACCTGCCGAGTTGGTCTTCAGGATCGACACATTTACTCCTGAGACATTACCTCTGGATAAACTCACCCAATACCTAGTGGAACTTGCCGCCATCTACGGCGATGTCAGCGCCATACACTTCAAGTCTGTCGAGAAAGGTAGCGCCGCATTAAAACAAACCGTGGAACCTGACGCTGTCGATCCACTAAAAAACAGGTTAGAAGCGATAAGCCGTCAAAAGGCTGCTGTCGAAGCGATGGCCGCGTACGACCGCCTAGACATCCTTTTACGGAGAGATGAATGCGTCGCGCACATTTCTCTAAATGGAGCCAAACTTCTCACATTCAAAGGCCGCAATAGGCCCGTGCCGGAGGTCATTGGCCCGGTGATTCAGCTCGACTACTTAGATGGAGAACTGATTCGTGTTGGAGGAAGGGACGCTACGGTTCCTGTTCATTTGCGGGATGTCGATGGCGTGATCTATCCATGCACAGCCAATATAGCGCTCGCGAAGAGCCTCGGCCCATTTCTCTATAGCCAAGTTCGTCTGGTGGGCACCGCTCATTGGTTCCGCCATGAAAATGGAGAGTGGCAGTTGGACCATTTCAGAGTGGATAACTTCAAGCCATTGGATGAGTTAAACTTAGTAGATGCCGTAACTAAGATCCGAGAGACGCGTGCCGAATGGGACAACGAAACCCTAGTTCAGCTAAATCGACTGCGCGGCAGAGAGAGTGACGATTGAAAGTAGCGATTGACGCTTCCGTCCTGATATTCATATTCAATCCGAAAGCGCCCGCTTCGGTTGATCGAGCCAGCGAGCGCGTTTCCGGATTAGTCGAGACCCTCTCTCGCAAAAAAGCCAAAATCATTATTCCAACACCGGCCCTTGCGGAGATTATGATGGCTGGTCGCGCTATAAGCGAATATATCGAAGGCGTACGCCAATTCTCCTGTTTCCAGGTTCGTGCTTTTGACGAACGGGCAGCGATAGAATTGGCAGCAAGACTAGGCAACCATCAAAAGAAGAACAGGCGGAGGTTCAAGAAGGTCGCTGCATGGAACAAAATTAAGTTTGATAGGCAAATCGTAGCGGTCGCGAAATCGCAAGGTGCGCAAGCTGTCTACTCTGATGATATTCACGTGCGCAAATTCGCCCTGGAGTGCGGAATGGACGCACACAAACTAGGCGATCTACCGATTCCGCCAAAGCAGGAGAGACTACGTTTTGAAAAAGATGAAGAGCCAAACAACCCGCAAACGCCTAACGCTAAGCCCGTTGTCCTTCAACGAGGCGATAGCGGACATTCTCAAGGTCAGGCCAGAACCGAAACCGAAGAAAAAGCCAAAGGCAAAGAAGCAGGGGAAATCTAGCCATTAAGGGCGGCCAGCCTAGCCCTCAGCCTTATTTCACGCAGTTCTCCCTCTGAGTCGGGTTTGTGAAGTATACAATTCCGCAATCTTGGGAGATAACGTTTTGATCCAATCAGAGATCGTTTTAGGTCTGCCCGACTTTCAGATTACCGACATTCAGCAAAAAAAGGGAATGCTGAAAATCTGGGCCCGGTATACCGGGCCCAGATTTTGCGCGCACTGCGGCGGCGTCCGCCTGCGCAACAAGGGATGGGTCCGTCGAAGCGTGCGTCATGAGGACTGGGGACTCCGCCATGGATGGCTGGAGATCGAAGTTCCTAAATCCCAATGCCTCATCTGCGGGCGCTATTCCCGCCAGCCCCTGCCCGGCATCCCGCGCTGCCTGCGTGCCAGCGAAGCCTTTCAGAAGGCCATCTACCAGCAGCACCTGGACGGCATCAACCGAAGCCGTCTGGCTCGCCGCGAAGGCATTGGCGCGGCCACCGTCGAGCGTTATTTCCGGCGCGGGCTCCAACGCCAATTTCGTCAATGGCATCCTCCGCGCTGTCCCTTGCTGTTGGGCATCGACGAGCATTTCTTCACCCGCCGCAAAGGATACGCCACAACCTTCTGCGATCTGCGCAATCACAAAGTCTATGATGTGGTGCTGGGCCGCTCCGAAGCCGCTCTGGAGGCCTATCTGGCGCGACTGGAGGGCAAGGCCGATGTGCAGATGGTCTGTATGGACCTGGCCCCGGTCTATCGTTCGCTGGTTCGCAAACACTTCCCCAATGCCCGCATCGTGGCAGACCGCTTTCACGTCATCCGCCTCGTCAACCATCATTTCCTCGCCTGTTGGAAGCAGATCGATCCAGTGGCCAGCAGGAACCGCGGATTACTTTCCCTCATGCGCCGGCACCGTCACCACCTCAGCCCGCTTCAGCGAGACAAACTCACCGCCTACCTGCTGGCCCATCCGGCGCTGGATGTGATCTATCGTTTCAAACAGCGCCTCTGCTCCCTGCTGCTGAAAAAACACCGCAACCGCAAACAATGTGAGGCCTTGGCTCCCCGGTTCCTGCGCGCGATCTACCAACTGCGCCAGGCCGGCCTCGCGCAGTTGGTGCAGCTCGGCGAGACTCTACACAGCTGGAAGGAGGAGATTGGGACCCTGTGGCGCTTCACCCGGAATAACGCCATTACCGAAGGCTTCCACAACAAAATGGAACTCATCAATCGCCAGGCGTACGGCTTTAGGAACTTTGAAAACTACAGGCTTCGAGTGAAGGTGTTATGTTCTTAGAAAGGTTTGGGATTGGGGTTTGCCCCCGTTGTTGGCCTAGAGCGGCCAAGCCGTCGGCATCAAAGAGGTCGACCACGGAATCTGGCTGGTCAGCTTTATCGAGTACGATTTGGGTGATATCGATTTGGAGGAAAAAACTCTGCAGCCTTTGGAGAATCCCTTTGGGCCTAAAGTGTCACCCATGTCTTAGGAACGATGTGTTACCTATGTGTCCGGTCCGGACACCTTTGTTTTGGTGGACCTGGTGAGATTCGAACTCACGACCTCTTCCATGCCATGGAAGCGCGCTCCCAACTGCGCCACAGGCCCGCAACAACAAAAAACCTGCCGCCAGCCGGGGGGAACTCCTGAGTTTTTGCGCACAGGAATACACTCCTCAACTGCGCTACAGGTCGACAGCTCCGCGCTTTTTTACTATATCATAAGCGCTCCCGTTTCTTGAATTGACAGGCCGGATTCGCCGCTGCCTACAATGAATTAATGCTCATCAGGCGTGACCCTGTTGTCCTTATCCTCCTTTTTTTGACCTGTATTGGGCTGTCTTCCTGCGTCGTTCGGCGGCGATTGATTGTCCGCACCGGCGCGAAAAGCAATCAGGCTCTGCTCACCGCGGATCAAGCCACGTTGCTCGGAGTCATCGCCAAACAGTACGATGCCGTTCGCGACTTCACCGCTACCGTCGATATGACGCCGGCGCTCGGCAGCGCCGAGAAGAGCCATATCACCGAGTATAAGGACGTTCGCGGCTATATCCTCTTCCGCAAGCCCGAATCCATCCGCATCATCGGGCTGTATCCGGTGGTCCGCAACACGGCCTTCGATATGGTATCCAACGGCGCTACCTTCAAGCTCTACGTGCCCGTCCGCGACCGGTTTATCGTCGGCAGCAATGAAATCGTGCAGCCTTCGAAGAATAAGATCGAAAATCTTCGTCCGCAGCACTTTCTCGATGCTCTTCTGGTGCGGCCCGTGGATCCCAGCACGGACAAGGTGCTGCTCGAAAACTTCACCGATGAAAACGATGCCTTCTACATCCTCCACATCGTCCACGATAATGGCAACGGCGTTCTGCAGTTGATGCGAACCATCTGGTTCAGCCGCATCGACCTGCGAATAGCGCGCCAGTTGATTTTCGACGCGTCCGGCAACATTCTCACTGATGCCCGTTTCAGCGAATGGAAGGAATACGACAACGTGCCATTCCCCAAGCACATCGAAATCAATCGCCCGCGGGACGAGTATGCCGTGGTTCTTGACGTAGTCAAGATGGACATTAACAAGGGCGTATCGGATGATAAGTTTGTACTCGTACAGCCGGCTGGAACCACGCTCCAGACCATCGGCGCGCCCGCGGCGCCGGGAACTACCGCGCCCGAGTCTAAAGGAAATACGTCCAGACCGTGACAGGCAAGCTCGTTTTTGCAAACTTCAATCATCGGCCTATGCGCACGCTGCTCAGCATCCTGCTGATCGGTGTGCCCGTAACGCTCATCCTCAGCCTGGTGGGACTCACCCACGGATTACTTCAGGATTCCGAGCAGCGAACGCGCGGCATCGGCGCCGATGTCATTGTGCGCGGAACCAACGCGGGGGCGACATTCAACTTTACCGGCGCGACGCTCAGCGAAGGGTTCGTCGCGTTCCTGCAGAAGCAACCTCACGTCAAGTTGGCCATGGGGGTGATCAATCACCCCATTGAACTGCCCTTGGTGGTGACCGGCATCGACATGGCCAAGTTCAATGCGATGAGCGGGGGCTTTACCTATCTGGCGGGCGGTCCGTTCCAGCAACCGGACGACGTCATCGTCGACCGCTATTACGCGGCGCAGCGGCATCTTCACGTGGGCGACCACGTCACCATCATGTACAAGCCGTGGCGTGTCGCGGGCATCGTGGAGGGCGGAAAGCTGTCGCACATTTTTGTTTCCCTGCCGGTGCTCCAGGATCATGACAGCGCAACCGGCAAGCTTAGCCAGATCTACCTGCAATTGGATAATCCGGCCAACACGTCCGCGGTGATCGCTGATCTCAAAAAGACACTCGGACCGGAATACCCCATCTGGTCCATGGCCGATCTCACGTCGATGCTGAGCATCGACAAGATCCAGGGACTGAGCCAGTTCATTCTGGTCATCATGGGCATCGGCGTGGTGATCGGCTTCGCGGTGGTCTGCCTCTCCATGTATATGGCGGTGCTACAGCGCACACGCGAAATCGGCATTCTCAAATCGCTCGGCGCCTCGAAAGGCTTTATTCTGCGGATCATTCTGATGGAAGCGCTGCTGCTCGGCGTGGGTGGAACCGTGCTCGGCATCCTTCTGAGCTTCGGTGCGTGCTGGCTGATCGGCGCTATCGTTCCAGCCTCAATACCCATGGTGATTGTTCCTTACTGGTGGCCGATCGCCGGAATCGTGACTCTGGTTGGAACGGGACTCGGAGCGCTCTATCCCGGACTGACCGCGGCACGTCAAGACCCCATCGAGGCCCTGGCGTATGAATAGTGGCCCCATCATCACGACGCGCGACCTGCGCAAAGTCTACCGCATAGGTAAGGTCGAAGTGCCGGCGCTGCGGGGCGTGGACCTTCAGGTGCAGCCTGGAGAGTTCATTACCATCGTAGGGCCTTCCGGCTCGGGCAAATCGACGCTGTTCCACATTATCGGCGGTTTGACGCCGCCCACCGCAGGCGAGGTCATCGTAGCGGGGCAGAACCTGGCAGCCACGTCGGACGCCGGTCGCACGCGTCTACGGAAGGGCGCCGTGGGTTTCGTCTTCCAAAAATTCAATCTGCTGCCGAACCTCACGGCGCGTGACAACATCATTGTGGCGCGCCATATCGCCGGCATGGATGGAGCGCCGGACACCAAGTTTGAAGAAGTGTTGCGGCTGCTCGGCATTGCGCATCGCCTGGATCACAAGCCGAATGAGCTTTCCGGCGGCGAACAGCAGCGCGTGGCGATTGCGCGCGCCATCGTGAAGAACCCGGCGATCCTGCTGGCCGATGAGCCCACCGGCAACCTCGATACCGAAAACTCCCAGGCTGTGCTCGAACTGCTGCGCGGCCTGAATCAACAGCTCGGCCAGACGATCCTCATGATCACGCACAATCCCGAAGCCGCGCAGTATGGGCATCACACCATCCACATGCGGGACGGACGCATTATCGAAAGAACCTGAACGCCCGGCGCTCAGGCTGAGAGAACTTCCCGCACCAGAGCTACCAGTTCGCGAAGCTGAAACGGCTTACGAATGAACCCGCTCACTTGCGCGTCGTCAGCCACCGGGCCCACCATCTGCCGGCTATAAGCGCTCATGAGCAGCAGTTTCGCGTTTGCCCGCAGCCGGGCCACCTCCGCGATTACTCTGCTGCTGGTCTCGCCCGGAATCGTCATATCCAGCAGCACTACGTCGATTTGCTGGCGCTGATTGCGGAAGAGATCGACCGCCGTGGTGCCATCCGCCACTTCAATCACCGAAAACCCCTCCTTGCGCAGCGTCTTCGCGACAGAGACCCGGAGCAGATGTTCATCTTCCACCACCAGCACAGTCCCGGTGCTTCGGACGCTCTGCAGAGGCGTTCGCAAGGGCCCGAAACGGACAGGCCGGTCCGGCATCTGGCTCGCTATCGGCCAAAGCACGCGGAAAGTTGTGCCGTGGTCCGGCGCGCTAGTCAACTCGATGAGTCCCTTATGCGCACGCACAATGCCCTGCACAACTGCCAGGCCCAGGCCGCGTCCCGCGATCTTGGTCGTAAAGAAGGGATCAAAGATCCTCACCTGATCCTCTTTGCTGATTCCCGACCCGGTATCGGAGACTTCCAGCCGCACGCAGTTGCCCGTGCGGAAGCGGCCGGTCGAAGGAAATACCGGGATGCCGGCAGCCGTTTCGAGCGATGTCCTCACGGTGATGACTCCATCGCGTCCAATCAGAGAGTCAGAGGCGTTCAGGATCAGGTTCATCACCACCTGCTGGACCTGCGGACCGTTGCCGAGCACGGGTGGAAGATTCTGTTCGAGATTCGTCCTGAGAACGGCAGACTTGGAAATCGAAATCTTGATCAGGTCCAGCATCTCTTCGACGAGTTGGGAGAGGTTCAGGAGTTCGACGTCCGATTCTTCATTACCGGCATATATCATCAACTGGCGGACGATGCCGGAAGCCCGCATGGAAATCGACTTGATGTTCTGAATCTCTTCGCCGGGAAAGGAACCTTCGACCGTGGCCGCCTCTGCAATCTCGGCATTGGCATGGATGCCGCCTAACAGATTGTTGAAATCGTGCGCAATTCCTCCCGCCAATAAGCCCAGACTTTCCAGCTTTTGTCTCGCCAGTGACGCTTCTTGAGCAGTCTTGAGTTCCGTAATATCAGCGGCGGAAATGATGTAGCCATCGAACACACGTTCCGCGCTGAAACGAGGAGCCCCCCGGAAGAGCATCCACCGGTACTGCCCGGTTGCCCGCCGCAACTGGCACTCGGCCTCCCACAAACGGCGATCCTCAAACGCCGAAGAGTAGCCGGTGAGGCAATCCGCGCGTTGGCCGGGATGCACGCTCTCGGCCCAGCCAAAGCCCAGTTCCTGGTCGAGGCGGCGGCCCGTGAAATCCAGCCAGCCCCGGTTGAAGAACGTGGCGCGCTGATCCGAGCCCGAAATCCAGATCATGACCGGCGCTGTATCGGCCATGTTGCGCGTTCGCTCCTCGCTTTCCCGCAGCGAACGTTCCGTTTTTCGCTGCTGCGCCATCAGCACGGAGAGGCACATGATCGGGACACCGACCACCATCAGGAACAATTGCGTGGAAAGAACAGTGGCGTCAATGGATGCGGACGGAATTGCCAAGGCGGCCACCGGCTCAATCCACAACATGCTCATCACGGCAAGAGAACCGGACGCACCCGCTGGCCCGAAACGGACAGCAGCCAGGAGTAGGAACGGCATTGGCATGTAGTGATACAGGTCTAGCACGCTCAGGTTATTCAAGCCTCGCTGACGCGCAAATTCCAGCGCCAAGAACAATCCTGAGAACACGGCGAAGGCTTGCAAGTAGGTTGCCCGCTTCGCCTTGAGAATTCTCCAATCACGCACGAGGCAGAGTAAAAGCGGCGTGAGCACGAGGTTGGTTAAAGCATTGCCGAAAGTCCAATCGCGCCAGACCAGTCCGAATGGGCGGCCTCGCGCCATCCACGCGGCCGCTCCGAGAATCCCGGAAAGTGCGGGAGCCACTACTACCGCGGCTGCAAGATAAATCCAGAAATCATGGAGCGAATCGAATCCGATACCGCGCCCGCGAAGAAATCGCCGCAGCAACGTGGCTGCCAGGAGCGCTTTGAGCGAATCATTGGCAAATGCCGCCAACAGAAACCATGTGGGCGCCTCGGGAGGCACGGCAACCATCAGGCGTATCGGTAATGTAGCGGCCAGGAAAATGGGCCACGATCGCGGCTGGGACAACAGCAGGGTACAAAGGAGCACGGAATCCGGGAGCCAGAAAGGAGCGCCAGTGCGCGACGTCATGCCCATCGCATACTCGTAGGCGATGAGGAAGCTCAGCTCAAAGATCGAGAAGTGTGACAGCGAACGGAAATGTTCCGCACTCAAGCGCCACTGAAATCCCGCACGGACGCGATGGAATACCTGCGATTCTGCGGCAGCCCGCCACATTGCCCTTCCAATGCCTCCCTGATTTCAGAGTGCGGGGCCCTTAAATGATGTCTTCCCGTATCATATCAGCGGTGGTTGATAGCCGATAAGGAGGAATCAACCGCTGCTGCAAATTGGTGCGATTTTTCGCGCGGGAATGACTCGGAAAAAACTGAGGTCCGGTAGGGAGATGGATGAGAGCGTTAGCCTTGACGAGCGGCGCTCAGCTCCAGCTTCCGCTGCTTCAACCAGCGCAGCCGGCCCTGATATTCCTGATACAGGGTGGCGAATCCGGCCCAGTAATAGCCGAACACAAACAACAGCAGAAAAGGAATCGCGAGATAGTTATAGGTCTCGATGGCAAACTCGACCATCCCGAGAAAGTACGTGCCGACCAGAATTTCCGCATAGGGTAACCACCCGCTGCGCCGCCGGTACTTTTTGGTTTCGAGATTTACAGGCCGCTCTCCGACCGCGTATTTGGGAGTACGCACGAAACTAGTCTGAACGCCGAAGATGGCCTCGAGCACCGCGCGAGTGTTGATGATCGTCAACGCAACGCCGATCGCCATCAGCATCGGCAGTAGAAGAACGGAGCGCTTCCAGTTTTTCGGATACAGCTCGCGCTGTGCCACCACGTAGAACAACGAGATCGACCAGAACGACGCGATGATGAGCGGTAAATCGAGAAAGACCATCTGCCAGACGCCCATGTAGAACCGCACGATCATTACTGGCAGCATCAACGCCGAAACCACAATCATCAGCGGATAGGAGATATTCGGCGTCAGATGCATGAATGCTTCCGCCTTCACACGCTTGGGAAGGTCGGCGCGCCAAATGGAAGGAAGCAGCTTCATCGCAACCTGAGTCAGACCTTTGGCCCAACGCGATTGCTGCACTTGAAAGCCGTGCATCTCGACGGGCAGCTCCGAGGGGCAATCAAGACCCGGCAGGTAGACGAAGCGCCAGCCCTTGAGCTGCGCTCGGTAGCTCAGGTCGGAATCTTCGGTGAGCGTATCGTGCTGCCAGCCACCGGCGTCATCGATCATTCTTCTCCGCAGAATACCGGCGGTGCCATTGAAATTGAAAAAGAAGCCAGCTCGGGAACGCGCGCCGTGCTCCAGAATAAAATGGCCATCGAGCAGCAGCGCTTCGACTTCAGTGAGGAAATTATAATCGCGGTTAAGGTAGCTCCAGCGCGTTTGCACTACGCCGATCGCGGGGTCGGCAAAGTAGTGGATCGTGCGCATCAGAAAATCGGGAGGCGGGCAGAAGTCGGCATCGAAGACGGCCACCATCTCACCGATCGCGGAGTTCAGCCCCGCCTGGAGCGCTCCGGCTTTGAAGCCCTCGCGATTGGAACGATGGTGGTATTCAATCGGATGTCCCATGGCACGATAGCGCTCCACCAGCGCTTCGGCGAACGGAGCGGTGTCATCGGTGGAATCATCGAGCACCTGAATTTGCAGCAGCTCCTTCGGATACTCGATCTTTATCACCTCTTCGATCAACCGCTCGACTACATATCTTTCGTTGTAAACCGGAAGCTGAATAGTCACCGGCGGAAGATGTTCGAAGCGCCGGGGAGGCCCGCCAGCCGCCTTTTTGCGATGCTTGAAATACGTCCGGATCAAATCGTAGCGATGAATTCCGTAAACGGACAGAATCACCAGGATGGTGAAGTACGGAATGAGCATAGCCCAGTCGAACCACCCCAACTGATGAATGCCGCTGAAGGTGTCATCGAAAAGGCTGTGCGCCAAGCGCGAAGTGACGGAAGGCGCAACCAATAGCGCCACGGGTAATGGTGACATAGGAAACGTCCCCGCATCCAAACTACACGGCTACAGGGAATAAAAACGGCTCGGGCCAGAACAATATTAACAGATCTTTCTCACCCTCGGGAGTATTCCGGATTACATCAGTCTGCGCGGGAGAACGCTGCGGCACCAAAACGGGCTGCTGCAGCGCTCAACATCAGAAACTAAGTTTCAATCCGAACTGGATGTTGCGGGAGGGACTATATCACAGGAACATACAAAACAAGACCACACTTGCCCTTCCCTAAGGACGTGTGTGGTGGCTCAATCTTCTTCCTGCTGTGAGGAAAGGCGCGATAAGACGGAAAGATCTTCGAGCGTGGTTACGTCGCCGGTCACAGCATTAGTGGTGATGATTTCGCGCAGCAGACGGCGCATGATCTTGCCGCTTCGCGTTTTCGGCAGGGCATCAGCGAAGCGGATCTGCTCCGGTTTGGCGAAGCTGCCGATCTCGTGCGCTACCCACTTGCGCAGCTCTTCGGCCAGCTCCTGGTGATTCCACTCACCATTCTTCAGAGTGACGAAGCAGGCAACGGCCTGCCCTGTGATCTCATGCGGCTTACCCACCACGGCGGCTTCGGCCACTGCCGGATGCCGCACCAGCACCGATTCGAGCTCCATCGTGCTGAGGCGGTGTCCGCTCACATTCATGACATCGTCCACACGGCCCAACACCCAGAAGTAGCCATCTTCGTCGCGTCGCGCGGCATCTCCCGTCATGTAGACGCCTTCGATGCGCTCCCAATATTGCTGCTTGTAACGTTCGGGATCGCGCCACAGGGTACGCGCCATACTGGGCCACGGACGGCGAATGACCAGGAAGCCTTCGCGGTTGGCGTCTACCGGCTTGCCTTGCAGGTCCACCACTTCAGCCAGAATTCCTGGAAGCGGCAGCGTGGCCGAACCGGGCTTGAGTGGGATAGCGCCCGGGATAGCGGAAATCATGATCGAACCGGTTTCGGTTTGCCACCACGTATCGACGATGGGGCACCGCTCCTTCCCGATGGTCTTGTGATACCACTCCCAAGCGGCGGGATTGATGGGCTCGCCAACTGACCCGAGCAGCCGCAGGCTCGACATATCGTGCTTATTCGGCCATTGGTCGCCTTGGCGGACGAACGCGCGTATCGCCGTCGGCGAAGTATAGAAGATGCTGACGCGGTACTTTGCGATCAGCCGCCAAAAACGATCGGGCTCCGGAAAATCGGGCGCACCTTCGTACATCATTGTGGTCGCGCCCGCCGAGAGCGGTCCATAGACGATGTAGCTATGGCCAGTCACCCATCCGATATCGGCAGTGCACCAGTACGTGTCTTCGTCGCGCAGATCGAAGACCCATTTCATGGTCATCTGGCACTGCAGCAGATATCCGCCGGTAGTGTGTACGATTCCCTTCGGCTTGCCGGTGGTCCCTGAGGTGTAGAGCACGTAGAGCGGATGCTCGCTATCGAGCTGCTCCGCCGGGCAGTCTTCGCTGACGCCCTGATCGAGATCGTGCCACCAGTGATCGCGCCCCTGCTTCATCTCCACGGCGCCTCCGGTTCTCTTCAGCACAATCACGTTGTGCACCGTCGGACAATCTTCGAGCGCTTCATCCACCGTATTCTTCAGCCGAACCTGGCGGCCGCGGCGCCATGCGCCGTCGCACGTGATGACAATCTGCGCGCCCAGATCCTGAATGCGGGCCTTCACCGCTTCGGCCGAGAAGCCGCCGAATACCACGCTGTGAATGATTCCGAGACGGGCGCAGGCAAGCAGCGCGACGGGCAGTTCCGGCACCATTCCCATATAAATGATGGCGCGGTCGCCGGTCTTGAGACCGCGAGCCTTCAGTACATTGGCAAAACGGCACACCAGCCGGTGTAGTTCCTGGTAGGAAATCTGGCGCTGGTCGCCGGGTTCGCCTTCCCACAGGATCGCAATCTTGTTCTTGCGGGGAGTGGCGAGATGGCGGTCGATGCAATTATATGTAACGTTGGTCTTTCCGCCGATGAACCACTTCACAAACGGCGGATTCCATTCAAATACGTGGGACCATTTTTGAAACCAGAAGAGCTCTTGCTCCGCCAGTTCGCCCCAGAATTCCTCAGGCTTCTCTTTGGCCCGCTGATAGAGGTCGCGGTAGCCCTCCATGCCTTTTACATGGGCGCTCTGAACAAACTCCGGCTTCGGTGGGTAAACATTAGCCATAGCGAAGATCTTATCAGAACCGGATCACGGCCCGTCCGCACAACTCACCCCGCCGCATCTGTTCGAGAAGGGCGGGAGCTTCGTGCAATTCATAAGTATGGACGTGCGCTCGAATGGAATCGTCCACAGCCAGTGCGAACACATCCGCGAGATCCTGCGGCGTGCCGAGATAACTGCCACGCACCGAAATGCCCTTAAGCACGGTATCGACCAGCGGGAGCTCGTAGGAGTTGACCGACAGACCAACCAGCACAAGCGTGCCGGCGCGCTTCAATGACCGGAAGGCCTGCTGAATCGCACGCGGCGAGGGCGTCAGAACGATGGCGGCATCCACTCCGCCGTGCTCTTTCTGTAGCGTGCGACCGGCATCCTCACCGCGGGCCGCAATCTCCGCGCCCGCGGCCCGAGCCATCGCGAGCTTCTCCTCGGACACGTCGATAGCCGCTATATGAAGACCCTGGCGTCGCGCCATCTGCAGGGCAAGGTGCCCGAGACCGCCCAGCCCGAAGAGCGCTACAGTCTGTCCACGCAGCAACCCGGCTTCGCGCAGCGCGCCATATGCCGTCCATCCGGCGCAGCATAGCGGCGCGGCTTCCTCCGCCGCCAAATCTTGCGGCACACGCACCAGTGCCTTCGCCGGAGCCACCACATATTCGGAAAGCGCTCCGGAAATCGTGTAGCCGAAATTGGTCTGGCGTGGGCAAAAGCGCGCGCGCCCGGAAACGCACCATTCGCATCGGCCGCATGTGGTTCCCAGAAATGTCATGCCCGCGCAATCGCCTACAGCCCAATCGTTCACTCCGGCGCCTGTCGCTTCGACGCGTCCGATACCTTCGTGACCTAATGTGACAGGTGCTAACGGCAACTTCTCGAGTCCTGTGAGGAACAGATCCGAGTGGCACACGCCGCACGCTTCCATGCGCAAGAGCACTTCACTCGGGCCGGGTTCGGCCAGTTCCACTGTCTCGAGCACCGCCGCCGCGCGAGCCTGCGGCAATCTGACTGCTTGCGTTCGGATCATCCTCAGACGCTTTCGTCACATGGCTTGCAAAAACGGATTGAGCTGCTTCTCGCGGCCAATCGTCGTGTTTTCGCCGTGGCCGGGAATGACGATTGTCTCTTCCGGCATCGGCAGCAGCTTCTCATGGATGGATCGCAAGATTTGACGGCCGTCACCGCCCGGCAAATCTGTGCGGCCAATGCTGTCGCGGAACAGCGTATCGCCTGCTACCAGCTTTCGCTCCGAGGGAATCCACAAGCTGATGCTGCCCTGCGTGTGCCCGGGTGTGTGGAGAACATGGAATTCCGTGGAGCCGATGAGCAGACGGTCGCCTTCATTCGCCGCGTTGTCGATCTCCACTGCGTCGGGAGTCGGCACACCCAGCCAAGCCGCCTGTGCCGCCATCATCCGCTGCAGGTCGCGATCGTTGAGGTTCATGTAAACCGGCGCGCCGGTCGCGTGCTTCAACTTCTGCGCGCCGCCGATGTGGTCAATGTGCGCGTGCGTGATCACGATCGCCTTCACCTTCAGGCCGTGCCGCGCAACTGTCTCGAGAATGCTGGCGATTTCGTCGCCCGGATCCACCACCAGCGCTTCGCCACTCTGCTCATCACCGAAAATCGAGCAGTTGCAGCGCAACAACCCCACCGGCAAAACCTCGTGGATCATATAGCCTGATTGTATACTCACGATATGGCCGAAGTACTCAACCTGCTCATGCGGTGGCTCCACATTGCTTCGGCTGTGGCGCTGATTGGCGGCATTCTTTTCGCGCGCCTGGTGATGACGCCGGCGATGCAGTCGCTCGCGCCGGAGTCGCGGAAAGATCTCGGCAACCGGGCCGCGGCGGCATTCCGGCCACTGGTCTACGCGGGCATTGCGGGGCTGATTCTTTCCGGTGTGTATAACATCGTCAGCAATCCTGGCCACAGCGCACGTTATCACATGTTGTTGGGCATCAAGCTGTTACTTGCGGCGCACGTGTTCGCCGTAGCGATTCTGATCGTGAAGCCCGACAATCCCCGCCGCACTCGCATGATGACTGGCACACTCATTTCCGGATTGATCATCATTCTCATCGCGGCCTACCTGAGACGGATCTTTTAAACTGAAAGAGATGAATTCCAGTTATGATGCGCTGCGCCATGGCGCGGCTTGGCTCGATCTTTCCTCGCGAGGGCACATTGTGGCGCGCGGGCGCGACCGGGTCCGCTTCCTTCACAATCTCACCAGTAATGACGTTAAGAAGTTGCAGCCGGGTGGGGGATGCTATGCCTTCTTACTCAGCCCGCAGGGCCGCATTCAAGCCGATCTGAATTTGTTTTGCATGGAAGACCATCTCCTGCTCGATACCGAGCCGGAACTCCGCGAAAAAATACCGGCTCATCTGCGCCGCTACATCATTGCCGACCAGGTGGAACTCGAAGATGTGACGGAGCGCACGGCGGCGATCGGCGTGGAAGGACCGGCCGCCTCCGCGGTACTGACCGCCCTCGAAGCACCCGTTCCTACTGAGGATTTTGCGCACTTGCCATGGGGTGCATGGACCGTCGCCAACATTACCGAAACCGGGCAGCCGGGCGTTCGTTTCTTTGGACCTGCGGACGAATCCGCCAGCCTGATCCGGCATCTTGAAGCTGTCGGGGCAAGACCTGCCGCGGCGGCCGACGCTCGTCTGGTTCGCTTGGAAAACGGCAAGCCGCGCTATGGCGAAGATATTCTGGACACTTCGCTGCCGCAGGAAACACAGCAAACACAAGCTATCTCTTTCACCAAGGGCTGCTATCTGGGTCAGGAGATTGTGGAGCGAATCCGCGCGCGAGGCCACGTCAACCGAAAGCTGGTTCGCCTCTTCATCGATGGCTCCGAGCCGCTAAAGCCCGGCGATAAGCTGATCGCGGAAAACATGGAGGCCGGAGAAGTCACCTCGTCGGCGTACTCGCCGGAATCGGGCAAAGTCGTCGCACTCGCCTACGTGCGCGTGCAATACGCAGGCGCCGGAACCACGCTCGCGGCTGGAAACGTCACGGCACAAGTGGCCTGAGGGCTGCGGTCGCGCGTTAGAAACTCGCGCGCGGCGTGGTTGTGGTACCCGCGGAGTTGGCGAGTCCTACCGTGACGCTCGCGATTCCAGCCGCATCCCCCGTAACCGGGAACACGGCGCGCAATAGAAACGTTCCGCCCGTATTCGACGTTTGGAAATACTGGCTGAACGCCGCGGTGCCATCGACGTGAATCGCGCCCGGTGCAATAGCATTGCCCGCTGCGTCGTAAAACGTGAACGTGAGCCCGCCCGCGGTGCGTGTGTTGTCGAAAGCAGTGACTCGCACTTCGATACTCCCCGTCGAGCGCGCTGCTTGCAATGAACTAACGGTGACCGCGGCTGGCTGGACCGTCACCGTCTGGCTGTCGCTCCCGTCGCCCAGTTGCGCGGTGAACGTGAGTGTTCCCGCCGTGGTTCCCGTCTGGAAAGCCGCCGTAACGCCGTTGCTGAAGTGCGCTTGCGTGTCACCTTTGTTGAATGTGAACGAGACCGTCCGTCCGCCGGCCGCAAATGCGATGGCCGGATCGGGCGCGCCCGCGGTCGACGGCTGAAACGCGAGTGTCAATGTGCCGGTTCCACTGGCCGCGGAAGGCGAATCGAACTGCACGGACACGGTGCCTTGTTGCGCGCTCTGCGCTTGCTCCAAAGCGATTGCGACATGCGGCTGAGGCAGCGGCGGCGCAACTCCGGTGCCGTTCAACGGAAACGCGCGCGTTCCAATGACCAGAGACGCGCCGCGGGCGCCCACCGCAGAGGGGTTGAACTGGACATCAAACCCGGCGTTTTGCGTCGGGTGGAGCAGCGTGCCGCTAGGTGAGGGACCCGCCATGCTGAAGTCTCCGGCCGAAATCGAAATCAGCGGCACAATCAGATCCTCGGTCGTTTGATTCGCCACGACAAAATGCCGCTCGGCGCTTGATCCCTGCGTCACCGGCCCGAAGTCGACGGCAGTCGTCGTGGAGAGCACTTGCAGACCCAATGCTGTGCTTACTTCGAAAGTGAGGCTTGCGGGGACCTCGGCCGTCAGCAGCGCCGAAACACCGACCGAGTGGAGCGTTGCGCTGTATGTGCCGGGTTCCGCGGAATGAAAACTCACGGTGAACTCCACCGCGCCCCCCGGGTTGACGGTAACCGGCAGAACGGGACCGCCTGCTAGCGCAAAGCCTGAACCCGCCACTCCGAGATCGTCGAGGATCGCCGCGGCGCCGGAAGTGTTGCGCAGACGGAACTGCACGGAGGCCGTGTCGCCGGGGAAAACCGATCCCAGGTCGTACACCGCAGGCACCGGCTGCTCACTCGCGCCATGAACCACCAGCAGCGAGAATTGCGCGTGCAGCGCAGGCAGCACGCACCACGCCAGCAACAGCACACGCATCAGGAGAGCTTTCATGGCGCACCCACTGTCACGGTAGGAGGTCCGATCGAAATCGCCGGTGGCAGTGGCGTGGAAGAAGCAGGCGCGCTGCTGCTTCCCGTGTGCGTCGCTACGACCGCGCCCACCACGCCTGCCGCCACCAGGGCGCCAATCACGATCCATTTCGTGTGCCCGCTCCGGGCCGCGTGTGCCGCTCCACTTTTCGGTTCGGTGATGTATTGATAGGAGATCGTGCCGGCGCGCGCCTGTTCCTTCGCCGCGATGATCCGGATCTCAAATCGTCCTGGAGTTCGATTTACTTGCAGGACGCGCAACCCGGCATGCCCCTCCCCGTCGGTTGTCAGCACTTGCGTGCGTAGCTGATTGGCAAAGGTTCCCCCGGGACCGCTTTCCGGCAAATGAAAGGTTACGGCGACTCCCGGCACGGGATGGCCGGTTTCGTTGGTGACTTCAACCGTGAGCGGATGCGCGACGCGGGACCCGGGGGCATGAATCGCTCCATCGCCCTCGATGACGTGTATCTGAAGAATTGCGACCTGGGCCCCTGCTCCCCATGGCAGCGCTGCCGCCAGCGCCGCCGCGAGCCAGATTCTTGTCACGTGTCCCGACCGTCCAGTATTTAATCCGTCTTCCTCACCAGCACCACAGTGACGTTGTCCGGCCCGCCGGCTTCTTTGGCAGCCGCAACCAGTCTCTGGCAAACCTCTTCGAGCGAACCGCCATCGATGCCGCTCCGCAAAATCTGCTCGAGTTGTCCCGCTTCCACGACGCCATGCAGACCGTCACTGCACATCAACATCAGCGTGCGGGGGTGAAGGGGCACGGCATAGTAATTAATGGTCAGGGACGCGCTGGCGCCAATCGCCATCGTCAGCACGTGCCGCATGGGGTGATTGCGCAGGCTCTCTTCATCGAGCCCCAGCGGCCGGCCCACTTCGTTGACCCAGGTCTGATCGTCAGTGATCACGCGCAGGCCGCCGCCATCCAGCAGATAGGCGCGGCTATCACCGACGCTCGCAATGGAAAGCTCCTCACCCATGTCGAGAGCCGCTACCAGCGTGGTGCCCATGCCTTCCAACGTGGCATCGCTTTGCGCGGCTTCCATTACCCGGCGGTTGGCTTCTTCCACTGCCGAAAGCAGCACCTGCGAATCGCGCCGCTGCGCAAAGAGCACAGTCTCGGCCACCGTTTCCACTGCCAGACGAGAGGCTCTCTCGCCGGCACGCGCTCCACCCATGCCGTCCGCCAGAACGTATAAGCCGAGTTCCGGTTCAATCAAACAATAGTCTTCGTTGTTAGTCCTGACGCAACCCTGATCCGACAACGCGAAGGCTTCCAGCATTCCCGCGGCTCCCATCCAATGCTCGCCCTTCCGCCCCAAATGTAACACGCCATCCCCGCGGCCGGCACACTAAAATCAACGATCAGGTACCAGTGAATCAGTCCCCGCATTGCAGTCACGCCCGAATCATTCCGTGGCAGCACCGCTCCTTCTCCAGAGCGCATCCGTAATTCTAACGAAAGCCGGGCAAAGGTAAAATAGAGGTCTTTCTCCATGATTTGGAAACGACTCCGGCTGACGCTCGAAATGATCAAATTCGAGCATTCCGTTTTTGCTCTGCCGTTTGCGCTCACGGGAGCTTTGCTCGCGATCCGTGAAGGCGGCTATGGCGTCGACTATGCGGCGCGCAAGCTTCTCTGGATCGTCATCGCGATGGTCGCCGCGCGCTCTGCCGCCATGGCGTTCAATCGCCTGGTGGATGCGGGTATCGATGGGCGCAATCCCCGCACGCGCAGCCGCCACCTGCCCGCCGGGCTTCTTTCCCGGAGCTTCGCGTGGGCCTTTGTGGTGGTGTCTTCAATTATTTTCTTTATCGCGGCGGGCGCATTGAATCACTTATGCCTGCAACTGGCGCCAGTCGCGCTCGCCGTTGTTTTCTTTTATTCCTTCACAAAGCGTTTTACTTCGTTCTCGCACCTTGTATTGGGTTTCAGTCTCGGCATTGCGCCGGCGGCGGCCTGGATCGCCATTCAAGGAAAGCTCGACCCGCGCATTCTCTGGCTCACCGCCGCCGTCATGTTCTGGACAGCCGGCTTCGACGTAATCTACTCCTGCCAGGATTATGCGTTTGACTGCGCCGAATCCCTCTGGAGCATTCCGCGCCGTCTCGGAATTGCGGGCGCCCTGCGAGTGGCGCAATTGCTGCACGTCCTGATGGTAATTTCGCTGCTTGTCCTGGTTCATGCGTTGCAACTCGGGCTTCTCGCGATTGGCGGTGTTGCTGCGGTGGCGGTGCTGCTTTGTTACGAGCACAGTCTGGTGAAACCGAACGATCTCTCACGCGTCAACGCGGCCTTTTTCACCATGAATGGATATGTCAGCGTGTTATTCTTTTTATTCTGGGCTGCTGATATATTCCTCTTCAAACCGGGTGCTTGATAATGCCAGTCGTCGTTGCAGATCCGCGACTCCAGCCAATTCGGGAAAAAGTCGAAGCAGGGCTGCGCCTTTCCTTTGAAGACGGCCTCGCTCTCTATCAGACGACCGACATTCTGGCGCTGGGATATCTGGCCAACATGGTACGCGAACGCCTGCACGGCGACGTGACCTACTTCAATGTCAACCGGCACATCAACCCTACCGATGTCTGCGTAGCCAGTTGCCGGCTGTGCGCGTTCGGCAAACGGGTTCGCGACCCGAAGGCCTACACCATGTCGCTCGAAGAGGTCTGGCACCGCGCGGGCGAAGGCTGGAGCGAAGCAGTCACTGAATTCCACATCGTCGGCGGCCTGCATCCAGAACTGACGCTCGATTGGTTCTGCCAGATGTTGCGCGGTCTCAAACAACGGTTCCCTCAGGTGCATCTGAAGGCCTTCACGATGGTGGAGATCGCCTACCTGGCGCGGCGCACGAAAATATCCATCCGCGAAACACTCGAACGCCTGCGCGATGCCGGTATGGATTCCATGCCCGGCGGCGGCGCTGAGATTTTCAACGAGCGCGTGCGGCGCATCATCTGTGATCACAAGATCGACGGCAATGAATGGCTGGAGACCGCGCGGACCGCGCATCAACTGGGCCTGCGGTCCAACTGCACCATGCTCTACGGTCACCTGGAGAATGAGGAAGACCGCGTAGATCATCTGGTCCGGTTGCGCGCCCTGCAGGATGAGACACACGGCTTCGTCACCTTCATTCCGCTGGCGTTCCATCCTGACAATACGCCCCTGCAACACATACCCAAGACCACCGGCTTTGCTGACATCAAGGCGATCGCTGTTTCGCGCCTGATGCTCGACAACGTTCCGCACGTCAAAGCCTATTGGGTGATGATGACGCCGCGGATTGCGCAAATCGCGCTGCGTTTCGGCGCGGACGATCTGGACGGCACCATCGTCGAAGAGCACATCTACCACGATGCCGGCGCCACCACCACGCAGTCGTTGCGCCGCACCGAACTCTTGCAGCTCATCCGGAAAGCGGGCCGCGAGCCCGTCGAACGGGACACCCTCTACCGCCCGGTGCAGCGCAGCGAATCCACGTTTACGGTCCTGGTGTAGAACTCGCGGGTTTCATCAGATGAGTTGGCGTCTGGTGTGGACCGCCATTTCGGAGTTGCCGTTCGGAAAAGGCCGCCAGTGGCTGACGCATGGCTGAAATCCACAATTGGGACACGAAGATCTACCGCCGGTTCACCATCTACGAGAGACTGAACCTGAACCTTTCGGCAGATTTGATGAACATGACCAACCACACGCAATTCGGCAATCCGGTGATCAATCCCACGGCCTCGAACTTCGGCAAGGTTACCTCGCAGTACAATGCGCCGCGCCAGATCCAGCTCAATATGCGAATTGAGTTCTGATCTTACGATCCATTTGCCGGCGAGCCCCGTCCCTTCGGGACTGGTGGCTCGCTGGATCTTCGCGCGGCGTGGCTACAATAAAGAGTTCATGGACCTGCACAGGCAAATTTTGCCCGTGACGCTGGCGGGCGGAGTGTGCGTCATCACCGGCGGGATGGCTTGGGCGGTGCGCGGGCGTTCGTCCTCGGTCTTCGGCGCTTCGGTGTGGCGTGGGCCGCGGGAGCGCCGTGCCGTGGCGCTGACGTTTGACGATGGCCCTAGTGAGCAGACACCCCAAATTCTGGAAATCCTGGCCCGCCACGGCGTAACGGCCACTTTTTTTCAGTGCGGCGCCAATGTGGAGCGCCTCCCCGCGGTGGCGCGGGCTGTACATCAGGCCGGCCACGAGATCGGCAACCATAGCCACACGCATCCCATGCTGTGTTTCCGTTCGGCGGAGTTCATTGCCTGCGAACTCGCTCGCGCGCAGGAAGCCATTGCGCTGTGCACCGGCACTCAACCCCGATGGTTCCGTGCGCCGTTCGGGGTGCGCTGGTTCGGCATGCGCGAAGCACAAGCGGCCCTGGGACTGACTGGCGTGATGTGGACCGTAATCGGCTATGATTGGAAGCTGAAGGCGAACGCAGTAGTGAAGCGCATGGCCGGTGGCGCGGCGAACGGCGCAATCCTGTGTCTTCACGATGGACGCGAACTTCGCGCCGGGCCGGACATCGGCGCTACGGTCGAAGCGGTGCGCAGCCTGGTTCCCTTGCTCCTTGACCGGGGCTATGAATTTGAAACGGTAAGCCGACTACTATGTCCGACGAACTGATCCAACGCGTTCTGAAGGTGATCGCCACTTCCAAGCGAATCCCCCTCGAACAAGTGAACATCGATAGCGATTTCCAGCAGATGGGGATCGACTCCATGGATGCGGTGGAAATCCTTTTCGCCCTGGAGAACGAATTCGATATTTCCATTCCCGATGACGAGGTCCGCACGGTGCGGAACGTCCGCCAGATGGCGGAAGGCGTGGAGAAGTTGGTTGCCGCCAAGGCCGCAGATGCGGCCTCCAGCCAATAAATATATGCGTCGCGTGGCCATCACTGGCGGGGGCGTGATTTGCGCTCTCGGCCGGAACGTCGGCGAGTTCGTCGAGTCCTTGCAACAGGGCCGTCCGGGAATCGGCCCCATCGAATCAACGGACTGCTCCCAAATTCGGTTCCAGAATGGCGCAGAAGTGCGGGGCTACAGTCACCAGCCGTACTTTGACGATCGCCGCGCGGATTTCATGGACCGCTTCGCGCAGTTCGCCGTGATCGCCGCCCGGGAAGCAGTGGAAAGCGCCGGGATCGAATGGACGACCGATCTCCGCGAGACCGCGGCCATCATCACCGGGTCCTGCGTGGGCGGGCAGAGCACGGAGGACATCGGCTTTCACGAAGTCTATAAGCTGGGCCATAATCGCGTTCATCCGCTGACCATTCCCAAGACCATGGCTAACGCGGGAGCGAGCCACATTTCGATGGAGTTCGGCATCACCGGGCCGAGCTTCACCATTTCCACCGCGTGTTCCTCGGCAGGCCACGCCATCGGTCAGGCATTTCAACTGATCCGCAGCGGAGGCACGGATCTTGCGATCTGCGGCGGCAGCGAAGCGCCGTTCAGCTTTGGCATTCTCAAGGCGTGGGAAGCCATGCGGGTGGTTTCTCCGGATACATGCCGCCCGTTTTCCAAAGATCGCCGCGGCATGATTCTGGGGGAGGGCGCGGCCATGCTGGTGCTGGAACCGCTCGAGGCGGCCCAGGCCCGGGGCGCTCGCATTCTAGCGGAACTCGTGGGCTTCGGCATGTCGTCGGACGCCTGCCACATCACGCAGCCCTCAGCGGACGGCGCGGCGCGGGCGATGCGCGCGGCCCTGCGCGACGCGGGTGTGTCGCCGGAAGCCGTCGCCTATATCAACGCTCATGGAACTGCGACTCCGGCAAATGATCCCACCGAAACCGCGGCAATCCGCTCGGTCTTTGCCGCGCACGCGGAACGGCTGGCAGTGAGTTCCACCAAGTCGATGCACGGCCACGCCCTGGGCGCGGCGGGAGCGCTCGAATGCCTGGCTACGGCTCTGGCGCTGTACGAAGGCGTTTTGCCTCCGACGGCCAACTACAAGCTCCCGGACCCGGATTGCGATCTCGACGTCATCCCGAACCAGTCGCGGAAAGCGCAGGTGGAATATGCGCTTTCCAATTCATTCGCTTTCGGCGGGTTGAACGCGGTGCTCGTGCTGCGCCGCGCCTAGGAGCTCGAAGGCGAAGGCTCAGCACTCCGCCGAACGCTTGCGCCGGAATCTTCCGAAGAGCACCAGAGCAAGACCTAAAGCAGCGAGCCCCCAACTCTCGGGTTCCGGTGTCGGATCATCCGCCAGGCCATACGTGCCGATCGTGAACCCGTTCCAGTTCTCGGCCGTCAGGCTGGTCCACGTAATTGAGGAAACGGCGCCTTCGAACCGGATCACACCATGCGGCTCCGGGCCGAGTCCGGTGCCGGAGGTATCGGCATCCAAATCGTAGGTGCCGCTGCCCGTAGCTTTGACGAAGCTTCCGCAGCCCCAATAGCCGCAGCCCGCGCTGACGATATCGAAATCCTGGCTGAACTCGTAGCCATTCCCGTTCAGGCTCACTACGGCAAAGAACAAGTTATCCACGGGCTGCGAGAAGGTCAGAGTCTTAGTGGTCGCCTGCGATAGAGCAATAATATCCGCGTCGGGCGGCGCGTTATCCACCAGGCTGCTGGTATAAGGCAGCAGAGAGGGGTCGGGCTGTGTCCAGTAATACGTGCCCGCGCCGTTCGTCTGCAGAAACTGGATCTCTCCGGTGTAAGTCACATCAACGTCAGTGGACCCAAGATGCAGCACGCCGGCTGCCGATCCGTTGGTTCCCGCGGTGCCGCTGGTCCAATCCACCCAGGTTACTGGCGCACAGAGCGCTGGGATCGTGCCCAGCAGCGCTGCCAGAAGTATCGTATGTAGTCGGCTCATTCGCTGTTTCCTCCCGGATTCAGCCGGTCCGGCGGACACGCTGCCGTCCGGACGGCTTAGTTCAGCATTTAGTGTCTAACTTAGCACTGTTTCTTGAAGAACTTACAAAGAATGTTGAACTTTAAGAGTACCGGTACAACAGTTGCGCATACTCGCCAGTAAGCTCATAGCCACTAATTTAGACACCAGTTAGATTCATAAAGCAAATAGGTGTTTGATAACTGAAGATAACGCATGACGGCAAAATTTGTGTGTATGTAAAGAACTGGTCCTGTTCACTCGTCTTCGTCATATGCCGGGTTGTCCCCTGAGGTTCAAGAATGGCGGGGAACGTCGGGAATTCGGGACTATGACACCAAAGGAGCTTCAAACGATTTCGCGCGGACGGCGGCGATCCCGCCAGAGTGGCGCAGAGCTGCTGGAATTCACGCTGGCTCTGCTTCCCATGCTGGCAATGATCTTTTTTCTGCTCGACATTTCCTGGGCCGTTTACGCCAAAAGCACTCTCCAGAGGGCAGTCCGCCTGGGAGTGCGATCGGGGATCACTCTGACTTCCACGCAAATGGCCAGCGGCGCGTGCCTCACCGATACGGTGAAAAGCCTGGTACAGGCCAATTCGAGCGGTCTGCTACGCGGCACTGCGGGCCTGGCGCTGATCAAAGTCAACTACTACCAGCCGCCGGCCGCGAATTCGACATCGAACATTGTGGATGTTTCCACTCAAAGCTACGGAAATACGCCCGGAAATATCATGCAGGTCTCGGTGCAGGGATTCCAGTTGCTCCCGCTGGTGCCTCGCATTTACGGGTGGGGACAACGTGCGGACATGTCGCCGACTTCGATCAGTGTGTATGCCGCCGATCTGATTGAACCTTCGCGTGAGCCGCCATGCATTGGAACGGCGCCCTAGGAGCTAGTGATGAGATCTAGAAACCAGTACGGGGGATCGACATTCGAGTTTGCCGCCATGCTGATGTTGCTGGTGCCGTTGGTGCTGGGCACCGGCGTGGTCGGAATCAATCTGATTCTGACTCTGCAGACCATCCAGTTGGCGCGTGACGCCGGCCACATGTACGC
The DNA here is from genome assembly GCA_035550475.1 of Bryobacteraceae bacterium. Taxonomy (GTDB): domain Bacteria; phylum Acidobacteriota; class Terriglobia; order Bryobacterales; family Bryobacteraceae; genus DASZPB01. The sequence goes on along the minus strand of DASZPB010000040.1, from coordinate 160,267 downwards.
GCGCGGCCTGGATTTTTCCGAGCCGGGAAATCAGACCATCCTGCAGAACGTGGGCGGCAACGTGGGCCTCAACACCGCCGGAGGGGGCTCGGCCGTTGTCATCCTATCCGCGATCACCTACGTCGACAAAAGCACGTGCGCTACGGCCGGCGCCGTGGATGCGAGCGGCAACCCAAGCGGGTGCACGAATTACGGCAAGTGGGTATTTACGCAGCGTCTGGTGATCGGCAATTCGGCCGTGCGGTCCAGTAACTATGGGAGCCCGCTGACCAGTGGCCCGACCGGCGTGACTGTGGACTCTACCAACGGAACGATTTCCCTGCAGGACTATGTCACCAAGGCTGGCGCGGTGGCAACCTTCAGCTCGATTAACCCGTATTCCAGCGTCGACGGCGTGGTGAGCGGGCTGCCGTCCGGCCAGTTTATTTACGTGGCCGAAGCGGCTGCTAATGGCTTCAGTATGCCGCCGTTCGTGCCGAACGCCAAGACTTATTCCTATGGCATGTTCTGAGAGTTCCGGCAAAGGAGAAGTGATGCATCACGATGCCAGAAACAGCCGGCGGGGGTCGGCTCTCATTTTGTTTACCCTGCTCATGCCCACCCTGATGTTGATGGTCGGCATGGCTGTTGATTTCACCATCGTCTGGATTGTGGAGGCCAAGCTATCGGAAGCCGTGGACGGCGCTGCGCTGGGCTCCGGACGCTTGCTGGGCACTCAGGCGGATACAGATGAGATTGCGACGGAATTCCTGGAGGCCAATTTCCCCACCGGCTATTGGGGCAGCTATGACCTCACCCCGCATATCTCCTCTACTACGGTTTTCAGCACGCACACCATCAACGTCGCCGCTACCGTGAATGTGCCGCTGCTGTTCGGCCGCATTCTGCACTGGGACCACTTTCCCGTTTCGGCGACGGCCGTGGCCACGCGGAGAGATACGCGTGTCGAACTGGTTCTCGACCGTTCGGCCTCGATGAGTTCCAACATTGGCTCGCTCCGAACCGCCGCAACGCAATTCACCAACATGTTCACTCCGGACGTCGATGAACTGGGGCTGGTCGTGTTTGGCGGCAGCGCGTTCGTGGCCTATCCGACCACGGTGTCGCTGAGTAGCACCGGCCCGGATGTGCACTTCGCGGACACGCCCACATCGGGGAATGACAACATGCTGACCATCATCAGCGCTATCAAGGTTGGCACGGATACGGGCTCGGCCGAGGGCCTCTGGCTGGCTTATCAGGAATTGAAAACAGCCAACACCATTGATTCGGACCCATCCAAGCTAAACGCAATCGTCTTCTTCACCGACGGCGTCCCCAACGGCTTCTCGGCATACATCAACAACGCCACCACGGGAATGAACGCGTTGGCCTCCAAGAGTTTCAATGGGTGCAACTATAATCCATCGGCAGGCGCGAGCCAGGATATGAAGGGGTGGGTTGCGGCAACGGGCAGCGGAAGCGGCCTCAACTTCTTTAGGCCGACCGGGTCGAACGCGGCGAAAGGCACCGGCGTCTATACGCTTGCCACAAGCAACACACACAGCGCGAAGTACCTGGCCGGCACCGGCGCCACCGACGATATGACTCAGCTCTCCGGCACCACGCCGTTCAATGGCTGCAAAACGTCCGGGTCATACAAGGTTTCCGACCTGTCATTCCTGTCCAAGATTCCTCCTCAGGATCTTTACGGGAACAGCACTAGTGGAGCCGCGGTGCCCGATTCGCTGCTGTACAAGACATTCAATACCAACTACAACGCCAATCAGCCCACCAGCGGTTATCAGGTGGCGTTGGCTTCATGGAACGCCATTGACAATGCCGCTCAGACGATCCTGGCTGACACCACCTTGAATACCGCGATTTACTGCATCGGCTATACCGGAAATGGAGGCGTGGACGCGACGCTGCTGAAGCGAATCGCCAATACCAAGGATTCCAACAACTACACCTCGGCCTGGCAGACCGGGCTATACGTGGAAGCGGGGAACAGCACAGAGCTGGAAACGGCATTTAACACCGTCGCATCGTCCATTCTGCGTCTGGCAAGATAATCGCCCGGAGTGAATTCACTGGTCTGGCCTTGCGCCCCGTGCGCGCCGGGCCGGATGAACCTCGGGTGGTGCGGCGGTTGGGCTAGAATGAGATTGAGCACTACGCCCCGCGCGGAATTTTGTGATCCTGCCGCCTGTTGACCCAAACCTCGAACCTCGCATCTCCGACAGGCCGCCCCTGCGGGACGATACCAAGTTTGCCGCGGGGAAGATCGCCATCTTCCAATACACGGCCGTCGCTATCTTCCTTTTTCTGATTTCGGGTTTTTGGAAGCTGCAGGTGCAGAACCCGGAGTTCTATGATGAACGGGCGCAGCAGAACAGCATCAAGTCCGTACCCATTCTTGCGCCGCGCGGGCGGATTCTGGACCGCGACGGCCGGGTAATCGTCGACAACCATTCTTCGTTCAGTCTGCTGCTGGCGCGCGAGAGCCTCAAAATGGAGCACTTGAAGCCCATTGCTCAGGGTCTCGACCTCGACTACGACGATCTGCTGGCGCGCGTTGAGCACTTCCGGACGCAGCCCAAATACGTGCCCATCGTCATCAAGGAAGAGCTCAGCCCGGGCGACCTGGCATTCGTAGATTCGCATCGCGATTTCTTCCCGGAGATGGTTCTGATCCAGGCGCAGCGCCGGCTCTATCCGCAGAACGGCATGATGGCACACGTCATTGGTTACACGGGTGAAATCAGCGAAGACGAGCTCGACTCCCCCGAGTTCGCCAAATATAGCCCAGGCGACGTGATTGGAAAATTCGGCGTCGAGCGCGAGTATAACGATGTTCTGATGGGCGTGGACGGACAGCGCCAGGTGATCGTGGACAACCGCGGGCAGGTGCGGCAAGTGATTGGAGTCAAGCCGGCCGTTCCCGGCAAAGATATCCGGCTCACGATTGACCTTGACCTGCAGGCGGTCGCGGAACTCGCGATGGACGGCCGCAATGGCGCCGTCGTGGCTCTCGACCCGCGCACCGGCGACGTGCTCGCCATGGTCAGCCGTCCTACGTTTGACCCTAATAAATTCGCAGTCCGCATCAAGGCGAAGGATTGGCAGGAGATTGCCGACAACCCCGACCATCCGCTGCTCAATCGCGCCATACAGGCGCAGTTGGCGCCCGGCTCGACATTCAAACCCATCATGGCGCTGGCAGGCCTGGAAAGCGGCACCATCGACGACCAGTACACCGTGCATTGCCCCGGTGGCGCGACCTTCTATGGCCATTACTACCGCTGCTGGCAGAAGGGTGGACACGGTGCGGTCAAACTGCATAAGGGCATCGTGCAATCCTGCGACGTTTATTTTTACACCATCGGCAACAAGATGGGAATCGATACGATCGCCAACTATGCGAGTCTGGTAGGCTTCGGACAGGATTCGGGCATCGACCTTCCGCACGAAGCCTCTGGCGTAGTGCCTTCGCCCAAATGGAAACTGCGCAATTTCCGCCAGAAATGGTACGCCGGCGAAACGATTTCCGTGGCGATCGGACAAGGCGCGCTGACGGTGACACCGCTGCAATTGGCGCGCGCCATTGGTGGGATCGCGGTGGGCGGCGTGTGGCACCATCCGCACCTGCTGAAGTCGCTCGACACCACTGAAAAACCGAGCATCTGGAACCTGAACCCCCACAACGTGCAGGACGTAGTCGATGGCATGTATGGCGTTGTGAATGAAGCCGGCGGAACCGGCGGGCGCGCGCGGCTGCCCAATATTGAAGTTTGCGGAAAGACCGGCACGGCGCAAGTGGCATCGGCACAGTTTGTTAAAAACGCCGGTGGCGGCCACAACCTCAAGGACAATGGATGGTTCGTGGGATTCGCGCCGCGGCAGAATCCGGAGATCGTCGTGGTGGCATTGTTCGAGCACAGTGGAGAAGGCTATCTCTCAGCGCCGATCGTCCGGGATGTCATGACTGCCTATTTCGATAAGAAGGAGCGGCTGGCGGCAGCGGCCAAGAATCGCGACGCAGAGCAGGCACGGCTAGCCTCCATGTCCGCGCTAGGTTTGCCGGAGGCCGGCCAGGGAACGCAACAAATGGTGGTTCCTGCCACGGATGCCAGATTACGGGCGGCCGACCCGCCGGCGCCCAAATCCGTGGATGCGGTGATGATGCAGGCTACGGTTCCGGATAAGACGGCACAGCCCGCCAAGCCCGCTGCTCTCGCAGCCGAGCACATTGCGCCGCCCGCCAAATCGAAGGCCTCCGATTCCCAGCCTTCTGCTCCAGAAGCTACCCAGACTGCAGGGGCTACTCAATAGCTATGTCCCGCTATCTTTCCGTCCGCGATATCGACTGGCCGCTGATGCTGATCACCCTGCTCATCTGCTCGGTGGGCGTCCTTCAGATTTTCAGCGCAACCCGCGACACCGGGTGGCAGGACGCCTGGTGGAAGCAGATTATTTACATTTTCGCCGGGCTGCTGCTGATGTGGATCATCCTGGCGATTGATTACCATACGCTGCTGCATCATGTGCCCTTGATGTACATTCTGTCGGTCCTGGCGCTGTTGGGGACGTTCGTGATTGGCCGGCAGGTATTCGGTTCGCGGCGCTGGATTCCGCTCGCCGGAGGGTTCCATTTACAAGTATCGGAATTCGTCAAGCTGGTGATAATATTGTTAGTAGCCCGCTACTTGACCGAGTTGAAGACCGAGGAGCTGGAAGTACGGGAAATGCTGAAGTTGGCGGGCTTGGTGATTGTCCCGACGGCGCTGGTTTTGAAACAGCCTGACTTGGGAACATCACTGACTTATATCGCAATCCTGTTCGCGGGAGCATTTTTGGCGGGGCTGCGATGGAAGTATATTGCTGCCATAACCGTAGTGGCGGTGCTGGTGCTTCCGGTAAGCTGGCATTTCCTCAAGGATTATCAGAAGGCGCGGCTGGTGAGTTTCATGGATCCCGAGCGGGACCCGCAGGGCACTGGATACCAGTTGATTCAGTCCCAGATCGCTGTTGGAGCGGGCGGCATGTTCGGCAAGGGGGTCACGAAGGGAACGCAGACTCAGCTTCGCTTTTTGCCGGTCCCGCATACGGACTTCATCTTTTCCGCCTTTTCGGAAGAGCATGGATTCCTGGGCGTGATCGTAGTGCTGTCGTTGTATTTTGTGCTGATCATGCGCATCGTACAAAATGCGCAGACGGCGCCAGACCGATCCGGCATGTATATATGCATGGGTGTAGCGGCCCTGCTGTTGTTTCATGTGCTGGTGAATGTCGGCATGGTGGTGGGCCGGATGCCGGTAACCGGTATTCCCCTGCCGTTCATGAGCGCCGGTGGTTCCAGTGCGTTGGCGAATTTTCTTGCTTTGGGGCTGGTGAATAACGTCCGCCTCAGAAGGTTTGTGAATTGAAGCAGCGGCGAGTGGCCGCTGTGAAACGAAAGGATCATTAGGGAGCTGCCAAGAGTCCTTCGGGGAAGTGGTGCTATTTGCCTTCCCCGATCCGAGGAGTGGTTCCCGGCCGGACGGTGTTTGAGGCGTAGAACTCCACCCCCGGCCCGCGTGAGATTGTAGCAAGCTTCTGCTTTCTTCCCCGCCGTTTGGTGGGAGTGCGAGATCCACGCAAGGGTACCTCCTTTCTCCCGGTCGCGCTCTTCATGCCCCTGGGAGGCAGTCGATGTCGAAAGAGTTAGTGGTTTCCTCGAACCGCCACGAAACACGTGTGGCGATCATTGAGGACGATCAAGTGGTGGAAGTCTACCACCAGAGGGAAAATGAATATTCTCTGGCGGGGAGTATTCACAAGGGGCGTGTCACCCGCGTGCTGCCAGGCATGCAGTCGGCCTTCGTGGATATCGGGCTGGAACGCGACGCATTCCTTTACGTATCGGATTTCTTCGAAGACAACGACGAATACGACAAGATCGTAACCAGCGTCGAAGAGAAAGTCCTCAAGCTGGACCGCCCGGCGGCTGCACCTGTCGCGGCGGAACCCGTCGCCATCAAAGCGGCTGAGCCTGCCGTAGAAACTCCAACCGAAGCTGCTCCGGCAGGACCGGTGCTTGCGCCCGCACCCGCGCGCGAAGATCGCGAACGACGCGGCCGCCGCTCGCGCCGCCGCCGGGGGCAAAAGAACGGCCGCGGATTGCCGGAATCGAAGTTTTACTCTCCCCGCGCCGATACCGAGGCCAGCCCGGAACCGCCCGCGGCTCCTGTGGAGCCCATATCCGAGACAGCCCCGAAGGCGAGCGTCGCTTTCACTCCGGAAGTCGGTGGCAGGGGCGATGATTTCTTTGTTCTGCCCGGCGAGTCTCTGGCCAAGTACACACATCCCGGCGACGAGGAGGACGCAGCGGAAGCATCCCAGCCATCATTGTCCGAAGCAACATTCGAAGCGGCTGCGGAGCCAGCTGAAGAAGCTCATGAGGAACACGAGCCAGCCTCCGTGGACGCCGCACCGGCGGCCGAGCCTCCCGCTCCGGAAGTGGTTCCGGTAATCGAAGAGGAAAGCATCGAAGAGGCTGTGACTCTCGAAGCGGCCGCCGAACCCGAAGCTGAAGCGGAGCCGTTGTCCGAAGGCAGTGCGGCGGAAGCTCTGGCCGAGGTTCAGGCGGAAGCCGAAGCGATCGCTGAGGAAACCGTCGCTTCGGCGGAGGCAGCCGAGATCGAAGCCACTGCTGAAGCCGAGCCCGAAGGCCCGGAGCCGGCTCGCATTCCCACCAGTCTTACCGCTACGCTGCGTGAACAGGGCCCCCGTTATCTTCATCGCGTCTCCCGGCGGATGCGCCGCAAGGGGCGTGGCGGAGCTGTTGCGGAAGCCACACGTCCGGCGCAGGCCGAACCGAGGCAGCAGGAAAAAATCGAACAGCGTTCCGCGCCGCGCCCGGAGAGCCGAGGCGAAAAAGCCGCGGGAACTTCTCCTTCGATCAGCGACTTGCTGCGCGAAGGGCAGGAAATCATCGTACAGATCGCCAAGGAACCGCTGGGGCAGAAGGGCGCGCGCATCACTTCGCACATTGCCCTGCCCGGCCGGTTCCTGGTTTACATGCCGACGGTGGACCACATCGGTGTATCGCGCAAGATCCCCAGTGATGACGAACGCACGCGCCTGAAACGGATTTTGCAGACGCACCGCACCGGTATTCCCGGCGGATTCATCGTGCGCACGGCCGGCGAAGGACACACGGAAGAGGAACTCCATGCCGACATGATGTTCCTCTACAATCTGTGGCTCGACATGCGCCAGAAGGCCGAACGCAGACCGGCCCCCGCATTGATTCACCACGATCTCAACGTAGTGGAGCGCGTCCTGCGCGACCAGCTCACCAGCGCGTTCAAGAGCGTCTGGGTAGATAACGAAGAGGCCTACGAAAGCGTACTGGCTTTCGTGCAGCGCTTCCAGCCGACACTGGTAAGCCGCGTGAAGATGTACACGCGCTCGACGCCGATCTTCGACGAATTCGGCATCACCGCCGAGCTCGAGAAAGCGCTGCGCCCGAAGGTCTGGCTGAAATCGGGCGGTTACATCGTCATCAACCAGACGGAAGCCTTGGTGGCCATTGACGTCAACACGGGCAAGTTCGTAGGCAAGTCGAATCGCCTGGAAGACACGATCGTCAAGACGAACACGGACGCGATCAAGGAGATCGTGCGGCAAATCCGTCTGCGCGACCTAGGCGGCATCATCGTAGTCGATTTCATCGACATGGATGAGCGCAAGAATCGGCAAAAGGTGATGCAGGCGCTCGAAGAAACCATGCGCACTGATCGCGCGCCCTACAAAATTCTGCAATTCAACGATTTTGGCCTGGTGGCGATCACCCGCAAGCGTGTCAAGCAGAGTCTGGAGCGCACTCTCTGCACGCCGTGCCCGTACTGCGAAGGCGCAGGCTATGTAAAGAGCCCGCAAACGGTGGTGGGAGAAATCCTGCAGGAGGCCCACAAATTGGCCAAAGCTGTGGAAGGCAAGGACGTTTTCCTCCGCGTCGCTCCCGAAGTCGCAAAGCTGTTGAAGTCGAACCAGAATACCTATCTTCAGGAGCTCGAAGAAATCCTGGGACGCACGGTAATCGTGAAGAACGACCCGCTGTTGCATCAGGAAAAGTTCGACATGGCGTAGAGTGCAGGGGCGCCGCGGCTGTTAATGACAACCTATCGCCGGCAAGCGGGTAAAATCCCCCTCAGCCTTTCTGACCTGTTGCTCTTTGATGTACGTGGTCGAGAGCTTCCGTGAGCGTGTGGAATACACCGTGTGCGGTGAGGTCCCGCATCACTTGTTCATTCAGTCCGCCGGGGGTAGCGTGAGCGGCGGCTAAATCCTCGAAGCTGTGCCCGGCTGCCTCACAACCGGTATCGGCCAAGCCCGCGAACATACGCGCCATATACTCCCGGGCGTGCCGTTCCGGAACGCCTTGGCGCGCCACCCAGGACGCAATACAGCCGGCAAACCCAAAGTACGCGGCCATGGTCGAAGTTGCCGTGCTGAAGGCGTTAAGGTGGTCTTCTATCTCCATCGCGAAGACCTTACCCAGAGGATCAAATAACTCAGCGGCCGCGCCTCCCGGTGGATAGATTGCAATCGGGCTTCGCCTTTGGGCCACGGACGGCAGCGGAATGGCTCTTGAAATCTTATCAGCAGGAGCAACAAGGCCTGCGATGCGGCGCACCGGGAATCCGGCGATCAGGCTGATCACATTCTGACCCGAAGAGAAATGGACCTGCGATAGAACCTCTTCCGCAACCTGCGGACGCACCGCAAGGACAAGCGTCTGGGACGAATCGACTACTTCCTGGTTAGAAGGGCATACGGAGACATTGCCAAATCGGCTGGCCAAGCTCGCCGCGCTCGCGGCATTGCGCGGCGACAACCGTATGGCCGGGCGCGGGCCGCCCTCCAAACTGAGTCCGGTGACGATGGCACTTGTGATGGCCCCTGTTCCAATGAATCCAATTGTCATAGAAGTGTTCTTCATTGTCTCAGGTAGATCCAATCGGAGGGACACTACGCGCGCGGGGCGACTGACATCCGCGGATGTGGAGCGGCGCCGTCAATCGCCACCGCCTGATCGGTCCGCTGGAGCAGCCTGCTTAGCGGCGTGCGATGGCTACTGCGGCGTCCTGTGCAGTCGGGAGCGGAACTTGCATGATCTGTTCTTCGTCTGAACCGGAGAACGTCGCAACCTGGCGTCCGTTGACGGAGATGGCATAGCTCCCGGCAGGCATTCCGCTGATACGCATGTGCGTAGCATGCGGGCGATGGGCCCGATTTTCGAGCCGGAACACTACGTTGCTCAAGTTGTCGCTGATCGTGATCGGTTGTTCCGCGGCAAAGCCGTCATTGTCCAGCAGCAGATGGAAGCGCTGGTTGTTGCGGATGACGTGCAGGCGCATGCGCAGTCCATCACGCGCGATCACCTTCACGCTATCCTTCGCGCGGGTGAGGATGCCGCCATAAGAGTAGTCACCGAATACAGGATCGTTGACGACCACGGTAGCAAGCGTGCGCAGCGAGCCAACGTATCCCACGTCTTCTTCCGCGCTGTAATACCAAGCGCCGCGCGGCATCGTCTTGCCGATCCAACCGCGTCCCCAAACCTCGGGAATAAAGCCACCGCCGGTCGCGCCGTCATTCACTTTGGCCGGGTACCAGTAGCCGTAGCCGTTTTCGGCGGTGCCGGAATTCACGAGACACCACGCGCTCAGGGCCGAAGCATAGCCGAGGCGAAGGTAGTCGGTCGGATTGGCGGCGAAATTGAGCCCATAATCGAGCACGCCCCAACCACCGAGAAGCGACATGTAGCTCTGCAGGTAGGATGTGGAACCACGATAGTCGCTGCCCAGCAGATAGTAGGCGGTCTCGATCCAGCCGCGGTCATTCATGTTGAGTGACATCTGAAAATCCTGAAATTTCTTCGCCGCTTCCGGCGTGACCTCGCTGAACTTCGGGATTTCGCCGCGGCCCGGACCGACGGCGAACTTCGGTGGATCCACGTGATGTTTGCCCGCATTACGGACCGCGTAGCGGGCGAAAGCCTCCGTGGATTCGAATCCGGTGGAATCGAACGAGAATTCTGAACCATAGAGGTTAGGCGTATTGAGCACGAAGTGCGCGACCTTGGTCTCCCATAAGGAACGGATCTCATTCGCCCAATCCTGCTTTCCTTCTTCCTCCAGAGAGTAGATGAGGTCTTCGATGCAGGCCTCATTCATTGTGCCAACCGAGTTCGCGGACCAGTTGCGCGTCTCGAACGGCACCGTCCAGTAGGCAATGGTTGTGCGATACGCCAACTCCAGATACTGCGCGGAAGTCTTCCACTTGAGCATCTCGGGGTAGAACTTACCGATTTGATAGAGCCGGTAGTACATATTGATGATATGGGGATAGTCGTAAATGCGCCAGAGGTGATCCCGATGGAGAAGCGTCCAGTCGCGCTGGCGATTCGGATTCGTGGGCTCATAAGTCTCAGGCGGAGTATCGGGCGCGGCGCGATGCTGCCACCAGTTGTCGAAGGTGCCGTAGATGCCGTAAGGATACGGCTCCTTATCGGTCATCTGCATGCCGCCTTTGCCGTCCTTATAGTCGTTGAATAAGTAGTAGCGAACGTAACGCTCCACACTGGCGACGCCCTCAGGAGTCGGGAAAAAGGCGTTGACACCGGCAACATAGGCGGGGCGCGCGTTGCCCGCGTCGTCGCTGGAGTCGGTAAGCCACGGACTCAGGTGGTCGCGGTCTTCGGGATTGCGCAGCACATGGTTGATTTGGTCCCAATCGCCGTAGGAGCCGTACCAGGGCTTGGTGGGGTCGTTGTGCTGCATGCTCTTCACCAGGAAGTTCGCCCGCTTCTTGATCACGGTTTCCATGGGTTCGGTGATGAAAAACTCGAACGAAGTCCAACGCTTGTTGCCGTCGTAGTGGATTTTGAGCATGTTCTCGCCGAGCTTGTCGAACTTCACTTTGTAGACCTGAGTATCGATGCCTTTCTTACCTACATACTCGATGGATGTCTTGGATGGGAACTCGGCTTGGACCGAGTTGATCTTGTTATGGGTGCGCAGGGCGATCATGGCCGGAAGGCCGGTCGGCAGGGTCATTCCCGGCACGATGACGGTATCGAACTCGTTGCTGGCATAAAGCGCGTCGCGGACACCCTGGAAGTCAGGGACCCACTGCAAACGGAATTGATAAATGACTTCGCTCCCTTTCGAACCTTTCGGCGCGAGGTGGAGACTCGTCAGCGGAAGACGCCAGGGCTGCTGGCGCCCGGCCTCCTTCGCCCGTTTGATATCGGCTTCGTTGTTGACCGTGGCGTGAATGTAGGGCGTGAAGCTGCCTCGTCCGCCGCGACCTGCTTCGTCCGGCGACAAGCCGCCAGTGTTGTCGAAGTATTCCAGGCTGGTGTCGCCAGCAGTTGTCATGAGCAGGTAGGGGCCAATGCCGTTGCTGCGCGCCCAGTAGGCCCATGAACCATTCCCTGCGATCAGACTGTGGCGCAGCAACTTCTGCGTGTAGATATCGCCCCGGCGGCCGGGCGTGCCTTCGGCCATGTGCGTCGGGACTGCCAGGTCGCCGACCTCGAGATCGCCGGCGGTGTTATTGACAAGTGTAATGGTCCAGTTCAGGTTGTTGCCCTCCAATTGGAAGGACTCGTTGACAGCCAGATCCTGCGGCAGGACCACGGTGCGTTCCGGGCCCACCCGCCATTCGGCAACGCTCACTTCAGCGTTCGAAGCAACCTGAAATTCGACGCGCATCGCGGAGGTGTTAACTGGAGCGAATTTGACCGCGTTGAATTTTGAAGTTTCATTGCCGTAAGGCGTCGTGACCTGAACAGGAAGCCATTCGTTGCCTGCGGCTTGGTAAAGGATGCGCCAAGAACGCGGCGCCTGCGGGGCTGGCGACGCCGGTGCGCGTCCCGGAGCCTGACCACGGCCCTGATTGTCTCCTACGCCGGTCCAGTAGACGGCGGACTCCGAGACCGTTTCGGCCTGAGGGAAGGTGTATTGAATCCAATGTGCGCCCCCATCAGCGCCGCCTTGGAAAACGGCCGCGGTCGGCGCGCGCGGGCCGCCGCCGCGACGTCCGAAGCCAATTGGACCTACAGATCCGTCATTCACGCCCGCGAGACTGGCGACGGAATCCGAGGAACTCACCTGGCTCTGAGCAGCGAGAGTCTTGAGCAAACTGCCGACGCTGTATTGGATCTTGTTGCCGGTAGGTTCGGCGGCGAGCTTCAGTTGACTGATATCGTGCCACTCGCCCTGCGGAGATGTGCGGTAGCGAGCGACGACAGGCCCGAGCGAACCGCCGGGAGCGATGTACTGAGTATCGGCGACGTCATTGGTGCGGCGAAGACTGACGATGCCTTCGTCGCTGTATTGAATATCAAAGGCGTTGTTGCGCAGGTTTTGGGCGCCGGCGACGCAGGGCAGCAGAAAGAGCACGGCCATCGTCGCTCGTGCCGGACGGTTCCACTCTTTCATAGATCTCATCAGAACTCCGAATCACGTTCGCTCACACAAATGCCGAAACGCTAGGCCGGCGCCGCTGGTAGAACAGCATGGTCGAAGGCTGTAAGATAGAGGTCCCGAGTAGCATGCTGAACTACTTGAGCAGCCCGATTTTAGACAAGTGATCCCTATCACAATCCAGATGGTGATGTTATCACTTTTGGGAATTCCGTTTCTTGAGGTTGATACTCTTCCCCCACTATCTAACATTCCTGCTGGCCAACTATCCGAGGTGAGGCTTCCGCGCGTCTTCCCAGGGAGCACACTCAGTTGACGGAATCCGTCAATCGGTTCCGCTTGGTTTTCGACCCCCTGGATCACAAGAACCACGCCGCCTGTGCTGAAATGACGAGATGGCGGTCATTCCGAAAGCTACGCCCGCGCGAGCGCGCCATGGGTGAAGACAAGATAACCGCAGATCGGATGACGGCATTCTCAGACGCGGTGTTCGCGGTGATCGTCACCATCATGGTACTGGAGCTGAGAGCTCCCAACCGGGCATCATTCTGGGCGCTCTGGCCTCTGTGGCCCACCGCCATCAGTTACGCGGTGAGCTACCTGTTCATTGCCATCATCTGGATCAACCACCATTACTTGATGCGGTTCGTAGGTCCTCCGAGCCTCGGATTGATCTGGATCAACTTTGTCCATCTCTTCCTCGTGTCACTTCTGCCGTTCGCCACCGCATGGGTCGCGCGCACACGTCTGGCGTCATCTCCGGTCGCCTTCTATGCAGGGCTGTTCGTGTGCATCGACGTCGCGTACAACGTGTTCGAGCACCACGTATTGGTTCGCGCGGACCCAACGCAGGTTTCCGCACGGACGCGACGGATGGCCAGACGCCGGTCGCTCGTCGTTCTTGTGAGCTTCGTAGTTGCCATGCTGGTGGCGTTCGTTGCGCCGCGCGTCGGCTTCGGTCTGATCTGTGCCGCCCTGCTCCTCCACGTGCGGCCAGAGGCGCCTCGCAGCCGGCCGTGATCTGTCGAATGTTCCGAACCAGTTGTCATTTTCAGCCGGGAATCGGAGTATTTACGAGCGGATGTTCCTTCGCACTCAAGATTTGGCGTAGATGACAGGAAAGCTCACGTTCGGGCGCCGGCAAAGATTTTCTTCCAGTCATTCTTCATACTGATGACGATCCAGCCTTTGGACGTGGCCTCATCGTAGAGCGCCTGTGGAAATGCCCCGACCTTTGTGCCGGGCAGACCTTGCGCGGGACCGTAGGCATATTCGCGCTGAGCATCGTCATGCAGCACCAGCATCGCGAGTCGTTCGCCGGCGCCGGCCTTGGTGTACTCCAGCATCTGGCGGTCCCCGGTGGAGTTGCCAAAGGCGGCGTAGGGGCGACGCCCGATCATGAAGTGAATGCCCTCGGGCTTTCCGGCGTTGTCGTCGTTCAGGAGCAGCTTCGGATCCTTGGTGAGAAAAGGCCGGCCATCCTTGCCATAGCCATAGCTCGTGCCGCCGGCAGTGCCGACTACCTGCTCGGGCGGAATGCCGTACACCTCGTCGGCGTAGACGCGCACAAAATCCTGGCCGCCGCCGGTGACAATGTAAGTTCTGTAGCCACTGTCCCGCATGTACTTCAATAACTCGAGCATTGGCGCATAGGTTAGTTTGGTGTATGGGCGCTTCCAGCGCGGATCCCTCGCAGTGGCGAGCCATTTTCTGACTTGAATCTCGAACTTTTCGACGCTCATGCCCGTGAGTGTGGCGACCAGAATCTTCTCCAGATCCTGCATCGAGAGTCTTGAAATCGCGTCGCTATTTCCTGAGATCACTGTCTGGAATGGCTCGACTCCGGCGAGTTCCGGCCGCGCCTTCACCACCGAATGTACGCGCCCCAGGCAGTAAATTACCTGCGTGTACATGGGGTGCTCGACCCAAAGGGTACCGTCCTGATCAAATGTGGCGATCCGCTCGGCCGGGGGTACGAAGTTCGCGCTTGATGAATCAGTCGTCAGACGCACGAAGTCGAGGATCGCCCGCTTAGCGGCGCCTGCATTCCATGACGGAAGAGGATCTTGCGATTGAGCGGACGCCAGGCCCGTATACCCCAGAGCTCCAAGTGACCCTTTCAACAGAGTTCGCCGCGTGAATTGCATTGCCGGACTCGCTGGATTCAGATCGAGACTCCGAATGCTGCCGCATTCGAACGGAACACACTTCGGGCCTATCTGGGTGATGCGTCGACCGGCTGGCGGTTTTATTTTTGTGCAGTTTCATTCCGGCCGGTTGGTTGGCTCTGCGCGATCGTAAGGACACTCGCGGCAGGCCATGACCGGTCATTCAGACGACCGCCAGCCACTCGCTTGATGACCAACATCACGCTGGATATGGTGGAATGACAGCATGGCCGTGCTTCCGAAAACTACATCCGCACGAGTGTTGGTGATCGACATCGGCGGGTCTCACGTTAAAGTTCTCGCCACCGGCGAAAAGGAGCCGCGGCGGTTTGACTCCGGGCCGGACCTGGTTCCGCGCCGCATGCTCCTCGGAGTTAGGAAGATCACCAAGGGCTGGCGCTACGACGTTGTTTCGATCGGCTACCCAGGACCGGTCTTGCAGAATCGACCCCTCGCGGAACCACACAACCTGGGCGGCGGCTGGGTCGGCTTCAGTTTCGAAAAGGCCTTCGGTTGCCCGGTCAGGGTGATCAACGACGCCGCAATGCAGGCGCTCGGAAGTTATAAGGGCGGCAAAATGCTCTTCCTCGGTCTTGGCACGGGTCTTGGCTCCACGCTGATTGTGAACGGCATTGTCCAGCCGATGGAGCTCGGCCACCTTCCCTATAAGAAGCATACTTACGAGGACTACATCGGGCAGCGTGGGCTGGACGCTTATGGGAAGCGCAAATGGCGGCGCTACGTCGCCGACGTCGTGGCGCGCCTCAGCGCCGCGCTGCAGCCCGACGATATTGTATTGGGTGGCGGAAATACGAGAAAGATAAAGGTGCTGCCCCCTGGATGCCGGGCCGGTGATAACGCCAACGCATTTCTGGGCGGATTCCGTCTTTGGGATGCCGGGGTGACGTCACAGGATGGTTCCGAACACGCAACGCCCAAGCAGAAACGCGCGCGGAATGCGAAACCACCGGCGGCGCGTAGGCGCGCCGCTCCGGGCGCGCCGGCCACACGACGAAAACGATCCTGACCGGTAATGCAAACGCAGCTTGCTGCAGAGCTCGAAGGCGTCTACCGCCGCGAGTTACCGTCCTCGTCAAAGGGCGGCGATGCGTCGTCAGAAAGATGGACTTCCAACCCCTTTTCGGAGATGTAGAAGTATGTTTTGAAGTGCTCTTCCACGACGTCAACAGGCGGCATGTCTCGCAGTTCCTCAGCCGGCTCGATACAGGATAACCGATACGCCTTCGCCAGTCCGCTCTCGACGAGTTCCGCTAATGCTTCGACAACCTGAGATCGCTCAACGATGATTCCGAGGTTCGCACACTCCCTCGCGACATTTGGAAGAATCACCTGATCGACATTCTCATAGTCATCAGAGATCTCATTCAAGACCATCCGCCGGATGACTTCGCTTCTCTCCATAGGCGCGTCCAATTAGAGAGTTTACAGCACGGACGGTCGGTCCGGCTCCGAGCTCGATCATCTTGTCGCGCCTCAGAAAGCGAATTTCAGCCCGAGTTGTACCTTCCTCGGATTCTGAGCCGACGTGTACGCCCCGAAGTCCGAGTTGATCTGCTTACCCGTCGTGTCGAAGCGAGCCGTAGTGTCCACTCCGACGAATTGCGGATGATTGAACGCATTGTATGTCTCGAAGCGAAATTGGATCGTCTTCGTACCGTCGCGACCGAAGCGGAAGTTCTTGTTCACCATCATGTCGAAGTTATTCGTCCCGGGGCCGCGAAACACGTCTTTAGGTGCGTTCCCCCGGCCGTATTTATCCGACGGGGGAGCAATCATACTTATGTTGAATGCCTCGGTATCCGTTCGCTGCGACCTGGGAAGGGCTACCGGACCCAGCAGGTTCACGCGCGTGTCCACTCCGGAGCCACCTCCTCCAGTCAAGTCCGTGGTCGAGACCAGCGTATAGCTGATTCCCATCGGCACGCCGCTCATCAGAGTTGTAATTCCCGAGATCCCCCAACCATCACCAACCGCCTTCGCGAACCGGTTTTTCCAAACACCGCTCAGGTTCGGAATGGTGTAATCGTAGTTGATCGCGACCACGTGAGTCCGGTCGGTTGACGATTTTCCGTAATTCCATTCGCGATAGTCGGTGAAGGGGTTGATCGTCCCACTGGGACTTACATAGTCCATCGATTTCGACCAGGTCCAGGCTAGCCCGAGCATGAGGCCCTTTTGGAAACTGCGCTTCACCGTGGTCTGCATCGACTGATAGTTCGATGTGCTGGACAACTCGTAGTAAGTGATGTCGCCGTAGCCTTGCACGGGCCTCAGGAAATTCAGAGGCAGCGGATTGGTTCCCGTCGGATCGATGCTGGTCGGTAGAGAATTCGTTCCGTACGGGACAGCGTTCAAACTCCGCGACTGCGCCAGGTGCCGGCCGAGTGAACCGACGTAAGAGACGTCGAGAACGGTATGGAAGCCGAGATCCCGCTGAATGCCGAAGCTCATGTTATAGGTCGTAGGGCTGTCGTGGTTGTGCTGCACTCCTCTGCCGGTTGTCGGAGTCACAAAGGTCTGCGCATTAAGCAGGGAGTTGATGTCGGTGTAATAGAGAGTGCTGGTTTGTAACAACGGCGGCTGCGTTGCGAACGTCGAGGTCGTTGCGTCGTCGCCGATTATGCCGGGAAACATGCCAAAGCCCGCGCGGACGGCCGTTTTGCCGTCGCCAAATACGTCCCAGGCAAAACCGACTCTTGGCGCAACGCTCAGCGCCGGTCCGGACATGACCCTCTCCCAATACGTCTGCATGCCCTGGAAAAACGTGCCGCTCCCTTGTGCCAACGCTCCGATCAAAACCGCTGGCACTACTTCTCCGGTCGCTGGATTGATCCCCATGCGAGCGCTGCTGGAGGTCGCTTTATACGGCTGGATCAATTTCGCTGCTTTCGTCGGGTCGTACTCAGATGGTTCGAAGGAAGCCACGTAAGTCCCCGCGTTTTTGGATGTATCAATGTGATAGAAGCGCACACCGACATCCAACGTCAGGCGCTTCGTAATGCGCCAGCTATCCTGCGCGAACCACTCCGCGTGATAAGAACGGGCGTGCTCCGCGAGTTTTGCGTTCGCCTCGCTGTAACTCGTAAGCGTGCCGAGCGCCGCATTGGAAAAGCCGTAATTCGTATCCAACGGATCATTGACGTCCCTTGTGAACGTGGCCGTGCCCATCAGCGGACCACCGGCAGCGGACGCGTTGCGGGCGGTATTCTCATAATAGATTCCCGCCTTGAAATTGTGCTTACCGTATACCTTCGTGAGATTATCGGAGACGGACTTCGGCGTATTCGTGCCGTAAAAGATCCATCTCACCTCCCATGCGATGCTGGGAGCGCTCTGGACATCGCCAAATGTGGCATTCGGAATGACGTTCAGTGGGTTCAACTCCGGATGGAACTGTGGGAAGTTAATTCCCAGCGTTTGCCGGTTTACCTGTGCCAGAGAGCTTGAATCCGGCACGAACGGACTCTGCGTGTATCGCATGATGCCGGCCGTGAGTTCGTTGATCAGGGTCGGGTCGAAGGTGTGGATCGCCGTGAATACAATTCCCTTGCTGGGGTAATTATAAGAACCGGTGATCAACGGAAATGAGTTGGAAACGGGAAAGCTGTTGAACCAATTGTCTGATGATCGCGTGTCACTGTTATAGAGCCCGCGCGCATAGAACGTAGTCTTGCCGATATTCCAGTCGACTCGAAGAACCTCGAAGCGATGCGGCTCTTGCTGCGTGCCCTGAATCACCGTGTTGAAGGTGTGAGCCGGGTCTGTGGTATTCGGCATCGGAAACACGGAAAGAAGCCCGACGCCAGCGGGATCGAGCCGGTTCGGGGGAATAATGTTTCCTGGAAACTGAAGCTTGTTGTTCAGCGGGTCCTGAATGGGAATCATCCGGCCGCTGGTGTCCACCGTCTGCGAAAAATTGCCGGCGCGCTCCAAGGCAGTTGGAAAGGTGTAGCGCCTTGGGCCAAGCGGAACGGTGCGCGGCATGTACTCCTGCGACCAGAAGAAGAACAGCTTGCCACGTGTCGTGATCAGGTGGGGAATCAGAACTGGTCCACCGAGATAGTAACCCGCCTCATCGTAGCGGTAGCGCGTCCGTGAGGCGCCCTGCCGGTTGGCGAAAAAGTCATTCGCATTGAAGGCTTCATTACGTTTGAAGTAATAGGCTCCGCCATGGAATTGCGAGGTGCCGGATTTCGTGACGGTAGTAATCATGCCGCCGTTATTGCGTCCGTACTCCGCCTGGTAGTTCGTCAGCATGACCTTGATCTCGCCGATGGACTCCAGATTCGGCAGTGCCGGACCGCCGCACTGGCATCCGGTGTCCAGATCGGGAATCCCGTCATTCGTGAGCGAAAGCGATCCCGACCGGCTGCCATTGATTTGAATGCCGCCGATGCCACCCGAAGTGTCACCCGGACCTTCATATGCACCCGTGTTGATGACTCCGGGCGTCATGGTCAGCAGATTGAGAAAGATCCGGCCCTTCTGCGGCGTCTCTGTGATCTGGATCGTGGTGAGCGAGTCGGCACGTTCCGCGCTTTGCGTCTGCAAGTGCGCCGCTTCTGCGGTCACCGAGACCGATTCCGAGATTGCTCCCAATTCCAGCACGATGGTACGCAGCACCGATCGTTCGCTCGATGCCAATACGATGCTTCTCTCTTCGTAGGTTTTGAAACCCGGCGCCGCAACCTTGATTTCATAGGTGCCGGCCAGGAGTTGAGGAAAAAGAAATGCGCCTGATTCGTCCGTGGCCGCCGTCTTGACCTGACCGGTGCCGGTATTCCTGAGCTGCACCGTGGCGCCGGCGATGGCGGCTTGGCTGGAATCTTGTACTGCTCCGGAAATCTGGCCGGTCAAACCCTGGCCATTCAGAGCCTCCACGCTGAGAAATGCCGCAAAGGCCATCCATACAACGAAACGAGACCTTGTCATAGCAACTCCTTTCTACGGGTTCACCCCCCATGCCACCCGATGGCGATGGGCGCTTTTTTGTGTGGGCGATCTTAGCACCGAGGAAATCAGGGAGCAATGCGGAACTGACCGGCAGGCTTGAGTAACGTACAGTGATACTGTGGCCCGTACACGATTGAAATCACAAAGACCTTATTTCTCAGGTGATAAGAATTGTCGCTCGTAAACCGGCGGATGTCAGGGGCCAGGGGCGGAACCGGAAAGAGATATCGCAGCGCGTTACGCGTCGAATCTGTACGCGTGTTTCCGGGCAAGAGGGAGTTCGTGCTCGATGCTCTGGCTGTCAGCCCTTACCACGAATCATTTCCCACGCACGGCGAGTTTCGGAGTGAGCATCCATTTCAGGATACCGCGGCGTGGGCCATCGAACTGCGTCACGTCGATGCGCATGATCCCAGCCTTCTTCAAATCCAACACAAGCGGCGCCTCCAGCAGGAATGCGACGATGTGCTGAAGCTGCGGCTCGTGGCCCACAATCATGATCCCTTTCAGACTGCGGTGCGCCTGGATTTCCTTCCACACCCGCATGGGCGGGACATCGGGGAGAAGCGAGTGTGTCTCCACCAGTTCCGCATCCTTCAATTCCTTTTGCGCCATGCGGGCCGTATCGAGCGCTCGGGTCCATGGGCTGGTCAGAATCAATTCGGGCGCGACGCCTACGGCGCGCGCATGACGCAGCACTCGCTTCAAGTCCTTCGCCCCCTTGGCGGTGAGCTGACGGTCAGCTTCGGCGACGTCCTTCCCGCGCGGTTCCGCCGTAGCATGCCGCAGAATAAATATGTTCATTGAGGTTTCCGCTTTTTCTTAGTAGGTTTGGGCCCGGGTCCCAACCATTGGCTTCGCTTCTTGAAGAAACGCTTGCTCCAGTCCGCGCGGAAGGCTTCGGTTCTTTCCTTCAGCAATTTCCGCAGCACGTCCTCCGACTCGCATAGGCCAGCTTTCTGAAACCGGCGGTGAGCGAGCAGTTGCGCAGTCGCCACACAGTCATTGATCGCGCCCAGGCGATCCTGAAGCCCGCGCATTTCATGGATTCGCTGCTGCCATCCGGCTCCCGCCATTGGCCCGTATGTTTCGAAGCTGTACCGAAGCCGCTTCGCCATCAGCCGGAATTGGTGCATCTCCGCGGGAGTGCTTTTCGCGCGCGCGGCGCCCTCGCCTGCCTCGAAGAACCGGCGAGTCATCGGTAGCAGCACCGCACGCGCGTTTGCTTCCACAGTTTCATCGTTCTTCATTTCGGCCCGCAGCCACGTTCGCCACTGGCGAGTGCCACCATGCGAGTTCACTTTGGCCAGTCGCTTAGAGAGTCTCCGCGCCGCCTGCGACCGCTCTTCTTTCAACTCCCGTTTCATACGCGGCGAGGCAGGCACGCCCGCCGCCTTCAGAACGTCCATCGCGATGTCACAATTCCGCACGGCTCCGCATAGCTGCATGATTTCGCGCAGACTACGCTTCATTTTTTTCACGTGACTCTCCCCGAACAAATCCCGGAACACGCGCAAGCTCTGCCGGAAGCGGCGGATCGAGACCCTCAGATCGTGGATCGAATCGGGATCGTCCGGATGCCTGGCGGCTTTACGAAGATTCTGCGACAGCGTTTTCAAACGCTGCCGCGTCTGTGTCTCTGCGAATTGTTCGAGAGCTTTCTCCGCTCGCTTCATCGCTTCGCCCGAATCACCAGTTGTTTTCCGTAGACTCCGCGAAACACCTCAGACACTTGCGAGGCGTACCACTGCTCGATATCCGTGTCACGCTCGGAAATCAGGCGCAGTTCAACATTACGATCTTGTATGAATGCCTCGATGCGTTCCACTTTTTGCTCCTGGCTTTGGTCGAGCGCCACGGCGATACGCAGCAGCGGAGCCAGCAACACCACAGCGTTCCGCATATCCACATCGAGCGCCTGGAATTCCGGATGCGAAGGCTGCGGCATGGATTTGCGGTGGTACCGGCTCAGATTTGCCGCCGCCAGCCGCTCGCGATCGGTGAATCCGGGCATATCCGAATTCATCACCAGATAGAGCGAATGCTTGTGGTGCCGCGAATCGTTGACCCAATGGCCGATGTTGTAGAGGTATGCTGCGGCTTCGAGGATGCGGCCCAGCGCCAGCGGCAGCCGGTGCAGTGGTTCGAGCGCTTCAAAGAGCATCGCCGCCAGTTGCGCCACTTTGCGCGCATGTTCGGCCGAGGTTCCGTATCGCCGTCCGAGCGCGCGCACTACGCGGCGCTGATCGGCATCCAGTTGCGCAGGCTCTCGCCCGACCCGGCGGTGGACCAGATCGGCGATCACTCCGTCGCGGACACCCGCCGTGGAGTAGTACATTCGCGGAAGATTAAAGCTGCGGACAACTTCGCGCAGCACGGCGACACCTGCCACAATGATCTCCGCGCGTTTGGGACCGATGCCCACAATCTTGCGCCGCGAATCCAGGTTCCGGCGGCAGACCTCCGCATAGAGCCGCCTGATTTGCGGCGCCGAAGCGATCAGCCGGTCCGCCCGGTCGCGGCGCGAGCGGCGGATCTTGTTCACGGCGCATACCGTTGCCGCAGCCGTCGCGGAAGTGGCGACCAGTCGTTCAATCCGCCCAAAGCGCGCAGTGGCCACCGCGATGCGCTCATGAATGTAAGTCTCCATGCGCGCCAGTTCGCGAGGATCCGGCGGATCGCTTTTCACAAACATTTCACTGAGCCGGATCGCTCCCAGCGGCTTTGACACTGCTTCTCCCATGTGACCGCCTTCGCTCAGAATCAATTCCGCGCTGCCGCCGCCCACATCAGCGATCAGCAATCGCTGCCGCGGATGCGGCCAACGCGCCTGTACTCCCAAGTGAATCAAACGAGCTTCTTCCAAGCCGGAGATTACTTCGACCGGCGTTCCCAGAATCTGCGTGGCGCGCGTGAGAAACTCCGCGCGATTGGAAGCGTCACGAAGTGCTGCCGTGCCCACTGCGCGCACTGCCAGCACGTCCAATTTGCGGTATTCCTCCGCCAACCCGGCTAGCACGTCACACGCTAGATCCATGGAAGGCGGGTCAATCACTCCGTGACGAAAGACGGTTTCTCCGAGCCGCACGACACGGCGTGATGCAATCAACTCGTGAAACTCTCCACCGGGTTCGGCTTCGGCGGCGAGCATACGGATAGAGTTGCTTCCAATATCGATAGCGGCGTAGCGCGGCATCAAAGAGCCCTTGCTTAGTCACGTAACTGTAACAATCAAAATTCGTAACCAGCGCAGTCAACAGCTATCATAAAGAAGTTTATGCCACTGTTTCTGCCTCAGCGGTTTCACGGCCGTTTGATTGTGGTGGAAGGAATCGACGGTTCAGGAAAATCCACGCAGCTTTCGCTACTTTCTCAGTGGCTGCGGTTGCGCGGCTACGGAGTGGCCTTCAGCGAGTGGAATTCGTCTCCTTTAGTACACGAAACCACGCGCCGCGGCAAGAAGAAGGAGATGTTCACGCCGACCACCTTCAGCCTCATCCACGCTACGGATTTCGCGGATCGGCTGGAGCGCTACATCGTCCCTTTACTCAAGGCCGGAGCGGTTGTTTGTGCGGATCGGTACGCTTACACCGCATTCGCCCGCGACGTGGTGCGCGGGGTCGATCCCGCCTGGGTCCGCAATCTTTATCGTTTCGCGATTCGGCCCGACCTGGCGTTCTACTTTAAGGTGCCGCTCGAAGTTGCGCTCGGCCGCATCCTCGGCGGCCGGAATGCCCTCAAGTATTACGAAGCCGGAATGGATCTGGAATTGAGCCGTAATATCGAAGAGAGCTTCCGTATCTTCCAGGGCCGGATTCTGGTGGAGTACGAATCCATGATCGAGGAAATGGGGTTCCATGTGATTGACGCTACCAAGTCCATCGAAGTACAGCAGCGCGAGATGCGTCGGATTGTGTTGCGCGAATTCGGGCGCAGCCGGCCGGCGGAAGTTCTGCGAACGGAGGTGACGCTTGGCCGGCCCAGAGCGTAAACCACTTTCCTTCTACCGCACGCCGCTGCCGGGTGTGGATAGCAGCGATTTGCAAGGCAAGCTGATTGTGATTGAAGGACCCGATTCGGTAGGCCGCAGCACGCAGGTCACGCGGCTGCGCCCGTGGCTCGAAGGACTCGGCCATGCGGTCCTCGACACCGGTATGGCGCGTTCCGCGCTAGCGGGCAAGGGCATCCGCCAAGCCAAGGAAGGCAATACCCTCGGCCCGATCACTATGACGCTGTACTATCTCACCGATTTCGCCGACCGACTGGAAAACGAAATTATCCCCGCATTGCGCGCCGGCTTTGTCGTGCTTACTGACCGCTACATTTTCTCCATCATGGCGCGCGCAACCGCCCGCGGCGAATCACGCGCGTGGATCGAGCGCACTGCCGGCTTTGCGCTGGTGCCGCACAAAGTGCTGTATCTCCGCGCCGAGGTAAAAGACCTGATTTCACGCGTAGTAGTGGGGAAGGGCGCCTTCGATTACTGGGAAAGCGGCATGGACGCGCGCTTCGGCAATAACATGTACGATAGCTTCGTTCGTTATCAGGCGCGGCTCATTCGCGTATTCGATTCGCTTTCAAAACCTTATGGATTCGAGACAATCGATGCGAGTCGGAGCGTTGACGATGTGTTCGAAGCTCTCAAGGCGTCAATTTCCGACATGTTCGAACCCGGCGAACCGCGCGTCATCTCGAATACAGACAAGAACCGTCTGGCGCAACGGATCTCCGCCGGGTAGAGTAACGGCCTTCACTTCCACCAGCCTTCTATCCCCCCGCTATCGCGCCGACAATCAGAAAAGGCTCAGCCGCCGTCGCCACCGCTTCGGGCAGAGGGGCATCCGGCGATTCATGAGACAGATCCTGCTCGCAGGCGAAGTACCGTACATAAGGCCGGCGCGCCTGCGTAACCTGGTCGCGGATGGTGCCTAGAAGCGCTGGATAGGCCGCTTCCAGCGCGTCGAGGATGGAGCGCTGCGTAATCGGGCCTTCCACGACCAGTTTCACCTCGCCAGTTACCTGCGCCAAATGCCGTAAGTGCGCCGGCAAGACAACCCGAATCATGACAGTGTCTGCACTTCCACCGAAAGCACGGGCGGAAGATCCCGCACGATCGGCGACCAACTGTCGCCGGAGTCGGCCGATGCATAGATTTGCCCACCGGTGGTACCGAAGTACACGCCGCAGGAATCGAGCGAGTCGACAGCCATCGCGTCGCGCAGCACGTTGACGTAACAGTCGCTCTGCGGCAGACCCTTGGTCAGCGGCTCCCACTCGTTGCCGCCACTCTGGCTTCGATACACCGAGAGCTTACCATCCAGCGGAAAGTGTTCCGAATCGCTCTTGATCGGCACGACGAAAATCGTCTCGGGCTCGTGCGCATGAACGTCAATTGTGAAGCCGAAATCGGTCGGCAGATTCCCACTCACCTCACGCCACGTATCGCCAGCATCGTCGGTGCGCATTACGTCCCAGTGCTTCTGCATGAACAGCACGCCAGGACGCGAGCGGTGCATGGTAATGTGATGAACGCAGTGGCCGACTTCGGCGTCCGGATCGGGAATGTATTGAGAGCGCAGCCCGCGGTTGATAGGTTTCCAGGTCTGGCCGCCATCGTCTGTGCGGAACGCGCCTGCCGCCGAGATGGCAATGAAAATTCGCTGCGGATCCGATGGGTCCAGAATGATGGTGTGCAGACACATGCCGCCTGCACCCGGCTGCCAATGAGGACCCGACCCATGACCGCGCAGCCCGGCGAGTTCGTTCCAGGTCTGTCCGCCATCGGCCGTGCGGAAAAGCGCGGCATCTTCTACGCCCGCATAGACCGTGTCTGGATCGGTGAGTGACGGTTCCAGGTGCCAGACGCGCTTGAATTCCCACGGATGTGGAGTGCCGTCATACCACTGATGCGTGCCGGGAATGCCCTCGTACGCGAATTTGTTTCCAACCGGTTCCCAGGTTTTGCCACCATCGTTGGAGCGCTGGATTAACTGTCCGAACCAGCCGCTTGATTGCGAAGCATAAAGACGATTCGGGTCAGCGGGCGATCCTTTCACGTGGTAAATCTCCCAACCGGCAAAATGGGGCCCGTTGACCTCCCACTGCTTGCGTTTTCCGTCCGATGACAGGACAAATGCGCCTTTCCGTGTACCCACCAGCACCCGTACGCTGCTCATAGGGTCTCCTTCGAAGATATTAGTACGCGATCCACGCCAAGCCTCTCCCTCGACGTGGACTCACGTGCAGCGCCGCCTGCGCCGCTACTGTACGATCGATCGGGCCGGCCCCCAATCGACATTTCCGTCGAAAAAAACCTCGATTTTTCACGCGCGGAAGCCGGCATGGACACTTACGTCTCCAAGCCCATTCGCATGGAAGCCCTGAACGCTGTACTGGTGGAGTTCGGCCCCGGAGAAGCTGCGGCAGACTAACCGCCGCAGCTCATTCACCAGCGGCTGCCACGCCCGGCGCCCTCAAAGATTCCGGGAGTTCCACCCGCTCGCGTCACGAGTTCTTTTTGAGCAATTCCTTCAGGCGCTCCCAAGCGTCGTTGCGCGCTTTGCGGTTTCCTTCGTTGGCGTCCGGCGCCTCGCCGGCCCGCATGAACCCGTGACCCGCGCCATCGTACACCACAGGATCATACGACTTTCCGGCAGCTTGCATGTGCTCTTTGGCAGCCGGAATGGTGGCGTCGATCCGCGCGTCATTACCCGCATAGAACCCATAAACCGGAGCCTTGATGCGCTTCATGGCCTCCTCGTCCGGCGGTGGCCCGTAGAACACAAAGGCCGCGGTCAAATCCGGGCGATTCGTGGCGAACCGGAAACTCTGCCCGCCGCCCCAGCAGAAGCCGGCAACAAACAGCTTGCCGTTGCTGGCAGGGAGCTTCACCCCATAATCGGCTGCGGCGTTCAGGTCGGCGGTGATCTGGTCCGGGCTCAGGTGACCGATTGCCTCGCCCAC
The DNA here is from genome assembly GCA_035550475.1 of Bryobacteraceae bacterium. Lineage (GTDB taxonomy): Bacteria > Acidobacteriota > Terriglobia > Bryobacterales > Bryobacteraceae > DASZPB01. The sequence goes on along the minus strand of DASZPB010000040.1, from coordinate 133,701 downwards.
ACGCCCGGCCGGGAAATCCTTGGTGCGGCCTCCATTCGGCGCCATACCGGATAGCAGATCCGGCGCAACGGCGATGTAGCCCGCCGCTGCTACTTCATCGGCCACATCCTCCACCCAGTCCGTATGCCCGAAGATCTCGTGAATAATCAGGACCACTGGCGTCTTGTCCTTCGATTCCGGATAGGCAATGAACGTCTCGACGGAACGGCCGTCGTGTTTGACCGTGACCCATTCACGGTGTCTCGGTGATTGATCGACGCGCTGGCGCGCCCAGTCTTGCGCGGCGCCCGAAAACGCGATGAAAGTCAGCAGCAGCGTAATTCTCGTAATCATAAGGCTCGCTTCGTGCAGATACTTTCATCGAAGAGTATCATCTCGGGCAACCGGATGCCACATCAGTCCGAAGCAGGAAGAACGGGGAAGCTCACGCTAGGTTTCCGCGACCGAGCGCTCGGCCAGTTCGCCGAAGACCGGCAGCGAAAACTTCTCGTCGTGGGATGCCTTGACGATCATAAAAATCGACATAGCCAGCAGGACCAGTTCGATGATCCGGGACACGGGGTAATGCGGAATGAATAAGAACATGGGCCGCACCACCCAATCGTCCAGCAGCCACGCGACAAAGAGATAGAGTCCCTGAAACGCATGAAACCGGACCACCCGGTCTTGCCGGAACCGGTCGGCCGCCAGGACGATGACCGAGGCGATCCAACCCACGGCGGGAATGTAACACAAAATCGAGGCTGTACGCGGGGTGATTCCGGCAAATGGGTCCTGTGGATCCGGGTGCGGGGGAAGATCTACCGGTTGACGCGCGCCGCAAACGCCGCAGAATCCGTCGCGCGGTCCCACTTGGTTTCCGCACTGGCTGCAAAAAGGCATCTAACATTCATACGTTATTCGACCCGGGCAAGTTCAGGCAACCATAGCAAATTGATCTTATGCCGCCCGGCGCGCTACGGCAGAATGGCGATCACCCGGGCTGGTGCGCCGCTGCCACCGCGAATCTTTATGGGCAGCGCGATCAGAATAGCGCCGGTAGCCGGAAGTAGTTCCAGATGCGCGATGTTTTCGAGGGCGCAGATGCCGGCCGGGCAGACGATGCGGTGTACAGGATAATCCTGAGACTGCCCGTAGTCGATGCTGGCCGTATCGATTCCCACCAGGCGCGGGTGCCGCCCGGCCAGCGCACTTGCCGCCTCCGCACCGATGCCTGGAAAGTGCATTTGAGACGGGTTCTGATCACTGAGCCCAAGGTATTTCTTCGCATCGCCCCAATACCTCCCCCATCCGGTATGGAACAATACCATCGCGCCGGCAGGAATCGCGCCATGAGTGTTTTCCCAAGCCGACAAATCCGCGACCGTCACACGAAAGTTCGCGTCACTCGCGCAGGAGGCGGAGACGTCCACCACCACGGCCGGGCCGATCAATTGCGAAACCGGAACTTCGTCCACCGGAAATTGTCCCTCGGCAAAATGGATCGGACCATCCATGTGCGTGCCCACATGTTCGGCGGTCGCAAACCGGCCTGAAGCGTAGAAGTATCCCTCCGGCGTCGCGCCCCAGAACAGCCGCTCGTGTTGAAAGGCCGGCTCATCCGGCCAGTGGACGGTCTTCTCATCCAAGCTGTAGGTCAGGTCGACGATCTTGGCCGAATCAATTTCCAACGGGCTGAACATTCATTATGGAATACGCGGCCGAATTTGGTCAGGCCGTGATCCCTCGACGAGATCAACGCGCGTCTCCACACAGCGGCCCCGAAGTTCGCGGATCGGCGTCGAGTGATGCCGAGATCTTATCCGAACCAGTTCTCCGCCAGGTCCGAGTGAGTCTTCTTGACCTTCGGCAAAGCGCCTTCAATGCCGATGCCCTGATTATCGCCTTGGCTTGTCAATGCGTCCGTCGCTTTTCCATCCGCCGCGATCCCGAGTTGGAAGGAAAATAACTTCAGACCATTGGTGAGCGCTTCCTCCGTAGGCGGTGCGTCCGGTATTCCCGTGGTCTCGTATGGCTCGATACTTCCTTCCGTGGAGGAATGCAGAATGAGGCCATTGTCGGCTACTTTGAAGTGGAAGCTGCGGTTTTCGGTGTAGGAGGACGTGATGATCTGGATGTGCGGCGCCGAAAGCGCTCCGGTGCCGTGCTGCAGAACGCCAACCCAGTGGTCCATGCAGATTTCGAGACCGTACCGAACGTCGCCGACGGAGAACAATCCCGCCAGGCTGCCCGGTGAGAAGACCGCGTTGCTCTGATTCCCGCCGAGTTCGTGCGAATTGCCGACTTTCGCGTATTTGAGGATCGTGTCGCCTTTGCAAACATATGCCACGTTTTGCGCGATCACCGTGTCCGGGACACTATCGAGAAGGTAATAGGGCGGGTACGTTTGGGCCGGAATCTTCGCACTTCCCGAGTAAGCGAAGTGCTTTTGTCCGGATTGGTTGCTCACAATGGACTCTACATTATTCCCATACTGAGCACCGTGCTTCTCCTGCAGCTTCGGCAGCGCGGACTTGTGCTGCTCATAGGCCTTCACGATCCGTTCTTTGGTCTTGCCGGTGTTCGACTCATTCACAGCTTTGGTCCACAGGACAGTGCCTGGAATAATCAGCAATTTCGGAAAGCTCTTGGCAATCGCAGCCAGTTGAGCCACGGTCCACCGTTTGTCGTCATGTGATAAGTAACGGTCAGGCGCGCTCGCTGCCTGGTTGTTTACGAAATAGAACTCGGGCGCTACAAAAACCGCCTGGTACGAATCCCCCATCTTGGATGTGAGCTGCTGAATTCGTCCCCAGGCGGTCGCGACTGACTTGGCCAGGATCTCCACACGTTCTCTGGCCTTCTCCAGTCCGTTGGTGCCGGAAAGTGGTGGATGATTCCCACTCTGAATTGCCGCGAAAAAGCGCACTATTCCTCCGCCGGCCAATTATATATCAGGCGTACGTTTGCACCCGGAAAGGGCCTGATCCGCGCTTCAAAGCGAAAAACAATCTTGACCGATTGCGGTTGGCGACGCCGCTGATAGCCGATTCGCGCCCCGCGCAATTCCGATGCAATCGTCCGGTTATAATCGAATTGTGCGAATTGGCTCTCTTTTGCTCCTGATTTGCTTTCTGGCCGCATGCAATCGCGGTACGCAAAGCAAAGACGCAGTACGACAGGCCATACTCGACTACCTGGCGGGACTCAAACTGAACCTCCCCGCTATGACGATTGACGTCACGACCGTCAAATTCGACGGCAACCACGCCGAAGCAACCGTTTCGTTCACGCCGAAGGGCGGCGACGCTTCGCAAGGCATGTCGATGCGCTATCAGTTGGAGCAGCACGGAAAGCAGTGGGTGGTAGTCGCCCGCCAGGATTCCGGACATGCGCACGGAGAAACCCTCCCCGGCGCGGCGAATCCGCACGAAGGAGTAGATATGGGCGGCAATCCCAGCGCGGCGGCGCCTCCGGCTGGCGGAACTCCGATGCCTTCACCGGAGGATCTACCTCCGGCCAATGGCCAAAAGAAATGAAGCGCGTTGCCATACTCGGCGGAGGCCCTGCCGGCGCGTTCGCAGCCGAACAACTGGCAACGGCGGGATTAGACGTTCTGCTGTTCGACGAAAAGCTCGCGTGGGAAAAACCGTGTGGCGGCGGTCTGACGTACAAGGCTTACAGCCAGTATCCCTTTCTGATTGACAACGCGATGCCCAAGCGGTTCGTGAGGGAGACGGTATTGGGCGCGCCGCGCGCCGGGGAAGTCACCCTGAACCTCGCCGACCCGCTGGTCATTTATTCCCGGTTTGACCTGAACCGCATGTTGCTCGAACGCGCCGGCCAGGCAGGCGCGCGCATCGAGAAAGCCCGGGTGCTCGAAATCGCGCGGAACGGCGAATCCTGGCGGCTGCGCACGAACACAGGAACGGCCGAGGCGGACTTTTGCATCGTCGCGACGGGCGCCCGCAACCCACTGCGCGACGTCGGCACGCAGCTCACCGCGCAGGACACCATGTCAGCACTTGGATATTATGTGCCGGGAGAACAAACGAAGATCGATATTCAGTTTCTCTCGCGCCTGGAGGGCTACATCTGGGTTTTCCCGCGCTGTGGGCATCTCTCGGTGGGAATCTGCGGCAAGGGGGAACCGGCCAGTTCTTTGCGGCAGCGGCTGGAGCGGTTCATGGCGGAGCGCGGCATCTCCCGTAAAGGTGCTTCGTTTTATAGCCACCTGCTGCCGGCACTCGATACTTCATCGTGGCGGAAGAATCGTGTTGCGGGTGACGGCTGGATGGCGGTGGGCGACGCTGCCGGTTTGGTGGACCCGATCACCGGCGAAGGACTCTATTATGCTATTCGGTCGGCCGACCTCGCGGCCCGCTCACTGCTGGCGGAAGTGGGCGGTCTGGCGGAACGGGTGAACCATTACCGGCGGCTGCTGCGCCGCGATTTCGCAGCCGATCTCGAATTCGGGTCGCGGCTGGCGCAGCGCGTGTTCTTAGGACGCTTTCTATTCAATTCTGTGCCGGCACGGATGGTGCAATTTACCCGGCGCAGTCCGCGCTTTTCCGTCATCATGCAGGACCTGTTCGCAGGCCGGCAGCCGTACCTGGGATTGAAGCAACGCCTGTTCCGGAACCTGAATGGCAGTTTGTACGAAATCGGCATGAGTTTCGGGTTCCGCCGGCTGGTTCCCGGAAAAGCAGGCGTACGAAGTTAGCTCCAGCCCGACGGGCTCGGCTTCCTCAAGACGTCAAACTCGAAAACATGAAGACAGGTAAATCGGAAGAACTGTTTCGAAGAGCTCAGGCGCTGATTCCAGGCGGCGTGAACTCGCCCGTGCGCGCATTCCGCAGCGTAGGCGGAAATCCGCTGTTCATCGCGCGGGGAGAAGGCTCGCACCTGTTCGATGTAGACGGCAACGAGTACATCGACTATGTCGGCTCATGGGGACCGCTGTTGCTCGGCCATCGCCATCCGGCGATTCTTGCGGCCTTGAATGAAGCACTCGAAACCGGCACCAGCTTCGGCGCGCCTACGGAGCGGGAAGTCGAGTTGGCTGAGGCAATTTCCGACGCCGTGCCTTCCATCGACGTGGTGCGTCTGGTCAACTCCGGGACTGAAGCCACCATGTCGGCGATCCGCCTGGCCCGCGGCTTCACCGGGCGCGACCTCATCGTCAAGTTCGAAGGCTGCTACCACGGCCATGTCGATTCCCTGCTTGTAAAGGCCGGCTCGGGCGTAGCCACACTGGGAATCGCTGACACGCGAGGCGTGCCGAAGGCCTTCTGCGACACCACGATTGCCCTGCCCTACAACTCGATCGATGCCGTGGAAAGCGCGTTTCGCGCACATGGCAGCCGGATCGCCGCCGTTATAGTGGAACCCGTGGCCGGCAACATGGGCTGTGTTCCTCCCGCGGCGGGTTACCTGGAAGCTCTGCGGGAAATCACCGCGCGGGCTGGCGCACTGTTGATTTTCGACGAAGTAATGACCGGGTTCCGCGTGGCATATGGCGGCGCTCAGCAGCGCTACGGAATCCGGCCGGATCTGACTACGCTCGGCAAGGTAATCGGTGGCGGGCTGCCCGTCGGGGCATATGGAGGACGCCGCGACATCATGAACCTGGTAGCGCCCGTGGGACCGGTTTACCAGGCCGGCACGCTTTCCGGCAATCCGCTGGCGGTGGCAGCGGGATTGGCCATGCTGCGATACCTCAAGACTCATCCGGAAGTTTATGACCAGATCGAACAGCGGGCCACCGAACTATGCGCGTCCGCTCCGCAAGGGGTGACGGTGAACCGCGTCGGTTCGATGTTCACTTTCTTCTTCACCGATCAGCCGGTAACGGATTACGAGTCAGCCAAGCGGTGCGACACCGAACGGTTTGCGCGATTCTTCCGCTCGATGCTCGAGGCCGGCATCTACCTGGCGCCGTCTCAATTCGAAGCGGCATTTATTTCCGCAGCACATGCGGCGGAGGATATCCGCAAGACGGCGGCGTCCGCCCGCTCGGCGTTCAATGCTTGATCGCGCGCAGCAGACGCCGCGCCGAATAGATCACGATCGCGAAGAAGACCAGAAAGCTCAATAGAATAACCGTGAATTGCCGGCGCCGGGAGAGGAACGTGGCTTCAGCACTTCGCCGTCCGGAGAAATCCAGCGAGACCCTGAGAAAGACACGGGCTGGCTGCGAACTTCCGCGATTATCGACCACAAGCGCGAAGTTTCCCGGAGTGCGGACGTGAAACCGCAGCTTGCCTGATGGCCCTTCAGCCGTGGCCGCAAGCATGCCGTGAGGTTCACCGGCTCGCAAGAGTTCCATGTCCTCCCGGCGCATGAGGATGAGACGGACATGTTTAGGCCCCGACTGTACCTCGTAATCAGCCGCCACCAGGGCCGGGCGCTGATTGAGGCCAACCTCGACGTACCGCCACTCATCCGGCGGGATGCGGTAGACCTCATCCACCAGATTGATTCGAGCGGGCGCGGCATTGGCGAGAGCCGGCGTGGCCAGCAGCAGAATCCAGGCCAAAGAGATCATGCGGGCGGCAAACGGAACCCCGTGAACCCCTTCCAAATGACTGAAAGGGCTACAATAGGGACCATGAACGACAGTATGGCACAGGCGCGGGGAGAGTTCGCCCGCTTGGAGCTCCCTGGATGGAAGACCGCCCTGAGCTGGTCCGCCGCGGTTGCGCTCGCACTGCTGTTCCTCGCATCCGGCCTCTGGAAAATCACCGATGCGCAAGGCGCCGCGGTTCGGATGGCGCAAGCCCGAGTTCCCGAGTCTCTCAGCCTGGCAGCCGCGCTGTTTTTTGGCGTCGCTGAGACGTTCGGCGGTGTGATGGTGCTGGTGCCGCGGTTCCGCCGGTGGGGAGCCATTCTCACCGGATTGCTGCTGATCGCGTTTCTGGTTTATGTCGCTTGGAACTACGGCGCGCTGCGCGGCGAGGATTGCAGTTGTTTCCCGTGGGTCAAGCGCGCGGTGGGTCCGCGATTTTTCATCGGCGATGGAATCATGCTGCTGCTCGCCGTATTGGCGGGCCTGTGGGCCAAGCGTCCGGAGAGTCTCCGCAGTGCGGTGCTGGTTCTGGGAGCCGTGATTGTGTTTGCGCTGGTCTCCTATGGAGTAGCCGCGGCGCGGCAGACCGGCACGAAAGCGCCTGATACCATCGTGGTTAACGGGCAGCCTTATTCCCTGCAATTGGGGAAGGTTTTCCTTTTCTTTTTTGACCCGGAATGCATGCACTGCTTCGACGCCGCCAAGCGGATGTCGCACTATAACTGGGGCGATACCACGGTGGTTGCGGTGCCCATCGAAGAGCCTCAGGTAGCTCCCCAATTTTTGAAGGACACCGGCCTGACGGCCGTGTTATCCAACGATCTCCAGAAGCTCAAAAAGGTCTTCCCTTACGTTTCTGTTCCGGCCGGCATAGCTTTGCAGAAGGGCCGCGAAAAGGCCGCGCTGACTAAGTTCGAAGACCAGGAGCCGGGCGCCACGCTGAAAAAGCTCGGCTTTATCGAGTGAATCACCCGGCCGGAATACCAGCCGCCGGTTCGAGTCTCCCATGAACCTACTGATTCCCAATCTTGGCTCTACCTCTCTGAAGTACCAAATCCTGGAGATGCCTTCCGAAAAGGTGCTCACGCGGGGCAAGTTGGAGCGCGTCCGCGATTATCGCGAGGCGATTGCGCAAATCAACACTGGCGAAACTCCAATCGACGCCGTGGCCCTGAAGGCTGTGCACGCCGGCCCCCACTATCAAGGCACGTTCCTGGTGGACGCGGGAGTGATTGCGGCCTTGCGGCAATTCCTGCCCGCCGCGCCGGCGCACAACGCCATCTATCTGACGGCCATCGAAGCGTTCCAACAAGCCATGCCGGGCGTGCCGATTGTGGCCGCATTCGAACCGGAGTTTCACAACACCATGCCGGAAAAGGCGCGCCTCTACGGTGTTCCGGCCGGATGGCGGGATGACGGCGTAGTGAAATATGGCTTCCACGGCGCATCGCACCAGTTCATCAGCGAGCGGGTAGCCGCCATTTTGGGACATCCGGTCAAGCTGGTGAGCTGCCACTTGGGCGGAAGCTCTTCGATGTGTGCGTCTGACGGCGGTAAGTCTGTTGATACCACGATGGGATTCTCGCCGCAGACGGGACTGGAAAGCGCAACGCGCCATGGCGATCTCGACGTCTTCGCAGCGCTGTACATGATGGAGCGACACGGATGGAGCACGGACGAAGTGCGCCGGCAACTGGCTAAGGGCGGCGGCCTGGCGGGATTGTCCGGCATCGAGGGAGGCGACGTTCGAGACTTGGAAGCGGCCGCGGCCGAAGGTAACCAGCGCGCGGCGGTCGCGCTCGAAGTGTTCGCCTATCAGGTAAAGAAAACTATCGGAGCCTACGCGGCGGCGATGGGAGGTCTGGACGCAGTAGCGTTCACCGGCGGCATTGGCGAGAATTCGGCACGGCTGCGCGCCCTCTGCTGCGAGGGCCTGGAGTTTCTGGGAATTCGTCTGGACGCCGCCAAGAACGAACAGGGGACGGGTGACAGGATTGTCTCGGCGGGTGATTCGCGCGTAGTCGTGTTGGCCTTAGCGACGAATGAGGAAATCGTAGTGGCTCGCAGGGCGTTCCGAGTCTTGGAGAAAGAAAAGTCGCAGACGGCTGGGTAAGCCTTAGAAAAACAAAAAAAGCAGCCGAGCGGATTTTCGTCCCACGGACCGCCGAGGTAGCCCTCTCAACGGCAAATAAATGACATCAGGATTGCGAGGTCATGCCGGCCGCGCTCTCCCTTGCAGCCGGAATTATGATTCTCCCCGGAGCCACTGTGGAATGGCCCCGGGAGAACTCGGACTTATGTGACAACCTATCGCGTTGATTACGACCGGCGCTTCAGCGTCGGCCGATCGTCCTGATCAGGCTTCTGCTGCTGGTCGCCATCGTTGCCGTCTACCGGCGTTGTTCCGCTGCCCGGTGCGCGACGTAGGCGCGGACGGCCCTGATCGTCCTTGTCCGAATCGACCTTGCGGCGGTTGTGAAGCATCTCCAGCCGCGCCTTTACATCATTGAACTCGGACGTATTGACCACATACTCCGGCTTCGGGTCCAGGATCTTCTGAATCTCTTCTTGCGACGCCTTGATCCGATCATCCGTCATCGGGTGCGTCGAGAACACCTTCGAAATCGTCCCCGGTTTCTTCTTCTCGAGCGTCTCAATCTTCTCGAAGAAGTCGACGAACGCTGTGGGATCGTAGCCTGCCTTGTACATGTACTGCAAGCCGAGGTAATCCGCCTCGCGCTCAAAACCGCGGGAGAACGTCAGGAAGCCCATCGGGATCGCAAGACCCGCGCCTTGACGGATCGCATAGCCCGTCCAGCCGCCCATGAAAATCAGGGGAATCGACATGAGATTGGCGATCTCGCCGCGGGTCGCCTGGCGCGTGCCGTGGCGGGCGGCGACGTGCGCGATTTCGTGCGCCATGACGCCTGCCAATTCAGCTTCATTGTCCGCTTTGAGGATCAGGCCGGAATTCACGAAGAAGAACCCCCCGGGAAGAGCGAATGCATTCACCTCTTCAGAATCGAGTACTTTAATCGTGAACGGAACCTTGGCATCCGAATTCCGGACAAGGTTTTGCCCGACGCGGTTGACATATTCCGCGATAATCGGATCGTCAATGATTTTGGCTTGGCGCTCCACTTCCTGCGCCAATTGCTTCCCAAGGGCGATTTCCTTCTCGATCGAGTAGAAATTTACGCCTTTGCCGACATCGCGATTGCCGATTTCGTCGGGATCGTTTTTCTTGTCCTTCGCCAGTCCACCTGCAGCCAACAGGCTGAGTGAGGCCAGTACGGCCACAGGCTTAACCAGATGCCTTCTCATGGTGGGCGACTCCTATATAGCTACACTATACGCCGATTCGGCGCTTCGCGTAACTCTATCTATATAACGGCGGGGAAGGCATTTGGGTTTCAGAATTCACCCAGATGTCAAATGTATGAATGCCAAGAGGATACCGCGCTCCGAACTAGTACAAGCCCAGATTGATCACAGCCCCGTTCCGGTCCACCAGAACGTCCAGATGACGGTTCAAATAGGAATAAAACATCCGTCCCCGGGTCGCCTCGGTAGAAGAAACGTTGTCGCCCCAAATCCGGCGGCAGTCCTGCCAAGTCAATTTCCAAGGATACACGAAGACGCTGCGCAGCTTGCCGGTCTGGCCATCGAAGTTCAGCTCGAATTCCTTATACTTGCGCGTGGGATCGGAGAAGGCGTAGATGTAGCCGTCAACTGCGTCATCTTTGTTATAGGACGCACGTTTGCGGATCGGATCGCCCAGGAACTTGCGGGCATCCGTGTCATTCCACAGCCCGAGTTGGTGCTGCAGAAACATCGCGCTCTCGGTCTGAAATTCAGCCGGATATGCAATCTTTGGACGCTGGAAAGCGGGCTTTAGCGCTTCGGGGCCGCGGTGAGGCTCTACCAGTTTCGCCGATTCCGGCGCTGTCACTGCGTGGTGCGGTTCCACCAGTTTCACCGGCTCCGTCGCCGCCACCGGGCCGTGCGGTTCTACGAGTTTTGCCGATTCCGGGATCGCCGCCGGATGGTGCGGTTCCGCTAAAGCCCGTGGGGCCTCCACGGGCGGATGAGGCCGCTCCACCGGCCCGGGAGACTCCTTCACGGCATGCGGCGCGGCAGGTAGCATAACCACCCCTCCGCTACTGGCGCTGGCCGGCGAAGAGCCGTTTGAAAGAACGACGATTCCCGAGGGTTGTCCCGTTTCCGAATAAGGCTTGGGAGAGTTTTCGGTGGCGCTTGAACCCGCGGCTACGATCAAAGGCAATGACAATGCAATAGATGTAATCGGCCAGAGGCCCCGCATCATGTATCCTCCGGATGTATCAGTATCAATTTATCCGGGGAGCCGCTGATTTTTAGACCTCCATTTGGAAAGGTCTTGCCTATTTCCTAAGGTTAGGGTTTCGGCCGGCTGGGCAAAGCTCGTTCCGGACCCGCGGCGGATTCGGTGGATTCCTGCCGCTGCGTCTGCAGGTATTGCCGGAGCGCGTCTTCATACACCTGAATTCCCTTGCGCGAATAGCGCAGGAATCCTTTCTGCCGTAGCTGGTTCATCTGGAACGTGACAATCTCGCGCGAGGTGCCGACGTATTCCGAAATGATCTGATGGGTGAGCGGTGGGATGCGGACAGAACCGTCTTCGTCGCGTGTGCCCAAGTGCTCGGTGAAATGCAACAGGGAGCGGATCACGCGGGCGGGTGTTTTATCGAGCGCAAAGCTCTGCAAGCGCTCTTCGTAATCGAGCGTCCGCTTGACCAGCATCTGCAGGAGCGCAATGCCCAGCCGCGGTTGCCGCTCCACCTGCTCTTCGATTTCGCCGGCGCTCCAGGACATTAGCGTGACATTATCGAGCGCGACCGCGCGGTCGGCCTGCCACGTGGACCCGAGGAGGATACGTTCTCCAAAGAAATCATCGACGGTAAAAATATCGACCACCGTTTGGCTTCCATCTTCCAGCGGAATCGAGACCTTGATGCGGCCCTGAACGACCAGGTGAAGTCCTTTGGAGGGCTGGTGCTCGTCGAAGACCACCTGACCCTTGCGGTAGTCCGTCATGGCCTTCCGCGGAAGATACATGAGCGCATCTTCCATTTCGCGGGCGGGGCCTCTGGGTGCGCCAGTTTGCATATGCCTGCTCTCAACGGTTTCGGCCGGCTCTGAGCTTTCCGCGACGGTTCCAGGGGCGCAGGTGGAGGTGGAACTGACTGGTTTTGGTTTCCGGCCCGTTCCCAGGTGAGCGGGAGTACGTCCGTCGGATCAGTTCAACACGGTTCGTCCTGATTCACCATAAGCTTACGGCAACCAGGGCGGCAAAATCACTGGCACAAAACGAGCATATGTGCAGCAAAAGACAAAGTAGCAAGTGAAAGCGGAACAGTTGGCACACCGATCATCTTTCAGGTAGGAATCAACTGGAGGATACCTCAGAAGAGTCCGATCGGAGGGTAGGAGAATGATGAGGAACGGTAGACTCTGCTGAAGCGCCGCCCATGGGAGAGCTGCTTGGCGGATCCGAACAAACCGGCCCAGAGAGAACCCAGAAACACGGAATGGCGGAAGCTAGTGGGAGTCGAACCCACATGCGGCACAGAGTACCGCACAACGGGTTTGAAGCCCGCGCCCAGCACCGGCCAAGACTAGCTTCCGCTGGCGATTGTAGCAGATGGTGCAACGTGGACCGAGAGATGAATTGACTGCGACTGCCGACTGCGGCGGGTAACGCGTTTGCGGCGGGCGGCGCGCTCAAGTCGGGTTCAAGCCTCTGCTTGGTTGCAGCTATTCCCAACGGAACGCTACACTAAGCAAAAGCAGCCTCAAAGAGAATTCCCCGGTCGTCTAATGGTAGGACAGCGGCCTTTGGAGCCGTGAATCGTGGTTCGAATCCATGCCGGGGAGCCAGCCATTTCCGCATTGATTCCATTGTATTTAACGTCCCGAACGGTCGATTGCCTGTCGTGGATTCGAACTGCGAGGGCGGTGCGGGGAAACTCCGGATTTGTGTAGAAGTTGTGCGAACAGCAGGAGTAACGAGGTTGCGTTCGAAAATGGGCCAGCAAAGTAACAATATGACCGACAGTTCGATCCTTCCCAATCGCTCAAATCTCCTCTAGCACTGAAACCAGTTTAATCCGCCACGCTGCAACCACGGACTTGCCGAAGGTGAGGGTTGCCACCTGTTCTAGCGCCTTCCCAATGGGTCGCTGGTCGAATTTGAGGCTTGAATCAAAAGTGAGAAAATGGGCGTCGCGAAGCTAACAGACGAGCACCACAGAAGACACAGGTCAAATCTAACGTGAAGTCCAAGATCAAAGAAGCGCTCGACAAACGCAAAGCGGAATTGCTGCGGGCATCATACGGGAAACTGAACCGCTAATAATCCGCAAGGCCGCTGCCAAGACTCCTCTCCGGCGACTGGATTTCGCGCCAAATCCAGTGCCTGCGAAGCCGCCTCTTCAGGGTGAATCAGTCGAGCGTAGAACAGTTGACGAGTTCTTCAAACAGCCGCGCAAAGCGGCCGTTTATCTAATCGGTCACGGTCCAAAACGTGAACCACGGCCTGTTGAACTCCAATACATGCGTATCAACCGCTATATCGATATGCTTCGGGAGGCTGGCTCAGGTTGTATAAATATCTCTCATGAGCCTTACGTTGACCTCAACATGCGACGGTATGAGTATTCCGGGCTTGCGGATAATTTCCCGCAGTTCGAGGCATTGCTCGGAGCAATCCATGAGTACGAAGTGGTGTTTACCGACATTGTAGAAATCCGCGATCCTCGCGATGCCGCCTACTACAACTGGGTTCGATATCGTCTAGAGGCTGCGGGAGCGCGGGTCGAGAACGTGACCTACGAGGAAGAGGAGTGGCTGCAAAACTACTTCGCCCAGCGCTTTGGTCCAGAGGCTCGTTTCCTTTCATATTACGTGGACGATGGGTCTGATTTTTTGTGCTTTTTCCCGGCCATGGCCGCGTCCATTCTATCGGCAGTAATCGAACACCAACAGGAGGGAGAGAGCCGTGAATTCGTCGATAGATACCGCCGCGTCACACGCTTCTATTCCGAGTTGAGCCCGTACCGCTCCGGTGACTGGCCGTTTGTCGAGGAATCAATCCTCCAAAAAGCATGGGAACTTAAACGAAAAAGGGACGACGAGATTAAGCGGTATAGGCTGGAGCACGAAACCGGATATCGCATTGGTGTAGAACGAGCCGAGCCCTCTCTGACAGAACGTACGCCAGAAGCGGCTGAGTTCGTTGAAAAGCGGCTACACGACCTCGGGTTCGAGAAGTTGATTGAAGACCAGACTGTGACCTACCGCATGCAGCTAGACGACGATCATGTTGTGATCGCGAACCCATGCAAGCCGGAGAGGTTAGAGTTTACCGCGTTTCGAAAACGCCTTACCGGCGGAAAAAAGCCGGTGACCAAGTTCGAAAGGGTCTACGTGTCATGAACTCGCCGAAATCCAGAATTACGGCATGCGTCAGAAAAGTTCGATAGTTACTCACGAAGAGGAGCCGATCGATTTAGAATCAATAACTTGTAGACATCAAAAACCGACTTGTACCGAGCTTGGTACAAATTTTGGCCGAAAACTCCAAGATTCACACATCTGCGGGAGGGAAAATTCCTCTCAAGCGATGTGCGAAAGTATTTACTCATGGGCCATGGTGATCATTGGCGCTGCATTTTTCCAGACTTGGAAAATGGCATAGCGCGCGCTCTCGAATGGGTGCCGCGGGGACCTGTCGTAGGGCAGCGTGAAGACCCGACGTTGGTGGTTCCCGGTGGTGGCGCGGGCGCGACGGTGAGCGTCATTGCATGGCCAAGTACCGGGCTCCGTGCCCATTTCGTCGTGGTTCGAGGTCAGCGTGGTGGCCGAGCATACCTGCATACTTCCTTCCCGGCGGTTAGTTCAGGATGCATCCATGAGGTGCGCATCGACTCCATTCACGAGATGAGCTGTGGTCTGGAGGCGCGCATTTCGGGAGTGCTGGGCGATGCGGCGGTGACATTTTTCGATCCGCTCTACTGTCTGAACCGGGACAGATATCGTCCCGGATCGGTTGTCGAGGTGGAACTGGCGGGCATTGCCTATTCGCTGTGGGTCGTACCTCCCGAGACAAAATTGCAGACCGCAGCTGGTGAAGTCCTGATGGCTGGCGCGGCTGTCCTGCTGTCCGCGGGGAAGGACGAGCCAGCACACGCTGACGGCAGGTTTGGCGATGAGGACGCATACGGCGTCGGTTACATCCAACAGCCGGATTCCTTTCCGCTGCCGGATGATTATCAGTTCTGTGCGCCGGTGAATGACGTAGAGGAATTCGAGATTGACGCGATCCCAGTGTGGAGGATCCGAAGCACCGTGATGCGCGTCCACGATGGCCTCCTAAGCGTCGACATCGACATCTATGCCACGCGCGAAAGCATGCCTCACGATAAGATGCCAGTGCAAGGAGATGAGATTTCCGGGACGCTATGGCTCCAGGGGATCCTGCCACCCCGGTGACGCCCGATGATTCTTGGTCCCCCTAATGGAGCTTTCGCTCCTGCTGCTTGGCCATCTCGTCGAAGATTTCTTCGACCGTCTTGTTGCCGAGGACCGCGTCGGCCATGTTCCGGTGGGCTTTTATACTGAAAACGGGCTCGCACAACATGTCGCGCTTGACGTCTGCGTAATCGGCACGGTCGCGCGGAATAACACGGTCAAACTCTTCTTCGAAACCCGCCCATCCACGTTTCATGAATGCATCGAAGATCCGAGAGTAGTTCTCCGGCCCCACCGTCTTCGGTCCTGGTACCGAGGGAAGATCCTCAACCAGCGCCAAGAGCCGGATTGTCAAGGGATCGGTGGGAGGGTTCACGAACGAGTGGAGAAACCAGGGAATCTCTTCCTTTTGCGCCGCCTGCTTTCGCCGCAGATCCTCGATGTAGCCGAGTTCATTGTGGGCGGTCTCACTCTCCGGCTCCAACTCCAGCGACTTGCGTAGTGCGTCTTCCGCTTCGTCGAGGCGGTCAAGGTCGACGAGTTGGACGCCTTGGCCGCGCAGTGCCCGGGCGACCTGTGACGGCGGCGCCCAGTCCCGAATCGAGGCCGCGCGGAGGTAACAGTCGAAGGCCTCTTGATGCCGTGTCAGCCGGCTGAGCAGATAGCCCTTCTCGTTCCATAGTTCCGGATGATCCGGCTCGAGCTGAAGGCCGCAATCGATGCAGAAGAGTGCGCGCTCAAAGAGCCCCTGCTCGCTCTCTACTACGGCCAGTTGATACCAAGCCCGAGAGTACGAGTAGTCTACCCACATGATCGACTTGGTCAAACCGTTTCGTTGGATCGCATGATCGCTATGGGCTAGAAACTCTTCCTGGCTCCAAAACGCGATCGACAGAAATCGGCCATCTTCCCGTATCGGGTTCCAGCCGACGGGCATCGTTTGAAGTGCACGCTCGAGTAACGCTTCGGCTTCGGCAAAAAGCCCTTTCACAATCAACTCGTCCGCGCTGCGATTCACACTCGGCTCCATGGCAGAACTCATTATCGCGCAGCGCAATATTCGCGGCATCCGCAGTATCCGCTATAGCAGATAATGGGGCTGATATTTGCTTCAATGGAGGTTTCCAAGTTCAACGCCCGACAGACACACGATGAGCAGAGAACCCTACTTCGTTGGCTTCGATCTCAGAGATGAATCGACGGTTACCAACCTTCTTGATTGCATCGCCGGATTTCCGGTGTTCGTCGACGGGCTTCGAAAGAACGGCTCCGACGACCACGGCGTAACAGCTGCGATTGGCGATCTGATGAACCTCGTTCAGCAGGCCGATAAAGACGGCGAGGATCTGAGATTGCTGGGCGCTCTCGCGCCGGACCTCCTTTACATTCGCGTATCCGAGTTGCTCGATTTTGACCGCTGGACGCGAGTCTACGCAGGCATGGCGCCGCAACTTCTTCTGGATCAGTTGCGAGTGCGGGGAGTATCCAGCTTCTACATTCTCGACAACTCGATCAGGGAAGATCGATTCGACGCGCTGGTCAAGATCTTCTCCGATGTCGGCTATTCGGTAATCAGCCCGAACCTGGATGGCCTCACCGAGGCGGAGGTGTTGAATCGAATCGATGGCGCCCAGATTCTTCGGAAGCACATCCTCTACGTGGAACGGGACGCGAGTGTGAACTACCTCGATGCTGTCCGGGAAATACAGAAACGGCCGTGGTACACCGTGGCCTTCCGCGACCAGGCTCCAACGATGAACTCCGTGGAGATTCTGCAGTTGGCGCGCTCCGCCAAGAGGGAATAATGGCGCTTTCTATGTAGATGGGACCAGCGAATATGCCGCAAACGAGGCAATCTGCTGGAAAACCCCTCTGATCGACGGCGGCGGGCACGCTGCAAAAGTTCGAAAACGCGTCCACGAAAGGGAGCCACACCTTTTGTTTGAGTAGATTACAAAGCATTGAACGGCTTTCCGAGTAAGGTCCTGGCCTTCGTACGCAAGGACCACGCCACCCGGGCCGATTACGAGACGGTGTTGTTGATTCCGGCTGTAGAGCAGACCGACCAGTTGCGCAATCTGTCACTTGCCTCAGGTTAGCATCCCAGCACTAAGCATGATCACTTCGATCTCTTCCGTGATCTCCTCTTGCCGGAGCGTGTTGCGGCGCCGCAGCAGCTCGGCGGATTTTCGTTCGAGCCGCTGAGCAGCAGAATCCATGTGCTGCACGCGAATTTGATTCTCGACCATCAACGAGGTAAACAGCAACTCATGCAACCGGGCGAATAGATACTGTTCCACTAAGCCATTCGCGAAGACAACCGGATCGAGGTAAAGGCGCGGCGGATTGATGAATCGTCTTGGTGAGGCGCCAGGCTGGCCGAAGGGCTGCAGCACCGAAACCTGAACGTCTTCTCCTTGCGCCCGGTGATGGAAAACAATTACGCGCAGCGGACGTGTCGTACCCCGCGAATTAGCAAGACCCGAAAGCGTATCCATCAACTGCACCAGCACGCCTTCGACTTCTTCAACCGCGCTTGCGCTCTCCAGAAATGCAGCAACCCGTAAATCACGCGGAAGCTTGCCACGGAGTTTGCTTCCGAGCACCACCACTTCAGTCTGTCCGCCAACACCGCGCCGGCCGAAGGCGCTGAGGAGCCTTTCGTTGAAGTCGCCACAAAAACCGCGTTCGCTGCCGAGCAAGAGATGTATCTCGTGTGAAGGCTCGTCTTGAGGAAATAACGCCGGATAGAACGTGACGAAGTCAGATCCCGCGGCCTCGATGCCCGACACGACCCGCTGCTGCGTTACCAGAAAACGTCCAAGCCGGTGGACTTCCATACGGGCCATGTTTTTCATGGCGTTCAGAATGTCCCGGATCTCGCGGTAACCTCGAACGCTGGCCTCGATCTCTCGTCGCCTGCTCATGCGGGCTCCGTGCTCGTCCGCGCGGTTTGTCTCCGCCAGTCACCGATCCATTCTTCCGCCGCACGCTTCCAGCTATCGTGCTTGTCGTTCAAACCGAGCTCACTGCTGGCGGCACCGGTCATCAGACGCGCGAAGACCTCTGGAATGTCTGCTGGCGCGATTTCATCCAGCAGGCCTGTGTTATAGGCGACCAGCCAAGCCATCTGACGCTCGACCGAAAGTGGCGCGAGCCGCTGCTGCTTCAGCAGTTCACGCAACACGCGGCCGCGCTTGATCTGGGCTTCCACCGAAGCTTCCAGTCGAGCGCCGAACTTGGTGAAAACCTCCAGTTCGAGAAAACGCAGATAATCGAGCTTTATGTGGCCGGCCTCTTCAGCAATACGAGGATGCTGAGCTTTCCCTCCGATACGCGAGACTGACCGTGTAACGTCAATTGCGGGCAGAAAGCCAGCCGCAAACAAGGTTGAGTCGAAATAGATTTGTCCGTCTGTAATTGAAATGAGGTTCGTAGGAATGTAGGAAGCAATCTCGCCTTCCTTGGTTTCTACGATAGGCAAAGCTGTCATGCTGCCGCCGCCATGGCCTGGAGCCATGCGAGCGGAGCGCTCCAGTAATCGTGAGTGTAAATAAAAGATGTCGCCCGGATAAGCTTCACGACCCGGCGGACGCCGCAGCAGCAGTGATAATTCCCGGTATGCTTCCGCGTGCGCGGTTAGGTCGTCATAGACCACCAAGGTATCGCGGCCCTGAGCCATCCACGCCTCGCACACCGCGCAACCAGCGAAGGGGGCCAGGTACTTAAGTCCGGGCAGCGCCGTAGCCTCGGCGACAACGATCACCGTGTAGGCAAGCGCGCCCGACGCCCCCAAGATCTCGATGGTACTGACCACAGTAGAGCGCTTCTGGCCGACCAAGACATAAACACACAAAATGTCTTTGTCCTTCTGGTTGATCACAGCATCAATAGCGAGGGAGCTCTTGCCAAGAGCGTTGTCGCCGATGAGCAACTGGCGTTGCCCCTTGCCGATCGGGATCAACGTGTCGACTATCTTATTTCCGGTATAAAGTGGCTGGTCGACGAATTCGCGCGCCACAATGGGCGGCGACAACGATTCGAGCGCTCGGCGGTCCGGACAATCCGGCGGCGAGCCCCCATCCAGTGGCGCACCCAAAGGGTCGATCACGCGCCCCAGCAGCGCATCTCCGACAGGGATACTAAGCCATCGACCGGTAAGATAGACTGACGTACCTGCGGCGAGCTGAGGGGTCTGTTGCAGCAGTATTGCGCTCAGGAAATTCTCTTCCAGCGCGTAGACGAGACCGCGGCTACCGTCGGCAAAATCGAGAAGCTCTTCCATCCCGGCGGAAGGCAGGCCGTCAATGCGGGCGATTCCGTCGCCTACCGACGCGACCGTTCCCTGCTCAGTGAGACGAAGCCCGAAGCGATATTGCTCCAGCCAGTTCGGACGCGATTTACTGCCGGGCATCATGCTTCACCATCTCAGCAAAGAACTGGAGTTCGTCACTCAAATTCGCACGCACCATCCAGGGCCCGGCGCTGATCCGCAGCCCGGCCATAAGAGAGAAGTCCTCTTCGAAGGTTGCGGCAACGTTTTCGTGGGTCACTTTTTGCAGTGCCTGGACTATCTGGGAACGCTGATCCTCGGACAACGGAAACGCGCTAGCGACCTTGATCCGACGCTGCGTAACACGGCAGGCCTCCTGTAAAGCCTTGAGCTCGACAGCCGGTAAGCGAGAGAGATCTTCGAGCGCCAGGCCGAGCAACCGCGATTCCAGTTCCGGACCGGCGATCCGCTCCAGTAGCCGGGCCGTGAACTGTACGCCTTTCGCAGTTCCCTGTTCCGCCGCGTGATCCTCCATCTCTGTCAGACGGCGCTTGGCCAGGACGTGCTCCTTGTCACGCTCCTGCTCAAGCGATTTTTGGAGTTCCGCCATGAGGCGCTCTCGCTGCACCCGCAATTCTTCGGTCAGGGCCGAACGGAGCCCTTCTTTCTCGCGGCCCCAATCGGCAAGCCGGTTCTGATACTGAAGCTCTAGAGCCTCTGCCTGCTTGTGTTTGACTTCGGCGTCGGAAAGCGTCTTGTCAATCGCAGCTTTGCGCCGGGCGACGGCGTCAAGAACAGGCTTGTAGAGAAAGCGCTTCAAGATCCACACAAGGATCAGGAAGTTCACGACCTCCAACAGAAATGTGGACCAGTTGAGCTGCATTGAGCGTCTATTTCACGAGGTACTCGATCAGCGGGTTACGGAACAAAATGATCAGCACGATCACCAAAATATAAATTGCCAGGGATTCAATCATTGCCAACCCGATGAACAGGGTTCGCGTGATCGATTTTTCCGCTTCCGGCTGACGTGCCAAGGCATCAAGCGCTTGCACGATAGCGCGTCCCATTGCGAGCGCCGGCACCATTGCACCGATCGCAATTGCCAGCCCTGCGACGGCAGTCGAGATTGCTACGAACCAGTTCATATCATGCATGTGTGTTTCCTTCCTCGCGGGATTTCAATTCCAAAGTTTCGATTCCGCCGGCGATGTAGATGAGTGCCAGCATGCCAAAAATGTAAGCTTGTACCAGAGCCTCCACGATGTGCAGCATAAGCACCGGTACGGGTACCAGAAAGCCGGCCACCAGCAGCACCAGCAAAGCAGCCATTTCCAGGCTGAATATGTTGCCGAACAAGCGCACCGCGAGAGCCACTGTGCGCGAGATTTCGCTGATGATATGAAACGGCAGCATGATGGGATTCGGCTCAAGGTAGTGGCGCAGATAGACGCGCAAGCCATGGATACGAATGCCGTACCAGTGTACGGATAGGAACACCAGTACCGCCAGAGCCGCCGTAGTCGAGAGATCCGCGGTTGGCCCATGCAAGCCCGGAAGAACGCCCACGAGGTTGGCAACCCCCAGGAATAACCATAATGTGCCGACAAAAGGAAGCAAGCGATTTGCATATTGTGGCGTCACTGCGCTGATCGTGTCTTCGATAGCCGACACCGCGCCTTCAAGCACTGTCTGCCATGGACCCGGTGACTGCTGCATCCGGCGCGTGATGGGCCAAGAAGCCAGGAAAAAGAACGCCATCACGCTCCAAGTGGTGATCACAGTTTCGCTGATGTGCATTCCCGTTCTCACTCCCGCGCGAAATAGTACACGTTCACCGCGCCAATAACGATCCCTAGAAAGATCATGCTCACTGTCCAGTGCACCGTGTAGCCTGGCAGCTTTTCGTCGAGCCACCGCCCGAAGTACGCGCCTGCGATCACGGGCAGAATAAAAAGCAACCCAATCGTTCCGATGAAACGAGTCTGGGCCAGCAGAGTCGGCCGCTCCTTTTCAGCGCGCTTCAGGCGCTCCGCCTGCTTGTCCACACTCTCGGCAAGCTTGCGTTGGTCTCGCTGTCCGTTGGGCACTGGGTTCATGCGGACCTTCCGCGATTCATCTCCAGAAACCGCTTGAACATCTCCTCCTCCAGGCGCTGGACACTCCGCTTCACGTCATGCAACTCTGTCTCCTCGGCCATAAATTGCGTTCGCAAGGTGGCGCGAATGGCTTCGTAATCCCCGCCGCGTACATAGCGCCGGGTATTCAAATAAAGCTGGTTGTCGAGGAAATAGACAAGAGCACCAGGCACAGCAAGGTATTGCCAGTCCTCCTCGCCGATGCGAAAGCGGGCGAGGCCGAAGATCAACAGGCTCATCAGACGCTCGTGTCCCGGCAAGATGCCGAAGCTGCCCGAAGCATCTTGTCCGGCGAAGCTGGTGATTCCCTCGACGCGCTCGTACTGTGTCCCGCTTTGCAGGTGAAGCACAAGGGTGTTCACTTTTTTGGCTCCTGCATCCGCCCGCGCATGTAGCACTGGCCTTCAGAAACCAAATCATAGTCGCCGCGCAGGAAGGCTTCACAATCTCCGAGCGTTCCTTCCAGTGGCACCGAAACTCCTTCGATACCGGTATGGCGCGAGACGACGTAGAACGGCTGCGTGAGATAGCGCTGAAGTTTGCGCGCGCGCATTACGATAAGGCGGTCTTCCGGAGAGAGTTCCTCCATACCGAGCATTGCGATGATGTCTTCAAGCTCGCGGTAGCGCGCCAGTAGCTCGCGCACAGCCTTCGCAACACGATAGTGCCGCTCGCCCAGCACGCGCGAATCCATCATTTTGCTGGACGACTTCAACGGCTCGACGGCCGGATAAATTCCCTTGCCGGCCTGTGCGCGGGAGAGAATAACTGTGGTGTCGAGATGCTCCAGAATGGCGTTGACGGCGGGGTCTGTCATGTCGTCGGCTGGAACATACACTGCCTGAACGGATGTCACGTTGCCGCGCGCGGTGGAGAAAATGCGGTCCTCCAAACTGCCGACTTCCGTAATTAGCGTCGGTTGATAGCCGACGGTGGCGGGCATACGCCCCAATAATCCCGAGATCTCGCTACCCGCTTGAACGAAGCGGTACACGTTATCCATCAAGAATAGAACTTCCTTGCCGAGTGTGTCGCGCAGATATTCCGCGTAGGTCTGCGCCGTCATGCCGACCCGGAAGCGCACGCCGGGAGATTCGTCCATCTGACCGAAGACCATGAGCGCGTGCGGCATGACACCGGCGTTCTGCATCTCGCGCCAAAGCTCATGGCCTTCGCGAATGCGCTCCCCGACGCCCGCGAAAACTGATACGCCCTTGTGCAGTTTGGCCACGGCGTGCATGAACTCCATAATGAGGACCGTCTTCCCTACGCCTGCGCCTCCGAACAAGCCGGTTTTGCCGCCGCGGACAAAAGGACATAACAGGTCGATCACTTTGATGCCCGTTTCAAGAACCTCCGTCGCGGCACGTACTTCATGCAGTGGAGCGGGCTTGGAGAGAATATCCCGATAGGTTGTGCCAGGCAGCGGCGTCCCGCCATCCAGAGGCTGTCCGAAGACGTTCAACAAACGGTTCAAACAGTCAAGTGACACCGGTACGTGCAGCCATGCTCCTGTGTCGAACACGGGCATGCCCCGGCGGAGGCACGCAGTGCGATGGAGGGTAATTGCTCGCACATGAGCCTCATCCAAATGCTGATGGACTTCAAAGGTATACGTCTCGTAGTCCAAGCGTGTGATAAGGGCCTGGTGCAACGGCGGTAGGACCGAGCAGGCCACATCGACGACCGGGCCGTGGACCTGGGCGATTGTCCCGATTTGAAGAAGCTCGCGATCAACGGCGTCAGGCATATGCCGCTTCCATTACTCATTAGAACGCACACAGGAAATCCGTGAAGCGCAAATCCCGCTGCGCAACAGGCTCGTCCTTCAAAGGGTCTGAGGACGAACTCACCTTGCAGCTCAAGTTAGCAGAGCAACTCGCCTGAAACAATAGTAAATAATTGGGATGGAAACACGACGGCGGACTTTTATGGAAAGATGGACCTGCAAAGACTGGACTCGATTGCGCGAGTTCCTTGAGGCGCTTGCTGAATAGCCCTCCATGACTTGTTGCTGAATAGAATTCTTCGAGTTTCGCTTCCCTGGAGCGCCAAACTTTCTGTCACTAGTATCCTTGACAACAGTTTCCTAGTAAACTACCATGAATTTGGGGGAGCAACATCATGGCCACTCCAAAAGCAGACAGGATCGAAGCAAGCCGGCTTACGGCACATATCGGCTTTTGGATGAGGCTGGTTTCCAACCACGTCTCCTTTGCCTTCGCGCGGAAACTGGCTGCCAGCGGCGTGACCGTGGCTGAGTGGGTGGTGCTGCGGGAGATGTATAGCGGCGACGACACCACATCGCCCGGCGCTGTCGCTGAGCTCACCGGACTCACGCGCGGCGCCGTCTCGAAGTTGATCAGCAGGCTACTTGCAAAGGGCCTGGTAACACGGAAGGAATCCACCAGCGATCGCCGCTACCAGGACATCAAACTCACACCGGCGGCCATTACCTTGGTTCCTAAGCTCGCGAAACTGGCGGACAATAACGACGAAGAGTTCTTCTCCGTGCTGTCGAAAGCCGAACGAAAATCTCTGACGGCGACACTCAGGAAGATCGCATCGCGTCATCAACTCACCCAAATGCCGGTGGAATGACCAGGAGAAACAATGAATCAAGCACTGCTCGGAGAACTGATCGGGAAGGCCCTTGCCAGGAAAATTACTTTCCCGGAGATCCTTGCCACCCTCAAGCAAGAGGGAGTGGAATCCTATCACGTCGATTTCCTGAGGAACGAATGTCGCTACTATGCGAAGAGCGGCGAGTCCTTCGTGACCCGAGTACCGTTTGAGCACAACGGCGTCGCGCCGGAATTTTCAGCGGAAAAACTCGACGTGGTAAATCGACGCGTGCAATCGGGACGAGCCGTATACGCAGACTTCGTCAGGGAAGGCACAGCGGCCGGGTGCGCCTACTACACCGTATACCTGGACGGGAAGAAGGTGCGCTACTTCGGACGCGATGGCGGCGAGCACGTGCAGCATTTCCCCGGCTCGCGATAGGCATTTGCAGGAAAACTCAGTGAAAGAGAATAAGATGAACAAAATTGCTCGGTCGGCAATCAAGTCAATCGACATCCAAGCGCCCCCTGAAAAGGTCTTTGCGTTCGTCATAGATCCCATGAACTGGCCTCAATACGCCATAGTCAACCTGCGCTCGGTAAGCCCAGGGCAAGAGGGATGGTTCAAGGCGATCACCAAGTTTGGCGAAGGCGAACTGAAAGTGAATAGCGTGAAAGAACTCGGCCTGTTCGATCACGTTTGGAAAGACCCGCAAGCGAGCTGGCAAGTCTACTCGCGTGTCGTCCCGAATGGCGACGGATCGACCGTAGTGATGACGCTGTTCAAGCCTCCGGCTATGAGTGATCAGCAGTTCGATCACAGCATGGAGGAGATGGACATCGAGATGGCGAAGCTGAAGGAAATTCTGGAACGATAAAGACGCGCGGCAAATGAACGCGGCGCGCCGGCCGATTTCCGGCTCTTCAGTTCATCCGGCGCGTTCCCAGGACGAAAGATACTAGCCTCTCCGGTTTACGCAAGCGCCCGGTTCGCTCGCCGTGACCAAGACTTGCTGCGTAAGGTGCTCCGCGGCGTGCTCACTCCTGAGGTGACGTAATTCATAGAGGCGAAAGCGCGGGGCCATGCGGCGGAACAATTCGGCCGGCTTGGCGGCCGGTCCCAGAACCGATTTGACGCACCAACACAGCATCGTTCCTCTCCAATGGCCATCAGGCATATTTTATGTATATTACGGGTAGACTGTTCGTTACGTCCGGATGTTAGAGGCGGACCGGCTGCCAGGCGGCCCGCTCACAGAGAAGGAGAACCTGAATTGATTACAAACAACGAAACAGGTACCCGTATTGACGAGGTCGCGGCCGGAGTCTATCGAATCTGCACGCCGCTGGACGTGATTCCCGGAGGATTTACGTTCAATTCATACCTCCTGACTGACGATGAACCGCTGCTGTTCCACACGGGGTATCGGAAGCTATTCCCGGTTACGCTCGAGGCGATTGGGAAGGTGATGCGCGTCGAAAATCTTCGCTGGATCGGCGGATCCCATTTTGAAGGCGACGAATTTGGCGCACTGAACGACCTGTTGACTGCCGCGCCCGCGGCGACGCCGTTTGGCGCCGAAATCGGCGTGCTCACATCCATCAATGACTTTGCCTCCCGGCCCTCCCGCGGATTCGTGGACGGCGAGGAGTTTTCCATCGGCGTCCACCGGATGAAGTGGCTCTACACGCCGCATGTCCCGCACGGGTGGGATTGCGGCATTCTGTTCGATTTCTCCACGAAGACCTTGTTCTGCGGGGATCTGTTCACGCAACCGGGCGCCCACATGCCGGCTGTCACGGAATCGGAGGTGCTTACGAGCAGCGAAGGAATGCGCGGGATGATGGATTACTACGCGCACGCGACGAGCACATCAGCCATCCTGCAGCGCCTGGCGGACCTTGGTCCGTCGCTGCTCGCCTGTCAGCATGGGAGCGCCTATCGCGGCGACGGCGCGGCGCTACTCCGCGAACTGGCCGCGACAATCGAAAGGGGGAACGGAAAACTGTCCGCACGGCCGACTCCCGCTGGCGGTGCCTAATTGCCACCGCCAGCGCAGCCATTCGTAGCGACGCAACCGCCAGCCGTTCCGTGTCTCCTCCCGAAGCGCACAACTTCAGTCCTTCGTGCGCGTCAACGGCTATTTCGACAGCGGAACTCTCAGCCCGGTAAACATTCCAGGGATCGGTATGACATCGCCTTTCTTGGTGACGCCAAAGAAATCGAACTCCGGTTCTCCATTGGCGAGGATCATCCTAAAACCTGCGCCCGCTGGGGCGTCATCTACCAGGATCGCGTCACCCGTGTCTATGACTTCATAGGAACGCTTGCCCTTGTCAACCGATTCTTTAATCAGGACCAAAGCGCCGAACCGGACTCCACTCCCTGTCTTTCCCAGCAGACGAGGAGGCGAATGGCTAATATCGACGTATACGCCCCCGTTAGCTACTTTTTTCCACGGAGCGTCCCGCAGAGCGCCATATGCGTCTGCCGGAGCAACGGCAAGCGGTCCGCTGCGGGCCTTGCCTCCCCCAGGCGGCGCGGCAGTGCCACCAGGCTGCGGAGGTTCAGGAACACGCAGGATAGCCTCCGTAATGTCCATTTTCCCGTCCTTATTCTTTTTCTCGAGAAGCTTCCGCAAATCTTCAGGCTTTAGATTCGCCGCTTTCAATTTCTCAACCAGACGCTGAATCTCTTCGCGAGTGGCGGGTTTGCCATCGCTCGTGAGGACCTTTTCGAGGTCCTCGTACATGGCATGCGGCGCGTTCTCCTTTTCCAGCTCTTTACGCGCCTGCACTACCTCCGCGTCGGTATTGCTGAAGGAGACGTCTCGTGACAGGCGAGCCCCTCCATACGGTCCCTTCGGCATACACGGCTCGACACCTTTTACGAAATCGTCCAGCCCGACCTTTCCCATGATTCCCGAGATGAAACCGCGAATCTTATTGCCGACCCCAGTGGAATCGAGTAACTTTCGAGCGGCCGGCTGGGCAATCTTCGTCCGGAAAAGGTTCGTGGCAATCGCCTTTCCCGCGGCGAGATCGAATCCTACTTGGGCAACCAGCCCCCAGAGACATCCGAGTGCGGGAGGCGACGCGCAGGAGATGGCCTCGATCAATATGCGCAAGCCATACTCGATATCCGTGAGCATGCTCCACAGCTCACGGGCCTTATCGATGACGCTCAAGACTTTCGTGACGGTTGAGATCAGAGGTTCGTATGTTTTCTCGAGATCCGTCTTGAGCGCGTCCAGCTTGTCGCGAATCGGGCCGAGAGCTTTCGCAATTTCCTCGGTTGCCTCCTGAACGTAGTAGTTAACGACATTGGTTACTACGCCCCAGACGCAGTTAGATGCATCGGCAAATGCCTCGGAAACCAACGTCTGGAGAATGATGACGAAGGCCCGGGTGATCACCTCGAAGGCGGCCTTCTGCCATCCGGTGGCGCTCTCGATTTTTGCTTTTGCCCCGCCGACAAAATCCCCGAATTTCTGCTTGATCTTTTCGAAGATGGCCGCGACCCGTACGAATAGCGCGGGGAACCGGAAGCGCATTTGCCCGAGCAGTTTGCCAAACGGCCCGGCCCATAACGAAACGCGTTTGAGCTTTTTCTCTTCTTCCGGGACTTCCTCGTGGAAGAGTCCAAAGGTCTTCTCGACCTCGATTTCGTGTTTGCGCCCCTCGGCTTCCTTCTTCAAGAACTCGGAGGCAGTTCCTGAAGTCCCCTTCGTTCCGGCCCACTTGGCCCGATCCTCCTCCCACTTGCACCAATCAGCCTTCCAGGTACCCTCAAGATCGGCGGGGGAATCGCAGCTTTTGCGTTGCACAAAAACCGTCCCGGGCGGTGCAGTGCCGGGTTTCGATTTCTTCCCCAATTTGTTAGGCCACTTGGCCGGTCCAGGCGGGAACCGTTTTACCAGTGCTTCGATTTGTTTATTCTGTTCCTCCAGGTCGGGTTTGTATCTCGGCGGCCGGGCCTTCGGATCCGACAGTAGCAAGTAGCGCAGCACGCCCGGCTCATGTGGGTCGGTGATCACCCACACGCGCTTGGTCGCCTCTCTGTTGAAGAACGCTTTCTTGGGATCGGCGGTCGAGGGCTGGCTCTTTCTCTGAGTCAAATCGATTTCGACAGGAATTTTGATGGCTTTGCCGGCCTTGCCAAACTTGGCGTATTCCATGGGCGAACCGTTGGGGACGGTCTTGATCTGGCCCTTGAAGTCCGTGTTGGCTGCCCGGTCTGCGAATGCGTGGAAGCCGTCTATATAGTCCTTCACCTGGATGATTCCGGTACCAAGTGCGTCGGGAAATTCCTCGAGGTACTGCGGCTTCAACTCGCCGATTTCAAATGTCGCTGGGAAACCCGGCTTATCGTCGATGACGTACGGCCGCCGGCTTTTGATTTTGGGAGAACGAGTCGGTGTCTTGCCGAGGATAGGGCGTTTGCCGCCGGTGCCGACGTTGACGTATCTGCGGGGAGGATCTCCCACCGCTTCGGGGCTACTGGCTTTGACCGGCATGGACCGGATTCCGGAGACGATATTTCCGGCGCTGCGGTAGAGGTCCGCAAAACCCCGCTTATCCAGATTGTCGATGTCGAAGCCCGCGGCCGCTTCAGCGTCGGGACTGAGCGCGCCCGGAATATGAACTTCGCCCAGCAGATCCGGATTATCTGCGATCAGGCGATCCTGAATGCCTTTGTGCGCCCAATTGCCCAAGCGCAGTGTTTGGACGCGCGTCTCCGTCGATCGCTGCACGGCTCCTGTCTGTTGAACGACATGAGTCAGCTCGTGCGCTAAGAGGCGATCTCCATCTGCTGTGCCGGGGCGGAACTGCCCGGCGGCGAAGAAAATGTCGCTTCCCGACGTGAATGCGTAGGCATGCAGCGACCGGTTAAGGTCGTCGGCGTCCGTGCCTGTATGCACGCGAACGTGTCCGAAATCTACGCCGAACCGCTCCTCCATGAAGGTGCGGCTGGACGCTGGTAGAGAACTTCCCTGTCCCAAACGCCCCACGATCCGGCTTTCCACGTGGCTTTCCGCCGAGGCTTCCGGCGGAGGGGCGCGGCCTCGCGACGGTAGCGCTTGCGGGTTTGACCGGCGCTGGATAGAGACGGAACCGGCTGAGACCGCGGAAACCGGAACGGTGGATCGCATCACGGTATCCGCGACACGATCCGCCTCTTGCTCAAAGACGTCACCAGGAGCGTTCACCGCGAGTTTGGTCTGTACGGAGAGGCTGCTTTTATCCTCATGCTCCGAGCAGGACTCGCACCCGGAACCGCCGCAGCCGCACTTCCGCTGGACAGTGACTGGAGCCGCCTGTCGCTGCAGCATTCCTGCAACCGCGCGATTGCCAAATGCCTGCTGCATCCGCGTCACAGCCGCGCGCGCAGGCGTAACCGCAGGTTCAGGAACCTGCGGCGAGCGGGCAGCAGTGGTTTGGTGCTTACTCTCCGACGTGCTCTCCGTGACCGCTGCTACCGCCATACTTTATCCAGGGAAGCGAACCGTCCATTCCTGAGTTCGGGAATGGCAACATTCTATCCCAAGCGCGGTTCCGGAGCCCTCCAGAATATCCCCCGGTCCTGCTGATCAGTTATGTCGAGGTGCGTGCGAAAAAGCCGGCGTACTTGGTTAGCGAATGGTTCCGGCAGCCCGAACCAACACCGCCTTCATTCGTTCTTCAGAGTGAAGAGCCTTCCATTGATGACGACGTTCTTAATCACAACCCCAGACGTTCGCGAGGTGTTGAGCTCCGGATTCTGGAGCTTGAGGTCGATGTTCTTCAGCACGATGTTCTTTACTGCCGAGTTGTCATTGCCCGCGATGCTGCCGAAGGAGCCGAATGAGCCGGTGATATTCGAAACTACGATATTCTCAATCACGCCCAGTGGCGGCTTGGCTTTTGCTTTTGTCCCGTGCGTCGGTTCCCAGCTCAACACCTTTCCCGTGCCATCGAGTTTGATGTCGTGAACGCGGACATTCTGATAGTGCTGACCGGTTGTGTCGGGACGCATTTTCAGACGCAGCATGGGCATGCGGCCGGTCACGGTGCTATGGTCGAATTCCACGTCGTGAATTTCGGTCGCTTCCGTCCCCAGCGTTAAGGCGCCCATTCCGCGGGCAAACGTGCATTCCGTGACGCGCACATGCTGCACCGGCGGGCTCGCCGGCTTCTGATTGAGGCCGTCATAGCGATTCCCTTTCAGGCAGACGCAATCGTCATTCACGGAGAAGTAACAGTGGCGGACCGTAACGTTCTGAGAACTGTCAATGTCGATGCCGTCTGTACTCGGTCCGGGCGAACCCGCTGGAATCTCGAACCGCGAATTCTCCACTGTGACATTCTTGCAGTTGTAGAAGTGCAGGTTCCACGAAGCAGAGTCCTTAAAGTGCACACCGCTAACCACCACATCTGACGAATCACGCACAAAAAGATTACGCGGGCGTCCATTGGGCGTGTGCATTCTCCAGTAGACAGGCCCATTCCCGTCAATCGTTCCGGGACCCATAACACGCAGGTGATCGGTCTTTTCCGCATTGACAATCGCTGCGCGCCAGTCCTCAAAATGTCCCTCAAAACGATTGCCGCTTTTGATTGGGAAATCGTCGATGTTTGTCGAAGCCTTCAGTACGGCTCCCTCCTGCAGTTCCAGATTCACACCCGGCTTCAGGAAGAGAGATCCCGTGACAAATTCCCCTTTGGGCACCACGAGAGTTCCGCCGCCGCGCGAGGCACACTCATCGATTGCCGCCTGAATGGCGGTGGTGTTTAACGTCGTGCCGTTGCCGACGGCTCCGTGCTCCGCTATGTTACAGCGCAAGGACGCGGCCGCAAAGGCCATCTGCCCGGTGCTGATGCACGCGCCCACGACCACCAGGAACGCCAATCCACTTCGAAACCGCCGCATACTCTTGTCTCCCGATCTCCCGAATTGCTCTTCGCCTGCTGCCAGATCAACTGCGAACCTTGCGGCTCGTGCTATCTTGCCGGCAGTTTTCCGAAATACAGACTGATCGTGCCCTTGTACTCTCCATTGGCCACCGCGGGCTGGCCCATAGGGCCGCTGGAACGCGGACCCACGAACTTACTGCCGATCGCCGGGATGGCGTGCAGGAACGAAATGCTGGCATTCGGAAACGGCACACCGGTTTGTCCGACTTCATTCTCCGGCGCGGTCTTCGGTGTGAAGACCTGCACGTAAATAGGAGAGTCGGTATGCTGGTCAATCATTGCAGTGATTGGGCCTTCCGAAGTATTGAGTTGCATCCAGCGAACACCTTCGTAGAAGCCCTTAAAGATTGGGTAGTCGAAGTGCTCGCCGGGCTTGAGGTCATCCGGGTCGCCAACCATCGTGTTGTTGTAGTGTTTGTTCCAAACATTCAGCGTGCCGCCGGTCAGACGGTTCTGATATACGGTATAGGGCCCCTCACCGAGGTAGCGCATGCCCTTGACGTCGGCTTCGGGATAGTCGAAACCGACGCCGAAATATTCGTGCTCGCCGCTGAGTGCGTAGTCATAGTCAAGGGTCAGCCAGCCATCCGGCTTCAGGCGGTATGTGATCGATTTCATCGGGCCATCGAAGACAGCGGAGATGACCAAATCATTGCCGTCGGTCTTTTGTTTGAGCGATATCAATTTGGAGTTAGGGACGAAGATGGGAGCCGGAGGCGGGGGAGGCGCCGGTTGCCCCCGCCGCCGCGAGACAGGGAGAGGCCTGGGGTTCACCCCGAGGAGACGCGGGCCGTTGACCAGAGAGAAACGTTTCCCCTCCCGCGAGATGGAGGCGAGTAAACCAGTCGTCTTGCTGATCTTCAATGACAAGCTGCCCGCGATCGCAGTGAGAAACTCCGGAGAGGTCGGTTTGGCAGTGCCGCCGGACCGATCGAACTGGCGCGTGAGTTCGGTATATTCCGTTGGTCCACCGAACTCCCTAGCGGGCCAGACGTAGGTGCGAATCAGACGACCGTTATCGTCCTTAATCAGGAGTCGGGTCGCATCGGGCTGAACCTTGGCGCTTCGCGCGATAGTAGGCGGTCCCCAGCCGTCCCATGTTGCCGTTGCGCCCGGCGCCAGCGAGCGACCTCGGGCGGTGTGAGTGGCCAGGACTACTGAACCCGAGGCTGAATCATTGGGCTTTCGAAAGGCGATTGCCTGCCATTCAAACGTGCATTG
This sequence comes from Bryobacteraceae bacterium, assembly GCA_035550475.1. Lineage (GTDB taxonomy): Bacteria > Acidobacteriota > Terriglobia > Bryobacterales > Bryobacteraceae > DASZPB01. The sequence goes on along the minus strand of DASZPB010000040.1, from coordinate 101,493 downwards.
GTCGGCATTCGTGAAGGAGTAGCGGTTGGCCACCGTGAAAGAGTGCCCGCTGCTGCCGGACGGTGTCACGATGATTGGCGACCACAACTGCTTGGCAGTGTAGAAGCTGCCCTCCTTCTCGCGATACGGACCGACGATTCCATCGGGCGCTTGGTTGCCCGCGGAATCCAGGATGCCTCCCTTATCGACTCGTTTCACATCTTCATCGACGAAAGCCCACAGGAAGCCTCCGGCGCCGGCCTTGCTCTTGAGGATGGCATCCCAGTACTCTTTTAAACCTGCTCCCAGGCCGCCGTCATAGAGGCCGTGAAGCATCTCCGTGGGGAAAAAGACAGGATCGGCGGCGAGAGCCTGCAACACCTGGTCGTAAGTGGGATAGTGCTTCGTGTTGGCGATGCCCGGAGGAAACTCAGCCCACGGATGCAAGACGATTCGTTTCTGCGGGTCGTACTTAGAGTACTCGCTATCGAGATCGAAATTGAACCCACCTTCGTTTCCGTTATCCCAGAAGATCACCGACGGATGGTTCACGTCATGATCGACCATTTCCTTGACGAGCTTCTTGCCTATATCCGTGTCGTAGTGGTGATGCCAGCCGCCGATTTCATCGAGTACATATAAGCCCAGTTCGTCGCAGTCATCCAGAAAATGGCGGTCCGGCGGGTAATGGCTGCAGCGCGCCGCATTTCCGTTCATGTCTTTGATGAGGTTGATGTCGGACCGGGAGACCTGCTCGGAAAGGGTGCGGCCGGAGTCGGGCCAAAATGAGTGGCGGGCAACGCCCTTGAGAAAAACACGCGCTCCATTGACAAACAGGCCTTGGCCGGGACGGACCTCAATCGTGCGAAATCCGAACCGCTGGCGAATGGTGTGCACGACGGCATTGCCCAATTTCAGGCGTACTTCGAGTTGATAAAGGTTCGGAGTTTCGGCGCTCCAGAGGCGTGGATGGTCCACTCTGCCGGCTAGATGAGAGGTTTCCTTGAGGGTGACATCGTCCAGTTTAATCACATTACCGGCCGGCCTACCCCCCATATCGAGCACCTGCGCCTCAAGCGACGCATTCCCGCCTCCCGCAGTGCGCGTGTCACCTGTGGTGACATCGACTGCGAGAGAGCCGTCCGCGGGAGCGTTGATCGCGATGTGATCGATGAAGGTGTTGGGAACGGCCTCGAGGTACACGGGGCGAAAGATGCCCGAATAGTTCCAATAGTCGGCGCGCCGTTCGGCGCCATTTACCGAGGCGTTGGCGGATTCGTCATCTACGTCTACCTGAAGCTGATTCTGCTGGCCCGCGGGCTTGAGGAGACTGGTAATGTCGTACTGGAATGCATAGTAGCCGCCCTGGTGCATGGGGCCGGCGGACTGCCCGTTGACCGTGACCCGAGTGTCGGTCATGACTCCTTCGAAGTGAAGAAAAATCGTCTTACCGCGCCAAGCCGCAGGCGTGGTGAAGGTGCGCTTGTAGATTCCGTGAACTTTGGGCCAACCACCGGCAGGAGTGGGCTGGCCGTATTCGTAGATGCCGAAGCCTTGAAGCTGCCAGTTGGAGGGGACGCCGATGGTGGACCACCTGTTGGCGTTCTGGCCGCCATCGCACATGAATTCCCATTTGACGGGATCGTCCTTCCCCTTGCCCGACAGGTATTGAGTTTCGGTTTCCGCAGCCATTGCCACGGAAGCTAAGAGAGCCAGGGAAAGGCCGGCGAAACGAAGTGAGAAACCCATGTGAATCCTCCCCAAACCGCAAAGGCGAAATGCGAATAGATATTGTGTTCGATGAGATCCCGCCGGCGCAGAATTCAACCGGAGGATCGCACGAATGCAAAAGTCGATCGAAAAACGTTTCATTGTATCACCAGCATTGGAAACTCCCGGCGAAGCGAAACAAGGTTCAGTCGAAATCGGTGTTGCAAGCCGCGACGCCTTCTCCGTGAGGGAATGCGTTCCGAGTGCGCCTGCGCCTATAGGGACGCCGCTGGTTTGACGGGTGCATCTTAAATCACCTAAAATATAGACGGTATTTGCTATGAAGACTCTTGGATTGAAACTGAAGCAAGCGAGTGCCGTCTTGGGCGTCGCGCCAAAAGAGCTGCAAAATCTCGTCCAGTTCAAGGTGCTCAGGCCGACTCGCCGCAAGAGCCTTTACTGGTTCGATCATCGCCTTCTTCTAGAGGCGAAAGTCGCCTTATACCTCAAGGAATCTCTCGGCAGCTCTACTGAAATGCTCGCGCTCTTCACACGTGCGCTGTCCGACCTCAAGAATGAGGACGTGACAAAAGTGCGCTATCTCTGCTTGCGGTCCCGCCCTGCACGAGGCCGGAAACCAATCGAGGTTCGCATTCCTCTTCGCGATCTGGCGAAGGAACTCAGTGAGCAGCTTCCATTGGCAGTGGTGTATCAGGATTTGCCGCGAGGGAGGAAAAGGCCCGGGTGGAAGCGAGCGTTCACACGCAGCCTGGAAGCCGCGGCCAATGACTTATCCGGTGTGACGGAATCCCGGATTGCGGCAGCAATTCGCGGCTTCCGCGCCGAGAAGAGGGCGCTACCGGAGATCACACTTGGGCCGGCGAAAAAAACGGCCTAGGGGTGTGATCGATACATCCGTGCTCGTCGCTGGAATAGCGGGATTCAGGTCCTGGCGCGCAGCGCCAAACGCGAGTGCCTCATTTCTTCGCGACTGGATAGAGCATGGAACGTTCACTTGGCTGGTGACAGAAGAAATCCTTTTGGAATACAAAGGAGTGCTAAGTCGGCTCGGGGTTCGCAGAAACCTTATCGGCCAAATCATCAACCTGCTCCGGGAAGAGGCAGAGTTCGTGGCGGTTCGCGGGGAAGGCGACGCATCACCGGATCCGGACGACAATGCGTTTTGTGCCTGCGCAGAGCAGGGACATGCCGCGTTCATTGCCACTTTGAACGAGAAGCATTTTCCTCAGAGAAACCTGACCGCAAGGGTGGTCTTCCCGGGCGACATACTGCCAACCACTCGCCGAAAACGTCCGTCGAGCGACTGACGGCGCTGGCGCTTCGATGCGGTCAGTAAGGTGCGACGGCTTGAACCATTGCCGGCGAACCACGTACCTCACCTACTCCGTCCAGCGTGCATAAAAGATATCCAGCAATATGCGAAACATGCCGGATGCCTTTTGCCCTTTGCCCAGCGAGTATTCGGTGTAACGCACGGTTACTGGGGCCTCCACGAAGTGCAGTTTGCAGGCATGGATGCGGGCTAAAATTTCCGACGCATGAGCCATGCGGGGCTGCGTGATGCGAAGGCACATCGCCGCTTGCCGTGTGAACAGGCGCAAGCCGTTGTGAGTGTCGCTGACTCCCAGGCCGGAATGCGTGCGGGTGAAAATCACCGCCAGCCGCAGCATGATCCGGCGCAGAAGCGGCATCGCTTCCACACTACCGAGCCAGCGCGAACCCAGCACTACGCTGGCACGGGTGGAACGCATGGCTTCCGCGAGAACAGCAAGCGATTCGGGATCATGCTGACCGTCGGCATCGAAAGTGAATATGTACTCCGCCCCTGCCCACAGCGCGAAGTCGATCCCAGTTTGCAGAGCGGCTCCCTGCCCCAGGTTGACCAGATGAGTCAAGACCGTCGCACCGCCAGTTCGCGCCTCCTTGCCGGTCTCATCGAGCGAGCCATCGTCTACGACGACAATATGAGGACAGATATCACGCAACTGAGTGACTACGCTCCGTATCACACTGGACTCACGGTAGGCGGGAATTATGACCCAAGCATTCGGTAGGACCTCTGGCATGATTATTTTTCCGTGGATGGGCTGGTTGGATACTTGGGCGACAAAACGGCGATCTCACGAACGACCTCGGTCAGTATCCGCTCCATTTGTTTAAATCGAAAGTAGAAATTCGCGGCAATGAGAACGCCGCACAAAACCGCAAAGTAAAGAAGCAGATCAGCGCCGCGGCCTACGTTGAAGTACGCCGCGGCGCGCATCGTCAACTCCGGAAACAGAACACCCGTGGCGCCAGCCGCAAAAAACAGCAGGACTACGAACAACTGTATCCTCGACAACTGCCGGCGGCTGCCAATATACGCAAAGATCAGCGCCAGGCCAATCAGAAGAACCGGTACAATCATATGTTTTCCAAGAGCGTATGCTTCATTCAATTGTTATTTATACGCGAAATTCGTGCAAATGAATTCCCAATTCCAGCATCCTTCGGAAATCCGGGGCCGGATTCTGATTCATCAGACTCACAAGGCTGTCGCTGCGGAATTTCAGACTGAGTTGCGCGCCCTCTGCCGCGCGCAGCAGCAACCACATCGCGCGCCAGGGCAGCGGCAGGAGAATCGCCTTCTTCCCCTGTTGACGCGCGAACGCGCGCATCATGCGCGCAAGACTGATGGGCTGCGGATGCGCGAGGTTCACGACGCCGCACCTATCCTGACTAAGGATTTCGAGAAATGCCGCGCCGAGATCTTCGGCCTGAACCGTGAAGAGGCTTTGGTCTCCTCTGCCTGGCAGCGGGATGACCGGCAGGCCGGCAAGCTTTTTCAGGCTCCCGCTGAGACCCTGGCCGGAATCGTCACAGACGAACCCGAGCCGCACCGCACATCCCCCGGCGGTGGCAGCTTCTTTTTCGAGGGCCAGCTTCGCGGCTCCATATTGAGACCGGCAACCCTCGAAGGCGCTTAGTGACGAGAGGAAAACAATTCGCGGAATACGAGCTTCTTTCGCGGCGAGGAATAGCCGGATGGAGCCCGCGACGTTGCGTTCGTCGCGCGCTCGGAAGTCCCATGCGGCATGAATGAGCGCATCGAAACCTCTGAGTTGTGAAGACGGCAAGTTGCTTTCGAGGGAATAGAACAGGTATTCGGAATGCGCACACGAAGCGGTGCGCGCGAGCACTGTGACGTCGTGACCGAACGCACGCAATTGCTCCGTCAGGCGTTGTCCAACGAATCCAGTGCCGCCTGTGATCGCGATTCTCACGTCCGCTCCGCTACACGACTCGCAATCCGCCACGCGTTGGCCATCACTGGCAGCGTCACTGTGGTCGCGGGAATGGAAGGAAGGCAGGACGCGTCGATCAAGTGGACCCTCTCGAATCCGTGAGGGCGCCCTTCGGTGTCGCTCGTCATGCGAACGCGCTCTTTGCTCATCGGAAAGCTGCCGCCCGTGTGAAAACCTCTGCCCGGCGGCGGAAAGCGCATAGCGGCGATTAAAGGAAGCGCCCGCAGCCGCGCAGTCTGGCGAACCAGCTTCTTCGCGGCTTTTTTTGCGATCGCAATTGCTCCCGATGAGTCTTCGCCTTGGATCGTAATGCGGCCCGGCCGCACCGTCAACCATAGCGACGGAGACCGCTTCGAATGAAGATATCCACCCGCCACCAGGATCCTGGAGGCCAGTGACTGCAGACCGCCGGCCGCGCCGATCGATGCTCTGAGCGACGGAATCAACAGGTCGTTGTACCCGTAGATGCTGAAGTGAACAAATTCCGCGCAGACCTCGGGATTGCGCAATGCGATGAACGCCTGCGCCAGCGTATGCAGACGTTCGCCGCCCGGATCGGGCACGCCCGCAAAGCGGAGCAGCGGAAGCAGGAAATAGAAGCTGTCCCGAAGACGGACCCGGACGTCGTACTCCCCGAGGCTGCTCAAAATGATGACCGTGGAAGAAATCGTTCCCGCGCCCAGAAAGACGCGGCTCGCTTCAAATTGGCGCGGAGCCTGCGTGGTCAAGTCACGGGCAATGATCCGCACGGACCCGTTTTCTTCCTGCAGGCGCTCCACCACCACGCCGGGCACATAGCGAAAGCGCGGAAGCTTCTGGAGCTTGCGCAGCGTGAATTCGGAACTGTAGATCAATTCGTAAGGGCAGCCGTAAAGGCACATCCCACAGCGCTCGCACCTTTCCGCGTCAACAGCCAGTCTCGATTGGCCGACCACGATTCCGTCGCGGCTCAAGCGCGCCTGCGCACGCGCGGCGTCTCGCAGAAAAGCCGCCCCCTGTCTGCCGGGCGGGAACGTTTGCAACTTGGTGGAGTGATGGGGAAACAAATCATCCAACGCATCTCTCGAACCACTGCAAGGCACGAATGACAACACGCCGCGATAGCCTGCATCCAGTTCCGCGGCATCAAAGGGCCAATCGGCTATATCGTCGCCGTGGAAGGGAAGCAGGCCGGCGCCCCAGACTGTGCTCAGCCCGCCGCGTGCGAAGCTGGGTCGAACACCGGCGTCAATGTAGTCGAAGCAGAATTCCGAGCCATCGGTGCGGAACGGAAAATCAGAGCCGTAGAGCCGTTTCAGCGGGATGCCGTCGGACGACACCTCTATGCCCTCTTTGAGCGAGCGGATGTCAGCTTCGTTCCAATTCGCGGACGGCTGCGCGCCGAGCCGCGCCACACTCTCCCGGCGCGAATCTTCCAGCGCGCGGCCGGCATCCAGCATCGTGACACCGAGACCCCTGCCCACCAGGGCCATCGCAGCCGAAATCGCTGACGGACCGGACCCGATGACGCAGAAGTCACTCACGCTTCACTTCCCCGCTACGCCAAGCGATCTCTGCTTCTGGATCTCTGCCCAAGCCAGATTGTTCTTCGCAAGTTGAAAGCCGGGCTTCAGGCGGATGGCATGCTGCTCGGCGGCAATGCCCTGGTCCCATCGCGACATGGCGTTGTAAGCCGCGCCAATATTGTTCCACGCCTCCGCATAGTTCGGCCGAATCTTCAGCGCCTGTCGAGCGGCGGCGATACAATCAACGTACTTTCCGGCTTTGTACAAACTCAGAGACAGATTCAAATACTGGTCCGCTGATAGTGTGGTGGAACCCGGCGAGGAAGACGCTGACGGTGGCGGTGTGTGAATCTGCGCGGCGCGAGCCAGCCAGGATTTGGCGGTTGCATCCTCGGGAAAACGGGCGAGTGTCTCCTGGGCTTCCTGTCGCAGACCGGACGCGTCGCCCGCGGCTGCATCAAGCTGCATCAGCAGATAACGGGCATACACGTAGTCGGGATTCTCGCGGATGGCGATCTTCAGATGCTCGATCGCCTCGGCTGCCCGCTGAGCACCGGCGAGCCATCGGGCATAGAAATATTGTGCCGATGCGTCGGCGGGCGCCAATTGAATCGCCCTTTGAAAGTGGCGCTCGGCATCGTTGGATTTGCCCATGGCGCCATTGGCAATCGCGAGATTGATTTCGAGAATGTAGTAATTCGGATTGTGCGCCAGCGCGCGGTCGAAATACGCTAGCGCCTCCGGATAGCGCCCTTTCTCCATCAGCGTCAAACCGTAATTCATGAGGCCGCGGCCGTTGTTCGGGCTCTTGATGGTCACGTCTCGCCAGAGCGATTCGTCCGTTCGCCAAACCTGATTCCTTTCCCAGGTTCCCAGGGCAAAAGCGATCAGCACCAGCGCGCAAACAGGAAGGAACACTTTGGCTGCAATTCCGCGTCTCTCGATCAGCAGCGCGGCGGCCCAACAGACGCTGAGCGTCAAGCCTACGAACGGAAGGTACATTCTGTGATCGTTCTCCACTTCCGCCAGAGCAATCACGGAAGTCGGAAGCGATGTGATCAGAAACCATGCGAGGCCAAACCCGATGGGCCGCAACTCCCGCCTCTTTGTGCACCACAACGCAATACCCGTAGCCGCCAATATAAAGACAAAGCCATACACAATGTCCTCTTGAAGAAAGCTGCTCTTTGCGACGCGGTCGGTATCGGCACTCAAGCCGAGTGGAACAAAAAACTTCAGAAAGTATCCGAGGAGCACCGCGGGTTGTGTGATGCGGTAGGCATATGCGGAGAAGGCTCCGGTCACGTAGGTTGGCGGCGTCATCCGGATGGTGAACCACGAGACCGCGCCCGTCACGAGCAGCGCCGGCATCGTGCGCCGCAGAGCCCGTTTGACGCCGCTGTCGTCAAAGAGCCAGATCCATGCAAAGAGCAGCGCGGGAAAGACGGCAGCCGTCGCCTTGCTCAGGATTCCGGCGACCACAGGCAGCAGGTACAGGCCAAACCGCCGCAGACCCGGCAATTCGATGTACATCACCAGACCCGCGATTACAGCCAGCGCGGCGTATAAATCGCTTCTCTGGATGATGTAGTTGACCGTTTCGGCCATAACCGGATGGACGCCGTAAAGCGCTACCGCAAACAGTGCCACCCAGGCGTTCGCGAAACTCCCGCCTCCGGCGCCTGCCGGCCTCGACCGGTCGAGAATGCTGCGAAAGAGCAGGAACATCAATCCAAGCTGAACCAGGAACCAGAAGAAGGTCGAGATGTGAAACCAGAGGGGTTGGAGGCCGCGGCCGAGCCAATAATCGACAGCCAGAGATGTCATCACGACCGGGCGGTAGACACGATTCGCGGGCAGTGCGCTCGAAGTCGCGCCGTCGGTAAAGAAACGCGGAATATTATGCAGATCGCGGATGTATGGGTTTTCGACGACAGCGTGGCTGTCGTCGAAGTGAAACGCGTTATGAAAGTGGTCCGTGTAGGTCAGGCCGACCAAAGCCAACAGTCCGCAGAGGGCGGCGAGCATTCGCGCCTTCGGGTGAATTCCGCCTCTCTGGCGCTTCAGAGGTTTGGTGTCGATCATACTGCGCGAACGAATCGCTCTTTGCGACCCAGCGGTTCCAACCGGCGAAGATAGTGACTTCTCAAATGTAAGTCTAGCCGGAGGCGGGTAGCCATAGTCCGGGTGCCAGTTTCATCAGAAATTTCTCAAAAAACAATTTTCTTTGAATTTTGGCCGATTACTGGGGGCTTCTACCTGTATACCGTCAATTAGAATACCCTAATCTACGAATGCTGCGATAACATTTTGGCAAAAAGATAGCGCATTATCCTGTATCGCGACAATTAGCAAGACAACTCAGCGAGTGCGAGCGATTTAGGGAAGCAGCCTCGCGCGCCCAAAGCGAAGCCTTTACTTCACCTCGGTCTGAATTGCATCCAATTCTTTGCCGGCTTCGGCCCAATGGCCCTGCGCCGCCAATTCACGGTACCGGTTCAGATGCGCGCGGATGCGCTCGATGCGCTGATCTGTTACTGGTTGCGCGGGGGCCCTTGGCGGCGATGGCGCCGCCGTGCCTTGCGTGCTTACCTGGGCCTGGATGGCAGGCGCGGCCTGGCCTTGCATGCTCGCCAGTTGCGCCCGCGCCTCCTGGTAAGAATCCGTATAGATCAGCCGGTCGCCGACTACCAGGACCACCTTCTTCAACTGCGGCATTCGCGCATCGGTTGCCTGAATGTAGATCGGGTCTACGTACAGGAACGTGTTACCCACTGGCTCCACCAGAATCTGTCCGCGGAGCACTTGCGAGGATTGTTGGTTCCACAGCGTCAGATCTTTGGCAATGTTCTGGTCCTGATTGATCCGCGCGGCAATCTGCATCGGGCCGAAAATCAGCTCCTGCTTGGAAAGCAGTAGCACCACGATGTCTCCCAGGGAATCGCCGTCGCAACGCGCCACCATCAGGCCGATGAGGTTGTCTTTATTGCGTGGGGTAAATGGCATCAGCAGCAGGAATTCGGGCTTGTCCTGGCCGGGAAGAGTCGCCATCACATACGTGGGGGTTACTGGAATCGGACCGCCGCCCTGGCTCGGAACGTATCGCGCTAAGTCCCAAAGATCTTCCTTGTTATAGAACGATTGTGGGTCGAGCATGTGATACGTGCGGTAAATCTCGGCCTGGATGCGGAAGAGCGTCTCGGGATAGCGCGCGTGCCTGCGCAGATCGGGCGGCATCTCGGATTCGGGACGAAACAGATCCGGAAAGAGGCGGCTATAGGCGCCGATGATGGGGTCGTCGGGAGCGAAGACATAAAGGTGCGTCTCGCCGTCGTACGCATCGATGGTCGCTTTCACCGCGTTGCGAATGTAATTCAGACTGCCCATATCCGGCACGTCGAGTTCGCGCGAGTAAGGATGGGCGTCCGAGGTCGTATAGCCATCCACCATCCACACGAGGCGCCCGGAATCGGTGATAACCAGATAAGGATCGCGGTCCCACTGGATGAAGCCGGCCAGCGTCTGCAGGCGCTCCCGCACGTTGCGGTGAATCATCATGCGGCTGGCGGGAGTGAAGTAATCAGTGAGCAGAATGTTCGGCTCACCTTCGGAGATAGCGGCCGCCAGCCGCAGTCCCCAGGAATCGATGGGAAAACCGCCCTTGCCGTCATAACGCGAGCGAACGTTTTTCTCTCCCGAAGGATAGTCAAATTCCTCCTGAGCCGTGCTGACGAACACGGGCTCGTGGGTAACTTCACCGTAATAGATCTGCGGCTTGGTGAGCCTCAAGCTCGGTGTATTCACTTCGGGCGGCGCGTTTTCGATGAGCAGTGAGGGTAAGCCGTCAGGAGTCAGCTCGCTCACTTCGGCGAGCACCAGGCCGTAGCCGTGGGTATAGATGAAAGCCGGATTGATCCAGTTATTGCGCGCATCGGAAAGCTGGCGGACATCAAGTTCGCGCGGAGACAAGAGCACCTGCCGATACTGACCGTTGATGGTATAGCGGTCTACATCGCTGTCGTTAAATGTGTAGTACGGCCGCAGGGCTTGGATTTGCGTAACGGTGTCGTGGAACGCCCGCCAATCCCAAAGCCGAACGTTATCGAGCAGCGCCTTGTGCTGCTGCACGTCGATCGAGGCATTCGGGTCAACCTTGAAATCCTCTTCCTTGACGTGCTGCTCGATGCCGAATGCGCTGCGCGTGGCGTGAATGTGCTCGTCGATGTAGGGGCGTTCGAGCGAGATCTCATTCGGCCGCACGTAGAGCGCCGCCACCGCCTGCGGCACAATGAGTTCGATCAAAAGCGCCAGCGCCATCGACGCGGCCAGCACCCAGCGGCGAACCCACACGAGCGCGGCCGCGGCCAGGCAGGCAAAGATGACGAGCCATTTGAGCGGCAAGCCGATGCGCAGATCGACGTAGTCGATTCCTACCAAAAAGCTGCCGTGGTCGTTGTAGACCATCTGATAGCGCGAGAGGAAATACTGCAGAGCTACGGCCAGCAGCAGGACGACGGCCGCCCCACGCAGAAAGCGCGATTCGAGGCCGCCTTCCAGGCGCAGTAGTGAAGGATCAAATTCTCGTTCGTCCCGCAACTGGGGCAAACGATATCGCAATTGCCATGCTCGCGCGCCGAGCCAATAGACCAGAATGCAGAGGATCACCAGCGCCAGCAGGTAGCTGCGCAGCATCAGGTAGAAAGGCAGATCGAAAAGGTAGAACGAGAGCGGCTTGCCGAATACGGCATCATGCCACGGCCCGGCCGGAAGGTGCATTCCGCGCGAACCCGCAAAGCGCACCACGGTCCACGTATCAATAGAAGACACGGCCACCAGAAAACTCACGGCCAGCAGCGCCAGAGCCGCGATCCGGGCGTACACCCTGTGCTCAGATAGCGCAGTGCCTGCAAACTTGAGAGCACGCGCGTGCGCCACCCAGAGCACGAGGAACGCCAGCACGGTTGCCGCGAGCACCGGCGCGATGCTGTAAGTCAGCATGCTCAGGAATGTGCGGAATTGGCCGAGTTCCTTCCACCATTCGACTTCAATGATGTAGGAGGCGATCGACCGCGCACCCAGGAACAAAATAATGAGGACAATAATGAGGCTGACACGGCCGGCAGAGGAACCCGGAGAGCGCCGCCCGTGGTCTATTTCGTACCGGGCCATCTACCCAAGCGTATCACCAGCAGTCGGTGGCAGGAGGAGAAAAGCCCTTTCCGTTCATCGAGGCTTTCGAATCCGCTACGTTAAAATTGAAGCATCTTCATGCCGACTCAGGCCCAAACCGCAGGCGCGCGGCAGTTCTTTTCCCAGCACGGCACGCTCTCGAAGTGGCATCCGAATTATGAGTTCCGCCCGGGCCAGGTGGAGATGGCCGAAGCCGTGGAAGCCGCGCTGGCGAATCGCCGCCATCTGATCGTCGAGGCCGGCACCGGCACCGGCAAGACGCTGGCGTATCTGGTGCCCGCGCTGCTTTCCGGCAAGCGGATTGTGGTTTCCACCGGCACTAAGAATCTGCAGGAACAACTTTTCTTCAAGGACGTTCCGTTTCTGCAACAACACTTTTCGCGGCCGTTGAAGGTCTGCTACATGAAGGGCCGCAACAACTACGCCTGCCGTCAGAAGATCTACGACGCGGAGAAAGAGCCGGTGCTCACCGGGCTGGAAGAGGTCGCGGATTTCCGGGTGATTCGCGAGTGGGAAAAGACCACGGAATTCGGCGACCGCGCGGAAATCAACACGCTTCCGGAATCCAGTTCCGCGTGGGCGAAAATTGACGCGCGCAGCGAACTGTGCACCGGCCAGAAGTGCCCGAACTACAGCCGCTGCTTCATCACGCTGATGCATCAGCGAGCGCTCGAAAGCGACATTATCATCGTCAACCACCATCTTTTCTTCGCCGATCTCGCGCTGCGCGATGAGAATTACGAAGGCGGCATCCTGCCGGAATATCATGCCGTCGTTTTCGATGAAGCCCACGAAATCGAGGATGTGGCGGGGCAGTATTTCGGCGTCTCCATCAGCAACTACCGCTTTCAGGAACTGCGCCGCGATATCGCCGTGATCGCGCGGATGAAGAAGTTCGCCACCCCGGAACTGGACCGTATTCTGCAGAGGCTCGAAGAGTTGACGGCGGTGTTTTTCGGTTTATTCGGCGAAGGCGAAGGCCGCGCCGCCTTTGAAGGCCGCGATGCATTCCGCGAAGATAACGAAGAGGTCTACTCAGACCTGCTGGCGGCGCTGGAGCTGATCGGCTCTCATTTGAAGCTCTTGCAGAATCCTCCCGAAGAAACCATTCCACTGTTCCGCCGCACCCAAGAACTGACCGTGGGTCTCCGCTTCCTGCTGGAAGAGGACGATGAGCGCTATGTCTACTGGGTGGAGAAACGCGGCCGCGGCTGTTTTCTGCAAGCTACGCCGATTGATGTTTCTTCCATCATGGCGGGGCACTTGTTCGACAAGGTCGATACGGTGATTCTCACCTCCGCTACGCTGGCGGTGGCCGGCGGTTTTGAATACGTGGAGAAACGGCTGGGCGTGACGGGCGCACGCACACTCGTGGTGCCGGGCCACTTCGACTACCGCAAACAGGCGCTCTTTTATGTGCCGCAGGAGTTGCCCGAGCCGCGCAACCCGGCCTTCACAAGAGCGGCTGCCGAGGAAGTGGCGCGCATTCTGCGGCACAGCCGCGGGCGAGCCTTCGTGCTGTTCACCAGTTACCAGCAGATGCGGCTGATCCACGACCGTGTCTCACTCGAAATCGACTATCCCACCCTGCTGCAAGGCACCGGGCCGCGACGCGCGCTGCTGGATGAGTTCCGCTCCACGCCGAACTGCGTGCTTTTCGCCACCTCATCTTTCTGGCAGGGCGTGGATGTGCCGGGCGAACAACTGAGCTGCGTTATCATAGATAAACTACCTTTCGCGGTGCCAAACGATCCTGTGGTGAATGCCCGGATCGAGACTATCCGGCGGGCCGGTGGGAATCCTTTTTACGACTACCAGATCCCACAAGCTGCGATCGCATTAAAGCAGGGCCTGGGACGGCTGATCCGCAGTAAATCGGACCGCGGCGTGCTGGTCTTGCTGGATAATCGCATCACGAAACAGCGCTACGGCCAGGTATTTTTTGACAGTCTGCCTGATTACGGGTTCACTACCCGTTTGGAAGACGTGGAGAAGTTTTTCGATGTTTGAAGTCACCATTGAGGAGACATTCGCCGCAGGACACGCGCTGCGCAACTATCACGGCAAGTGCGAGAACGTGCACGGCCATAACTACCGCTGCCAGGTCACGATACATGGGCCGGAGCTCGATTCCATCGGGCTGCTGGTGGATTTTGTAGAGTTGAAGAAAGTAGTCCACGCAGTGCTGGACCGGCTCGACCATCAGTGGCTGAACGAGTTTCCACCCTTTGACGTGCTCAACCCCTCGGCCGAAAACATGGCCAGGTATATTTACGACGAAATCAATCAGGGCCTGGGAACCAGGCCGGGAGTGTCTCTCGGATCAGTGCGGCTGTGGGAAACCGATACAGCCTTTGCCACCTACCGCCCCGGAGCGTGATGCGGCTCCGGCGGGCGGCAGAACGAAAAACCTATCTTTTGTAGTATTCGGCGTTCTTGGCTGTGAAGTCTGCCCATTTTTCCGGCAGATCATCGAGCGCAAAGATCGCCGAAACCGGACAAACCGGGACGCAGGCGCCGCAATCAATGCATTCAACGGGGTCGATATAGAGCATTTCGTGGTCCGCGAAATTGCCCTCATCTTTTTTAGGATGAATGCAATCCACGGGGCATGCGTCTACGCACGCAGTGTCCTTCGTTCCAATGCAGGGTTCTGCTATTACATATGCCATTGCTAATAATTTCCCAGGTACCCTATTGATAGCATAGGGCGCTCCGGAAGACAATTCACCAGTTGCCAACTGAGCCTTCTGGGCACCAAACTGTAAAAGATGCCGGTCAAAGTACGAAAAGCAGTTTTCCCAGCCGCTGGTTTGGGCACCCGTTTCCTGCCTGCCACCAAGGCGCAGCCAAAGGAAATGCTCCCGATTGTGGATAAGCCGATCATCCAGTACGGGGTTGAAGAAGCGCTGCACTCCGGGATTCAGAACATCATCATCGTGACCGGCCGGGGAAAGTCCGCCATCGAAGATCACTTCGATGTCAGCTTCGAATTGGAATACCTGCTGGAGAGCCGCTCGAAAAAGGATCTGCTCGCGATCGTGCGCAACATCTCAGACATGATCAATGTGTCCTACGTCCGGCAGCGGGAAGCGCTCGGCCTGGGCCACGCCGTGCTGCGCGCCATGGAACTGGTGGCAGGCGAACCATTCACGGTTGTGCTGGCTGACGACGTGATCGAAGCGGAAACACCCTGCCTGCGCCAGTTGCTGGACGTGCACGAGTTCTTCCGCGCGCCCGTATTGGCCGTGATGGAAGTGCCGCCGGAAGCTATTTCCGCCTATGGATGCATCGATGCTGAACCGGTGCGCCATAACGGCAGCCATGACCGCGTCTACCGCATTCGCGATCTGGTGGAAAAACCGAAGCCGGCGGACGCTCCGTCGAATCTGGCGATCATTGGCCGCTATGTTTTGACCCCGGAAATTTTCGACAGCCTCCAGACGATTCAACCCGGTAGCGGCGGCGAGCTCCAGTTGACTGACGCGCTCAAGCACCTTCTACACCGCCGCCCGATATACGCCTACCGCTTTGAAGGCACGCGCTATGACGCTGGCGACAAGCTCGGCTTCCTCAAAGCCACCGTGGAATTTGCGCTGGCGCGTCATGACTTGGGTGGTCCGTTCCGCGAGTATCTCAAGAGCCTGAAACTGTAACGCCGCCGATATATCCCCGAGTGAACGCGACCCGGCAGCGCACAGGAATCGGCCCCTTCCTCGTGGTGCATTGATACACTGGCAGTTGGATGGGGGTTAACACAGCGTCGGCGGGCTTTAACGTCAGCGAGATTGCCGGCTCCCGGGGAGTACATGAGTGCCTTCAATGGTTCACCCGCGAAAAGCAGTGGATCAATGAGATGCACCTGCAGCTCTGCCGTGTGCCGGCTCCCACGTTTCTCGAGCAGGAACGTGCCGCATGGTTCGCGGCTCAGTTTCGCGAACTGGGATGGGAATCATCGGTTGATCGCGCCGGGAATGTTGCGGCATGGCTTGGAAGCGGACCCTACGTGGCGCTGACGGCGCACCTCGACACCGTAATCGCGCCGCGCAACAAAGAGGAAGTAACGGTGGACGCGGACGGCCGCTTCCGCGGACCGGGCATCTCTGATAACGGCGCGGGCCTGGCAGCGCTACTGGCGGTTGCCCGCGCGTGGAAATCCTGCCCGCTCACGGAGGGTTTGTGCTCGGACCTGCTGCTGGTTGCCAATGTGGGCGAGGAAGGGGAAGGCAATCTGCTCGGCATGAGACATCTCTGCAAACAATCCCCGCTCGGCCGGAAGATCGGCGCGTTCGTGGTCGTGGATGGCGCGCATACGGACCACATCACCACGCGCGGACTCGGGAGCCGCCGCTTCGAAATCGCGTTTAGTGGCCCGGGCGGACATAGCTGGAGCGATTTCGGTGTTGGAAATCCGCTGCATGCGCTCTGCCGGGCGGTCTCGATTTTCTCCGAAACGAAGCTCAACGGATCGCCGAAATCCGCCATCAACGTAGGCCTGATTGAAGGCGGAGCCAGCGTGAACGCGATCCCGCAGGCCGCGCGGGCGAAGGTGGACATTCGTTCGGAGAGCAACGAAAAGATGGACGAATTGGTGGAGACCCTGGCCGCCGCCGTCGATCGCGCCAGGGAGTGGGAAAATCAGCGCGCCATCGGCGGAAAAGTCACCGCGAAGCTGAAAGAGATCGGCTCACGGCCGGCAGCGGCCCTGCCGGAGAATGCGCCCATCCTGCAATACGCGCGCGCAGTGGATGCGCACCTGGGGATTCGCTCACACCTCTACTGTTCGTCGACCGACGCCAATATTCCACTTTCGCTCGGCATTCCAGCCATCGCGATCGGCGCCGGCGGAGTAGGCGGCGGCGCGCATACGTCCCAGGAATGGTTCAAGCCGGAAGGCCGTGACCTGGGATTGAAACGAATCCTGCTGGTGCTGCTTCTGCTCATGCGCGATACCCAGCTCGCGGTGAGCGGAAGCGCAAAATGATGCGGGGTCGAGCAGAGTTAGCCCTGCTCTTTAACACGCTGGTCTGGGGAACTACATTCGTCCTCGTGAAAACCGCGCTGGATGATGTTTCCCCGATTTTGTTCGTGGCGCTCCGTTTCACGCTGGCCGCGGCGCTGCTTCTGGTCATCTTTCGGCGGAAATGGCCCGCGGCCCGTGAGACGTGGAAAGCGGTCCGCGGCGGCGCGCTGGCAGGCATTTTTCTGTTCTGCGGGTATCTGTTTCAGACGCTCGGATTGCGATTCACCACCGCCTCAAAATCGGCGTTCATCACAGGTTTATCCTCCGTGATGGTACCTTTATTGGCTTCGCTCGTCTATAAAAACAGACCCCGGATGGTCGAAGTGGCTGGAGTGCTTGTTGCGACGGCCGGTATGGGGCTGTTATTGATCGGAGATGTATTCCCGATTGCCCATGGTCAATGGATGGCGGGACGCGGAGACTTGCTGACGCTGATTTGCGCTGTTGCCTTCGCGGCGCACATCGTGACGCTGGGCCATTATGCCGAAGAAGTGAACTTTGAAGTGTTGTCCGTAGTACAGGTTAGTACCACCGCCGTGTTGGCACTCGTACTATTCGGGTGGGCGGAAACGCCTCGCCTGGATTGGCACCCGGCTGTAATCTACGCCATACTGGTTACTGGAGTATTGGCGACCGCGCTGGCTTTTTCCATCCAGGCGTGGGCACAGCGATACACGACCTCGACCCGGACAGCATTGATCTTCACTTTGGAGCCGGTTTTCGCCTGGATGACTTCGTTCTGGTTGCTGGGTGAGAGCCTGTCAGGACGCGCGGCTGCCGGAGCGGCTCTCATCCTGGGCGGTATTGTGATGGTGGAGATGAAACCGCTAAGTTCGCGGCTACATCCATCAAAATAGCTGGTTGCGGCGGGGAATATAATGTTTCCGACTGCAAGTACGCGGAGGAGTTAAGCGAATCCAATGAGTTTCTTTGACAAGTTGCGCACGCAGAAATTGCTGTCGTTTACGCTCGTGTTATTCACACTATCGATCGGTATTGTGATTGGAACACTCGTGAATTCCGGCGTGAAGGCGGCAAAAGAAAGTGCCGTGGCGCCGGGAGCGACGCCGCTAACCATACCGAGTCCGGTCGAACTATCCACCACATTCAGTCAGATTGCCAAGCAGGTTGAACCTTCCGTGGTGAATATCTCGACCACGTATCTACCGAAGAATCCCACCCAGGCCCGTAGCGGGCGCCGGCAGATGCAGCAGCAGCAGCCGGATGATGGCGATCAGGATGACAACGGGATGCAGGACTTCCTCTACCGTTTCTTCGGTGGAAATCCCTTTGGAAACGGCGCGCCTGATATGCCGGAGCGGCGCGGTTACGCGCTCGGTTCCGGAGTAGTGGTGGATCGCGCCGGCTATATCCTGACTAACAATCACGTTGTCGATAAGGCCGACCGGATTCAAGTGAAATTTACCGGCGATCCCGCCGAATATGACGCCAAGGTTGTGGGTGTGGATGCCCCGACTGATCTGGCGGTGATCCGCGTTGAGAACAAGCATGACTTGGCGGCGGCAAAAATCGGCAACTCGGACGCCGTGCAGGTAGGCGACTGGGCTGTTGCCATTGGTTCGCCATTCGGATTTCAGGCGACCGTGACCGCCGGCATCATCAGCGCGAAAGAGCGCGACATTCCAGGCGGCGACAGTTCGCAATTCCAGCACTTCCTGCAAACCGATGCGGCCATTAATCCGGGCAACAGCGGCGGCCCGCTATTGAACGCGCGGGGTGAAGTGATTGGAATCAACACGGCGATCGCGTCACGGTCGGGCGGTTATCAGGGTATTGGATTCGCGTTGCCGATCAACACGGCAGTGCAGGTCTACAACGCGATTATCAAGAACGGTAAGGTGACGCGTGGTTCGATCGGCGTCCAGTTTACGCAGTCCGACAGCGAACAGGCCCGCAGCCTGCTCAAAGCGTACGGCGTAACGGAAGGCGTATTCGTACAAAACGTGGCCCCTGGTGGTCCGGCGGACAAGGCCGGCCTCAAAGCAGGCGATGTGATTGTCGCGATCAACGGCAAGCCGATGCACGATGGCAGCCAGTTGGTGAGCACTGTGACCGGTACTCCTGTGGGTTCGACGCTCAATATCACAGCGGTTCGCGAGGGGAAGCGTCAGGACTTCAAGGTAGTGGTAGGCGACTTGGCGCAGGTCTTCCCTGATCAGTTTGGTTCGGGCCAGTCCGATGAAGGCAACAAAGCGGAAGGCACGACGGCAAAGTTCGGCATGTCGATCCAGAATCTCTCGGATGAAGCCCGCCAGAATCTGGGCATTAAGCAGAAGGGCGGGATTCAGGTGGTGTCGGTCGAGCCGGGATCGTTCGCCGAGGACATCGGACTGCAGGCGCACGACATCCTGCTTTCGATCAATCGCCAGCCGGTGAATTCGGTGGAAGATGTGCGGCGGATTCAAAGCACGTTGAAGCCGGGCGAAGCGGTAGCGTTCCACGTCCTGCGCCAGCAAGGCCGGGGTGGCGACTGGAACTCCGCATTCCTGGCAGGCACGCTGCCGGCTAATGCGCAATAGGGAAATCCACTGCTGATGTTTTCTTCGGGGCGGCCAGGCAAATGCCTGGCCGCCCTTTTTCTTTACAATCGGGTTGCTAAAATAGATTCTTACCGGGTTTAGTGATGCGGAAACTTGTGTGTATGGTTGGGGTGTTGGGATGGTTGCTTTTCTGCTGGAATGCGGAAAGCGCCACCAGGACCGTCCACAAGAAAAGTTCGAAGGCCACCAGCACAAAGAAGAAATCCTCCGCCGGAACGAGAGCAGCGACCACGCACACCACCAGCCGAACTCACAAGGCCGGCAGCAAGAAAACAACTTCGCGCCGGCATCGCACCACTCGGACAACCTGGCGCAACCGGCAAACGACGCCGACGCCGGAGCGGTATAAGGAGATTCAGGACGCGTTGGTGGCAAAGGGCTACCTGCAGCCCGAAGAGGCCACCGGTTCCTGGAACCAGACATCCGTAGGCGCACTGAAGAAATTCCAGGCGGATCAAAACATTGATGATTCCGGCAAGATCAATTCACTGTCGCTAATCGCGCTGGGCCTGGGACCGAAACACGACGCTCCGGCGCAAACAAAACCCCAGGTTCCGCAAATAACCCCTGTGCCACAACCACAACCTGAACATCCGCCCACAGAGCCTCCGCTGCCGGTGGAGGAACCGGCGACACAGGCCAACCCGTAAACAACCGGTCGCGCGCTGAAAAGCACCGCTACTCCTTCTATTCCATTCCGAAGGTCATCAGCAGAAACGTGTAGTCAAAGGCGGTTTCCTGAAAGCGCTCATAGCGGCCTGACGCGCCGAAGTGGCCTGAGCCCATGTTCGTTTTGAGCAGCAGCAGATGGTTGCCCTTTTTCAGTGCCCGTAGCTTCGCCGCCCATTTGGCGGGCTCCCAGTAGGAAACGCGCGGGTCATTTAATCCACCCGTGATGAGCATGTTCGGGTAGACCTTTGCCTGCACATTGTCGTACGGCGAATAAGAACTGATGTAGTCGTAAGCGGCCTTCTGCCTAGGGTCGCCCCATTCTTCGTACTCCGTGACGGTGAGAGGCAGTGTGGGGTCGAGCATCGTGTTCAGGACATCGACGAAGGGCACTTCGGCGATCACAGTCCGGAAAAGATCCGGACGCAGGTTCGCCACCGCGCCCATCAGTAGACCGCCAGCGCTGCGGCCCATGATGGCGAGATGCGCGCTCGATGTGTACTTGTGCGAGATCAGGTATTCCGCACAGGCGATGAAGTCGGTGAAGCTGTTCTTCTTGTGCATCATCTTGCCGGCGTCATACCACGGCCGGCCCATTTCGGACCCGCCTCGAACATGGGCGATCGCATAGATGAATCCGCGATCGAGAAGACTCAGACGGTCGGAAGAAAAAGCCGGCTCGACCGTCGACCCATAGGCTCCATAGCCATAGAGCAGCGTCGGATTGTTGCCGCTGCGCGTGAGCCCTTTCTTATAGACCAGCGAAATCGGCACCTCCACGCCATCGGGCGCCGTGGCAAACAGGCGTTCGGAAACATACTGCGAGGGATCATAGCCGCCCAGGACTTCCGTTTCCTTTTTCAGTTCGCGGGTTTCCTGGTCCATATCGTAGTCATAGACGGAAGACGGCGTCACCAGCGACGTATAGGTAAAGCGCAATTGGTTGGTGTTGTATTCCGGATTGCTCGAGAGAATGACCGTGTACACCGGCTCGGGAAACCGGATGCGGTGTTTCTTTCCGGTGGAAAGATTCTGAATGGCGACCTGTCGCAGGCCGTGGTCGCGCTCGAGTACAACCAGGTGATTGCGAAAGGTCTCTACCTGTTCCAGCAGAACGTCCGTGCGCTGCGGAATCACTTCGGTAGCATTCTCAGACGAAGGATGCGCAACCGGCGTCTTGACCAGCCGGAAATTGGGACCGGCGTCGTTAAGCAGCACATAGAAAGAATCGCCGTGGTGTTCGGCATCATATTCGATGCCCTGGCGTCGCGGGAAGAGCACATGGAAAGTGCCGTCGGGATCGTCGGCGCGCAGGTAGCGGTATTCCGATGTGGTGTGGCTGTTGATGTCGAGAAAAATGAACGCGCGGCTGCGGCTGCGGCTCAGGTCAATGCTGAAACGTTCATCCGGCTCTTGATAGACCAGCACGTCGGTTCCGGGTGCGGCTCCCAGACGATGGCGGAAAACTTTATCCGGCCGCTTGGCGGCGTCGATCGTGGTGTAGAAGAATGTGCGATTGTCGGCGGCCCACTGGAGTTCGTCACTCGCGCCGCCGGTTGAATCCGCGAGCAATCGTCCCGTGCGCAGGTCCTTCACGTGGATGGTGTAGACCTCGTCACCGGAAAGATCCGCCGAATAGGCCAGCATCTGGTGATCGGGGCTCGGCTCGCACGCGCCGATGCGGAAATACTTCTGGCCGCGAGCCAGTTCGTTCGGGTCAAGCAAAACTTCTTCCGGGGCTTTAAGGTTCCCCTTCTTGCGGCAGTAAATGGCGTACTGCTGTCCCTTTTCGGTGCGTTGGTAATAAAAGTAGTCGCCGATGCGCGCCGGAACGGAGAGGTCCGACTCCTTCACGCGGCCGAGGATTTCCTGGTAGAGCTTCTTCTGAAGCCCCTCGAAGGGCTTCATGGTGGCCTCGGTATAGCGGTTTTCCGCGTTGAGGTGGTCGATGACCGCGGGGTTTTCCCGGCTACGCAGCCAGAAGTAATTGTCAATCCGGGTGTCGCCATTCAACACGGATGTGTGCGGAATGAAGCGCGCCACCGGAGGCTTGGACACGGTATCGGCGGCAATCATAGTGGTGGTCATGAGGACAGCCAGAGCGTAGGTGCGCCGGCGCATAGAACCGATTGTAACTTTTCACCGCGCGAGGCGGCGTCAACTCAGGGCGGCCGCAGGCAAAGCGGATTCAGTTTCCTGAGGCATGCGTCGAGTTTCTCCGGCCGGGTCAGAGGCACGCGCGATGTGGCGGCTGATCACCACAGCGGCGCAGAACATATCACGGCAAACGATGATGCGATCGGTCTTATAACAGACGAATAGGTTTCTCTCCGCGCGGCGCCACGCGGCCGATGCGATAGGCTCCTTCCAGCGCGCGCTCCAGTTCGGAAGCATTGCGATCAGGAAGCGCGATCAGCAGGCCGCCTGAAGTTTGCGGATCGTAGAGCAGGTCTTCCAGTTCAGGCGGCACACTCGCCGCGATCTCCACCGCGCACGATGCGAACTCGCGGTTGTTCTTCAAGCCGCCGGGCAGCGCGCCTTGGCGGGCATAGTCGAGCGCGCCGGGAAGGAACCGCGGGCAATCGCTATTGATTTCGATGGTCACGTTGCTCGCCAGAGCCATTTCGCGGGCATGGCCGAACAAACCGAAGCCCGTGACGTCGGTGCAGCCGTGCACGTCGAAGCGCAGCATCTGCTCACAGGCGTGCCGATTCAGCGTGAGCATGGATTGAATTGCCCCATCCACGTGCTCCGCGGCAGCGATTCCTCGCTTCAGCGCAGTCGAAATCACACCGGTGCCCAGGCGTTTGGTGAATACCAAAGTGTCTCCCGGCCGCGCCGATGCGTTGGCCTTGACGCGCGCCGGATGCACCGTGCCGGTGACCGCATAGCCGAACTTGATTTCGTCATCGGCCACACTGTGCCCGCCGAGGATCGAACAACCGGCCTCGCGCATCTTGGCGGCACCGCCCTTGAGGATTTGTTCCAAATCGGCGAGATCGCCTTTAGCCGGATAGGCAAGTACGGAAAGCGAGCTGATGGGCCGCCCGCCCATGGCGTAAACGTCACTCAGCGCATTGGCGGCAGCAATGGCGCCGAAGGTGTACGGATCGTCCACCACCGGCGTAAAAAAATCGATAGTCTGCACCAGCGCCAGCTCGGGCGTGATCTGATAGACACCGGCGTCATCGGCAGTGTCAAACCCGATCAGCACATTGGGATCGGGCCAGCGAGGCACCGTCGCCAGAACCTGGTCCAGTATCTTGGGACTTAGCTTGGACGCGCAGCCGCCGGCCTTGACGCGCGCAGTCAGCTTATTCTCTTGCGTGGTCTCGTTCATGCTCGCCATTTACTATAATACCGGCATGCGCCGTATCGCCTGCCTTGCGGCTGGCCTGCTGCTGGGCATGGCGTGTCTGTCATTCTCGACTAATTCGCTGTCTGATGCCCGCCTCAAGCACGCCTCGCGCGCGCCGGCGCGGAACGGTTGGATCTACGTTCATTTGGAAGGAACACCGGCCGAGATCGGCTTCCAACATGGATCTCTTCTGGCGCACGAAATCGAAGACAACCTGCTCGTCACCAAAACGGAACTGGAGCACGACGAGGGCAAGACCTGGGATTTCTTCCGGCAGAGCGCGCGCGATGTGTTTTGGCCGCACATCGAGCCGGAATACCGGCAGGAACTCCGCGGGATCGCTGATGGATTGAAGGCACAGGGCGTGAAGGCGGATCTGTGGGATGTGCTGGCGCTGAATGCCTCCATGGAACAGCCCTATTACGACCGTTGGCTCAGACGCGGCAAGCCGAACGTCACCGGCACGGCGGATCGCTGCAGTGCCTTTGTAGCAACCGGCAGCTACACTCGCGACGGGCGCATCGTGATCGGTCATAACGCGTGGTCGAGCTACGCTTCGGGCGAACGGTGGAACGTGATTTTCGACATCGTTCCGGCGAAGGGCTATCACATCCTGATGGATGGGACGCCTGGAGTGATCGACAGCGGTGACGATTGGGGTGTCAACTCAGCCGGCCTTGTGATTACCGAGACTACCATCAGCGCCTTCGCCGGCTTCAACCCCAATGGCGTCCCCGAATTTGTGCGCGCGCGCAAGGCGATGCAGTATGCCGGCTCGATCGCACAGTTCGCCAACATCATGGAAGCGGGCAACAACGGCGGCTATGCCAATACGTGGCTCGTGGCCGATAGCCGGACCAATGAAATCGCCAGCCTCGAACTGGGCTTACAACATGTGACGCTCAACCGCACGAAGGACGGGTATTATGTGGGCTCGAACTTCGCGGCGAACCCCGACCTGATCCGCGAGGAGACTACGTTCGACCCGGCGAACCCCGCCAGCAGCCAAAACGCGCGGCATCTGCGGTGGAAGCAACTGATGGCGGAGGACCGCGGAAGAATTGACGTGACTCTCGGCAAGCAGATGCTGGCGGATCACTTTGATGCGTTCGAAAATAAGATCGATCCGGACGAGCGGACGCTGTGCGGTCACGTCGATCTTTCTCCGCGCGGCATGGGGAACTGGGAGCCGCAGTTCGGTCCCGCCGGCACCGTGCAAGCCAAAGTGACGGACGCCGCGGGCGCAAAGAAGATGACCTTCTCCGCAGCGCTGGGGCATCCCTGCGGCCTGAATTTTCGCGGGTCCGAATTCCTTACGCTCCATCCCGAATTCGAATGGACGGCCGAGATTCTGCGCGACATGGATTCGCAGCCGTGGACAATCTTCGCGGTGCGGTAAGCTGTATCGCTCAGGATTGAGGCGGGACTTCCGGCTCCGCGCCGATTTCGAGCAGGTGACCCATCTTTTCCTGCTTGGTGCGAAGGTAGGCTTGGCGTGTTCCGACTACTCCGGCGAGACACGGAACGCGCGCGACGACCTTCACGCCTGCTTTCTCAACCGCCTCCACTTTCTGCGGATTGTTCGAGAGCAGGCGGATTTCCTTCAAGCCGAAGTATTGCAGAATCGCACCGGGGAGCTCATAGTCGCGTAAGTCGGAATCGAAGCCGAGTTTCTCATTCGCTTCCACCGTATCGGCGCCCTGATCCTGCAGCTCATACGCTCGAAGCTTGTTTAGCAGGCCGATGCCGCGGCCTTCCTTGTTCTCATAGATAAGCAGCCCGCGGCCATCTTCGGCGATACTGCGCAGAGCGATTTCCAATTGAGCGCGACAGTCACAGCGCAGGCTGTGAAACACATCGCCCGTCAGACACTGGGAATGGATGCGCACAAGCGGCGGCCCGGCAGTAAGGTCCCCCATCTTGAGGACTACCGCCTCTTCGATCTGGTTGCCCTCGCGGCCTTCAAAACCGTAGATGCGAAAGGAGCCGAACTGAGTGGGAAAGTCCGCTTCGGCCACTTTTGTGAGCCGTAGCCCGAAGGAATTGTTCATGCTTAACTATTAGAAGCCTTAATCCCTCTATTATAATGGCTTCCGGGAACGAATGGGCCTGGAACGCTATCTGGTTTCGCTGCTGGTGAAGCTCGGCGTCGTTGCGTCGATCGCCAGCATCCTGGCGCGTTCGAATCGTTTCAAATCGATGCTGATGCGGGAAACCCGCACGCTGAACCACAGGCTGGGCTTGGCGCTCTGGCTCTCGAGCGCCTTCGCGGTGAGCGTGGCGACGCGCGTGGTGAGCCATAGCAACTATGAAGGCGCGGACCTGGGTCTGGAAGGAAGTCTCATCGCGGGGCTGCTGGGCGGCTACGTGACCGGCCTGGTCTCGGGCGTCTTGATTTCGCTGCCGGCGTTCTTTATGGGCGAGCACCTGACGCTGCCTTTGTTGGCGGCGGTCGGGGTGTTAGGCGGTCTTGTGCGCGATTGCGCGCCGGACCCGGCGGAAATCTGGCGCTTTTCTCCATTCTTCGACCTCAACATCTACCGGTTTTTCAAGGAGAGCAAAAACCCGCGCCGCGCCGCGTTTCACCTGCTTTGTTTCGCGGCCATTCTCATTGCCGAATTCCTGCGCCAGACCCTGGGACATTGGCCGAAGCAGGTGTTCCACCTTGCGCCCAACTGGCCCAATCCGAATCCGCTGGCGTGGGTGGCGCTCTACGCGACTACGCTGTTTGCGGTGGCAATTCCGCTGAAAATCTGGAACAACACGCGCAATGAAAAGAAGCTGGAAGAGCAGGACCGCCTGCTGGTGGAAGCACGCCTGGCGGCGCTGACCAACCAGATCAATCCGCACTTTTTATTTAATACACTGAACTCGGTCTCTTCTCTTATCCGCACTGACCCGAACCAGGCCCGTGTGATGGTGGTGAAACTTTCCAAAGTGATGCGGCGCTTGTTGCGCAAGCATGAAAACTTCAGCGCGCTGCGCGATGAGTTGAGCTTTATTGAAGATTACCTTTCGATTGAAGTGGTGCGATTCGGGGACAAGTTACGTTTCGAAAAAAACGTGGAAGACGACACGTTGGATATGCTGGTACCCAGCATGTTATTGCAGCCGCTGGTGGAGAACTGTATTAAACACGGACTGAGCAGTAAGGTGGAGGGCGGTACCATACGAATTCGGACGCACCGCAGCGAATCCCGTCTCCACCTGCTGGTGGAAGATGACGGCGTCGGGATTCCGGAAACCAAGCTGGCCACGCTGCTCGATCAGGGCATCGGGGTCAGCAACGTGAATGAGCGGTTGAAGGTTCTGTTCGGCAACGACTATCGGATGTGGATCGACAGCCAGATGGGGCGGGGAACGCGAATTCAGATCGAAGTTCCCGAACTACAAACGGATCTGGCCGCTGTATCTTAGCTTCGTATTCCTGAGGAGAAATCTCTTGAGCAGAGTGGAAGAATCGATTAGCGCGTGGCCTGTGAACGGGCTGCCGATGACCCTGGCGGAACGGACGCGCCGTGTGTATGACCGGCTGGCGGCGGTTTACCCCGTCTCGACCATGCTGTTTCATTCGCGCGCGCATCGCTGCGCGCTGGAGGCCTCCGGATTGCGCGATGGCATGCGCGTTCTGGAAGTAGCCACCGGCTCGGGCGAAATGTTTCGCCGGCTGCTTCGCGCTAATCATCACGGGGCTACGATCGGTGTGGACCTGTCTCCCAACATGGCGGCGCGCACCCAGCGTGTAGCGCGGCGGAAATTCCCCTCCGCGCGGGCGCATTGCCAGGCGGTGGATGCGCGGCACATGCCCTTTCGCAATGAAGCCTTTGACGCCATCTTCTGCTGCTATCTGCTCGAGTTGCTCTCCGCCGATGACATTGCCCGCACGTTGGGTGAGTTCCGGCGCGTGTTGCGGGACCGCGGGCATCTGACCATGGTGCTGATCGGCCAGAACACCGCCGTGTTCAATTCCGTGTACAAGGTGCTGGGCAAGATGGCGCCGGCATTCTGGGGGCGGCAGGTGGAGCAGCGCGTCCCCGACATGGTGGAATCCGTGCGTTTTGAAATTCTGCAGGACCGGATGGTGCGCCAGGGATTTTATCCTTCGCGCGTGCTGGTGGCGCGAAAGTGATCGCCAAACACTTCGGGCGAACCGGGGTGGAGGTGCCCGTCATCGGTCAGGGCACCTGGATGATCGAGGGGGATACCAATAAAGAGCGCCGTGCCATAGAGGCGTTGCGACTAGGCCTCGACCTGGGACTGACACACATCGATACGGCTGAGATGTACGGCAGCGGGCGCGCGGAAGAATTGGTGGCCGAAGCGCTCACCGGCAAGCCGGAGCAGGTTTTTCTCGTCAGTAAAGTGCTTCCTTCGAACGCTTCCTATGAAGGCACGCTGCGCGCGTGCGAACGCAGCTTGCGTCGTCTCCGTACCAGCCGCCTGGACCTGTATCTGCTGCATTGGGAGAGCCATTACCCGATTGCGGAGACCATGCGCGCGATGGAAAAGCTGGTAGCGGATGGCATGACGCGCTTCATCGGTGTGAGCAACCTGGATGTGCCGCAAGTTGAGGCCGCTATGAAGGCCCTGAAAAACGAGTGCCTGGCGTGCAACCAGGTGCTCTACCACTTGGGCGACCGCGGCATTGAGCGGAAGCTGCTGCCCTATTGCGTGGAGCGCGAAATCGCCGTGGTAGCGTATAGCCCGTTCGGGCATAGCGGCTTCCCCGCCCTGAAATCCGCGCGCGGCAAGGTGCTGGAAGAAGTCGCCACGCGGCACGGCGCAACCCCGCGCCAGGTGGCGCTGCAATTCCTCACGCGTCACGCAAACGTGTTCACCATTCCGAAGGCCGGCAATGTGGAGCATGTTCGCGAAAATGCGGCAAGCCTCGATTGCCAACTTACTAAAGAAGACTACGCGGCTATTGATCGAGCGTTTCCGGCGCCCGCGCGCGACGTTCCGCTGGGCATGATCTGAAGCGCGCTCAGTAGCTCAGAATGCCCGAGCGCGGCTCCTCGTCCGGATTCGGAAGATAGATCGTCTTGCAGCGCTCGCAGCGGTAGATCTCATCGCCCCATTGAGCGCGAACTTCATCACCAGCGAAATACCAGCGCTTGAGATGGCCCGCGCAGAGCTTGCCTTTCTCATCCTTCTCACTGCAAGCGCGCATGCGCGGGATGCGCCGTTTGACCTTGGTGCCGTCACTCAGGGTGGCCACCAGTTCGGCCACGGGTGCGGGCTTATCGGGCTCGTGGTATTTCGGATGGATCATCCCAGAAACCACGAGTATAGCAGCCGGTTCGAACCGGTCCGTGTTATTGGACCGGAAGGTTCGCAGCCGGCGATGTCTGGTTGCCGATAGCCACCGTGATCGGGTTGTCGCCAGGAGTAAGCCCGTCCGGCACGACCACATTGATCTGGTAGAGTCCCGGGAATCCCGGCGCGAGTCCGCTGAACTGCACCGTGGCGGATTGCCCCCCAATCATCACGACCGGAGTGGCTTTGGTTTCGGCAAGGTTCGGCGGTCCGGGCGCCGGACTGCCCGACGCAGGCTGATTGGTAACCGGACCCAAACCGTTGGCGTAGAGCTGAATCACCTGGCCGCGCCGGGCCGCATTGTTGGAGCTGATGACGCGGTTGCTCGCGTCCCGCGCGGCGACAATTCCGGAATGCGCAAAGAACGCGGGCGCCGCATCCGCAAGCGGCACGGTCACCACGTTGCCGTACGAGAATTCGTCAATCGTCACCTTCACCTGTGCCGATGTCTGCCCCTGTAATTCCCAAGGCACCTGCACATTAACCTGCCCTGGGCTGACGTAAGTGAGATGGCCGGGCACGCTAATGTGGGCTGAGGGAGTATCGAAGCTCACCGTAACTCCATCCAGAGTCATGGGCAGCGGAAGAAACGAAGATGTGTCGATATATCCCGGATCGCTGAGTTTCGATCCGTAGATCGAAATGTAGGAGCCCGGCGCTACCGGAGCCTGGCCCGCGGCCGCATCGACAATGCCATTGCCGGAGATCGAGGGAGCCTGACGAATAAGCCCGTAAACCGGCACCGAGATGCCAGACGCTTCCACGTCGATCGTCGGATAAGCGGGTTTCGGGCCGAGAATCACTTCCGCGTACGCGATCCCGTAGCGGTCCGTGGTGCAGGAGGCGGTCAGCATGGAACTCGCAGGCGAGCAGGCGGGCTCGCCGAGAACGCTTTGCAGCGTGAGGCTTCCTTTGGGCGAGATCGCGAATGTCACGGGACTATTGGCAACGGGCACACCGAACTGGTCCACTACCTTGAGGGCAAACGCGCCCGCATCATCTCCCGCTCTTCCTTCAAAGCCATTGCCGAAGATCGGCACGGCATTGGCAGGCAAGCCGTCTCCCACCATGAACAGGTACGGAATCCGCAGCGGCACGGTCGAGCCCTGAACCGTAATCGCTCCGGAGTACACGCCCGGCTTGGGAATATTGCCCGAGAGCGTCACATTCACCATACCGGATGCGAATGCATCGAGCGTGAGGCTCGAGTGGTCCACGCCGACGCCCGTGCCGAATTGCGAGACCACGGGCGAAACCGCCAAGGTCAGTGTCACCGCATGGTTTGCCGTATTGGTGAACTGAACTTGGCGCGTAAGCGGCAGTGAGTCGGATGTCAACGCTCCGAAGGAAATCGTCGCCGGCTCGGCGGTGACGATCGCCTTGACCGCCGCGCCCGCATCGAGCCTGCCTGCTCCCACTCCGCGGACGTCCACCGAATCCCCGAAGTAATCTTCGCTCGTCGTATCCTGTGCCGCCGAATTGACGAGCACGGATTTGATTTGCGCAACCGTGAACTTGGGATGGCTCTGCTTGACCATGGCTGCGGCTCCCGCCGCCAGCGGCGAAGAGAAACTGGTTCCCTCCCCCGCGGTGTAGCCATTCACCGAATACAGTTCGCCCTGTGGGTCGTAACTCTGCGTTGCCGTATACATTCCCGATCCGGGAGGAAGATAGGGATGCGTGAAGTCAGGAACCAGATAGGGATCAAAGCCGCCCGTAGCGACAAGTTCCGGCTTGATCGCGAAGTCACCCGTGTTGGGACCGACGGAAGAGTAGCTGGCGAGCTGGTTTGCGCTCACCGGCGGCGTGAATCCGATCAGTTTGTTGTAAGACTCCAGGTCTTGTTCCAGGCCGGCAGCGTCAATCATTACCGGCGCGCCCGGATGAGCGTCGATATAGTCCTTCAGCGCCGCGCCATCGCTGTTGGAGACCATCACCATCGGCCCAAGAAATGTATTCAGGCCCGTCGGGCTCACCGCCGGCGTGCTATCCCCCATGTAGAAGACGATGCCGGCGGCTCCGGCCCGTAGCGCATCGGTTGCCTTCGTGGCAAAACTGCACGCATGGCTGGCCGGTCCCTGCTTGATCAGCGCAAAGACGCCGGTGAGAGAGCCGGGCGGCAGTGCACTGCACGCATAGCCATCGTCGCTGATCTGTGTCACATCCATCAACGGCGCTTGGTTAGCACCGTAAATCGAGGGATAGAAGAAAGAATCGCTCACCTGGGCCGGAATATTCTTCAGATTGGCCGGCGCATTCGCGCCCTCCACAGTGACCGTGGGCGTCATGACGTGTGAGTTCAAAGTTGCGCCGACCGTGATGACCGAAGGAGCGCTGGCGGGTGAAGCAATCACGTTATAGGCCGGATAATTCGCGTATCCGCTCTGCCCTTCGTTCCCAGCCGAAGCCACGATCACGAGCCCCGCCTTGGTAGCGTTCTCGAAAGCGGTAGCCAGCGGGTCGCAAGGGACCCCACTCCTGAGACCGCACATCGAGCCTGTATCGAGCGGTCCGGAAACTGCCGCGAAACCGGAAGAAAAGTTGGCCACATCCATGTGGTCGTTTACGACGTCCTCGATCGCCTGGATCCAAACGTCTTCCGGCGGACGGTCATTGACGCCGTCCGAGCCATAGATCTTGTAGTTACCCAGGTAAGCTTTGGGAGCCATGCCCATGAAAGTAACCGCGCCGCTGTTTGTGTTGCCGGCGACGCAGGAAGCTACTGCTGTGCCGTGACCCATGCGGTCCCGCGGTGAGTAATCGTCCGGACGGGAATCGGCCGCGGGATTCTTCGGATCGCTGCCCGCCGCAATCTGCTGGACATAGCTGCGCGCCACAATCACCTTGTTATTGGTATAGCTGCACGCGTCCGGGCTTCCACTGCAAAGCGGATAACCTGGTGGCATGGAGAGTGAATTGTCCTGAAATGCCGGGTGCGTCTGGTCGATGCCCGTGTCGAGAATGGCAACTTTGATACCGGCGCCAGCGTTCTGTGGACCGCCCAGCGCTGTCCACGCCGCCGGAGCCTGCATGAGTTGCGTCGCGCGATTCAAGTGCGTCTTCCCCTGGCGCATTCGAACGACGCCGGCCACGCCCGGAAGGCTCCGCAATTCGTCCACGCGGCTCGGGGGCGCAGTCACAAAAACGGCGTTCAAGAGCGTGCTCGCTGAACCAACCACCTGAACGTCGCGCGATGCGAGAATCGCGCGCAGGCTCTGCTGGCGGGCCTCCAGTTGCTGCCGGTAGTTTGTGGCAGCTACCGATCGCGAAGACTCTCTCGAATTGAACCGGGCTGTTACTGGCGGATCCGTCAGAAACAAGGCGTAGCGGTTCGGCGCAAACTGCGCGAACAGTGGACACATCGCAAAAATCGAGATGGCGATGATACCCTGAAAGGCCCTGGGCTTCCCAATGGACATAGTTTTCCTGACTTAGGCTGCTGTGGCGAGTCCGACTGCAAGATACGCCTCACCCGCAGAGCGTATTATGTCGTACAAAGAAGCGGGACACAAACAGATTTAGTACTATTTGTCGAATTCGAGAGCCGGTTTTTAGGAGGATTTCTTTCTCGGAACTCGACTATCGAGAACCGAGGATTGCGTTTTGACAAGGCGCAGAGTCCATTTAGACTTTGGAGATAGCTCGCGCCAAGTACTTATAGCGGCCGGAGCCTTCCGGTCTATTGGACCGGAAGGTTCGCCGCTTTCGATGTCTGGTTTCCAATTGCGATCGTGATGGAATTGTTTCCCGCAGTAATGTTCTGCGGAACGGTCACATTGATCTGGTAAAGCCCGGGGAAGCCCGGCGCCAGTCCGCTGAATGCTACCGGAGCCGATTGGCCCCCAATCATGACCACAGGAGCTGTTTTCGTCTGAGCCAGATTCGGCAACCCGGGCGCCGGACTGCCCGACGCGGGCTGATTAGTCACCGGACCCAAACCGTTAGCGTAAAGCTGGATCACTTGGCCGCGGCGTGCCGGATTACTGGATGTAATGAGCTGGTAATTGGTATCCAGAGCGTCGGCATTCCCGCTATTCTCGAAGAACTGAGGCGCGGCATCGGCCAGAGGCACCGTGACGACATTTCCGAAGGAGAATTCATCAATCGTCACTTTGACCTGCGCCGACGATTGGCCCTGCAATTCCCAAGGCACCTGCACATTGACTTGATTGGGGCTGACAAAAGTCAGATAGCCCGGTACGCTGATGTGCGCCGAGGGCGTATCGAAGCTAACCGTAACTCCGTCAATGGTCAGCGGCAGCGGGAGGTACGTAGCCTGGTCCGTGTAACCCGGATCGCTCAGATTGGTTCCGTAAATGGAAATATAGGAGCCAGGTGCAACGGGGGCCTGTCCGACGCCGGCATCGACAACGCCGCCGTTGGAAATCGTGGGCTGCGCTCGAATAAAACCGTCAATCTCAATCGACGTGCCCGCCGCTCTAGCCGTAATGGTGGGACTAGCTACCTGCGAGCCGAGAATCACCTCCGCATATGCGATTCCATAATTGTCAGTGGGGCAGGAAATGGTGGAAGTCGCGCTCGCTGGGGAACATGCCGGTGCGCCCTGCGCACTCTGCAAAGTTATGCTTCCCCTGGGCGCGATGCTGAATGTGATGTTATTGCCGGGAACAGGTACGCCGTATTGGTCGATTACTTTGATCGCCAGTGCGCCCACATCGTCGCCGGTCCTACCTTCAAAACCCGTGCCGAAAATAGGCGTCACATTGGCCGGCGCGCCATCGCCCACAACATACTGGTAGGGAATCCGCAGGGAGACGTTAGTGCCTTTCACCGTAATACCACCCGAATAAAAGCCGGCCGCGGGAACACTGCCGGAAAGCGTTACATTCAACGTGGCGGATGCACCGGCAGCCAGCGACACGCTCGATTGATCTACAGCTACGCCGCTGCCGCTTATCGGCGCCACGGCTACCGCAAGAGTCACTGGAGCGGCACCGCCATTCGTAAGCTGAATCTGCCGCGTGGCTGGTAACGTGCCGGACGCCAGCGCGCCGAAAGAAATCGTCGATGGGACGGCGAAAACCGTATCGTTGACTGCCGCGCCCGCATCGAGCCTGCCCGCTCCCAGCCCTCGAACGTCGACTGCGGTACCGTTATAATCTTCCGTGGTCGTATCCTGGGCGGCTGAATTCACGAGTGCGGATTTGATCTGCGCCACGGTCATGTTCGGATGGTGCTGCTTGACCATCGCTGCCGCACCAGTTACCAGAGGCGCGGAAAAACTGGTTCCATTGGCGGCCATGTAGCGGTTGTCCGAGTACAGTTCACCCATCGGATCGTAATTCTGAGCCGCTGCATACATACCGGAAGGCGAGGGAAACGCGACATCCAGGTCAAAACCACCGGTAGCCACCAAGTCGGGCTTCACCGCAAAGTCACCCGTATCGGGCCCAAGCGAAGAATAACTCGCCAATTGATTCGTGCTGACGGGCGGGTTGAGGCCGACCATTTCACTGTAGGTCGCCAGATTCACTTCGGTGCCGGCGGAGTCAATCGTCACAAGCGTGCCCGGATTACTGTCAATGTAGCTCTTCAACGCAGTGCCGTCGCTATTGGAAATCATGACCGCCGGGCCCACAAACTGATCGACGCCGGTGGGATTAATGGGAGCGCTCGAATCCGCCATGTAGAAGACGACGCCGACCGCGCCCGCTAACTGGGCGTTGCTTGCCTTATCTGAAAATGGGCATGGGTTACCGCTGGGCCCGCGCTCGATCAACGCGTATGCACCATTCAGAGATCCCGCCGGAAGTGACGTGCACGCATAACCGTCGTTACCCAATTGCGTGATATCGATCAAAGGCGCTGGCGGATTGGAGCCGTAATAAGAAGGATAAAAATAGGAGTCGGTCAGTTGCGCGGAAATGTTCTTCAGGTTGGAGGGAGCGCTCGCGCTATTAACACTTACCGAAGGATTCATCACGTGGGAATTCAAAGTGGCCCCCACGGCTATCACCGATGGTGCGTTAGCGGGCGACGAAATGACGTTATAGGTCGGGTAGTTCACATACCCGCTCATGCCGTCGTTTCCGGCAGATGCGACAATCACCAGCCCGGCCTTACTGGCATTCTCAAATGCCGTAGCCAGCGGATCACAGGGTACACCGGCGCTGAAGCCACACGCCGCGCCGGTATCGAGCGGACCGGTGATGGACGGCAGACCGGACGAAAAGTTCGCGACATCCATGCCATCATTCACAACGTCTTCGATAGCCTGAATCCACACATCCTCCGGCGGAAAATCGTTGACGCCGTCCGAACCGTAAATCTTGTAGTTACCCAGATACGCCTTCGGCGCCATGCCGGAAAACGTGACCGCTCCCGTATTTGTATTACCCGCGGCAGCGGAAGCCACGGCCGTGCCGTGGCCGTCGCGGTCGCGCGGGGAGTAATCATCGGGACGGGAATCGGCCGCCGGGTTATTCGGATCGCTGCCCGCGGCAATCTGCTGGACGTAACTGCGGGCCACAATCACTTTGTTACTGGTGTAATTCTTGGCGTCCGGGCTTCCACTGAACAGCGGATAACCCGCCGGCATGGAGAGCGAGCTATCCTGGAACGCCGGATGAGTCTGGTCGATTCCGGAATCGAGGATGGCAATCTTCATCCCCGCGCCGCCGTTCTGCGGCCCGCCGAGAGCAGTCCAGGCCGCCGGCGCATTCATCAATTGCGTGGCATGGTTCAGGTGCTTCTGCCCGCGCCTCATGCGAACCACTCCGGAGACTCCGGGCAGATTTTTCAATTCATCCACGCGGTCCGGAGTCGCAATCACAAAGACGGCGTTGAGCAGCGTGCTGGCCGAGCCGACTACCTGAATGTTGCGCGAGGCAAGCGCCGACCGCAGACTCCGCTGCTGAGCCAGCAATTGCTGCCGGTAGCTCGTGGCCGCCGCGGACCGCAGGGAATTCCGCGACGCAAATCTTGCGGTCACCGGCGGATCCGATAGAAATAAGGCGTAGCGGTTCGGCGCAAACTGAGCAAAAACAGGAGTTACCAGAAAAAGCGCGAGAGTGATTACACCTGAAAATCCTACCCTGGAAGTCGAAATCGACATAACGTTCCTGACGAAAGCTGATTTTTACGGGTTTCGGCCAAATCGAGCTACCGGCACCTTCCCGCAACTTTATATTGTGTCCCGGGCCGGGGAATTCTCCGCCGCAGGCAATTCTATTTCTAACCCCAATCCCGGCTGCATGTTGCGTGCCCGAATACTGCCCCGGTGCAACTCAATGGCCCGGCGTGCGATGGAAAGCCCCAAACCGGCGCCGCCGCTGGCACGCCCGCGATCGCTTTCCACGCGATAGAAGGCATCGAAAAGGCGTGGCAGCGCTTCGTCGGGTACTCCCGGCCCATGGTCTCGCACATCCACCACAACCCGGCCGTTGTGCTCCGCAAGCGATACTTCTACGGCGGTTCCCGGCGGCGAGTAGCGAATTGCGTTGCGAATGACGTTTTCGACTGCGCGGCGCAACAGCTCCGGGTCTCCATCCACGGTGACGGGCTCCTTCTTTTCATACTTCAACTCGCTGCCATGCGCGCCGGCTTCAATGGCCGAATCGTCTACTACCTGGCCGACCAACTCATCGAGCCGCACAGGCTCATGCCGGAGTGTCGTGGGATCGCCTTCGGCCCTCGTGACCTGTAGCAGTTGTCCCACGAGTGCATTCAGACGGTCCGATTCTTTCTGAATACGATTCAAATTGGTATCAAGACCGCCGCCGGATCGCGCCAATTCCACGGCCACTCCCAGGCGCGCCAACGGAGACCGCAGCTCGTGCGAAATGTCGAGAAGCAGCCTTCGCTCGGCGGTGAGCAGCGTTTCAATACGCCCGGCCATCCGGTCGAAAGTACGCGCGAGCTGCCCCAATTCGTCGAGGCGGGTAGAACCCACGCGCGCGGACAGGTCGCCGCGTCCGAACCGCTCCACCGCCTTCTGAAGCTGCCGAACCGGTTTGGTGAGGTGGTACGAAAACCAGTAGCACAGCAGAATCGCGATACCGAGCACAAACAGATGCTGCGGCGTCAGGAACCAGGGAGTGGCATTGGGCCGCGGCACAATGAAAAAGAACCAGTAATGGCCGTCGGTCGCCGCCCGCGCCACCGAAGCGCCGCCGGCGGGAAAGGGCAAGCGCGCCGGACGCGTCCGCGCGCGGCGCACCAGATCGCCGCGATCCTGGCCCGTCAACACGTCGTGCCCATATTGATCCGTGAGGATTCCTTGCGCGCCATCGGCAGTGGAGATTGTATCGAGAAAAGCCTGAAGCTCCTGCCGGCCGCCGCTTTGATAAGCCAGCCGCGCCTGCGCCAACTGGAGCGCGACCATCCGCACCATGGGAGCGCGCCGGTCTGATTCGCTTTCATTTTCTTTAAGCGCCGAGAGGAATGCCGAGCCAACCACCGCAATGGCTACCGTGCACCAGAACCACAACAGAATCTTGGCAAACAAGGACCTCATTCGTTGGCCGCATCCTCGGGCGTGCGGCAGAACTGGTAGCCCACGCCGCGAATGGTTTTGATCAGCGTGTCGCCGTTCTCGAGCTTCTTGCGCAGATGGCTGATGTGCATATCAATCGAACGATCGAACGCCGTGGCCTTGCGGTTGTAGAAATTCTCCATGAGTACGTCGCGCGAAAGCACGCGGCCGGCCGAGCGCATCAGCATCTCCAGAATGTCGAATTCGAAAGTGGTCAGATCGACTCGCCTACCGTGCGCCAATACTTCCCGCGTACCGGGGTCGAGCGCCACGCCGTTGATCTCGAGGCGACCGGCTACGGCCGGCGGACGCGCTTCATAGCGCCGCAGAATGGCGCGGATGCGGGCGGAAAGCTCGTGCGGGTTAAATGGCTTCGGAAGATAGTCGTCAGCACCCAGTTCCAGACCGACGATGCGGTCCACATCCTCTCCGCGCGCAGTGAGCATGATGACGGGCACGCGGCTTTGCTGGCGCAGGCGCCGCAAGATTTCGAAACCGTCGATGCCCGGAAGCATGACGTCCAACACGATCAGGTCCACACCGCCTTCCACCGCACGCGCCAAGCCGCGATTCCCTTCGTGTTCACAATCCACGGCGAATCCTTCCCGCTTGAGAAACTCGATCAGCAGAGAGCACAGTTCGGCGTCGTCATCAATCAAGAGGAGGTGCACGGCTAGAATTTACCACGCCGGCGCAGGGGGGAAACGTAAGCCTTCGTAAGCTTTGCGCGTCCCTCGGTGCGGTGCGGCCCGCAACCGCGGGCGCGCCGGAGTGTTTATCAAACTGCGATAGAGGTTTACATACATTTACGCGGGATTGAAATGAAATTTACGGTGAACCTCTAGATTCGGAATTGAGAGGTAGCAGCAACCATGAAACGTCACCTGATGAACTTTGCAACCGTAGCGGCGCTGGCCGCTGGAATGGCCTTCGCGCAAGCGCCACCCGCGGCTCCCGCAACCGGTTCGCGGCCGGCTCAAACGGGAAAACATGCCCGCCGGTTTATGCGCTGGCATCGCATGGCTAAGGCTCTGAACTTGACCGATGCGCAGAAGCAGCAAGCCAAGAGCATCTTCCAGGAAGCACGCCAGACATCTCAACCGCTGGCGCAGCAACTGAAAGAAAACCGGCAGGCTCTTATGGCCGCAGTGAAAGCGGGCAAGAGCGATGCGGAAATTCAGCAACTTTCCGCGACGCAGGGCTCCGTGCTGGGCCAATTGATCGCGGTACGGACCACGGCGGCGTCCAAATTCTACGCCACTCTGACACCCGACCAGCGGACCAAGGCCGACCAGATGCAGCAGCAGTTCCGGCAGCGCATGGGTCAACACAGAAACCATCCGAACAACGGATAATGGGAGGCGGCAATCGAGAAGCCGGGGAAGGCTGAGTCTTCGGCTTCTCTTCCGTCATGAAACAAGAAACGGCAATCCCGATTGTCGCTTTACTGGCGCTCCTGGCGGTAGAGGCTTTCCAGCTCTCCGCCCAAACGGATACTCCCGCCGCTTCCACGCCTTCCGCGGCCGAAGAGCCTTCGACCACGACTCCGCCGCCAGCGGAGCCCGGCCGTTCGAAGATCCGCCCGCCGAAGAATCGATTTCAATGGATGGCAAAGCTTCGCGGCGATGTAACCAGCGCCATGACGCGCGCGACGCTCGACAAGAAGCAGATGAAGGGCCTCGAAAAGAGCAATGAGACCCTGCGCCTGGCGGTAGAGGCGCACGCCAATAAGATCAAGTTCAACGAAAATGAGATTCAAAGCGCATTGCGGGAGATCCACAAACAATTTGCCGGCAATGTGTTCCAGCCCGCTGATCGCGACCTTGTCAATGCCGACCTGGAACACCTTCCGCTGAGGCCGCCGCGCGAACGGCGCCCGAGGCCGATACGCCCGCGCCGGCTGCCGCCCTGGTATTACTAACTTCCCGCGCCATTAGCCCGGTCACGGCTTACCCAGCGAGCAAAGAGGGTCGCCCAACACCACTCCCTGCCAACTCAGGAAAGGCAACGAGAGATAGTAGCTTTCGGCCAGATTGCGGCCTTCAAAATAGGCCGGCAGCAGGTAATCCGGCCGCACGCATGCTCCCAAATACGGCTCATAGACATTACCGGAAGCGCCGGTGGCTCCCTGGTGCAGATAATCTACGCTCAAGCCCTGCGGTGAACCGGCAAACCAATGCACCCGGTCGCTCCATGTGGTGAATGTCCAGCTATCCGGCGGACGCTTCATCGTGCGGGCGTTGGTGGAAACGAAATCGGTGACAACCGCCCCGGGCAGCCATTGAAACCCGAGAAAGCGCCGGTGGCGGTTGGGATCATTCGATCCCCAAGCGGCGTAGCCGATGACGTCGTGCTGGTCATAGAGCACACGGCTGGTCTGGTCCGCCACCACGCGATCGGCCGGCAGCAGAATCGCAGCGGTTCGCAGCCAGTTGTTGCCCTCCTGGTCGCCGGTGGAGTCCAGATCGATCACGAACTTGCCGCGATTGCGGGCGGCCAGCGACCGGTCGATGATCGCCTTCACGTCATCGAGGCTCGCCGCTGCCAGCCGCGTTACCAGGTATATGGGGAATTGCGGATGCAGGAACGGCGCATCGCGCTTCATGAAGAACGGATTCTGCACCGGACCCGTGCGCTGGAAGGTCCTGCCCTTCATCTTGGCGTAGAGGAGCGCCAATTCCGAATCAACTGAGCCGTGAGTGGCGTTAAGACCCGAGCCGCCGCCTTGGATTTTGAGCGGGAGGCCGAGGGTCATCACGATATAAAGTACCTTTTCCTGGAGTCCTGCACCCCGGAGGCATCCGGCGATGGGCTTCTCGATTTGCTGCTCGTAAACATCCCACGTGATTTCTTCGTTCGAAGTAGTATCCAGGTAGCAGACGTTCTTGACAGGGATGGACCTTCGCGGACGGTAATAGGCGGCGATTTGACCGGAAACAGGGTCGCGGCGATTCACCACCAGCAGCACCTGGCCCCCATTCTGCGCGAGAGCGACGGGCGCCGCCAGAGCGCTCAGCAGAAGAATTAGCAGAAGCACGGACCGAATTCGCCAGCGGGAAAGCCATTCAAAAAGGCCGAGCCGCGTTTTCTTCCCATGTGTTGATCGTATCCGTGGAAATGGCGGGGTGCAACGACCGACGGCACCGGGTTGGAGGTGCGGTAAGTCCGCCCTTATAAAGGACGGCTGCGACTACGGAAATCCCACTCTCTCAACCGCACCACCCGGGGCCTCTGTTACAATACTTACCAAACGGCACGATGGGAGGGAAATTCATTATTTCTATCCCGCCGATTCATAATTTGACTGGGTGGCCCTCCAGTTTTACCGGCCGGCCGGCTTATGGATTTTGACCAGCTCCACACCTTCCTCGAGATTGTACGGCTGAAGAGCTTCTCCAAGGCCGCGCAAACCTGCTACCGTACGCAGCCCGCTATCAGCGCGCAAGTGCGGCAACTCGAGCAGGAACTGCGCACGGAGCTGTTCGAGCGCTTCGGCAGCCGGATTTCGCTCACCACCGCAGGAAAACTCTTCGCCGAATATGCCGAGCAACTGCTCGAGCTGCGCCGGCGCGCGCAGGATGCCATTGCGGAACTGGAGCGCAATCCTCGCGGCGAGCTCGTCATTGCAGCCAACGAAGCCACCTGTATCTATGTGTTACCAAAGGTATTTTCGGAATATCGACAGCTTTTTCCCGCCGTCCAGCTTCAGGTGGACCGGTCCTTCGGTTCGCGGGTGGTCGAGGCCGTGATGGACAATTCCGCCGATTTCGGATTGACGCAGTTGCCCGTGGATGAAAAACGCCTCCAAGTAGTCAGCATTTATCGGGACGAGATCCGCCTGGTGGTGCCCGCGCGCCATCCTTTGGCGGATAAAAGGTCCGTTACTCCGCAGGATGTGGCGGATTTTTTTTTGGTGCTGCCGAAACAAGGCAAGACTCGCGCGCGCCTTATGGAATGGCTCGAAGTGGTGGAAGATGAGGTCAAAGTATCGATGGAGCTCGATTCCACGGAAATGATGAAGCGATTCGTGATGGCCGGTCTGGGGCTGAGTTTTCTGGCCGTCTCGAATTGCCGGGAAGAGATTGCAGCCGGAAAGCTACGAGCGATTTCCCTGGCTCCCGAGCCAATGATGCGCCGTCTGGGCCTGATTTACCGGAAGGACAAGGCGTTATCAAAAGCCGCCCTGGGCTTTATTCAGGCGGTGATGGACAATGTGGGAGATGACGAAGGGCCCAGCGCCGGGATACCGAAAGTGCCGAGGGTGATCGCGCGATGACTTGCCACCACTGCCGGAAAGAGTATCAGAAAGAGGAAAGCCGCTGCCCGCATTGCGGCAGTCCGAACCCTGCCGCGGCTTCCGGTCTGTTTCAGGCGTCCACCGTCATGATCTCGACCGGCGGGGCTGACGTGGTATATCGCTCGGTGGAGGAAGTACCCGCCAGACTGCGGACCAAGCTGCTGAAGTCCACTAACGGAGCGAATTCAGCGACCATTCTGATCGCGGACCGGCGAGGGAGAGAGGAAATTTCCAAAGCCATGCGGAGCCTTCCTGGCTCCTTGCAGCGCCGCTTGGCGCATTCGGTCCTCAGCGGGCATCAAACGCCGGGCAGGCCGGGCTGGCTGACGCCGTTCCGTAAGAAAATCATCGCGTCCATTGTGTTCCTGATGGCCCTCACGTTCACCGCGGTCGTGCTCACCTACCGCGGGTAGACCGCCCGCAGGGGTGCCACTCGCTGAAAGACTCCTGAAAGACCCGACATCCGAGAAAACGGAGCCGCCGCCACCACTATAGTTCTGGAGTTCCGAAACAAAATGAGGGCCAAGGCTATAGGTTTTCCGATTTTGGCCGATAACCTCGTCATGGAACAGCGGCGCGAACCACGGTTTACGGTCGATCAGCCGGTGGCGGTGACTCTTCTCGGAGAACGCGAGGTGCGGGCGACAGCCACGGTTAAGGACGCATCCGGACGAGGATTAGGGCTGACTCTGACTCACGCGGTCAAACTCGGCACAGCACTGAAAATAGAGATCGAAGATGCCATTCTGCTCGGAGAAGTGGTCCATTGCCAACCGGCGGAGGGCGGCGGCTATCTGATCGGCGTGGAGCTTCATCAGGCTCTATACACCACAGCGGAACTGCGAGAGCTAGCGAAGGAATTCGTCGGAGAATTGCCTACACCGGTAGCATGAAAAGCCCGCTGGCGAGCGATGCCACCAGAACGACAACCAACGCAAGCCAAAGCAGGACTGCGGCACTCTGAGCGACGTGCCCACGCATGAGGTAGCGGTGAAATACACGCCTCATTTGCGCTCCATGATGCTAACAACGCGTGAAGCCTCAGACGGGTTACAAATGGGTGGGGGCGCGGCGTACTGCACCAAAAATAGTTCGGGCCTCGACTGCTTGATTACTCCTGGTCTCGAAACTAGTCCCGGCTTCCAATCCGTGGTCATACGGGCAGGCGAGACTCTCTTTTCGTACACAGGGTTCCAGCCAGGTTACTTCCCTTCAAACGTTTATGTCGATTCGAAACTCACGTGAGGACGGTCCGTGGCCCGCAGGCATATTTCGTTGAGACGTGGTTTCCGGCCGTTCAGCCGGCAGCACCCCTTTCGACGGTATAGTAGTAGCTACAAGCGATGACCAATGCACGTCTAGAAGCACTGAAGGGCCTTGTGGCTCAGAACCCCTCCGACAGTTTTATGCGTTACGGTCTGGCGATGGAGTACAAGAACGCGGGCGAACTGGAAGCCGCGGTCCAGGAATTCCGCGCGCTGATGGACGTGAACCCGGACTATTCCGCCGCATATTTCCATGGCGGTCAGACACTGGAACGCCTGGGCAAAATCGATGAGGCACGCGCGCTTTACACAAGGGGCCTCGAAGTGACTTCCCGAAAAGGCGACCTCCACACGCGTAGCGAGATCGAAGGCGCGCTCAGCCTCTTAGGCTGAAGATCTGCCTCCTCAGCCTACGGAAAAACACGCGGAACTCAACCAAAAGTGCGGCTGCATACCGTAACAGGTTTGCTGGCGTGATCTCACTCACACTCAGCGCCCACAGCGGGAAGAACCTCAAAAGGTACTGTTATATGCTGTGCACAACTCAGTGAAGAAAAGATCACTTGGGGACCTGCGATCGTCGCAACGCGGGTGAGGAGGCATACATGAAGAGGTCTCTTTTTGTCGTGGCACTACTGTCGCTCTCGACCTTCACGGCTGGCGCCACGATCATCGGAGGAACCGTGACCGGCGGAACGGCCATGGGAGCGGGAGGAACGTTCATCAAACTGACGCCACCGCTCTCGAATCCTCTTGGTCCGGCAGATAGTGTGGGCAACGATACCTTCCAGACGCCGAACCTGTATGGGTTCGATGAGGATCAGAACATCCATCTCGTCGCCCCTTTGGTGACCGATGCAGGCACGAATCCCATTCCCGCCGGGACTACGGTAGCCAGTCACTATATCTTTTTCGATCCCGGCCCGAGCTTGGACATTGTTGGAACGGTAGACTTCGATTCGGATATCATCGCGATCATCACCGGAACGGCAAACCTTGCGAACAGTGATTTTCTGGCGAACACCGGAGTGAACTATCTGAATCCGGCATTAAGAGGCCTGGAAGCCGGCGATTCGGTGACGATCAGCGGCACGAGACAGATCCTCTTCAATACAACCGCGAGTTCCCCGGGAGACTATGTCCGCGTCTTAACCGAGTTTTCTCCCACCGCCACTCCCGAGCCGGCCACAATATCGCTGTTTGGTTTAGGTTTCGCCACGCTTGGATTGCTGCGCATACGGCGATCGAAGAACAGTTCGTAAGTCGGGCGGAAAAGCCGCACTTGCTCATCCAAGAATGGACATGAAGGGCGGGAATGTCGCGAAAGCGACATGCTACAATAACCGTCTGATCGGGCCGTGGCGCAGCCTGGCTAGCGCGCTTGCTTGGGGTGCAAGAGGTCCCGGGTTCAAATCCCGGCGGCCCGACCAAATTATTAATTCTCAGCAACTTGCAGAATCTCGATAGCTCTCGAAAGAGCGTTGAAGCCGTTTGCGCGAGTTGTAGGCGGTCCTGCCTATTGAGACAATGGCAAGTCCTTTCTTTTCATCTGGATCACAAACTCAGAAGAGGCACGCCTTGAAGGGAATTCGCCCGTTACCGTGCTGAAACCTGAAATTGGTGTCGGACCGTGTGAAATTTCGTGAAATCGTGAATGCGGTGGAGCAGATGCGTGTTAGTGTCTCCTAACGAATGTGCTGCGAAAACCTAGCCTGGTGATTAGCTCACTGGTGGCTGGAAACGCACAACCAGGCGGTCTGAAAATGGGCTTTCAAGGGATAACTGAGGATGGCAACCGCGGGGGCGAAAAACAGCAGGACCTGTCCGGCGCGTCCCTCCGACCCGGATAGCGTGGTAGGCGGATGACCGAGAACGGTTCAGACTCTCTTAGTTCTCGAGCGCGCTCCAACGTATGGAGAACTCACGCCTGCCTGGGCCTCGAAGCCGCAAGGAGAACCTGTGCGAATTGCTGTCCGGGATAGTCGCGCGAGAAACATCGATACCGGGTTCTCGCACGCTCGGCGTTGATAGGACCTTCAATCTCTCTGCTCCAGGACGGAACGGATCGTATCCAG
This sequence comes from Bryobacteraceae bacterium, assembly GCA_035550475.1. GTDB lineage: Bacteria > Acidobacteriota > Terriglobia > Bryobacterales > Bryobacteraceae > DASZPB01. The sequence goes on along the minus strand of DASZPB010000040.1, from coordinate 56,746 downwards.
TGGTAATACGAGTTTCAGAGGATCATCAAGGAGGCGGAGAGCACCAAAGCGCTCATACCAGCCGGCCGCGCGGTCATCTTTGGCGTCAATCGCAAGCGCCACACCTCCCACCTCGCGAGCGACTGCGATCACTCGTTCACTAGCCGCTAACAGCAGGTCGCCCCCGAACGCGCGACCCCGTACTACCCGAGAGACAGCTAGTCGACCAAGGCGAAATACGGGCACTTCGTAGCATCCGAGTTTTCTTGTTAGCGCGGCCGGCGCTTTCGCAAATGCGATCGCTCCAGGGCTGACCGTGTAATAGCCGAGAATAACCGCCGGTGCTACCGGCCCGACCGCAACGAAAGTCTTTGCGACGCCACTCTCGTGATTTTGTCGGGCGAATCGTTGTAAGTATTCGTTCAGCGCCGGAACGCCGCAGTCAAAGATAGAACGGTCATGTTGTCGGCCAATTGCTTCCTCGCGCCAATCGATACTCTTCTTCACTTGTGTTTCCAGCGCCTCTTCGCGGCTGCTCGCAAAGCTGGCGGAGGCGCTGGCGGATGCTCAAGGAGCTCGAGAATTCGAACGGTGTCACGTGCGGTCAGCGCGATCCGCTCGTTGCGTGCCACGATCTCCTCTGCGGCCGGCAATGCAGTGCGCATGATGAAAGTTGTGAGATCCAGTCTCTCGTATGCGGCGGCGGCAGTGAGAAGGCGTTTCTGTTCGCGCGACGCTCGCAGTTCGATCCGATCATCACGCATTCTGGAACGTACTGGCATATCCTCAAGGCCTTTCCACCTTCAGAATAGCGTACGTACAACGTACGGGCAGTGCCCAATACCCCTGAAGCAGGCGGAGGCCACGCGCAAATGGACGCTATGAAGACGCAGCGGCATTGCTGTTAAGGCCCCCGCCCTAATGCAGCGTATGCACTGTTCCCATCTTTATTGTTGCGGCATTCGCCCAGTTCAGTTAAGATATCAGATATCACTAGACACGCTCTGGCGATCCAAAAGGGAGAGATGCCGATGTCTGATTCCATTACTCGACGCAACTTCGTTGGCACGGCTGCCGCAACTGCTGCCGGCTTGGGTGCTGCCCGTACGGCGAATTCACAAGTTCGCGGCGCTTCCACCAAAAAATTGGCTCTGTTCGGCGGCCCTAAAGCTGTTCAAGAGAAGAGACCGGACTGGCCCGTGGTCGAACAGAATGACGAGGAGCAGTGGGCGGCTGTCTTGCGGAGCGGCAAGTGGAACCGCTGGGCCGGAAATTATGTGAAGACCTTCGAGGAAAAATGGTCGGAGGAACTGGGCGGCAAGAGGGTGTTGGCGGTGTCGAATGGCACGGCCGCCCTGGTGACCGCGGCATTCGCGGTCGAACTTGCGCCTCATGACGAAGTATTGGTGCCGCCTGCAACCTACTGCGCCACGGTTAATCCGGTGCTGCTGCATGGCGCGTTGCCGGTCTTTGTGGATACCGATCCTGAAACATTTCAGATGGACGCCTCCAAAATCGAAGCCGCCATCACGCCACGCACAAAGGGCATCATTCCCGTCCATCTGGGCGGCGCGGCGGCCGACATGGACACAATCATGGCCATCGCGAAAAAGCACAGCCTCTGGGTCATTGAGGACGGCTGCGAGGCGGCCAAGGCCGAATGGCGTAAACAGAAGCTCAATACGATTGGCACTGTGGGGTGCTTCAGTTTCCAGGCGTCGAAGAACTTCACGTGCGGTGAAGGCGGCGCGGTGGTGATTAATGATATGTCGCTCTATGAGCGCTGCGCCTGCTTCCACACCAACGGCTGGATGCCCGGCGCAAAAACGGATACGGTGCTGATGAACGGCATCAACTACCGGCTCACTGAGTTCCAGGGAGCGCTCCTCCTCTCTCAATTGACACGGCTCGAAGAGCAGCAGCGGATCAGGGAGAGCAATGCCGCCTACTTGAGCGCTCAATTGCGCGAGATCCCGGGCATCATGCCGGCGCGTATGTACGAGGGCTGTACACGAAATGCCTACTACGGTTATATGGTCCGCCGCAAAAAGGAAGCTTTCGGTGGAGTATCGCGTGAAAAGTTTCTGCGCGCGCTTGGCGCCGAAGGCGTTCCGGTAGGCGCCCTTAAAGAGGCCCTTCACAAGGAACCTTTCTTGAAGCAGACATTCAACTCTCGCATGTATAGGTCAATTTACTCGCCGAAGGAAATCGCCGAGTGCGAAGAGAAGATGCACTGCCCGCAGAATGATCTGGTCAATGAGGAAGGCATGTGGATAACCGGGCGGGTGCTGAACGGTTCCCGCCGCATTGCCGAGCAGATCGCCGAAGCTTTCCGCAAAGTGCACGCAAATATCGGGGAATTGGCGAAAGCGTAGCGGCCCAAAGGCGCGGGCCAACGTTTGGAGAAGGACGCCACCGCTGCATCGAACGAGGTTACTGGATGTTACGACGGCTCGTACTGGGCATAGCGATCGCAGGGCTGTTTGGGTCTGCGGCATTTGCCGCGGAGACCTTGCTGGCAGGAGTGCGTCGTGTGGACATAACGCCTCCGCCAGGAGTTGTTGCGACGTGGGGATACGGCGCCTGGAACAGTCACGCATTCGCAAAGGGCGCGCTCGACCCGCTTTACGCGCACGTGCTTTATCTCCGCGGTAGCAATGGTCAGGCGTTCGTATGGGTGGATCTGGACTGCGGCCGAACTCCGGGCATACCCACTCTGGATCGCATGCGCCAGCAGGTGGCGGACGCTGTGCCTCATGTCTTTTTTTCGGCCACTCACACACACTCGGGCCCGTTTTGGCAGGACGATTTTTCCGGCGCGGAGATTCCATCGTGGGAGCAGGAAATTGAAAGACGAATCATCTCCGCCATCCGCGAGGCGAGCGCGGCCGCGCGCCCGGTGAAAGTTGGATTCTCCTTCGGTTCGGCCGTCATTGGCTACAATCGCAGGCTGGTTCGCGCCGATGGCTCAGTCACCATGCTCGGCGGCATCGACGGAAACCGCGGCGCGGTTGCTAACGGCCCCACCGATCCTACATTCGCCGTGCTTCGTTTCGACGATGCGGCTACGGGAGAACCGCTGGCAATCGTACTCAATGCGACAGCGCATCCGGTAATCCGAACTGAACGGGACATGTTTTCCGCCGATTATCCCGGCGTGGTTCGCGCGCGAGTCTCAGCGGCGTTTCCCTCGCGGCCGGTTTGTTTCTTTCTGCAAGGCGCAGCCGGGGATATCAATCCGCAGAGACCGCGAGGCACGGATGCCGCCGCCGATGATGGCGTGCGGCAACTCGGTGAACTGCTGGGTTCACAGGTCATTGCCGTCGCCCAGTCGATCCGGACCAATACGCCGCAGTCCGGAACCCTGCAAGTGATTTCTGACGAACTGCCGGTCGCGCCACGGTGGCCCGATGCTGATTTCAACCGGGACTTCTCAACCTTTCGCGGTTACGTTGACCATATAAAAACGTATCCCAGGATGCCCCTGGTGACAATTCTGATCGACGGCGAAATCGCGTGGGCCGCCTTCCCGGGAGAGTTCTTCGTGGAGTTGCAGACCAGTTTTCGGGCCCGCTCACCATTGGCGAAAACGCTTTTCGTTGGATATTCCAACGGATACTTCGGCTACTTTCCGACAATTGAAGCTGCGGCAACGGGTGGATATGGAGGGAACAACATCATGGCCGGCGTCGAGTTGGGCGCCGGTGAAGCAATGGTGAACCGGGCTCTGATCGATCTGGATCGTATGCTGGGCCGGCTTCGTGACCGGCCGGTAAAGTCGGGTGAACCGTATTCTCCGACCTGGCAGCGCTCGGAAATGCAAGCCGGGAAATAGGGGCGGGTCTCCCAGGTTCGGAGTGCTTGCGCGGTGGCAACATGCGGAAGCGAGACATCAATGGAGATCAACAGATGCCGAATCGCCGGGAATTCTTACGAACCTCAATGGGCTCGCTCGTTTTGAGTCCATCGGCAGTCTCATTTGCCGCTACAACTGATCGAAAGCAACGGCTGCTCATCGGAGCGCAAACGAATGTCTATGGCGTGCCGATTCGTGAATACGACCAGCTTCTGAAAATACTCGATGCCCTGGCAGCCCTGGACTATCACGGATTTGAGACGAACTACGCCAGCCTGGTCCCTCAGGCCTCAAATGCGAAATCATGCCGGCGCGCGTTTGAAGCGCGCCATGTCGCGTACATCGGGCCGCATTGCTCCGCATCGCTGTACAACCGCGAGCAGGCGGCGGCTGAGATCGAAGATGTGCGGAAGATCCTGGGTTACAGCGCGGAAATGGGCGCCACACAATTGATCCTCAGCGGCAGCAAGCTGCCGTACGATGGCCGGCCGATCCATATGGACCAGGTCCATAACAAGACGGAAGGACTCAACCGTATTGGCCGCGCCTGTGCCGAAGCCGGACTGAAGCTCGCCTATCACAACCACTGGGGGGAATTTCTACAGGAGCCCTCGGAAATGAACTTCCTGCTCAGCGAGACTGATCCCAAGCTGGTGTGGTTCAGCCTCAATATCGGTCACATGCAGGGCTATGGCCCCGACCCCGTGGCGTTCTCGGTTGAGCACTACCGGCGTATTGCCAACTACCATCTCCGCGATGTGAAGCGTGGAGAAGCAGGCAAGAAGAATATTCAGGTGGCCGAGGGTGCGGGAGACGTGGATTTCAAGGGAATCCTCGCGCCGCTGTTGAATAGCGACTGGAGAGGCTGGCTGATCGTGGAGGAAGAAGGCAATTACCCGAATCCGGCCGACCATCCGGAAGCTTTGCTTCAGCACGCCCGTGCTTACCTGAAGCAGATCATCTGAAGAGACGGCATCCAAATTGGCGGGCTTCGGAATTGTAATTACATTCCGACGCGACCTTCGCGACTGCCTGCTTCACGGCAGCTTCATGATTCCCATCCAGAATAAGCTGCTGCCGGCGCCTGTTTCGACGTCGTACTTGCGGATGAACTTCAGCTTGCCATCCGCGCGGATCCGAAAGACGGATAAGTTAGCGGGAACCGTGATCACTTTATTGCCTTCGCGCACGTTCGAAGGCGTCTGGTTGCCGACTACGAGGATGCGGCCGTCCGGGTCAAGCGAGAAGGTTCGCGGGACAAAACCGCGTGTATCCATGTTCTGAATCAGCGTGGGCTCGCCAGTGCTCTGGTTGATGGCATAGACCGCGATGCTGTTCTCTCCGCCGGCAGACACGCGCTTCCCTTGGAATTCAGTGGACTTGCTCGAGCGGTTCGCCTGATAGACAAATCTGCCGTTCGGATGCACGTGGATGGCGCTCGCCATCTGGTCTGGGTCGGAACTGCGGCCGCCGGCCAGACTCTCTTTGACAAACCGAGGCGTTGCACTCAGCGTGCCGTTTCCCAGCTTCTCGTATACCTGCAGTTTATTCTGGCGTTCCAGCGAAACGAATACCCAGGGGCGCGTCGGATGGAAATCCAGATGGCGCGGCTGAAAATTGATACCGCCTTCCGGAGCGATTGAATCCCGATTCGTGAGGATTCCATTGTCGTAGCGGAAAACCTTGAGCGCACCGGGGTCCTCCGGCTTGTCCGCCGTGGGGCCGTTGCCGCGCGTCACGAGAATCACCATCTTGTCGGAAGCGTCTACGCGAATCTGGTGCGCATAAACGCCGGTATCCAACTTCGCCGGTTGATCCACCTGTGAACCGATACTGCCGTCGGCGGCGATGCGATGTACAGTAATGCCGCTCGGAATGTTATAGGCAACCAGAATATGAGTGCCGGGAATGTCCGTTGTAACGTGAATCGGGCGCCAGCGCAGCGAGAGCGGCGAGCCGAGGATTTGCAGGGCTCCCGAGGCCGGATTCACGCGGAAAGCCGTGACGCCGTGTTGGCGTTGCCCATTATTGGTCCACGCTACGTAGAGATAGCGTCTCGAAGGATGCGGCCAGACGTACTGAACCGCGCCGGGAAGCGTAACCGAGCTCTGTTTAACCAGGGTGCCGCGCTGGGCATCGACGCCATATTGAACGAACTCGGAGCCCACACCGGCATAGAGCACGAGCTTACCGGAATCCGGCTGCTGCTTACGGACGGCTGCCGGCGCGACCTCTTTCGTTTGGGCATCCAGGAATGGGCCGGCCGCGAGACCGGATATGACACATGCAGCGAGTAACTGCCCCGCGAATGCGAAGCGGATTGGAGCGACACCGGTCACCAGTCTTCCTCTTTCAATTCTCGCGGCGTGGCACTAATGAATATCGTGACATACGCCGCAATCGGTCGATGCTTTATGCTGCTCATGGCAAGCCACACAAGCGTTCATCGTCGTGGGTTTTTCTTTGGTTATGACGTCCCGTTGGGCCACGGGTCCGTGGCACTCTTCGCATTGGATGTGAGCTTCCCGGTAATGGAGGTCGTGGGAAAACCACACAAAATCCGGAACCTGATAGACAACTACCCACGGCACGGGCTGCTTCTTTTTGTAATACTCAGCCAGCTTTTGGATGGCCGGGCTATCCTTCTTAATGGTCAGGTGACAACCCATGCACGCAGCTTCCGGCGGGAAGCCGGCGGTGAAACCGGGTTTGTTGATCGCATGGCAGTCCACGCATTTGGCGCCGGTCGCGGCATGGGTCTTATGGCTGAAGGGAATCGGTTGAGTCGTGGATTCCTGCGCGGCAGAGAGTGCCATTAGGAGTCCCAATCCCACTAACAAGGTTCGCACGCGCATCATAGGGAGAAGGTAACGAACTGGTCCCCTGGTTTACTAAAACCTTTTCCACCGCCACACGCAATCGTGATGAATTGACGGCCATCCACTTCATAGACACAAGGATTTGTGTAACCAGCCGCCGGCAACTCATACTCCCAGAGAATCTCACCACTCTTGGAGTCAAAAGCCCTGAATTTGGCGTCGTAAGTGGACGCGATAAATACCACGCCACCGGCCGTAGCGACTGATCCACCGGTCGAGTAAGTTCCGGTCTTTGGAATCCCTTTCGCTTTTAGAGCCGCATATTCGCCATTTACTACGCGCCAGGCAAACGAACCACTGTCTAAATCAATGGCCGTCATGTAACCCCACGGCGGTTTGATGGCCGGATATCCGTCTTTATCGATCAAGCGAGCCCGCTCGGTCAGGTCATAAGGATAGTCCCGGCCCGGAGCGGATTTTGAAAGCTTGGCAACATTCAGGCTTTCGTCCGAATTCACAAACAGGCGGTTCAGTTTCGGGTCGAAGCTCGCCCCTCCCCAAAGACATCCGCCGCGAAAGCCGGGATGAACAATTGTTCCTTCCATACTGATCGGCGTATAGATCTTCCCGTATCTGCCGCTGTGCATGATGGCCAGAACTCTGGCACGGGCTTCGGGGGAAAGATCGCCCACATCGGCTTCCGTGAAGTCAATTCGGTTCAGGGGAGGAGGCTTGAGGGGAAACGGCTGCGTCTTCCAGAGTTCTTCGCCCGGAACATCGGACGCGGGAACCGGCCGTTCTTCGATGGGAAATACTGGCTTGCCGGTGTCTCTGTGAAAGAGGAAGACGAGGCCCATCTTGCTCATCTGCGCGACTGCCTCAAATTGGCGGCGGCCCTGCCTGATGACGATTAATGATGGCTGGCAGGGAAGGTCGTAATCCCAGGTATCGTGATGGGTCGTCTGAAAATGCCACACGCGCTCGCCGGTGTCGGCCTTCAGAGCAAGGACGCAATCGGCAAACAAGTTCACGCCCTTCCGGTCGCCGCCGTAGTAGTTGAATGAGGGAGCACCGGTGGAGGCGAAGACCCAACCTCGCTTGAGATCGATGCTCATGCCGCCCCAGTTGTTTGTTCCGCCGGCGGTCTTCCAGGAATCTCCGCCCCAAGTATCATGCCCGAACTCGCCGGGCTTGGGAATTGTATGGAAAATCCAGCGAAGCTTGCCCGTTTTCGCGTCAAATCCCCGAATGTGGCCGGGCGCCGCGTTTTGGCCTTCGCCCACTTCCCCGCCGCAAATCAAAATGTCCCGGTAAAGACTTGGTGGACTGGTGAGGCGGACCCACTGATCCGTTCGGTCCGGATCATAACCGCGCACGAGGTCAAGCGAACCTTCCTGCGCGAACTCCGGCTTCGGCTCTCCGGTAGCCGCGTTCAGGCAGCGCAACAATGCTCCTTCGGGCGCGAAGATCCTTTGATCCTTCGCGTCTCCTGGATTCTGCCAATAAGTGACTCCCCTGCTGAACCCGGCTGCCCTGCCGCCTTTGCGGCTGTCGCGAGGATCGAAGTTCCAGAGCGGCTTACCCGTGGCGGCGTTCAGCGCCCGGGCCTGCAATTGCGCCGTCTGGATATACATCACACCATTCACGACAATGGGCTCGCCCTCAATCGTCGTGGCCGGCCGCTCCATGGCGTCCTCGGTGTGATGCGCCCACGCCACCTTGAGTTGCTTCACGTTCGACGGCTTGACCTGGTCGAGCGGCGAATACCGGGTCGCGCCGGCGTCGCCCCCATAGTTGCGCCACTCACGAGCCGGATCAATTGCTGCATTGCGTGGTCCTGGTATACTCTGCGGCGCCGCGTTTCCAACAGCGCCCGCCGCGAGAGCCACGGTCGTCTGTAAAAACTGCCGCCGGCTCGCCTTGCTCGACTCCATAAAATTCGCCACCTTTCCGGGCGATTAAAGCAAAATGTATTCGCGCCAGAACAATGACATCATAGCCCATTGGACCGGCGCGTCTACAGATGCGCTGCATCGCCCGGATGCCGTACGCCGAGTCCGCTGCAGCCTCGTTTCGGGAACAACAGGTGAGAATGTCCGATTTAGCGTATTTAGCACAGCGGCTGTTCCCGATGTCTGAATTGCTGTACCATCCGGAGGATAAGGAGGCACTTTGCACTCTCATTCCCGTCGCGGGTTCCTCGGCCGGGTTTTGGGCGGCGCTTGGGCGACCGCATCACTTCTCGAACGGGCCGCATTCGTTGCCGCTCGTGCCCGCGCGCAATCGAAAGAACCGCTGCCGGTGCTCTTTGACATCGAAAAGGTAGCCGACGGAATATACGCGGCGGTGGCCCGTGGCCGGGCGCTGATCAACAGCAACGCCGCGATCTTTGAAAATGAAAAGGACCTGCTGATCGTCGATGCGCATTCCGCGCCATCCGCTGTATTTGCTTTGGTCGCGCAAATCCGCCGCGAAATTACACAGAAACCGGTGCGCTACGTCGTTGCGACGCATCTTCACGGCGACCACACGCAAGGCCTGCCTGGTTATCGGAAGATTGCTCCCTCCGTGGACATCATCGCCAGCGCAACGACGCGGCAATTGATGATTGAATTGGGTCCGGCCCGTCTCAAATCGGCTCTCGATGGGATTCCGCGCTCCGTGGAGAATCTGAGCCGCCGGCTTGCCGCATCGAAAACAGCCGCAGAGAAGTCCTATTACCAGGAGATGATTCGGCAGTCACAGGCATTCCTCGCGGAGATGCGGAACGTTCCGGTGGAATTCCCCAATGTCACATTCGACGACCAACTGACGCTGCATGACAAAGCGCACGATCTCCATCTCTCGTTTCGCGGGCGCGGGCACACGGCCGGCGACATCGTGGTATTCTGCCCGTCGAAAAAAGTGATCGCCTCCGGCGACCTGCTCCACAGCTTCTTTCCGACGATTGGCGATGGCTATCCGCGCGACTGGCCGGGCACGCTCCGCTCGATCCAGCAATTAGATTTTCAGACCGCAATTGGCGGGCACGGCAGCGTTCTGGAGAGTCCCGAGCGCGCCGGTCAGATGCGTGCCTACTTCGAAGAACTGATCGACATCGTAACGCGCGCGAAACGTGACGGCGTGCCACTCGAACGCTTGCAGCAGACGGTGACACCGGCGTCGCTGAAGACGCTTCAAGGCGGCTATGGGGACTATTTAACCGCTTCCGTCAAGAAACACGATTTCCGCGTGTACCTGAACACGCCCGCCGAGGTGATGGCGCGTGAGGTTGGAGAGAATGTAGCTGCCGTCTACCGCAATTTCGACCGGAAATAATCATGGAGCCAAATCCCAAAACCGACCGCCGTGACTTCCTGAAAGGGGCCGCGGCCATTCCCTTGCTGGCTGGACTGGCGTCGCGCGCCGAAGCGCAGCAGCCGGCCCGCTTCAATGGGATTCAAATGGGCCCGCAGACGATGCTCGATGAAGGCCTCGACCACTGCCTCGATCTGATCCAGGATACGGCGGCAATCAACGCGATCCTCGTCTACAGCCACAACTATGATGAGCTCAACAAGCCGCCGCAGGTGCTGGCTCATGACCATGGTGTTCCCGTTCGCGACATGCGAACGCGAAAGCTTCCCGCGGTCTGGGTTCATCACCACGATGAGGCATTCAAGAACACCACTCTTCGCCACCAGCGCGTGGACAGCAGCTTCGAGTATTCCGACAGAGACATTTTTGCCGAACTCGTGGAGCCCTGCCGCAAGCGCGGCATGAAACTGTATGCCCGCATCCTCGAAGACCCTGGCCACGTTGCGCAGACGAGCATTGCGAATTTTTCGAAGGTCCTCACAGTTGACGTTCACGGACGCGCCGCTGCGCCACCCTGCTGGAACCATCCCGCATATCGCGCCTTCTGGATTGCAACTGTCGAAGACATGTTCCGTACGTATCAGCTCGATGGTTTGCAGTGGGGCGCGGAACGTCATGGCCCGCTGATGAACCTCTTTTTTCAGGGTCGCGTGCCTTTCTGTTTCTGCGACTATTGCCGCGCCCGTGGGCGCGCTCACGGCATTGATCCGGAGCGCGCGCGGAAAGGATTTGAAAACCTGTACGACTACGTGCAGGCGATGATGACAGGCAAGTCCAAGCCAGCCGATGGCGTTTTCGTCGGCGCGCTGCGCGTGCTTATCCGGTATCCGGAGATTCTCTCGTGGGAATATCAGTACCGCCAATCGCGCGAAGAGATGGAGCAGGCCCTCTTCAAAGCCGTGAAGGCGACCCAGCCCGAAGCACAGGTCGGCTGGCATATTTCGCACCAGCAATCGAGCTACGACCTGGTCTATCGCGCCGAGATGAGCTATGCGGAAATGGCCCCGTATTCAGACTTCATCAAAATCATCGCGTACCACGACGTCCTCGGTCCTCGAATTCGCTGGTGGTACCTGGACCGCCTGAGCAAAACGGTCTTGGGCGAAGTGCCGCTCAACGAATCCCTGGACCTCTATTACGATCTCTTCGGCTATGACAAGAATGTAGAGCCCAAGTTGAACGAACTCGCCACCAAAGGCTTCTCGCCCGATTACGTGTTCCGGGAAACGAAACACAGCGTGGCGTCCGCCGAGGGCAAGACCAAAATCTACACCGGTGTCGGCTTCGATGTGCCTTACAACAACAACCATATCGATGCCGATCCGGAAGAAGTTTACCAGTGCGTGATGAAGTCCTTCGAAGCCGGGGCCAAGGGGATTGTTGTCTCACGCGAGTACGAGGAGATGCGGGTGCCCAATCTCAAAGCCGTGGGACGGGCAATCCGCGCGCTGAGCTGAACGCTTTAACTCTGCGCGGCCGATTGCGAACGCTGCTGCGCTGCTGCCAGCGCAGGGAACAGAAGAGCCAAACTTCGTCTGGCGCGGTTCATGGTGTTTTCTCCATTTCGACTTGCGCTTAACCGGCTTTTCGGCTCAATTCGCGAATGGCCCGCCCGACCGCTTTGAGGTTGGGCACCCGCATCTCCTCGTACTCGCGTGAGACAACAATCCCCTTGGCCCCGGCTTCGAAGGACTTCATCACGCATTGGTAGACTTCTTCCGGATCGGCATCCACGTGCCGGCTGCCCCAGGGCACATCGAACCCGACACCCGTGTAGATTTTCGTCTTGCCCTCGGCGGACGCCACGCTGCGCTTCGTTTCCCGGAACACGTAATCGGGCGAGAAGCCTTTGGTCGCGAGCTCACTCAACTTGGGCTCCAAGTTCTTGTCATAGCCGAAGAGATCGTAGTAGAGATCGAGTGATTCGTCGAGCGAGAGTTCGCCGAGAATGGTCTTCTGGAAGCGGGCCAAATACCAGTAGCGGATGCGCGGGCCAAGCACGTCGTGATAAGCGATGAACTTGATGAAGTCGGAGTAGGGCGCCATCTCTGAGTAAGGCATCTCGGCCCGGTAGACCAAGTCCCAACTGGACGGCTGGTGATCGACGTGCCAGCCCACGTCCGCATCCGGCCGAATCGCTTTGATCGTTTGGTACATTCCTACCTGCACCTCTTCGCGTGACTGGCGGTACTGATATTCCCACGCAAGGATCTCGGGGTAACGGATCAACACACGGAGAAATCCGACGAAGACGCCATCGGCCAGCCTCGCCTTCCCGTTCATCAGACTGCGCACGTAAACATAGAGTTCTTCAAATCCCTTGCGGGCGCGCTCCGCGTCGACGCCTTTGGCTTTACCGCGGGCCATGCAAAACTCACAAAAGCAAGCGGGAGCCGCGTCATTCCAGGGAAGGATCACGTTCATCAGTGGGCCCATGCGCTCGGCGCCCCACTGAAATCCGTCGAGCCGGTACGTGCGGAACAGATCCTCCACTGTGTCATTCCACCAGGCCCGGTATTCGGGGTGATTCCAGCAGGCTACGTGTAAAGGTTTTCCGTAGACATCGCGCGTGGTCACCTTGGAAAAGTTTTGAATTGTCGGCGATGCGCCTTCCAGGATGCGCGCATACACTTTCATGCCGCGTTTGCGTGCCGGCTGCTGCACTTCTTCGAACAGATCACGGTTGGCATATTCGAAGCTGCTATCGGGGACCTGGTGACGCAGCGAAGTGTTCTTGTAGTACTGCTCGTGAGTCTTCACCCACACCGCGGGAAATTTCCGGTTGCGCATCTCGCGCGGCGGCACGCCGTGATCGGTTGCCAGCAATTGCGCAGGTTTCCGAATATCGCCGTGATAAGTGTGGCTGTAAATCATGAGTGCATTGATGGCTGCCGTTTCCTGAATCAGGTCAAGGCAACGATCGATGCCCTCATCCAGCATCGTGTGCGGGCCCATCTGAATGGCGTTGAACAGAGTGCGCGCCTCAGGTTTCTGGGGAGCCCCTGCCGCGAGTGCTGGCAAAACGGGAACAGTGGCAATCGCTTTCAGCAGCTTGCGTCGGTCTTCATCCGGAGCTTTCATGAGCAATACTGTACTGCGCTTTCGGGAAGGGTGGCTATCGGCTAACAAACGTCTTCCTATCTTTCAACTTAAGAAGTCGCAGTATCAGTGGGGCTGTTCGGGTGACCGCACGCCGGAGTTGGCAAATGAGTTTTAGGGCCGGCTTTTTTACAGCGATTTCTTTTGCCCTGTTTTCGGCAACTGCTCCGAATGCATTCTGCCAATCCGTCGCCACGATTCAAATCAGCGCTGTCATGCGAGACTCCGTACAAGCGGCAGGCGGAATACGGAAACTGCCTCTTCGATCATAGGTTCGTGGCGACTCTGTTAATCACCCACCAGCGGTTTTGGATCATCCGGTGTCTTTTTTGGAGATATGATTAGTGGAATCGCCATGCCAAATCATCCACACATGCTCGCTGATGAGCGTCGTCCCCAATTGCCGAAGCCCACACTGGTTCGTGTGCTCGGGCTCGTTCTATTGCTGTTTGCCGGCGCCGTGGCTGCGTACACGCAAACCCAAGGAGATCCGCTGCTCTCCGGCTTCCGCAATCCGCCAGACGGCGCGAAGCCGCGCGTGTGGTGGCACTGGATGAGCGGCAACATCACGAAGGAAGGCATCAAGTTGGATCTGGAATGGATGAAGCGCGTCGGCATCGGCGGCTTCCAGAATTTCGATGCCGGGCTGAATACGCCGCAGATCGTGGAAAAGCGGCTCGTCTTCATGACGCCGGAATGGAAAGATGCTTTCCACTACGCAACCACGCTGGCCGACCAGTTAGGGCTCGAGATGGCAATCGCCGGTTCTCCGGGATGGAGCGAAAGCGGTGGCCCCTGGGTTCCGCCGGCACAGGCAATGAAAAAGTATGTGTGGAGCGAGACGCGCGTCGAAGGCGGTCGACCATTCGCCGGCACTCTACCTAAGCCTCCGTCAACCACAGGTCCTTACCAGGATATACGCGGTACAGGGCGCGGATTTGATGGCCCGACGCCGCCGCCAGAGTTCTATGCTGACGCGGCTGTGGTCGCTTTTCGCGCGCCGGCAGACGACCGCCCAATGACGGACCTGCAGCCCAAAGTAAGCTCCAGCGGAGGTTCCTTTGAAGTAAGCGCTCTGACAAACGGCGACCTTTCGCAGGCGACGCTTCTGCCCGCGGCCACATCTGGCGAAAGGTCGTGGATTCAATATGAATTTCCGCAGCCGCAGACATTCCGCGGCTTGACATTTGTCACCGCCGGCGGCGGCCGGTTTGGCCGTGGAGGCAGCAGCAATGAGCAACTCGAGGCAAGTGACGACGGCAGCCAATTCCGCACCGTGAGCCCGATTCCTGGAGGCGCGCATACCATAGCCTTCCCTGCCGTAACCGCGCGCTTCTTCCGCATATCGATCCTGACTCCCTCACCGCAGCAGAATCAGGGGCGCGGGTTTGGGGGCAGCCAGACCGCGCAGCCCGGCACCCGAATCGCTGAATTCGTTCTGGAGGACTCCGTTGTCAATCGGTTCCAGGAGAAGGCGGCGTTCTCGGCCGCGACGAATATTTATTCGATGGCAACTCCGTCTGTTCCCGCAGCAGAAACCGTGCGAAAAGCCGATGTCGTTGACCTGACATCCAAGATGCATCCGGACGGCTCACTGGATTGGACGCCGCCGGCCGGTCGCTGGATTGTGCTTCGCATCGGCTACTCACTGACCGGGCACCAGAACTCTCCTGCATCTCCGGAAGCGACGGGCCTGGAGGTGGACAAGCTCAATCGTACCGATGTCAAAAACTATTTCGATCACTACCTCGATTTGTACAAAGACGCGACGGGCGGCCTGATGGGGAAGCGAGGCCTCCAATACGTGATCACCGACAGTTGGGAAGCCGGAACCGCCAACTGGACCGATGACATGATCACCGAGTTCCGCAAGCGGCGCGGCTACGACATGAAGCCGTGGCTACCGGCGCTCGCCGGACACATCGTGGAGAGCGCAGAGGCGACTGACCGCTTCCTGTGGGATTTCCGCAGAACGCTGGAAGATCTGGTCGCCGAGTACCACTACGATCAATTGACGGACATCCTCAAACAGCGTGGGATGGCACGTTATTCAGAGTCGCACGAATCCGGCCGTGCCTTCATTGCGGACGGCATGGAGGTGAAGCGTACTGCCGCGGTTCCAATGAGCGCGATGTGGACTGCGAGCCCAGGCCGTCCCAGCGAGCGCTACGATGCCGATATCCGCGAGTCCGCTTCGGTGGCCCATGTTTACGGTCAGAACCTGGTCGCGGCCGAGTCTCTCACGGCAAACGGTCTGACGAGCGGCGCCTGGTCGTACTCGCCCGAAACTTTGAAACCCACCGCGGACCGCGAAATGTCGATGGGGTTGAACCGGTTCGTTATTCATACCTCGGTCCACCAGCCAACCGACGACAAGATCCCGGGACTCGGTTTGGGGCAGTACGGCCAATGGTTCACCCGCCACGAAACGTGGGCGGAGGAGGCCAAGCCTTGGACGACCTATCTGGCGCGCAGTTGCTACCTGCTGCAGCAGGGGCATTTTGTGGCGGACATTGCATACTACTACGGTGAGGATTCAAACATTACTGCTCTCTTCGGCGGCAATCCTCCGCCCATACCAGCCGGCTACGCCTTCGACTACATCAATTCGGACGCCTTGCTGAAGCTGATGACCGTCGCGCCAAACGGCAACATTGCAACGCCCAGCGGCATGAGCTACCGCGTTCTGGCCCTCGATCCAAACAGCCGGCATATGCCGCTCCCGGTATTGCGCAAGATCCGCGAGATGGTAGCCGCGGGAGCAGTAGTCGTTGGCCCCAAGCCAATCGATTCGCCGAGCCTCGAGGACAATCAGGCGGAAGTCAAGCGCATCGCGGACCAGCTTTGGAACGGCAAAGCTGGAAAGGGCAAGGTGTTCGGAAATGGCACAATTGCCGATGTGATGGCTGCGCTGAAGATACCGGCGGACTTCGATTATTCGAAGCCGCAAGCGGATACGGAGCTCGCGTTCGTTCATCGCAAACTGGCCGATGGAGATGTCTATTGGGTGAGCCATCGCAATGCGCGCGTTGACGACGTGGAAGCGACTTTCCGCATCACCGGCAAGGCTCCGGAAATCTGGCACGCCGACACAGGGATGATCGAACCCGCTTCTTACCGCATCGCGGATGGCAAGACGGCTGTGCCGCTCCATTTGGAATCAAACGACGCTGTGTTTGTAGTTTTCCGCCAGGCTGCGACGGTACCGTCGCGCACGTTACCCACGGCAGTCGAAATGAAAATCTCCACCGTGGGTGGTGCGTGGGAAGTGGCATTCCAGCCGAATCGAGGTGCACCCGCCAAGGTGACTCTGCCCGCACTCGCATCGTGGCACGAAAACTCCGACCCCGGCGTGAAATATTTCTCCGGAACCGCTACCTATACGAAGGACATCGACGCCTCAGCGGATTGGTTCAAGCCAGGAAACAAGCTTTGGCTCGATTTGGGAGACGTGAAGAACATTGCCGAGGTGACGGTGAACGGAAAGCCGTTGGGCATTCTGTGGGAGTCCCCATTCCGCGTTGACGTGACTTCCGCGCTGAAGCCCGGCTCGAATGCACTGGAAATCAAAGTGACGAACCTGTGGGTGAACCGGCTGATCGGCGATCAGCAGCCCGATGCTGCGAAGAAGTACACCTACACCGCCGTGCAGTTCTATCACGCCGACTCGCCGTTGCTGCCCTCCGGCCTTATTGGGCCGGTGCAGTTCGTGAGCTCGGCGAATCGGTGACGCCTGAAAGTAATACGGTCGCGCGAAAACTTAGTTCAGCTTCTTCAGCCAGATGTTTCGTACTGAGACCCTGGTAGTTGCCTCGATCTCGATGCCGAACATTCCGGGCTGGTTGTTACTGGAT
This sequence comes from Bryobacteraceae bacterium, assembly GCA_035550475.1. Taxonomy (GTDB): domain Bacteria; phylum Acidobacteriota; class Terriglobia; order Bryobacterales; family Bryobacteraceae; genus DASZPB01. Next base: position 39,782 of record DASZPB010000040.1, on the reverse strand, counting down.
TCGGGGTCGTCATCGACCATCACCGCCATCAGTTGGCCATTCACGATGTGAATGAATGTTCCGCCGCGGGCAATGACCGTGTACTGGTTCCAGTCGTCCGCCTTGACGAGTTTTCCGAGGGCAGCACGATCGCCGATGGTTCCCATCAGCCGCTTGGCGCCCAGGCCGGCGCCTTCGACCACCTGTCCGCGAAATGCCATGATTCCCATCGGGCTGTTCTCGGAGTAGAACTGCCCGGTGTAGATCTGGCTCGGCCAGAAGTCGGCCTGCGGACCTGTCATCATCCAGGCGAGATTCACCGGGCCGACATTCGCGGTGACATTAGCGGGAATCGGGCGAAGCCATGGAATGCCCGTCCTGCTGCGATACTGAATGCCACTGCCACCGGTTCCCTCGACCTTGATTTCGAATTTGAGCGTGAAGTCTTTGGCGACCACATCGCGGTAAACGATGTAAGTATTCCCGCTCGGGTTTTCCGGCGTCGATTCACCGACGATCGCTCCGTCCTCGACACGCCAGAATTTCGGATTGCCGTCCCAGCCCTTCAGGCTCTTGCCATCAAAGAGAGAGATGTACCCGCGATGGTCGTCGAAGTTCATCGGCTCGGGTTCGGTGAAACCGACGCCGTACGTACCGCCGGCGGCGATCAACCATGCCACCTGTTCGGAATCGAGGCGGTCGGCAGTCGCTTGCAGCTTCGCGAACGCATCGGCGCGCGCCTGTGCCAGAGCCGTCTCAGCAGCGATGACGGCTTCGACCTTCGCCTGTATTGACGCGTCATTTTCCGGTACCAATAGAGCTGCGAGCACGACTTCACTGCGCGCCGTGTTCAGGGCTTGCACTTCTTTTTGCAGAGCGGCAGTCATGTCGAGAAGCACCGAAGCCTGCTTCGCTGTTACATGCGGCATGCTGGTGCGATAGCCGCCGCGAGCACCGCCGCCCGCCGCCGCCAGCGCGCTGACTTGGCGAGCGGTCAGTTTATTTGGCGACGACTGCAGTTCCGCAAAAGCGGCCGCGCGGGATTTTGCCAATTCGAGTTCGGCTTTGCGGATCGCTTCCGACTTCGTCCGAATCGCCGCACTATTGGGCGGCTGCGCGAACGTCGCGGTGATCAAGTCGGTTCGAGCAGTAGCCAGTCGCTGCCCCTGCGGCGCGAACGCGGCATTCATCCGAGCGATCGCGGTGGCCTGCTCCGGCGATTCATTAGGGATGCCGCGACGGCCCTGGCCCGTCGCAGCGACACCAAAGAGCAGCACGGCTGCCGATAAGTTCCGGATCATCATAGTTACATCCTCTTGAGCCAGATGTTACGAGTGTAATAGGCGCCGGTTGATTCCACTTCGAGTCCAATTTTTCCGCTGGAGCGGAAATGCGTCGGATCATTGTCGATGAACACCGAGATGAGGTGTCCATTCATGAACATGGTGCTGACGTTGCCCTTCGCGATCAGCAGGAAGTGGTTGTAGTCGTCCTTCTTGAACCAGGAGTCGCGCGTAGCTTTGTCGGCGAAAACGGTGAGGACGCGCCGCTGGCCCGGTTCAGCGAGCACGACAGTCCCGGGAGGAGCGGCGATGCCGCGGCTCGAAGATTGTTCGTAATACTGGCCGGTGTAAGTGTCGTTCGCGTCAAAATCAAATTGCGGCCCGGCCATATCCCACTTCGCTCGCTCGGCGGCGCTCGGTGGCGTACCGGGATTCGCACACGGGGAAACCCTGGCACTTCGGCCGGCGGACGCAGCCCGCGCCGCGGCCCCCGGAGCACCTGGTCCCGCAGCACCGACGCGAGGACGCGCGGTGTTCGGCACGAAGCCGCCGCCTCCACGTCCCGGATATTTCAGCAGCACGTTATTGTCGGCCGTCAGGTAGCTGCGAAATTGCAGGCCGCCATTGACGTTGCCTGTGCCCTTTGACTCGAACTTCAACATGAAGTCGGAAACCTCGCCACCTTGCCAGACAAGATAGATGGTGCCGGTCGGCTTTTCGCAAGTGGGCTCGACATAGATTGCGCCATCTTTGACGCCCCAGAAGCGCGGATCGCCGTCCCATCCGTTCAACGACTGGCCGTCGAAGAGCGAGACCCAGCCCTCATTGTCGGCGTAATCAAACGGCTGGCCGCCCCGGGCAAATCCGGTAAATCCACGGCCAGGCGGCGCCACGGCGGCCGGAGCCTGATTTCTTGGGGACTGCTGCGCCAGCAGCAGCACGGCTCCTGCGCAGGACACGAGCAGCCAGATCGAATGCTTCATTGAGGTCCTCCCCTCCGGCACGCGTTTTTCGATGGAATCAGCGGCGGCCGTGCCCGCCGAGTTGTGCAAACATCAGAACGACAATTTGCATCCCGCGCAAAAACGATTGACATGGCAGCCTTCATAGATTGCTGATCGATTGATCAGGATATAACACGGCTCAGGACCTCCGGTCCAGGGACGGCCAGGGCAGCGAAGAAGGGCGGAGCTAAGCTCCAATGCGGCTCCGCTCGCGGATGCGATAACGAAAACAGGCGACACATTTTAAACACAGGTGGATGCACGGCGGCGCGATTCCGGGAAGCGATGGCAAACTTCGGCAGATATAGCGCGGAAGCTATGCCGTTCCTCAACTGCATTCCTGGACGGCACGCGAGCGTTCGCGCAGCCAGCCGAGCCCATCGACGGTCTTGCCGGCAGGCTTGTACTCGCAACCGACCCAGCCGGTATAACCGATCTCGTCCAGGAGGTCGAACAGGTACGAATACCGAATCTCACCTGTATCGGGTTCACGGCGCTCGGGCGCGCCGGCGATCTGCACATGGCCGCAATGCGGAGCATACTTGCGAAGCTTGATAGCCAGATCCCCTTCAGTCACTTGCATGTGATACAGATCCATCTGCATCTTGAGGTTCGGCGCGCCGACCTCTTCCAATACCGCATAAGCCTGCGCCTGCGTGCTGAGATAGAATCCCGGAATATCCCGCAGATTAATCGCTTCGATGAGCAGCGTGATTCCGTGCTTCGCCGTCTCGGCGGCCGCATACTGCAAGTTGGAAATATAAGTGGCATGAACGCCGGCAGATCTGGCGTGCGGTGGAACAATGCCGGCCATGGCGTGGAGCCGTTTGGTATTCAGGCGCTGCGCGTAGGAAATCGCGAGCGAAACCCCCGCGCGGAACTCATCCTCGCGGCCCGGAATGCAGGCAATGCCGCGCTCGCCGGCCGCCCAGTTGCCCGCGGGCAGATTAAAGAGCACGTTTTCGAGTTCGCAGCGGCGCAGTTCTGACGCCAGATCTTCTGCCGGATACTCGTACGGCGAGAGATATTCGACGCCTTTGAAACTCCTCTTTGCGGCAGCAAAGCGCTCCAGAAACGGTAGCTCGGTGAACATCATCGAAAGATTAGCGGCAAATTGAGGCATAGGATTCCTTAAGGTTGGCGATCCAAAAAGGGTACCACTGATAGATGATAGCGGCAATTCGTCCGGCAAGCAGTGGAACAGGGTGCGCAGCGGCTCCAGCGATTGTTCGCATAGCGATCTCGCGCTTACGTTCGGCCTCGGAATGGATGCCAAGGGAATGTCACTGTGGATTAGCCAGCGGCACGCATCAGGCTTTTCAAAATGTGAGCACAAATCAGCGGATTACGATCGACGAGGGCAGCGGGCTTACGCAATCCCGCTGAGTAAAACTCGCTCCTCACTCCATCAATGTTCTGGAAGTGACGGCGTAATCGACGACTCCCGGGTTTTCGGCAAAGTGAAGCAGAACGTCGCTCCATTGCCCAGAGCGGACTCCACCCAGATTCTCCCGCCGTGGCGATCGACGATCTTGCGGCAGATCGCCAGGCCCATTCCGCTGCCCGATGATTTGTCGCGCGGCTGCAGGCATTTGAAGATTCCAAAAATCTTCTCGGAATATTGCGGGTCGATGCCGATTCCGTTGTCTTGCACCGAGAAGAGCCACTCGCTCCCCTTATCGATTGCGGCGATCCGGATGCGCGGTGTTTCCGCGGTCCTGTAGCGAATTGCGTTGACCACCAGGTTTTGAAACAGACGGGTCAACTGCACCGCATCACCGGTCACCCACGGCAGTGAGTCTCCACCGGTGATGACCGCGCCGTTTTCCTCGATCAGCGACCGGATGTTCCGGATGGCGTCGTCCACAGCGTCGCCGCAATTTGTCTTCGAAAAGAAATCCGCGCCCCGCGCATCGACTCGCGAGAAATCCAGCAGATCATGCACCAGCCGCTCCATCCTGCTGGCGCCCTCCACGATGAAGTCGATGAACTGGTCCGCATCACCTTGCAGTTGGCCGTGGTAGCGCTTGGCCAACAGTTGCGCATAGATCGATACCGTGCGCAACGGCTCCTGCAGATCGTGGCTGGCGATGTAGGCAAACTGCTGCAACTCTTCGTTAGACCGAATCAGCGCTTCGGTCCGCTCCAGCACACGTTCTTCCAGGGTGGCGTTCAACTGCCGGATCTGCGACTCCACCCGCTTTCGCTCGCTGATGTCGCGAATGGCACATGTGATGACTACTCCCTCCTCGGTCTGAAGAGGGCTGAAGCGGAACTCCGCGGGAAAACGGACACCGTCCTCGCGCACCGCAGTCAACTCCGCCCCTCGCTCGACTGGTTGACTGCCGTCATAGTCGCTGTAAAGGAAAGGTGTCCAGTCCGGCACCAGCGTGCGGATATTCGTCGAGACCAGCTTTCCACGCCCGCAGTGGAACAGAAGCTCGGTCTGCGAATTCACCATGAGGATTTCGCCGTCATCGCGGCACATGACCATCGCATCCGGTGCTGCTTCCAGCAAAGAGCGGAATTTCTGCTCGGCCTTTTGCAAAACTTCCGCCTGCCGCTGCAATACAGCCGTTTGCTCCTTCAATTTTGCGTTGCTGCGGCATAGCTCGACGAACACGGAGACCTTCGATCGCAGCACCTCGGGAACAATAGGCTTGAAGAGGAAGTCGACCGCCCCGAGGTCATAGCCGCGAAAGAGGTGCTCCTCGTCGCGATATCCGGTAAGGAACAGAATGGGAACGTGCCGGCAGCGCGGGCGGCTTCGAATGAGCTCCGCCGTTTCAAAGCCGTCCATGTCCGGCATACGCACATCCAGCAGAATTACGGCAAAATCGTCATCCAGCAAATAGCGCAGGGCTTCTTTTCCGGACCTGGCCAGCACAAGTTCTTCAGCCAGAACATCCAGCGTAGCCCCCAGGGAAACAAGATTTTCCGGTGTGTCGTCCACCAGAAGAATCTTCATCTTCGGTTCGGCGGCGATCTCCTGCGCAGGCTGAACTCCACCGGCTATTGACATCGTCGTTTCACCCGACGGCTGTCACCCTTCGCGGCCGCTGCCCGGCAGCGAGCCAGACACGCAGGACAGAGAAAAGTTCGTCGAGATCCACCGGTTTGGTGATGTAGTCCGACGCTCCCGCCTCGATGCATTTGGCACGATCTCCCTTCATCGCTTTGGCCGTGACTGCGATGATCGGCAGGAATCTCAGCTCTGGAATCTGCCGGATGGCTTTCATGGTTTCATACCCATCCATTTCCGGCATCATGATATCCATCAGCACAGCATCGACGTCGGGTGTGCCAAGCAGCAGCTCGATGCCGGCCTTTCCGTTCTCGGCGTGCACGACCTGAAGATTCGATTGCTCCAGTACCGTTGTGAGCGCGAAGATATTGCGCACGTCGTCGTCCACTACGAGTACCTTCTTATTCACAAAGGTAGCATCATTCCGGCGGACGATGGTCAAGATTTCCTTCTGGGATTCCGAGAGGTCTTCATCAGCGCGGTGCAGCAGGAGCACCGTTTCCTGAAGCAATTGCCACACGGATTCCGCGTAACGAACTACGCTCTGCCGCGCCAGTTTTTGAATCTCCGCTTCCAAGCGGGCACTCATTCGGGCCCTGCCGCAAATCACGATGGGCGGAATATCGGCTCCGTCGTCGGCCTGAATCTTTTCCACCAACTCGCTGGCGGGAGTGCCGTGGAAGCGAAGGTCAAGAGCAACACAATCCGGGCGCTGCTGACGGAAGGCGGCGAGGGCCTCTTCCTCGGAGCCCACAGCCACTAGTTCTACATCAGGACCACCCAGGGATTGCTGCCAATCCGACCGGCGAGACTCGTCTTCGGCGACAAGCAGGAGCCTCTTGATACGACGCGGCAGCGAGAGATGGATTCGGTCGAAGTCGGCGCTCAGATTATGCTTCGTTGTCGATTTTTCCAGATACGTCATCGCGCCCAGCGCCAAGACGCGGCGCCGGTCCTCATCATTTGTGATCACGTGAACCGGGATGTGACGCGTGGACGGATCATGCTTCAACCGGTCGAGCAGCGTCCAGCCCGTCATGTCGGGCAGGTTGATATCGAGAGTAATCGCACGCGGTCCGAACTCACGGGCCAGTTGTAGCGCGGCGCTGCCGCGAAGGGCAACTAAAGCCCGGATGCCGCGATCGTGCGCCAGGTCCACCAGGATGCGCGCAAATGTCACGTCGTCTTCAATGATCATCAGCACCGGCTCACCCGGCTGAATCAGGTTGCGGTCGTCGTCAAATTCAATGTCATGGACGATGGCCTCTACCGTGGCTGTGGGCGGCAGAATGACGCGCTCCGGTGTTTGCTCGCTGGTTTCGTTGACCACCCCATTGATCCCGTTGCCGTCGGCAGCGCCCGTGATCTGCTGCGATTCGTTCTTCGCCGAGACCGGTCCCGTATAGGTTTGGGGAATATAAAGGGTGAACGTGCTCCCCATTCCCGGGGCACTCTCCAGGCGGATGTCCCCGCCCAGCAACCGCGTCAACTCCCGGCTGATCGATAGACCCAGACCGGTTCCGACATACTTGCGGCTCGTTGTGCCATCCGCCTGTTGGAATGCCTCGAAAATGATGCGCTGCTTGTTTTGTTGAATCCCGATACCCGAATCGGTGACTGAGAAGGCTATCACGGACTTCACGCGATTGAGCACGGGATGATGTGGACTCCAGCCCACATTCGCCCTCTCAATCCGCAGGCGCACCAGCCCGCGCTCGGTGAACTTGAGAGCGTTCGACAGCAGATTCTTGAGGATCTGCTGCAGCCGCTTGGCGTCGGTGATGATCGTTTCCGCGAGAATGCCCTCGGCCAATTCCACTGAAAACTCCAGACCCTTGCCTTCGGCGACATGCCGGAACGTGCGCGAGCAGAAGTCCCGCAGCTCAGTGAAGCGGATGGTCCCGATTTCCACGTCCATTTTGCCGGATTCGATCTTGCTGAGATCCAGGATGTCGTTGATCAGGGTCAACAGATCCGTGCCCGAAGAGTGAATGGTCTCGGCGTACTTTACCTGCTTGGGAGTGAGCGTGCCCTCGGCATTTTCGGAGAGCATTTGCGCCAGAATCAGCAGGTTGTTCAGCGGAGTGCGCAGTTCGTGACTCATGTTCGCCAGGAACTCGCTCTTGTACTTCGAAGTCAGCGCCAGTTGCTCTGCTTTCTCTTCCAGAGCGGCCTTGGCCTGCTCGACTTCGCGGTTGGTGATTTCCACCTCATTCTTCTGCTCAGCCAACAATTGGGCCTTCTCTTCCAATTCCGCGTTGGTCTTCTGGAGCTGCTCCGCCAGCGCCTGGCTCTGTTGCAGCAGTTGCTCCGTGCGCATCGTGGCCGCGATCGTGTTCAGCGTCACGCCGATGCTCTGCGTAAGCTGATCGAGGAACGCGAGGTTCACTTCATTGAACTGCCGGAAGGACGCCAGCTCCAGGACCGCTCGCACCTCGCCTTCAAACAGAACTGGCAGGACCACGATACTGGAGGGCGTTGCTTCGCCCATACTCGAACTGATCTTTACGTAGTCATCCGGAACGTCCGTCACCAGAATCCGGCGTTTCTCCATTCCGCACTGCCCCACGAGTCCCTGTCCCATTGGAAACTGTTCCCGTAAGCGGCCCCGCTCGTCAGCGCCATAAGCCGCCACAAGTTTCAGCAGCCCGGAGCCCGAGCTCGAATCGGTCACATAGAACGTTCCGTGTTGCGCATCCACGAGCGAGGTCAATTCGGACAAAAGCAATCGGGATAGCGTGAGCAAATCGCGTTGCCCCTGCATCATGCCGGTAAACTTGGCGATGTTTGTCTTCAGCCAGTCCTGGTTCTTGTTCTGCCTGGTGGTCTTGACCAGGTTAACGATCATCTCATTGATGTTGTCTTTGAGTGCCGCGACTTCGCCCTGCGCTTCCACCGCGATGGACCGCGTCAGGTCGCCCTTGGTGACGGCCGTAGCCACATCGGCGATGGCGCGCACCTGCGTCGTCAGGTTTGCCGCAAGCTGATTCACGTTGTCTGTAAGATTGCGCCAGATTCCGGCCGCGCCCGGCACGCGCGCCTGGCCGCCCAGCTTTCCTTCGATTCCGACTTCGCGCGCCACGTTGCTCACCTGATCGGCGAACACGGCCAGGGTGTCGATCATGCCGTTGATGGTTTCCGCGAGCTGGGCAATCTCGCCCTTGGTTTCGAGCACCAGCTTTCGCTTGAGGTTTCCGTTGGCCACGTCGGTCACCACCTTGGCGATACCGCGGACCTGCGTCGTGAGGTTCGCCGCCATGGAGTTCACGTTATCGGTCAAGTCCTTCCATGTGCCGCCGACGCCGCGAACCTCCGCCTGGCCGCCTAATTTACCTTCGGTTCCGACTTCGCGCGCCACGCGCGTCACCTCCGAAGCAAAGCTGTTGAGCTGGTCCACCATCGTATTGATGGTGTCTTTCAACTCCAGAATCTCGCCCTGCACATCGAGCGTGATCTTGCGGCTGAGGTCTCCGTTCGCCACGGCCGTAGTGACTTGCGCGATGTTGCGAACCTGGGCGGTGAGATTGCGTGCCATGGAGTTGACACTATCGGTCAAATCCTTCCAGATACCGGCAACTCCACGCACCTGCGCCTGCCCACCGAGTTTTCCGTCGGTACCTACCTCGCGCGCCACGCGCGTGATTTCCACGGAAAAGTACCCGAGCTGATCCACCATCGTGTTGATCGTGTTCTTCAGCTCCAGGATTTCGCCGCGCACATCGACGGTGATCTTGCGGCTCAAGTCGCCCTTGGCGACAGCGGTGGTCACTTCCGCGATGTTGCGCACCTGCATCGTCAGGTTGGCGGCCATGGAGTTCACGCTATCGGTGAGATCCTTCCATGTTCCGGCCACGCCTTTCACGTCCGCTTGTCCGCCCAACTTGCCTTCGGTACCGACTTCGCGCGCCACGCGCGTCACTTCCGACGCGAATGAGCTGAGCTGATCCACCATCGTGTTGATCGTGTTCTTCAGCTCCAGAATTTCGCCCCGCGCGTCTACTGTAATCTTGGTGGTCAAGTCGCCTTTCGCGACGGCTGTGGTAACACCGGCGATATTGCGTACTTGATTGGTGAGGTTGCTGGCCATGGAGTTGACGGAATCGGTAAGGTCTTTCCAGGTTCCGGCGACGCCGCGCACATCAGCCTGGCCGCCCAGCTTCCCCTCGGTTCCGACTTCGCGCGCCACGCGCGTCACTTCGCCGGCGAACGCGTTGAGCTGATCCACCATCGTGTTGATCGTGTTCTTCAGCTCCGAAATCTCACCGCGCACATCGACGGTGATCTTGCGGCTCAGATCGCCCCGCGCCACGGCCGTGGTCACCTCGGCAATGTTGCGAACCTGCGCCGTGAGGTTTCCGGCCATCGAATTCACGCTGTCGGTGAGGTCTTTCCACGTTCCCGCCACGCCTTTCACTTCGGCCTGGCCGCCCAGCTTCCCTTCGGTTCCGACTTCGCGCGCCACGCGCGTCACTTCCGAAGCAAAAGCGTTCAACTGATCCACCATCGTGTTGATGGTGTTCTTCAGCTCCAGAATCTCGCCGCGCACGGCGACGGTGATCTTGCGGCTCAAGTCGCCGCGCGCCACAGCCGTGGTCACTTCGGCGATGTTGCGAACCTGCGCCGTGAGGTTTCCGGCCATCGAATTCACGCTGTCGGTGAGATCTTTCCACGTTCCGGCCACGCCGCGGACATCCGCCTGGCCGCCCAGTTTCCCGTCGGTTCCGACTTCGCGCGCCACGCGCGTCACTTCCGAAGCAAACGAGCTGAGCAGATCCACCATGGTGTTGATCGTGTTCTTCAGCTCCAGAATTTCGCCGCGCACATCCACCGTGATCTTGCGCCGTAAATCACCGCGCGCCACGGCCGTCGTAACTTCGGCGATGTTACGAACCTGTCCGGTCAAGTTACTGGCCATCGAATTGACCGAGTCGGTGAGGTCCTTCCAAGTGCCGGCTACGCCCTTGACCTCGGCCTGCCCGCCGAGCTTGCCTTCGGTTCCGACCTCGCGAGCCACGCGCGTCACTTCCGAAGCAAAGGCGTTCAACTGATCCACCATCGTGTTGATGGTGTTCTTCAGCTCCAGGATCTCGCCCCGCACATCCACGGTGATCTTGCGCGACAAATCGCCGTTGGCCACAGCCGTAGTCACCTCGGCGATGTTGCGAACCTGCGCCGTCAGATTGCCGGCCATCGAGTTCACGCCGTCGGTCAGATCTTTCCAAACGCCGCCGACGCCCTTCACTTCGGCCTGGCCGCCCAGCTCTCCTTCGGTGCCGACTTCGCGCGCCACGCGCGTCACTTCCGAAGCAAAAGCGTTCAACTGGTCCACCATCGTGTTGATGGTGTTCTTCAACTCCAGAATCTCGCCCTGTACGTCCACAGTGATCTTGCGCGACAAGTCGCCGTTGGCCACGGCTGTCGTGACCTCGGCGATGTTGCGAACCTGCGCCGTGAGGTTGCCGGCCATCGAGTTCACACTGTCCGTGAGGTCTTTCCATACGCCGCCGACGCCCTTCACCTGCGCCTGGCCGCCGAGCTTGCCTTCCGTGCCGACTTCACGCGCTACGCGCGTCACTTCCGATGCAAAGCTGTTGAGCTGGTCCACCATCGTGTTGATGGTGTTCTTCAACTCCAGAATCTCGCCGCGCGCATCCACCGTGATTTTTGTCGAAAGATCGCCGTTTGCCACCGCTGTGGTAACACCGGCGATGTTGCGCACCTGATTGGTGAGGTTGCCGGCCATAAAATTTACACTTTCGGTGAGGTCCTTCCAGACTCCGGCCACACCAGTCACTTCCGCCTGGCCGCCTAATTTGCCTTCGGTGCCCACCTCGCGCGCCACGCGCGTCACTTCCGATGCAAATGAACCGAGCTGGTCCACCATCGTGTTGATGGTGTCCTTCAACTCCAGGATTTCGCCCCGCACATCCACCGTGATCTTGCGCCGTAAATCACCGCGCGCCACAGCCGTGGTCACCTCAGCAATGTTGCGCACCTGGTCGGTGAGATTGCCCGCCATGGAATTGACGCTATCGGTTAAGTCCTTCCACGTTCCGGCCACTCCACCCACGTCCGCCTGACCGCCGAGGATGCCTTCCGTGCCAACTTCGCGCGCCACGCGCGTCACTTCCGATGCGAATGCGTTCAACTGATCCACCATCGTGTTGATCGTGTTCTTGAGTTCGAGGATTTCGCCCTGCACATCCACCGTGATCTTGCGGGAAAGATCGCCCTTTGCTACCGCCGTAGTCACTTCGGCGATGTTGCGGACCTGAGCCGTCAGGTTGCCTGCCATCGAGTTCACGCTGTCGGTCAGGTCTTTCCACACACCGGCCACGCCTTTCACTTCTGCCTGGCCGCCCAGTTTACCGTCGGTTCCCACCTCGCGCGCCACGCGCGTCACTTCCGAAGCAAACGAACCGAGCTGGTCCACCATCGTGTTAATGGTGTTCTTCAGCGCCAGAATCTCGCCCTGCACGTCCACGGTGATCTTGCGGGAAAGGTCGCCCTTGGCCACCGCCGTGGTCACTTCGGCAATGTTCCGGACCTGCGCCGTCAGATTGACGGCCATCGAATTGACGCTGTCGGTTAGATCTTTCCAGACGCCGGCCACGCCTTTGACTTCCGCCTGGCCGCCCAGTTTACCCTCAGTTCCTACTTCGCGTGCCACGCGCGTCACTTCGGAAGCGAAGGAGTTCAACTGGGCCACCATCGTGTTCACGACCCGCGCCGTGTGCAGGAATTCGCCCTTCAGCGGCCGCCCCTCTACTTCGAGCGCCATCGTCTGTGACAAATCGCCTTTCGCCACCGAGCCGATTACTCGGGCAACTTCCGTGGAAGGCTGCACCAGATCGCCGATCAGACTATTCACGGAATCGAGGCACGCCGCCCAGCCTCCGGAAACCACGCCCAGACTGGCGCGCTGGCTGATCTTCCCTTCCTTGCCTACGCCGCTGCTGATCCGCTCAAACTCCGTCGCCAGACCATTGTTCAGTTTGAAGATATCGTTAAGCGTGTCGGCGATTTTGCCGGCGATTCCGGTCTGATCCACAGGGAGCCGTACGGAAAAATCGCCGTCCCTGAAAGCAACCAAAGTGTTCAAGAGAGTCTTTACATCGAGTACATCTGTCACCGCTTCGGGCTTCATTGCCGCTCCTTGAGGCTGTGCTGGCAGCCTGACGATCTACTGCTCACCGGAAACTGCTCGAGACTCTAGTAGGTTCTTGAAAATCGCCCCCAAGCTGAGAAACTGATCGAGGCCCGTGGGCTTCCTCAGGTAACATGCCGCGCCCAGTTCGCCCGCCATCAAGCGGTCACGCGGGGAATCCGACGAAGTCAACACGACCACCGGAATTCGGGCCAGGTTTCCCGATGTGCGGAGTTGCTGGAGGATTTCGATTCCATCGTGAAGGGGAAGGTTCAGGTCGAGAATAATCAGCCCCACGTCTTCGATTTTCGCGGAAGGATCAGAAAGGAGCTGAAGGACGTGCTTTCCGTCCGGCGCCACACGGACCGGAGACTCCACGCCATGTTCCCGAAGTGCTTCCCGAATCAGGTAAACATCCGCCGGACTGTCTTCCGCCAGCAAAATCGTGGGCTTTCTTTCCGCCGCCCGCTTGTTGTCCACTGCCCTCCCCTGTATCTGCCCCTGTTCGCGCTGGCCCGGAGCACTCATCGTGAAGTGTTGAGAATGCAAATCCTGCATCCAAGTGCAAATTCTGACGCGGGACTTCCCTCCACGACCTTCCTATGGTGTTGTTTCAAAACCCAGAAGGGATAGATTCGACGGACCTTTCACCCCTTGCGCCAGTTCTAAATCGTACTTCGATAGCCGAACCCATCGACTACAGCACTTTTTCGCCCATTTCCTCATTCCTGCCGACTTGACACTGCTGTCAGACCAGCAGTAAGCGAAGCTTCTGCGGCGTGTAGGTCCGCCCACTTAACGACACCACAAGACTCTGAGCGAGTGGCACCCAACCTGCCTAAGCGACCGGCGGATGTTTTCCCGGGCGTACCAGAGCAAGGGCTTCCGCGGAGGAAGCAGCTCCACAGGAAGTTTCGCGCCTTCGCCCATCCACCGGCTGTGATCATGTTCAACCTGATCCACAACTCGACAAACCGGCTGCCCGAGGTTCCGGGTGCGCGGCAAGACGATCACGAACCGATCGAAGGTTCTTTTCGCCGTGGCGCGAACTCGCCGCGGGTCGTTTCGGCCTGCCAGGTTCCGGTGATCAATAGTCGTAACGGGGTGATCGCTCCGGTCTCTTACTCGATGCGGTGCCGCGGAGCGGCGCCGTTCGAGCGCGTTTTCGCAGCAGTGAGGCTGAACCTCACCCAATGCGGATACCCGAGTCTTCCCGCAGTGCGTGCCGCCGCACTCCGAACCTGGCCAAGCCGGATCTTCCATTCGGGAGGACAACGGTACCGGAATTGCACCGGAGGACCATGATCGAAGCCACGGTGTTCCACAGAATCTTCCGGGACGCAGATCCCGGAGACACCTCGGGCCTGCCAACCGATACCGAGCCGCATTGAGGCGAGAGCAGAGTGGAATGAGAGTCGTTGCGTCAAACTCGATTGGAACCAAAATTCGTCCGGTTCGGAGCAGCCCGGAGCGCTGTCGCTTGATTAGAGTGTACTGGAGTCCGCTACGTCCACCGTTGAACCATTCGCTCACGTTGCCTTGGTCTTGCCAGTATGCACTGAAAGCAAGGAAGTGCCAAAGCACATGTCTACGAAAAAGAGGAATCATACGATACTCGTGGTCGATGAGGAGCGATCCGACCGCGAGTCCATGTGTCGCATTCTCGAAGATCAGGGCTACCATGTCCTGTTCGCGGCGGACTATTGGCAAGCCCTGATTGCCTGCCAGAAATACGACGGAGAAATCAATTTATTGCTTACTGCTATCGCACTACCCGGGAACAACGGCTACGAATTGGCCAAGACTCTATTTGGCGGGGACCCCAATCTGAAAGTGCTGTTTGTGTCGAGTCCGACAGGAGCCGAAGTAAGTAGGTTTTACAATATGCCAGTATCAGGACCCCATATTTTGGACAAGCCGATCAAGGCAGACGATTTAATACAGAGAGTAGAAATCGCGATTCGTCAACGCGCCCGACGTCATGCTAGCCGAAGTCTATAAGTCCAAGTCTGATCCGAGCGACCTTCGCAAGGAGACAGTTTCAAGGGTAGAATTGCGGGAGATGCCTGGGCGGGAATCTCTGGCCAACGTACTGATCGTGGATGACGACGTCTCCCAACGGTCCGACCTGGCCGAGATGGTTACTACTCTGGGTTTCGAGGTAACAACCGCGGCGGACGGCCACGAGGCGCTCGCCGTGCTGGAGTCCTTCTCACCGAACGTCATTCTGACCGATCTGGTGATGCCGTGCAAAGACGGCGTCGAACTTCTGAAGGAGTTGGCGGCGAGAGGGGATCGAACTCCGACAATCGTGCTCACCGGATTCGGGAGCATCGAGCAGGCGATTTCGATTGTTCACGACCTGAAGGCATTCTGGTTCCTCGAAAAGCCCGTACAATACGGCGTGCTGGGGGCCCTTCTGGAGCGGGCAATCCACCAGAGCAGCCTGGTGGAAGAAACCGAGTTGCTCAACCGCCAGCTCAGCTATCAGGGCATCCTGGGAGACCTGGTTGCCGATTCTCCGGCAATGAAAGAGATCTTCTCGCTCATCCGCCAGGTCGCGCCAACCACAGCATCCGTCTTCATTACCGGTGAAAGCGGCACCGGCAAGGAACTCGTGGCGCGCGCCATTCATCGCTTGAGTTCCCGCAACGGCGGGCCTTTCGTTGCGGTGAATTGCGCCGCCCTGCCGGAGAGCCTGATCGAAAGCGAGCTGTTCGGGCATGAGAAAGGGGCGTTCACCGGAGCCATCGGTAGAAGGGCCGGCTGCTTCGAGCGGGCTCAAAACGGCACCCTCTTGCTGGATGAGATCGGCGAGATGCCGATCGGCACTCAGGCCAAGCTGCTGCGAGTGATCGAGGAGTCCAAAGTACGGCGGCTCGGAGGCACCGCGGATATTCCCATTTCAGTTCGCGTTCTGGCGGCAACCAACCACTCGCCCGAGCAGGCGATCCGGGATAAGCTGCTCCGCGAGGACCTCTACTATCGTCTGAACGTATTCCATATCTCGCTGCCTCCTCTTCGCGAGCGAAAGCAGGATCTGCTGGCAATCGGAACGGCTCTGATCCGCGACCTGAATAAGAAGCACGGCTGCCGCGTTACTCACATCAGCCCACCGGTTCTCCAGCGCTTCGACCTGCACTCCTGGCCGGGCAATGTCCGGGAGTTGCGCAATGTGATGGAACGCGCGGTCATTCTCGCCGGAGAAGGAGAAATCGAGCTTCGGCATCTCCCGAACCCCTTGCGTTCCGAACCGCAGCCAATCGCACCGCCGGCGCAGGAGGAGGGCACACTGGTGTACCGCGTGGGGGGTTGCATGAAAGACGTAGAGGAAGCTTACATCCGTCTCACGCTGCAGCACACCGGCAATAACCGGCGGCGCGCGGCTGAGATGCTCGGCATCAGCCTGCACACTTTGTACAACAAGCTTCGGCTGTACCGGGAAGAAAGAAGCAAAGGCACCGCGGCCGATTAGTTTCCCCGTGTGCTATTCGCCGGACGGTGTGGCGGGCAGAGTAAAGAAGAACGTGGAACCGCTTCCCGCGGCCGACTCTGCCCAGATTCTTCCTTCGTGCCTCTCCACGATTTCCCGGCTGATCGTAAGACCCAGTCCCGGCCCCGCCGAATCCTTGCCGCGCAGGCGTTCGAACGGCTTGAAGATGCGCTGCAAGTACGCAGCCTCAATGCCCGGTCCATTGTCCTGAACCGCGAAAAGCCAGTCCTCCCCTTCTCTTTTTGCCGTCACACGAATGATCGGAGAGCAGGCGCCGCCGTGACGAATCGCGTTGAGCAACAGGTTCTCGAACAGCTCCACCAGCCGGTCGGGATCTCCTCTCACGGAGGGGAGACTGTCATAGGTTACGCTAGCCTGGCGCTCCCTCAACTCCTTTCCGATCTTCGACAGCGTGAGCCGCAGCACTACATCCATTCGGATTTTGCGGAACGAACCTTCCTGTATCGTCATGGCGATTGCGTAGTGGGAAAGTCCGTCAATCAGCAATTCAATCCGGCAAGCGCTATCGATGACGAAGCCGAGACGCGTTTCGAAATCCGCCTGCCCCGCGCCGGCGTTCCGGAGAAGCAGTTCAGCCGGAGCACGAATCCCTCGCAGCGGCGTCTTGAGATCGTGACAAGCGCGCAACAGGAGCTCGCTGATTTCCGCGCTTTCCATGCCTTGCCGCTTGCTCATGCCCCGGTGGTCATCGCACCACTACGACCTCTGCCCCGTAAGCAGCGAGCGGAAGCTCAATCTGGAGCGTGTCGCCTCGCCTGGCGGAAGCCAGACTCTGCACCTTGCCTGTCTGCGGATCCCAGACCTCCGTCCGCTTGCCCTGCGCCATCAACGTCACTTTGTGCGAGGAAGGGCGATCGCTTTCATTGAAGAACAGGTAGACGTCCGCATCCTTCCAGCGGCGTCTCATATAGCGCAGACCAGTATCCGGAGCGTCAAGCTTCAAATCGGGCGTTCCGGCCGCCTTTGTAATTGCCTCCAGAATCTCCGGCGGCACTACTTGCGGCTCAGGCGCCTTAGCCGGCGGTTGAGCAGGCGGCGTCGGCGTGGGAGGAAGCTCAGCGCCAACTACGGTGGCCCAGGAGAAGTCGGCGGCCGAGGACGTTCGCGCATCCAGGTAGGTGCGGCCCGAAATCAAGCTAGGCGCCGTGCCAAGAAACACCACGTGCCCGCCACCATTAGCGAAAGTATGCAAGCGGGTGACGGCAGTTTGCGAAAGCACAACCGGGCCGGGCAGAATGACGGTTCGGAACCGGTTGCCGCTGCGGGTTTCGAGCGTTCCCTTTCCCGCAACCAGTTCCTTCGCGAGCGCGTTTTCGTCCACGATGTCGAAATCAATCTGGTGTTCGGAGAGGAAGCGTTCCGTCGATACGAATTGCCGGTCCGCGGCCGCATCGTTCAGCCAGAGCGAACTGGTGGGAAGATAAAGCGCAACCGAAGCCGTGGGCCGCCCCATCGACATCAGATAGCTCATCCGCCGCGTATATTGCATCAGCGCCGGGAATCCCGGATCCGCCATAAACGCGCGCAGGGGCCGTGGCCCGCTGCTGCTCGAAGGAATCGACATCACTTCCACCAGGTTCACGCCGCGCACAAACTGTTCGTTCAAGATGTAGCGCGCCTGTTGCAGGTCCGGCGCCGGACGATAAGCGGCGAATGTCTCGGTGAATGCCCGCGGCTTGCCATACACGTGCGAAACCGAAGACGCCAGCCGGGGGAAGTCGGAAATCGTATCGGTCCAGATCTGATGCCAGATCGCGTCAATTCCCGGCACCTGCACATAGCGCATATCGCCGAAGAAATCGCCCTCCGACCGCGCCGCCTGCATCTCCGCCTCTTCGTGATTGAGGTGGACCTGATACTCCAGATGGTTCGCCGCGCACCAATCTCCCTGTACTTTAAAGAAGCCATCACGGAACATCGCTGCGAATACATCCCAGTAGTCGGCTTTGGCGCGCTTCTGCGCCTCGCTCATTTTCGGCGCAAAGAACGACCCCACATACGGCCGCACATCGTAGCCTTTCACCTGCTGGAACCGGTCGAAGAGCGCGGGTGTCCACGGGATGCCGCGAATCGAATAATCGGGCTCATCACCGCGAAAACCGAGAATGGTCTTGCCGAACTCATCTCCCACGGCTTTCTTGTACTGCTCGTGGGTGAACGCAAGGTACTGCTGGGTCGCCGCCGGATCGAGGTAATCTTCGAGCGATTGGGACGCATCCTTTGCTCCCGTCGGATTGGTTCCCGACCGTGTTGGCGATGTGCGGAACTGGTGCTCGATAACGAGGACCTGCCAGTTTCCGGCAGGAGCCTTCCAATTGATCGCGCCCCCTTCGATGGGCACGTTCTGCGTGGACTGATCATCGCGGTTCACGGCGATCGCCGCGACCGTAGCCGGCGTCGCCGTCTGCTTCACCACGTTGCCGGCCGCCACGGGGATGGTTTGCGCGGAGACCAGCGCCTGCATGCGCAACTCCGGCTTCAGCTCGGTGAATTTGCCGCCGGCAAAGCCGCTCGGGTAGCCGATGTCATCCACAATCCACACGCCCATACCGCGTTTTTTGGCCTCCTCCACAAAAGTGCGGAAGAGTTTGAAGTATCCGTCGGAGAGATATGGATATGGCATCCCTCTGCCGGCCTGCACCGTGACTGCCTCAAAGCCCAGGGCCTTCAGCTTGTCGAGGTCGCGGCTGATCACGGCGTCATCGACGGCGCCCCCGAGGCTGTAATACGGCTCCGGCCCATATGCGGCTGGGGGATCGTTCCACCGGCTCGCCACTTCGGCCGCGGTCGGCATCTGCATTTTTTGCCATGAAGGCTGCTGCGCCTGTGCGCAGGTCGTCAAACATACTGCCAGGATTGCGCTGTACCAGAATTTCATCGTCTTCACCTTAGCACCAGGGCGGGCGCTCACTTGCCCGGCGGAGGAGCGGAAATCGAGTCTATCTATGACTGTGCTTCTATTGTCTGCGAAAACCCGCGGCGTGTCTCGCCCGGACTACGCACCGGGGAACAGGCTTCGCTCCACGAGAGCACAAATAATGTGCCCAATCGTAATATGCGATTCCTGCACATGCTGCACGTTCTGACTGGGCACGCGGATCACGACGCCGGCGCAATCCGCCATCCTGCCACCGGAAGCGCCGGTCAGCGCAATTGTGTGCATCCCGTGTTCCCTGGCATAGCGCAGTGCGCGGATGACGTTTTCCGAGTTACCGCTGGTGCTGATTCCCACGAGCACGTCGCCAGGCCGCCCCAGCGCCTGCACCTGGCGTTCGAACACGCCGGCATAGCCGGAATCATTAGCGTTCGCCGTGAGAATGGAGGAATCGGTTGTAAGCGCAATCGCCGGCAGCCCGGGCCGCCGGAAATCCTGCGTCAGAGCATTCACCAATTCGGCCGCGATATGCTGGCAATCAGCCGCGCTGCCACCGTTGCCGCAAAGCAAAAGCTTGCCATTAGCCGCAAGGCTGCCGGTGATGACCGCTGCCGCCTTCAGGATGGCTGCGTTCTCATCCAGCAGGCGCCGCTTGGTCGCGATGCTTTCCGCCAGGTGACCGCGGAGCCAATCGTCTGATCCGTGCCAGAGTTCGGGCCCCTTTTCGGGCTTTCCGTTCTTCATTTTCTCCACCAGATCCGCCGCTTCCGTGAGATCGCCGATCACAAAATCCGGACGCGCTTCTCCACTTGTCAATTGCTCTGCTCCGTAGCCCGTGCGCACCAGAATTGTCGTGGCGCCCAAAGCTCGGCCCAGATCGATGTCACAAGCCTTGTCTCCGATGACTACGCTTTCTCGCACATCAAAATCCCACTCGGCGGCGGCCTGCAACACAAGTGCGGGCTTGGGTTTTCGACAGGCACAGTTGTCTTCCGGCGCATGCGGGCACACATAGATACCATCCAGCGAAGCTCCGTCTTCGGCCAGGAGAGCACGCATCCGTCCGTGGACAGCCTCCACGCACTTCCCGTCAAAATACTTCCGCCCGACACCCGATTGATTCGTCACCAGCACCCGGCCCCAGCCCATTTCCTCGAAGAGCCGAAGACCCGCGGCCGCGTTAGGAAGTAACTCCACGTCTTCCGGATCAGACAGATAATGGCGCTCGGCGATCAGCGTGCCATCCCGGTCAAGAATCACGAATCGCCTGCGAGTTTTCATCGCTACACCACTTAGGATACTTCGAGAGCGGCGGCGTTCGCGCCTGCAAAGAGGCAGCAGAAGCCCGGCGCTGGCCGGACCGGATGGACGTCAGTCGAATCTTTCATGGAACACGCGCTCTTTTTCCACGCCGTGCTCTGCCAGAAGCCGGCGGACCTCCTCCACCATCTCCTTCAGACCGCAAATGTAGATGTGGCGCGGCTGCTCCCGCGCCAGCGCTTCGAGCAGATGAGGCTGCACGCGGCCGCGCAGGCCGCTCCATGTGGAATCGGGGCGCGTAACAGTGGGCAGAAAGCGGAAGTGAGTATACTCGCGGGCAAGCTCTTCGAATTCTTCGCGGTAGAGCAGGCCGTGCGGATAGCGCACGCCAAAGATCAGCGTGTAGTGATGCGCCCGGTCAACCGGTAATCGAGCGCGCAGCATTCCACGGAAGGGCGCAATGCCCGTGCCCGTCGCGATCATCAGCGAATCGGCGGGCGGTTCCTGC
Organism: Bryobacteraceae bacterium; assembly: GCA_035550475.1. GTDB lineage: Bacteria > Acidobacteriota > Terriglobia > Bryobacterales > Bryobacteraceae > DASZPB01. Next base: position 19,187 of record DASZPB010000040.1, on the reverse strand, counting down.
AGCACGAATCTGCCGAATGGCCCGCGCATTTCCACTTCCTGGCCGGCAGATAAATCGAAGAGATAGGGCGAAAAGGCCCCTTCTTGCACGCGGTTCAGACACAGGTCAAACCGGTTACCGTCCGGCGCCGAAGCCAGTGAATAGGCACGAACCACCGTTTTGCCTTCCAATTCGGCACGCAGCGTGACGAACTGGCCGGCGCGGAATCCAAACTCCGGCACACCCGCAACCTCGAAGCGGAAATGCCGCACCTCTGGAGCAATCTCGGTGGATTCCAATAAGTGAACCAGCACCTAGTCCGAATCCGCCAGCGCCGCCCGCGAGCGATCGAGCAGAATCTGCACCAGCGCCGGGTGGCCGTCAAGCGGCGGCGTTACGCGGATCTCCACATTTGGATGGATGCCGCTGAGCCGTGCGACGATTCCCGGAAGGTCACGCTCCAAATGGATTCCCAACGTAAGGAAATACGGGATTACCAGAATACGCTTCACCCCGCGCGCCGCCAGTGCCGCCACGGCGCCATCGAGATCGGGCTCACCCAGTTCGAGAAACGCCGTTTCGACCTGTGGGCATTTTCCGGCTCGCGCAAATTCGGCCGTCACTGCCCGGACCGCGTCATTGGCCGCGGGAATACGCGACCCGTGGGCAAAAATGATGACCCCGGTGCTCACATGCTGCCGTGAATGTATGCGTGCATGTGGAACAATTCCTCAGTCTTGTGCGCCAGTTCAATCTTCATCAGGTCTCGCATGGAAAGGAAGCCGATGACTTCGGAAGCCCGCGTCACCGGCAGATGCCGGCAGCCGTGACTCTGCATCAGTTGCATGGCTTCTTCCAGGCTGGCCAACTCGTCAATCGTCACCACGTCCGTGCTCATGACTTGTTTGACCGGCGTCCGCTCGGGATCGAGCCGTTCCAACACCACCCGCTTCATTAAATCTCGTTCGCTGAACACCCCGCGCAGTTGCCCCCCACTCAGCACCAGAATCGCTCCGACGCTGAGTTCCGCCATTCGCCGTGCTACGTCGGCTACCGTGTCGTTTTCCGCGGCCCAGAAAAGGTCGCGGTCTCGAACGATTTCTTGGATCCGGGACATACTACCTCCCCGACACTATTGTGCAGGAAATATACCATACTGGCGGGCCAGTTGCTGATTTCTCGCCCGCATTTCTGGCTGAATCAGGCAATAGATTGTGCATGATCGAGCCGCGGCGCGCGCGGGTGAAATTTTCCGGGATGAAGGAGTAGGAGCGGGCCGCCTGACCAGCGATAATCGCTGCATGGCCGAAGGTTTGCGGTTCGAATGCCAGCCCGGGTGCACTGCCTGCTGCCGCCAGCAGGGTTACGTGTACCTCACCGAAAGCGATATTGCGCGTGCCGCGGGATTCCTGGGTCTGCCGCGGGCGGGCTTCGAAAAGAAGTACGTTTACCGGACCCGCAATTTGCGCCGCTTGCGTGTGCCTCGGGCGGCGCACTGCCCGTTTCTGGAGGAAACTGGCTGTTCCATCCATCCGGCCAAGCCGGTTCAATGCCGGATTTTTCCGTTCTGGCCGGAATTGGTCGACAGCCGCCGCCGCTGGCGTCAGACCGCGTCGTACTGCCCGGGCATCGGAAAAGGCCCGCTCATTCAGATCGAAACCGCGCAAGTCCAGGCCCGTGAGATGCGCGAGGCGCATCCTGCCATGTACAAATGAGCGTTACGTTTCCGAACTGGCGAGCGACGTACCTCCGGGAGTTACGAAGCCCCGCGGCGTCCTATCGGACGAGCAATCGTCTGCTGGCGTATCTGGCTCGGCGCTGGAGCACTCGCAATAGTGGCGCATGGCAAGGGTCATTCTGGCTGCGGACCGCGCAGCGCGAGTTTTCCGGCTGCGAATGGTCCGGAGTGTAACCAATACCAGCAGATCCACAGCGGCTGCGAACGATAGGATGACCACATCGGCTGAAAGCATGCTCCCTCCTCCTGACTTCACTTTGCCACGGCTCCGCGCGCCCGATAAGTCATACGAGTACGAAGTAACTACCAGGACTTTTGAGCAAATTCGTCAAGACCGCCCGTCCATAGGGATCGAGTACCGCCGGCAGTATACCTATTGGCGGCGTGACTCGCCGGAGGGCCACTAAACGCCTGCAAAGAATATGGTTGGAGCGAGGCGAAGCAACACCGGTCCGTTCGCGATGCTGTCATGCGAAGGACATTGAGCCACCCTGGTAACAGGATGAAAGTTACAGTACTATCCGCGTGTTAGAGAGTCTTCGAATGGCACTGCCTCCGAGGCTGCGGCGACCATCGGTGGAAAAACGTGCTCTACCAGGTTGAGCTACCGTGCCCGTGAAGCACGACCCGGATTTGAACCGGGAACTGATGTAGTTCCTCCTGCATTCGCCGCAGCTCTCTTCGAGCCGGCATCAAAAAAGCAGCGAGAGCCGGCAAGCTTTCCTCATATTTTTGGAGCGACAAGTATTGAAGAAACGTTCGACGCTCTATCCCTTGAGCTACCGCGCCATATAGTGGCGCGGCCCGGACTCGAACCGGGACCCTCGGTTGCCAGCCATGTAGTTCCTTCGGCATTCGCTCTGGATTTTTAAGGGCCGACAAGAAATCGGTCGAGACTCATATTGGCATGGATATGGATGTAGTCCCGCCGGCATTCGGCCCCTGACTTACACGTCAATTGCTTCGATCTTTGCGATCCAGTGGCCTGCCTCGAGTTTTCCCGCGGCGAACGCCGAGATCACTTCAAACACGCGGTCGGAGAATCCACCGATGTTCAGAACATCCTCGCGTTCGGCTGCCTGCGTTGTCTGATTCGGCTGGAGGTCCAGGCAAACCAGCCGGGCATTCGGATTCCGCTGCCGGAATTCCGGCCATTCTGCCAGCAATGCAGTACCCCGCCCGCGGCCCTGATCGACCCACGATTCGTTATCGGAGATGAGTATCACCAGATCCGCCTTCGCCTTCTGCTTGTTCAGCAGATGAACCGGAGCACTGCAATTCGTTCTGCCGCCTCCTATCGAAGCCAGCCGCCCGGCGTTCGTCATCACACTGTCGCGGCGGTTCAGGTTCATCGGCGCTACCGCTTGTTCGAACGGCAGCACCATCGCGCCCCGGTTCTTCCGCAGCACCGATGCTGCCGCCAGTGCCGCGACATCAATGCAGCGGATGGCGGTCGTCGAACCCTTCCGGCGTCCCGTAACCGGGCTGGCCATTGAACCCGAAACATCAGGACAGACCACGACCCGGCCGCGAATCGACGGCACGTTGGCAGTCGCAATCTCCATGGCTTCCTGCAGGGCGTCCCGCACCTCTTCCGGAACGGCCGCATCACAATTCTGATAGGCCGTCAACAGTTGATACGGAAACACCCGCGCGCGCCGGATCTCACCCGCGTCGCACAGCCGCGCCGCAATGAAGTCCGCCATGCCTTCCGCCTGAAAGACGCCATGCCGCGCAAAGGTGTTCAGATTCATTCGCGTCGTCTGCCATGAAGCATTCTTCGCAATGCTCACCCAATCGCCGGCGGAAAGCGGCAGCGCCGAGAGCAGCATCAACGGAAGATCCGGAATGTCCGAGGCGGCTTCCGTCTGGAAGCGCTCGAACTGCTGCACCAGTTTCGGCAGCGCACTCGCATCGTAAGGCTGGCCAGCAGGTAACCATAGAATGCTTCGCGCGCCGCCCCTTCCGGCTTCGGATGAACCATCTTGATGATGTCCGGGAGCGAAGGGCTCTGGCCCGCGCTCGATCGGAAAAGCGTTTCTTCGTCGCGGCTCGCGAGCCACTCACGTACCATCCGCTTGGGAGCGCTTCCCAGCGACTTACGGCCCACTACACCCGAACGAAGGACTTGCACATAAGTTCGCAGCATTCGCGCGTTGTCGATCACACGCGCGAACACCGCCTCATGCAAACGAGGGTCCCGCGCAGACAACCAGGCGCATAACAACGCCGGCATATCCTTGAGAAACGATTGGTGCCGGCTGTAAATCGCCACACGTGCGACAAAAGCGGCATCGCCGCCTTCACATAGTTCGAGCACGCGCTTGAGCTGTTCGCCGGCGCTCGCATAAAACGTATGGCCGAAACAGCCGGTGGCTGCATACTGCGCCAGGGCATGCTTCGGCGAGAGCACATAGGCCGGAGCATTCTCCGAGTTCACCACGTCTGTTTGCGGAAGCAACGCACTTCGGGAGCTTACGAATAAGTTCTGGTTGGCCATAGCAGGTGTCCTTCTCGTCAAAAACACCGGCACGCGGACCTGGCAGAGCCAGCAGCCGCGCACACAGAAATCTGGAGCGGGCGGAGATAATCGAAATCTCTTCTCTGGGTTGGTAACCCAGGGCACACCCTATATACCACGCCCGCTCGTATGAACGCTTTGTTAGTGGCGAGTCTCTCTTTGAGACACACCTCTACTCCATTGCTTCCCGAGAGAAGTAAGTGAGACAACGCGAGCTAAGTTAGCGTAAAAACAAAAAAAGCGGGCAGCCAATCCTGGTGGCTGCCCGCTTTTGGAACCCGTATGTTATTCCAAGCCGGTCAGGTCACCGCGCCCACACCAGAATTGGCGTGCCTCTGCGAGCCATTGATTCCCGCGCCGAATTGGATAACATAACTCACTGCACTTAGATCGTAGTCTACTCTTTCGACGATTTCAAGCCCTTTAATGTAGTCGTAACCTACGCGTGCGCCTTAGAAGGGCGCGTCAGATCCGTGCGCCGGCTGGCTCCGACAAATCTTCCGTGGGAAAGCACCTCCTGTCAGCGGCAGTATGTTCATCATGCGACGGCCGCCGGAACGCCCGGACGCCGGCTAAGAAATCTTCACGAACAGTGGGCAGCCGCGCGGGGCATCGCCGGCATCGCCGTATATCGCAATTTCGAATTCTTCTCAAAAAAATCCAGGCGATTCTCTCACCCGTAACAAAAACGCATTCACACGGGCTTCAAATCAATTACAATTCGCGGATATTTGGGCGACTAAGGTGAAATACCTATATACAGCCCACTGCTTTAACTGCGAAACGGGTAAATACCGGGCCGAAGCGGTGGAGAGAGCTGAATAGCCGAATTGATTGTCGAAATAGTCAGTGAGAATTATCCTAATATAGCCGGAATTTTTCAGGAAGTGTGATAAACTCCTCCGATAGTGCTCCGATTTGAGGGTTGTGGATACACTTTTTCTTGCCCAAATCCCAGACTTTCCATCCACCGCAGTCTATCGCCTTCTATATTCATCCATCGGAAACGCACGGTCCGGTCTCGCGATGTCTCGTTTCTTGGGACTTCAGCACCGCGGGCACAGGCTTCATCTGAGAGCGCCAACTTGTCCGCAGTTGGAAAGGAATATTGCCGCACATGAAGATCAGACTTCGGCCCTCGGCAGCGCCGCACCTGGATTGTGCCCGAAGGGCCGCCTTCGCGCTGCTGGCGGCCGTTTCTGTGATGCCCCTCGCCTTCGGTCAGCAGACTCAGCCTGTTCCGCTGAAGAACTGGCCCCTTCGGAAAGTCAGCGACCGGAATACCGCCAGTTCCAATTCGGCCTCGACCGATCCTTCGAAGCTCGTGTTCGTCGCCATTGCCCCGTGCCGCCTGGTCGATACCCGAGCCGGTTCCTCCGGGTCGGGAAAGACCGGGCAATTCGGGCCGCCGTCGCTGATTGCCGAACAGCCGCGCACCTTCCTAATTCCGGATTCCAATTGCGGCGTACCATTGTCATCGGCCTACTCGCTGAACTTTGTCTCCATCACTCCGCAGGGGCAGCCGGTCGGCTATGTTGCGGCATGGCCGGACAATGAATCGTTTCCCGGAACCGTCATTCTGAACGCCCTGCAGGGCGGAATCGTGAGCAATTCCGCCGTCGTCGCGGCCGGCGCGGATGGCGGCATCCAGGTTCTGGCTACCGATCCCGCCGACTTGGTCATCGATATCAACGGCTATTACGTGCAAGCCTCCACTGTTCAGGGCCCAGTGGGACCGGAAGGCCCCATCGGACAGCAAGGGCCAGTTGGGCCGCAGGGCGCGATTGGACCCCAAGGGCCAACGGGAGTGCAGGGCGCCACCGGAGCGGCCGGTCCAACCGGTCCCCAGGGCCCGCCGGTTAACTTCCGGGGAGCTTGGAACAATGCGGTAAATTATGCCCTCGGGGATGCGGTTTCGTTCACTCCCGCGGGCGGTGTGGCTTCGAGCTATGTCGCGCGCGCGGCCAATATTAATGTTGAACCCGATACGGACGTCGCCGGCAGCGGAACGAACTGGGCGAGGCTCGCGGATGCGGGCGCTACCGGAGCGACTGGTCCCACCGGGCCACAGGGGCCCATCGGCCTTACTGGTCCTACCGGGCCACAGGGCTCGATTGGGCTCATCGGGCCTACCGGGGCCACGGGCGCGCAGGGAATCCAGGGCATTCAAGGTCCACCAGTCAGTTTTCAGGGAACGTGGTCCAGTGGCACTACTTACCAGGCTGGCGATGCCGTTTTCTTCAACGGGTCGAGCTACGCCTCGCTCATCAATAGCAACACCAATAGTCAGCCGGACACAAATCCTTCTGACTGGTCGCTGCTGGCGCAGCAGGGAGGAACAGGACCGCAGGGGGCACTCGGGCTCACAGGACCAACCGGACCGCAAGGCCCCACTGGATTGCAGGGCATCCAAGGTATACAGGGCATTACGGGCCCGACTGGGCCGACCGGTGCGGAAGGACCACCGGTCAATTTCAGGGGAACATGGAGCGCCGCAACAGCGTACGCAATCGGAGACGCAGTGGCGTTCACTCCGGCCGGCGGCGTGACATCGAGCTATATCGCCAAGGCGGCGAACACCAACGTGGAGCCGGATACGGACATCGCTGGCAGCGGTCTCAACTGGGCTCTGCTCGCTCAAGCCGGTGTCACAGGAGCGACGGGCCCGAGCGGTGCGCAAGGCCCTACCGGCCTCACGGGCCCAACGGGACTGCAGGGGCTGACGGGCGCCACCGGCCCAAGCGGACCACAAGGCCCCACGGGACTCACGGGCTCCTCGGGTCCGGCGGGTCCGGCGGGACCAACCGGGCCGGCTGGAGCCTCGGCCTATGGCGACGGCTCTGATGGCGCGGGCAGTTTTGGTACCGCGAATTGGACGACCAGTCCGCCGGCGAGCACTCTGCAATTCACAACCCTCTCGGTGACGGGCACGCTCACGGTTCCCAGCGGGACGATCATTCGCGCTACAGGCAACGTCACCATTTCCGGAAACATCGTGGTGGCAACAAACCCGAATGCGGGTCAAGGCATCGCCACTACAGCGGCGACGCTTGGCGCCGCTGGCACTGCCGGCACAGGAGGGACTGGGGTGAATTCGCTGCTGGCCAGAATGATGCTAAATCCGGGCGCCGTCGGCGGCGGGGGCGGGCCTCTCACGGGCGGCGGCGCGGTGGACGTTGGGGGCGGCGGGACCATCGTGATCCTCGCTGCCGGTTCCATCACCGTTTCCGCGGGCGGCTCCATTCATTCCGACGGAGCGGCCGGTGGCCCGATCAATTCGAACACTATCGGCGGGGGCGGTTCGGGAGGCGGCATCATCGTGCTGGCGTCGCAGACCAGTATTTCAAACAGCGGAACCATTTCGGCTGCGGGCGGCGCGGGCGCGAACTCCATTAGTGGCACCAGTCCATCGGGCGGCGGCGGAGGTGGCATCGTGAACCTGCTCGCGCCGAGCGTGTCCGCGGGCACCATTACGGTTGCCGGTGGCGCCGCAGGCACGGGCGGCGATACCGGCGGGTTCGGGGGAGGCGGAGGCGCCTCCGGTGGAAATGGCGGCAACTCGGGCGCGAGCGGCGCCGCTACCGCCGGCAGTGCTGGATTGTCATTTGTCAAGATCATGACCGACCCTTCGACGCTATTCGTAACCAGCGTGCACTTGCACTGAAAGACTTAGAAAAGGGAGCCTGCGTTCGATAAGAGAGATAACGGGCCCCTAAGATCTGTCGCGGTATGCGGCAGAGTTTGGCAGCTTCATTCAACGCAAGAAAGGATAAACAGAGTCAATGTCTGAGCCGTTTTTAGGTGAAATCAGAATGTTCGGCGGAAATTTCGCCCCGAAAGGTTGGGCACTCTGCAATGGACAGATCATGTCGATCGCGCAAAATACCGCGTTGTTCTCGCTCCTGGGAACAACGTTTGGTGGAAATGGTCAAACCACGTTTGGGCTTCCCGACCTGCGCGGCCGCGTGCCGGTTCATGCGGGTCAGGGGCCCGGCCTCAGCCCTTACACTCCAGGTGAGTCTACCGGCAACGAAAACCAAACGCTGAATGTGAATCAGATGCCGATCCATTCGCACGTCGTCAACGCGTCAAATGCGGCGGCAGGCCGCGGAGGCAACAGCCCGACGGGGAACATACCGGCGGCAACTACGGTTACCGGTGGCAACAATGTGACAGCGGAAATTTACGGCGGCACAGCGAATACGACCATGAGTCCCACAATGATCGGCAATACCGGCGGCGGCCAGCCATTTTCCGTCATACAGCCCGTTCTTTGCGTGAACTTCATTATTGCGACGCAAGGGATCTACCCGAGCCGGAACTGACCCCTCCTGCGGACCCCAATCGAGCAGCGCCGTTGCTGCTTCTCTCAGCAGCGGCGCTATTCTTGCGTATGCACGGTGCTTGGCCGGCTTCGCCCCTTCTATAACTCGTATAAAGTGTCACGCGGCCGCGTTAGCGCAAATTTCCGCGGACAAATGTTCGCAGTGTTCCCGACCGCACCACACGTTTTTTTCTTCCGCCGGCAAACGGTGTTTTCCGATCCGATTCCTACTGCACGAGCCCGAAATCGTAGAACTGCGCATCGAAGAATGCATCTGTCCTACCGAGGCCGGAAGCAATGGCCTCGAAAGGGGGACCGTATGCCTTCCCTGGTGGAGAGTTTGAACCAAGCATTGGGCAGGCAGCCCGCAGGTGAATTGGCTGCCCGTCTGGGAGAACCTGAAGAGAATATCCGGCGCGGTGCCATGACGGGAGCCGCGGCGCTCCTTTCTGTAATTGCTGGACGTGCTTCCGAGGGCGGATTCCTGCAGCGCCTCATCGATCTGGTCAAGAGCCCAGCGGCTGACGCGGCCGATACTGCGAGCGGAGTGACTCCGGCAGCAGACACGGGCCTCGCGCGGCTGGGCAGCCGTCTTACCGGCATGGTATTCGGCAGTAATGAATCAACTGTTTCCGACGCGGTGGCGCGCCATGCCGGCCTGTCCCAGTCGACCGCCGGGTCCGTACTCGAGCTTGCCGCCGCGCCCGCCGTCATCGGCGCATTGCGCTCGCGCTTTCCCGGAGGCGGCCTGAGTCTGGCCGGCATTCAGAACATGCTGGCGAATGAAATGCCGGCCATCCGTAATATGCTGCCCTCCAGTCTGAGCAGCCTGATCGCGCCATTAAGTGGCGGCGCGGCGAATCTGGCAGGCGCGACGCGCGAGGCGTCGCGGGCCGCATCGCGGTGGGTGCTCCCCGCCATTCTGGCAGTGTTGATAGCCGGCGGCATTCTGTGGATGCTGCATCGAGGACGGGAAGCCGCGCAGCAAACCGCTGATCGCATGGCGGCCGATCGCATGGCGAATATCGGCAGGTGGGTTGACACGAGGCTTCCCAACGGCGTGACTCTGCATATTCCGCAAGACGGCATGGAACGGCGGCTCGTGCTGTATTTGCAGGATCCGAATCAGGGCATTTCCGGTGACCGATGGTTTGTTTTCGACCGCTTGCGTTTCAACACGGCCTCGGCGGCCCTGCGTCCCGAATCGCAGGAGCAGCTTCACAACATTGCGGCGATCCTGATCGCGTACCCGAATACCAGAGTCACAATCGGCGGATATACGGATAACGCAGGCAATTCCGCGACGAACATGCAGCTCTCACGTGACCGTGCCAACGACGTAAGAAATGACCTCATCGCCACGGGTGTCCCAGCCGATCGAATTGGCGCAGAAGGTTACGGCGACCAATTTCCGGTAGCTGACAACTCAACCGAATCCGGCCGTGCCAAAAACCAAAGAATCTCGCTGAGGGTCACACAGAAGTAGTTAGGACGCGGACAGACATTCCCGCAAGTAAGCCAATAAAGCGCCCGGCCGCCGAAGGAGTAAGTTCGGCGGCCCGGGCGCTTTGTGTGTTTGGGCGAAACTTACGATTCGGAAGCGCGGGCAGAGTACGGGCGAAACGCCCTGACGACTCTTCCGGATTTGCCCAGGAATAGAAATACGACGGGTTCGACCGGCTTACGGTGGCGGCGGAATACCCGTCGATGCCTCTGAGCCCCACTTGTCCGGATGGCACGGCGGTCTGGTGCCAGCAGTTCTCGCCGGACGCCTATGGCAACGCGGTGACAGCAAGTGTCAATCTGGGCATTCAGTCCCCTGCGGGTTTTGATGCGAACAACCACAATTCGCCACATAATGGATTGGAGACCTACACTGTGTGCAATACCGGCAATAGCGGCTGGTGTTACGACAATGCCGGAAACCTGGTCCGGGACTTGTCCAACCAGACCTATGCGTACAATGCCGACGGTCAAATCGTTGCGGTCTGCCCAAACCAGACGGATCCGGCGGCTTGCACGAGCGCGTGGAACACGGGACAGATTGTGTACACCTACGACGCGGAAGGACGGCGGGTGCAGTCCCACCTCGGAGACGGCAGTAAGGTCGTATATGTCTACGACGCCATGGGGCAATTGGCCGCGGAATACGGGGACACGAATACGGCTACCGGGACGCAGTACCTGACGGCAGACCCGCTGGGCAGCACGCGGATGGTGTCCGCGAGCGTGAACGGCTCACCCTGCGCGACTGCTCGGATGGACTATCTACCTTATGGCTTTGTGGTCCCATTCTCGTTCAGCAATCGAACAACCGTGAGCGACTGCGGCGCATACACGTATCAGCAGGATGGCGGAGTGCACCAGAAGTTTACCGGCAAAGAAAGGGATGCAGAAACGGGCCTCGATTACTTTGGGGCCAGGTACTTTTCGGGGGTGCAGGGGAGGTTTACCAGCCCGGATGAACCACTGGCGGATCAAGATCCCGGTGATCCTCAGAGCTGGAATCTATATGGTTACGTTCGAAACAACCCGCTACGATTCACGGATCCGAGTGGACGTGAGTGCGTCACTCTCGACAATGGAACACAAGGTGACGATGGGAAAGGAACAGTCTGCAAGGCTGTTACGGAAGCTGACAAAAACAAGAAACCGGACGTCACGGTTACGGACTTCGAGCCTCCATCAGCGTTGCTGCTTGCTGTAGCCCAAGGAGCACAGCAGGCTGGCCCTGTGGTAAACGCGGCTGGCTACGCCACGATAGGCGTTATGACAGGCGCAGGAGTTGGAATGGCTCTTGGCACGGGCGCGACAGCCAGTCTGTCGATGCTTGCGGCGAGGGCCGGCGGGATGCTTCCGATTGCTCTGCCCGCCGGGGACAAAATGCGCCAGATGATCGCACGCTTCGGAATCAGCGGAGGCCCACAAGCACTTCAGCAATTTGCGAGCGAGTTCAGAGAAAAGGCAATCGCCGCAGGAACGTACGTGCAAGGCTACTACCTGGGGGCGAACAACACGATTTTCCGAGTTGGAAACGACTATCTAACCGTTAATTCCCAGGGCAGGATGGTGAGCTTCGTCAAAGATGCGGTTGCCAGTTCCACTACCCTGCAACGCGTGACGGAAGTTTATAAGAGCCTCGGGGGGAAATGACCGCCATGCCACAGTGGGTTTTTGAGTTTGGCTCAAACCACCTAGATGATGTCAGGGTTGCAGTTGAGGGGGTTGTCGATTGCTCATCGTGTTCGATTGAGAGCGTGGACCCGCTCACGGAGTCCCTTGCTACGAATCTGGGCTCGGCTTATGCACAGTTGCACCAGGGGACCATCCAGAGTCTGGTCTTGCGGCCATCTTTACCAGAAATCCGATATATCCTCCTGCTTCCTCCCCGACCGTCCCTCTCCTTGTGGATGGGAACCATTGAGTACATCGGTGCGGATCCTGATTGGATCTGGCAGCGGTTGTTGTCTTTCAAGGGCTTGTTCTTTGTCTGCCTAGGGCGTGATGAAGGGGTTGAACTCCAGGATGAAGACTTGTCCGTAGAGGGGTTCCCTTGGGGCGAGTGGCCGCTGGTCCTCGGGGCTGTTCGAAAAGCATCGGAGCCAGAGCAATGGGTAATCGGTACAGGACCAGAACACGCTGAAGCGTCCGCTCGGCGAGTGTGAATGGGCCGGACGAAGTCGCGCCGCTGGCCGCTCGCAGTGATCGCCACACGGAAAATCAGCAAGTTACCGGCCGGTATCCGGGGTGCGAGAAGAACGATGCTACGCACCGGCAGAAGGGGTGACACGCCACCCTTTCCGGTTAGCGGTAGGCCTCCCGCCGATTGCGGACGCCGGTAATCACGATGGTGTTCTCGCCTTTCAGATCGAAGAATACCCGGTAATCGCCGCAGCGGAGACGGAAGCCGGTGAGCGGAGATTTGAGCTTTTTGACATCGCCGGCGCGGTCGGCCAAGTAGCGGTCCACGCAGTGGAGAATTTGTAGGGCGGTGTCGCGGTCGATGGCCCGCAGATCGGCGCGGGCTTCCGGCGACCAGATGACGGCGATCCGTTCCGGCGCGGCTTCTTCGCTCACTGCTTCAGCCCGAACTCGCGCAGGATCTCTTCATGCGGGATGCCCTCGCCGCGGGCGAGCGAAGCACGGGCGCGGTCGATTGCCGCCGCCGTTTCGGGCGTGATCTCTTCGCGTTCCACTTCCGCCAGGGCCAGCGAGCGCGCCAGCGGTTCCACCATCACTTCCAGCAGACTGCGCACGGCGTTCAGTTTCTCGGGTGGCAGCACATCGAGCAGCGCGTGCGCCTCGCGGCGTTCCTGATTGACGTTCGGTTCCATGGTTTTCCTTTTAGCCGCCAAGACTCAGCGGTCGGCCGCGGCCAGGAACTGATCGATTGTGGTGAGCAAGGCTCGCTGCCGGTAAAGGGGCAGGCTCTCAATCCGCTCCATGCGCCGCATCAGTTTCAGGCTTGGCTGCTGGGCTGACACCGTTCCGCTCTTCTTGCCAGGCCGCAACAAGTCATCGGTAGAGATCCCCAGGGCATCCGCAAAACGGATCGCCATCTCGGCGCTCAACCGAATCCGGCCGCGTTCATAATCGGACACCAGGACCTGGGTGAGCCCCGTAGACTCGGCAACGGCAATCTGCGTGAATCCCCGTTCCTTGCGAATCCGAGCGAGGCGTTGTCCCAGGGTTTCATCGCCAAAGCTGACCGGGGCCAGATCCAGCTTAGACTTCTTCGGCATGCTTCAACTGTAAAGCCATCCTTCCGCGTTGGCAGGATCTGCTTGCCCTCCATATACTGTATGGTACAGTATTACAGATTACAGTGAGAAGGCTCAAGAAATACCGCAAAACCTCTTGACAGGTTTTCTGGGCCGGCGAAGGAGAAGACATGGCGCGCATCCCGGAGGCAGACATCGAGCGGCTGAAACAGGAGGTCTCTCTGCAACGTTTGGTGGAAGCGCAGGGTATCGAGCTGAAGCGGCACGGCGCGGACCTGCTGGGGCTCTGCCCGTTCCATGACGATCATGAGCCGTCGCTGGTGGTCTCGCCGAAGAAGAACCTGTGGCACTGTCTCGGGGCGTGCCAGGCCGGCGGCTCCGTGATCGACTGAAGAGCCGGGGCGTGAGTTTCCGCCATGCGGTCGAACTGCTGCGCAACGAGCATCCGGCGCTATCGGCTCCGCTGACGCACGTGGTGAAGAAGGCCACCACGGAAGCGGTGAAGCTTCCCTCCGTGTTTCAGACCAGCGCGGACGATCAGGCCGTGTTGCAGCAGGTGCTCACTTATTACCACGACACGCTGAAGCAGAGTCCCGAAGCGCTGAAGTATCTGCAACGGCGCAGACTCAACCATGACGAATTCTTTACTTCCCAGCGTCCGTCCGGTGTGCGTGCTGGCGCGCAGCGCTTCGGCATCCGATTCTGCCTCAGTGCACCCCAGATACTCACGCCATGAGAGCGCATCCCGGGTCGCTCCCCACAACTCGATGTCCACCTGAAGCGGCAGTTCGCCACTGGCACATCCGCAAAGGGTGATCGCACTCGACCAGCGGTAGAGTTCCGGACGGAGCAACTACAGTTATCGACTACTCGGGTGAGCCGGCGAGCGAAACAGTCGTTGCAACGGAGACGGCGCCAAATTCTGTTCAGCGCCAATCCAAAAAGGACGGGCTCGGTAGACTCAAGGTTGCCGTGGAAGACTATGGTGGCACGAACGCAACCACTGCGTACTCTTACAATGCATTGGACGAGTTGATTTCGGTCAACCAGAGCGGGCAAATGCGCAACTTCGTTTATGACACAATGGGGCGCCTGACCTTGGCGGACAACCCCGAGAGCCGGACAGGAGCAATTACATGCCCCTCTGCGGGCCTTCCCGGAGTGTGCTATGGCTACGACCAGGCGGGGAACTTGAAAACGCGGACGGATACCCGTGGAGTGACAACGACGTACAATTATGATGCGTTGAACAGAGTGATCTCCGAGTCCTCTAGCGATGGCACTCTCAGCGCTGGCTTCCAATATGATTGCACCGGGGTGAATGGCTGCGCCATCAACAACGAGACCGGCGCGAACTATCCGATCGGCCGGATGAGCGCGGCCACGTCTTCGGCGGGCAATGTCACCGCAACATCCATCTACCGGTACGACGCCCTCGGGCGCGCGGCGGCGAGCCAGGAAACAGTCGTGACCGGCAGCGATACCGCCGGTCCTTTTGGCTTCCATTACGATTACGTGCCAGCCGGTATATCGAAGATCACCTATCCCTCCGGGCGCCAAGTGACGACGACGTACAACCAAGCCAGCCAACCGAACGCCTTGACGGGGTACGCCTCCAATGTCCAGTACTGGGAGCACGGCGCACTGAAGCAACTCGAGCTTGGAAACGGTGTGAGAGAGACCTGGAGTTACAATTCGCGCCTCCAACCGGCAACGATCACCACGGCCAATGCAAGCACGGGCGCCAATCTGCTCACGCTCGGCTACGGCTACTCCTCCGGAACGGGCGCCAATGGCGGCGCGACGAACAATGTCGGTAACGTGCTGAGTCAGACGATTACGCCGGGCGCATCCTCGCCAATCTATGAAGCCTACGCCTATGACCATTTCGATCGGTTGACCGTGGCGTCGGAGTACGCATCCCTGAATACAAACCCCACTTGTCCGGATGGCACGGCGGTCTGGTGCCAGCAGTTCTCCCACGGCACGTATGGCAATGCGCTCACCACAAGCGTCAATCTGGGCATTCAGTCCCCTGCGGGTTTTGATGCGAACAACCACAATTCGCCACATAATGGATTGGAGACCCACACCGTGTGCAATGCCGGCAATAGCGGCTGGTGTTACGACAATGCCGGAAACCTGGTCCGGGACTTGTCCAACCAGACCTATGCGTACAATGCCGACGGTCAAATCGTCGCGGTCTGCCCAAACCAGACGGATCCGGCGGCTTGCACGAACGCGTGGAACACGGGACAGATTGTGTACTCCTACGACGCGGAAGGACGGCGGGTGCAGTCCCACCTCGGAGACGGCAGCAAGGTCATATATGTCTACGATGCCATGGGACAATTGGCCGCGGAATACGGAGACACGAATACGGCTACCGGGACGCAGTACCTGACGGCAGACCCACTGGGCAGCACGCGGATGGTGTCCGCGACCGTGAACGGCTCACCCTGCGCGACTGCTCGGATGGACTATTTACCTTATGGCTTTGTGGTCCCATTCTCGTTCAGCAACCGAACAAACGTGAGCGACTGCGGTGCATACACGTATCAGCAGGATGGCGGAGTGCGCCAGAAGTTTACCGCCAAAGAACGAGACGCCGAGACAGGCCTCGATTACTTCGGAGCCCGCTATTACTCCGGCGCTCAAGGTAGGTGGACCAGTCCCGATCAGCCTTTTGCGGATCAGCATCCTGAAGATCCGCAGTCGTGGAACATGTATGCCTACGTTCGCAACAATCCTTTGGCGCACGTCGACCCAAATGGCAAGGCCTGCTCCGCGCTGAACAACAGCAGTGGCTTCTGCCAGCGGGCTGACCTTTACACCAATCTCGACATGTTGGTAGGGTCGAAAACTCGATTCTTTGCCGCTGCTTCAGCTGCATCGCAGGAACTTGCGGACGTCGCCGTTCCGGGGTTTGGTGCAATGGCGGCATCCCCTGGAACTCGGGCCTTTTTGGAGTCAACAGGACAGGCTCTGCAGAAGGTGAATCTGGAATCCGCCGGCCAAATCCTGTCGGGACAGATGACAGGTAGCGAGGAAGCTTTGGATCGCTCAATGGTCCACAGAGAGCAGACGGCAGTGCAGAAGCAGCTGGACCAACTGAAAGGGGCGAACCCAGAAGGCTATGGCACGGCAATAAAGGAAATCAACACGCTGCTCAACGATACGGGAGCCAAGACCCAAGGCCTGGTTCTGGGAGGCAATCTCTTGTTCAGTACTGACAAGGCGTACTCGACGTTTCTTGGCGGAGTCCGAAAGAGCCTTGGTCACAACATCGATTTCGCAAATCAGAAGGATCGCGAAGCGATCGGAAACGCGCTGGTGCAGCACATTCGGAATGGTGGATGTGATGTCACGCGCGATAAGGTAACATGCCACTGATCTTGAAGCGGTTGACAGTGTGGCTCCTAGAGGCTCTTGTCAGTACGCTTTTATTCGGCGTCCTGTTTGGCGCTCTGTCGTCCCCTGACCTGAGCACTTTCGCCAGCATCCTGCCCGGAGCATGGGCCCTGGCGTTCGGCGTTGGTGCCATATTGTTTTTGCACGGCTACTATGTGACGACGGCGCTGGCTGGAGTGGTTTGGAGGAGCCAAAAACCGTGGCTGTACCCGGCCATCGCAGCCACACTTTTCGTCATCCACACGCACATCGTCTTCTTCCGTTTGAAGCCGGACTTAAGTCCATCAGGGCGAACGGCGGAGCTTCCGTTTCTCGCCGGCGGTGCGTGCATCGCGTTCGCGTGTGCTTTTGGTGGTAACTGGTTGCTGCGGAAGTGGAACCAAAGCAGCAGCAATGGGCGGGCACCAGGCCATCGCGGGATTGTACCCGGCAGCGCGGGTGTCTGAGCCAGCGCTTCGAGTAGCCTGTTTCGCTTTTACCCGCGTTCCCATATGGGAACCACAGCAGCATCAGCAGTATCGCGTTGGGCGAGCGGAGCGGCGCTGGCGCGCCGCTGGCTGCTAGCGGTGATCGGCCCTTCGGGGAATCAGCGAGTTAGCGAGGGCGGATTCAAAGTCCGAGGGAATACGGGGACACGAATACGGCTACCGGGACGCAGTACCTGACGGCAGACCCGCTGGGCAGCACGCGGATGGTGTCCGCGACCGTGAACGGCTCACCCTGCGCGACTGCTCGGATGGACTATTTACCATATGGCTTTGTGGTCCCATTCTCGTTCAGCAATCGAACAACCGTGAGCGACTGCGGCGCATACACGTACCAGCAGGATGGCGGAGTGCGCCAGAAGTTTACGGGCAAAGAACGGGATTCGGAGACGGGCCTCGATTACTTCGGCCTTCGCTATTTTTCGAGTGCTCAAGGTCGTTGGACGAGTCCCGATCAGCCTTTCACCGACCAGCATCCCGAAGACCCGCAAAGCTGGAACATGTATGGGTACGTTCGGAACAATCCGCTCAAGAATACCGACCCAGATGGCAGAGCGTGTTCCTCTTTGATTGGGAACACCGGCAGCGGCTTCTGTCAAAGGGCAGTGGAATACTCAAGCGCAAGATTCGATGCAGACCCAAGGGTTTCGTCGCAAACTCGATTCTTCGCTGCTGCGGCGGCAGTATCGGAAGCCGTAGCTAACGTCGATGGTCCGGGCTTCATAAGCAACAGATTTGTCTCACCGGGGACAGCAACATTCTTAGAGAAGAACATAGGGCAAGATTTGGAGCAGTTGAACAGCCGCACGGTCGAGGATGTGCGGAACGGTTCGTTGGCAGGGCCGAATCTTGATGCTCGTCTCGTCCACACGGAGCAGACAGAAGTGCAGAAGCAGCTTGACAGCCTGAATAAATCGGATCCCGCTGCGTATGCAAAGACCATTTCGGAGATCAATGGCGTGCTCAACCCAACCGGGGTTGGAGCAAAGACGGCTTCAAGTTTGTTTCCCACGGATCGTGCATTCGGTGGAGTTCTCGATTCAGTTCGCAGGACTCTTGGCCGTAATATCGACTTCTCAAAACAAAGTGATCGGGAAGCCATTGGAAACGCCCTCATCAATCACATTCGGCAACAGGGCGGATGCAATGTCTCGAATAACGTGACCGTATGCAAGTAATCCTAAAGCGCCTGGTGGTCTGGTTCTTTGAGATGGCACTCCAGGCGTTCATGCTGGGTTTGTTCCTGATCGTTTCGCATTGGCGTGATGAGGGCGCTTTTGGCAAAGATTTGTTGTTCTTCTTCCAGACGGCGCTTCTTCTGTTTTTCACGACGGGGTATCTGTTCTCCACAGCCATCGTTCGGGCGATCTGGAGAGGTCGGGGAGTGTGGTGGCATCCGATTATCCTTGCCACACTCTTTTTGGTGCATTTCGAGATTCTGAATATTCGAGCCGGGGGAGCCTTTGAGCCGCCGGACCGACTTCGCCTCCGAATCGCCGGAACCTGCATAGCGTTTGTAAGCGCCCTGGTTGGCGGCTGGCTCCTACGAAAGTGGATACGACCAGACAGCAGGCGACCTGATCTTCTGCCAGTGGCCCCGCAGCGGACTGCATGACAGACCAACATTCCATTACGACGGCGGCCTACGGGTACGGCGTTAGCGCAGGTTTGTTTACCGGCGTCGGAACGGGCCGCGGAGAGTGGCCTCGATTACTTCGGGGCGAGGTACTTCTCGGGGGCGCAGGGGAGGTTCACGCGCCCGGACCCGGAGAGTGCGAGCGCAGCGCTTCGGCATCCGATTCTGCCTCCGTGCGCCCCAGATACTCACGCCATGAGAGCGCATCCCAGGTCGCTCCCCACAACTCGATGTCCACCTGAAGCGGCAGTTCGCCAGTGGCGCATCCGCAATGGGTGGCCGCGCTCGACCAGCGGTAGAGTTCCGGCGTGGGTGTCATCCCGGCGCGCACTGGGTTGAGTTCGGCATACCGCAAGGCGGCCCATAAGTGAT
>DASZPB010000039.1:0-28726 GCA_035550475.1 Bryobacteraceae bacterium | reverse complement strand
GAGGCAGCAGGAATTCGTCGAACTTCGGCGGGTGATAGCCAATGATTTCGCTTCCGGTGTAGCGCTTCATGCCGGCGGGATCTTTGGATCCGGGAAGATCGGCCGCGAGGCCATTGAGCGCAAGAGTCAGGCTGAGCAGAGTGAGTGAGGGACCGGATCGAAGGGACATGAAATCCTCCGGTAGACATTGTAGTTGAGTCGGCGGCTTGGGTTTGGGGCACTCTTTGGATTGATCGGATACAGGGCTCCTGAGCATAAGATGGCGGCTATGGAAACCTCGTTTGCCTTCGCCGGTCTGGAGAGCGTGACTCATTCACGATGCGAACTGTTGGAAAATCATTTGGAGAATCGGCAAACTGCCAACTTGGATCTCCAAGTGCCGAGGCTGTTGAGATGAGGGCATTCAGTCGCCAGGTGCCAATATTGTGAAGCGCTCCAGCCAACAAAGGACCTGATAGACTCGTGCCTGTGTGGAATGATTTCCGAATTGCTCTACGGCAAGCTGTGCGGCGCCCGCTCTACGCTGCAACATGCATCGCCGTACTGGCATTTGGACTCGGTTCCTGTACCGCAGTCTTCTCGACACTCTATTCGGCCGTGCTGAAGCCTCTGCCGTACCCTAGTCCCGATCGGCTGGTACTCGTGCACAATGAGTTCCCTGCCTTACGCCTGGCGAGCATGAAAGTCTCTCCCGCCGATTACGTTACTCTGAGCCGGCATTATGAGTTGTTCAGCAATACGGCGGCCTACAATTTTCTTGATCTGAGCCTCAGTGGGATTGAGATTCCCCAAAAAGTAAATGCCGTGGCGGTCACTTCCGGCTTGTTCCGTACTCTAGGCGTGCAACCGATGCTGGGCCGCTTGTTCACGGATGTCGAAGAGAGCTATGGCGGCCCGCACGCTGTGATCCTGAGCGATGCGTACTGGCACAGCGCGTTCGGCGGCGATCCCGGAGTCCTCAATCGCGCCTTGAAGCTGAATGGGGAGCAATACACGATCGTGGGAGTCATGCCGAATTCGTTTGCGTTCCCAAACGATGTCACCCAGATGTGGACGCCGTTAACGATTCGCGATCAGGCGAACAGCCGCGATTATTACCTGCAGATGCTAGCCCGGCTGGCGCCAGGGCTCACGTTCACTGATGCGGCCGCGCGACTCCGACAACTCAGCCAGATCCTTGCCGTTCGGGAGCCGCAGCTTCACGCTGTCGCACCGCAAGGCTGGAGCTATTTCCTGAGTCCCATGCTTCGCAACGATCACACCGCAGTCCGGCGCTGGCTTTGGATTCTGTTTGCCGCGGTGTCGTGTTTCCTGCTGATCGCATGTTCGAACGTCGCCGGGCTCGTGCTGGTGCGAGCCTCCGAGCAGCGGTTCGAACTTGCGGTTCGCATGGCACTGGGTGCGGGAAAGTGGAGGATCGCGCGGCAGGTTTTCGCGGAGGTTCTGGTGGTCGCCGCTGGGGGATGCGCGGCGGGCTTGGCGATCGGCCGGCTGGAAATGGCGCTACTGGCTCGTTACGGGCCCTCGGCTCCGCCGCAATTCGAGGCGCCGGTGTTCTGGTTCTGTGCCGGGCTGTCTGTCATCACAATCCTGATCTGCGGACTTTATCCGGCGCTGTACTCAGCCAGAGTAGCTTCGACTTCGGCATCCGGGCGTTTTAGCGACGGGCCGCGGCAGTACACCGCAAGCTTCGCCAAGCGCCGCTGGCAACAGGCCCTCACGATTGCTCAGGTAGCCGTGGCGACCGGCCTGCTGGTATGTGGGGGACTGCTGGTGCACAGCCTGGAGCGCTTGCTGCAGACGCCCTTGGGATTTGATCCCGGCGGAGTATTGACGATGCAGGTCAGCCTTCCTCCTCTGCGCTATGCGAGCCCCGAATCGCGAACGCACTTCTTTGACGCCGCATTGGAGCGGATCTCTGCACTGCCGGGCGTGCAAAGTGCATCCGCGTGCACGCTGCTTCCCTTCGGCTACGGCGAGAATGCCAATACATTTGAGATTGTTGGCCGGCCGCAGCAGGTCGTTGCACCTTTAGCCGATCTCAACACTGTTTCTGACGGCTACTTCCAGACGATGCATGTTCCCCTGGTGCGGGGACGTTTGTTCACGCCGCGCGATGGGGTTGGGGCTTTGCCAGTCGCGCTGATCGATGAGGCCTTCGACCGGCGTTTCTTTGCCAGACAAGATCCTGTGGGCCAGAAGTTAAAGATGCCATGGGGCGTGTTCACCATCGCCGGGGTCGTAGGCAGTGTGAAGGTTTCCGGCCTCGATGTGGACGATCCCCCGACTGTGTACTTCGCTGCGGCCCAGTCGCCAGTCACGGATATGACGATCGAGATCCGCAGCCGGAGTTCCGGGAGCACGCTCGTGCGGGAAGTCCAGCGGACGGTCGCCGAGATCGATAAGGAGCAGCCGGTCTATGATGTTGCAACGCTTCAGGTGCGTATCGATCGCTCATTCCAGACACGACGTTTCGTGGCATTTCTGATCCTGGTATTCGCCGCGGCGGGAACCGGCCTGGCCGCTCTCGGGTTGTACGGTCTACTCTCGTACATTGTAAGCTCCCGCTATCGTGAAATCGGGATCCGTATGGCGCTCGGCGCCAGTAACAGCGCGATCGCGCGGCTTGTATGCCGGGGCGGGATGGTCCTGGTGATGGCAGGGTTGGCGCTCGGCTCGGCGGCTGGATTGGCGGCCGCTCGATTCATGGCCAGCGAGATGTACGGCGTGGGGATTGGAGATAGCTGGACGTGGATGCTTGTGCTGGGTGCGGTCGGCATATCAGGTTTTCTCGCGAGCGCCTTACCGGCCTGGAGGGCTGCACGCCAGAGTCCTGCAGAAGCTCTGCGAGCCGAGTAGCTGTTGCGGATGGCGTCGTCGATTCGCTGCTGTCCGCTCAACATGCCATTGAGATGTTCCGTCGTTCGCTGCCGACCGGTATTCCGAAGAACTGTCTCGATCAGTCCGCCACATGGTCACCAAAATCATTGCGGAAGCTCGCAAAGCTAACCCACACGGATGACGGGCCGAGATTAGCCGTATTAAGGCGACAATACGCCCAGGTAACGGAACACTGTGAATTTTCGGGTTACCTGAGCGCTCATTGGGAGGCGCGTTCAAGATCCAGGGCAAACGCCAGCGCGTCCTAAGCCGCTTCATTGTTTCAGCGGGAATCCTGCCAATCTTCCGTTCAAGACGCACGGTGGGCAGAGATCCCAGTCCTTGAACATTAGCTACCGATTCACGATCTAAGAATGGAAACCGCGGTAGCGGTACTTCATAAGGACTGTCCCTTCGCTGAGTGGTAAGAGGCACGTACAAAACTTAGAGCTCGTGGCGGGTCAGGGTCTTTTCGGGAGACGATCACGACGGGACGCGCTTTGGCGGCAAGTCCAAGATCTGCCAGCCAAATTTCACCGGGTTGGGCGTTCATCGAGCAGGTCGAGGACCTCCTGTTCGGCGGAGCGCGCGCGCGATATCGAGGATGTCGTGATCCGCGAGTTCTATAACCTCGGCGATGCGCTCCCTGGCCTCTCCCGCTGTCTCCGGTGTCCACTCGCGCAATCGAGCGTCTAGTTTCTTTGCCAAGGCATCACGGTGGTCTTCTGCCCTCGCTCTTAGTGTATTGCGTCTCGACGATCCTGCCAGCGTAGGGACGTCCGAACCGCCATAAAACACCCGAGATTCGCTGCGAAAACTCCCGCCCGGGCTTGGGCCGAGCGGGAGTATTGAATCGGTTAGTCTTTTTTGCCGGTTTCGATGCGCATTCCAAAGAAGGTCTTGTAGACGAAGTAGAGCGCGATCAGGAAGAAAATCGCGGCCAGCATCCAGGTGAGCGTCGAGCCGCGCTTCTCGGTGACCGAGACAGCTAACTCCACGGCCAGTAGCCCGAACAGCGTAGTGAATTTGATGATAGGGTTGAGGGCTACCGAGCTAGTGTCTTTGAACGGATCGCCCACGGTGTCGCCGACTACGCAGGCATCGTGCAATTCGGTGCCCTTGGCGCGCAGTTCGGTTTCGACCACTTTCTTCGCATTGTCCCAGGCGCCGCCGGCGTTGGCCATGAAGATCGCCTGATAGAGACCGAAGAGCGCGATGGAAATCAGATAGCCGATGAAGTAGAACGGCTCGACGAAGGCGAACGCGAGGGTGGCGAAGAACACGGTGAGGAAGATGCTCAACATGCCCTTTTGCGCATACTGCGTGCAAATGGCGACGACTCGCTTGGAATCGGCGACCGAGGCCTTATCGGCGACCTCCAGGTTGATGTGGCGTTTGATGAATTCGACCGCGCGGTACGCACCCGCCGTCACAGCTTGCGCGCTCGCGCCAGTGAACCAGTAGATGACCGCACCGCCCGTGATCAGGCCGAGCAGGAAGGGCGCGTGCAGCATGGAGAGCTTGTCGAGGTTGACCGTGAGGCCGTTGGTCAAGGCGACGATGGTAGAGAAGATCATCGTAGTGGCGCCCACCACGGCGGTGCCGATCAGTACTGGCTTCGACGTGGCTTTGAAGGTGTTGCCCGCGCCATCGTTCTCTTCCAGGTTCTCCTTGGCCCGTTCGAATTCGGGCGTGAAACCGAAGTTCTTCTGGATGTCCTGGGAAATATTGGGAAGAGTTTCGATGGTCGAAAGCTCGTAGATCGATTGCGCGTTGTCGGTGACGGGGCCGTAGCTATCGACGGCAATGGTTACCGGTCCCATGCCAAGGAAGCCGAAAGCCACCAGGCCGAAGGCGAATACCGCAGGCGCCACCATCAGCGCGCCCATTCCGAGGGTACTGACTGCATAGCCAATGCTCATCAGCAGTAGCATGGTCATACCGAGCCAGAACGCGCTGAAGTTGCCGGCGACGAATCCGGAAAGGATGTTAAGGGAGGCGCCGCCTTCGCGCGAACTGGTAACGATTTCCCGCACGTGGCTCGAATGCGTGGAGGTGAAGGCCTTGACCAGCTCTGGGATGAGCGCACCCGCCAGCGTGCCGCAACTGATGACGGTGGAGAGCTTCCACCAGAGTGTGGTATCGCCGCCCAGGTCCGGAATCATGTACGCGCTCAGGATGTACGTGAACACGATCGAGATGATGGAAGTCAGCCAGACCAGGGTGGTGAGCGGGTGCTCGAAATTCATCTTGGGAACGTGCTGGTAGCGGGCCTTGGCGATTGCGCCATTGATAAAGTAGCCCGCGCCCGAGGAGATCACCATCATCACGCGCATGGCGAAAATCCAGACCAGCAATTGCACCTGCACCACCGGACTTTTCACGGCCAGAATAATGAAGGTGATGAGCGCGACGCCGGTGACGCCGTAGGTTTCAAAGCCATCGGCGGAAGGACCGACCGAATCGCCGGCATTGTCGCCCGTGCAATCGGCGATGACGCCGGGGTTGCGCGCATCGTCTTCCTTGATCTTGAAAACGATCTTCATCAGGTCCGAACCGATATCGGCGATTTTGGTGAAGATGCCGCCGGCCACGCGCAGAGCGGCCGCGCCGAGCGATTCACCGATGGCGAAGCCGATGAAACAGGAGCCCGCCAGTTCGCCGGGAACGAACAGGAGGATGAAGAGCATGATCAGCAGCTCCACGCACACCAGCAGCATGCCGATGCTCATACCAGCTTGCAGCGGAATGTCGTAGCAGGGATACGCCTTCCCGGTGAGGGAGGCGAATGCCGCGCGCGAATTGGCGAACGTATTGACACGCATGCCGAATGCGGCCACTGAAAAGCTGCCGGATATTCCAATCACGCTGAACAGCAGAATGATGACGACCTTATAGGCCGCAAAACCCTGCAGGAGTCCGAAATAGAAGATGATGATTACGGCGATGAACGCTTCGAGCAGCAGCAGAAACTTGCCCTGATTAGCCAGGTAAGTCTTGCAGGTTTCATAGATCAGCTCGGAGACTTCGCGCATGGCCGAGTGCACCGGCATGTTGCGGAGACGGACAAAAATCATCAACCCGAAAATCAGACCGAGGGCGCTGATGCCCATGCCCCACATGAGCAGCGCACGGCCGCCGATACCGGCCACGAAGGGCGGGGCAGCATTGAGGTCGGGCAACCGCAGCGTTGCTTCGCTTCCGCTTTGCTCCTGGGCCATCAGGGGCAGGGCAAAGATCATCAACGGTACAAGGTTAAGGATGAAGCGCAGGAAGGAACGGAGCGCACACCCGGGAGTGGTCTGTGTCTTCCGACGGCCGGTATGCCGTCTGCCACAGAGCGTGTCTGCGATGGATTGCATCGGTAAACAACCTCATATTCAGGAATACGGTCCCAGCGAGTGTGGTCCCTTCGAAATCAGCGTGCCGGGACATTAGATGAGTTTACTCGAAGGCAACCGAACGAACAGTATAAGAGAGACACCTGCCAGAATTCAATGCAGAAGAAAACGTTTGTACCGGTACCGGCAGGGTGGGTAGGCTACGTCCGCGGCGGGAGGAAGGACGGCCGTACGAATTCATCCGACTCCCACTGCTAACATAGTGGTTAACCCCGAAAATGGATTCCGATAAATTCGATCTGAAGCAGACCATCCATCTGCCGAAAACCAGCTTCTCGATGAAAGCGAATCTGCCGCAGGCGGAGCCCAAAATGCTCGAGCGGTGGGAAAAGGAAAACCTATATGGGCAGATCCGCGCGGCGCGAGCGGGAAAGCCCGTCTACCTGCTGCATGACGGCCCACCCTATGCCAATGGCCACATTCACCTGGGCCACGCCTTCAACAAGATTCTCAAGGACTTCATCGTCAAATCGAAGACCATGGCGGGCTTCGATTCCCCCTATGTTCCCGGCTGGGATTGCCACGGCCTGCCGATCGAAATCAAGGTCGATACGGAGCTGGGGGCACGCAAAGCCGGACTTTCGGCACTCGAAATCCGCAGAGCCTGCCGCAAGTATGCGGAAAAGTACGTAGAGCTGCAGCGCAGGGAATTCAAGCGGCTGGGCGTGCTAGGGGACTGGGGGAATCCGTACCTGACGATGAGCGCGCGGTATCAATCGGTGATTGCCGGCGCGTTCGTGGAATTTCTCGATCGGGGACATATCTATAAGGGTCTGAAGCCGGTGAACTGGTGCATCAAGGACCGTACCGCGCTGGCAGAAGCCGAAGTGGAGTACTCGAACCACACGAGCCCTTCGATCTGGGTGCGATTTCGGCTGATGTCGGATGCGGGAAAGATCCACGCCGACCTGGCCGGGCGCGAGGTCTATGGACTGATCTGGACAACGACGCCGTGGACGATTCCCGCCAACATGGGGATCGCTTACAACCCGAAGTTCGAGTATGCGGCGGTGGAAACCGGGGGCGCAGTCTATATCGTAGCGGCGGAACTGGTGGCGGTGACGGCCGAAAAGTGCGGCTGGAAAGATTACCGTGTGTTGGCGCGCTTCCCCGGAAAGGCGATCGAATACGCGGTGTTTCGCCATCCATTTTTGGAGCGCGATTCGCTGGGCATTCTGGCCGATCACGTCACGCTGGAGCAGGGCACGGGCGCGGTGCACACCGCTCCTGGACACGGTCAGGAAGATTATGTGGTGGGGCGGCAGTATGGACTGGAGACGTATTGCCCCATCGATGCGGCCGGGCGATTCTTTCATGCGCCGGGCGCGGCGGGCAAGCTTCCCGAGGAACTGATCGGGCGCACGGTGTGGGAAGGCAACCCGATCGTGATTGAGATCCTGAAATCGGCGGGCGCGCTGCTGGGGCTGGAAAAACTGGCGCATTCGTATCCGCATTGCTGGCGGTGCCACAATCCCACGATCTTCCGCGCGACGGAACAGTGGTTCATCGGGATGGACCTGAAGGATTTCCGGCAGCAGGCGCTGGAGGCCGTGCACAAAGTTCGTTGGATGCCGGCGTGGGGAGAAGAACGCATTTCCAACATGATCGCGACGCGGCCGGATTGGTGCATCTCACGGCAGCGCGTATGGGGTGTGCCGATCATTGTCTTCTATTGCGAGAAATGCCGCGAACCGCTGACCGACCGCAAGGTGCTGGATTCGATAGTAGCGCTGTTTGCCGAGCACACGGCCGATGTCTGGTATGAGCGCACGGCAGCGGAGTTGCTACCGCCGGGAACGAAGTGCGCCCAGTGCGGAGCGTCAGAGTTCACGAAGGAGAGCGACATTTTGGACGTGTGGTTCGACTCGGGGTCTAGCCACCTGGCAGTGTTGAATGAGCGTTTCGGTCTTTCGTGGCCGTCGGACGTCTATCTGGAAGGCGGCGATCAATACCGCGGCTGGTTCCACAGCTCGCTGCTGGTAGGCGTGGGGTTGAAGGGCGGTGCGCCATATCGCACATGCGTGCTGAACGGTTGGGTGCTCGATGGCGAAGGGCGCGCGATGCACAAATCGCTCGGCAACGTCATCGACCCGGCTGATATCATCAAGCATCACGGCGCGGAGATTCTGCGGCTATGGACGGCGTCGGTAGAGTTCAACGAAGATGTGCGGCTTTCGGAGACCATCCTGGCTGGCTTGGTGGATGGATACCGGAAAATGCGGAACACGTTCCGTTACCTGCTGGGCAACCTGGCGGAGTTTGACCCGGTGCGCGATGCGGTGCCGGCGGGCGAGCTGAACGAAATCGACCAATGGATTCTGCTGCGCGCCGAAGAGCTGGTGGCGCGATGCCGCGTATGGTACGAAGCTTTTGAATTCCACAAGGTGTATCACACGGTCTATGCGTTCTGCGCAGTGGATCTGAGCGCGTTGTATTTCGACGTGCTGAAGGACCGGCTGTATACGGCGGCGACGCGTTCTCCGGCGCGGCGCAGCGCGCAGACCGCGCTTTACCGCTTGCTGGATTCGCTGATGCGGCTGCTGGCGCCATTGATGAGCTTTACGGCTGAAGAGGTGTGGACTCATTTGGGCCGCGAGGGCAGCGTACACACGGCGTATTTTCCGGAGCCCGCGGAACTGACCGCCGGGCTGGACGATACGGCGCGGAAACGGACCGCTAACTGGGATCGTCTAATGGAAGTAAGGGACAGCGTTCTGAAAAGCCTGGAGACTGCTCGCAGTGAGAAGCGAATTGGCGCGCCGCTCGAAGCCCGCGTTCGGCTCTCGGCCGATGGGGACTTATATCCACTGCTCGAAAAATACGCCGGCGAGCTGCCTGGGTTGTTTATTGTTTCGCAAGTAGAGCTGGCGCCCGATGCGGGCGGAAGCCTGGACGTACAGGTGGAGCGGGCCGCTGGGACAAAGTGCGAGCGCTGCTGGAAGTACACCACCGATGTGGGATCTCATTCCGAATTCCCCACCGTTTGCGCAGCCTGCGCGGATGCAATCGACGAGATGCGGAATGGCTGATGCGCGGGTGAAGGCCTACGGGGCGGCCGCGGTAGTATTCGCGCTCGACCGGCTGTCCAAATGGATCGTACAGAGCCAGGTGACGTTCTGGGATACGCATAATGTGATCCCCGGGTTCTTCGATATCGTACATTCGGAGAATCGCGGGGTGGCTTTCGGAATATTGAATGACTCCCATTCCGAGTGGAGCGCGGTGGCGCTAGTGGTGCTTGCGCTGGCGGCGGTGGCGGTGGTGTCGGGCATCCTGTGGCATCCGCAAAAGCTTGAACGATGCTCGCTGTGGGGATTCGCACTCATTCTGGGTGGAGCAGCGGGCAACGTGTTTGACCGCATCTTCTTCGGGCGCGTCACGGACTTTCTGGAACTCTACGTCGGCAATTACCACTGGCCCACCTTTAATCTGGCTGATACGGCGATCGTCATCGGCAGCGGTCTGCTGCTTGTCGATCTGCTGCGGCCCAAACGGCAGGCGGCGAATGTACCCTGACATTCTTCACATTTCGTTTCTTCACACCTATGGCCTGCTGGTGGCGGGGGCTTTCCTGGTGGCCTTGTGGATGGCGGGCCGGCTGGCGCGGCAGGCGAAGCTCAGCGCGGAAGCGGTGACGAATCTGGGAATCTACTGCGCGCTGGCGGCGATTGTCGGCGCCAAGCTGATGATGTTCCTGATCGACATTCCGTATTACACGGCGCATCCGGAGGAGATTCTTTCGCTTTCCACGCTGCAGGCGGGCGGAGTGTTCTATGGCGGGCTGATCGCGGCTCTGGCGGTGGCGGCTTGGTACCTGAGAAAGACGCGACTGCCTCCACTCGCCACCGCCGATGTGTTCGCGCCGGCGATTGCGCTGGGCCACGGCATCGGGCGGCTGGGCTGCTTTTCGGCGGGCTGCTGCTGGGGAATTCCGACGCACCTGCCATGGGCGGTGACGTTCACGAATCCAGTATCGAACCAGTTGGTGGGGGTGCCGCTTGAAGTGCCGCTGCATCCAACACAGCTTTATGAATCGTTCGCGGAGTTTCTGATCTTCGGCTTCCTCTACTGGCGCATTGGCAAGCCGCACCGCGCGGGCACCATCATCAGCCTCTACCTGGTGCTCTACGGGGCGGTGCGCTTCCTGGTGGAGTTCGTGCGCTTTCACGAGCAGGCCAACCCGTTCGGAGGGCCATTCGACACATCGCAGTGGATCTCACTGCTTCTGATTCTGGCGGGCGCATCATATCTGCTGAGGGCCCGGCGCCGCGTGCCCGCAGCGGCGGTATGAGCGACGCGGCGAAACGGGATTATCGCCCGGACAACATCTGCTTGATGGCTTTGCCGACCAGCTCCAGGAATTCGTCGAGATCCTCCGGCTTGAGAATATAGCCATCGACTCCCTGGAGAATCACGCGGTGACGGTCCGACTCGGCATCGGAGGATGTCAGTACGCCGACCGGAACCCCGACCAGCGCGGGCTGGCTATGGATGCTTCTCAGGACCTCGAAGCCATCGAGGCGCGGTAATTTCAGATCCACCAGAATCAGATCCGGAATGGCGTAATCCTTCCGCGACAATGCGCGGATGGCCTGGCTGCCGTCTTCGAAGCAGGTCAGTTCATAGGCGAGGCCCTCGTGTTTCAGAGCCTTTTCAAGCAGGTACACGTCGCCAGGGTTGTCTTCGACCACCCAGATGCGGGCCGCCCGGCAAATGGGTGATTCCGCAGTGGACGCTCGCGTTGCGGCGCCGCACGCAGAGCCGGACTGCGGAAAGCCTGCCTTGCGCGAAAAAACGACTCCCGGGTGCATCGAATCTCCTCGCTACCGCTTAGGCGCTCGTTGGATGATTTCCTTAATCATTATGCCGATCTTGCCGAAATCGTCAAGGTCCGCGCCCTTGGTAATGTACTGCTCTACGCCAAGGTGCTCGATCCGATCGCGTTCCTGAGGCGAAGAAGATGTGGTCATCACCGCCACGCGAATGCCCGCCAGGCCGCTATCGGCGCGAATGGCTTCCAACACTTCCGCTCCGTCCTTTCTGGGAAGATTCAGATCGAGCAGCATCAGATCCGGCGGGGTGGCGCGATTGCCGGCGTCTCGGAAATATTCGATGGCGGCTTCACCATCAGAAACGACTGTCATCTCGCATTCGACACCGGCGCGCTTCAAAACGCGCTGGATCAAATACACATCCGCTGCGTTGTCCTCCACGAGCAGCAGACGAAATGCATGCCGCGGGGGTTCACTGCTCATCGGCCTTCTCCTTACGCCGAGGCAGGGTGAAGTAGAACGTGGAGCCAAAACCAGGGCGGGAATCGACCCAGATCTTCCCGCCATGACATTCGACGACTCGCTGGCAGATGGCCAAGCCAATGCCCGTGCCGGGAATCGCTCTGCCATGCAGCCGCTTGAACACGCCGAATATGGTGCGATGGTATTCCGGGTCAATGCCGATTCCGTTATCGGCCACGGCAAACCGCCACATACCACCGGCTTGCGGCTCCGCCGAAATATGAATGCGGGGAGCGTCCTCGCTGCGGTACTTGATCGCGTTTCCGATCAGGTTCTGAAGCAACTGCAGAATATGCGCACTCTGTCCCCGGGCCACCGGGAGGTGGCCGCTGGTGACGACCGCGCCGCTTTCCTGAATGGAAGCTTCCAGGTTTCGGAGCGCGTCTTTCAGAACCTGGTTGAAATCGACGGATTTGAACTGCGCGGCCCGGTTTCCCACCTGAGTATAGGCGAGGAGGTCGCTTAAAAGCGCGCGCATGCGGCGTGTGCCTTCTTTGATAAAGCCCACCGAAAGTGCGGCCTCCTCATTGAGTTCGCCGCCGCAGTTATCGAGCAGAAGCTGAGTATAGCTGGTCACCATGCGTAGAGGCTCCTGCAGGTCATGGCTGGCGGCAAACGCGAACTGATTGAGGTCGCTGTTCAAGCGCCGCAGCTCTTCTTCGATCTGTTTCTGCTCCTGGATTTCGGTATTCGAACCGATCCACAAAGAGACGTGCTCGCGCCCCTTATGCAGGGCGCGCGCGCGGCTGAGATGCCAACGGTAGGTGCCGTCGGCGCGCAGGAACCGGTGAACGCACTGGAACGGCTCTCGCGTTTTGATAGAGTTCTTCCAGAGACGAAGGGTCTCGGCCACGTCTTCGGGATGGACGATCTCGAGCCAGCCCCAGCCTTGGAGTTGTTCCTCGGGAATACCGGCGAAGGCGGTCCACTGCTCGTTCACGTAGTCCACGTAGCCGGCGGCCGTCGCCGTAAAAATCTTCTGCGGCATGGATTCCGCCATGAAGCGGAGACGCTCTTCGGATTCGGCAATGGCCAGGCGGGCACGTACCTGAGCGGAGATATCCCGAAAATAACAGACCACTCCATAGCGGCCATCGAGCACCGGGATGCGGTGAATCTGCCACTCGTAATACTCCCTGATACCACGGTCGAGGCGCTGCTCCGCATGCTCGGGAACGGAGTAGGGCTCGCCTGTTTCGAGCGTGCGGCGAAAGATGCGGACAATTTCATCCGCGTAGGCTTTCGGCCAGAGGATATGAATGACCTCACAGAAGTCGCGGCCGATCAGGCCGGGAATGTCTCCAAAGACGGGAAGAGCCGTGGGGTTCACTTGCCGGATACAGAAATCGGCATCCACCAGATAGACACCCAACGGAGCTTCGTTGAGGAGGGTCTCGAATTGGGCCGTGCGCTGGAACAGGGCCTCAGCGGCCAAGCGCCGCTCGATGAGGTCGGCCGCCTGGCGCGCCAGAATATCGAGCAGGTGCAGATCGCGCTGAGTGGGCTCGAACGGTTCGCGCCAGTGCGTGGAGATCATGCCCAGCACGCCGCCGTTGCGCGAGATCAAGGGGGTCGCCTGGACCGCGCGAACGCCTGCCTGGCGGTACGCGGCGAGATCGGGCGTATCCTTCAGAAAGTCCGCTCTTTCAATATCCGGAAGAATCACGCGCCGGCTGCTTCGCAAGGCAGCACCACAGGCAGAATAAGATTCGGGGCTGATCCACCCCCAGAAAACCGCGGCTTGGGGATCGAATCCGTGGAAGGCCAACAGGCGAAGTCCCGCGCTCTGCCCGGGCTTGGGGAGCAGTATTTGCAGGCTCGCAAAATCCGACCGCATGATTGAGCGCGCGGCCGCGACAATCCGGCCATAGAGAATCTCGACCTGTTCTTCGCGAATCAACTCCGCGCTCACGCTTTGCAGGAGCCTGGTGTCGGCCAACTCGGCTTCCAGTTGCGCTGCCACCTGCTTCTGTTTCGTATTGTCGAGCGTGATACCCACCATCCGGGCGGGCTGACCGCCATCGGAAAAGCGGCGGCCGCGCGCGACGATCCAGTGAAGACTGCCATCGGGCCACACGCAGCGGTACTCGGCTTCATATTCCTCGCCGGAGGCGATGGCATGTTCCACCGCGGCGCTCACCCGCGCGCGGTCCTCGGGATGAATTGAGTCAAACAAATCCTGACGGGTGAAATCTGCGCCAGGCGGCCGGCCGAAGTTGGCCTTGAGCCGCGCCGTGCAGGTGAACTGCCGCGAGACAAGGTCGAGTTCCCATGCGCCCAGCTTGCCGACCTGAACGGCGAGATCAAGACGCTCTTCACTTTCCCGTACGGCCCGGCTGGCCTGCTGGCGGACGCGATCAAGTTCGAGGCGGGCTTCCACGCGTGCCCGCAGCTCACGGGCGCTGAAAGGCTTGATGAGATAGTCATCAGCGCCCTGCTGCAAGCCCTCGATGCGTGCCTCTTCGCCGGCCCGGGCGGAGACCAGAAGCACGGGGATCGAACGCGTGGTTTCTTCGCGCCGCAGCGCCCGCAGGAGCGCGAAGCCATCCATTCCCGGCATCATGACGTCGGACAGAATTAAATTTGGCGGCGTTTGACGCGCCATAGCGAGGGCCTCTTCGCCATTCGAAGCCATTTCCACGTGATAGGTTCCCGAGAGAATACGATAGACGTACTCGCGCATATCGATGTTGTCGTCGGCCACCAGGATGCGCGCGGCTTGCGCCGGTTCGAGCGCGGGAGCTGCTGCCGCCTCCGCGGCGCCCATGCCGGCCGCCAACGGAGAGGGCGAGGCGACACTAATGGGCAACCATCGCGCTGCTTCTTCAACGTAGGCAGCGGCGGAGAGAGCAGTTGAGGCCATCTCGCGCTTTGCCCCGATTCGATCCTGCGGCAGATGAGCTGAACCGAACGGAATCCTTACGCGGAAAATGGAGCCTTCGCCCAACGTGCTTTCCACGCTGACCGTGCCGCCGTGCAGCCGGACGAGCTCGCGGACCAGAGCGAGACCGATGCCGGTGCCTTCGTACGTGCGCCCGCGCGTGGCCTCGACGCGATGGAAGCGCTCGAAAACGCGGGGAACATCCTCTTTCGGTATGCCCACGCCGGTATCGGCCACACTGAGTATGGCTTCGGAACCAGCTGCCTTTACGCTGACGGAAATGCCGCCCGCAAGAGTGAACTTGAATGCGTTGGAGAGAAGGTTGAAGACGATCTTCTCCCACATTTCATGGTCGAGATAGACGGGTTCGGGGAGTGGTTCACAGTCCACCGTCAGTGTGAGCCCGGCCCGCTCGACGAGCGAGCGAAAGTTGCTGGTGAGCTCCCGCGTCACGGCATCGAGATCCGCGGCAGCGAAGACAGCCTGCGCGCGGTCTGCCTCGATGCGCGAGAAATCGAGCAGCGTGTTGACGAGTTTCTGCATGCGCAGGCCGTTGCGGTGCACCAGTTCCAGTTCGTCGCGCTGCTCGGGTTTCAATTCAGCACGGGCCAGCATCTCTTCAAGCGGACCCAACATAAGGGTGAGCGGCGTGCGGAACTCGTGGCTGACATTGCTGAAGAACGTGGTCTTGGCGCGGTCGATCTCGGCGAGCGCTTCGGCGCGCTTGCGTTCTTCTTCATAGGCGCGGGCATTGGCAATACCCGCCGCCACCTGGCTGGCGAGAAGGTCACAGAAGCCGCGATAGGCATCGTCGAATCTCAAGCGGCGGCTGACTCCCATTACCATTACGCCGGCAAGCTGGTGCGGCGCGTTCGAACGGATTGGCATGAGCACGGCCGAATCCGGAGGATCGGACCAAGGCCCGCGCGGGACATTGGTCAGCCGTTGCGAGAGATTCTCAACGAGATGCAAACTTTCTTCGCGGATAGTTTCGGCCAGCGGCCAGACCGCGCCCGCGCCTTCGGCCAGATCGATGATAAGGGGGCTTGCGGCCTCACCCGTTCCGACGCCCGCGGCGCCGGCCAGCCGCGCGGTCTTGCAATCGGCACTGATGAGGTAGAGAAGGGCGAATGGAGCATCCTTGGGATACTGCGCCAGAATGCGCGCTGCGACCAGACACGCGTCTTCGGCGGTTTTCGAATCTGCGCTGAGCGCGCCGAGATCGCGAAGAAGCAGCACGCGGCGATCGCCTACGACTTTTTCGCTGATTTCGTGAACCGTCGCCAGGACGCCGCCGATCCCC
Source organism: Bryobacteraceae bacterium (assembly GCA_035550475.1). Taxonomy (GTDB): domain Bacteria; phylum Acidobacteriota; class Terriglobia; order Bryobacterales; family Bryobacteraceae; genus DASZPB01. The sequence goes on along the minus strand of DASZPB010000039.1, from coordinate 12,967 downwards.
CCAGGCGCGCCTTCTTCCGGCACGGGACTGTAGGCGACCGTGAAGTGGGCTTCCTCCATGAAGCCATGGCGATTGATCTCGACCGCAAGGTCCTCCAGCCAGGTAGAGGGCCCGCCCCGAAACGGCGTCTCGATCAAAGGACCAATGATGTGCCAGACTTCCGGCCAGCACTGGCTGGCGGGCTGCCCCATGGACTTAGGATGCTTGGCGCCGAGTACCGGCCGGTAAGCATCGTTATAGATCTGGCAGAATTCCGGGCCCCACCATAAAAGCAGAGGAAAGCGGTTGGCGAGAAGGAAGCTGACCATCGCGCGGAGCGTAGGAGACCAGGACGAGATGGGGCCAATCGACGTCTTCGACCAATCGAGCGAGCGCATGACCTCGCTCATTGCACCGCCGCGACTCGGCCAGGGCGAGATCACGGAATTGATTTCCGGCGACCAGTCTGCCAGTGGGTGCGCCATGTAGTCTTCCTTGCGGGATCAGCTAGTAATGTGTTCCATTCAGTATGCGCCCGATAGCGCGGGAGAAGGAAATGGCGCAAGCCGCGTCACGTGATAAAGATATCTTTTCTGCGGAAGGGGCATCTTCGTCGAGGTGGATTCATTGCCGCCACTGTTGCTCGCTGGTCTGCTATAAACTAGCTGGTCATGGCGAAGATAATCACCCGGCGTCGGGCCCTGATCGGCGCGATGGGTTCGGCGGGCGGTTTGCTCGCCGCTCCTGTGGGGCCGGTTATTGAAACCCACGTTCACTTGTTTGATCCGAAACGTGTGCCGTACGCACCCGACGCTCCTTACAAACCGGCGGCGTATACGCTCGAAGACCATTTGAAGCTGGCCGAAGCAGCCGGACTGGCCCACTCCATCATTGTTTCGCCGGAACCTTACCAGGACGATCACCGCTATCTGGAATACGGCTTTGCGCACGAACCGCGCAAGGGATATTTCAAAGGCGTGTGCCTATTCGATCTGCTGCGCGAAGATGCGCCGCATCGGGTGGAGGTGTTGCTGGACCGCTGGCCGAAGCGCATCGTGGCTGTGCGTGTCCATGAAACGAAAATGGGAGTGGATGCGACCGGGCCGATCAAGAATCGCGACATGAAAGACCCGCGCATGCTGGCGAATTGGAAGACGCTGACGAAGATGGGCGTCGGCATTCAGATGCATTTCATTCCAGGCCGTGCGCCGGATATTCATGCGTTGGCAACGAAGAGCCCGGACACGATGGTGATCCTCGACCATATGGGGCGGCCTGGAAGCGGCACGGAGAAAGAATATGACCAGGTACTGAAGCTGGCCGAGTTGCCGCGCGTGATCATGAAATACTCGGGATGGGACATGTACCACGGCGATCTCAACCGGCTGACGCGGCGGATTTACGATGCATTCGGGCCGGACCGGATGATCTGGGGAATGTTGGGCCTGACTTACGCGGAGTATCAGAAGCAATCGGCACGGTTCGACCAGCTTCTGGCATTCGCCTCCGAAGCGGAGCGCACCAAGATTCGCGGCGGGAACGCGCAGAGACTGTTCTTCAGTTAGATGTTCGTCAGGAGGCCGGCACGGACGGCGAAGCGCCGAGCGTGCCGGAAACTGCGTAAGCAAGCGAGCCTTGATCTCAGCGGCCCATCATGGGCGTATTCCAGGTGCGTTCCTGGCTGAACATTCCCGCCATCATCGGCAGAATGGCTGCGGCGCGCTTCTGCTGGTCTTCTTTAAGTGATTGGTAGAGTTTGGCGAAGGCTCGCATCTCGAGCACCGTCATCTGGCCCATGGCCTGGCCTTCGCTGCCGGCTAGTTGATTGATTTCCTGGTCCGGTTTTCCGTTGACCACTGCTTCGACGATGGCACGCCGGCCCTGCGCAATCTGCTGGCGCAGCGGCTCGGCCTGCTTTTGCGAAGCGTCAAAGATCTCTTCCACTTGTTTCTTCTGTTCCTTGCTCAATTTAAGGCGGCTCGAAATAATGTCGAGTTTTTTCTGTGCGCCTCCGAACCCGCCACCGAATCCGCCGCCGCGCATCCCACCCATTCCGCCGCCCATTCCGCCACCCATATCGCCGCCCATATCACCACCGCCCATACCGCCACCGCGCTGCGCATAGGTGATGGAAACCATGCCGAGAGAAAGCGTCGCCGCCAACATCAGTCGTAAAAACATCCCGTCTCCTTTTTCCAAAACGTGTTCAGGCGCAGTCCACAAGAACAGACCCCAAGTGCCGAGCCTTTTTCGATTGCATTCGATTAAATCATGAATTGGGGACGGAATGTGGGGAGGGTGCCGGGGAATTGCGGTCAGGCCTGGGCGGGCTGGAGCGCCATTTGGACGACACGCAGCAGGCCTTCGATGGAGAAAGGCTTGGGTAACAGCGTAAAGCCCTGCTGCGCGACGAACCGCTGCACGAGATCGGCATCATGGAAGCCGGAGACGAAAATCACCTGCAGGTCCGGCTGTTGGAGCCGCAAGCGCTGCGCCAGAACAGGGCCGGTGAGATCCGGCATGATGACGTCGGTGATCAGAAGGTGAATGGTTCCGTTGTATTCTTCGTAGGCGCGCAGAGCGCCCCAGCCGCTATCGGCAGTAATGACCTGGTAGCCGGAAGTTTGCAGAATCTGGGCCAGTAAATTGAGGATCGCACGATCGTCGTCGACTGCGAGGATGGTGGTTGCACCATTGCCGGACGGTTGTGAAGGCGCCGAAGACATTGCAAGCGATCCACTGACAGAGCGGGCACCAACCAGTACCCCCTTTTCTCCCATTATAAGGGGCGGAGTGCGGCAGAGCAGAGCGCGGTCACGCCGTCAGAGTACGTTTGCGCTCCTGATGGAATTGAGTAAGTGTGTCATTGGCGGACCGGATGGTTTCCAGTTCGGACGCGATGCGTTCCAGGTCCGCGCCGCGTAACACCACGTAGAGTTCGTCCTCCCCAATACCGGTGTACACCCGGTTGCCGATGCACCCGGAACTGGTTACAGCACCGTTTGTAAGCGACGCGGGAATCGCCATGCAGGTGGGACGGGTCAGGAGCGGAAGATTGGACATGACGCCGGCGCGCGTGGCAGCCTCCGCCAGTAACATGATGCCCGCCGGCTTGCCTGCGATCAATACGGCCGAGGGCGGCACGGGAGTGTCGCCCAGCGGCGCGTAGAGCACGTATCGAGGAGCCTGAGGCAGGTGAAATACGCCCGGAACTTCCTCCATGCGGATATAGCCGATATCGGACATCAGCGTGAGAGTCTGCTGTAGCTCCGGCATACGCTCGGGTGTGAGCGTGTTATGCGTATAGCTGCCGACCGGACAATTGAAATGATCGGAGGGGACGGTGTAGAAAGCGCCCCGTTCCGAAGCGAGCCGCCAGAAACTACAGGAAGACGGCTGCGACCCTTCAAACTTCACGACTCCTTCCGGTGGAGCCTCAAGGAAAGCGACGGCGATGGGCCGGCGCGCAGAAGGGCCCATGACGCGCTGAATCTGTTGTTCGATCGTTTGATAGTCAGGCACTCTACTATCCTAGCGGAATGCCACGCCGATTCGGATTCCCCAGTAATGCGCGGCGGGAGCAGGTCCGTGCCCCCAGACGTGATCGCGGACTTCTAGCTTGAGCGCAAGGTCATTGTGGAACCAATAGTTGGCGCCGGCGCCGTAGTTGAACATGTTGGCGGTGAAATCGCGGAACAGGAGCGAATAGCCAAGAGTAGCGTAGGGGTCGAGTCTGCCCTCGCGCAAAAAGTGGTAATAGCCGTTGAGAGAAAAAATGCCGGCGGTATTGCTTGCCAGATGATGGGCAGGAATGACGCCGCTCAATTCGGCGCCCGCGGCCACGCCGTGCGAAAGCATCTGCTCGACACCGCCGCCCAACTGATAAGTAGCCAGCGTGTTCCCTGAAGCGGTCAATCCACCAGGCGCGATGAAAAGGTAGCCGCGCGTGGATTGCGCCGATGCGAGACTGCAAGAAAGTAGGAACGAAAGCAAAATGAAAAGTTTCATGTTCGATTATCTCGCGGAACAGCGCCAGATTTGATAAAACAGACCCGGAATGGAGGTCGTTCAAAGATGAGATTTGGGAATGTGAGTACATTGGCACTGCTGGCGGCGGCTGTCGCCATCGCGGCAGGGCCTACAGGAAGCTGGACTGCGCAGCTCCCCGGCGGCAGATCGGGATCCTCCCGCCAGATTGTACTCGCACTCGACGCCACCGGCGCACAACTGAAGGGCTACGTCAAAACGGCGCAGTATGAGGATCTGATTGTGGAGGGAAAGATTAATGGCAACGAGATTTCGTTTGTCGGCGAGCGCCAGTCAGGCAACGGGCAGCGCGTGAACTACACCGCGGTAATGAATGGCGATGAATTGAAATTGAGTATTCCGGGAAGACAGGGCACGCGGGAAGTGGAGTTCCGGCGCACCTCAACGGAAGTACCTCCGCCGCTGCCGCCGAAAGTGAATCTGCCGGAACCCAAGCCCGTGCGGGCGAATGGGTTGGCGAAGACGCCGCCCATGGGATGGAACAGTTGGAACAAGTTTCACGGACAGGTGAACGACCAGGTGGTGCGCCAGATTGCCGATGCGATGGCGAGCAACGGCATGAGGGATGCAGGCTATCTGTATGTGAACATCGATGACACGTGGGAAGGGCAGCGCGATGCGCAGGGCAACATTCAATCGAATTCCAAGTTTCCCAATATGAAGGCACTGGCCGACTATGTGCACTCAAAGGGTCTGAAGCTCGGGATCTACTCTTCACCGGGACCCAAGACGTGCGCCGGTTTCGAAGGCAGTTACCAACACGAAGAACAGGATGCGAAGACTTATGCGGCATGGGGCATCGATTACCTGAAATACGATTGGTGCAGCGCGGGGCGTGTCTACACACCGAGTTCCATGCAGGGCGCATACGCCAAAATGGGCGAAGCCCTGCTCACATCGGGCAGGCACATCGTTTTCAGCTTGTGCCAGTACGGTTGGCAGGATGTGGGCGAGTGGGGCGCAAAGGTAGGCGGGAATCTGTGGCGCACCACGGGGGACATCAGCGACCGTTGGGAGGCGATGTCAAGGATCGGTTTTGACAACCAGCTCGGGCGCGAGAAGTACGCCGGACCGGGGCACTGGAACGATCCCGACATGCTCGAAATCGGCAACGGCGGCATGAGCGATACCGAGTATCGCACGCATATGAGCCTGTGGTGTTTGCTGGCCGCGCCGCTGCTGGCGGGCAATGACCTGCGCGACGTGAAGCCGGATATCCTGCAGATCCTTGACAACAAAGAAGTGATCGCGATCGATCAGGACAAGCTGGGCAAGCAAGGTGTGCGCGTGGCCAAAGACGGCGACGTCGAAGTATGGGCACGGCCGCTGGCCGATGGCGGGCACGCGGTCGGGTTGTTTAATCGCGGCGCATCCGCGGCCAAAGTCACGGCGAAGTGGAGCGATATCGGGATCCAGGGCTCGCACAAGGTGCGCGATCTGTGGGCACATTCCGATCTCGGCAAGATCTCGAATGAGTATTCGGCAGACATGCCCTCGCATGGTGTAGTCATGCTGCGCATCGCTAAGTAAGAGACGCCAAGTCCTATCTCGGAGTGAGGCCGGCAAGCTACCGGCAGGGCCTCAGCCTTATTCGTATTTATCGAGTTGTAAAGTGATGGTTCCGATGGTGAACTGCATGCGCACGCGGATTTGCACCGGCAGCTTGCGGTGGTCATCGGTGAGCCAGACATACAGATGCGCGGAGCGGCGGTAGAGGACGTCATTGAAGAGGCCGATTTCGTAGCGCACGGTTTTGAATGTGCCGGCATCGGTCTTGACCTCCTCACGCTGCAAGGCATCCACTTTCGCCATGACGCTTTTCTTTCCGTCGCTGACGGGGATCTCGATGGAATGGCCGGGCTCAATGTTGAGTGTGCGCAAATAGTAAAGGCCGCCGACCACGTCATGCACGCAGGCGGGAATCTCGATTTCCTTGGAGAGCACGACGGAATCCTTGGCGGTGTCGCGCTCCAGATAATCGGCTTTGTGCGTTTCGGAGTTGTACGTGACTTTGGTTTCGCGCGAGCGGCGGCCCTCATGCGAAGTCAGCAGGATGGATTGGGTGCAAAGAGATTGATTGAGGCTGGCCGAATAGGCGTCGAGCACCTTGAACAACTTCGAAACGAGGCCGATCGATTCGACGTGCAGATTGACTTGCGGGTCGTGGCCGCCGGTGAATTGCAGCGTGGCTTTGCCCGCCGTGATGAGTCGCCACTCGATGCTGTAGTCGAGCGTCTCCTTCTCGGGAAGAATACTGCTGCTGCTCTGCGGAAACACGGACGGAGCACAAAGCAGTATCAGGAGCGGCAGGAACCGGGCCATGAAAGGCCAGTGTCGCAGATGCGGGCGCGGAGGCGCAATGCGAGAACACCCCGAGGCGCGGGCCAACGCTGGGGCTGCGGGCTGCGATAATACGGGACATATGCAGGTGAGGGCGTTTCTGCTGCGGCCGGTGGTTCTACTGGCGGGCGGACTGTGTGCGGTGGCGTTGGTGGTGAGTCTATTGGGCCGCGTTGCCGTAGGGCCTCAGGTCGAACAAAAAGCAGTGGAGCTCACAGGCGAACCAGGTACGGAAATGTATCCAGCTTTTTCGCCGGACGGCAAGCAGATCGCTTATAGCGAACGCGGAACGGATCATGGTGCGGTGTTCCACATCGTTGTGCGCACGCTGCCTGACGGTGAGCCGCGGCAGTTGACGGAGGGCGCTGCTAACGACATCGCTCCTGTGTGGTCATCGGACGGCAAGCAGTTGGCGTTCCTGCGGATCAAAGACGACACGGCAGACTATTACGTCATGCGGGAGAGTGGTGGCGGCCTGCGCAAAGTAGCCGCGTTTGGTATGGTGCCCGACCTGGCGCAAGTCTCTCCGTCGGTGGCGTGGACGCACGATGGCAAGTCATTGATTCTGGTGCAGGCGGCGGAGCAGCAGCCGACGGCAATCCTGATGCAGCCGCTCGACCGGGGAAAGGCGAGCCGCATTACTGCGCCGCCCGATGGATCGCAGGGCGATTCTACGCCTCTGATCTCTCCCGATGGCTCAACACTGGCATTCGTGCGAGATAGCGGGAGTGGCAAGGCCGATGTTTTCGTATGCGATCTTTCCGGCCATGGACTGCGGCGGCTGACGTTCGATGATCATCCCGTTCGGGGTCTCGCCTGGGTGTCGGATGGAAAGGAATTAGTGTACGCCTCGAAGCGGATGGGCCCGCGTTGGCGATTGTGGCGCGTGCCGGCCTCAGGCGGTAGCCCACGCGAAGTTCCCGTGGCCAGTTCTCATGTGGAGTATCCGGCGGCGCCGCCGCAGGGACACGCGCTGGTGTATACGGACAGCCCGACCGTGTCGGCCATCTGGCGCGCGTCACTGGGCGAGGCGGACCTGGCCAACGTAGAGGAGCAGGTGGTAGTTCGCTCGACCGGACGCGAATTCGCGCCATCGCTTTCGCCGGACGGAGAGAAGATTGCCGATGTTTCCGATCAGACCGGCAACGACGAGATCTGGACGAGCGATTCGAGCGGCGCGAATCGCGTGCAGCTCACCAACTGCAAAGGCCCGCGGCTGAGCCGGCCGCGCTGGTCGCCGGATGGAAAGTCGGTTCTGTTTGAAATGGCGGGCCTGGAGAAAATGGAACTGTATGTGGTGGCCGCCAACGGAGGGCCGATCAAACGGCTTGGTATTGTGGGCGGGAGCGCATCGTGGTCACGTGACGGAAAGTCTATCTACTTTCAGGCTGGTGGTCAGATCTGGAAAGCGCCGGCTGAGGGCGGCGCACCGCTGCAACTGACGCGGCACGACGGGAGTACGCCGGAAGAATCGACGGACGGGGAGTATGTGTATTTTCGCCGCCGGCGATCAATCTGGCGCGTGCCCAGCGGAGGCGGCGAGGGAGACGACGTGGTCGACCCCGAGAACGCTCTCATCTGGACGAATTTACAACCGGTGAAGAACGGTTTGTACTACGCGGAGTGGGAACGCGCGGCTGGCGCCATCACAGTTTCGTTCTACGATTTCGCCGCGCACCGCAGCCAAGCCGTATTTCGTATGAGCGATGGCGATTTCGATCGCGGAGCTTCCTTCGCCGTGTCTCCGGATGGCAGTTACATCTTGTATCCGAAGGTGGATCGGGCGGAAACCAACCTCATGCTGGTCGAGAACTTCCGGTAGGTAAATCAGAAGCCGGAAGGCGTGACCCAGAAACTTTCTTTCCATTCCGAGCCGGGCGGGATGCTCTGCAAATCTTTGTAGATGCCGTCGTGGGCCAGGTTGAAAGCGTCGGTGATGGCCGCCATCGGTTCAAAGCAGATGAAATCGCGCGTCGCCGGAGCATAGACAACCGCGACCGGATACTTGGGACCGTAGGTGACAGTTATCTTTTCCTTGCTGCCCTGCACCCAGAACTGTGCGCGGCCGTCGGTTCCGCGCACCAGGTCGGTGAAGACATTATCGAGCTGCGCGTCGTGGAGCGAATGCGGGTCGGTGAACTCTACGGGATGGCTTTCGCCGGTGGGGATGAGAAAGTTATTCAAGACCAGTTGACTGCGTGCGGCAATGTGAACCTTCCAATGGTCGCGCGGCGCATCGTGCAACTGAAAATAGGGATGGAAACCGATGGCCACGGGCATGGGCTCGGTGGATTGATTCTGGAGCGTGGTTTCGACTTCGAGTGATCCGTCATGAAGACGATAAGTCACGGTGACGGTATGGGCGAACGGAAACTGCGCCATCATCTCCGGATGCTTCCAGAATTCGATGCGGCTGGTGAGATGGGCCGAGCCTTCATCGGCGTCGGCGGAGACCACTTTCCAATGCGGGGAAAAATTGAGCAGGCCGTGAATCGGTTTCTTGTGATTATCGCGGCGTAAGTTGCCGAGTTCGGGATTGAGAAGGTAATGCTTACCGTTCGCCCAGTACGCGTCGCCATCGATGCGGTTGGCCCACGGCTCCAGGAACGGGATGCCGCAGAGCGTGGGATTATCCTTCAGGCCGGCGGGGCTTTCGAAGGGAAACCAAAGAAGGTTCTTGCCGTTCACGCGCCACGCGTAAGCCATATTGCCGATTGAAGGCGCGATATCGATTTCGGTGTGCCGCGCGGCATCGGCTAATCGCACGATTTCGATTCCATCCACCACCATCGTGCGGGCGGAGTAGTTGGCGGCTTGTGTCATAAATGGCAGCAGGAGGAGCGCGAGAGACAAACGTCTCATAGCTGGTCTGGATCGACCAGGTCGAGCGTAGTCTCCTTTTGACAGCACACACACGGCCCGGGAGTAAATGCGCGAATGGAACACGTATCGCACCAGTAGGTGATCATCTTCAAGTGGCCGTCTTTGTGCACCAGCAGCGCGCGTGTGTGAATGGGATCGATCTGGAACTTGCCGGGTGCGGTGACATGACCTTTTGCCTGCACCGAGAAGCCGTTCAGGCGTGTATCGCCCAGAATCTTGGTGGTGGCGTCATCGCCCGAGAGAGTGTAGACGTGATGGTCAGCGGTTTCGAGGGTGGCTGGTTTTCCGTTTTGAATGGACAGCTTGCCGTTGAGGGTTTCGGTTTTCGGCAGTTCGGCTGCAAATGCGATCCCGAATGCGAATGTGAAAAGGAACAGACAGAGCCGCATTGCCCTTATTGTAGCGAATGGCGGGGTAGAGGGATGAGCGGCGACTATGGCGGGCATGTTGAGCCGGCTTGCCGAACTCGATAATCCCGGCTGGTAATCAACGGAAACGTTTCTCGCGACGCCGCCGTACTAACATAGAAGTTGACTCACGTGAAGCCCTCCATCCACTGGCCGCAGGTATATCTCTGTGTGTCGCTGACCACACTCGCGACGCTGCTTCTGGAGCTTTCGCTCACGCGAATCTTTTCGGTTGTCTTCTACTACCACTTTGCGTTCCTGGCGATTTCAATTGCGCTGTTCGGATTGGGCGCTGGCGGTATCTTTTCGTATGTTGTGGCCGGCTGGAAGGCGCCACTTTTCAGGAGCCTGGGAAGGCTCAGCGCGCTCAACAGCCTGCTGGTGATTCTGGCGCTGGCGGTGATCCTGGCGCAGAAGCAGAATCTTTCCAACTGGGATTTGTTCCTGGTCTACTTCACCACATCGCTGCCGTTCTTCCTCTCCGGGACGATTGTTTCGCTGGCCGTTTCGGAGACCATGGAACGCGTCAACCGCGTGTATTTCTTTGACCTGCTGGGCGCGTCGGGTGGCTGCCTGCTGCTGATTCCGCTGCTCAATCTTTCGGGTGGCCCGGGAACGGTGATTGCCGCGGCTGTGATCTTCGCCGCAGCGGCCGCGATCTGGCACAGCATGGCGGGTTCGGTGAGCGGACGTGTGGGCAGTGTGGCTCTGGCGCTGGCCCTTGTGGCTTTTCTCACATACAACAGCACGAACGGAGTGCTCGGCGTCCGCTATGCCAAGGGGCAGAAGCTGGAAAAGGAATCGTTCGTGAAGTGGAACAGCTTCTCGCGGATCGGCATTGCGCCGGACCGCGGTTCCGGCAGTCCGATGATTTTTATCGACGCCGATGCTTCCACGGCAATTGCGCACTTCGACTTCGCGCATCTGACCCCGCCGGAACGGCATGACCTCCTGGAGCAGGGGCCGGCGCTTCCCTATGATATCCGGCCGGGGGCCAAGAGCCTGGTCATCGGACCGGGCGGCGGCTGGGATGTGGCGCGCGCGCTCGCTTCGGGAAGCCATGACATCACGGGTGTCGAAATTAATCCGATCATCGCCAGGACGATCATGCAGGAGCGATTTCCCGATTTGAGCGGCGGGCTTTACTTGCGGCCTGACGTCCATATCGTGGTGGAAGACGGGCGCAGTTTCGTGCGCCGCACTTCCGAGAAGTACCAGGTGGTGCAGGCGACGCTGGTAGACACGTGGGCCTCCACCGCGGCCGGAGCGTTTGCGCTCTCTGAAAACAATCTCTACACCACAGACGCTTTCCGCGATTACCTTTCGCATCTGACCGACGACGGTATGGCGTCATTCACCCGCTGGGGTTTCAATCCGCCGCGCGAATCGCTGCGTCTGGTTTCGCTGGCGATGGATGCGCTCTCGCAACTTGGCGAGACGCAGGCATGGCGCAACGTGATTGTGGCGCGCGAAGGCTCGCCGCAGGGCTGGGGAGCGCGCGATACGGTCTTGATTTCGCGGAAGCCTTTCAGCGGGGCCGATCTCGACCGTGCGCAGGCGGCGATGGTAGCAGGCGGAATGCAGGCGCTCTATGTGCCGGGCGTCGAGACGCGCAATCCGTTTTACGATCTGTTGCACAGTCCCGATCCGGCCGCGTATCAGCGAGACTATACGTTTGACATCAGCCCGGTGAGCGACAACCGGCCGTTCTTTTTCTACACTGTGCAGCCGCGCGATCTGTGGGCATTTCTGCGCAGCGCTTCGCGCCAGGCGGCTGATTACAAGATCAACAAGGCGGTTCCCCTGCTGTTCGGACTGATGGCCGTGAGTCTGGTGGCGACGGCTCTGATTCTGCTTGCGCCGCCGCTGGTGTTGGGCACGCGGCTGCCGAGGCAGCGAGGCGTGCTGGGATTTCTGCTGTTTTTTCTGTTTATCGGCGCCGGCTACATTCTGATCGAAGTGGGACTGATTCAGAAATTCATTCTGTTCCTGGGACATCCCACGTACGCGCTGACGGTGGTGATTTTTTCGATGTTGGTTTCCAGCGGCTTGGGCAGCTATTTCAGCCGGCGCGTGCTGGGCAAGTACGAGGGCCGGCTGATGAAGGCGCTTGGCTGTGTGGCTCTGGCCGCGGTGGTTCTGGCGCTCATCGTTTCGTGGATGCTGGCGGAACTGGTGTGGCTGCCGCTCGCATTGAAGGTGGTGATTACAGTGCTGCTGATCGCACCGCTTGGCTTCCTGATGGGAATGCCCTTTCCGACGGGGCTGCAGCGGCTGGAGGAATGGCATGCGCCATCGGTACGCTGGGCTTGGTCATTGAATGCGGCGTCGAGCGTGCTAGGGTCGGTTGGCGCGCTGGTGTGCGCGATCTATCTCGGGCTGGTACAGACGCTGATTATCGGCGGCGTCTTTTATCTGGGCGCGATGGCGGTGGTGGCGCGCGTGCGCCTTGGTGGCGTCTCCGCTCCGGAGCCGGGCGCGGCTCGCGTAGTGCTTGCCAAGTGAAGATGGCGCGTAGCACGTTCGAATCCACGCTAGAATGAAACGAGAAGAATGGCTAACAAAATAGATGTTCTGGGTATAGCGGCAGCCATCGCCAAGGGCATGGGCGTCACATTCAAAGAAATGATGTCGCCCACAGTGACGGACCTTTATCCCGAGGCGCCGCCGGCGTTCGAAGAGCGCTTCCGCGGCGTCCACGCGCTGCAGCGGGATGAGAACGGGCTCGAGAAGTGCGTAGCCTGCTTTTTGTGCTCGGCCGCGTGTCCGGCTAACTGTATTTATATCGAAGCTGCTGAGAATACCGACAAGGTTCGCATTTCCGGCGGCGAACGTTATGCCCGCGTCTATAACATCGATTACAACCGCTGCATTTTTTGCGGCTATTGCGTGGAGGCTTGTCCTACTGACGCCATCACTCACGGGCACGGCTTTGAGGCGGCCAGCTTCAATACTTCCACGCTGATCAAGCGCAAAGAAGATATGCTTGCTCCTGTGCCTCCGGGCGCGAAGCCGCCGTCGATTGCCTCGGAAGCCGTTCCGGCGCACTGACTGCCAAATCGGGTAGCAGAAGCAACACGCATCCGTCACGCTTCCCGCGTCATCATATGGAGCGCGGCATGTTTCGAACGATCAGGGAACAGATCGATACGATTTTCCGGGAAGATCCGGCCGCCAAGAGCGCGCTCGAGATCTTCTTCTGCTATCCCGGATTTCATGCCGTCCTGGCGCACCGGTTATCGCACAAGCTGTATCTCTGGAAGGTACCGTTGCTGCCGCGCGTGATTTCGCAGATGACGCGGTTTCTGACA
>DASZPB010000038.1:0-45866 GCA_035550475.1 Bryobacteraceae bacterium | reverse complement strand
CCTACTCATACCGCAGCGCCTCCACCGGATCTAACTTCGCCGCGCGGCCCGCGGGCCAGATACCGAAGAACAGCCCTACTCCAACCGACACCAATACGCCTGCAACCGCGGTCCACAGCGGCACCGCCGTCGGCAGCGTCGGGAAAATCAGTCCCGCCGCGCGCGAAATCATCCAGCCCGCCAGCAGGCCTGCCATCCCGCCTAGCGTCGTCAGCACTACTGCCTCCGTCAGGAATTGCAGAATGATGTCGCTTTTGCGCGCGCCTACCGCTTTACGAATGCCAATCTCCCGCGTGCGCTCCGTCACGCTCACCAACATAATATTCATCACGCCGATTCCGCCCACTAACAACCCGATCGAACTCAGAATGACCATCACTAACGCGACGGTGCCGGTCACACGATGGAAATCGTCAATCATCTGCTCGGCTGTCGAGATCGAAAACGTGTCGGGCTGGTCATAGCGCACGCGCCGGTCAATGCGCAGCACCGCGCGCACTTCGTCCTGCGCTTGCGCCAGCTTGCCGGGATACGCAATCACGATCAGCATGTGCTCCTTCTGATTCGGAAACATCTTGCGCATCGTGAAGTAAGGCAGCAGCACACGCAAATCGTCCTGCCCGGGCATCGACGCGGCCGGACGGTCCATCACCCCCACCACCTGCACGGCATGGCCGTCCACGTCGATCCATTTGCCGATCGGGTCCACGTTCGGCAGCAATTGCTTTTGCACGTCCTCCCCGATCACCGTCACCGGCGCGCGGTGCCGGCTCTCCTGATCGGTGAAGAAGCGGCCCGCTTTCATCGTAGTGCCGCCCGCCGCGTATCCTTCCTCCGTGCCGCCGATATCGATGTTGTACAGGTCGTTGCCCTGGCGCCGTGCGCTGTGCACCCCGCCCCAGGCGAACAAATAAGGGCTCACGTGCTCCACCGAGGGACACCGCTCCGCGACGGCTCGCGCGTTTTCGAGCGTGAGCGGTTTGCGCTTCCGCTCCTCCGGCGTCCAATCGCCGATGGCGCGGCCCTTCAACACGATGATCGTGTTCGGCCCAAAGCTGCGCAGCATATTCGAAATCGCCGTATCCAGGCCTTCGATGATCGAGCCCACGCCGATCACCGCGCCCGTTCCGATGATCACGCCCAGCACCGTCAGGAACGAACGCAGCTTGTGTTCCCGCGTGGTGGCGAGCGCCAGCCGGATTCCCGAATTCATCGACGTGATCGTCATTTTTCCGCCCGCAAAGCTTCGATCGGGTCCATCCGCGCCGCGCGCCGCGCCGGGTAGATGCCGAAGAACAATCCCACGATTGCCGAGAGCGTCACGCCCACAAACACCGCCGCCGCCGGCACTGCCATCGGCACAGGCGTCAGGTTGCGAACCAGCACCGCGACAATCCATGCCAGCACCACGCCGATCAGCCCTCCCATCGCCGCGAGCATCGCCGATTCCACCAGAAACTGATTCAGAATGTCGCGCCGCCGCGCTCCTACGGACTTTCGAATGCCGATCTCATGCGTGCGCTCCGTCACCACCGCCAGCATGATGTTCATGATCACCACTCCGCCTACTACCAGGAACACCGAAACCACGCCTACGGCCGTGGCAGCAATCGCGCCGGTCAACTGGTTCCAGAAATTCAGCAGCGCGTCGGAGGTGAGCATCGAAAACGTGTCATCATCTTTCGGCTTCAGGTGCCGGTAAGCCCGCAGCAGCATCCGCGTTTCGTCCTGCGCCCGCATCAGGTGCTCGTGATCGAGCGCCATGGCGTCATAGCCCATCCCGTTGCGCGATCCCCAAATCTTGAAATAGGTTCCTACCGGAATGAGCACGAAGTTATCCTGCGACTGTCCGAACACCGAGCCTTTGGCTTTCGCGATTCCCACGACTTCGAACGGAATGCCCTCCACCATCACCGATGCCCCGATCGGATTCGATACCGGGAAGAAGCGCTCCTTCAGATCATTGCCGAGAAACGCGACATTCATGTGCCGCCGGTCTTCGATATCGGAAAGGAATCGCCCCTCCGCCGCCACGTAATTGCCAATCACGCCGATGTTGGGCGAAACACCCTGCACGCTGACGTTTTCGACTCGTTCCTTGCCGCTTGTCACGGCCGCGCTGCGTGACGCCACCATGCCGATCTCGCGCACGAGCTGCACGTGTTCGCGCAGAAAGCGAAACTCCTCCTGATTCAATTGCGGATTGCGCCGCTGCATCTCCAGGAATTTCTTCGGGTCCCATTGCATCATCACGATGCGCCGCACCTTGAATCCGTCGGCGCCCATGTTGGACACGTTCTGCGCGATGTAGAGGTTCATTCCCTGGATTACGGACATCACCGCAATCAGCGTCGTGGTTGCCAGAATGATGCCGAGCAAAGTAAGAAAGCTGCGCAACTTACTTCCCCGCAAGGACGCGATTGCTCCCACCACGGCCTCCCGGAATGAAGCGTGCGGGTTCATCTTACGGTTTCAGACGAAGCAGCCTGCCATTTTGTTCCGCTTTGCATCAGTATCCATTCCATCACCGCGTCGTCCACCCAGAACCGGTGCGGCCGGCGGCCGATGAATCCCAGGTGTCCCCCGTATTCGGGCGCCACCAGCTCAATCCGTGGATTCCCGCGCACGGTCTCGGATTCAAAGATCCGGAACGGGATGAAGTTATCGTCTTTGGCCTGAATTAGCAGCGCCGGCACGCGGATGCCCTCCAAAAACCCGATCGCCGATTGCGACCGGTAGTAAGTGGCGGCGTCGCCGAAGCCGAACGATGGCGCCGTGATGCGGTCGTCAATTTCGTAAAGCGAATTGAGGCCGGCAAAATCCGCCTTCCGGTAGCGGCCGGTCCGGCACAACCGCGCCCGCATCCGCCGCACGAAGCGCCGCTCATACAGGCGATTCCCCGGCTCGCCGATACGCCGCGCGCAGGCCTCCAGGTCGAGCGGCGTCGATACACCGCAAACCCCGCGCACCAGCGAGCGTGCGGTTTCGCGCATTTCTCCGGCCAGCTTCAGTACTACGTTTCCGCCCAGCGAGAAGCCTACCAGGAACAACGGCCCGCGGCCTTCGCGCTCGAATTCGCGCAGCACCGCCAGCAGATCACCCGTGAGGCCGGCGTGGTAAAGCGTAGGGCAAAGGTGTTCGGTGCCGCCGCACGTCCGCATGTGGAAACGGTGTGCAGCGAATCCCGCCTGCAGAGCGCGTCCGCTGAAGCTGCGCATATAGCCGGAATTCCCTGCGCCCTCCAACCCATGCACCATCACCACCTCGCCGCGCGCGGCGCCGGGTGGACGCTGGGAAGTCACCAGCACCTGTACTTCGGGCTCGGTCTGGTAGAGCCGCCGTTCGGTCGGGAAGCGTTCCTCATCGCGGGGCCGCTTCCAGAAGTGGCTGGCCGTGGTCTGCAAGTGGGAATTCCGGAACAGCGGGTCGAATGCCTTCATAGGGGTGGGGGCCGGAACTTTAGTATATTAATGTCTAGAATGCGTACAGTTGCTCTTTGCCTGCTTTCGGCAGCGATCGCCTTTTCCGCTGCTGTTCCGGATACGGTGCGGCAGTCACCTGCATTCAGCATCCAGCGCATCGGGAACGCCCCGATCGATGTCAATCACTATCATGGCAAGATTGTCGCGCTGGCTTTTATTTCCACTACCTGCCCGCATTGCCAGCATCTCACGGAAGTGCTGAACACCATTGAGAAGGAATACACGCCGCGCGGCGTGCAGTTCCTGGAATGCGCGTTCAATCCCGACGCGCAAAGCTCGCTGCCGCAGTTCATCCAGCAGTTCCATCCCGCCTTCCCCGTGGGCTACGCGGACCGCGGCTCTGTGCTTGCGTATTTGCAGTATTCGATCCTCGATACCAAGCCGGTGTATGTGCCCCATATGGTGTTTCTGGATCGCCGCGGCATGATTCGCGGAGATTATCCGGGAGAGAGCGACTTCTTTCAGAATCCCGATGCCAGCATCCGCAATGAGTTGAACCAACTGTTGAAGCCCGCTGCCGCCGCCACTCACCGCAAGAAGCGTTAGCGTCCTGAGTTGGAAGTTCGCTTAAAAGGCCACTCCCTTGCGGCCATGGCTCCGTAACAGAGTCATTTCAGCGCCGCGACCGTGAAGAAGCTGTGGTTGTTTCCGAACGGCAAGGAGCGGTATCGGCTTTTTGAAGCGCATTTCTGAATCAGGACATTAGCCAATAGCTCGGGATCTTTACTGTTTGCCGGTTACTTTCACGTCGGTGACGTAATACTGGAGATCGCCTACCACCACCGCCGTAGCTTGAATCTTGTCGCCTACCTGAAGCTTGTTGAACTCCGAATCCGGCTTGACCGGGTACTCCATTGTCATCGCCCCCATCCAGCCTTTGATAGCACCGTGCTTGATGGTTGCCAGCTTCGAACTCGGATCAAGTCCCACTACTACGCCTTCCATCGGGTACCGCTTGGATTCTTCCTTATGCCCGCAGGATGCAAGCGCGAACGCGCCAAGCAGAACACAGCTTCGTCTGGTCATCACTTCCAATCATCGCAGGAAGGCGCCGGCGGTTCTACTTTCCGCATAGGCAGCACACGATTGGGAGGCACCGGAACCCTTCGCATTTCAGGCAACACTACGTGGAAGTGTCCCGGCCGCGGCAAGGCGTTCTTCAACGGAATGGCACACTGCTTCGGCCGGGTTTCGGCTTGAATCCTGGGCGCAGATTTCTCCGGCGGCCGCACGAAATGAGGTTTGGCCGGACCATCCGGCGGCCGCACGAAATCGGGTTTCGGTTTCGCCTGGCTTTCCGGAACTGCCGGCCCCTCGGCCGCCGGCGGATGTTCGGGCTCCGCCGGAGGTGAAACCGGCTCTTGAGCCAACAAGCCAAAGCACCAGAACGCTGCCGCTGCCGCGACTGTCAGACCTCGCATATCTCCTCCGGAGCCGCCCTCCTGGACGGCAGACCGCGTTGCCGCAGTCCTGATATGCGTAGAATGCCTTGAGCGGCGGAATCCTTTCATGCTTCGGAAAAGATACGCCGGCCTTATTTACGCGAGATCACCCTTCTTGTTGGCCCCGTCGTCCTTCTTGCCCAGATCATCACTCAGGATGACGGCTTCCGCCAGGTCCGCCATCGGACGACGCAGGCGGCGGCTTTCATTCCGCAGCCGCAGATAGGATTCTTCTTCGCTCAGGTTATACTTGCGCTGCAGAATTCCTTTCGCGCGCTCCACCAGCTTGCGCATTTCGAGCGTGCGCTTCATCTCCTGCGTCTCCGACATGAGCCGCGCATTCTCCACGGCAATCGAAGCCTGGCCCGCCACCACTTTCACGAAGCCCATTTCGTCGTCGGTAAACTGCTGCACGCCGCGTGTGTAAACATTCAGCGTGCCGATTACCATTTCACGCGCGATCAATGGAATCGAAAGTAGCGAAGTCACGCCCATGTTGCGCACAGGCTCGGAAGACGCGTACTCCTGATCCTCGAGAAGATTCGGCACGAATATCGGACACCCCTCGCGCACCACGCGGCCGATCATCGAATCCTCCAGCCTCATAGGCATTCGGGGAGCGTGTTCCGGCGAGGAGCACCACGCGCCCGACATCGTCAGTTCGCGCCGGTCTTCATCCACCAGCAGGATCGAGCAGACCGGCGCTTCGAGCGTATCCGCCACCAGCTCGCAGATGGCTTGCAGAATCCGGTCCACGTAATTCTTCTCGGACATCGTCCGCGCCAGCGAGGCGAGCGCTTCCATCCTTCGCGCCGCGCCTTCGGATCGCTCCGCCAGCTTCGATCGCTCCAGCGCCCCACCCATCTGTTCGCCGATGAAGCTGATCAGCGCGATTTCCTCCGGCGTGTGCGGATGCTTCGCCCGGTGATGAATGTTAATGACGCCGATCAGGTCGCCGTTGCTGATCAGTGGAACCGAAAGAAACGCCTCGTAAGTATCCTCCGGCAGTGCCTGAAACGTTTTAAAACGCGCATCACCGGCCGCATTCGCAGCCAGCGCGACCACGGATTTGTGCTGCGCTACCCAGCCGGTAATTCCCTCCCCCATCTTCATCCGGATGTGGCCGATCTCCGAGCTGTGCGGCAGTTGCGAAGCCCGCAGCACAATCTCATTCGCGGCATGATCCACCAGGTAAACCAGGCACGCATCGCAACCCGTCACTTCCACCGCGAGTCCAATCAGTTCCTGCAGCATGGCCTCCAGAGCCAGGCTGGAACTGACAATGTTACTGATCTGGTGCAGTAACTCTACTTGGCTGTTTGCCTCCGAAGCCGCCAATGTTTTCCCTCCCTTTTTGGAACTTGGTGATTGCGGACTGGGCAAGCGCGGACGCATGACGTATCCCTTGGCGCATTCGTCTGACTACTGGGCGAACGAACTAGCTCCAGTGTAAGAGTCCCCTTCGCAGTGAGTCCAATCTAAAATTTCTATTGGTAGGATGGCCGATGTATGATGTTGCGGATGAAGAAAGCTGTCATAATCGCTGCCATTCTGGCCTCTGCCGCGGCGGGCCAAAGCCTTTCGGGAGTCATTGATCTCCACCTGCACTGCGACCCGGATAGCGTGCCGCGCTCAATTGATGCCATCGACGTCGCCAAGCTCGCCAAGTCGCGGGGCATGCGCGGCTTCGTGCTAAAGAACCACTGGGACCCCACCGCCGGCATCGCCTACCTGGTGCGCAAGGAAGTGCCCGGCATCGAGGTATTCGGAGGCATTGTGCTCAACCGTTCCGTTGGGGGCATTAACCCAGCCGCTGTGGAACACATGACCCAGGTCAAAGGCGGTTTCGGCCGCGTAGTCTGGATGCCCACGAGCGATGCGGAAAACGCGGTGCGCGCAGCCAAATCCAACCGGCCATTCGTGCCGATCTCGCGCAACGGCGCGCTGCTTCCCGAAGTCAAGCAAATGCTGGCACTCATCGCCAGGCTTAACCTCACTCTCGCTACCGGTCACTCCTCCGCCGCGGAAGACCTGCTGCTGGTGCGTGCCGCGCGTGCGGCTGGCATTCGCAAGATCATCATTACTCACGCCATGATTCCACCGGTCAGTATGTCGGTCGCGCAGATGAAGGAAGCGGGCGCGGAAGGTGCTTACGTGGAATTCGTCTACCACGCCCTTCTCACCAAGAGCGGCATGACGATCGGCGGGTATGCCGATGCCATTCGCGCCATCGGTCCCGAGCATTGCGTTCTCTCGAGCGACCTCGGTCAAGCCAACTTCCCGTTGCACCCCGACGGGTTGGTGACCTTCTTCAAGGAGTTACGTGCCCATGGCATCACGCAGGCGCAGATTGACCTGATGTCGAAGACCAATCCGGCGCGCGCGCTCGGGCTCCAATAGTTCCGCTGTAATTGACGTTACACTGGCCTTCCGCTTGCTCGGCTTGTGGCCGATGGATGAGTCGAGTTGCGTCTGGAGCTCCACTTCCGGGACGGTTTCCATCGGCTTCGCACCGGGGTTCTTTGGGCGCCTGAACCTGGAGGCCCAGGAAGCGATCCGCTCCATCCCGCACCGCGGTCTTGAGATTGGCGGCCTCCTGCTGGGCCGCCGCCAAACCCGCAATGGCACCACCGCCGTAGTGGTCGAAGATTTCCTCGCCGTCGAGTGCGAGCACCGTAGCGGTCCTTCGTACCTTCTTTCGGAACAGGACCTGAATCGTCTCTATGAAGCGGTCTCCCAGAACGAGTCGCGCGTCGTAGGTTTATTCCGCACGGATACAAGATCCGAACCAGCCGAATTACAAGAGGATGACCGGCAATTGTTCGAGCGTTTCTTTATCGCGCCCGATCGCATCTTCCTGCTCGTGAGTCCTTCCGTGCGGACCGCTTCTCTCTTCCTGCCCCGCGAAGGTGCTCTCACGCTCGCTCACGAAATTCCGTATTCCATGCTGCCCATAGCCGCGACCCCGGTAGTCGCCGTTGTTGCGGAGCCGCATGAACCCCTGCATGAAGAAATGGCGGAAATTGCGACGGTGCCGGAGGAAAACGTCCTGCCGGTCCCTGTTAAAGCGGAACTGCCGCCGCCTCAAGCGGAACTGCCGATGCCCGCTCCGCGCCAGCCGCACCGCGATACCCTCACACCCTGGAACCGGCCTATTCTCTGGTGGGGCGCGGCCTGCGCCGCGGCCTTGATTGTGATGTTCACCAGCGCTGGCGTGGCGCTGCGTCATCGCACGCGCTCCTCGCCGCCACCGGCCGCGACCGTCGAATCTTCGCTCCCAGCGCCGCAACACGTGCGGCTGGATGTAGAGCGGCGCGGCAATTCACTCCGCCTGCTCTGGGATCAGAACTCTTCCATCATCCGCGAAGCCACCGGCGCGAAGCTTTACATCAGGGATGGCAATCACAACAGTGAGCTCGACTTAAACCCTCAGGAACTGCAATCCGGAAGCTTGGCATATTGGCCGAATGCGGAAGATATTACATTCCGTCTGGATGTATTTTCGCCCAAGTCTCACACTTCTGACACAATCCGCGTAGCCGGAATCGGCGCCTCCGCAACTCCGCTCGCTGCAGGCGCCAATCCCCCCGAGACGCCGAAGGAGACCGCCAATCCTTCGCGCAAGCGTGGCGCGCGTGGGGAAGCATCAAGGGCGGAGGCATCCGAGCCGCACCCGTCGCCCTTCGTTCCTGTGACTACGGAGCCCGCAATCATGCCTCCACCCCCGGCCCCGCAACTGGCCCCGCCGGCCGTGAGCGCTCCCGCCGTGACGCCGCCCCTGGCGCCGGCTCCTGCCGTTGCCTCGGCCTATGTCACTGTGTCCGCCGAGCCGGAGCGGTCGGGCCGCCTCGGACGGGTGGTCGGCAAGATTCCCCTCATCCGAAGATTGAGGAAACATCCGCAATCCGATGAGCCGCCGAAACCTTTGCACGAAGTGAAGCCCGCTCTCACCGCCGCCCAACTGCGCTCTGTCACGGATCCCGTGGACGTCGATGTGAAGGTGATGGTCGGCAAGTCGGGCAAAGTGGAATACGCTGAACTCCTCACCGGCGCTACGGATAGCAACCACGCCCTGGTATCCGCTGCGTTTGCCGCAGCCCGGGAATGGGAGTTTGTTCCGGCTCACAGCGACTCGGAAACGGTTCCGGCGGAGATGATTCTCCGCTTCCGTTTTCAACCATCCCAAGCCGCCCAACGATAGCCCGGCGCTTCGGTTCAAGACTGCGGCAGGTACTCGTGTGCCAGGTCCTCGAACTCGCGCGGCCGCACCAGCCGCAGACGGATTTCGAGCGGCGATAGCTCTGTCAACTCGCGCATCATGTCCTCCGACGGCACTTCAGCCGTCGCCACGTGCAACTGTCCCGCGGTCACGCGGTACGGCAATACCCGGCAGCGACGCGCCACCGCCGCCGGCAGCACGCGAGTAGCTTGCCGGCTGATCTCCTGCCGCACGCCCCCGCGGAACGGAATCCCGTTTTGAGAGCTCAAGGCTTTGTACAGGTGATCTTCTGAAAGCTTCTCTAATTGAACGAGATATTCGCCAATGCGAACACCTTTGGGCACATGCGGCAAGGCCTCGTGCAACTCACCCATCGAAAGCCACCGCATCCGCACCAGCACTTCTCCCAGGCGCGGACGCTCTTGCGGAACAGCGCCGTGCCGGGGGTACACATGCTCTGTCTTCCGCCACGTAACCGCCCGGCGTTGCAGACGAGCCGAGGCAAATTGCCACAACGCCGCAACCGTAGCGGAACAGTTGATCAGGTTTCCCCAAAGCACCCGCACCGGAACCGCTGCGGCAAATCGCCAGCCATAAACGCGAGCCGCGCACTGCGCCCGCACACCCATTTGGAAGACGGAAAGAACCAGCGTCGCCCAAAAGGTGGACAGCAGCCATACCGGCAAGCTCGCACCCGCTTCCCAGCTTCGCCCCGTCCACAGGAAGCGGACGGTCCAATAAACAAAAAGCACATTGGCCACGGGCGAAAACAGATTGCCGATCAGCCCTTTGCGATCCCGCCAGAACCAGTAGAGCTGCTTGCGTGGAACGCGCCACCCGTGCCGTTCCCACCCTTGCAGCGCGATGCCCGCCACCCAGCGGCTCCGCTGTCTCACCGCTTGGCGAAGCCGCGCGGGAAAGAATTCCCGCGTCGCCACCGGCGCGGAATCGACAAATCGCAGCGGCACGAAGATCTGCCGGTAGCCGTGCGCGTGCACCCGGAAGCCGTTTTCGTAATCTTCCGTCAGGCAATCGGGGTCGAAGACGCGGCCCTGCTCGCCGGCAGCCAGAGACTCCAACACCGCGCGCGAGAAGCCCGTGCCCACTCCGTTCGATGGAAGAAATCCGCCCAGCCGCTGGCGCACCGGAATGTCTTTGATCTGGTATTCGGCGAACTCGTCGCAGTACAGGCTGTGCGTACATTCCAAGCTTCCGGTCGGCAGCGGAAGCACCGGAATCTGCACCATCTGGAAATCGGAGGCGTAGTGATCGATCAGCCGCAGCGATTCCGGATGCACCAGGTCTTCGGCATCATGCGTCAGAATGACGTCGAAATGCGCGTCGTTTTCGCGCTCGAATTCGCGCATCCGCTCGTACAGGGAATTCAGGCAATCGCCCTTCGACGTCGGCCCCGGCTGCGGGCAGATTGCCACATGTACGCGTGCGTGGCGGCGCGACGCTTCCCACACCGCGCGGATCGTCGGCTCATCGTTGGGATAGACGCCGACGAACACGTCGTAGTTCTCATACAGAATCACCGAGAGATTGTGGTCGAGCATCTTCCCAATCACGCGGTCCTCGCGCCATAACGGCACCAGGATGGCGATCCGGCGGCGCGGAGCCAAGGCCAGTTCCGCTTCCGAGGGCCAGGGGAACTGTTGTTTTCCGGTCAGGAAGAAGACCAGGTCGATAAAGAGATCGTCCAGTCCGCTCAGCAGAATCCACATGGCGAGCGGAATGAGACACACGAGTACCCAGTGGTCGAGCCACACGTTGGAGTAGCGTCCTGAGTAGCGTAGTGGCGCGTTTTGTCAGGAATCTCAGGAATTCGCAGCTTCCGTAAGCGTAAACCGGGTGTAGATCACCTGGAAGCCCATACGTTCATAATTGCGTTGCGAGCCTGAGCCTGGAAACACGGACGATGTTGCCAGATCGCATCCTTGCGCCACCGCTTCGTTCAAACGCGCGGTGATCAGTTCGCGCTGGAATCCGCCGCGCCGGAACCGCGGGATGGTGCTATCGGCAAAGAGCATCGCGAGACCGTTTCGAATCGAAAGCGCGGCCCCCGCCGCCAATTCCCCCGATTCCGCAGCCGCCAGATAACAGATAGCTTCCGGTGTCTGGAAGATCGCCCGCCCCACGTCCATTTCTTCAGTGGTGAGTTCGGGCTGCTCGAAAAAGCCACAGCCTACCGTGTGCGCCCAGCGGTCGGCTTCGAGCGCTAAGGCCGGACGCACGCGAGGCGTCATCACAATCTCCACCCCTGCCATCACCTTGACCATCACATTATTGAATTCCGTCGCCCGATATCCGCGCCGTGCCAGCGATTGCAGGAATCCCGCATCAGCCAGCGGGCAAAGGTCCATTGTCACTTTGGCTTTCCGGCTATGGAAAAAGTCCTCCATCCCATCGATTTCACCTTCTTGGACCGGCCCGTTCAGTCCCATGCCCACGGCGTGCGTCAACGGCGAATCCTTTCCGGCAAACAGCGCGCGGCCGCCGCCCACCTCGAGCACCGCCGCGCCCGCCTGCGCCGCCGTGCACCCCACCGCGTTGGCTGCTTCGGCCGCTTCAATCCGCCGCGCCAAAGCCGCACCGCCAAAAAGCATGCAGATTCTCCTGTGACAGTATCGCCCGCTTCGCGCCCCCTGCACTTTCTGGCGCATCATATTAGTATGCCGATTCAAAGCCTCAATCTGCCTGTGGGAGGTATGACTTGCGACAATTGCGCGCGTAGCGTAGAGCGCAAACTCGCGAGCACGCCTGGTGTTACCAAAGCTCGCGTTGATTTGAAGGCGGGCACCGCCACCGTGGAATATGATCCCCAACTGGTGAAACCGGAAGTGCTCGTCAACGCCGTCCGCCAGTTGGGCTACGAAGTTCCGGTATGAACGCCGCTCCGCCAGAACGAGTGGACCTTCCGGTTTCCGGGATGACCTGCGCCGCTTGCGCGCGCACCATTGAACGGACCCTCGCCCATACCTCGGGCGTCTCGCGCGCCCAGGTCAACCTCGCGACAGCAACCGCCACCGTGGAATACGACCCTAGTCAAGTCCAGGTCCGCGACTTCGTCGGAGCGATCGAAGAGCTGGGATACGGCGTGCCCGCCACCGCTCCGCGGCCCGACGCCGAAGAGCCCTCCTATCGCCGCCGCCTATGGGTGGCAATTCTCTTCTCCGCGCCGGTGCTCGTTCTCGGCATGGCGCATGGACTGGTTGCGCCCCACCTCGCCGCCTGGATCGAGCTGGCCCTCACCATCCCCGTCGTTTTCTATTCCGGCGCGCCGTTCTATAGCGGCGCGTGGAGCGCGCTGCGCCACCACTCAGCCAACATGAACACGCTGATCGCACTCGGCACGGGTGCCGCATTTCTCTACTCGCTCTACGAAACCGTGGCCGGCAGCCACCGGGTTTACTACGAAGCTGCCGCCGTTATCATTGCGCTGATCCTGCTCGGCCGCACATTGGAAGCGCGCGCGCGCGGCCGCGCGGCCGACGCTCTCCGCCGCCTGATCGATCTGCAGCCGCGCACCGCGCATGTCATGCGCGGCGCCGTCGAAGTCGAGCTCTCCGTGGCAGACGTACGCGCGGGCGACATTCTCGTCGTCCGTCCCGGCGAGCGAATTCCTGTAGACGGTGAAATCACCGAAGGCGAATCCGCCATCGACGAAGCCATACTTACTGGCGAAAGTCTGCCCGCCGAAAAAGGCCCAGGCGCGAAAGTCTTCGCCGGCACCTTCAACCAGTCGGGCGCCTTCCGCTTCGAAGCCTTGCAAGTAGGCCGCGGCACGGTGCTCGAGCAGATGATCGAGCTCGTGAAGCAGGCACAAGGTTCACGCGCCCCCGTAGCACGCCTCGCCGACGTGGTCAGCGGCTATTTCACACTAGGCGTGCTGATCGCCGCTGCCCTCACGTTCGCCGCTTGGCTTTTCCTCTCCACCGTTTCCGCCGCTCTGGTCAATGCCGTGGCCGTCCTCATCATCGCCTGTCCGTGCGCGCTTGGCTTGGCGACTCCAGTAGCCATCATGGTCGGAACAGGCCGCGGCGCTGAGCGCGGCATTCTCATTAAAAGTGGAGAAGCTCTCGAAGCCGCATCGCGCATCGATACAGTGATCCTCGATAAGACCGGCACCCTCACGCTCGGCAAACCGCAAGTGAGGGAAATTCTTCCCGAAGCAGGCTACACTGCCGAAGAGCTGCTGCGTCTGGCAGCTTCCGCCGAACGCTACTCGGAGCACCCTCTAGGTAAGGCCCTGGTCGAAGAGGCCGCGGCAAGAGAGATCGCGCTCGAACCAACCACTGAATTCTCGGCCGTCCCGGGTTATGGAGTGCGTGCACGCCTGGCCGGCCGTCAGATCCTGGTAGGCAACAACCGACTCACCGGCCGCAACGGCAGCACGCCGTATCTCACCGTTACTGTGGACGGCGCAACCGCCGGCAGCATCGCCGTCGCCGACGTCCTGAAACCCGAAGCCGCCGAAGCCGTCCGCCGCCTGCGCGAATTGCACTTCGACGTCTGGATGCTCACTGGCGATCATCGCGAAACCGCCGAAGTCATCGCGCGTCAGGCTGGTATCGACCACGTTCTGGCGGAAGTGCTGCCGCAGGAAAAAGCGGAGCAGATCAAAAAACTGCAAGCCTCCGGTAAGCGCGTGGCCATGGTAGGCGATGGCGTGAACGACGCGCCCGCTCTCGCGCTGGCCGATCTCGGAATCGCCATGGGAAGCGGCACCGATGTAGCTATGCAAGCCGGCGGCGTAACCCTTCTGCGCGGCAATCTGCTCGGCGTGCCCGAATCACTCCATCTGGCTCGCCGCACGATGCGCATCATCCGCCAGAACCTGTTCTGGGCGTTCGCCTACAACACCATCGGCATTCCAGTCGCCGCGCTAGGCCTGCTGTCTCCCATCGTCGCCTCTGCCGCCATGGCGCTTTCCAGCGTCACCGTAGTCACGAATAGCTTGCGTTTGAAATAACGTTCTCGACCAGGTGGACGCGAAGCTGTGTAATCTGGCCACAAAAGACGCGCAGCCTCGCAAGACAAAGGTAGCTTATTTGCCAATTGGGACAAAGACCCCTGGCAGCGTTTGGAAACCTGCGGCATTCGCCATCAGCGGCTGATTGCCCGGTGCGAGGCCGTCGGGTATTTGGACGTTCACCTGAACCAAACCCGGGGCGGTCATGCCGGCCCAGACCACCGTTGCGTCCACTCCCCCGATAGTGACTGTGACCGGCTTGGCCAATGGGTTCGCTTGCGTGAACAGCATGTTTGCGGGTGTGGCGGGATCGGTAGCTCCGAACCCAGTCCCATAGATCGATATCGTTTCGCCAGCGACTGCCGGGCGGCTGGCCGGCGCGGTCTGCGCGACGAGCGTGCCATCCGCGTGCACCGCTGCCGCGCAGATGATGCCTGAATCCGTGAACCGGAAGAATGCCGGGGAGGCGTTCAGCCGGTTAGTGCTTCCGGGATAGCTCTTGCCCCTAGGCGTTGTGACCTGCACGTCGGCAGCGCCTGCTGCGGAGTCGTCGGGCGCGATGACGTTGATTTGAGTGGGGCTGATGAAGGAGACTGCGGCGGCTTTGCCATTGATCGTCACGGAAACTCCGTCGAGGGCGGTGGGAAGCGATGAGCCGATGAAGTCGGAGACGGCCCAGGTGCGCGTCGTATCCGTAAATCCCTCGCCGTAGATCGAGACGAAACTGCCGGAGGAGATACTTGCGCCGCCATCGGCCGCCGCGGCAACGGCTGTTACTCGCGAAGAGGGCACCGGCACCGGTTGCACGCGCTGAAGGAGAATGGCGTCGAACGGATTCAGCGTGAGTTCGCTGACGGCGGAGCCGTCATTGTAGAGCGCTGCGGAAGTCACATAGGCGGCATCGGCGATCACTGGTCCCGAGCCCGCATTATGCAGCCGCAAAGACGGTGTGCCGGCGACGGTCAAATTCCACGTGCCGACATTGTGCCAACTGTCGCCCGCGGTTGCGGACGACTGGTCCAGCGTAGCCGTCGCAATCGCTTGGCCTCCCGAAAGAATCTCGTAGACCGCATTCTTTGTCCATGTGCCTGCTTTCGGCGCAGCGGGAAGCCAGACCTGAAGCGTATAGCTGCCGTCGGCGGGAATGTGGAGGTCCCACGTGGCGGTGCCGCTGGCATCGTCCATTTCGTGGACGCCGGCTTGCCATGCGTGATAGTAGGGGCCATTGGCTAGCTGGTTGCCGGGTCCATCCAGCGTGGGGTGGGCGAAGCCGCTGTCCATCGTGAGTGCGGACCAGTTTCCTGTTGTTTGAAATCCTGCGCCGCTGTCGTCTACGATGTACTGATACTTGGGGGCCTGGGTGCCGGAGAAGCGCTTCAGGCCGGGTTCAAGCGTCACCGTTTGTGGAGATGCGGTGCCGTTCAGCAGGACGACCCCGTTCGTGGTGTCGCGGCGGAACAGGTCCACGTTTTGAATGGCGGACATCTGCACACCGTCGAGCCACACCGAACCGGTGGCATCCCCCACCCAGAATTCCAGGCGCGCGTCGTTGGCGGTGACGGAGGTCGTAACTGTGGCGGTATAGAAGTTCCAACTAGGGCCGAGCACAGCCGTAGTGTAGAGGCCGTAGTACGGGTAATTCGGCGCGCCCCCTTGCAGGTTCACGGCCAGTGTTCTCTCGGAATCACTGCGCGCCCAGAACTGGATCTGATACGTGGCGCCTTTCACGATGGGAAGGTTGTCCTGCTCAATCGAAACCAGCCAGGGGTTGCTCGCGGCGGTGGTCACGGTCATTCGGACGGACGAGTTGCCCGCCGCTGCGATCACGTCATCAATCGCAAACGTGGCCTTCCCGCCTCCGCCGAGTATGGTGGTCCACGGCGCGATCGACGGCGATTCGAAGCCGGGATTCGCAATCAGGTTGGGCGCTGCCGGGCCCTGCGCGCCGATGCGCTTCGCGCCGCCGAGCGGATAGCCCAGATTGAAGTCGTACTCGTCGTACCACCAGTTCACCGGCGTGCTGGTATCGCCGAAGTCGTAAACCGAGAAGCCGTCCTGCATGAGCGCGGTCGCGAGGCCGAAGCGCATGTTGGGGTAGAAGCTCTGCGCGAAGGCTTGCAGGGCCGGCGTCGTTGTGTTGAGCGCCGCGAAGCCATAGCCATACGCCACCTGTAAAGGCGGCGAGGACTGTAGCAAGGCAACACTCGGCAACTGGCCCTGCGTGAACCATGCGTTCCACGTTTGCCACATCGTGCCGAAACTCTCGACGCCTTCTCGAACCTTGACGGGATCGCCATTCATGCTCTCGCCGCTAAAGGCGGCCAGCGCCGCGGTTTCCGGCGGACGGTTGCCCAAGTGACCGGTCACGACTCCATATGGAACCAGTTTGCGGAACGATGCGATCAGGCGATACACACCGGCGGACCACGCGGCATCGAGCCACGCCGGATCATCCGGCTGGCCATCATTGTTGGCATCGATCTGAACCGGGTTGCCGGCGTAGTCGGTCTTTTTCCAGGAAATCGAAGTGCTGAAGTTGTCGAAGAAAACTCCGTCGTAAACGAGCCCCGATTGAAGGAGGACATGATAGGCGTAATTCGCCAGGAAATCGGCGACGGCGGGGTTCGTCATGTTGAGCATGTAGTCGCCGGGCGTGGGCCAGTTGGGGATGCGCTTGCCACTGGTATCGTGCAGATAGTAGGACTCGGGAACGTTAGGGGGCGCGTCCGGACTTGCCGTTTCCATCGAGTTCACATTGGGCAGCATCAGAACATTCGGGTTCGCGGCGCGCGCCGCCTGGGCCTGCTGAATCGAGAACGCGGGGCACAAATAGAGCTGGATTTTTGATGCTTGAGTGGACTTCGTGCCGGCAATATAAGATCCCCACCAGATGCTGCCGATGCGCGGCAATGCGCCTGAAGGGCTCGCGGCAGCACGGTACTGCAAGGATGTGACGGAGTTGGCGTCGGAGTCGCAGCGAAGGTAAACGCTGTTCACAACTGCGGGGCTCGCCGAAAGATCCCGGACCGTTCCTTTGTGGGTTGTGGAGGCGGGTCCGGAATCGAAGGGCTGCATGGCGGCAAACGCCGCGGCGCTTCCGACAGAATACCGGCATAGCGCGGGCTGAGTAGTATTGAAGGAAAGCGCAACACTCGTGCTGCCCGGCGCGAGGAGATTGCTGCCCGGGGTGAGATTCGTGATTGCGCTGGTTTGCGCATACCCCGCGGCCGCCATCAGAAGCAGGAATACCGGGCGCATTTCCACGTCATCTTAGCAGGAAACCGATCGGAATAAGGTCAGCCCGCCCGGCACAGATCTGCCGATGTTGTATCTGCCGCGGCTCTGGCCGATTTGTGACCGCTAACCGTCCAGCGCTTTATAGATCGCAGGTCCGTAATCGAGTTTTGCGTACCAGTCGCCGCGGCCTTGTGGAGTAAGGTCCAGCATGTTGTAAACCGGCGTCAGAAGATCGATGCCGCGTTCTCTTAGATGTGGCGCCATTCGAGGATGCGCGCTGTAGAAATGGCGCGGCGTGCCGTCCGCATCCCGGGTGAATACCGAGATGGTGGAGTCCTGATTGCCTTCACGGTCTTCGCTGCCGAGATCGAACTTGAAAGTGCTGGCTTCACCGGTGCTAAGCAGCCGCAGGTTATGCCAGCCCCTCCGGCGTGCGTACGCACGTAGAACGGACGGATCCGCAGCCGCCACGATCGCAAAATCAACGTTCTGCCTGATGTGGTGTGCGACGCCATTGTAACCGTCGATCCAAAGCGTGCACATCGGGCACGGATTGGTCTGCCGCTTGCCATACATGAAATGGTAGATTACGAGCGAGCGGTCCTGCCCTGTAAATAATTCCCGGAGAGAAACGACACGGATGGGCGAATCGCCCGCGTTGAGGTCTACCGGACCTTCCAGAAACGCATAATCTTTCACTGTGGGACCTGTGGGAAGTTCCCGACGGGCCTCCGCAACCCGTTCGCGGAGTTTCATGGACTCAATCTCTAATACTCGTAGTTCCTCTCGTTTGGAAAGATACTCGTCCGATTCACCGGTCAGTCTGGTATCTCGCATTTTCTGAGACACAGCAAGCCGGATGCCATCACGCGCCAAACCGGCTCGACCAGGTGCTCGCGGAAGTGCTGCCTCAGCAAAAGGAGCAGATCAAAAAACTGCAAGCCCTCGGGTAAGCGCGTGGCGATGTTAGGCAAGGGCATGAACCACTCTTCTCCGCTCGCGCCCGCCGACCTCGGAATCGCCACCTGTGCGGCAACCTGCTCCGTATACCCGAGTCACTCCATCTGGCTCGCCGCACGATCCGCATCATCCGGCAAGATCTATTCTGGGTATTCGCCCGCAACAGCATCCGCATTTCGGTCGCAGCGCTAGGCTCGCTCTCTCACAGTCGCCTCCACCTCCATGACTCTTTCGACCATCGCCGTAAATCGGCACGAGTAAACCGCAATTCCAACTTATGCTGCAGGCGCTTCTCTCTGAACGCTTCGCCCTGCGTGTTCACTTCGAAAAGAAAAACATGGCAGTTTACGAATTAAGAGTCGCCAAAGGAGGCCCGAAGTTCGCGGAATCTCAGGCTCCGTCCGCGGAAAGCTCGGGCGATCTCTGGCGGCCGCCGGCGGCCGGCCCGCCGCGGCCAACTATGGCGCACGTCGTTCGAAAAGGAGCTTCCATAGCGGATCTGGCGAATTTCCTGGCGGACCAGTTAGGCCGGCCTGTCCACGACGCAACCGGACTGCGGAAACGCTACGACTATTCCCTAACCTTTCTAATGGAACCGGGCGGACGGGCTGCGGGGCCACAAACGTCGAGCGAATTAAAGCCTGAGTTCGGAATGAGTCTCATCGACGCGGTCAGAGAGCAACTCGGTTTGAGCCTGCAGGCCGCAAAAGGTCAGGTCGATGTATTGATCGTCGATCATGCTGACAGATCGCCCGCCGCAAACTGACATTTCCTCATAAGCTGATTGCCGAACACATGGATAGACGAACCGTGTAACGGTGGCAACCGCCAGAGCCTCGGCGCCATCAGGAACAAAGGAACAAGAAACAGCGCTCCGTCGATCATGTTATTTGTCACAGCGCCAGCCTGATTGTAAGCGTGGTTCGTTATACTGAAATTCACAGCCCTACGGAGACCCAAGTGGCGCAGACCTGCATACGGAAAGTATGTTTGATTGCTTCCCCGGTAATTATCACCGGTATTTGTTCCATACTCCTTCCGGACCGCACGTGCGTGGCGGCGCCTGCATTTGAGGTAGCTTCGATTCGGCAGCATCAAGGCCCGCTCTCGCGCCTCATGGATCTCACGATCTCCGGCACGCGGGTCAGGATGGAGGGTTACAGCGTTTTTTCCCTCATCATGGAAGCCTACAACGTGAAGCAGTTTCAGATTTCGCTTGCGTCCCTCCCCAGTCAGGACCGTGAGGTCAGGGAAGTAATGTACGATATCGACGCCCGCGCCCCAGGGACCGGTGTCCCGCCGCGCCAAGACGTTCGCGCGATGGTGCAGACGTTGCTGGTGAACCGATTCCACCTCGCAGTCCACCGCGAGAGCAAAGAAATGTCGGTATATGCGCTTGTCGTCAGTAAGGAAGGCGAGAGGCTGAAGAAGAGCGCCGATGAAGGCGAACCATCCATGCATACTGGCATAGCGAGCAACGGCAGGAATTATGAAATCACTTTTTCCCGCTGCCGGATCGACGACCTTACCGACCAACTGATGAACCTCCTCAACGGTAAAGGTGAGCCTGTGGTGGATAGAACTGGACTTACCGGGAGATACGACTTCAGCCTCATTGCCACGCCCGAATTCAAGCTGCGTAGTTCCTCTGCTCCAGGCGACATTGATGTCTTTTCCGCAGTCCAGCAACTCGGCCTGAGGCTGGAACGGCAGAAACTCCCAATCGAAATGATCGCCGTTGATCACGTAACTAAACCTACAGCAAACTGATAGATCATCGAGGTACCGGATCGTTGACCGGCAATGGAAGTTCCTGCGCCATCGTGATATAAGTAAGGGCACCCGATGACGGTAAACAGGCAAATTGCCTGGGAGAATGTTAGCGATGAAACGCCTGCACGCTCTGCTTCTACTGGCATTCTTAACGGCTGTGTTAAGCCAAGCCCAGCCGGGCCGTAAGGCGGCGGCCGACGCACTCCAGATCACGGGACACGTCGAGGAATTTGGCATGTCTCGAGGGTTGAGCGACGTGCAGGTTACTTTGGAGCGGTATGAGGGAGGCACCCCATCCTCGTTCGTGCCAAGAACGAAAGTCGGCGCCCTCAGCACAGATACGAATGGGGCCTTCGCATTCTCTATTGAACAGCCGGGGACCTACCGCATCGAGGTGTCCAAAGACGGATACATCAGACCTGGGGGCCTCCGTGGCGGCTATCGAAACAGTGCCGATGTATCTCTGGACAAGACCAACCCGACGGCCGATTTGCATTTCTCGCTCGGCCGCCCTGGCGAGTTGTCGGGCCGGTTTGTGGACGAGGATACACACCAACCGGTCGCAGGCTTGGCAGTAGTAATGTGCCAGTACGGCTATGGAAGAGGGCACGTGGAATTGTCGCCTGGGGGCTACGCCATCACCGGCAAAGACGGACGCTTCGTCGCTAATAAGCTTTCACCCGCTGACTATGTCGTAACTATCCAGCCGCGGATTACAAATGGATCTAACCTGACAATCCACGCTTCTCTTCGAAACTTTGGCGAGGACCGGTTGCTGACGCAATTCTCCGATAAGGACTGGAACGTCGTAGACGAAGACTACGACAATACTTACTGGCCCGGCGGCTCCGGCGTGAGTAGCGCGTTCCCTGTCACGGTAGGCTCCGGCGCACGGGTTGACCTTGGCCTGCTGACCATCAAGAAGGTGCCTAAGTATCGCGTGCGGGTGTCTTTCGTCGGAACTCCTTGCAGGCTAGGTGATCGTACTAGCATGGACGTCGTAGCGGCAGCAAACCATTGGCTTTCTACGAAGGTGGGAACGGTGCCCTGCGGCAAGGAATTCGTCATGCGCGGGTTTGTTGCCGGCGCGTATCAGCTTGAGGTGACGCGGTATGGGAAGGGGCTGCCTGATTTGAAAGGATCTGTGCAATTCAATGTGGCTGACGAAAATATCGATGTTACAGTTCCAATGTCGCCTGGAGTAGACATCGACGGCAAGTTTACCGTCGCAGAGGGCGCCAGCGTACCGGATTACAAAGGAATTCGGCTCGTTTTCAGTCCGACCGACTGGGTTATTCAGAATGGCCCGGCTCGTATCGATGCCGAAGGGAAGTTTCGCGTCACAGGCCTCACAGTCCGGGAGTATCAGTTGGAGTTGTCCGGTATTCCACAGACCCACTATGTGAAACAGATTCTCTACAACGGCCAAACCCTCGCCGGCAATGTCCTGACCCTTGACCCGCACGCGCAAGCTCAGACACTGGAATTTGTATTGGACGATAAGCCCGCAACAGTGTCCGGATCTGTCAGGGACGACGACAACCCGGTACCTCAGCCGCATGTTGTCTTGGTCCGATGGCCGCCAACCGGGTTTGACTTGTTCTCCTCCTTATTGAGAACTACTGGCGATGCGAAGGGCCAATTCAATTTTGCCGGCTTGGCGCCAGGGGACTACCGGATTCTGGCGGTGCAGGCCGACGCAATAGAAAAGCTCCAGCGGCCGCACATACTGGAAGACCTGTTGCGCAAAACGGACAGTTTCACTCTCGGCGCGCGACAGTTTCAGAACATAAACGTTACACTAACGCACCCGTGATCCAACCTCGCTGCCGCTCAGGAAGTGAGCCGGTCTGGGAGTTTGCACCGCGATTCCTTTCCCCGCCCGCTCACTTTTTCGATGCGAGCGGCGCTTCCACCGCAACTTGCCGCCCATCGGGATCAGCCAGCAGCATCTGCAAGGCAGGCCAGTGCTGCTTTTCAAACGGCCGCACCACAGTCCCGCCATGCGGCGGCGTAAACTGTGCCGCATCGGCAACCGCGACGCCGAGCACCATCTGGATTGGCTGATCGTTCGGCCGCTCGGCAACGAACAGATAGGGTCCGCCGTCCGGATGGCGCAGCCGTCCAGAGTGGTGATCGGTTTCGAATTCCAGTTCGTAGCCCAGATCCCGCCAGAACGCGACCGTCTTGCCCCAATTGTGCGTTTCAATGAGGATGCCGTCGATGCCCTTAGTACTCATGCTTTTTCCTTTTTTGGCCGTGCTCGTTGAGATATGCGCGCAGCGCCTCCGCCACAATCGCGGAGAGCGACTGTTCGGTCTCAACGGCGTGATGCTTCACCTGGCGAATCAGCTCAGCCGGCAGGTACACATTGAACTGCTTCACGTCATCCGCCATTGCTAGTATGCTAGCATACTAGCCCTCTATGTGGCAGCGGCCGGGTGCCCGCGATCAAATCCGTACTCTCAGATAAACTTTCCGAGCCAGGCCAGAATCGCATCCACCGACGCGATCTCATCGCCCGTGCTTCCGTTCTGCGGCACGCGCATGAGCGCCGATTGCACCTTCTTCGCCTGCAGTGCGAAGAACAGCGCCTCGCTATCTGGATCTTTCTCACCCGCCAGCACGAGCGTCGGCGTCTTGAAATTCCCCGCGAAAAACAAAGGTGAGTGCCGCTCGTAACGCTCAGGTTCCTCCCACGGCATCGCCTGCAGCAGGCGCAGCGCATCATAGTATCCGTCCTTCGCCGTGCCCACGTGGGTCGTCCAATCGGTGATGGCGTGGTCGGCAACCGCCGCCGCGAACCGGTTCGTGTGCCCAATCGCCCAAGCCGCTGTCAAACCGCCCACCACCGCCATGCGCTTGGTGTCGATATAGCCCCTGCCCAGCACGTAATCCACGCCGTGCATCAAGTCGTCATACGCGCTATCGGGAAAGTTGGTCGGCAGCGTATTTCCAAACTCCTCGCCGTAGCCGGACGACCCGTGCGCATTCACATAGAGCACAACGTATCCCCTGCCCGCGTAAATTTGCGCGCGCCGCCGAAATTCCACGCCCGCCATCGTATGTGCTCCGCTTGAGGTCTCCACCACCAGCGGATAGCGCCGCCCGGTATCGAACTGCGGCGGCTTGACGATCCAGCCTTGTATCTTTTGCCCGCCGGAGGACGGATAACGAATCTCTTCAACCGCGCCTGATTCGCACTCTGCCAGCAGACCGGCATTCACCGCGGTCAGCGGCGCAGTGGCTGCTTTGCCATAGATCGAAAACGTAACCGCGTCGGATGGATCGACAGCGCTCGCCCGCACGGCCGCGGCTTGCCCGTTGTCCGCCAGTGAAAACGAGTGCAGCCGCTCCGCCGCCGTCGTGATTTGCCGCACCGTCCCATCGGCGCGCGCGGCATAAACGTGCGTCGCGCCCTGGTCATCCGCCAAGAAATAAAGGGTGCGTGAATCGGAGCTCCAGTGGGGCTCCCTCACATCCCGGTCCAGCATGCCGCTCAGCACTTTGACGCGTCCGCCATCCGCGTTCATCGCGAACAGCTTGCGAATCACATAACTCTGGCGCTTCGCGTCGCCGGCGAGAAACGCGATCTTGCTGCCGTCAGGTGAAGGCGTCGGCCGCGCGTTCCAGGCATGATTGCTCGTAAGCTGCGTCACCGCGCTATCGGCTACACGGAATTCGTAAAGATCATCGCCCCCTTCAGGCTCGCCGCCAGGCGGCACGGCTTGAGCAGCGATCAGAATCGATTTTCCATCCATCGTCCACGATGGCGCGCCGTGACAATCGAATCCGTCGGCCGAGACCTGCCGCGCCGCACCGCCCGCCACAGGCGCGACAAAGACCGCCGCATCGGCCGCAGCGCGCCACGGCGCCCTCGTCACCAGTGCATACTTTCCGCCATCGGCCGCGCGGCCCGGCGCCGTAAAGGCGATCCATGCTCCATCCGGCGACCAGGCAAAACTTTGCGGCGTCGTCCCCCCATCCGCAAGCGCGGTCTCCCTTCCGCTATCGAGCCGGTGAATACGAATCTGCGTCTTCCCGTCGCGCTCGGAAAGAAACGCCACGCTCGCTCCATCCGGCGACCACTCCGGCGCGCGGTCGCGAAAGTTGCCGGATGTGATCTGCTGCCGGTCTTTTCCGCCCGTCGTGATTTCCCACAAATTGGAATATGTGGCGTCTCTCGCGCGGTCGCTCCACATTTCCACATACATTACGCGCTCACCGCCGGCGGTGATGCGTGTGCTCTCCACATTGCGCCAGGCCCACAGGTCCTCCGGCCCGAACAGCCGCGGCGCAGCCGGCGCGCACAGCACGCAAACGGCGAATAACAAACCAGTTCTCGACAATTCGCAAGCTCCCGGAAAACCCAGTCTCGCACAGCGCCAAGCCACCCGCGGCCCTTTCCCCTCCCTGCAAAATTCTTGAGATGAATCTCCGAATTAACCAGAGATAACAGTAAATTGTTATCAATATCTATGGGAATTCGAATCTAATTAAGTAGCATTTTTGGAGAGAACTTGACGTTATAATCAAGCCAGTATCACCAAAGGTTGACTGTGGGCTGTTTATACTGCGGTAAAGATATTGGTCCACTCCGGTTGCTTCGGGATAGCGAATTCTGTAGCAGTGCGCATCGGGAAAATTATAAGAAGCGCCTGCACAAAGCCCTGGATCAACTGGCCATACCCGACCCCTGCCCGGCCGGCAAGGCCGATTTTATTCTGCCCCTGACTGCCATCAACGCGATGCCGGAGCACGACGGCCCGCAGCTTTCTTATGATCATTCGAATTTCGGCATTAGCGTTTCTTCTCCCTGGCCTCTCACCATTGTTCCCAGTTTAGGCACCAGCTTCGCCCCGGTGACGCCAGTCGCTTTCGAGGAGCAATCCGAACCCGGCCGCTCCCGCAAGAGGGCGAATCCCACATTCGAGACTTGGACTGCCATTCTCCACCTGCCCGGTCTGTCCGAGAACTATGTCGCTGCGGAGATGCCCGTAGCCACGACCCGCGCCGCATGGGAACCGCGAATGGAAGCTGGCTCGTTCAGCCCGCGTCCGGCCGAAGTGGCGATGCTCGCCGTGCAGGAACCGATCCGCCTGCCGATGCCGCAACTCGAGGCCATCGATGGATTGCCCGCCGTCACCGATATCTTATTAAATGATCACCCCGCCCTCGCGGATGTCATCGGCCTCCACTATCAGATTGCGAGCGGTGCGGCCGCTCCGGTCGCCACGCTTGATCCGGTGCCGGCGCAAGCCTCCGCGGCATACGATCCTCTCGAAAGCATTTCGGATCAGTGGAAACCGTTCGCGCCCTTGATGCCGCCGGCGGGCGCGCTGCCTGGCGATCCACCCATGGCCGTGGAATCCGCCTGGAAAGCGGCTGAAGTATTCCCGCTGAGTCTGGCCACCCGGCCTCTGGTGCTGCCGCGATTCGACGTCCGCCCCGCCGACCTCGAGCCGGCCGAAGCCACGCCGGCCGCTTCCGTGCGCATCGAAGAGCGTCCGGTGCTCTCGGCTTCGGCGGGACATCTCGAAACGGCGTCGGCTGATATGCACCTGCCGGCCTTCGCCGCCAGTTCGGGACCCGCTTGGGCCTTGCCCGCAAGCACGAACTGGATGCCGCTGCCGGCCGAACCAGTCGTGATGATCGTGCGGCCGGTGGCAGCCTGTGTGCTGGCCGCGTCCCAGCACCAGGCTCACACACCGGCATTGTTCCCGGCTCTCACCGCCCTCAAGCCGGCGGCGTTCCAGCAGACCGCGCAATGGATGCCCGCGCCCGCCGCCGAAATGGTGATGGCGAGTCTCGAGCCCACCATGGCGGCTCCCGCCGGCCTGCGCCGCGAGCATTCGGAGCTGTCTTTACCTGCTCTTCCCGAATTCGCGTCAAGCCCGCGCGCGTCAGCCGGTCCGCGTCTCGCGCCGGCCGCGCAGTCGCTCGAAGCGTGGCCCGCGGAAGCGTTGCCTATCGTAGGCTTCGCGCCGGTGCCGCTGACAGCCGTGCCGCCGCTGCGCATGCCGAAATTCGACGCTCAGCCGGTGCTCCATCGCGAGTCCGAAGATGCATGGCCGCGCGAAGAATTCCGCGGCTCGAACCCCGCCGCCGCGCGCCCTGAGCCCAAGCTGCCGGATAAGGAAGCCGCGGTTACTCCGCTGCCGGCCTTCCTGGTCTCAGTTCCCAGAACGCCGGCCGCACAAAAGGGCAAGATGGAATTGCCCGACGCCGCGCTCATTCCACTCGAATTCTATTGCCAGCGCGGTTCTGGTGTCGCTCGCCCACACGCCGATTGGACGCCCTTCGCCGAACACTCACCGCGCGGCCGCTTCGATATGACGCTGGCCATGGAACGGCTCGAAGAAGTTCAGCCCTCCAAGCCCGTCGAGAAGAAGAAGGACGGTTTCGCGGATGTCATCACTATGCCCGAAGCCGCGCAGTTGCGCGCGCGCCGGGCCGTGATGGGCCACGCCGTCCGAGCCATCGCCGCCTGCCTCATCGTCGCGTCGTCGCTGTGGCTGGGCGTGAGCGCTCTTCGCGTCGGGACCAGTCTTCTCGAAAGCCGTCCGGCCACTGAGGAAGCTTCCGCATCCTCCGGCAGCGGCTCGCTGGTCGCGTCCGCCGGACACAGCGGAGCCGCCGCGGAAAGCCATGGCGGCATGGCGTGGTTCCGCAGCGCCGTCGCCCACCGTGCCACTGTGGATGTCACCGACAATTTCCATTCGGGTATGCAGGCCTGGGAAGGTCCCGCCAAGCGTCTGGCCGCCGATTGGAAGCGGCAGCCCGGCGGATATGTCCATCCGACGGAACTCGCGCTGTTCCGCCCATCGCTCACCTTCTCCGACTACCGCCTGGAGTTCCTGGGCCAGATCGAAAACAAGAGCATGGATTGGGTCGTGCGTGCGCACGATCCCAAGAATTATTACGCCATGAAGTTCAAAGTCATCGAGCCCGGATTGCGGCCGGTGATCGCCATGGTGCATTACCCGGTTCTCGGCGGAAAAGCCGGACAGCGCGTGGAAGTGCCGCTTTCCGTGATGGTGCACAAGAACACGCCGTATCGCATCGCCGTGGACGTGAAGGGCAACCGCTTCACCACATCCATCGAAGGGCAGGAGGTCGATACGTGGGAAGACAACACATTGGCCTCGGGCGGCGTCGGATTCTTCAGCGAACCCGGCGAGCTCGCTCGCCTCTATTGGATGCGCGTGACGAAGAACGACGACTTTCTGGGACGAATCTGCGCCTACATTTCTGGCGGTTCCGGCGACGGACGCCAGAATAGCGCGCAGATCACTCGCCCGGGCCTGCCTGGCCCGGCTCCGGCCCCTGCAACGCCCGCGCCCGTTGAGGCCGTGGCTTTGACGGCCGGCGAACAGGATGAAACTGAATTATCAAGCCCGGCCACCGCGCGGGTTTGGATCGAGGGGAGATTGCAAACATGGAGTTCCTGAGCGACACCGAAGTGGGCTCGTTGGAAGCACTGCCACCCGGCGTGACTGCCATTAACGGCGCCAAGCACCAGAAGCGCGTGAGCCGCACGCTCTCAAAGGCCGTGTCCCTTCACCTGGAGGGCAAGCTGGAGAATGCCGCACGCCTGCTCAGCCGCGCCATCGAAAGCGGCGAACAGGATGCGGCGCTCTACTCCGCCCTGGGACACATTCAGTACGAAATGCGCCAGTTCGAAGCCGCGGCGGTGACCTACGGCCAACTGGTGGAACTCGAGCCCTTGCACCGCACAGCGCATTTCAACCTGGGTGTCTGCCACGGTCATCTCAAGAACTGGAAGGGCGGCGCCGAAGCCTTCCGCAACGCTGTGGAGGCCGACCCCACGCGCTCCGACGCCTTGCTCGGTCTCGGCATCTGCCTGGTCCACACCGACAACGCCGAGGAATCGCTCAAGGCGCTCGACAAATATCTCAGCCTCAATCCCGATAATGAGCAGGCTTTATTCGGCAAAGCAGTCGCGCTGCATCAAGCCGCCCGCCACGCCGAGGCCGCCGAGTTCTACCGCAAGGTGCTCTCGCGCAATCCGCGCTGCGAAGAGGCGCTCTCCAATCTGGTCGGCATGTTCCTCGATAAGAAGGACTACGATTCGGTGCGGCGCTACGGCGAAATGCTCGCCGAATTGGCGCCCGAATCCTCCGTCGCCGTGGAAGCGCTGGCCACCACCGCCTTCTCCTCAGGCGATTATTCCACCGCCGCGCGCCACTGCCGCACGCTCGTCGAACTCGTGCCCGATCGTTTCGAGAACTGGTTCAACCTGGGCGTGGCCTGCCACAAGATTGGCAACTACGAAAAAGCCGCTGAAGCTTATACGCGCGCCGTCGCGCTGAATCCGGATTCCGTGCAGGCTCACCTCAACCTGGGCGTGGTCCACCAGGAACTGAACGATTTGGCGACCGCCCGCGGCTGCTATCAGAAGGCCCTCGATGCCGATCCCAACCAGGCCGGCGTTCTATGGAATCTCGCGCTCGTGCTGGAACAGCAAGGCGAGCGGGCATCCGCCGAACGGCTCTATGCGCGCCTGCCGGAAGATGCGCCCGAGTGGCTCGACGCCTGTTTCCGGCTCGGCTATTTGCGCCTCCTTCGCGGCGACTATCCGGCGAGTGCCGAAGCGTTCGAATCCTGCCTGGAACGGCGTCCGGACTGGGCCGAAGCTCATTTGAATTCCGGAATTGCCTATGCGCGTTCCGGCAGAGTCGAGGAAGCGCGCAAGGCGTTCCAGGAAGCCCTCATGCTGCGTCCGGATTCCTCCGACGCCGTGCGCGGCCTGGCCGCCCTCGCACTGGAGCAGCAGGATTACAACGAGGCCTACGACCTGCACCGCCGCCTGATCGAAATGGGCGAGCACGGTCCCGAACTCTTCTACAATGCCGGCCTGATTTGCCAAAAATGCGGCCAGACCGACGACGCCGTCATCTACTACCAGCAAGCGCTCAAAGAAGACCCCGAATTCCCCGAAGCGCTGCTGAATCTGGGCCACGCCCTGATGGCCAAAGGACAAGAAGACGAAGCCCGCTCCTGCTGGCGCAAAGCCGTCCGCGAAAAGCCCGAGCTGGCCCAAAGCTACTTCGATCCGCCCAGCGCATAAGATCAAGCCGCCCCACCGCGGATGAGTTTCGTAGGCTGCACTTGGAATGCAGCCGTTAGCTGGGTCTGGCTGTGTGGCGTCCCTCAGACCAACGCCACTTGGTTTTTGTTTGAGCGCGCAAGTCAGCTTCTCGGCGATCGCCGCTTCGAGGAAGCGCGAACATTGCTGGAAACCGCGATCAACCAAATGCCGGCTGGCTGGTCGCCCGTCTCCGAGGATGCCAAGGCCCTTACCGGATAAGCGAAAGCCGCAGTAACTGAGGCGAGACCGCCTTCCCTACGCCACTACCCCATCCCGATACCGGTAATCTTCCGCCGTCTTGTGCAGATCGATCTTCCAATCTTCAAAACCCGGACGCTGTAGCGCCGCCGCGCGCTCCCGCAGGCCGGCCATTTCCGTCGTCGTCAGCGGCTTGAATTGCTGCGCCACGCGTACGTCGTCTTCGATCTCATGCACCTGAGTGCATCCCAGCGCCAGGCAGTGAATCGGCAGGCTGAGCGTGTAGCTGAGACAATCCTTCAGCCCGAGCGAAGACAGCAGCTTCGCATTGGCCGTGCTCTTCATTGCCTGGATTCCCATGCCGCGCTTCACAGCAATCGGCAGCACGTTTTTCTCGAAACTCAGGTATGCCGGGTCCGCCGCGTGAAGCGGCATCAGGATCGTATCGTAGTGTTCGTAATTCTTCAGCATCGCCAGGTGCACTTCCGGATTCGCGTGCCCGGTGAAGCCGAAGAAGCGGCACTTGCCCGCCTTCTTCGCCGCTTCAAACGCTTCAATGGCGCCGCCCGGAGCGAAGATCTGTTCCACTTCCTCCAGGCTGCTGACCTGATGAATTTGCCACAGGTCGAGATAATCGGTCCGCAGCGCTTTCAGGGAAAGTTCCAGATCCGCTTCAGCGCCCTTGCGGCTGCGCTGCGGAGATTTCGTCGTCAGAAAAATATTCTTCCGGAACGGCTGCAGAACTTCGCCATAAACCTCTTCGGAGCGGCCGTCCCAATAGATC
Organism: Bryobacteraceae bacterium; assembly: GCA_035550475.1. GTDB lineage: Bacteria > Acidobacteriota > Terriglobia > Bryobacterales > Bryobacteraceae > DASZPB01. Next base: position 15,684 of record DASZPB010000038.1, on the reverse strand, counting down.
CGCGCGCAATCGAAATAGTTGATGCCCAATTCGTACGCACGCTGCGTCACGGCCTTGGCGTTTTCGTACCCCGCCTTCGGAAACCGCCCGCCGGCCTGCCCGATGATCGTCAGCTTCTCACCCGTCTTGCCAAGAACTCGTTTGGGGATGTCTCCCGGTTTCACCGGACCGTTTTGCGCGCGGGCGCTCAGCGCCAGCCCCGCGGCCGCGGTGGTAGACAGAAACGTTCTGCGATCCATGAGATCACCTCACTGCTGATAATTTAGCGCGAATCGGCACGGCTGCGCTCTTGCGCCGCGGACTCTTCAACTCCGGCCGAAATAGAGGTCCTTTTTGCTGCCCTTCAGTTGACTCAGATCCAGGAAGTTCAACCCGAACTTGATGATCTGCTGAATCTCGATGCGGTCACTCACGCCCGTGCGGACTTCCGTCGATCCGACTTTCGCCGATTGGCCCGTTCGGTTGATCTGAAACTTCACCGGCGAACTCACCGGCTGGTTCATACCCGCAAGCCCCGCCGGAATTGCCAGCTTGCGCGTCGATACTACCGGCTTGTCTTGCTTAATTGCTCCGTAGTCGCGTTCCCCCTGAATCGGCCCCGACTTATAGAGCTTGCGGAAGCGTATCAGGAATTCGGCAGCGGCGTTTTTGTCTCCGTGAAATTTTTCCGTGGCGAATGTATCGTCCGTCATTGCCGAATCGGAAACCCACTTGTCCCCGAGCTGGTATTTGCATTCTTCCGTGAATGCTACCACGCCATCCGTGCGCTGCGGACCCAGATGAACGCGGTGCAGCCGCAAGCCCGCCAGGAAATCCGCCAGCGGAATCCGCCGCACGCCCCGTTCCTGGCACTGGCCCGCCATTTTCCTATCGATGCCCACCAGGAAATCTTCCGTATGCACGGCCTGCGCGTCTTCCGTCACGCGAAACAGATACAGGTAGCTCTCGGTCGCCAGAAACACACCATCCTGCACTTTGCTATTCACGCTGCACGTAACATGAGCGAGCGAAACCGGAAAGTTGCCCTGCCGGCAGCGTTCAAAATCGGCGGCATCCCAGTCCTTGATCGGCTTAGCCGGCAGCCGGAAAATATTCTCGTCTTCAATCAGTGGGAATCCCACTGCGATCTTCGCCGAATCCGCCGCGCTCGAAACCGTGTAGAGGCAGTTGTCGTTCGACCCCAGCCGGTAATACATCTTCTTGGCGTAAACATCCTCGGAGAATGGATGCCACTTGTCCCCCATGTGCAGCAGCTTCAATTCCACGCGATTCAGCGCGCCCTCGTATTTCAGTACCTGGTCGTAAGTCGTGGTGACGCCCCGGTACCCGATCGCCAGCGGCAGTTGACGATTGTTCTTCTGAATCCACAGCATCTCCTCAAAGAGCTTCTTCCCGGTAGGACCTGCCTTATCGGAGGAAATAGCCGCCACGGGCATCGCTTTGAATCCCATTCGCAGCAGCGTGGTCAGAATCTCGCGTTTCCGGTAATCCCGCATCGGCGGTTTGATCGGCGGCTTCAGCCCGTCGAACCAGGACCCGGGAGCCATTTGTTGCTTCACATCGAGAGCTGATTTCCCTGTATCCTGCGCCGCATTGTAAATCTGGGACATCAGAGTTTTCAGATCTTCCTTGCGGGCGTCGACCTGCGATTTGGCTTCCTTCCAGAAGTAGGAATACCACCAGCCAAATTCGAATTCCGGATCGATTGCATAGAGCCTGGGGACATCCAGAAACTTCTGGACCATGGGCGCGGTCACATCCGTCGGAAACATCGCACACTCCTCTGGGATTCATTAATATACTGGCGCCGCGGTAAGGTCAAGTCGGGCTCATCCCCGGTCTTGTCCGCCGCTAAGCGCTTCAAACACTTCCACTCCGATCCACGCGGCGCGGTACCCTAAAGAGAAGATAGCCCTGCATGATCAAGCCTGAAATCATGAGCCCGGCCGGATACTGGCCGCAGTTGCGCGCCGCCATCGAAGCCGGCGCCGACGCGGTCTATTTCGGGCTCACGCACTTCACGGCACGCGCCAAAACCGGCTTCTCGCTCGCCGAACTGCCCGAGGCTCTCCGCACCTTGCACTGCCGCGGCGTGAAGGGCTACATCACGTTCAACTCGCTCATCTTCGATAGCGAACTTGCCGACGCCGCCCGCGCTCTTGGCGCCATTGCCGAAGCCGGCACGGATGCCATCATCGTGCAGGACCTGGCCGCGCTCAAACTCGCCCGCCAAATCGCGCCTGCGCTCCCGTTGCACGGCAGCACGCAGATGAGCATCACCAATGCTGATGGCATCCGCATGGCGCAAGACCTCGGCGTCACGCGCGTCGTGCTGGCGCGCGAGCTTTCGCTCGCCGGAGTGCGGGCCATCCGCGCCCGCACGGATTGCGAACTCGAGATGTTCGTGCACGGTGCGCTTTGCGTCTCCTACTCCGGGCAATGTTTTTCCTCGGAAGCCTGGGGCGGGCGCAGCGCCAATCGCGGCCAGTGCGCCCAAGCCTGCCGCCTGCCTTACGAACTGATTGTCGATGGCGCGCCGCGTCCGCTGGCCGGCGCGCGCTATCTGCTTTCGCCAGGTGATCTCTACGCGCTGCGCCAGATTCCCGAGATCGTCGAAATCGGAGTGTCGGCTCTGAAAATCGAAGGCCGCTACAAAGATGCCGATTACGTCGCGCTGACGACGCAAGCTTATCGCAAAGCCGTTGACGAAGCCTGCGCCGGCTGCGTACCCGATATCAATCGCGCTGCCGAGTTGCAACTCGAGCAGGTGTACTCTCGCGGCCTTGGTCCGCACTTCCTCACCGGCACGAATCATCAGGCCGTGGTGCGCGGCCGCGCGCCGCGTCATCGCGGCGTCTGCATGGGCGGCGTCGTGGCTCTTTCCGAAGGCGCCGTGATTCTGGAGCCGTCTCCCGAGCACAGCATCTCGCCGCTCAAACCCGGCGATGGCGTAGTATTCGACGCTGCGGATTGGCGCAGCCCGCAGGAACCGGAAGAGGGTGGTCGTATTTATCAGGTCGCGCTGCTCGCTTCGGGCAAGCTCGAACTGCGCTTCGGCAATGGCGCGATCCACGCAGAGCGCATCCGCCCCGGCGATCTGCTCTGGCGCACGCACGATCCCGACCTCGATAAAGCCGTTCGCCCATTTACAACTGCCGCCGCTCCGCTCCGCAGGCAGCCCGTCGATGTGCGAGTCACCGCCAAACCAGGCGCGCCGCTCACCGCGGAGTGGCATCTGGTCAACGACCCGCGCGTACAGGCAACCGTCACCACTCCCGAGCCGCTCGCTTCCGCGCAGAACCGCTCGCTCACTCTGGAATTCCTCCGGGAACAACTCGGACGCCTCGGCAATACGCCGTATGAACTGGCGTCCGTGGAACTCTCGATTGATGGCGCGCCATTCGCACCCGCGTCACTGCTGAATCAACTGCGCCGCGAGGCCGTGTCGCAACTCGCCGCACAGCAATCCGCGGCGCTCCGCCGTGCGGTAGTCGATCCGGCGTTCACGCTCACGAAACTCGCGCCTCAGCCCGCGCCGTCTTCTCCCGGAGCGCCGAAATTGCATTTGCTGATCCGCGCGCCCGAGCAATTGGAAGCTGCACTCGCGCTTCGTCCAGCCACACTCACGCTCGATTATCTGGATCTCTACGGCTTGCGCCCGTCACTCGAACGCGTACGCGCGGCCGCCGTCCAGGCGCGCGTAGCCGCGCCACGGCTGCTCAAGCCCGGTGAAGAACGCATCGCCGATTTCCTGGTGCAATGCGGGTGCCCGATTCTGGTTCGCTCCGGTGGTCTGCTGCAGGCGCTTCGCGGCAAGCCGCATCCGCCCCTCGTCGGTGATTTCAGCCTCAACGCCGCCAACGCCATCACCGCCGCCGCGCTGCTCGAAATGGGCCTCACCCGCCTCACGCCCACTCACGACCTCAACGCCGCGCAAGTAACCGCGCTCGCCGCCGGCATCGGCGCGGAACTGATCGAGGTAGTGGCCTTCCAGCACCTGCCGGTCTTCCACACCGAGCACTGCGTCTTCTGCCGCTTTCTTTCCACCGGGACGAGTTACCGCGATTGCGGCCGTCCCTGCGAGCATCACCGCGTCGCGCTGCGCGATGACGCCGGCCGTGCGCATCCCGTGGTGGCCGATGTCGGCTGCCGGAATACAGTCTTCGGCGCCGAAGCTCAAGAAGCGAGCGCGCATCTGGCGGATTGGCTCGCCGCCGGCATTCGCCACTTCCGCCTGGAGTTCGTACACGAATCGCCCGCCGAGCTCACTCGCATCGCGCGCGCGTTCGAAGAAGTGCTGGATTCCGGCCGCGGCTTCACGGAACTGACCGAGCAGTTGCGTCAGTTCGCGCCCGAAGGCACTACGCAAGGCAGCCTGTTTGTTCCCGAGACTGCGCTTCCCGTTTTGCAGTAACAGCCGCCTGTTACGATAAAACCATCACGGACACACTACGTTCCCATCTTTGCGTCGTGATGGTCGCGACGCGCAATCCACTCAATATTGGCGCATCGGCGCGCGCGATGGCCAACTTCGGATTTACGCGCCTGCGCGTGGTGAACCCCTACGATGTCGCTTTTCGCGAGGCCCGCTCCGCGGTCGGCGCAGCGCCGCTGCTGCGCGCCGCCGAAGAATTCAGCACGCTCGCCGAGGCCGTCGCCGATTGCCGGCTCGTCGTGGGTACGACGTCGGTAGGTCATCGCGAATTGCAGCATCCCCTCCGCCGCCTGGAATACGGTGCGCGGTTGATCAAGAAAGCCGCAGCCGCCGCTCCCGTAGCGCTTCTGTTCGGCTCGGAAAAATTCGGCCTCTCAAACGACGACCTGAGCCACTGCCATTGGCTGATGCGCATTCCGACCGCAGATCTGCATCTCTCGATGAACCTCGGCCAAGCCGTGGCTCTTTGCCTCTACGAACTCGCGCGCGATTCGAAAGCCGCGCGCGTTCGTCCCGAGCTGCGCAAACCGGCGACCGGCGCCGAAACCGAGCACATCACCGCGCTCCTGCTACAAACCCTGGAACACAGCGGCTACGTGAACGCGACGACCGCCGCTTCGACAGAAGAAAAAATCCGCCGCCTGGTTCGCCGCCTCGGCATCACCGCGCACGACGCCCCCGTTCTGCTAGGGATGCTGCGCCAGATTCTGTGGAAAATCGGCGATCCGTCTGAGTAGTTTGAAGTGAACGTGCGAGTCTGGATCTTCCGCGTTCTGTGCAACTCACAGTGGCTGCCACTGCCTTGTTACGCGGTTCGCCGGCCGCCCCGAAGTAGGGCTCTGGCCTCAGTTCTCGGATGGCCTTTCAACATGATCAATAACAATCACGTCTACAGGTCCCTTCCGAGATTCAAGTTTTAGCCCGCACTGATCCTGCAGGGCTTGGGGTAGCGAAGGGCCTAGAAGAGGTACGAGCTCCGGCGCCTCATCAGCAGGCGAGGCCTCCGCTGGATGGCTCGATACCGATTTAGCTGAAAGAGGCTCCGGAACTTCATCCGGCACCCATTCGAGGTGAATGTCGTACCGTCCACTAAGCCCGGTCTTATCAAGTACGGGCTCTTTCAGAATATGGGAAAGAGCTCCTGTCAAGTTCGATAAAGGGATTAGCGCACCGGTTATACGCCCTCGGCTAACCCATAGGAGACCACATTGAGACGGCTCACCCGCGGGCGGCCGCCTTGCGGGAGCAGTGAGATTCGGAGCAACGCAACTGCCAGATTTGGTCTCCTGGATCTTTGGGCCATTTTTCGCAATCAGTAACTCGTAGATCGGATATTCCCGGCTCTCATGATGAATCCTTAACTTGAAGCGATCCGCCAAAAGCGCCTGGAGCCTGGACTGAAACAGAGCGTGAGTAGTCTCCTGCTCAGCTTCCACTTTGGCTTCAATATCATAACCCTTCGACCGTATCCAGCTTGGCCCACCAATTATTCGGTAATCGGGCACCGAGTACGCCCATGACAAAAGACCAGACACCGTTGCGTTTGTGGCCGAAAACCTGCCGTGGAGACCGGGCCGAATAGACATGCGAGCCTTAGCCGACTCGTTTTGCCGAATTGACGCAACCTCGAACTTCCGCGGTCTTGCTTTCTCCGCAGTTTCCTGTTGGCAGAGGCCGGTACAGCCTAAGCACGCTATCAGAAGCAGAAGAGCAGCCATTCTATGCGGAAACTCAACCAGCATTATCTGCTGACCACATTTCACTTTTATAAACCCTCCTCCGCGCAGAAGTGCCGATAAGATGCCCGCGGCGAATTGCACATCTGAGGTCACCAACTTCGCCCCGAATGAATACGAAAATACGTGCTATTCCAAGATCGGCGAAAGTGTCAACCGTGTCGCCGGTCGAGAGTATCAATGTTGGGCCCCGGTCGCTCAATAGCGTCAATCGCTTTGGGCAAGATCAGTTTTCCGATGGCTGCTCGGCATGATCTACCACTATGACATCAACTGGCCCCTTTTCCGACCGCAACTGTAATCCAAGCTGCTCACGGAGCGCAGTACCAAGGTCTGGCAGTTCGCCTGGAGACGCGCTCTTATAACGTCCGCCGAATTGCGTCTCATCTGGCATCCAACTGAGGTCGAAATCAAAGGTTCCAGGCAAACCCGTCTTATTGCGTACGGGGGACTTGAACACCGTCGATTCAAGAAAACTCGCCAGCGCATCCATGGAAACATCCCGGCACGAAACCTGTTGTCCTCCTTTGGTCCCTCCGGGCCCGATACCTCGATGTTCGCCGACATCGTCAGCCTTATGTGGCTTTATCTTTGGACCGCCTTTATCATCGACCAGAGCGAGGAGGGTCATCTGCCGTGATTCCGTATGGACACTAACCTTAAATCTGTCGGCCAGAAGTGCCCTCAACATCTGGCGATGTTCTTCCATCGAAGGGATTCGCCGCCCCTCAGGTTTCGCCTCAATGTCAAATCGTGCCTTGTCGTACCATGCCGGGCCGCCGACAACGAGGTTGGGAGCAAGGGCTTGTTCATGGCCGTATGCAAATTGGATTAGAAACTTGAGCGTAATGCTCTTCGCGGTCAGTCTGCTGTCATCCCGGCGCACCATAATAACCGCTCGCACTTCCTGCGGACTAGACGGCTTTACCGAGGCGACTTCATAGCTAGCTACAGTTGCCGCTTCGCGATCATTCGACGGTTGGCCGTGTATCGCCGTTAGCATTCCCGCTAACACGGTGAACACCAGAGAAAAGCGCCACTGTGACCACTTCGTCATCGTATCATTCGGTCAAAATGGCTGTGGACATAGCCAATCCAGAAATTCAGATGTGTAATGAAAGGCGTCGGCTGCGGTGGAGGCGGTACCCTGGACATCCTGAAACCGGGCGAGAGCCGTACCGAAGAAGCAGACCTCAGCAAAGAATTCAATATCAAAAAACCCGGGCCATACAAACTCCGAACGCAGAAGCTGGACACCGACAACAAAGCTGTGGTCAAATCCGAGGCACTGACTATCACATTCACTGCGGCACCGTAACGATACAACGCGAGGTCAAGGAGCGGCGGGCTGGCCCATCCTTCCCAAACGCCGAAGCAGATTCTGTATGTACCGTTGCCAATTCCCCGCCATTCAAAACGGCTGCCCCGGCTGCTGCGCTTTGTCTTTCTCTTTCTTCGAAGCTCCGGCGCCGGCGAAGTATAACGTTACGTCTACTGTGTGCGTATCCGGATCAATCTTTGTCTCCGCGCGCGTCTTGCCCAGGTTTTCGAAGAGGCCTTCTTCCCGGATGCGGTTAAGGAAAAAATTTGGATAGTCGGCGTCGAAGGGCTTGCCTTCCGTCATAGTCCAGATGCGCTTCATTTCGAATTCGGCGTTTAAGTCCAATCCCTCAATATCGAGCTTGCCCATCGTGAATTGCGGCCCCGAAGCAACGTGCACTGCAACGTCCACCGTCTTATGCGCATCGTCGATCTGGCGGGTAGTCGTGACGGCTGCTTGCATGTAGCCGGCGTGGCGTAAGGCTGTCACCATGCGATTCAAACCATCATGCACGCGGTCGAAATTCGCGACATCGCCGGCCTTGATGCCGCCTGCCTTCAGCAGTTCATCCGGAGAGACTGGTGTAGGTCCGGCAATCTCGACTTTTCCCAGGTTGTAACTCTGGCCCTCGTTCACAGTTACAAACACGTGCAGACCGGAAACATCGTTCACCGGTTCGGTGCGCACTTTCGGGAAGGAGACGCGCACGTGGCCACGCGCTTCGTATAGCGGCCGGATCGAGTTCTCCAGCAATTGGCGGAACTGTTCCTCGATGTACGGGGTGCCCACGGCCACACCGGCCATCACCTTCTGCAGCACCGTCTGTGGAATCACCTTGTTTCCTTCGAAGGAAACTTCCGCCACGGCAGGCAGGTTTCCCGCGGGCCGGAACATCACAACCAACCCGCCTGCGCCGAGCGGTGTGACGCGGGCTATCACCTTTTTCTTTACGCCCTGCGAGTCGAGATAGTCTTCAATCCATTTCACGTATCGATTCAGCACAGTCTGCGTGGGCGGTAGCCGGTTCGGAGAGAACAGTGGATCCTTGCTGTGAAGCATGGTTTCAAGCTGCGCGGACGTCCGTCCCAGATCTTCGAAATGCACCGGATAGGCGGGCTCGATTTCGGTTACCTGAAAGCTGGCCGTATAGCCTTTGCCGTCGGGAGCAGCACCGAATTTGTAGCCGACCGTCTCAAACACGCCGCAGGCCAGCAGGCGATTGCGAGCTTCTTCGAACTCGGGCTTGCCGGCTTTTTGCCCGACCTTCAAACCGGCGACAGCGAGCACCTGATCCGCGGTGTAATGCTGACTTCCTTCGACGGTGAGGCTTTCGATCGGCCAAGCTGTCGCGGCGGGGGCAGCCGCCTGCGCTTTCTTCTTCGGGACGCGCGACTGAGCTCCGGCACAAGCCGCGAGCGCCAACACAATCCACCACCACTTCATGTCCCTATGGTAGACGTGCCGCAGGCCCCGCGCGAGTACGGTTTTGGATCGATCCAGCCGGCGGAGACTACCCGACAATTGGATATAATTGCCCACGATGTCGCGCCTCCTACTCATATTGCTTTCGTCGGCCGCTGCTTTCGCCCAACCTCAGATTAACTACCGGGGAGTCGTCAATGCCGCCAGTTATATGGCGCCCGGGCTGCCTGGAGGATCGATTGCACTAGGGTCCATGTTCTCGATCTTCGGAAAAGGACTGGGCCCGTCCTCCACACCCGCACTGGCCTTTCCTCTTCAGACCACGCTCGCCGGCGTTTCCATCACGGTGAGCCAGGGCTCCACGACCGTCAGCGCGATCCCGGTGTTCCTGAGCGCCATCCAGATCAACGCCATCATGCCGTCCAATGCGCCGCTAGGGAAAGTCACGCTGCGTGTTACGTACAACGGCGCGAAAAGCAATGCCGCCACGGTGCAGGTGGCTGCTTCCAGTTTTGGGATGTTCACAGCGAACTCGGCGGGGATGGGGCCGGGAATTATTCAGAACTATTTGAGTGCGACTGAAACTCCGGTAAATCAGTTACAGCTTCCCGCTAAACACGGCCAAACTGAAATTTTGTGGGGAACCGGCCTCGGCCCGGTCAGTTTCCCGGACAATGTCGCGCCTACTGCCGGAAATGTCACGCAGGCTGCTGTTTTCGTCGGCGGTGTGCCCGCGCAGGTGACTTACAGCGGGCGAACGCCTTGTTGTTCGGCGATTGATCAGATCGCCTTCGTCGTGCCTCCGAATGCGCCGAGCGGATGCTGGGTTCCGGTGATCGTGCAAGCGGGCAACGTGGCCAGCAACGCCGGAACCATGGCGATCAGCGATAGCGGAAATTGTTCGGAGCCTTCAAACGCTCTGGCGCAAGGATTGATCTCCGGCGGGAATGTGGCGTCTTTTCTGGCGGCACGGATTTCGGTGCATGAAGATATCGGCGTCATTAAAGCCGGCGACGTCAGCGCCGATCTGGTGGGCGGCTATCTCGCCAGTGAGGTGCGCGGCGGAATCAATTTCAATCCGATGTTTTCGCTCCCGCCCGCGGGAAGTTGCACCGCATATACAGTCAACGGATGGTTCCCCGATGATGTGAGCATCCTTCCGGGCATGGCGCCTACCGGGCGCCTGCTCGATGCAGGCGCGCCGAGTCTCACGGGTAGTGGCGGCACGTCCAATCTGGTGACGCCCGCGGATCTCGGCGGAATGGCGTTTGGATATCTGGGCGGCGCGCTTTCGGCTGTGCCGGCACTCGCGAATAAAGGCTACCTGAATCCCGGCACATATACTCTTTCGGCGCCCGGTGGAAAAGATATTGGATCCTTTCAAGTTTCGGCGACGGTTCCGAGCCCGCTGAACTGGACAAATCGGGATCAGCTTACCAGCATCGATCGAACCAAGCCGCTCACCGTAAATTGGAGCAATGCGGCATCAGGCTCAACGGTATTCATTGTGGGCGGAGGCGTAGATCTGCCCACTAACAGCACGGCATTTTTTCTGTGTGTCGCGCCGCCCGGCGCATCGAGCTTCACGGTTCCTCCGGTGGTTCTATCGAACATACCGGCGAGCCGCGCGCGGCGGTTGCAGTCACCGGCGGCCCTCTACGTGGGTGAATGGTCATTCGGCAGCCCTGCGAATATCCCGGCGAACGGCGTGAATTTCGGCAGCTTTACAACGGCCGTAGTGGGAGGAAGGACGGTGACCTTCCAATGAAGCGGGTTGCGAATTACCTTCTCCTTGTTGCGCTGACCGGCGCGTTAGTATTCCTGACCACGGGCTGCCTTACCGACGAAGACCCGAGTCTCAATCATCAGATCCTTCCCTACTTGTTCGGGTCTGAGATCTTTCATGTCTGCGTGCCACAAATAGTAAGCCTGCCGCCGGGAGGCTATGCGCGTTATACGGTCGCGGTGAACTCGGATGGAAGTGTTACCACTCTGAACGAAGAAAGCACGAATAACCGTGGCGACTGCGACTATAGCGTCGATACGGCCGATGAGGTGGACCCCAGTGCTCTTCAGGCCTCCAATGCCGGTAGCGCCCCGTCAACCGCCGGCACGCAGAGTTCCACCGCACACACGCTAGCCGCCGGATCGTCATTTCAACCGATCGACGCGCTTCCGTACGCGCGGCCTGTGCCATTCCTGCCGTTATTCTCGAACGCCGATGCGGCCGCGCCGCCCACTTCCTGCGACCCGAATGCCAGCTTCTACGCAGTGAATCATAAGGGCAATACCGTCACGCACTACATGGCCTGCACCCTCGCACCGATCGCCACCATTCCGCTTTTTGGCAATCCGCTGCATCCCGCGCTGACTCCGGATTACTCGCTGCTGCTGGTCACGGACAATGACGGCGCGGTGGATTTTATCGACACGTCCACCGACAAGGTGGTCAAGACACTGCAGTTCCCGGCATATCCCTCGGGGATTGCGATCACGCCGGATGGAAAAACCGCATATGTTACTGACTATGATTATGCCGGCCGTCTGATGGTGATCGATATTCCGAGCCGCACGCTGACCAGCACGATCCCGCTTCCCTATCCATACCCGAAACAGGTTTTTCTGACGCCTGACGGAGCGGAAGCGTGGGTCAATTATCTGGACGGCACCGTCGTCTCGATTCTCGATACGTTGAGTGGAACGATTTCGGGATCTGTTTCCACGGGCGGACAGGCGGAAACCGGAATCGCGTTCAATGCGACGGGAACCCGCGCCTACATCGCGACACAACCCGCGGACGTAAAGGTTTTCGATACGGCTACACTTACTCAGACAGGCGATATTGCGGTGGGCTCGCGTCCGGTGGATATCATTCTGACGCTGGACGGCGCGCGGCTGTACGTAACCAGCTTCACTTCGTCCACGATCTCAGTGATCGATGCCCATACGAACAAACTCCTCAGTAATCTCAAAGCTCCCGCGACCGATCAGCGCGCTTTCGTGCTGCTTCCGAGTGTTCCCTGACGGAGCCAGAGAACCGCTAGCCCCGCGAGGCACGCGGCGGAGAATGTGATCATGTCTACCGGCGTGGCGTTCGCATCCGGCAGGCGGAGTGGGATGAGCGCGAGCCGTATGAAGCCTGTTGCGATCATCGCGAGCGCTAAAAACTGCCGCCATCCGGCACGCGCCAGCGCCAGGAAAATCAGACAGAGCACGGCCGCCAACAGGAACTCCAGCAAGCCTAGATCGTAGCGAGTGCCGGCTGGAAAGCGCACACCTAAGAGAGAATTTGTGCTGCGCCCGGGATGATCGTGCGCCATGGCGCAGCCGGCGCGCACCAGCATCCACACAAAGGGAAATGCGAATGCGAGGGCATCTAAATATAACCAGTGATCGGGGAGGAGGAAATAGATGGCGGTTGCTACGATGCCTACCCCGAGCGCGACGCCCGCGGAGGATTGCCCCTGCCATACACGCAACAGTGAGCCGCGGTTCTGAATCACAAACAGGAGGTGCCCGGCCAGCGTACCTGCCACCGCGGTCGCAAGAAACAGGCCCGCGGCCAGATCTCGATCGAGGTTGGTCCGGCGCGCCCGCCACATGACCAGGAAAAACCCCACATTGAGCGCCAGTGCGGCGGCGATTCCAAAGGCGTGAATCTCAAAACGGCCGACGTGCCAGACAAGCTGCGGGAAGTAGGGAATCACGCATGTCTAATATCGCATGACCGTGACCGCTTCCGGTTCGGCGCGAGAAGCGGATCAGTAGCCCTGGTCTCTCAGTTTTTCCACGGTGAGCGCGGACGGCCGCGTGTGCGCTTGCAGAAGTTTCTCCACGTGCTTGGCGAGGATGTCGCACTCGATGTTGAGCCGCGCGCCGGGGCGATAGGCTGCGAGCGTGGTGGTGCGGTAAGTATGCGGGATGATCGTCACCGAGAGGATGCAGGATTCGATGCGTGCCACCGTCAGACTGATGCCGTCGATAGCGACCGAGCCTTTTTCAACCAGGTAGCGATCGAGTTCGGCGGGAATGCGAAGGCGAAGCCACCAGTTATCCTCGCCGAGGGCTTCGAGCGAGAGCAACTCCCCTGTGCCATCGACGTGGCCTTGCATGATGTGACCGCTCAAACGCGCGCCGGCCGCGAGCGGGCGTTCGAGATTGACGGCGGAGCCGGGACGAAGGTCGCCGAGATTGCTGCGGCTCAGGGTTTCGGGAGCGAGGTCGGCTGAAAAAGAACTGGGGCGCAGCGCCAGCGCTGTGAGACAAACACCGTTGACCGCGACGCTCGCGCCTTCGGTGAGATCTTCGCGGACCACGCTACAGTGAACGGCCAGGCGCGCGCCGGTGGAGCGCGTCTCCAGGGACTCCGCGACTCCCAGTTCTTCGACGATTCCCGTGAACATCAGGCGAGATACCCTTCGACAGCGAATTCATCGGGTGGAATCGGGTGAATGGAGATGCGCTTGACGGCGATGGCATCCGAGCGGCGGCGGCGGCCGATGCCGCCAGCGAGCGGAAGAGCTTCGAGTCCGCCCAGAATCTTGGGACCGTAATAGAAAAAGATGCGATCAACGGAACCGGTTTCGAGGGCGGTCCAGTTGAGTTTGCTGCCGGCCTCAATCATGAGAGACAAATAGCGCTGGCGGCCGAGCCATTCCACTGCGCCGGCGAGATCGGCGCGGCCTCCGGGGCCGTCAAGAACCAGCACCTGGACGCAGCGGTCTTCGAGAGCTTTGCGCCGGTCGGCGGAAGCGGCGGAAGTGGTGACCACCACCAGGTCGCCGGACGCGCTGCGCACCATTTTGGAATCGAGCGGCAGGCGAAGCTGCGAATCCATAACGATGCGCAACAAAGGGCGGCAGCGGAGAAAGCCGGTGCGATCGGTCAAGAGGCAATCATCGGAGAGCACGGTGCCGATGCCGGTCATGATGGCATCGTGATCGTGACGTAGTTCCTGCACGTGAGCGCGGGCACGCTCGCTGGTGATCCATCCGGAATTGTCGTCGGGCGCGGAGATTTTGCCGTCGAGCGTAATCGCCGTTTTCAAAGTGACGAGTGGGCGCGCGGTCCGCATGAAATGCAGGAACGGTTCGTTGAGCTTTTCGGCTTCCGCAGCAAATGCGGTGGCGATTTCGACCTCGACTCCGGCTTCGCGCAGCCGGCGGAAGCCTTGACCGGCGACTTGCGGATTGGGGTCTTCAATGGGCGCAACCACGCGGGCGACGCCGGCTTTGATCAGCGCGTCCACGCAGGGCGGAGTGCGGCCCTGATGCGAGCAGGGCTCCAGGTTGAGGTAGAGCGTGGCGCCGCGCGCATTTTCACCGGCTTCGGCGAGCGCGATGATTTCGGCGTGGTACATTCCGGCGTAGGTGTGGAAGCCGCGGCCGACGACTTCGCCATCGCGTACCAGCAGGGCTCCGACCATGGGGTTGGGGCTCGCCAGCGCGCGGCCCTTGCGCGCCAGGTCGAGTGCTTCGCGCATGAAGTCAGGATTCATTTTTCGAATAGCGACTCGATGAATTTATCGGCGTCGAAGGGCAGCAGGTCTTCGACCTTTTCGCCCACTCCAACATAGCGGATGGGCAGATCCAGTTCGCGTGCGATGGCGACGACGATGCCGCCTTTAGCCGTGCCATCGAGCTTGGTGAGCGCGATGGCGGTGACGCCCGCCATGTCCGTGAACTTGCGGGCCTGCTCCAATCCGTTCTGCCCGGTGGTGGCGTCGAGCACAAGCAGAATCTCATGGGGCGCGCCGGGAATCACTTTGTTGGCGGTGCGGATCATCTTCTGCAATTCCGCCATGAGGTTTTCTTTGGTTTGAAGACGGCCGGCGGTGTCGACGATCACGTAATCGGACTTGCGGGCACGGGCAGCTTGCAGAGCATCGAAGAGCACGGCGCTCGGATCGCCGCCGGGGCTCTGGCGGATCACGGGCGTGCCGGTGCGTTCGCCCCAGATCTCGAGCTGATCGATGGCGGCAGCGCGGAAGGTATCGGCGGCGCAGAGAAGTACGGAGCGCTGCTCGCCGCGGAAGCGGGCGGCCAGTTTGCCGATAGTGGTGGTTTTGCCGGAGCCGTTAACGCCGACTACGAGAATGACAGCGGGCGGCTGCTCCACATGCGTGGGGTAGCGCTCGCTCGCTTGGAGGATTTCGAGCAGGTGTTCGCGGATGAGCTCGCGGAGACCGGCGGCGTCGTTCAGTTGGTGACGTTCGACACGTTCGCGGATGCGATCGAGAATCTCGTTGGTGGTGCGGACACCGATGTCGGCGGAGATGAGCGTGAATTCGAGCTCATCGAGCAGGTCCGCGTCGATTTCCTTCTTCCCCTGCAGCGCATCTTCAAGCGCGGAAACCAGGCCGGCGCGGGTCTTCTGTACGCCGCTCTTGAGCTTGTCCAGCAGAGTAGGTTCGGGTTCGACCGAGCCAAATAAGGTCTGGATCATTTTCCAACCATTCTAGCAATCATAAAAAAGGGAGCGATTTGGTGGCGGGATGTAAGGCGGCTGGCGGAGATGCCAGATCGACGGAATGCGGATGGACGGAGAGGGTAGGTGGGAGTGCTGTATACAAGGTGTCGTGAATGGTTGAGACCGTCTGGCGGGCTGGAAAGCCGGCCCCCATACAGACTGCGGCGCTGTGGAGAGGGTTCTGTTTACTTCAGACACTACGGTTGCGCGGAGAAGAGTCGGCATGAATGCACTCCGCTTCCTGGCGGGTCTGTGAAAAAATCTCGCGAGTTTAAGACATTTGGAGCAGAAAATGTTTCCGT
>DASZPB010000037.1:0-38360 GCA_035550475.1 Bryobacteraceae bacterium | reverse complement strand
AGGCGACTTTACGACCCCAAATGCAATCCGAACTACAATGAATCGAACTACCGGACGAACGTCTGTCTTTCCGGATGGCAGGAAGTGCACGAGCCGCCGGGAACAGCAGGTCAGTCAAGATGAAAACGGGAGTTGAGGAAGGGAAGGCCCGGAAGTCCGTTGAAAGTCGCGACTCCCGCGTAATCCAATCTACGATGCCTTTCTCCGTTTGACAATCTGCGGTTTCGAGGAGGACATAGCTTCCAGTTCCTTGATGAGCGCCGGAATCTGTTTGTATCCTTGAACTCGGCGGAACTGCTTCTCCGCGACCAAGAGTCCAGACCCCACCCAGCGCTCGCGCTGATCCCCGTCATTCCAGCGTTTGACATTCCTGCAAACCCGTTCGACAATCGAGAACGCCGACTCAATCACATTGGTGCTGGCCATGGTCTTCCGCAATTGCATCGGCAGGTGAAGCCGATGCACGGTCAGCGTCTCCTCCATTCCCTCTCCTAAGCTCCGCGCCGCACTGGGATTGAGATCCATGAGTTCGCGGTGCAGTACGTTCAGCGCTTGCTTGGCGGCGGCGTAGTCTTCCAGAGCGTAGGCCGCGTTCAGCTTCTTCGCCACCCCAGGTCTCTGTTCGTCGGTCAGATGGTCCAGCACGTTCCGACGCTTGTGCACTTGGCAGCGCTGGATCGCTGCCGACTCGCCGGCGTGCTTCTTCACCGCAGCGGTCAGTGCCTTGCCACCGTCCAGAACGTAGAGCCGCGGCTCACTGAAATCGAGTCCGCGTTCCATCAGGTCGCCAAGTAATTCGCCAACCACCGTCGCGTTCTCTGTCGCGCCTTGCCGGATGCCCAAGATCGTTTTCCGCCCGTCTTCACCGATGCCCAACGCGGCTACCATCTGCTGTCCTTCAAACGGCGTCGCGTCGATCAGCAACGCGCACAAGTGCGTCTTGTCCAACCGGCGCTCCATCATCACCTTCAACTTTTCCCGGCTCGCCTCGATGAAATGTTCGCTGATCGTGCTTTTCTCCAGCCCGTATGCTTCGCTGAACTGGCACACGGCCTGGCCATATTTCCTCGTGCTCAGACCCAACAGCAACTTCTCCCACCCCGTTTCCGTCAGCGGTTCGCCGCGGTGGAACATCTCGTAGCTGCCCAACCGCACTTCTTTGTCCTCGGTCGAGCGCACGCGTGGCCGTTGGACTGGAACTTTCTGGCCCATTACCACGCAGTAGCCGCGCTCGCTACCCGACTGGCCGTCCTCTCCGGCTGCCGCTGGCTGCGCTCGCCAGCCAGTTCCCGGACTTCTTCTTGCATCAGCAGTTCCATCAACTGCAAACCGGCCTGTCGAACCAACTCGCCCACACCTTTGCGCAACCAGCCCATCATCTCGGCCAGCGGCAACACCATCTGCACTGACGGATTTCCATCCGCCGCCATCTCCGCGAACTGCTTCACTGCTCGCTGCGATTCAATCTGATATGGTTTCTTCATAGCGACTCTCCTTTTCTCGGCAAAAGAAAATTCGCTCTCAGCCTAACAAGGCTGGGAGCTGGGGAGTCGCTACTTTCTACGATCTACCGGGCATTCCCCTGAGGAAATTTCAAACCGTAGATGAGAGGGAGTTATGAAGATCTTTGGCGTTTTGATCCTCACACCTCGTACTGTGTGAGGATTGCTCTGTCAGATCCCGTAGCTGTTGCCAAAGCCACTAGTGTCCTTCCATGAGACGGCCCCTTCTTGTCAATGAAAATCGTCCGTTCCTCTTCAATCCAGGCTTCCATACGCATTCTTAATGAACCATGTTGATGTTTGGGCAGTTGCGCCGACCAGTACGGGCGACCTGCTTCGCTCTCTCGACTCTTCTGCTTCGCTTCGAACTGACTCAGATCAAACTCATCGCTGAGTTGCTAAATCGTCCCCTCTTGTTTTTGGGCTTTTTTGATGGCGGGCCAAGTCTTGCGCTTCCACTCGACGATGGCTTGTTCGTTGCGCTCCAGCGCGCGGCCCGCCAGCCGCTGCGGACTCCAGTTCAGTTGCCGCAACAGTTTCCAGATATGTCCGGCGTGGTAGCCGACGCCGAACCCTTGCTCGATCAGATGCACCACCCGCTCACAGGTCCACAACGGCGTCTCATAACTGAGCTCCTCGGGCCCCTCCAGCAACCGGCCCACCAGGCGCTGGCGTTGCCTGGGCGTTCATGCCATCTCTGAATGCGGCAAAGATCTTTGACCGGGCGGCGCGCGAATATCGTGTGCGGTACGTTACCAGAACCATATTGCGCGACAGGATTGGAAATCGGGCCGTCTTCAGGAACTGTCTGGAGATGGAAGACGCTGACGAGGTGATTCGGATCATTTTGCGTCGTGGGCTCAGGAATCACAAGCTCCGTGCCGCGCTGCACCGTAACCATCTGATCAATCTTGATCAGTGCCTTCGCGACTGGGCTCAGGCAATGCTGTATATCTGTTTTCGAATTACCGGAACAACACCAGGAACAAGATCGTGGCTTCCAGAGTGGGCTGCGCCCTGATCGAAAACGCCGCATCGTAAGCCCAGCCCAAAGGTGTTATGCGGTTTTGCCGCTTGATCATCGGGTCGGTCATTGGTTGTGATCGGTGACAAAATCATCGTTGACGGTGCATGTGCGTGGCGAATTGGGACGCGCTTTATTCGAGTCGGTCGGGTGCGATCGACTTCAGGCTGCAGATTGGTAAAGGCAACACGCATGACTGAACGGAACTGCGGATGGGGCACACAGGCTAGCTCGTCCAGGTCGCAGGTGACCGACTTAACAAACCGTCGTTTCTGCCCGTTGCACGTGGTAGCCTTCCGCTCAAGTTGCAACTCATTTGCTGATTTGCGTTGACATCGATGGCCACTTTCCATAACATGGACCAAGAAGTCATATATGATTTTCACATGTTTTTGCAACTCAGTCGCATCTTCTGATGGTCCACGATGGCGCACAATTTTTGACCCTCTACCTGCGACTCAGTCGCAACTCCACGAGTTTCGACGTTCATGAAACCCGAAGTGCAGCGCGGTCAGGTCCTTGATGGACTCCTGTCGAAAGGCATTCGCCTCACCTTCCGGCGTCGCGCCGTGGTTGCCGTCATCCAGGAAGCGAGATCACATCTCGACGCCGGTTCATTACTGGACAAGGCGCGAGTGCAGGAGCCCAACATCGACCGCGCGACCGTTTACCGTACGATCGAGCTCTTGAAGAGACTTAGGCTCATCGACAAACTTAACCTCATGCATCTTGAAGGCGAAAAGCACTATTACGAGGTCAAGACCGAGAGCAATCACATTCACCTTGCCTGCTTTCGCTGCGGCGCAATTCGGGAATTCACGAGCCCTTTGTTTGATCGGCTCAAGGAAGAGATCGCGCGGGAAGTCCGTTTTGAGGTCCGCATTGTGCGACTGGAGTTCGGCGGCTTCTGCCGCGCCTGTGCTTCAAATCATCAGGGAAGGGAGGAAGACAGGAATACAGCAACCTTGAAGCATTAGCGTGGGCGGATCTCCACGGACCTTTTGGCGAAGCACCGCAGAGACCCGCGAATCGACAACCCGGAAGGCTGGCGACCCCCTCATTATAAGGCCGCCGTTTTAATTCTCAAACCTCCAACCGGGTGTCCGATGGCTTCGGTAAAGTGCCTCAAATTCTATGGGTTCGAGAGCTATTCATTCGGTTCGATTCTAAATTGACCGCTGAAGTGTTTTAGGAACGGCTTTTAAGGATGGAGGAATAAGATGGAGAGACCCGCCACAATTCTGGCGAACGCCGACAACTTCGGACGGATTTACCGCTGCGGCGACTGCGACAATATTCACTTGCAGGTCGGCCCCGTAACCGTCCTGCTCAGCGTTGAAGCCTATATCCAGTTCGTCGCTTTGGTGAATACCAGTGCCGCAAACTTCGAGTCCACCGTCACGTGGTCCGGTGGAGGAGTCCATGGCGAGCGCTAAGCCGCGTTGCGGCCTTTCCGGGCTGGAAAGGGCTGTCTTGAGAAGCGGGAAGCTTCTTATTCGCGTTGCTGTCATCATTGCGATCTGGCACCTTCGCTCCGCGGTTCGAGTGAAGCGGCATGTCGGCGGGCTTGCTTTGCGGGCTGTCGGGCATGCGGCAACGGGCTTGGGGCTGGTTCTGCAGGCGAGCCTGCGTCTTGTGCGGCTTCAGGCTGTTTTTCACGCCGACCTATTCGAGCGCGAGACGTTCGAGCCTGACTCATTCGGTATGGAAGTCGCGGTCTGGGCGAGTTCCCAGGCCGTGAACCGAAGCAGACTGGTTCGCTGAAAGGAACAACAACACTAAGAGGACAGGCGATTTCGGCGGAAAACTTTGGCGAAGCGTCCGCCCGCAACCGCAGTAACAACCCGGAAAGGCTGGTCTCCCCAAGCAGCTTGGGGAAGCCGGCCAATTGACAAGGAGAAGTGTCAGATGGCCAGGAAGACGGTTCCCAAAGGAACCGCGGCAATATTGAGGCGGACCTATCTTGTGTTCGCGTCTGCCGGGCATTCCTTTCAAGTGGGCTGCGGCAATGTTGCTCGCGAGCAAGGTGCTCACGGCCCAGAATCTCTCGCTCAGCGGCACGGTCACCGATCCGTCAGGCGCCATGCTAGGCGACGCCAAGATCACGTTCGCCAATGCGAACTCCTCCCGCACAGACCGGGACCGGTTTCAACAGGAAGACTACCCAGAACGAAAGGACAAAGAGGAGTGCTCAAACAAGCAATGCAATTCGCAGGATCTCTCTTGTTGGCCACCGCGGCGTGGGCCCAGCAAGCCGAGGTCTCCGGTTTCATCAAAGATCCCGCTGACGCGGGTGTTGCCAATGCCAGAATCACCATCCAGAATGTCGGAACTAACACCAAGCAGTCGGCGCTTTCGAATGGTGAGGGCTTGTACCTGTTTTCCTCGCTACCTGCGGGTTCCTATCGAGCGACGGTGGAAGCGCAGGGATTTCAGACGAAGGTCATTGAAGAAATCCGGCTGAACGTTGAGGCGAAGGTCACGCTGAACGTCGCACTGGAGATCGGCTCGACCAGCCAATCAGTCACGGTGAACGGCAGCGGTATCAATGTCAACACAACAGATGCGAGCGTCAGCACCATCGTCGACCGGCAGTTTGTTGAGAATATACCGTTAAATGGCCGAAGCTTTCAGTCCCTTCTCACACTGGTCCCCGGTGTATCTGTAGTCCCATCCCAGGGTGTCGGATTGAGCGGCGAGCTCAGCGTAAATGGCCAACGAACCGAAGCCAATTACTTTACTGTCGATGGCGTCAGCGCGAACACAGGAACCGTCTCCGGCGAAACCGGCCTGGGCCACGGAAGCGGATACTCTGGTTCGGTGCCGGGGCTGACGGCGCTCGGCACAACACAGAGCCTGGTATCCATTGATGCGCTTCAGGAATTCCGGGCCACTACGTCCACATATTCGGCGGAATACGGCAGAACCCCCGGTGGGCAATTCTCATTCACCACCCGTTCAGGCGCGAATGACTGGCACGGATCATTGTTCGAATACTTCCGGAATGACGCTCTCGACGCGACCAACTGGTTTGACAATGCCGATCTGCTTCCCAAACAGGCAGAGCGCCAGAATGATTTCGGCGGAACGTTCGGTGGGCCGGTCCGTATTCCGAAACTGTACAACGGCCGGAACCGTACGTTCTTCTTCGTCTCTTACGAGGGCCTTCGTTTGCGCGCGCCCCAACCCGCGATTATCACAGCCGTTCCAACGGTCGCCGTTCGGCAGCAAGCACCGGCCGTATTGCAGCCGTTTCTGAACGCTTTTCCATTGCCCAACGGAGCGGACCTCGGTAACGGAACGGCGTATTTTACTTCCGGCTATTCGAGTCCAAGTTCGCTCGACGCAACCAGTGTTCGTATCGACCATAGCTTCTCCGATACCTTCAAGATCTTCGGGCGTTTCAGCGACTCACCTTCGAGCGTCGTGACACGCTCGGTCCAGGGGTTGTCGGAACGTGATTCACAGACTTTGGGCCTCAAAACGGCGATTGTAGGTTCGACGAATATTTTCACGCCGCGTCTCAGCAGCGATCTTCGGTTTAACGCCACGGTAAACACGTCGAGCAATGCCGCGCAAATCGACAGCTTCGGGGGAGCCATGCCGCTCTCGCTCGACGCACTGCCCGAGTTTATGGGGGCTAATCCAGGCTGGCTCTTTTTCCGCGTTCCCGGAACGCTCTACCCCACCTTGGGCGTAAGCCCGTCGAGCAGCCGGCAACGGCAAATCAATGTAATTGAAACGATGAACTGGTCGGCAGGCCGACACAATCTGAAATGGGGCGTGGACTACCGAAGGCTGGCGACAAGATCCCCCCTTCCCTCGACTTATACGCAGGTTGGCTACTCCACAGAGGCGCAGATACTCGCCAATCAGCCATCCATTCTGCGCGTCTTTCGCAGTAATGGCAACATGGAGCCCGTATACACGAATTTTTCCGCATTCGTGCAGGACGAGTGGAAAGTGAGTCGGGCACTCAGTCTCTCTCTCGGGCTGCGTTGGGACGTAAATCCTGCTCCGCGCGACGAAGGTGGCAACCAGCCCTACACGGTCACTCAGATCACGGACCTTGCAACGACAGCGGTCGCGTCCAAGGGAACCGCTCTCTGGAAAACGACCTACAACAATTTCGCCCCCCGGCTCGGCATAGCCTATCGGCTGCGGCAGATGCCGGATTATGAAACCGTGCTACGCGCGGGCGCCGGCGTTTTCTACGATGCTGGCAATACCCAGGCATCGCAAGGCTATTTCTATGGAATCGGCGTCACCGGCACGACCTATCTCACTTCCGGCTTCCCGCTGACTCAAGCTCAACTTCAGGCAATCCCCACCCCGAACGCTAATCCTCCCTATAGTTCGAACATTGTCGGTTTCGATCCCAACCTGAAGCTGCCCTATACCGTGCAATGGAACGTCGCATTCGAGCAGCGGCTGGGAGCGAGGCAGTCCTTCACGGTCAGCTATGTCGGCTCCGATGGACGCCGGCTGCTATCGCAATTCCTTTATTCACCAGGCAATTTGGGCAACCCGAACTTCCTCCTGAACACCGGTGTCTACAGCCTCTCAAACCTTTACCTGACAACCAATGGAGCGAGTTCCAGCTACAACGCCCTCCAGACTCAATTTCAGAGGCAACTTGCCAATGGCCTGCAGTTGCTTCTCTCCTATACCTGGTCGCATTCGATCGACGACGCCTCCAGCAATTTCGCCTTGAACGAGCTCTTGCGTGGCAGTTCCGACTTCGACATCCGGCACAACTTTCAGGCAGCTCTGACCTACAATCTGCCTGGCAAATATCGGAATCGCCTTCTATCCGCTACTCTGCGGGATTGGGCTATCGATACGCGCGCCTTTGCTCGTTCGGCACTGCCGGTCAACGTCATCGGCACGACTGCAACTGATCCCGGATCGGGCGCCGACCTCGAATACCAACCGAACCTTATTCTGGGACAGCCTCTTTATCTTGCCGATTCGCATGCACCTGGCGATCGCCGGATCAACTCGGCCGTCTTTCAAATCCTGGCGGCAGGCAAAGAGGGTAATCTCGGTCGCAATGCCCTGCGCGGCTTTGATGCGGTGCAGGCGGATATAGCCCTAAGGCGCGAATTCGGCCTCGCCGAACGGGCACGCCTCGAATTCCGCGCTGAAGCGCTGAACATTTTCAATCATCCAAATTTCGGCGCCATTTCCACTCAATTGTCCGATCCGAGGTTTGGTCGGGCGACCAGCACGCTTAATTCACAACTTGGGGGCGTGAATCCGCTCTATCAGATCGGTGGTCCGAGATCGCTGCAGTTGGCCTTGAAGTTGAAGTTTTGATATGGGGCGCCGAGCAATCTCTGACGAGATAATCCCGTGACAGTCTTTCAAAGAATGCTTGATCGGCCACACAGCCTGAAAGCACGGCATACGCTCTTTCAGATCCATTTGTGGTGTGGTGTCATCTTGGGCCTCTATTTATCGATCATCAGCCTGACCGGCGTCATCCTCGTGTTCGAGGAGGAGATCGAGGCTAACCATCACCCGACGCTGTCACGTATGTCGCGCGTAGCCGAGCCGGCAGCTGACATCGCCATCGTTGTTCAGAAAGTCCAGAACGCTTTTCCGCACAACCGTCTGCTGGCGGTGCTGCCGCCTGTTCCCGAACAACCT
Organism: Bryobacteraceae bacterium; assembly: GCA_035550475.1. GTDB lineage: Bacteria > Acidobacteriota > Terriglobia > Bryobacterales > Bryobacteraceae > DASZPB01. The sequence continues at coordinate 30,182 of DASZPB010000037.1, read as the reverse complement.
AACTATCTGGCGTTTCTGAAGACGGAGTCTCGGAGCGCCATCGTCACGGTCGACCACGCAACCGGAGAACCTCTCGATTCCGCGCCGCTATCCGACTCCTTCCTGGGGAAACTTGCCGATTTTCATGCGAACTTGTTCGCGGGCCGGCAAGGCCGTCTCGTCAACGGAATCGCGGCCGTGATTCTGCTCTTGCTCTGCGCCACTGGACTCGCTATCTGGTGGCCCGGCCGGCGAGCCTGGAAGCTAGGCTTCACCGTAAGACTCGGAGCAAGTTGGAAGCGGCTCAACCTGGACCTGCATCGCGTTGTGGGGATCACTACGATAGCGTTCCTGCTGGTGTGGGGAATTACTGCCATCTATTTCGTCTGGCCGAAGCAGGCTCTTGCGCTGGTGGCCCATTTTTCCTCGGTTGCCGCAGTTGTACCGCCTCGCGTAACGGTTTCGCCGGAAGTGAACGGCCAGAGAGCTGATCTTGGCGGAATGATCGAACAAGCGCGCTCTGATGCGCCAGGGATGACAGTGGCGGCTGTCGATTTTCCCGGCGACGCCCAAGATCCTCTAGTCATCATGATGGGGCAGAGCGGGCATCGCAACCTTTCGAATGTGACCCGACTGTATTTTGATCCGTTCACCGGCCGCTTACTGGCGACCTGGCGGTACGGCTGCAATCGAACCGCAGGCGAGTGGCTGATTTGGTCGATACGGCCTTTGCACTATGGCTTCTACTGGGGATTGGCCGGAAAGATCGTGTGGGCACTATTCGGCCTCTCGATCCCCGTCCTCTTCGCAACCGGATTGCTCATGTATTGGAATCGAACGCTAAGCAAACGTTGGCGTTCAATACGCAAACACGCGGCCTAAAGCCGCGTGCGTATCGAGATGTTAGGGATGTAACGCTTTCAATCAGAGAGAAGAAACGAAGTGATTTCGCAATCAAGCGCAAGAGCCTAGCAGTAATGACTACGCGATTCGGCGGAAAACTTTTGGCGAAGCGTCCTCCGCAATCGCGATGAACAACCCGGAAGGCTGGCGCCCCGGTCCGTTTTGCGGGAGCCGGCCAAATGAACATTCAAAGGAGAAATGTCAGATGGCCAGGAAAACGGTTCGGAAAACAACCGGAACAACATTGCAATGGATCTATCTTCTACAGTGCAGCGCGCGGAGCGGTCTCTTCGGGGGCATGGGAGCCGCGCTGCTGCTGCTTACAGGCAGTCTCGGGTGGGCGCAGACCCAGACACCCCCTCCGCTTTCCGAAACGAGTCAGGGTGGCGCTTCCATCCGGGGACACGCTATAGACCCCAGCGGCCTGGCCGTTGCAGACGCGACCGTAAGCGTCCGGAATGTGCTGACCGGGCAAGTCGTTACGCAAAAGACGAATCCGGATGGAACATTCTCGATCGACGGTCTCGCTCCCGGAATCTACGCAGTCTCCATCGCGAATAGCGGACTAAGAGCCGACCTCGTGCAGGCCGATCTAGCGGCCGGAGATAACGAGGATGAGGGGGACGTGCGGCTCTCGCTTGCGAGTTCCAGTCAGCAGGTGACCGTCGTGTCAGGTTCGCGCATCACGGAACTGGAACAGGACTCACCCACCAAGGTTCTCGCTGTGACGCATCAGCAGATGCAGGACACAGGATACGAGCGCATCGGCGACGTGCTGAGTGAAGTGCCCGGTGTAGTGACCCGCGCACAGGGCTATGGCATCGGCATCACGAGCGGCGAGCAGATCGACGGCATGGATTCGAAAGAGACCCTCGTTCTGATGGACGGCCTTCCGATTGCGAGCGGCCGCGGCATCGACAGCGGGTTCGTTAACCTGAATCAGCAGAGCGTCGGTCCCATCCAGCAGGTGGAGGTAGTAAAGGGCGCGGCTTCCGCACTCTACGGAACCGATGCTTTAGGCGGCGTGATCAACCTGATCACGCGAGATCCGTCCGATCCGCTCGATATTGATGCGCAGATTTCAGGAGGGACTCTCGGCATGGTGGACGGTCGCTTCGACATCGGCGGTCAATGGAAAAAGTTGACAGGCTTCCTCGATCTTGAAAATCATCACATCGACTCCTATTCGCTGATTCCACCCGATACCGTCGGTGCCCAGGAAGACCGGCAGAGTATCCTCGCCAAATTGCGCTACACGTTTTCGCCCCGCGCCGCGATCGGGTTCACGACGACGGCATACCATGATCATCAGAACGGCATCAGCGAAGCGTTCGGCGTCGATCCCACGAATCCGTTCGCTTCTGCGTTGACCGAGCTCCACGGCAACGACAGCACGCAGACCTATGCCCTCACAGGCGACTTTCTGCCGACACAATCGACGACACTCCAAGCCCGTCTGTACGGTTCGCGTTTCCTCCAGGATTCGATCAGCGATCTGGTCGGTGTGCCGAATTCGGGCTTCGATCCCGGCAATTTGGAAGAGGACTACCGCCGTGGGGACCTCGCCGCCGGCCGGAAACTCGGCAGTTGGAATTACCTCCAGGGTGGCTATGAGTGGGTGCATGACCGCTATAAGGGCGACAACCGAATCGTTAATGGCAACGAAGGCCAGGAGCTCACCACCAACGATCTCTGGTTCCAAGACCGCATGCAGCCCTCCCGCAACCTCGCTCTGACCTTAGGCGGGCGCTTTCAGAACAATTCCAGCTACGGCAATCACATCGTTCCGAAAGCTGGTTTGGTCTATCGCATCAACGATCATTTCGTCTGGCGGGCCGGCTTCGGCTTGGGGTTCCGCGCTCCGAACCTCGGCGAACTTTACTACCAGCTTCTGCACCTTGAGTACGGTTATCAGGTGATCGGCAACCCGACTCTAAAGCCGGAGACGAGCCAGAGTTTATCGACAGGCGTCACGTATATACGGGACCGGTTCCAGATATCCGCGAATCTCTTCCGAAACAACCTCAAGAATCTCATCGACAACGTCCTGATTTGCGATGAAACCAGCGGTCAGAACTGTGCTGGCCCGGTGCTCGCCTCTCTGCTGGGCCATTACGGCGTGCCGGGCACCTTCGGTTATGACACGACGGGCGCAGCTTTCTTCACCTTCATCAACCTGAACGTGGACCGTGCATGTACGCAGGGCTTCGATATCGACGGCCGCATCGCCATCACGCCGACGCTCAAGTTTTCGGGCGCTTATGCCTATCTCGAAGCCGTGGACACGATCAATCATATCTGGCTTCCGAACCGCAACCGCAACCAAGGGCACATCAAACTGGAGTACGCGAAGCCGCGATGGGGGCTGCTCGCGAACATCCGGGGCACGTTCTTTAGCAACTGGCTGGTGGCCGCTGCCAGCGACGGCTCTCCGGCCGACTGGGCTTATGGATATGCGATCTGGAATCTGTATGCTTCCAAAACGCTTGGCCACGGACTGCAAATCTTCGGCGCAATCGACAATTTCGCCAATAGCCGCGATAGGAAACTGGAGCAGAACCCACCGTCGTACGACCGTTTTGACTACGGCAGGATGTTCCGTATCGGTATGCGCTACTCGCTGCCGCACCATGAACGCTAAATTTTGAGGACAAAGTAATAAGGAGACTTATGAAGCTTGCGTTTCTTCTTTTAATGCTTGGAATGGCAAGTCTGGCAGACGCACACTTCGTGTGGGTCGTGCCGGCCTCGACAGGCGCCACGGCGCAGGTCTTTATCAGCGAGGAACTAAAACCGAGCGATGAGGTGGATGTGGGGATCATCGGCGGGACCAAACTCAGTCTTCGTGCCGCCGGTAAAGAGATTCCGCTGACGCTCACACGTAGCGGTCCGACGTATGTGACCAACCTGCCCGGAAGCGGCAGCCGAGTTATCCACGGGACGACCGATCTTGGTCTGACCGCGCGTGGACAAGAAAAGGCGTATCTTCTCGTCTATTATCCGAAGACCATTCTGGGAGACGCCTTTGATCCAACGGCGATCATCGGCGATGCGGCACCAGTTGAAATCATCCCGATTGGACGCCCTGGGGCGCTGTGCCTAAGAGTACTGGCGCACGGTAAGCCGCTGCCAGCATCCGAAGTGACGCTCATTCTTCCGGATGGTACTCAGAAGAAGGCTATCACCGACAAGGACGGCCTTACCCAAGAGTTCAGGGAAACCGGCCGCTATGGCGCCTGGACACGCTACTGGGAAAACCTCGGTGGGGAGCGCGACGGCAAAGCCTATGCCGAGACACGTAACTACGCGACGGTGGTCTTCGACGTGGCACAGCCAGCTCCGGCAACCGCTTCGGGGTCGAGCACGGCAACCCGCTTCGCCACCCTTCCCGAGGCGACTGCGGCCTTCGGCGCTGTTGTCAGCGACGGATGGCTTTACGTGTACGGAGGACACATCGCGCCCACGCACTCCTATTCGACTGCGGCAGTCTCCGGGCGCTTCTCACGGCTCAAGCTTGCGGACGGCAAGACTTGGGAGGAGTTGCCGTCCGGACCGCCGATGCAGGGAATGAATCTCGTGGCGTACAAGGACATGATCTACCGGATCGGAGGCATGGAGCCGCGCAACAAACCGGGAGAGAAGTCAGAAATCTTTTCCGTCTCCGACTGTGCACAGTACGATCCAAAGACAAAGAAGTGGCAATCTCTGCCTCCGCTGCCGGAACCGCGGTCATCCCATGATGTCGTGGTGATCGGCGACAAGCTGATCGTCGTGGGAGGATGGACGCGCAGGGGCGACCAGCCTTCCGTATGGCTCGACAACCTCGAAATCCTGGACCTTTCAGCAAAAAAGCCGGACTGGAGAAGCGCAAAACAACCATTCAAGCGGCGCGCGCTGATTGCGGCGGCCTATTCCGGAAAGATGTACGTCCTGGGTGGCTTTGACGAACACAACCAAGTCATCAGGAACGTCTCGATCTACGATCCCGTCAGCGGAACATGGTCCGCAGGTCCGGCACTCCCGGGAGGCGCGGCCACCGATGGCTTCGCTCCTGCCGCATGCGTTCACGCCGGGAAGCTCTACGTGAGCATCGCCGACGGCGGCCTGTATGCGCTCGATGGTATGTCGCAGCATTGGGAGAAAGCCGGGCAGGCTACGCCGCGAGTCGCTCATCGCATCGTTTCAGACGACAGGAGTATCCTCGTGCTGGGCGGCGCGGATAAGGGGAAGAATTCGGACTTGATTGAAGTTGTTCTACCGAATTAAGGTCCGCCAAACAGCCGCAACGATCTTGATGGCTGGGCGGCAAAGCTTCGAGCACCAACCTGATTCGAACCATGGTCGCGAAAACCCGACAGAGCATCTGCGTGCATGTGTCTACGTGTCGCCGTCGAGGCCGGCGCTCTGTTGTTCATTGCCTGTCTCATGTGCCAAAATTCCGTCCGCGCGGACAATCTTGACCCTCTAGTGTAGTGCGTCAGAAATATTAGCGAGTAAAATCAGACAGGCCGAACTTGCCTTCGACTCCCTTACTCATTATTCGGTATTCGCGCTTCAGTGTTGCGTATACAACCCATCCGTTGTTTTTCGTGAACCGCGCCGAGAAGCAGTACCGTTTGGGGTCAGGTTGCGCCCATGGGACACTTCTCTTTAGCGGGACCGAAGGCAATACCACACCACCAACCGGCGGCGGCAAGATAGAATCCACCTTGCTCTCTGCGGGCAGGTCGAGATGGAGAACGGTGCCAGTTAGGTCTTTTCCTTCTGCGACGCGAAAATAGGCATCGAAAAGGCGCGTCATTGCTTCCCTTTGACCCTTGTGCTGAAGGGCTGCCAATGCGCTCGGGGACCAATTAAGCAACGGCATTGTTAACGTCTCTATTCTCACTCACAGCGGCCGGTGGCGCAGTGTGTCAAGCAGGATGCCGAACCTTGAGGCGCTCAGTGCTCAGTCGGCGCTCGACCTTCCGTGCAACCCGCATTGCCCAGTCCCTGAGTGTGCAACCTCCAACCCGAGATACTCTGCCGCTTCGTTTTCGGGCACGTAGTGGTGACCGAGTTTCATGGAGCCTCCTCACCACAACCGTAGACCACACTCAACCGCAATCCGCCAATGAAAAACACCACCCCTTTGGAAATCAGCCAGATAAATGTGAGAAGACCGCCGTGACTCCCTAAAGTATTGACAATAAACAGCACGCTGACTCAAAAAAGGCAGATGTCCGGAGTTCACCGAACTCGGAGGAAGGGGAAGAAAGACTGTAGTCCGTTGTTGGCGTAGAGCCGTATTCGTGGCGCGCCCGGAGAGACTCGAACTCCCGACCTACTGGTTCGAAGCCAGCCGCTCTATCCAACTGAGCTACGGGCGCGCGGTATTGTGATTGTAGCAGACACCGACTTTTCTGCTCGCCAACCGCCAGCTAGAGTTTTTTCCCGGCCGCCTTTTCCAGATGCGCGTCTGCAACGCCGCTGCACAAATGAATGTCGAGGCCATCCACTTTGCGCAGGTCGAAGAGAGGAGTGTCGGCTATCTTCGGCGTCTTCACTCGGAAAAAGTCGGCATCCACCACATCGTCGAGCACGAAAGCGGGCCGGAAGTCTTCTTTCATGGCCCGAATGTCGACGTTGTCGATCTGGATTCCTTTCACGTGCCGCAAGTAGAAGCCGTGAGAGGGAATGGCGCCGAACATTTTGGGGTCGGGATAGGTCTCCTCTTTCTCGGGCGGCTGAAGGGCTGCATCTTTCCTGGTTCCTCCGCCGCGGTGCAGCACCTGGATGCCGCTCAGCTTCACGTCCTCGATGTAGTGGCCCGGAACGCCGCTGATGATGGAACCATAAGTCGATGCCGAGTCCGAACACACAATGTTACTGAGGATGACGCGCCGCAGCGTGCCGACGGGTCTGCCTTCGGGGCCGCGCATGCGAGTCCCGAGCCGCAGAAAAATCGGCGAAGTAACAATACCGCGCATCGAGATATTCGTGATGGCGATATCTTCCAAAATGGCGCCATCTACCGATTCCAACGCCAACCCCTGGCAGCCTTCGAGCAGGCAGTTCGTAATGGTGATGTTTCGGAAACCGCCGTTTGATTCCGTTCCGCATTTGATGCGGCCTGTCCGATGGGGCCCGTGGTCTTCTTCAGGAATCGGTTTATAAGTCCCATCTAACAGCGTGCCTTCCTGGAAACAGCCGGAAACGTAACAATTGGAGATGGTGACGAACTCAGTCGAACGGGCATATCCGAGCGCGTACGAACTCTTCGGACAGATGGCGTCATCCCAGGGCGCGTTGACGTAGCAGTTGGAAATACGGACATTGCGGCAGCAATCGACATCAATGCCGTCGCGGTTCGTGTCGATTTTGAGATTATCGACCGTGAGGTTATCGACGCCCGTCGCGAGGATTGCGAAGTGACCGCCGTGCAGAATGGAGAAATCGCGAAACAGGACGTTGTGGCAATTCTTGAGCGCGATCGATTTATCGCCCAGGTGAGACTGTTGCGGGCCGTGAGCCTTGGTGAGTCCCTTCCCCCAGATGAGGCCAGGGCCGAGGATCGAGATGTTCTCGATACCCTCGCCCCAGATCAGGCTGTTGTGCCAATGACTGTGACCGAAATCCTGGTAACGCTCCCATTGATTGGCTTCCGGAGGATCGTATCCGGGAGCGCCGTCAGAAGCAGGATCGGCGCCAACAATGACAGCGCCGTGTTCCAGGTAGAGCGAGACGTTGCTCTTCAAGTGAATCGAGTAACACAGGTAATGACCGGGCGGAAAATGAACCGTGCCGCCGCCGGCGGCGCTCGCCGCGTCGATCGCTTTGTTGACAGCGGCGGTATCGAGCGTCTTGCCCTCGCCTGCGGCGCCGAAGGTTCGGACGTTGAATCCAGCCCCCGCGGGAGCAGGCGATGCCGCACGTGCTTGCGGTCCGGCGTCGGCAGCCACGGCGAAACCCGCGAAGCCCGCGCTCGCAAGTTTCAGGAAATCGCGGCGGATATTCGATGGATCTCTCATTTCGCTCATCACCCGGGGCATCAATGGAAATGGCCCAGCAGCGGGTCTTTCACGCGCGTTTGCCAGGCTTCGATGCGCTTCTTCAAGGTGCGAATGATGGGCGCCGATTCAGGCCGGTAGAAAAGATTGTGCATCTCCAATGGGTCTTGATTGCGATTGAACAGCAGGCAATTGTCCGTATCGTAGAGCGCCATCTTCCAGCCATCGGGCGTGACGACCGCGCGGGCGTTGGGACCCTTTGGAGGCGTGTGCCACTCGACGAAGACGTGGTCATCCTGCCGCTTTTTGCCATCGATCACACGCAGCAGACTCTCGCCAGTCAGGAAATCCGGAACCGGACGCCCCATCAATTCCAGCAGAGTCGGCACCACGTCAATATGGCTCACCGGCTGGCGGACGGTGAGCGTCCGGCGCTGGCGGAATGGAACCGATAGCAGCATTGGAACGCGCATCGCCTCCTCGTAGAGCACTTCCTTGCCGATCAGGCTATGAGCGCCCATCATCTCGCCGTGATCGGTGGTGAAGACGATAATTGTGTTTTCCGCCTGACCGGTATCTTCCAGCGTTTTCAGAATACGGCCCATCGCCTGATCCACCTGGCTGACCTGGCCGGCGTAGTTACGGTTGAGCCGCTGCACACCCACGCGTGTGTTGAGCGGAATGCCGTTGCTGCCCTTCCGGAGTTGGGTCTTCCGCGCGGCCTTGTAGAGTTCGGGTTCGTGATCGATCGGAATCCCGGGATAGTTAGCCGGAACCGGAGCTTCCTGCGCGGTGTGCAGGTCGTTCAAAGGTCCGTTGAACGGCATGTGCGGTTCCAGGAAATTCACGTAGAGAATCCACGGCTCGTTCTGATTCGCCTGAATGTACTTGGTCGCATGCCTGGCGAGAAAGGCCGGCTTACATTGCTCGATCGGAAGCTTCGTGGTGAATAGCCGCGAGAAGCCGTTTGGATGATCAGGCTTGTAACCCAGATTGCGGAGATAGTAGTAATAGTCACTGAGCCGTGAGCGGTCGCGTCCGGGCGAGTAATACTTATCGTACATGTAGTCTTCGACGCTCACCCACTGCTGGAAACCATGCTGCGCGAATATCTCGTCTCCCAAATGCCACTTCCCCATGTAAGCGGTGCGGTATGACGAATCACCTAACAGTTCCGGAAGCGTATGGAATTGGCTGCGCAGCGGAATGTTGTTGGTGATACAGCCGCTGACGTGAGGCCAGAGGCCGGTCATCACGGAAGATCTGGCGGGCGTACAGACAGGCTGGCTGTCATAGCACCGGTCAAAGACCACGCTCCTCTGGGCGAGCGCATTCATATTGGGAACATGGAACCGCGTGTTCCCATAGGCAGCCATGGTGTCCGCTCGCTGCTCGTCGGTCCAGAGAAATAGAAGGTTCGGCTTGTCTCCGGCCGGGCGGCGGGCGGCCTTGAGAACTCCGGCGCCCAAAACGGTCTGTAAGGCGGCTCTTCGAGTGAGCATGATATCCCCTTTTACCACCTGACGCGCAGTCCGAGTTGGACTACGCGCGGCAGGTTGGCCTGCTTGGTGACTTTACCGAATGACGAACTCGTGGGAGATACGTTCGGAGTAGAAAATTCCGGACGATTGAAAGCATTGAACGCCTCGAAGCGGAATTGGGCGTTGACCCGCTCTTTGATAGGAACGTTCTTGATCATGGAGAGGTCAATATTATTGACGTTGTCCCAGGTCCCGAAGACCGAGGGGAAGGTGCGAAGGTTGTTCGCGAGTTGCTGGGATGAGGTGCGATTGAAGCAGGAGACATCGAACGCCTGGTCAATGTTCCGTGGTGTCACGTTGAATGTGGAGCAGCCGTAGATAACGTTCCCCCAACCTAACGGCGCGCCCGACTGAGCAGTGTAAATCGTATTCAGCACCCATCCGCCGGTCAGGCGATTCCAGCCCCTGTTACTGCTGTGAAAAGGAAGTTCGTAACTGGCGCTCGCCACGAACCGGTAGGGCCGGTCTTCATCGGCGACTCGCTTTTCCAATGCCAGCTCAGTTAGTGGAAGGTCGTTCAAGTAAGTCAGTTTCTGCATGAGCTTAGATCGCGAGAAGTTCGCCGTCAACTGGAGACCGTGGGAAAGACGCTTCTGCACGCCAATCTGCAGCATATGGAAATACGATCCGCCGTTGTTGAGCCCGGATTCAGTGACGCCCGTGAATTGCGGATAGGGCAACAGGAGTTGAGTCAGCTTCACAGTAGAACCGTTGATCGATCCATCCGGGACCAAACCCTGAAAGGGATTGGCCACATTCGACGTCAGGCGGTTGATCACCGTTTGGTCGCGCACAAGGCTGCGGCTCAGATACTCGCTCGGGACGGCATTGATCTGCGGCGAAGTAGCAAGATGCACAGCATGATTGCCCTCATAGCCAATTTGGAACAGCAGATTCGGAGTGATCTGCCGCTGTATTCCCAGCGACCACCGCACGCTATACGGATTGAGCGGATTGGGATTGTAGAACGAGATGGATTGTCCCAGAGCAGTCGCCAAGCCATCATCGGCGCCTGTCGGCTGTTGAATGCCGGTCAGGAACGGATTGCTGAGTGTGATATCCGGAGTCAAATACCCATCAAGCGTCGGAACAACGGGCGTGGAAGCACTGAAGCCGGTCTGATAGAGATTGCCAATCAGCGGGAAGAAAAAGACGCCCGTGCCGCCGCGAATGACCGTCTTCGATCCGACGGACCAGGCGAAACCGAAGCGCGGGCTGAAGTTGTGCGCTTCCGTGTTGTAGATACTGCGATTGCCAGGGCCGGCAAAGAGCAATCCGCCCATTGTCTTGAACTGCGAGGCGGGAACCTCGGTGATCGGGCTCTTGGCGTACGCCGCTGCCGCAGCGGCGCTGATGGGGCTTGCCGTATCGAAGGCAAATCCATTGATGCCGCGGTTGAAGCGTTCCGTCAGGCCAAGGTCTCGTTCATAGCGAATGCCGAGATTCAGAGTCAGGTTGTGCCGGACCCGGAAGTCGTCCTGAAGGAAGAAGGCATAGGAGTTGATCTGCGTACTCTGAGCAGCATTGACATCAAACGATCCGCCGGTGGGCAGTCCGAGCAGAAAGCCCGCCAGATCTTGCCCTAATGGAGCCGTGGAGGAGTTATCGAGCGGTCCATTGGTCCACTGCTCGCGGAACGTATAACTGCCGCTGCCGTTGCTGTAGTCGGAAACGTCCGTGCGTGTCGTGCGCAGGTCCGCGCCTACCTTCAAAGTATGCGCGCCGGCGACGTGGGTCACGCTCGTGAAGACCTGAAAGATGTCGCCAGGGGAATCGGAATCGCCGTTCTCACCCAAGTCGAAGAACTTGTTCAAGTCAATATAGGGCATGGTCGCCTTGGTGGCTGCGGCAGCCAGTGCGGATGAAAAACCGAGACTCGTCATGTCGAAGCCGTCGCTGGCCGATCCGGCATATTCGGAGTAGCGGGTCCAATTCAGACGAGCGTCCAGAACCGTCGTGGGATTAAAGGTAGTGACGCTGTCGAGCGTAGCGCCGTAGTTCTTGCGGGCCGCGCGCTGTCCGGTGGCCGGATTCCCTTCGCCAAGGTCGTTCTGGGCATTGATTCCGCGTTTATTGTGGCGTACGTCGAAAAAGAGCTTTTCATTGTTGGAGACGTTGAAATCCATGCGCCCCAACTCGTTGTCGAACGTATCATGCTCCACGTGCTGGCTCAGATAATTGTTCTGGCCGTCAATCAGCCCGGTCTGGTTAGAGGCGGGGTAAAATTTCAAATAATTTGCGGCTATGGGATTGATACGGTTGGCAGGAATGATATTACCAGCGAATGGCTGCCGGCTCACATGCGACCCTGATACCACGCCCGTCATCGGGTCGTAAAGCTGGTAACTGGCGCCGGCCTTTAGAAGTGCCGAGAAGTCACCGCCCATTTCCTCAGGGGTCGGCACAGTGATGCTGGTCGGCGCCGGCCGGTCGTTGAGCATTCCTTCATACGCGAAGAAGAAAAATACCTTGTTGCGGCCGTCCCATACTTTCGGAACGAAGACAGGACCGCCGGCCGTGAAGCCGTACTGGTTGTATGGCGAATCCGTCTTCTGCTGCCCGGCGCGATTGGTGAAAAACGGAGTTGCCGAAAGCGTAGTGGGTTCGTTAAACCAGTAGCCGGAACCGTGCAGGCTGTTAGTCCCGCTCTTCATCACTACGTTCACAGTGCCGCCGCCGGTGTGGCCGTACGCAGCATCCGCCTGGAACGATTCGACGCGCACTTCCTGCACACCATCCATCGGCGGGCTATAGGCCACCTGGCCATTTCCGGAAGCCATCAAATCCGGTGCGCCGTCGAGTAAGATCTCATTCGTCTTTCCGGGTGCGCCACCCATGGAGAATCCTGATGCGCCAGAGTTATCGAAAGGACGGACATTGCGTGGGTCATTTGTCGGAATCACGCCGAATGCCAACTGTGACAACACGATCGGCGTGCGGCCGTTGAGCGGCATGTTTTCGATCTGGCTGGTATTGATCGCCTGGCCGCTCGACCCCGTAGCAGTTTCCAGTAGAGGCGCTTCGGCAGTGACTGTAACTGCATCCGCAATTGCGCCTACTTCGAGCGGAATATCCAGGCGCACCCGTTGGTTCGCAGTAACTTGCAAATCCTGTCGAAGATATTCCTTGAAGCCGCTCGCTGTTGCCGAGACTCGATACGAACCGGGAAGCACGAAGGGAATGGAATATTGTCCATCTGCGCCAGTAACGGTCTCATACCGCGCGCCTGTGTCTACATCCGTGGCGACAACCTTCGCTCCGGCTACAGCGCTCGATGAAGGATCGAGGACCTGTCCGCTGATCGTGCTTCGAAATTCCTGCGCCAGCGCGGCGGTGGACAAAACAAAAAAAGCAAAGATGAAAAATCGGCGTGCTATAGTCTGCATTGATGACCCTCATGATGCGTGCGTGCATGGTTGCCGCACTGTCTGTTACTGCGATTCCTGTTACATGGGCCGGGCAGGTGGATCTCACCATTTTGGATGCGCAGACCGGACATGCCATTCCAGCCCGCGTTCTGGTAGCCGACCAAAGAGGAAAGAGTTACGTGCCGGACGGAGCAGTCGAGGTCCCGATTGGCCCGGACCACTGGTTTGTTGCCAATGGCGCTGTCCGGCTCGACATACCCACCGGGACAGCGCTGGTTCGCGTCGAACATGGTACCGAGTATCATCCGTTTTCCAGATCTGTAAGTGTTCCCGCTAAACTTACAATTCGGCTGGATCGCTGGATTGATATGCGGCAGCGAGATTACTCTAGCGGCGAAGAGCACATACACGTACCTGTAAGTGAACTGCCAGCCATGATAGCCGCCGAGGGGCTGGATTTCGGCAGTTCGCTCTACTGGTGGAACGGACCTCGCTGGAAAGCTCCCGTGGGACCGGACGGCATCCGGCGCCTGACTTTCGGAAAGGAAGTGATTCCCTCCTCGGTCTTCGATACCGAGGTCGAACATTCCTGGGGCGCGGTCTTCCTGATTGGTTTGCGGAAGCCGATCACGCTGCCCGAGGACCGGTCCCGTTCGAACCTGCCGTTCGTCGAAGAAGCCAGACGGCAAGGCGCATTGATCGCCTACCAGGGCGGATATCTGCGCGAAGTTCTGGTCGATGCGCTGCTGGGTGACGTCGATGTGGTCGATGTCTGCAATAACAATTTTCAGCGCTACAAGTTCCAGCCGCGGCCTCAATATTCGAACATGCTGGATATACCGGGCTTCCCCGCTTACCCCACCACAGCGGAAGGAATGATGCAGTTGAACACCGATACCTACTACCGGCTGCTCAACTGCGGCCTGCACCTGGCTGCGGGCGCCGGATCGGCGACGGGCGCCAAAACGACGCCGGTGGGGTACAACCGAAGCTACGTGTCCGCCGGCCGGAATCCTACCCTTCCGGAATTCCTGAACGCTTGGCGCCAGGGGCGCAACTTCGTCACCAACGGGCCGATGATCTTCCTTACGGCCAACGGCAGCCATCAGCCGGGCGACATCATCGCATTCCCTAAAGCCGGCGGCGAACTGCACGTGAAGGCGACCGCTGTCTCCGGCTTGCCGCTGCGCGCATTGGAAATTGTGGTCAACGGAAAAGTGGCCGCTCGAACGGAAGGCAAGGAACTCACGGCCGTAATCCCCATTAAGGAAGGCACGTGGATCGCGGCTCGGGCGACCGCCGAGGATAACGGCCTTTCGGATGCCGAGTTGGCCCGCTATCGGAGCCAGACCAAGATGGGCGGTGAAGAGCCGACTCGTCTTCGGTTCGGCCATACCAGCCCGATCTATTGCACGGTAGGCGGCGCCGGGGCCCGCGTCCCGGCTTCGATCGACGAAGCCAGGCGAATCCTTAACGCCTTCGAGAGCTATGCGCGGAAAACGGCCGCCCCCGCTTACCTCCCGGAGATCCTCGAAGCTTTGTCGAGAGCGAGGGCTAAGCTGGAACGGTGACGTCATCGAACGTTAATCAATTTCAAACGCTTCCCGAATACTGCGTCTGAGTCGAAGGTGGAGAGGGAAACAACCGGCCTGGGCGCAGTAAAGCCCTCACACGAGCCTCTCATTTCAGCAAACCGCGTTAGCAAGGCATGATCTTCAGCCGGCTTTCGGCCGAGACGTGCCGAGCGGCCCAGCGTGGCCGAGTAACCCCTAAACACACCCTCAGGTGCGACTCATGGCGGATCGTATCATGGCACTGGGCGGACAGCAACGCGCCATCAGTTAAGACAGAGTTCGTTAACCGGTTACCAGCCCGGTTAACCGCCGCATACCGCGCTGAACCTTAGAGATTGGCCGGTTGAGGAGCAGCCTGCACCCTCCCGCGAGGCCGCGCACAAGCGCCCGGTCTCCATATCTCCATTCGATGGGACCAATCATTGGAATCATGTTTTTCCGGCAGCGGCAGGTCCTGTGGTGCGCTCGCTTGAAACCGGCCGCTACACAACCACCACCGCTCGAAGGGGGCGCTCCTTGAGCGCAGCCGGAAATAGCGACGGAAGCCTCGTTAACCGCGCGGTAACCGGTTAACAAACTCGATCATAACCGGAAGGCCTCTTGCTCCGCGCCCACGAGTTCGTCTAGGATACGCCTAAGAAACAGCCAGTGGTACAGCGCCACAGGACGTCGGAACCGAAGGGTCACTTGCCGCCCTGGGAACTATCGTGACATTTTTCCGGATTCAACCATGAAGCACAGATCGGTCAAGCATGCACTTGACCCGCACGGCTACACGAAGTTCGTCGGCGCTACTGTGAGGGGCGTGCCGGCCCTCCCCCGCTGGCGGGTGCTGTTCCTCCTGCCAATTCTGATTGCCCTCGGGCCGCGAACTGCCCAACCGGCGGAGCCGCCGGCGAACCCAACTCTACTCCTGAACGGGAACTGGCAGTTCGCCTTGGCGCACAATGACGCCGAAGCCGAACGTCTGGCGAATTTCTACCAGCCCGGCTACGATGCCGCGCGATTCCAGCGAATCACCGTGCCCTCTAACTGGGCACTCCAGGGTTTCGAGCCGCCGCATTACGGCCGTTTCAAGGACGAAGCGAGCGAAGGTTTCTACATCCATCGCTTCACCGTTCCGGATACGTGGCGCGACAAACGCATCCTGCTGCATTTCGGCGGCGTGTGGACTTCAGCAGAGGTCTGGTTGAACGGCAAGCACCTCGGGAGGCACGATAGTGGATTTACAAGCTTCTCGTTTGACGTGACGAAAGATTTGCAGCCAGGCGCGGAAAACGTGCTGGCAGTGCGCGTCCGGCAAGTGACACATGATTACCTGTTCGACACCAACGATGATTGGTCGCTGGGCGGGATCTACCGGGATGTCTCTCTGGAGACCATGCCGAAATTCCGTTGGATCGATCGGGTGGATGCTCAGACCGTGTTCGATTCGCAATTCCAGGATGCCGATTTGAACATTCGGGCGATGATCGGCGATGCCCGCCCGCGCAAGGAGTCCGAAGCCCCATATAGTTTGCTGGTGAGCCTGCGCAAGGACGGAGCCGAAATCCAGAATGCGAAGATCGCGATTCCTGCTCATCCCGGAACCGATCGGGATATCGCGCTGAAGCTGCACGTGCAGCATCCGCTGCATTGGACGGCTGAGACTCCGGCTCTCTACGACCTGCAGGTGGAACTGCTGGAGAACGGGAAACCGACGCATGTACGAACCTTGGCGGTTGGTTTCCGGCAGATCTCAACCGCGGGCGGGATCTTTCGGATCAACGGCCAAGCCGTAAAGCTTCGCGGTGTGGATCGACATGACGAGTATCCCGACGGGGGCCGCGCCACTACACCGGAGAATTGGACGCAGGACCTCAAGCTGATGAAGGCGGCGAACATCAACTTCATCCGCTGCTCCCACTATCCGCCGGCCGCCGGTTTTCTGGATCTCTGCGACCGGCTCGGGATGTATGTCGATGATGAAGTCCCGATGGGTGACGGGGGCAACGATGCAAACGATCCGTCGTTTGCCGATGCCGTGATGCTGCGTTCGTACGAGGCGGTTTCGCGCGACATTAATCATCCGTCAATCGTGCTCTGGTCAATCGGGAACGAGGACCCGCTGACTTCGCTGCATATGGCGGCGATCCGCACGGTCAAAGGACTGGACCCGACCCGTCCGGTATTGATGCCGTGGCGCGCCGAACAATGGCTGCCACCGGAGATCGACATTCTGGCGCCGCATTACTTCACCGCGGCGCAGTATGACGAGTTGAGCGGAGAGTCGGCGCGGCCGGTGGTGACCACCGAATACACTCACGCCTACGGCACCGACGGTTTCGGCGGGCTGCAGGAGCGATGGAACGCGCTGACCAGGCATCCGGCCGGTGCGGGCGGCGCCATCTGGATGTGGGCTGACCAAGGATTGAAGGTGACGCTCGACCAGCCGGGCGGCGGTAAGAAGACGTCGCTCGAATTAAATCCAGGCGGCATGGATGGGACTGTCAGCTCCTATCGGGAGCCGCAACGCGATTACTGGGAAACCAAGGCGGTGTATGCCCAAACCTACCCTGCCATCGGCAAGACGAGTTTCGTGCCCGGCCAAGCTTCCGTCCGAATACCGATACGCAATGATTTCGACTTCACCAATCTCGATACCGTAGGTATCGGCTGGCAACTGATGGCAGATGACCGTGAACTCGACCACGGAACAGCGCGGCTCGAATGCGAACCACACGCCACGGCTTGGCTTCCGCTTCGTCTGAGTTCGATTCACGACGCTCATCCCGGAATCGCGTATTACGCCTGGTTCACGTTCACGCGCGCTGATGGATCTGAGATCACACGGCGTTCGGTCGAGCTCTTACCTGCCGGCGGCGCAGTTCCGGTTGCCATTACCAAAGCCGAACCGCTGAGCGTACGCCGCGGAAAGGTTGTCGTGGTGAAAGCCGGACCTGCCAGCTATACCTTCGATCCACAAATCGCGCAGCTTGCTTCGGCGTCCCTGAATGGCGTTCAAGTGATCGACGGCGCGAGCTTCACGATCTGGCGGCCTTTGGGGCCGAGCGAGGTGATCATCGTCGGAAAGGACCGGGCGAAGCAGTTGCCCGATCTCAATCGCTATCGCACGGCTGTCGAGTCGTGGAAGGTCAGCGAGAGCGCCGATGGCGTCGAGATCGATGCAAGAGCGAATCATGTCATAGATGCAAAAAACCATTTCCAGGTCTCGTATACCTATTCAATCGGCCGCGATGGGGTGCTTTCTATCCACTATTCCGTGAAACCTCAGGTAGAGGCGGAATGGCTCCCTCTGGTCGGAGTAACACTTCGGACGCCGCCGGCTCTCACGCATTTGCGCTGGTTGGGCCTGGGTCCGCTGGATGCATACCCCAACGAGAAGGCAGCAGCCATTTTTGGAGTATGGTCGGGTGATCTCGGCGGCCCCACCGCCACGGGCGTCAAAGCCACCCGATGGGCGGAACTCAGCGGGACCTCGGGAGTTGTGCTCAAAATCGAAGGCTGTCCCTACATCCGCGCCGGTGAGGGCTCAGGTTTGCAAGCACTATCCGCGGTGGTCGGGCGGTCCGCGAAAACGAGAAGGCCGGAGAATCCCGAAGACCGCCTCGACACCACCGCCGGCTCATCTTTCGACGGCGGATTCCGTGTGTCACTGGCGCGCGCTACTCCCCGAACCGCCCCTGACTAGAAACCCTGCTTCTTGAGCGGCAAGTCCCCGGCACTGGAGGCCCAAACTGCGGCAGTAACAGCCAGCCAGGTTCCGGATCGCGCGGCATCCGGAGCAAACCAGCCGGAGGCGCGTCCTCAGGAATGGCCACTCGCATTCACTTGAATTGCTTTTGGATTGCATGCGGCCCATGAGTTCCCCATCTTTGCTCGATCGGGCGACCCGCCGGCCGCCACGTTGATTAACTCAGCGGCCTCGCGTAATGCACCAAGCCTGGCCCGGCCCGACGTCGCTTTCTGTTCCGTCAACCGTCGATGAGACCACACAGCTCGGGCCGGCGCCTAATGTTGTTTTCCGGCGGGGATGAGCAGTTCCAGACCATATTTGGGAGCGGTCTTCAGCGCACGGCCAATCACGGCTTGGGCGATCTGGGGAATATCCGCAACGTCAGATGCCGGAAAGAAGACCTCCGCGAAATAATTGTCGATTCCAGCCGGCGTAGCCACCATCAACAGCTTTGCGGTTTCGTCGCCGAGATTCTTGAAGGAATGCGCCATGCCCCGAGGCATGTGAACGAAATCACCGGCCGAGACGTTCAGCTCTTTATCGCCCACCTGCACAGTCAGTCTCCCCTGCTGCACATAGAATGATTCATCCTCGCGCGAGTGAATGTGCGGCGGCGGGCCCCCTCCTGGCGCGACGCTTACCTCGGCCATAAAGAACGCTCCGCCTGTCTCGGCGCCGGTGATCAGGAATGTCATCCTGTCACCGGGGCCACAATAGGCGGGTCCCGTTCCGGCCGGCACATGCTTAACCTGGTTTTGGCTTAAACCGTTCTGATTCGGTTGTCCTTGATTCGACATTTTTTATGAGCCTCCTAAGGCCAAGTTCAGAATATCGGGAACCGGACGCCTGCGTTCCTAAATGATCCTTAGAGAATTCCTAAATTTTCGCTAAACAGCCGCTGCGCAGCGCGGCGCGGGATGCGATAGCCTGAAGGTCGGAATGGAGAGTGGAGATCCGGTCTCGATCGACGACGAACTGAAGACCTTCCTCGAAGGCCCCCTATCCGTTCTGGTCGGCACGCGCGACTCGCGCCTCATTCCAGAAATCACGCGCGGCTGGGGCCCGCGCGTTTCCGAAGACCGCCGGCACATCAGCTTGTGCGTACCGCTCGCCACCAGCGGCAAAACGCTTGACAACCTGGAGGCAAACGGGGAGATCGCCGCCACATTTTCGCTTCCCACGAACTACCGGACGTTTCAGTTGAAGGGCCATCACGCTACGTCGGCCGAGCCGGACGGTATGGATCTGGAGGCCGTCGAACGGCATCGCGATGCGTTTGCGAAGGTGAATGAACGGCTGGGGCAGCCTCGCCGGCAGGTCGAAGCGTTCTGGAAAAACGAAATTGAAACATCGGCGGCGCTGGTTAAGATCTTTTTTGCGCCTGAACAGGTATTCGATCAGACCCCTGGGCCCGGCGCGGGTAAGAAGTTATGAGCACGGCGCCACCTCCGGCGGTTGCGCTCGAGGACATCGCGTCGTGCTTTGAGGGCATCATTCCTGCATCCGTCTGTACGTGCTCCCGGGACGGCATACCGAACCTGACATACCTTTCGATTGTTCACCGCGTCGACAACTTTCATGTCGGCCTTTCCTACCAGTTTTTCAATAAGACCCGCGACAACGTCCTGCAGAACCCTTTCGTGCAGGTTGTGGTGGTATCACCAACCAACCTGCGTCAATACCGGCTGGATTTGCGCTTCGAACGCACAGAAACCGAAGGGGCGTTATTCGACAAGGTGAAAACGCGGCTCGACGCCGTGGCTTCGCAAACCGGTATGAGCCACATTTTCAGGTTGCGCGGCGTGGACATCTTTCAGGTCCTGGACTGCCGACCGATGAACACCGAAACCAGCGGAGAAGGAATTTCCAGGGCTGACTACCTTTCCCGGCTCGAAGAGTTCGCGTCACGGGTCGCTACCTGTATCGCGCTCGAATCGATCATTGACATCTCCCTCGATACTTTGTCCGAGTTATTTGGCTATGACCACTCGTTTCTCATGGCGCCGGATGAGCAGGGCGAGCGCTTGTTCACTCTGGCAAGTCGCGGGTTTGGCGAGTCTGGGATCGGGTCGGAAGCGTGGATTGGCGAGGGAATCCTCGGCGTTGCGGCCGAGCGCCGCGCGGTCGTGCGTACTACGAACTTCAGCCGCGATGTGCTCTACTCGAACGCCGTTCGATCCGCACTGCAGTGCCGTGGTGAAGACAGCCTGCTGGAACGGGAGATCGCGTTACCTGGGCTGCCGCATGTAGAAAGCCAGCTCGTAGTACCCATAGTGGCTCAGGAAAAACTCCTCGGGATACTGTGTCTTCAGAGCGCAACTCCCGGGCGATTTCTCTCTGACGATGAGCGGGTAGTCCGAATCGCCGCGCGCCAAATGGCTGCCTCAATGGCCCTGCTGGAGCGCGCCGAGAGCACGGAACCGCAACTGATCTCACAGAGGCCGTATGCGGCGCAACTGGCAGGCACTTCAACGGTCAAGCACTACCAGGCGGACGACAGCATCTTTATCGATGGGGAGTATCTGATCAAGGGCATTGCTGGCCGTATCTTTTGGAAGCTCGTCCAGAGTTACGCGCAGAGTGGGCGAGTGGACTTTACGAACAAAGAGATCCGGCTGGATACCAGCTTGCAGTTGCCCGACTTCAAAGACAATCTGGAAACACGATTGATCTTGCTACGCCGTCGTTTGCAGGACCGCTGCAACTTTCTCAATCTGACCCAGGTTGGTCGAGGGCAATTTCGTCTGGACGTACAGCGCCAACTTACGCTGGAGGAGCAGTCGTAGCCGCTCATGGTTGTTTTCCTTTTTGGTGATTGTACTGCTTCGACTCCGACCCTGCTCCGCGTCCGCTCCTGTTGCTCCCACCAAGCCCCAGAGCGCATCCGCAGATTTTTCGAACGAGTCATAATCTAGCTATGGTGGACGGTTACGTCAAAGAATCGCGGGAGCGGGAGCTACAGCGAATTTTAAGCAGCAAGGTTTTGGAAGGGGCTCCCACCCTGCGCCGCCTTCTGGAATACCTGGGGAATAAGGCGCTGGCCGGAGAGGCCGACTCCTTGAAAGAGTACAGTGTCGGCGTGGATGCCCTGAATAAGCTGCCGAACTACGACCCCCGCTCTGACGCCTCCGTCCGCGTGCAAGTCAGCAAGCTGCGCGAAAAGCTGCAGGTGTACTACGAAACGGAGGGCCGCAACAATCCTCTATTCGTGGACATTCCCAAAGGCCACTACAAGCTCGAATTTCAGCTTCGCGACGCGGGCGGCAATCCGCCGCGCGACCCTTCGGCGGATCAGCAGATCCGGACCTGGCGGCGCTATGCTCTTGTCCTGGGAACGTGCCTCGCGGCGTCTCTGCTGCTCACAGCGGCGATCATCGTGAAGCGCTCCAAGCCCGAAGCACAGCCGCAAAACTGGTCGGCCGATCTGCAAACGATTTGGCAACCATTCCTCCAGGGCAATCGGCGCGTCATCATGTCACTGGGGACTCCCATGTTCCTGCGATTTCACGATGGCCAGTTTTTCTTCCGCAATACTCGGTTGAACGACCCTGCTCAACTCGCGGGCATGGATAAAAGTCAGGTACTGCCGGAATTCGTTCCGGAGTCGTACCGGACGTCATTCTTCTACACGGGAATCGGAGAGGCATTTGCCGCGGTGGATGTGAGCCGTCTGCTTGCCTTGCGCGGGGTCAATGTAGTCTTGCAGCCGAGCAACGCGCTCTCCTGGGAAGACGTCAACGGCAACGATCTGATCTTTATCGGCGCGCCGAAATTCAACCTGCAATTGCTGGAGGCGCGGATCAAACAGGATTTCGTCTTCGACGGCAGCAAGATCAATAACACACGCCCGCAGCGGAATGAACCGGCCACGTTCGTAGATTCGGATTCGGGAAGGTACGGCCTGGTGTCACGGCTGCCTGGCTTTCAGGGCAAAGGGTCGATCATGGTTCTGGCGGCGAATTCGACCGAGGCGACCAGAGCTTTGGCGGAGTATCTGTGCGATCCAAAGGATGTGGCCCAACTGGTACGCCAACTGAAAGGGAACGGAAGGGAGATTCCGCGGTATTTTCAGGCGGTGATCGTGGGCCGCTTCAACTCACACGTGCCAATTGAAATCCACTACGTCACCCACCACGCCCTGGCGTTGGATCAGCCGCCGGTTTAGCGCGCGGCCGTTTACTGCTCGGCTACTACCGGGTTGATCAGCTCACCGATTCCCTGGATTTTTACCGCGACGGTGTCGCCGGCTTTCAGCCAGCGCGGCGGCTTTCGTGCGGCGCCGACTCCGGCGGGGGTCCCGGTGGAAACGATATCGCCAGGTTCCAGTGTGAAGACGCTCGAAAGGAATGCGACCAGCTTCGGGATGTTGAAGATCAGGTTGCGTGTGTTCGAATGCTGCAGCTCTTCGCCATTCACCGTCAGGGAGATGTCGAGATCGTGCGGGTTTTCGATTTCGTCCACTGTCACAATCGCCGGGCCGATCGGGGCGAAGGTGTCGAAGGTCTTGCCCATCGTCCACTGCGTGGTCGCCATCTGGTAGTCACGGGCGCTTACATCGTTGACGATGGTGTAGCCGAACACATGCTCGCGCCAGCGGGATTCCGGAATGTGGCGGCCGCCGATACCGATCACGAATGCGAACTCTGCTTCATAATCCGGCTTCTGCGAGTTTTTCGGCAGCACGATCGGCCGTCCGGGGCCGATCACGGCGGTCGGGAACTTGCTGAAAATGGTGGGTACTTCGGGGATGGGCAGGTTCGATTCCTCGGCGTGGTCGCGGTAGTTCAAACCGACGCAGATGATTTTTGTCGGCCGCGGAATGGGCGCCAACAGCGTCACCTTGTCGCGGTCAATGAGTTCGCTACCCCGAGGGTGTTCCGCATAGCGCTTGACTCGGTCGAGTGCCTCAGGGCCGCCGCTGACTACGGAAACCAGATCGTTGAATCCCGACCCCCGCAGGCCCATGACTTGGTCGCCGAATATTACGCCGGGTTCGATATACCCGGGCCGCTGCAAGGTAACGAATTGCAATTCGAGCCTCCCGAAAAAACACCCGTATTTTAGCATCCGTAAGCGGGAAATCCGCTGATTTTAAGCGATATTTTCGGCCAGAGCGGCCCGGTTGGTGAGGACTCAGCCACTTTCCGGGGGGGGCCATAGGCCCCCGA
This sequence comes from Bryobacteraceae bacterium, assembly GCA_035550475.1. Classification (GTDB taxonomy): domain Bacteria; phylum Acidobacteriota; class Terriglobia; order Bryobacterales; family Bryobacteraceae; genus DASZPB01. The sequence continues at coordinate 6,924 of DASZPB010000037.1, read as the reverse complement.
GAAGGCACGGATTTGGCGGCGGTGCATCTGGTATCATCTTACAAGCGACGATTTGGAGCACGCCCTGGAGCTTACCCGCCCTGTAGTGCTTTCAAAAGACTCGGTATCCAATAAGCAAGAACGGGTTTGGAGAACAAATGAGTTTATTGTGGATGGCGATCATCACGGTGGTAATTCTGCAAGTTTCCGTTTTCTTTACCACCATTTATTTGCACCGCTGCAAAACGCATCGCGGCCTGGAACTTCATCCTGCCGTGGGGACGCTGATGCATTTGGAACTGAGCCTCTTCACGGGAGTGGTCCCGCGGCAATGGGCCGCCGTTCATCGCAAACACCATCACTTCTCCGATAAGGAAGGCGATCCGCACAGTCCGTATATCTATGGATTGTGGACCGTTCTGTTCGGCAACTACTTCTTCTACCGCAAGGAAGCCCGCGACAAAGCGGTGGTGCGCAAGTACACGCCGGATTGGAAAGACGATGTGCTGGACAAAATGCCTGGCATCGAATGGGCCGGTCTGGGCGGCATCGGGATTTTCATGCTGATGTTCGGTGTGTGGTGGGGTCTGGCGGCATGGGCCACGCACGCGGTTTTGTACGTGTTCCTGAATTCTTCGATCAACAGCATCTGCCACATGGTGGGATACCGCAACTTTGATAACAAGGCCACCAACCTGCAATCGATCGCGTTCCTGACGGCCGGCGAAGGCTTGCATAACAACCACCACGAGTATCCGAGCTCGGCGCTGTTTGCGCTGCGCGGGCGCGAGATCGATCCGGCATGGCCGATCATCCGGTTACTCGAAATGTGCAATCTGGCCAGGATCAAACAGCTTCCGATTGCCAAGGCCGCAGCTTAGACGACACCGAGCCACGACCGCAACGGACGCGGGCAACGCTAGACTGGGATCATGCGATGGGTGACCGCGCTCGTTCTGCTTTCGGGCTTGCCACTGCTGGCCGGACGCGGTGCGGATGTCGCCAACGCCATTCGCGCCAATAGCTTCGATCGCGATGAGTGCTATCGTGTTCGCGACCTCACCATTGTCCAGGAAGATATTCGCATCTACCTGAATGACGGCTACCTGATTTTCGGCAAGCCGGTGGATGGAAAGCGAATCGCCGCCGTGTTCCAGGCAGCGCCGGATGGCGGGGATGGCGAAGCGCTGCTGTTGCCGCCCTCCCGCGCCGAACGCCGGTCTCTCGCAATGTTCACCGGCTCTCCCAATCTGGATGAGCATTTTCGGACGGCGGTATTTCTGTTCACCGGTGACGTCTACGATGCGCTCATGCGGCAGGTGCCGGCGAACCCCACGAATCGCAAAGCGCCTGAAATGGCTCCGGATCTGGATGAACAGTGGAGCCCGGTGCTGCGGAATCTGGTCTCGAGCTACCAGACGCGGCTGACTCTCGATCTACTGGGCGGTGGGCAAAGCAAGCCCGGCCTTTTTATCGCTTTCATTAGTGGCGCGAAGCTGGGCAACTTCGACCTGCTGTTCGATCCGCAAGCACCGGAGCAGATTCTGGCGGGCCAGGTGGCCGAGCGCAACACGCGAGCGTTTTTCGACACGTGGACGAGTTTTGAAGCGCGGTCCTATCGTCAGCGAGCGGTCAAGCCGCAGGACAGTTTTCTGCTGCAGGATTACCGGATCGATGCCACGGTGCAGCCGGACCTGACGATGGATGTGGTGACGCGCGTCAAACTGCGGCCGCTCGTCGACGGCATCACGGTAATCCCGCTCAATATTGCCAGCGAAATGTCCGTGACGAGCGCCACGGTGGATGGCCGAACCGCCGAAGTGCTGCAGCGCGACACGCTGCGCGCCGACCTGATGCGCGGCGGCAACGCCCTGTTCCTGCTGGCGCTTTCCGAACCGCTGCACACGGGGCGCGATTACGAACTGGAAATTCATCATTCGGGCAAAGTCATTCAGGACGCGGGAGACAGCGTCTACTTCGTGCGCGCCCGCGGCGACTGGTATCCGATGTTCGGAGTGCATTTCTCCAATTACGACCTGAACTTTCGTTACCCGCGCGGGCTGGATCTGGTGACACCGGGCGACATAGTGGAAGATAAGGAAGATGGCGACTGGCGCATCACGCGGCGGCGCACCTCGGCGCCGATTCGCCTGGCGGGCTTCAACCTGGGCAAGTATGCGCACGCACGCGTCACGCGCGGCGGCTACGTGGTAGACATCTACGCCAACCAGACGCTGGAGCGGGCTCTGCTGCCGAAACCGCAGGAAGTGATATCGGTTCCCGCTTCTCCGACGCAGCGGCGCGGTCGCGCGCAGGAACCACCACAGATTTTCATACCGGCGCCCATCCCCAGTCCGGTGGAACGCTTGCAGGCGCTCGGTTCGGAAGTGGCGTCGGCTCTGGAGTTCATGGCGTCGCGATTCGGTCCCCCGGCGTTGCCGCATCTGACGGTCTCGCCGATTCCCGGCACCTTCGGGCAGGGCTTTCCCGGGTTGATCTATCTTTCCACGCTTTCCTATTTGCAGCAGCCGGCCATGCCGCATGCCAACGCGCAGCAGGAGCTCTTCTTCGCGGACGTACTGCAGGCGCATGAGACAGCACACCAATGGTGGGGCAACGTGGTAACCGCTGCCGGGTACCACGATTCCTGGCTGATGGAAGCGCTGGCGAATTATTCCGCGATGCTCTATTTGGAGAAGCGGCGCGGCACGCACACGATGGAGCAGGTGCTCGATTCCTATCGCGCGGCGCTTTTGGCGAAGAGCGCCAATGGGCAGACGGTGGACGCGGCAGGCCCTATCGTGCTGGGCGGGCGTCTGGAAAGCTCGCTAGAGCCGCGCGCGTGGCAAGCCATCACTTACGGCAAAGGCGCATGGATCTTTCAGATGCTGCGGCGGCGCATGGGCGACGATGCGTTTTCTTCCATGCTGGGCTCGGTAGTGAAACACTATTGGCGGAAGGAAATCACTACGGAAGAATTCCGAACACTAGCTGCGCAGTTTCTACCGCCGAAATCGAGCGATCCCAAGCTGGAGGGTTTCTTCGACCAGTGGGTCTACGGCACCGGGATTCCGGGCCTGAAATTGACCTACAGCATCAAAGGCAAAGCGCCGGCGCTGCGGCTGGTAGGGAAACTGACGCAGAGCGACGTGGATGACGACTTCAGCGTTCTGGTTCCGATCGAGATTCAAATGGCGCATGGCCACGCCACGACGCACTGGGTGCGTAGCGAAAGCGATCCGGTGACATTCACCATTCCGCTGCGGCAATTGCCGCTCAAAGTGCTGCTCGATCCCTCGTACGCCGTTCTGCGGCGGTGATTACTTCAGCAGCAGGACGGCGATCTTGCCATCGGTATCGAGATCGTCGCCAGTGGCGTTCTGGCTGTGTGTGGGCACGTCAGGGCGGTCGACCAACGCCATTCCGGAGACCTTGCCGGTAAAGAGAAGATCATTGACCACCTTGGCGCGCTCGCGATCGATCTGGGAATCGATCTTGTGAATGAAGGTGCGGTTCTCCGCTGAAAAATCGATGCCGGTATCATGAGTGGCGGAAATGACCCAGACCGCTTTGCCGTCAAAAGTCGCGGGCTGACGCCAGACGCGCAGGTGGTGGCGCATGGCGAACGTGTTGTTCAGTTTTTCAAAAACCAGGTCGGGCGGTTTTCCGTCAAGTAGCAGCACCGAGACGGGCGCTTCTTTGTAGCCGCGCTGTTCGGCGACAGCCTGCACGGTCTGGAGTTTCGATTCCGCGCTGAGCGCTGCTGCGCTCGACCAACCAGCATCGCTGAATGCCTGCTTCACTTGTTCTTCCGAGCCAATCACCATGAGGTTGGTGACATCCGAGGGCTTTGACGGACTTTCCGCCATGGTCTGAAATGGCTGTTTCGCGGCCATGGCGGCCAGCGCATCGAGATTCGGAATCGGCTGCAGGCTTGCAGCGGGGCCGGGCCCGCTCGGCTTGTCGAGTGCGAGCGGTGCGGTCAGCTTCAGATCCATTTCCACGCCGGTGTCATAAGTGATGTCGCTTTCGGTGGATTGGATCACCGCTTTTTTGGCGGCGGTGAGAATGTCCGCGAAGCTGGCGTACTTCTCGCCGAGCTTATCGAGTTGGGTATCGAGACGGCCGCTGATGGTATCGGCGGCGATGATGCCGTTGATCTGCCCCTGATCGTCAACGGACTCGCGGGCATTTTCCACGCCGGAGAGTTGCGCCGCCAGTTTGAGTTTGGTTCCGCTGATTTCGATCTCGGTGAATTTGAGAACGAGCAGCGAACGTTCGTCGGGCTTGGTGGACTGGGTGACTTTATCGACCGTGCCGCGCACGATGGCTCCAGCCGGAATAGCAAACTGGTTGTTGACCATCACAGGCGCAATCACGACGGCTTCCACGGCGTCTTTGGCTTTGGAAGTTTGCGTGGAAACCTTGGTCTTGAGGCGGATCTGAATCCCGGTGCCTGCCGGAACCTGCAAGGCTGCGGCGGCGACGGACACCAGGACGAGGAGAAGGAGACTACTTCTCGGAAATCTCAGCGACCGGCCCATCGACATCCTCAATACGGACTACGAGCCTCTTTCGCGCTTCGAGCTTCGCTTCCGGAACGTCGAATCGCGCCGCCACCATGCGGTCTTCAGTGGCGTGTGGCCCGATTTTGTCCTTCATCATCAGCGTAGCGTTGTACTTCTGTCCAAGCAAGGGATAGCCGGAGAAAAGGCGTGCAGCATCGACGTCGGAGGAGGTGAAACCCTCTGTGCGATTACCGGCGGCGTCTTCGAGATAGACCGTGACGGTGCGGACGACGAATGCGTAATCGGCGGGATTGGTGATGCGGAAATCGAGCACAGCCACGGAACTGTTTTCGTCCATGCCGAGAGTGCGAACTTTGAGCACCTGCCCATTCAGGTCGATGTGCGCACCGCGCTGCATGTAAAGAATGCCGATGACCGCGATGATCACGACCAGCAGTCCGATAGAGAGCGTGATGGTGAATTGCCGGCTCATAGGCAAACCTCAGGCGTCGGGCTCATCGATCGCCAAGCGGCTTGCGGCTTGGTGGGATGGCGCGGTCATGATTCATTGTAATCGGAATGGGAAGGCGGCTCTGAGTGGTGGTCAGCTTCGCTGGTACACGGCACGGCCTATCCGCCGCCCAGGATGACGGAGAAGTCGCCATTCAGTGTGCCAGGCGGAATCATGCGGCGGACTAACTCGGGGTCGAAGGCGGACAAGCTTTGTCTGGCGAATAGCCTAACCAGTTGATTCGGGTTGTCCAGAATCTGGCGGATCACGAGCAAGGCTTTTTCGTCGGGCCATGCCAGCAGAGAAGGAAGGATATCGCCGATCAACTGGCCGGGATTTGCTGTGCGCGCTTTGGCTGCTTCTTGGGCGAGCCATGCATCACGCTGAGCGGCGGTGAATGGCTCGACGATAATTTCCGTCCAATCGGATTGGCAGGCGATTTCCGGCGTGTGATGGTCGGCTCCATATTTCCAAGTGGTGAATCGGATTGAGTAAGTGCCGGGCTCGTCGAAGTGATACAGCAGGTGCAGCGGCAAGCGCGAGGGCGGCGACCCAGAGGGCGCAATGGAGCCGCCAGCTATGGTGCCGCCGTTCGGCAAGGGCTGGTGGACTGGCGTCATCGGACGCCCGTTGTGAAGAACTTCGAAGGTGGACCCCCCGAAATCCCACGGGACCAGCCTGGCGGGATATTGAATGAAATAAGGCTGCGGCTGCTCGGCTTCGATCCAGACGGGCATGTGAACGTAGGCCTTGCCCTGCACATGGATGTAGGCTTTGTGCGCGCTAAAGCGGAACTCCACCGGATCGCTGCACTGGTCGCGTACGCATACTTGAATCGGCGCTGTGCCTTCTTCCGGGGCGTCCGCGGGGATTTTGAAATTGATCTGGTAGTTCCCCACGTAGAGAAGTTCGGCTGGATGGCCGTCAACGAGTACGCTCACATTGCAGGCTTCGAGCGGATACGGGCCGTTCTGCGGAATATTGACGGGACACGACGGGCTGGGACCAAAGTGGGCGCCATAAAGCTCGATGATCATGCCGGGCGCGAGCAGATTCTGGCGGACTCCTCCGCGCGTGAATTGCGGCGGGAGTTGCGGCTCCTGCGTCTGCGCGAGGGCCAGCATCGCACCGCATATCGCGAGTAAGATCGCTCGCTGCATTCGGAAGATTAGACTCCGGCGAGGCGGCGCTGGTTCCATATCGGCCGGAGGCATGAATATTACGAAGTACTTCGGCGAAACGCGGACTAGGTTTTGGTGGATTGCGAATGGAGTGTTTCGCGGAGTTCGGCGGTGAGCACCTCCGCTACTTCCGGCCGGCCGTGAAAGGCGGCGGGCGTGTTTTGAAAGGTCGCAATGCGCCATGCAGCGTTTTGCCGGATCGCGACCAGGATCTGGATGGCATTGACGGCGGGATTGATATCGGCTTTGCCGGGCGGCACCATGCCGACGACGGCGTGCAATACCGCGACGTCGTCCGTCAACACGCGAATACTTCGGACCTTACTGATGTAAGCCGCGGTGGGATGGTGAGCGAAGATCGGGGCGAGAGATGCTTCAATTTCGGCGGGTCCATTCATGGTGGAACCGTCGAAGCCGATGACGGTGCTGTCTTCGGAGAACAGCGCGGCCATGGCGCGAGCATCACGGTGATTCCAGGCGTCGAGCAGGTCTTGGTAGAGATGAGCGACCTCGCGCTGCGCGGTGGAGTGATCCATATTCCGGGGGCATTTTAGCATGGCGGATCAGCGCGGCTTTTGGTTGGATGGGGAACAGTAGACTGCTCGCGGCGCTGTGGAGAGGGTTCTGTTTACTTCAGACACTACGGTTGCGCGGAGAAGAGTCGGCATGAATGCACTCCGCTTCCTGGCGGGTCTGTGAAAAAATCTCGCGAGTTTAAGACATTTGGAGCAGAAAATGTTTCCGT
>DASZPB010000036.1:0-79397 GCA_035550475.1 Bryobacteraceae bacterium | reverse complement strand
AAGACGCTAAAGGCTGAGTCCAGAGCTTGGAACCGCCGCATGAACCGGAATCGCGTCAAGATCGCTTGGAAATTTGACCGCAAGGCTGCGCGCAAGAAGTTTGCCTATAATCGCAAACCTTTCAAGCGGTCAGCGACCTAGTTCAAATTCGAAACCACTGTATAGGAGGCTATTGATGGAAACGTTTCAGGTTGCTCATCTCAACATCCAGAGTGTCAACGTAATCATCATTTTTCTCGATCGTATTTTCGATTCGAAGCCGGCAGATGAACAGCACGCGATCCATACGCGGCTTCAAATCGCCGCAACCAGCGCTGGTTTGGCTGGCAATGTTGTGCCGGTGTGGGTTGACCAACTTGGTCGAACTAGATTTATTGCACCTCCACAGCAGCATCCGTTCTTCAGAACAATCAGCTACCAGCAACTCTATACTCAAGTGAATCGCACGTTGACGTGTAACTGATCCCGATAGTGACGCTGCGAAGAGCCACGAGCCCTAAGCGATCCGTAGGGCGACGTTGCCCGCGTGATCGCCTTGTCCCGCGCCATAATGGCCTATCCCGGCCCTGCGTACTTCGAACCCGGCGGCCTCGCGTGAATCCTCACGTTGTTCCCCGGGATGAGCATTATCTAAAAGTGCTTCCTGACAGATGCGGTTTGAGCAGCCTCCAAATCGATCTGATTGCCACAAGGTATTACCTCCGTGAGTTGCCAAGAGGTATCGATGATTCACTTCCTTTTTTGGCCGGGTCTAGGTTGTTACTGGTGCGAGCTTGCGAGGCTCGATCAGTTGGGACAGATCGTTGATCGCTCGCTCTTCCTGCCGGAGCAGCGCTGGGCGACGAGCCGGACGGCGGTCCTGAGTTTACCTTCTCGGGAACTAATGCCAGAGTCGTTACAACCAGAGAAACCAAAATCGCCAGTATGATCGTAGAGGCAAAAAGGAGACGAACACCACGAGTTAGCCATTTTACTTTCAGGGCAACTTTTTCGGCGATCAAATAAGTTTCTAAGACTGAATTCTTGACGTATGCGGCAAGGAGTTCATTATCTCTGGAATTTACAAATGCGCTCGCCCAGTCGGCCGGAGATACTTCGATAATTTTGGCGAAGAATAGATACGATCCCGGCCTGCTTCCCTCCGGCTTCCATGTTGTTGGTACATTGAACCGAGGGCGTACTGCGTGGAGGACGATAGCTACCCCTGCCGTTAGTGCCAAGGAATACCCAACAAAGGCCGCGTCGGTCACGATTAATAGAGATGCTTGCCAGATAGATCCTGCATGAAGCAGCATTAGCGGCATCGAGAGCGGATAGCGCGATGGAAGGACTGCGAATATGACTGCTCCAATGCACTTAAGAAGGCCATCGCGGTGAGAATTCGATTGGCCTTGTCGTCCTCGTACTCGGTTAAATGAGTAACGGTATCCAGCGACCGCTGCGTCGCTTGAACCATGTCAGCAAGCTGTTCTTTAGGAATTTGCCATTCCTTGAGAATGCCCACCACCTGGGCCGCCGTATCACCCGCTGCGCTTCGCGTTGAAGTCGTCTGCGCCTGTGATCGTTGGGAAGAGCTTTCCATTGGATTACAGTTCTAGACCCTCGTAAATGCAGCCCGTGGTGCAAGTCTCGTGGACGACCACTCTGCAAAGGCCCGGTAACGCTGGCAGCAGCCGATGCCATATCCAGCGACAAAGATTTTCGCTTGTGGGGTTTTCCAGACCCTCCACATCATTCAGAAGACGGTGATCGAGACTCTCGTGAACCGGAGCAAAGGCTGTCGTGATGTCGCCGTAGTCGAAGACCCAACCTCGCTCAGGATCAATGGACCCTCTTACATGGACTTCAACACGTATCGAGTGCCCATGGAGACGTCCGCATTTGTGCCCTGGAGGCGCCTTTGGGAGTCTGTGGGCCACTTCAATCATGAATTCCTTAAAAATGTGCATGTTCTCTCCGCGAGCGACGGATAGATCGTTCGCGTGTCTTCTATCGTACCGTTGATGTCACATAATGCGTCGCCCGTGGGGTTGCTGTTTTTGCGTTAGCTCACGCACGATCTCTACCGAATCAACCGAAAGTTTGCCTTTCTTAGGGCCGCCTGCGAAAGCGGTTCATCGCCGTCTCGCAGCGCTGACGGATGAGATTCGCAACCTCTTTTGATACATGGTTCGGAGTAGGAACACTCGGAAGCACAGTCATGACACGTTCAGTCGTCTCCACAAGTCGGGCGCGCACGATCGGCTTGCCCAGTCCGGCGTCTGCCGCCATCTGTTCGAAGTCCTTCAGGCCGACCTTCTCGGATGAGTATTCACCCCCGATACGCATCGCCATTTCCGGGCTGAGTTCTGGGTAATAGACTGTGCTGACCACGTCATAAAGAGGTGAGAGGCGGATCTCGAGGTCGTCGGGGCCGGGTCGATACACCAGAGAAAAGTTTTTGCCGTGCGCGTCGTTGTTGCCAACGAGGTAATTGAAGATGATGGCATCGAGCAGGCGTGCCAGATCGATCACGGGTGCGCTTGACACGTCGCGCAAAAGAGCAAAACACTGCTTCAGCGACGGCCCGCCCTCCCTCTGGTACTTGTGTTCCGAAACGATGCCGAGAGCCTGACAGAAATCCTCCTGATGGAGGCGCTCAACCACGGATGCTCCCTCCGCCGGCGCATGGTGGTGCCTGTCGTATCTCTCGATCAGCAGGAAATCCAGATCGTCGACTTTTCGTATCTCGACTGGCGCTGCGGAAAGGCCGGCGGCGGCGGCGAGTTGCATGCAAAACGCCTCGTCAAAGACGACATCTTCAAAACGCTCCACATTGGGTTTGAGTATATGGGTGCTGGGCGCGCCGCCCAGAGGCAGACGGATCATTCCGCCTTCGATGCGAACGGCAAGCTTGTCCTGTGCTCCCGCAAGTGACAGACGAATCCCTTGCTCACCTGCAAGCAGCGGTCGGCGGGGGAGTTCCTTCAGGATTGCGACAAGTTCTTCGTTGGTCAGGTCTCGATAGCCGTACTGTGGTTCCGGCAGCAACGTGCCTTGCGGCAGAAACGTGACGGCGCCGGCACATTCTCCCCCAATCCGCTCCAGCATCGCGTAATCATTGCGGGCACTGATTCCAAGGTTCCGCGCGATGGTTTCGCGCTGGGTTTGTTCGGGCAGGATGCCGCCAAAATAACCGCGGCATTCTTTGCGCCGGAAGCGTTCGTTGCGCAGCGGTAATGAATGGGAAAGCGCGATGGCGCGGGGCGCTGTGACCCAGCTCTCGGCGTACTGAAAACTCATGTCCCCGTCGTCATCCTGAACCAGATGTCCCACGAGGTCGGTGTGCAGATAAACATCAAGCATGCGGGACATCGGCAGATCCTTGCGCGGCGGCTGGCGGGTTCAACGTCATCCTGATGCCGAGCGTATTCAGTACGGTAAGCACTTTCCCGAGCTCGCAAGTCTCCTTGCCTTTTTCAAGCTCGATGATGAATCGCAGTCCCGTTCCGGACGTGAGAGAGAGATCCTTTTGGGTCACACCCAGTCGTTTCCGCGTATCCCGTATCAATCGTCCAATAGCTGCGGATGAATATTTCATGCCTACTCCAGATGTTCCCGTACGGTAATATTATAACGGTTGCGAGTGAGTAATCAAGAAAAAACTCCCGCTCGGGAATATTTGCCTTGTCGATTGGCAGCAGAGCGGTTAACATTCCCGAGCGGTAATATGCAGGCGCACACCAGGACACATTCTGTGGCCTCTACACCCCAAGACCAGCGCCGCGAGGGCGCCGATGGACCATCACCGCGATCATGATGACAACGACGCCGACAACGGCGACGGCCCACTTGAGCGGCTCGCAATCTTTCGCTGCGTCCGGGATGAACTACGAGCCTATTTGCAGGACTTTAGCCAGCGGTAGAAGCTATTTTTACTTTGCCCATTTCTTTGCCCATGCTGTCTAAAAATCAGTCGAAATAGGTCGTAATCGAAGCGACTCAGCTTCTCGACTCCCGGGCGCAACTTGGCCAACAAGCCATTCTAAATGAGCAATATAGCGCAAGCAATCGCTATGGATCGCAGTCAGGCGTTGGCCGCCGAAAATCAAATTTCCCGGGCTGTTAACCGAAGGGTTGTAGGTTCGAATCCTACCTGAGGAGCCAAACTATTTCTGTCCGGACCGGAGACATAGGTAACACATCGTTCCTAAGACATGGGTGACACTTTAGGCCCAAAGGGATTCTCCAAAGGCTGCAGAATTTTTTCCTCCAAATCGATATAACCCAAATCGTACTCCATAAAGCTGACCAGCCAGATTCCGTGGTCGACCTCTTTGATGCCGACGGCTTGGCCAGCCAGCGAAGTGGTGAGATTGATCTTCTTGCGATAGAGGCAGAGGCGGCCGCAATGGGTGACCATGACGGTGCGGTCGTGGAAGGGGTAATGCGGCTCGGGAATGCCGTCATAAGGGGGCGGCGAGGCGGCGGTATAGAGCTCGGCCGGACACTTCATGCCGAGAGCCTCGTGGGGGCGCTGCTGATTGAACTCGTCAATGAACTCGTCGAACTTGCCTTGCTGCTAGGCTATCGAACACCGTCTGCGATCCATCACTCACTCCATCTGCCCGCGGGAGCAGACCTTCACGCGGCGTCGTGGAAAATAATCCCGGTCGTATATCGATGACCGGACCGGATGCGGCTGACTCCGTGGCGCAGATTCACCCGATATGCGCCGCGCATCCCCTGTACGGGCCGCCTGTGAACTGCGAAGATCACTCCATCACCTTGCCGCAGAGGCACCACGATCGCTCGCGTCCGCATCCGCGGGCGCTGCTCCGTCATCACGAACTCGCCGCCTGTAAAGTCTTCGCCGGGGCGCGACAGCAGAATCGCAAGCTGCAGCGGAAAGACATGCTCGCCGTAGAGATCCTGGTGCAGGCAGTTATAGTCGCCGGCGCCATATTGGAGCAGTAGTGGCGTCGGCTTGGTCTGTCCGGCTTTGTGGCAGCGGGCGACGAATTTGGCATGCTGATCCGGAAAGCGAACGTCAATGCCCATCGCGTGGTTCCATTGGTTGGCAATCGGTGCAAGCTTCGGGTATACCGATGTGCGCAGGCTTGCGATCAGTTCCGGCAGCGGGTAGCGGAAATATTTGTATTCGCCGCGTCCAAAACCGTGTTGCGCCATGACAATCCGGCTGCGGAAGATTTCGTCTTGGGGATAGAGGTCTGCCAGCGCACGGCATTCTTTCATCGATAGTAGGTGCTCGATCACCGCGCTCCCTTGCTCATCCAGATCCTTCGATACCTGTTCCCAGTCGTACCGGTCGACGCGTTCTAGCGGGGCCTCTGCTGGAGGCCCCACGGGGTCTTGCTGCTCACGTCCTTTCATTGCGCTTTCCACTCCACAAGACCACGTTTTCGTCCGCGGCCGCAATCACCCTGGCGATGTCATTTCAAATTTCCATTTCGCATTTTCGTCAAATGGCCGATTCGGGCACACATAAATCATTTTGTGATCGCGCACTTCAAAAAACCGAATCGTAGAATTTGTCTTCTCAGTTGCCGGTTCGCGTAAAACCAACGCTCAGCCTCTACCCCCACGGTGCATCCCCGCGAAGTACACGCTACTGCTGGCATGGTCGTGAGGGGAACTCAGCGCGGTACACCTAGACCTTCAGATTCTTCATTGGAAAGATGATAGTGAAAGCCAGTAAGTCGAATGTAAGAAATCACGCACTCGCTCGTTTGCGCATTCACGAACACTTCCTCTGAAACTGTATGTAACGAACATTGACTATGAAGTTTCGCGCGAGCCATACTGGAAATGCCTTGCTGTCGCACAAGCGGAAATTAATCGGGTGGGCTTGCGCGCTGAAGCAGTTAGGCTAAGCCCTCCTTTCTTTCGCGCAAATAGGTGAAAGAGGAATTAGAAGTGTTCTCTTAATTCATGCGGTTTTTCGCAATGCGATGCCGGGAAGCTGGAGCCATCTCAGCTTGGAGGACGTATGGGGCATAATCACGGGAACGAATATCAGGTAAAAATCATTCACGCAGATGGAACCGAGGAGTTTAGCGCGTGGGTAAGCGGCAAGGAGCAGGTGAGCCAGACGATGGCTGCGGCGCACCGGCTGCAAGGCGCATCGTATTGGCTGCGAGCGCGCAGAATCCTGTGTGCTGACTGTTCTGACCGTGAGGAGAGGATTATCGAATGCCCAATCGCCGAACTTCCGTCTCCCCGCTGCAGCCCTCATGATTCTCGGTATCTGATGGCTGTGGGATCGCGCGACCCGCAAGAGGTGCGGGACAGAGTATCCAAGCGCGGCCGCTGAGCTACTGCTTAGCCGAATCTCTTTGTTCCGTTAAGACAGATTCGCGGCCCAATTCTTTCGTTTGATCTGAAAAAATGCCCGGATGCGTGTGCGGTACGATTGTGATTCGCTACCGATCCAAGAAGGAGCCACACATGCCATCCCACTTCGCTTTGATGCGGCGCCGCGATCTGCTGGCTGGACTCACCGTCTTGGGCACGCTGCCGCGAGGATTGTGCGCGGCAGTTTCTGAGCCGGGGCCCGCCATGATGCCGGAATATCTGGCGGCCCGGCTCAATCCCATTGCGGAAAAATGGCGCGCGGAAATTGTGAAGCTGCAGACGCCGGCTCAGATCCGCGGACGGAATCGCTTCGTCCGCGAGAAGGAAATCGAGCTTCTGGGCGGCTTCCCTGAAAAAACTCCACTCCACGCCCGCGTGGTAAAGACGACCGAGCGCAACGGCTATCGCATCGAAAACGTGATGTTCCAGAGCCGCCCTGATTTCTGGGTGACTGCCAACCTGTGGGTTCCCACGCGCGGCGCAGGTCCGTATCCCGGAGTACTTTCTCCCTGCGGCCACTACGATATCTCCCGTTTTTACCCCGATTATCAGCTTGCTTATCGCAACATGGTGGAGAACGGGTTCGTCGTGCTCTCTTACGATCCTATGGGTCAGGGCGAACGGCGTTCCTTCTGGAATCCGGAGACGAACCAGGCCGCCGGTGGCATTACTTCGACGACGGAACACTCGTTGGCTTGTCATCTTCTCCGCCTGCTCGGCGAAGACGTCAACGAGTATTTCGTCTGGGACGGAATGCGCGGAATCGATTACCTGTTATCGCGGCCGGAGGTTGACCCGAAGCGCATTGGCTGCGCCGGCCACTCGGGCGGCGGCACGCAGGCCATGTATCTGTGTTGCGCCGATGAGCGAGTTGCGTGCATCGTCATCAATGAGGGCGGGCTGGGACATCAATGGCCGATTGATCCGAAGACGAAGCGCCTCTCGCCCGCCGACGGCGAACAGAACTTGTTTGGCGCCGCCATGTTCGGCATCGACTCAGCGGAACTACACGCCGCCATCTCACCACGGCCTCTTCTGGTCACCGTCGAGCATTTCAATCCATCCTTCAATGACGCCGCCGCGGACGTGAAAAAGAGATACGAACTGCTGGGCGCGGCGGACCGCTTCTCCACCGTGGAAGCACAAGCCCCGCACGCCTGGACAAAGAAGCTGCGCATCGCCTCCACGGATTGGCTGTGCCGCTTCTTCTATAATCACCCTGGTCCCACGGAGGAGCCGGACTACCAACCGGAGACGCAGGAGACTTTGCGCTGCGTGCCCAACGGATCGCTTCTCTACTCGGGCTTCGGCTCCATCTTCACGCGCATTAATCAGCAAGCGGCCAATCTGCAACTGGCAGCGCCCAGGAATACGGTAGGCACGCTGCGCCAGTTGCTGAAGTACCGTAGGCCGGAGACGCCGATATCCGCGCGCGACGGCGGTCCGGGCCGTGTCTTCTTCGATTCCGAACCCGGAATCACGCTCACGGCAATGGTTACGCGCGCACCAAATCCACAGGGCCTGCCGATCGTGTATCTCGATGACGAAGGCGCTCAAGCGGTTCACGAATCCGGCTTGGCTTCCCGGATGGCAGAGAAGGGACACACGGTGGTTGCCGTGGACGTGCGCGGCATCGGCAGCACGGCTGTTGCGGCGCCGGCATCGCGCCGCAGCGAGTTTGCGCACGTCTTCAACGTGGAAACCTGGATGAGTTACCAGGCTTGGCAACTGGACGATTCGCTGATCGGGATGCGTGTTGCCGATGCAGTCCGGGCCGTCGACTACGCTCTCTCGCTGCAAAAGAAGCCGGGCAAAGTTCGTGTGATTGGGAAAGGGATAGGAGCGCTATGGGCGTTATTCGCCGCCGCGCTCGACCCTCGCGTCGAAAGCGTCGTTTGTCACGGCGGCCTGCTGTCGTATCAGACGATGGCTGCATCGGACCGGACGCTGCACGGCGCAGATATTGTCATTGCGGGCGTGTTGAAGTATTTGGACCTGCCGGATGTAGCCGCTGCCATCGCGAGCCGGCCGTTGAGGCTGATCGATCCGGTGGATGCAATGAAGCAGCCGGTCGAAACCGCCACCGCGCAAAAGGCATATCAGCGCGCTGCCGAAGCCTATACACGCAAAGGCGCAGCCGACCGGTTCCGAATCCTTCATGTGAATGATCCCGTCGGCCTGGCGGATTTGTATCTGGGATGAAGTAGGTAGCTAGAATGGAACGTCGTCGTCCGTAATTCCCTGATTGAACTCATCAGCCTGGGAGGCTTGGGGGCGCTGGGAGCGTGGCATCGACACCGGCTGCCCATGTTCTGGAGGACCGCCCGGAGCATCGCTGCGTCCGCTGCCGAGCAGAATCAGGTCATCACAGACTACTTCCGTGATGTATCGCTTCTGGCCTTCCTTATCCTCGTAATTGCGCGTCTGCAAGCGGCCTTCAACATATACCTGCTTCCCCTTCAACAGATAGTTGGCCAGATTCTCGCTTCGCCACAGGATCACATTGTGCCAATCCGTCTCTTCCTTCCATTCCCCGGACTGCTGGTCCTTCCACCGGCGGTTGGTTGCGATCGTGAATGTGGAGCGAGCCACTCCGCTCGGCGTGAACTTGGTCTCGGCGTCCTTGCCCAAATGACCAAGCAGGATGACTTTATTGACACTTCGGGATGCCATATTATCCTGCACTGTAACACACCCCGCTCGCGGCGCAAGTGGTTATTTGAGGGACGCGCCAGCCGCGCCGGACGAGCCGGCAACCTTCGTTGCGTCGCCGACACCGGAGGTCAGGCTGCATGACACCACCAGTTTTTGAGCCTCCTGCTTCGGGAAGAACGGCGATGCGGACGCCAGCGACTGCTCAAGCCGCTCGCGCGATGAGCCACACGAACCGCCGGCCACTGCCGCCAGATTGCGCCATGCTTCGGCGTCGGGCCGCAGCGTCACGGGGATGTCGAAATTGAGGGCGCTCGCGAATTCCGCTTCCGCGCGGGGGAAATCGTGGCGCCGGTAAAGCAGGATTCCGCGATACAGGTGGGCCTCGCCCGATTGCAGGTCTTTCGCGCCGGCAAAGGCCGTGCGGCTCGCCAGACTCAAATCGCTCTCCGCCTGCTCCGGCCGCCCGGAGACCTCCTCGGTTCGCGCGCGCAGAAAAATGGCCCGGGCATCATTGGGGTCCGTCTTGATCGCCGTATCGAGGGTCTTCATCGCGGCTACCGTATCGTCCGCTAGAAGCTGCGCGCCGCCGAGATCGGCCAGAAACGGACCGGTGTCGGGTTGCGGCCGCAGGCGCTGCGTAAAAGACGGCGCGGGCAATTCCCTCAGATCGTTCCAAATCTCCATCGCCTTGCCGTATCTGGAAGCGGCCTCCGGGTAGCGGCCCTGAGCAAAAGCCTGATGACCTGCGACCCAGAACGCCCACGGGGAGTCCGGTTGAGCCGCGAAGTCACGTTCGGCCACGTCCCATTCGCCTTTCCGAATGGCAATCCAACCCAGCCACTGCCGTGCCGTTGACAGCACAGCCCGGCAGAAATCGACCGACATTACGCTGGACGGGCAAACCGAATTCTCCACGGCAGTTGAAAGCTGCTGGCGCGCCTTGTCAATGGCGGCTTCATCGGGATCCGCGTGGAGCTTTGCGACGGAGGATAACGCCTGCAAACCGGAAGAGACCGGTTCAACAGGCGCCCTTTTCGGCGCTGCGGCGGCGCGTGCCGGCCAAGCCTGAATGGCTTTGTCGAAATCCGCTGCCGCTTGGGCATAGGCTTGCGACCAGTGATTCAGCGTAGCTCCAGTCAGTTCGCAGTAGCCTTTCCGGTAGTACACCAATGGCAATTCGGTAGCGGAGGCCACCGACGCCAACGCCGCTTCCGACTGTACACATACCTGGGTATCCGGCAGCTTCGGAATGGCCGACAGTTGGACCCGATCAAAGTCTGACTGTGCCCGCAAAGATTGCGCGAGTTGAGATTCGTCAGCAGCCAGAAGCGGGAGAGCGGCGAGCAAGAGCAAAACCCGAAAGTGCGAGTGCATCCAGTCGTACATATCGCAAGCAAGTATCCGATGTACGGGAAATCACTAAATCGCAGGGCCTGAGCTTGAGGGCTCAGCCAGCCAGCCTCAAGGGCGAATGATGCCGGCGGTCTTGAATCGATTGATTATAAATCAGATCCGTCGTGCGACGCGCGATATTTCTTGTGGCTGGGACCGACGGAGGAGTCCGCCGTGAGACCGCCGAGGTGGCCTAATCGGCGCGTTTTCTTTAATTTATACATTACAGCTACGATTACTTGACATTATAATGCTCATATTTTATTATATCGATTGAATGAGGTCGCCAAGCGGCCTCGGATACCATCGATGAGGAGTTTAAATCCAATGTCTCTCAGCCATTACGACCCACTGTCCAACTTGCGTCTGTTCGAAGATGCGTTCAATCATCTGTTCAACACGCCGCAGGACAACCGTCCGTGGTCTCCCGCCGTGGATATCTACGAGACGGATAACGAGTTAATTCTAAAGGCCGACTTGCCGGAAGTTGATTTGAAAGACATCGATGTGCGGGTGGAGAACCAGACTCTCACCCTGGCCGGCGAGCGGAAGTTCAACAAGGAAGAATCCGGAAAGGGCTATCACCGGATCGAGCGTAGCTATGGCAACTTTACACGTAGCTTCGCGGTGCCCAATACCTTCGACACGGAAAAGGTTTCGGCTGCGTTCCACAATGGCGTTCTCACAGTCTCTCTGCCCAAGAAAGAGGCTGCCAAGCCGAGGCAGGTGAAAGTCGAAGTGAAGCAATAATGCATCTAAAGAAGTGATGCATCTGAAGTAAAGGTTGGTTGATTGCTGGAAGGAAGAAGGGGCAGGTCCACGGAGGCCTGCCCTACTGGTATAGGGGGAAAGAAAAATGTTTCGGTTGGACAGGCTCACTCAAAAGGCACAGGAAGCGTTACAGCAATCCCAAGCCCTGGCTGCGCGCCATGAGAGCCAGGTGATGTACCCGCTACACCTGCTGGTAGCGCTGGCGCAGGAACATGAAGGAATTGTGCGTCCGGTTCTGGAGAAATGCGGTGTGAACCCGGACGCCATTATTGCCGAAGGCGAGCGCTTGCTGGGCGACATCCCCAAAACCAGCGGTATGCAGCCCGGAACCTACTTGTCCCAGCCGCTGAACCAGGTCTTGGAAAGGGCCTTTGATGAAGCAGCGCATTTCAAAGACGAATTCGTTTCGACCGAGCACCTGCTGCTTTCGATTGCCGAACAACGGCAGGACCCTGCCGGTCAACTGCTGGAGCGCGCCGGCGCGAACCATGACGCCATTTTGAAAGCTCTGGTCTCCGTGCGAGGCAGCCAGCGGGTGACGGATCAGAATCCCGAATCCAAATATCAGGCGCTTGAACGCTACGCGCATGATCTCACCGAATCTGCGCGTAAAGGCAAGCTGGACCCGGTGATCGGGCGCGACGAAGAGATCCGGCGTGTGATGCAGGTGCTCAGCCGCCGCACCAAGAATAACCCGGTGCTGATCGGCGAGCCCGGCGTGGGCAAGACCGCGATCGTCGAAGGCCTGGCGCAGCGCATTGTGCGCGGCGACGTGCCTGATCAGTTAAAGAACAAGCGGCTGGTGGCGATTGACCTCGGCTCCATGATCGCGGGTACCAAGTTTCGCGGCGAATTCGAAGACCGGTTGAAGGCCGTGGTGAAGGAAATCGTCGATTCCAACGGCGAAATTATTTGCTTCATCGACGAACTGCATACGCTGGTGGGCGCAGGCTCGGCCGAAGGCGCCATCGATGCCGCAAACCTGCTCAAGCCGGCTCTGGCGCGCGGCGAATTGCGATGCATTGGCGCCACTACGCTCAACGAGTATAAAAAGCACGTCGAAAAAGATGCCGCACTGGCGCGGCGCTTCCAAACCGTCATGGTCGGGGAGCCGACGGTGGACGATACCATTGCGATTCTGCGAGGACTCAAGGAGAAGTTCGAGATCCACCACGGCGTCCGTATCAAAGACTCGGCCATCATCGCGGCGGCCGTGCTCTCTCACCGCTACATTGCCGATCGGTTCCTGCCGGATAAAGCGATCGACCTGATAGACGAAGCCGGTTCGGCGCTACGGCTGCAAATCGGCTCGATGCCGATTGAGATCGATGAGATCGATCGCAGGATCTCGCACCTCGAAATCGAGCGGCAGGCGCTCACCAAGGAAGACGACAATGCTTCCTACGACCGGCTGCGCAGCGTCGAAAGCGAACTCGAACGCCTGCGGGGGGAATCCGCGAACCTGAAGGAACGGTGGAACCGGGAAAAGAGCGCCATTCAGCGCGTCCGCCAGCTTAAGGAAGAGCAGGAAAACCTGCGGCAGGAAGAAGAAAAAGCCAGCCGGGCGGGCGATTGGGAGAAGGCTGCTCAACTGCGGTACGGGCGGCTTTCGCAGATTGAAAAAGACATTCAGGCCGCCGAACAGGAACTCGAAGCCGTGAAAGAGAGTGCTTTGCTCAAAGAAGAAATCGGCGAGGACGACATCGCGCGCATCGTTGCCAAATGGACCGGTATTCCGGTGACGCGTATGCTCGAAGGCGAAATCCAGAAGCTGATTCAAATGCCCGAGCGGCTGAAGGACCGCGTAGTGGGCCAGGATGAAGCCGTGCGGCTGGTGTCGAACGCCATTCTGCGCAACCGCGCCGGCCTGAGCGATCCGAAACGGCCCATCGGCAGTTTCATCTTCCTGGGTCCAACGGGCGTAGGTAAGACGGAACTGGTGCGGGCGCTGGCTGAGTACTTATTTGACAACGACCGCGCGATGATTCGCGTCGACATGTCGGAGTACATGGAGAAACATGCGGTTTCGCGCATGGTTGGTTCTCCTCCGGGTTACGTAGGGTACGATGAAGGAGGTCAGCTTACCGAACAGGTCCGGCGCCGGCCTTACTCGGTCGTGCTGTTTGACGAAATCGAGAAAGCGCATCCGGACGTATTCAATATGCTGCTCCAGATTCTGGATGACGGGCGGCTGACGGATGGCCAGGGGCGCACGGTGAGCTTCAAAAACACCGTGATTGTGATGACTTCGAATGTGGGCACCGGGATGGTGGAGAAGAACACCATCGGCTTTTCGGTGCACGCCAAGGATCATCGCAATGAAGACACGCGGAAGCGGCTGCTCGATACTTTGCGCCAGCAGTTCCGTCCGGAGTTCCTGAACCGGGTGGATGACATCATCGTGTTTAACGCTCTGACGCGTGAGCACCTGGCGCAGATTGTGGACATCCAATTGAGGAATGTAAGCAAGCTGCTGAAAGACCGGAGAATTCAACTCGAGGTCACGTCGCGGGCGAAGGACGTGCTCATCAACGAAGGCTACGATCCGCAATATGGAGCGCGGCCGATGAGGCGTGCGATCCAGCGGCTGATCCAGGACCCGATGGCGCTCAAACTGATCCAGGGCGAGTTCGCCGACGGCGACACGGTGCTGGTTGACTCGGCCGGCGAAGGCGAGATCCAACTCACCAAGCTCGTGGAAGTGGAAGCATAAGGGCTGCGGCCCTGCGCGCGGGGAAGGCCGTATGCGCGGCTTTTCCCCGCCTGCTTACGGATAGAAGGATTGAAACCATGAGTACGAATGCCTTGAAAACGGCGCTCTTACTGGGGCTGTTAAGCGCCATCCTGCTGGTGGGCGGGCAGGCGCTGGCAGGCCGTCAGGGCCTGTATATCGGTCTCGTGCTGGCTGTGGTGATGAATTTTTCGGGATACTTTTTTTCCGACAAGATCGCCCTTGCGATGTATTCGGCGCAGCCGGTCAGCGAAACAGAGAATCCGGAAGTCTACCGGCGGGTCGGACCGCTGGTACAGAACCTGTGCAACCGCATGGGGCTGCCGATGCCGAAACTTTGGCTGATTCCTCAAGAATCGCCCAATGCTTTTGCCACGGGGAGAAATCCCGCACACGCATCGGTAGCATTTACCGCGGGAATTCTGCAATTGATGAACGATAGCGAAATCGAGGGCGTGGTGGCGCACGAACTGGGTCACGTGCTACACCGGGATATTCTGATCAGCTCGGTGGCCGCCACTATTGCCGCGGCAATTACGGTGCTGGCGCGGATGGCGTTCTGGTTCGGCGGCCCGCGAAGAGACGACGATCGCGGGGGCGGCGGCGCGTTGGGCGCCCTCGCCATGCTGATTCTGGCGCCCATCGCGGCGATGCTGATTCAGATGGCGATCTCGCGTTCGCGGGAATATGACGCCGATGCCGCTTCAGCCAAATATACCGGCACGCCTTATGAATTGATTGCCGGGCTGCAGAAGCTGGAAAGCTGGTCCAAACGAATTCCGATGGATGCCTCCCCTGCCACGGCACACATGTTCATCATTAAGCCGTTCACCGGACAAAGCATCATGCGGCTGTTTTCCACGCACCCCTCCACAGAGGACCGGATCGCCCGTTTGCAGGCGATGCGATGAATGAAGTGCGGGTCAACCGGAGGGCGGCCGAGCGAGTCGCCTCCGGCCACCCGTGGATTTTCGCCAGCGATGTGACGGACCGCGGCGGCGCGCAGCCGGGCTCTGTCGTAAAAGTTGTCGACGCGCGCGGACGGCTGCTCGGCGCCGCGCATCATAGCTCCGCCTCGCAGATTGCGTTGCGCATGCTTTCGCGGCAGGCCGAAGAGGCAGGCCGCGATTTTTATTTGGCTCGGCTGCGTTCGGCTGCCAATTACCGCCGCGCGGTGGTTCGCAACAGCGACGCCTATCGGCTGGTCCACGGAGAAGCGGATTTGCTGCCGGCGCTGATCGTGGATCATTACGGCGACTATTTAGTAGTGCAAACGCTCGATCAGGGCATGGACGCAGCCAAGGGCGCGATCTTCTCCTGTCTGCAAGAGTTGTTCCAGTCTCGCGGAATCGTAGCACGCAATGATGTAGCGGTGCGCGCCAAAGAACAATTGCCGATGGAATCTTCTATTGTCGCGGGAGCGCTGCCGGAGACCGTTACTGTTCGCATGAACGGTCTGCAATTGCAGGCGGATCTACTGCACGGGCAAAAGACCGGCATATTTCTCGATCAGCGCGAAAACTATCCGGCGGTCGCGCAATATGCCTGTGGGGGCAGGGCCCTCGACTGTTTCACTTCCACCGGTGGTTTTGCGCTCCACCTCGCCGCGCGCTGTGAAAGGGTGGAAGCGGTGGATAGCTCGGGTGCTGCGTTGACGTCAGCCCGGCTTAACGCTGAGGGCAACGGGATCGCCAACATCGAGTTTCGTGAAGCGGATGTGTTCGACCTGCTTTCCGGATACGCTTCGGCGCGGAGGCAGTTTTCGCTCATCGTGCTGGATCCTCCGGCTTTTGCTAAATCGCGCCAAAGCCTCGACGCGGCGGCGCGCGGCTACAAGGACATCAATTTGCGCGCCTTGCGGCTGCTCGGGCCCGGCGGCATATTAGTGACGTGCTCCTGCTCGCATCACATGAGCGAAGCCCTGCTGCTGGAAGTGGTGGCTCAGGCATCGCTCGACGCTGGACGCACGCTTCGAGTGCTGGAGCGCAGAACACAAAGCCAGGATCACCCGATTCTGCTCACCGTCCCCGAAACCCACTATTTGAAGTGCCTCATCCTGCAAGTGGTCTGAGCGGCATCACTTCGCAGTCAACGCGTTGACGATGATCTGCGAATAAACAGGGTTTTCGAAATCCCGTGAGCTGTGACCGGGCATGAAGTAGTAAACCTGCCCCTTTTCCGTGCGCAAGTGCCAGCCCGCAGTGTCCTGTTCGTGGACCTGGCCGCTAGGGTCGGTGAACTTTACGCCCAGCAGTTTCTCTTTCGGCGCTGTCCATACGTGATTGATGTAGACTTCGGTATCGTCGAGTTGGAATCCCGGAAGATCACGGTTCTTATACCTGATCTTCGCCGTGTAATGAACGTCGTGCGTAGTGACGTAGCTGGTCGGCGCCAGGTTCACGATCTCGTCTGTAATCCCTTCAAAGTATTTGTAACCGCCCGCGGCGAAATCTCCGGTGGGAAGCGAAATGCCAAGGAACGGAAACCAGTACTTGTTGCCACGCTTGCCGGAGCTGATGGAATGATGCAGCAGGATCAGCTTGCCGCCGTTCTTCGCATAGTCGATAAAGGCCACTTCGGCGGACTCGTTCAGAGTTCGATGAATGTAGACGAATACAGCCGGGTACTTGGCCATGTCGGGAGGCAGCGCCGTTTGCTGGATGATGCGGCTATCGACTCCCGCGCCCGCCTTGAGCTTGGAAGCCAGCACCTGCATGGCGGGAACTTCGTCGGCCACAATCAGAACGGTTTGAGCCGCTAACGCGGAGGAACACAAGAATGTGACAAGTGCCGCTGTGCGAAGCATGAAGAGATTTTACCGCCGGAAGAGGGGTGGCTTCACGCCGGCAAGGAAGAGAAGGGCCGCCGCCTGCAGACGGCGGCCCGCATTCTCACTTGCCGTTCAAGATCAGGACATTGACTGAATACGGGGCGAACGTGTGCGTGAAGTTCGTGCCCAGTCCCGAAACCGTCGCTGAGACCGGAACCACTTTCTCAGGCTCGGTGATCGAGTTGGTATCTTCGGGGCTGTTCGCGCTCAGCGTAATCGCCTGGCCGGAGGCGTCGATGCCGGCCAGCCCGCTCAATTCCACCTTCACGGGCTGCGGCGTGCCGGCGCGGTTCACCACTTTCAGGTAAATCGCTCCGTTCTTGCTGTCGCGCGTGGCATCGCAGAACAGGGTCGGCACCTGCTCCGGCGCTGGACGGGCCGCAGGTTGCGTAGAACCCGGCGCGCCACGCCGCGCGGGCGGCTGCCATTCCCGTGTGGGCACGCTTTGTGCGTCCACTTTCAGAACGTCGTCGCCATGGTGCTGGCTGAACATCTTCTGCGCATAGTACGCCGGTGATCCATAGCTGTTGAGCGTGTTGTAGCCGATCAAATCCGTGCGCCACTGCATGCCGCCCGGATTCACATTCACGAAGAGCGGAGCATACGATGACATGATCACCAGGTCCGAGTTGCGCTCCATCCCTGTCATCCAGGACGCGTCTCCGAGCGCGGCGCTCATATTCGGCGTCGGCACTCCCACCCGCGTGGCCCATTCGCCGACGAACACCTTCGGTCCGGTGCGCGGGCGTGTGTCGTAATCGTGGGCATGGGAAGCCATTTCGTCTTCCGAGTTGCGGTAGTAGTGCTCGTCGATCACGTCGGGCGTGACGCCCTTCACGGGTGCGGTCGCGATCACTTGAAGCTGCGGATACCGGGTCTTGATCGCATCAAAGAACTGCGTGAAGCGGCCGTCATAACTGCCCGGTTCGCGGTCGAAAGAATCCTCGTTGCCCACTTCGACATAGTGCAGCGGGAAAGCCTCCGGGTGACCTTCCCGGGCCCGCTGTGCACCCCAAGTAGTACTGGCGCTGCCGGTGACGTACTCGATTTCATCGAGTGCGTCCTGAACGTAAGGTTGTAACTCCGGTCCAGGCTTGATGCGCACCGTTCCGCGCAGTCCGAAACCGGCGTACAAGGCGAGCACGGGCTGCATGTGAAGGTCTTCGCACCACTCCAGGAATTCGAGCAGTCCCATACCGTCCGACGACCAGTAGCGCCAGGAATCGTCATAGTGGCCCGGCCGCTGGGTGATCGGGCCCACCGTGTTCTTCCAGACGAAGCGCGTCTCGAGCGAACGCCCTTCCAGGTAATTGCCGCCGGGGAACCGGAGGAAGGAAGGCTTCATATCGGCAAGAAGCTGCATGATATCCTTCCGGTTGCCGTTGGGCCGGTCATTCCAGGTTGGCGGGAATAGAGACACGAATCCGAACCAGATAGTGCCGGGCTTGTTCGTGGAAAGTACGAAGTGATTATCGGCGGACGCCTTCACGTCTTTGGTGGTGAGCGTAGCCTCGTATCGCTGCCAGTTGCCGCTTACTCCGGAAACAAGCGCGCTGGCATAAGTAGTCGCGCCATCATTGCTCACGATCGCAACGGTGATGGGTACGGAGAGTCCCCCATCCGTCTTGGCATAGAAGGTTGCGCGATAACGTGTATTCGGACGAACCGGAATTCCCCAGAAGCCGTCATTGGCGATCCCCACGCTCTGTGCCCCCGTGACCTGCGTAACGCTCAGTTTGAGGCTGGTTGGGACAGCGCTGTTGAACGGCTGGCCGGGATCAAGCGACATCGAGGCGATTGCACCGCGCTCGCGAACGAGTGTCCAGTGGACCGGTTCCCTGGCATCTTCTTTGAAGTTGCGGTTGCGGACGAGTTCGCCGTAAAGCCCGCCGTCATAAGAATAATTAATCTCTTCGGTCATCAGCCCGTAGAGTGATGGACTGACGTGCGCAGTCACCTGATCGGCCTGAATGTGAAGCACGGGGGTAGTCTGCCCGAGCAAAATGCCCGGCGCGGCGGTGAGTAAAATGCCGAGTGCCCAGGGCCCAAATCCCCTCAAATATCCGGCAAAATCCTCGTCAAGCATAGCCTCGCATTATACTCCCATGCCCGTTAGGACCGGAAGAAGATGACGTAGCGAGAGTCCGCGAAGCATCGAAAGGCGCGCACCGCAAGCGATGCGGGCGAGATTCGGCCGATCGGCCACGTATCGCGAACACACGTTGACTTCCGGAGTACAGGTTTGAAAAAATAGAACGACACCCAATTGTGCGGATGTGGCGGAATTGGCAGACGCGCTAGATTCAGGTTCTAGTGGGGGCAACTCCGTGGAGGTTCAAGTCCTCTCATCCGCACCAAAGATTCTAAATTCCCTTCCGAGCCGTTCCATTCCGCTGCTCTCTTGGCTTGACGGACGACACCTAAATGGCGGTTTCAGACAGGGTTTGATACGGTTGACACAGCTCGAAAGCAGATGCTCTCCCTCGCGGGCCGCATCTGTTCGCGATTTCACGTGTCCAGCGAGGATACTTCGCAGCCACAACTCAGTCGCGCGTTAGGACAGCAGAGAGGACACCGAGGCGGTTCTCGCGGAGGTTGCGAACCAGATTGCCGGTCATGATGGCAAATTCCGGGCCCATGACCATCCCGAGATTTGGGCCGCCCCGCGGCGATGCGCCCATGACAGTCCTGAACCAGTCAAGCGCCGCCTGGGTGTCATCTTGCCAAAGGGCCGTTTTGTACCCCGCCCGTTCCAGCGCAATGCGCGTATCGCTTTCGCTCAGCAGGAAACTCGCCGCGGCGTCGCGTGCCCACGGGACCGGATACACGACATCGCCATCCCGAAGCACCAGATCGTAGGTGATGAACCTGCCGCCCGGCGCCAGGATTCGCCGCACCTCGGCATAGAGCGCGCCGCGATCTTCAATATTCATTGCCACGTGCTGCAGGAACACCGCGTCGAAGCTCGCATCCGCGAACGGAAGGTGTAGGGCATCGCCCACCTGAAACGTCACGCGATCGGCCAAGCCGCAGCGCGCCGTCAGATAAGTAGCCGCATCGATGAATGCAGAGCTCAGGTCGATGCCTGTCACTTCGCACCCGAAAGTTGCGGCAAGATACCGCGCAGGCCCGCCGATGCCGCATCCAAGATCCATCACGCGGGTGGATGAATCGAGCCCAGCGGCGCTCGCCAATTCGGCGGTGGCGAGAATGCCCCGCGTGTGGAACTGGTCGAGTGGAGCGAGCTGAGCGACCGTCAGCGTCTCGCTTTCGGGCGCGAGGGTCGTGAGTACCGACTTGATGCGGCCGGTGAGGCCGGTGGCATTATAGCGCTCGCGTACTTTGATGATGGAATCGGTCATAGTTATTCTCCACGGAAAATCCTTGTCCATTACTTGCTGACCTCGGACGCAGCAAGAAGTAGAATGCAGTGACGTGCGTGATCATCAGCAGGGGCACGTAGATGATCGGGATTGCGTAGGTGGCGCCCAGTTGACCCGCCATTGCAGGAAGGCCGGCCCGGGTGGCGTGGTAGTAGTCGAGGAGGATGTCAGTCGCTCCCACAAGATTAAAGGTGGCGACGAAAGTCCAAAACAGCGGGCGTATCTTCGCGGTGAGGAGCGCCAGCATGGCCAGCACTCCGGTTGCGAAGTCGACATAGGCGGCGAAAGTGGCGAAGCTGGCCGGCAGACCAGGCCCCACAACGCCCGGAAGGATAAAGACGAGCCCGAAAAATCGGAAGCTGTGCAGCGTGGCGATTGCACGTTGGGAATCGAATCGGTCCATCGCCTTGAGCTTCGGCCAAACGTAAACGTTGAAGCAGAGCAGCCACGCGACATAACCGAAAACGAGTTGGATGCGGAAGAGAGTTTCTGCTGACATTTCAGGCCTCCTGAGTGCGGCTGGCGAGGAATCCGGCGTTCTCTCGAAAAAACTCCTCTAGTGTCTGTGATTTCCTCGTTACGCCGCGGATGGCATCGATAATCTGGAAACGTTCTTCACTCTTGCGGAACGTTTGCCAAAGATGCGGAAGAGGACCGAGCCGCTCCTTCAGAGCATGGACCCAGTGCTCGTCCCTGACAATCACATCTCGAGTTGGCGGTCCGATCGTCCCGGCGGCGCCTGCAATCAAAATTGGATGAGAAATGGAAGTTCTCCTTTCGCTCTTAGGATGATGCTCATAATCTTATGGATTCGGATTTTTCTTCATTCGGCCGCAGCCATGGGCAGGGATTGCGTCTTAAGAATGATCCGCAGCATCCTATAATCATGCGCTACGGCCCCAAACATAAACTCGAGACCCATCAGAAGATCGTGAAAGACGCCTCTCGCCGCGTCCGAGCCGAAGGCTTAAGCGGCGCTGCGGTTTCGGCCGTCATGAAAGACGCCGGCCTGACACACGGCGGGTTCTACAAGCACTTCAGCAGCAAGGACGACCTGCTGCTGGAGTCGCTCCGCGAGGGCTTCCGGGAAATCGAGGAGACGCTGGTTCACGCGGCCGAACAGTCGCCGCCTGGAGAGGCATGGAAGGCCGTTGTAAGAACCTACTTGAGCCTGGATCTATGCGACCATCCCGAGCGCGGGTGCCCTCTGGCGGCACTTTCCCCGGAACTGGCGCGCGCAGATAAGAAGATGAAGCCTCAGATTGTGGCGGAGTTAGTGAGCTACAAGACCCGCATGTTGCCGTTCATGCCTGGCGCGCGCTCTGCGGAGAAAGAACGCGCTTTTTTTGTGATTTTTTCAACAATGATCGGGGCAGTTGAAATCGCGCGAATGCTACCGGATCGCGCGGTGCGAGAGAAAGTGCTGGCGGGAACGAGAGATTTTCTCTTGCGCAGCTTCGCTGAACGTCCCGCCGGCCACAATCCTTCCAGCCTTACCGTTTCGCCCAATCAGGATGTTCAGATCGCGCTGCGTCGCCGGACCATTCGCCTGAAAGTGTAACGCGGAGTCACGCCGGATGTCTGCGAACCGGACAAACTGGAGGGGATAAGTTCCGCTCACCGGCGCCGAAACTTCTGCCAGATCGCAGCCCGCCTCCCCGTGGCCACGCGAATCTCAGAGGCCGCGGCACGTAGAGCGCGTTGTAGAGCCGCATGTCGAGGCTCTGACCGCCAGATCCCACTTGCGCGCCGCCGCGCAGACCGATTAGCCCGATTTCGCAAAATCGACGCAGGGTTTCCAGAGATCGATATGCGAGCCCGCCGTGCCGGCAGATAGCAACCGAACAGAGCGGCTTGCTGCGAAGCCGACGACTGCGGTGAGGAGCGCGGAAGAGTATGGGTCGCTCCGCTTGTTGCATCTGGAGGCGTAAGCCTGTTCCGTTTTTCGGTGCCGGAACAACAGCGCTACGCGAGCCCTGACCTGCGGAGCAGGGCTCCGGGGTCCGGGTCACGCCCCATAAAGTGCCGGTACAATTCGGCCGGGTCTTCGCTATCGCCCTTTTCCAGAATGCCCGCGCGAAACGCGTGGCCGATTTCCGGACTGAAGATTCCGCCTTCGCTGAAGCGCGTGAAGGCGTCGGCATCAAGGACTTCAGCCCATTTATAGGAGTAGTAACCAGCGCCATATCCTACCGGGCTGGAGAACAGATGCGTAAAGGCGGCGATCATGGCATGATCCGCCGGCAGCGGCGCGGGGCTAAAATCCTGCAGGACCCGGCGTGCGTATTCCACAGCGTCGCCATCGCGTTCCGGTGTGTAACGGGTATGCAGCAGCAGGTCGACAAAGCCGAAACCGAGCTGCCGCATCTGGCCGTTGGCGGCGCGGAAGGTGCGGGCGCGGCGCATCTTCTGAAACAGGTCTTCCGGTATCGTCTCACCCGTTTGAAAATGGCGTGCGAACAAGTCGAGCGAGCCACGCTCCCAGCACCAGTTCTCCATGATCTGCGATGGCAGTTCGACGAAATCCCACGCCACATTTGTGCCGGCCAGCGTGCGAATTTCCACGCGGCTCAGTAGGTGATGGAGCAGGTGGCCGAATTCATGGAAAATGGTTTCGGCCTCGCGATGCGTGAGCAGCGCGGGCTTGCCGCCGAGCGGTGGAGTCAGGTTGCCGCAGATTACGCCCAGGTGCGGACGGAAGCCGCTCGGGGTGGGACCGCCGGTGATCAGGCCTTCCATCCACGCGCCGCCGCGCTTGTTATCGCGGGGATACCAATCGGCAAAGAAGCCGCCGATGCGCGTGCCGTCGGCGTCGAAGACTTCGTAATAGCGCACCTGCGGGTCCCACGCCGGCACGCCCGATTGCTCCACAACGCGAATGCCATAGAGGCGGCCGACGAGTTCGAACATTCCCGCCACCACGCTCTCCAGCGGGAAGTACGGGCGCAGCGCTTCTTCGTCAAAAGCATAAAGCGCGGCGCGTTGCTTTTCGGCGTAGTAGCCAATATCCCAGGGCTGCAGCTCCGGAGCCTGCACTCCTTCGATCGACCGGCGGAATTCCAGCAGTTCGCGGTTTTCTTCGCGAAAGCGCGCTTCGGTCTTCGACTTGAGGTCTTCCAAAAATGCCAGCGCGCGCGCGCCGGTGTGCGCCATGCGGTCTTCGAGCACCAGGTCGGGAAAATCGGGGAAGCCCAGCAGTGCGGCTTTTTCACGGCGCAATTCGAGGATGCGGCGAATGAGCGGGCGATTATCCCACTCGCCCGAGGTCGCCCGCACGCTGTTGGCGTGGTACACCTGGCGGCGGATCTCCACGTCATCGAGATACGTCATTACGGCGAACAGGTCGGGCGCGTGCAGAGTAAAGCGCCACCCTTCGAGCCCCTTGCGAGTCGCGCTCTCCCGCGCGGCGGCGATGGCCGTGGGCGGCAGTCCGGCGAGGCGCGATTCTTCCGTGATCAGCAGTTCGAAAGCATTGGTGGAATCCAGAACATTTTCACCGAACTTGGTAGTGGCCTGCGCCAGTTCCACGTCGAGTTCTTCGAGGCGCTTCTTTCCGGCTGCATCGAGGTCGGCTCCGTGCCGGCGGAAGGTGTCGATAGTCTTATCGAGGAAACGCTTCCGCTCGCCTGTGAGAGCTGCCGCTTCGGCAGTTCCGGCGTACTGGCGCAGGGCATTCCAGAGCCCCTGGTGCAGGGGGATGCCGGAATAGAAGGCGCTGGCCTCCGGCTGCACGGCATTGAAGGCGGCGCGCAGCTCTGGATAGGTGGCAACTGATTCCAAATGGCGCACCACGCCCATCGCGTAATCGAGCGGCACGGTCAACTCGTCGATCGCGCGCATCGTGTTGTCAAACGTGCGCTCGCCCGGCGCAGCGGCGATTTCCTCCAGACGCGCCCGTGCCTGCCGCAGCAGCTCCGCAACGGCCGGTTCTACATCCTGAGCGCGCACCTTGTCGAATGGCACGCGAAACTGCTCATGGAGAAGTGGATTGGAATCGCTTTCGCTTGGCATGTTCCCTTCAGCGTATCAGGTGAGATTTCCAGCGCACCGGCGGCGCGTACAGAATCCTACAAAATGGTTACCATAGAGTAAGCATGGATTCTGATCCGATAGGGGCACACTGTTGTGTTCCCGCCGAAGAGCGCCTCAACATCTTTGCGCTGGTCATCTATATTCCTGACCCGCTAGGCCGCTTTTTGGACGACCTTCGCCTGGAGATGGTTCCGCGATGCAGGCCGCATGCACACGTCAGTGTTCTGCCGCCGCGGCCTTTAGCCGTGAGCTGGAATGTGGCGGCCGAGCGTGTGCGTTCTTTGGCGGAAGTGTGGACGCCATTCGATCTGGAAATTGCCGATGTACGGGTTTTTCCGGTGACGAATGTGGTCTACCTGGAATTGGGTAGCGGCCGCGAGGAGCTATACCGCATGCATGCGGCTATGAACACGGACGTTCTGCAGGCCGCCGAACCCTTCGCCTACCATCCCCATATCACTCTCGCGCAAGAGATTCCGTATGACGATGTCGATAGCCTGAGCCTGCTGGCCTCCCGCCGCTGGCGCGACTACCGGGGAAAGCGTGTGTTTCGAGCGGAGCGAACCTCTTTTGTGCAGAATACATTGCAGAACCGCTGGCTCGATCTCGCCGAATATTCTCTGGGCCCGGTTACCGTCCCTTGATCCCGGAAATTTGAGAGCCGTTATTCTCCTTAAGCACTAAACCAATCGAACGCTTGAGCCGATATCTCTTGTAGCCCGTCAAGATGGCGGACTAAAGGCGAATCTAGTGGATACACTTGCGGTTTGTGATACCGAACCGATCGCGATCGAAGGTTTACGGTCATTACTGGAGACGGCTGAAGGGCTGCGGGTCGTCGCGGCCGAAACCACTTTAGCCGAGGCGCTCGACGCGGTTCGAGACATTCGGCCATCCCTGTTGCTGGTCGATAAGGGATTCGGCATTCACGCAGTCATGGACTGGCTTCGGGCGCTGCGCGCTACGGAGTCGCAAGCGGCCGTGATCATTTGGGGCAATACGGTGTCGGAGGCGGAAGCTCTCCGCTTCCTGCAAGCCGGCGCATCGGGAGTGGTGCGCAAGACGGCCCCCCTCGACATGCTGCTGCATTGCCTGCGCACCGTCTCCTCCGGAAGCAGTTGGATGGAAGACTATATGTTGCAGGAAATCGATCGGCCGGGGAGGCTTGCGCGTTCTGCCCTGACGGCCAGAGAGCTTCAAGTCATGGAACTGGTGGAGCGAGGCATGAAGAACAAAGATATTGCTGCTTCGCTCGGAATTCGCACCGGCACCGTCAAGATTCACCTCAAGCACATCTTCGAGAAAACGGGCATTCACGGCCGGTATGGTCTGGCGCTTTCGGGTCTTAAAGAAAAGGGGCTTCTGGCTGCTCCAGTCACTGAACCCGTCTGAAAACCAGCGGTTACACGCCGGTGGTATGCTGGACACTTGATCCACAAAGTACTGCCTCGCCTGGCTTTGCTGCTGCCACTGGCTACGGTTGCATTGGCGCAGCATTCCCCGCTGCTGGACGTCATGTCCAGCGAGCTGAATCGTAACTTCTCCGTTCTCAAGCAGAAAGCCGATCCAGCGCCCTACTTCATGAGCTATGAAGTCACCGAGCAGAACTACCACACGATTTCGAGCGCCCTCGGTGTGATCACATCGAAAGACGACGGCAAGGCGCGGCGGTTGGATGTCTCGGTGCGTGTAGGGTCGCCCAAGCTGGATAACTATCACCTGGTGCGCGGCGATCGCGGTCAATTCACTTCAGGCGCGGTGCTGAGTTACGAGAACAGTCCCAATTCGATTGCGCGCCGGCTGTGGCTCGAGACCGATCGCGCGTATCGCGGCGCTGCCGAGCGGCTCATCCGCATCAAGACCAACACACAGGTACGCGTGGCGCAAGAGGATGATTCCAATGATTTTTCGAGCGAAGAACCATCGGTCTTCGTGGAAGCCCCTCCGGCGCTGCATTTTGACGAGGCGGCATGGAGCGAACGGGTGCGGCAGCTTTCCGCGCGCTTTGCGCGGTATCCGGGCGTGCTTACGTCGCAGGTTTCCGTGATGGGCCAGACCGATACAAGGTATTTCGTTAATACAGAAGGTTCGCGCATCGAGCATGGGCGGGGGTTCGCGCGGGTGGTAATTACCGCATCGGCCAAAGCGGCTGACGGCACGGACCTGAGCACATTCGACACGTTCGAAGCCTTCGACGAATCCGGCTTGCCGAAGGAAACGGAACTCGATTCGGCTGTAGACCGCGTGGCCAAGGACCTCACCGCGTTGTTGCATGCGCCGGAAGCGGAGCCATTCGTCGGCCCGGCGATTTTTTCGGGCCGCGCCGCGGGCGTCTTCTTCCATGAGATCTTCGGACACCGCGTAGAAGGCCACCGGCAAAAGGATGAGAGCGAAGGCCAGACTTTCACCAAGAGCGTCGGCACGAAGGTTCTCCCCGATTTTCTCTCCGTGGTGTTCGACCCGACGCGCAAACGCATCGCCGGCGAGGACCTGAACGGCTGGTATCAATACGACGATGAGGGCGTCAAAGCGAGGCCGGTGACCGCCGTGGATCACGGCGTCCTCAAGACGTTTCTCATGTCACGTTCTCCCATCCACGGCTTCAACCAATCGAACGGGCATGGGCGGCGGCAGCCGGGATACGAAGTAGTCTCGCGGCAGTCGAACCTGATTGTGGAATCGTCGCACGCCGTGCCGGAAGCGCGCTTGCGGCAGATGCTGATCGAGGAAATCAAACGCCAGAACAAGCCGTACGGGCTGTATTTCCGCGATATCACGGGCGGCTTTACCACCACGCAGCGAGCCGGCCTCCAGGCATTCAAAGTGATCCCGGTGATCGTCTACAAAGTTTTTGCGGATGGCCGGCCGGATGAGCTGGTGCGCGGGGCGGACATCGTCGGCACACCGTTGGCGAGCTTCGCGAAGATCCTGGCCACGTCCGACAAGCCAGAAGTGTTCAACGGCTATTGCGGGGCCGAGTCGGGCAGCGTTCCGGTATCAGCAGTGTCGCCGGCGATCCTTGTCTCGGAGATCGAAATCGAGAAGAAGGCCAAATCGAATGACAGGCCGCCCTTGCTGCCGGCGCCCTCGGAAACAGTAGGCGGCGGGAGGGCGTCGGAATGAGAACCCTTGCGCTGGTTCCCATCCTGCTGGCCGCCGTCGCGGCAAGTGCGCAAGCGCCTGCGCCCGATCCGATGCTGCGCGCCATGCACGATGAGATGGAGCGGTCTCTGCAGTTGAAGGTCCCCGACCTGCAATCGCCGTACTTTGTGGAATACCTGATCGATCAAGCGGACAACTTCGGCGTGACCGCGAGTCTGGGCGGGCTGCTGTCGCGGCGCGCCGACCATTTCCGGTCTCCGGAAGTGCGCGTGCGCGTAGGCGACTATCAGTTCGACAATACAAATTTCGCCGGTGGGTTTTTCGGGCGCGCGCGTTACGACGTGGGGTCTTTTCCCATCGAGAATTCCTACTCCGCGATGCGCCGCTATCTCTGGCTGGCAACCGATTCCGCTTACAAGACTTCCGTGGAGACGCTCTCGCGCAAGCACGCCGCGCTACGCAACCTTTCCGTCTCCGAACAGCTCGCCGACTTTGCTCACGAGCAGCCGGTGCATTTGCTGAGGCCGCTCGCGGAAGAAAAGATCGATCAGGACGCGTGGTCCAACCGCGTCCGCAAGCTGTCGGCTGTTTTCGACAAATTTCCCGATGTGAAGGCGTCAAGCGTAGAGTTGGAATCAAGCCAAGGCGGATTCTATCTGGTTAATTCCGAAGGCACCGAAGTGCGTGCGCCGGAAAGCATCGTATATGTGCGCGCCCGCGCATCGGCACAGGCGCCGGATGGAATGGTAGTCCGCGACGCGGCGACGTTCCTTTCCCCCGATGCTGCGCATCTGCCGAGTGAAGCGGAAATGACGCGTGGCGTGGCGGATCTGGCCCAAGCCGTCACCGCGCTGGCCCACGCGCCGAAGGGAGAGGACTATAGCGGTCCGGTACTGTTTGAGGGCGAAGCCGGAGCACAGCTTTTCGCGCAGACGCTGGGCGAGAATCTGGCGCTGACGCGGCGTCCTGTGGGAGGAGGTGGGCGCGGCGGCGGTTTCCAGCCGAGTGAATTAGAAGGCCGCATCGGCGCGCGCGTGCTGCCGGAGTCGTTCACCGTCGTCGATGATCCGACGCAAAAGGAATGGCACGGACAAATGCTCACCGGCGGTTATGAAGTGGATCGGGAAGGCGTGATCCCTCAGCCGCTGCATCTCGTCGAAAAAGGCGTGCTTAAAGGTTACCTGCTCACCCGCCAGCCGATGCGCGGCTTCAGCGCGTCGAACGGGCGCGCGCGGTTACCCGGCGCATTCGGCGTAAGCGGCGCCGATTTCAGCAACCTGTTCGTCACTTCGTCGGAAACGGTGCCGGTTGCGGAGCTGAAAAAGAAGCTGATCGAGATGTGTCAGGCGCGCGACAAGCCATATGGCATCATTGTGAAGCGCATGGATTTCCCCTCGTCTGCTTCCGTGCAGGAAGTGCGCCAAATCCTGACGGGTGAGCAAACGTCGAGCGCGCATCCGGTGAGTCTGCCCATCATGGTGTATAAGCTGTATCCGGACGGGCGGGAGGAACTGGTGCGCGGCGTTCGTTTTCGCGGTCTGAATACACGGTCCCTGAAGGACATCATGGCGGCCGGCGATGACAGTGCAGTCTTCGCGTTTGAGGATAACCGCGCGCCGTTTGCGCTCATGGGTGCATCCAACTATTCGGTGGAGACCAGCGTGGTGGCGCCCTCGGTTCTGATCGACGATCTGGAGTTGCATCCGGTGGAAGAGGAACTGCCCAAGCTTCCGGTGGTGCCCGCGCCGGAGTTGCTTCCCTAGGGCCTTTGCGGTGCGAATCCTCGGGCGATATGTTTTTCGCGAGATCCTGCCCAGT
Source organism: Bryobacteraceae bacterium (assembly GCA_035550475.1). Taxonomy (GTDB): domain Bacteria; phylum Acidobacteriota; class Terriglobia; order Bryobacterales; family Bryobacteraceae; genus DASZPB01. The sequence goes on along the minus strand of DASZPB010000036.1, from coordinate 50,329 downwards.
GCGCTGATCGGCACTCTGCTGGCGACGTTTGTCATTTTCCTGCACGGCGCCGACACGCTATTCGACCTCCTGGTGCGCAATAATGCGGGCGGAAGGCTCACGCTCAAGCTGTTCGGCCTGGCACTGCCGCCGCTATTGCCGCTCACGATTCCGTTCGGCGTACTGGTCGGCATCCTGATCGGACTGGGCCGCATGTCGAGCGACGGCGAGATCATAGCCATGCGCGCGGCCGGCGTTTCGAGCCGCAAGGTGATCGCGCCCGTGCTGTTATTCGCGCTGCTGGCCGCGAGTGTTGCCGGCTGGGCCTCGCTGCGTCTGACTCCCTACTCGTTTCGGGAAACGGCGCGCATCAGCACGCAACTGATGGCGACGCAGCTTTCGGCCGAGATTCAACCGCGCGTTTTCCAGGAGAATTTTCCCAACACCATTCTTTATGTGGGAGACGTCCGGCCGGGTCCTGTGGTTCTGTGGCGGAACGTCTTCATGGCCGATGTCACGCCACCCGAGGAACGTTCGAACGGCATGGGCTCGAAAGCGGAAGGCCCGCTGATTACCGTGGCGCGTGAGGCTGTGGCGCTATCCGAGCCGCTACACAACCGCATCCAGCTTTCGCTGCGCGATGCTTCGACCTATGAGATGGGCAAAGACGGCGTGGCGCATGACGTGTCCTTCCCGCGCGGCGAGCAGGCGCTGGACGCCGCGCCCCCACCGTCTCCCAAGACACAGCCGTTCAGCGCCATGAACACGCGGGAGTTGCTCAGCTACTACGGACCGGAATGGATCGAAGCGCAGGTGGAATTGAACCGGCGCTTTGCGCTGCCGGTAGCGTGCCTGATGCTTGCGCTGGTGGGCATTCCGCTGGGCATCGCGACGCGGAAGGGCGGCAAGTCATCGGGATACGTGACGGCAGTATTTCTGGCGTTTTTCTGCTATCATCTTTCGTCGGTTACGCTAATCGGGTTGGCGCGGCAGAGGGCGTTGCCGGTGGCGCTTGCGGTCTGGCTGCCCAACATCGCATTCGGACTTGCCGGCCTGATATTCCTTTTCCGCATGGAGCGCCCGGGCGATCGCGACCTGATGGGAGCGATACAGGGACTATTCGGCAGGGCATTCGGAAAGCTGGAGTCGCGCCGCCGCGCCGAGCGGCCGCGCACAGCGGGAAGAAGGCTCCCGCTTGTGCCGCAGCTCATCGATACGTACGTGCTTTCGACGTTCCTCTTCTACCTGGCGCTATGGCTGGCGAGCTTCGTTTCGCTGACACTCATCTACAACTTTTTCGAGCTGATGGGCGACATGATCCGCAACCAGATCCCGCTCGTCACCATGTTCACGTATCTCTTCTTCCTGACTCCCAAGCTGATCTATGAAGCGCTGCCATTCAGCGTGCTGGTGGCGGTGCTGGTGACGTTCGGCGTGTTGACCAAGCAGAACGAAGTGACCGCGTTCAAGGCCTGCGGCGTGAGCCTGTACCGGTTGACGCTCCCTGTGTTGATTGCGAGCACGTTGTTCAGCGGAGGCCTGTTCGCGTTCGACTATTACTACGTGCCCGCGGCCAACCGCAAGCAGGACGCATTGCGCGATGAGATCAAGGGCCGCGCGACGCAGACCTATCGCAACCCGAATCAGAAGTGGATCATGGGCACCGGTTCACGGATCTACTATTACAAGTATTTCGACCCGACCGAAGCCACCATGGTAGGGGTGAGCGTCTTTGAGTTGAACCCGAGTTCGTTTCAAATCACGCGGCAGATCGCGGCCGAGCGCGCGCACTGGAGCCCGTCGCTGCGAACGTGGATTTTCGAGAACGGCTGGAGCAGTGATTTTCAGGGCGGCCGACGCACGTCCTATCAGAAGTATCAGGCCACGGCCTTCCCTGAATTGGTCGAAGCGCCCGACTATTTCCTGAAGCAGGCCGTACAGGACCAGCAGATGAACTTTCTGGACCTGGAGCATTATATCCGCGATCTGCAACAAAGCGGCTTTGACACAGTGAAGCTACAAGTGCAGTTCTACCGTAAGTTTTCGGTGCCGCTATTCGCACTGATCATGGCGATGATCGCGGCGCCATTCAGCTTCCTGGTAGGCAATCGCGGAGCGATGGCGGGAATCGGCGTGAGCATTGGAATCGCCATCGCCTACGGAGCAACGGCAACGCTGTTCGAAAAAATCGGCGAGGTGAGCCAGCTTCCCCCAGCGGTAGCGGCATGGTCGCCCGACGCGGTGTTTTCGTTGGCGGGGTTGTATTTGATTTTGCGGATACGGAGTTAATGTCTCCTGAGGCGTAGCGAAAGGGAATTGATCGGGCTTCCGCTCTGTCTGTATTAGCGATGGATCGTTGGCAGCTCGCGGTCCGCAGTTGTCTGACATAATCGCGAAAGAGCCCCCAGCCCTTCCTTAGCGAGCACCATGGAGTATTGCAGGGACCTGCTTTTCCGCGTTCCCCAGTAGGATCTGTTGTAGGCAGCTTCATCAGCCGTGCGTAGCTGCTTTAGGGGCGCGACATACGTCGCATTTTGCACGAGTATACCGGCTAGAGCTTCCACGCCGGCACGGTCCTGGATCGCATTCAAAAGCTGATCCGCAATGTCTCGATAGGCATCGACCTTTCCCTGAACGTGTGGACCAGCGTTTCTCGTATCGGGACCTAGCAAAGTGCCATCGTCCAGAATTACGGCGTCGAGAGATGCCGTTACGTCCTTTTGTGTGCCGAATCGGGCCAATACCTTGGCTTGCAGACTTGCCAGGACAGCTTGATCGGGTAATTGCCTGTATCCAAGTCCGGGCACTGGTGTAACGATCCGATCTGATCCTGCCGGAATGGCTTCGGGATCGCGGAAGGTGAAGGAGTTAATGAAAGTAAATGAGAATGGTCGGGCGCCGTCCGTGTAGTGCGCTGACCGCCACAATCCTGTGTAGCCTGCAATTTGATGCGGCGTGCGGTTTCTTAGAATGAACATGCAGGGAAATAGGGCAGACAGATCTCTGACCCGAGAACCCGTAATAGCTGAGGCAATCTCGAAGAATTCAGGTGACGGGTGTCCTACTAGATCTATCCTGTGGTGTGCCCATTCCCCTCGATCCAAAGACATAGTTAAGAGTGAACTCCCAATCGACAGGCATATTCTTCACGCAAATGATGCCTGACGAGCCGAAAAAGGCAAAGGGAGGCTTCCGAATTCCTGGGTGAGCCCAATTCTTTAGCCTCCCGCGAACAAACACTTCAATTTCGAAACTTCAATTGCCCTTTTTGATCTTCTCCGAGGCCATGTCAGAAGAGCGAGACGACCCAATCCCAGAACGTGGAGCTGCACTCGAAGTTGCCTCCACCGCTTGAGAACGATCCGAAGACGCAGTCGTCGTATGTGTCGCCGTCTCCCTCCAGATATGTAGTGGTGTCCACCGAGGCGACCCAAGCGTGGACATAAGGATCTCCGTACTCGCCTCCTAGTGTTGCGTCGACATTATCGCACAGCGGATCGACATCAATGGAGTCAGAGGCGCTAACGGTGGAGTAATAGTCGCCCAAATCATCGAGGCAGTCAGCCTGTGCTTGGATCGCTGCGTAGAATCCGGTGCCATCCGTGAACTCAATACATGTGCCGTACGGAAAACACTCGAAGCTATTGGGATCAATCGTCAGATCCCCCGGGTTACGCTGGGCGAAAGCCGCTTGGACACTGACAAATACGGATATCAACAGCAACATGCTGCGAAGCAAGCTAGCGATCGTTTTGACTGTGTGTCTCATATTGTTTCCTTAAGGTGTTCTTCCTCTCCTTCTAGCGATGGATTGTCGGCAGTTTCGTGTTAGCTGTAGCCTGAGATACTCGAAGTAGCACTGCTAAACCCTGCTTGTCCAGCACCTGCGAATATAGCAGTGACCTACTTTTGCGTGTCCCCCATAAGATCGACTATAGGCGGCCTGTTGCGCGGCTAATCCGGCCTCCTTAGGCGCAGCGGCGGCCGACATCTGACTTAAGGTATGTTGAATTGCCGCCACGTCAGCTCCTCCTCGAATTGCTGTAGACACGCTCATGGCAACGTCGCGAATCGCATCGAGTTTGCCCTGTATGTGCGGCCCAGCGTTTCGGATGTCGGGGCCAATCAAGGTACCATCCTCCAATACGACAGCGTCAAGCGATACCGTAACAGTTCTTTGACCGCCGAATTTTGTCAAGACTCTGTTTTGTATCGTCGCTAAGGTCGCCGTGCCAGGCAGGGGATCGTAGCCGAGCCCAGGTACAGGAGTCACAATCCGATCCGCCCCGGCTGCAATAGCCTCGGGCCCACCAAGCGTGAACGGGTTGACAAAGACAAAGGAGGAGTTATGGACGCCACCGAGCAAGTCGACGGAGGTCCATAGTGCGCTGTAGGCCGCAATTTGATGAGTGGTGCGGTTCCTGAGGATAAACGAATAAGGCAGGAAGGGGGTAATGGCGGACAGCGAAGGTCCAACCGCGGCTGAGGCCAATTGGTTGGATTGGGGAGACGAGAAACTCACGAGCTCAATTCCTGAATTGGCCCAGCCTCCATCCTGCACGGTGACGGTCTGAGCACAAGCGAGGTAGCAAACGGTCGATAGCAGGACCGACTTTACTAGCGCAGTTTTCATGAAAGGAATTGTCCGACTCGCGACGAGTCAGAACAGTACTGCTATTTCTGTATTTCGGATGCTACCTTGGAGGGACTAGTTACCTAGGTATTCCCGACTACGAGTAAGCGAATAAGTTAGTACGCGGCGAGATGAAAGTTACGTTGTGTTATCCGATGATGCGTCAGTCGATCTTCAGATGTTGGGAATTAGACACAACAGTTTTTATATACGCCAGATCTACTAGCTTCACGCACTGTGCAGTTCGGGTGGACCGATGGCTGCGGTCCGATAAAGAGGGGTTCAGAAGCTTAGGCCAGACAGGTAATTACAACCTCGGCTGAGATACACCTGATGCAGAATGCAAAATGGTGACAGGTTAGGGCAGTCGGAAGGCGTCGGGAGCGTCCTTGTCTCCATCCCGAGGAACCATGCACTCAACGACGCACTGCTACTTCACGCCCACTCCCAGCAGCGTCTCGAAATAGGGTGGATCGGTTTCGCGGTTCACGATCGCGGTCTCTACGTTATGGAACCCCGCCGCTTTTAAGTAGCGCTCGATTTCCAGTTCCGTGAAGCCGAGCCACAGGTCCGCATACATCTCGCGGGCTTCTTCGAAATGGTGACGGTTCAGATCGAGAATCGCGATGCGTCCGCCCGGTTTGAGGATGCGTTTGGCTTCGGCCAGCGCGCGTTCCGGATGGCGCGCGTGATGCAGCGCCTGGCTGAGGAAGGCCAGGTCCACCGAGCCGGTTCGGATCGGGACATCCTCCAAATCGCCCAATCGGTATTCGAGGTTGGCGATACGATGCTTGCGCGCAAGCTGGGAGCCGAACTCCACCATCTTTTCTGAGTTGTCGATGGCGATTACTTTTTTTGCCCGTTGCGCCAACAACTGCGAAATCGTTCCTTCGCCGGCGCCGAGATCGGCAATCACCATGGCCGGCATCAGTTTGAGCAAGGCTTCGCTCAGGCCCTTCCAGCTCCGGCCTGGCACGTAGCGGCGTCCGAACTTGCCCGCCAGTTCGTCGAAATAGCGCCGCATCCGGTCCTGGCGTTTGCGCAGCACGTGCCGGAGCGCGTCGCGGTCTGCTTCCGCCTCGGGAACTTCGACGACCGCCCGGCGCAGCAGATCCATCAGCTCCGCCGGTGCTTTCAGCCGGTAAAACGCATTCTTGCCGGTGCGGCGGTCATCCACCAGACCGGCCTGCTTCAATTGCGCCAGATTGGTCGAAATCTGGCTCTGGCCTTTACCGAGAATCTCCTGCAGTTCCGCGACCGAGAGCTCTTCCTGTTCAAGAAGTAGCAGGACGCGGAGCCGTTTCGGATCCGAGGCCAGCCGCAAAGATTTCAGGATTGACTCCATCGGTGAAAAAATTCTAACATCAATCTATCAAGATTTCTTGATGTGAATTCTGGACAAGAATTCGCGAGGAGGAACCAATGGGCACCGTCACGCAAAACGCTGTCGAGTTTAAAGTAGCCGACCTGTCGCTGGCCGATTGGGGCCGCAAGGAAATCTCCGTCGCCGAATTCGAGATGCCTGGCCTGATGTCCATCCGCCGCAAGTATGCGAGCGAGAAACCGCTGGCTGGCGTGCGCGTCACCGGGTCGCTGCACATGACGATCCAGACCGCTGTGCTGATTGAAACACTCGTGGATTTGGGCGCTTCCGTACGCTGGGCCAGTTGTAACATCTTCAGCACCCAGGATCATGCCGCTGCCGCGATTGCGGCCTCGGGCGTGCCGGTCTTCGCCTGGAAGGGCGAGTCGCTGGAAGACTATTGGTGGTGCACGTACCAAGCCATCAGCCACCCCGAGGGAAAGGGTCCACAGCTTGTGGTGGATGATGGCGGCGACGTCACGCTGCTGCTGCACAAAGGTTATGAACTCGAAGAGGGCAGCGATTGGGTGCACACTGAATCCGGCTCTCACGAAGAAACCGTCATCAAAGATCTGCTGAAGAAAATCCACGCCGAAAGCCCGCGGCGCTGGCACGAAATCGTGAAGGATTGGCGCGGCGTTTCGGAAGAGACTACCACGGGCGTTCACCGTCTGTACAAGATGCAGGAAGCCGGTAAGTTGCTCGTGCCCGCCATCAACGTGAACGACTCCGTCACGAAATCGAAGTTCGACAATCTCTACGGCTGCCGCGAATCGCTGGCCGACGGCATCAAGCGCGCCACGGACGTTATGGTGGCCGGCAAAGTGGCCGTGGTCTGCGGCTATGGCGACGTTGGCAAGGGCTCTTCACACTCGCTGCGCGGAATGGGCGCGCGGGTGCTGGTGACCGAGATTGATCCCATCAACGCGCTGCAGGCCGCCATGGAAGGTTTTGAAGTGACGACCATCGAGGATACGCTGGGGCGTGGCGATATTTACGTCACCTGCACCGGCAACTGCGACATCATCACGCTGGAACACATGGAGCAGATGAAGGACCAGGCCATCGTATGCAACATCGGCCACTTCGATAACGAAATCCAAATGAGCCGTCTGAATGGCTCCGCCGCCGTCAAGACCAACATCAAACCTCAGGTGGATATGTACACGTTTCCCACCGGCCGCAGCATCTTTGTGCTCGCCGAAGGCCGCTTGGTGAATCTGGGCTGCGCGACCGGCCATCCGAGCTTCGTGATGAGCAACAGTTTTTCCAACCAGACGCTGGCCCAGATCGATTTATGGAAGAATCGGGATTCGTACAAAGTCGGCGTCTATACTCTGCCGAAGAAGCTCGATGAAGAAGTGGCGCGTCTGCACCTGGAAAAGATCGGGGCGAAGTTGAGCACCCTCACTCCGAAGCAAGCCGAGTATTTGGGAGTGCCGGTAGAAGGCCCCTACAAACCGGATCATTATCGGTATTGAGTTCGGGTTTTTTCGGACCGCTCGGCTCCGGCCGGCGGTCCGTTGCGTGTTAGACTAAAAATCGCTTTAGATCAGGTGCCATCTCTCCTGCGTTTCGGTGCATTGCGGATGGTGGCTGAGGAGGGCAGTGTGGCAAACAGTCAGAGGTATCTTTTTACATCAGAATCCGTCACCGAAGGTCACCCAGATAAGATAGCCGACCAGATTTCCGACGCTGTACTGGATGCGGTCCTGGCCGACGATCCGACAGGCCGCGTTGCCTGCGAAGTGCTCATCACCACAGGCACCTGCATCGTGGCTGGTGAGATCACTACGAAGACGTACGTCGATGTTCCGCGCATTGCCCGCGGCACCATCGAATACGTGGGATACAATGACGCCGGCTTCGGGTTCGATTCGAACACGTGCGGAATTCATAATCTGATTCAGTCGCAGTCCCCCGATATTTCGATGGGAGTGGATGTCGGCGGCGCAGGCGACCAGGGCCTCATGTTCGGCTATGCGTGCGATGAAACCCCGGAATTGATGCCGCTGCCCATCATGATGGCGCACAAACTAGTGCGCCGGCTTTCGGAAGCGCGCCGTCAGGGGGAATTGAATTTTCTGCGTCCGGACGGTAAGAGCCAGGTCAGTGTCGAGTACGTTGATAACCGCCCCAAGCGTATCGAAGCTGTAGTCATCTCCACCCAGCACAGTCCCGATATTTCGATTGAAGACCTCCGCCGGGAAGTGAAGAAGCATATTATTGACTCCGTCGTGCCCTCCGATATGGTGGATTCCCAGACCAAGTTTCACATCAATCCCACCGGCCGTTTCGTGGTGGGCGGACCGCACGGCGACACGGGCCTTACCGGCCGTAAGATCATTGTCGATACCTATGGCGGCATGGGCCGTCACGGCGGTGGCGCATTTTCCGGTAAGGACCCCACTAAGGTGGATCGTTCGGCCTGCTACATGGCCCGTTACATTGCTAAAAATCTTGTGGCCGCCCAGCTTGCCCGCCGCTGCGAGGTACAACTGGCGTACGCTATCGGCGTGGCCGAGCCCGTATCGGTTGCAGTTGATACGTTTGGCACCGGCGCCATTCCCGACAGCCGCTTCACTGATCTGGTCCGTGAAACCTTCCTGCTTACGCCGCGCGGAATCATCGATCACCTGAAGCTGCGTCGCCCCATTTACCGGCAGACGGCGGCCTTCGGCCATTTTGGCCGTACCGAAGAAACATTTACGTGGGAAGCCAAAGATAAGGCCGAGGCCCTGAAAGATTTGGCCGGAGTAGCCCAAGCCGCCGTCAGTAAATAAGCAAAAGGAGTACCAGATGACAGCCGACGCGCAACCGCGGGTCGCGTGTGACATCCAGGATCTGGCGCTTGCTGAACCCGGCAAGCGCCGCACGGAATGGGCGTTCCAGTCCATGCCGGTCCTCCAAACTATCCGGAAACAATTCATTAAAGCCCAGCCGCTCAAAGACGTGCGGATTTCCGCGTGCCTGCATGTCACTACCGAAACGGCCAACCTCATGATCACGCTCCGCGATGGGGGAGCGTCCGTGGTTCTGTGCGCGTCGAATCCGCTTTCCACACAAGACGACGTGGCTGCGACCCTCGTCAAGGACCACGGCATTCCCGTCTACGCCGTCAGGGGCGAATCGAACGCGGTCTACTACCAGCACCTCACCGCCGTAGCCGACTACAATCCGCAGATCACCATCGATGATGGCGCGGACCTGGTTACCCTCCTTCACTCCAAGCGTCCCGATCTGTTGAATCAGGTGCTGGGCGGCACCGAAGAGACTACCACCGGCGCCACTCGCTTGCGCGCCATGGCGAAAGAAGGGGTGCTGCAATACCCAATCATCGCCGTCAATGACGCTCGCACTAAGCATCTGTTCGACAACCGCTACGGCACGGGGCAGAGCACGATCGACGGCATCGTGCGCGCCACGAACATTCTATTGGCGGGCCTGACGGTGGTTGTTGCCGGTTATGGCTGGTGCGGCCGCGGTGTGGCGATGCGCGCGGCGGGTATGGGCGCCAGCGTGGTGGTCACTGAAGTGGATCCGGTGAAGGCAATTGAAGCCGTGCTGGATGGCTACCGCGTGATGTCGATGCTGGAAGCAGCGGCGATCGGCGATGTGTTCATCACCGTGACCGGAGACAAGCACGTTATTCGCCGGGAGCACTTCGAGAGGCTCAAGAACGGCGCAATCCTCTGTAACGCCGGCCACTTCGATGTGGAGATCGATCGCGAAGGACTCAACCGGATGGCTTCTTCACGCCGCCAGACGCGCGAATTGGTAGAGGAGTTTGTCTTCCGCGATGGGCGGCGCTTTTATCTGCTGGCTCACGGACGGCTCATCAACCTTACCGCAGCCGAGGGGCACCCGGCGTCCGTCATGGATATGAGCTTTGCCAATCAGGCGCTCTCCGCCGAGTACATGGTAAAGCACCATGCCTCCTTGCAGAGCAAGGTTTATGGCGTTCCCGAGGAACTGGACCGCCAGGTTGCGCGCATGAAGCTCGAATCGATGGGCGTCAAGATCGATCGCCTCACGCCCGAGCAGGAATCCTACATCTCCGGCTGGCAGGAAGGCACGTAGACAGCCCGTGCTAAGCTTTCGCGGTGATGGTCGCCGTGGCTGCTTTCAATCCCGGAGAAGTCGCGGTAATACGAATCGATCCGCTGGTAGCGGTGGACTGCACGATCGCGAGGCACATCCCATGGCTGGCTTTGCGTACTTTCCCTTTGAAGTCCGCAGCCATATCCGTCATGTTCCCGTTGTCCACGCCGATTAGTTTGCCCTCTCCTTCCACTGCGAAGGTGATCTCGTTGTCGGCATCCGGATGCATGCGCCCTTCCGAATCCATCACTTTCACGGTCACGTGAACCACGTCGCGGCGATCCGCCCGAATAGTATCGCGGTCCGTGGAAAGACTGATAGCGGCCGGTTCGCCCGTGGTAACGACTTCGACTTCGGCGACGGTCTTTCCATCTTTCATGCCGACCGCTTTGAGCGTGCCCGGTTCGTATGGCACGTCCCAGGCAAGGTGCAGATCCGACGTGGTGCGCGTGCCCGCGAATGCATCAGGGCCGTATTGTCCGTAGCGGCCTTGCATGCCGTATCGGGGAAACTTGTAGCCCTTGGTGCCTATCGACTTGCCGTTCAGGAACAGTTCGACGCTGTCGCAGTTGGTGTAGCACAGCACTGGCAGGAACTGCCCTTCGTGGCCCTTCCAGTTCCAATGCGGATAAATGTGCAGCACCGGCTTTTCCGTCCATTGGCTCTGATAAAAATAGTAACCATCTTTCGGGAAGCCGCAGCTATCGATGACGCCGGCAGTCGATCCCCTTCCACCCCGTCCGGCTTCGCCGAGGTAATCGATTCCGGTCCACATGAAATCGCCCGCCACATAGTCGTGCGTGCGGACGAAGCGCCACAGTTCTTCGGTATCGAGACCGGTGCCCGCAAAGGAACGGCCAAAGCCGCGGCCGCCGAAGAATCCGCCGCCGGGCGCGCCAACGCGCCTGCCGCCCGCTGCCGGAGCGGTCGCTGCGGGCGCCGGGGCCACCGCGCGGGCCGTCTCGGACGGGAACACGCCTCGATACTCGCCGCGCTGACCACCCATGCCGCTGCTTTCAGTGCCGATCATCCGCCAGTTGGGGTGCGCCAGTTTGTCGATGCTGTAGTACAGTTCGCGGCGCTCGCGCCAGCGGTCGGCGTAGTTGTAGCCCACGATGTCCAACTGACCGAGAAAGGATACGGGCGCTGATTTCGGCTCCGCCGCAATCTGATCGCAGGCAGCCGTCACCGGGCGCGTTGGGTCCTCGCGATGGAAGATGGCGAGGAGTTCCCGCAGAATTTCGGGACCATGCTCGCTGGTCTGGTCGGGAATCTCGTTGCCACAGCTCCACAGGACGACGGAGGGATGATTGCGGTCCCGGTGAATGAAATCCGTGGCGTCGCGCTCGTGCCATTCATCGTAGATGTGGGAGTAGCCGTTGCCGCGCACCTGTCCCTTCCCGGCTTTCCATTCGTCGAAGGATTCGTCCATCACCAGGAAGCCCATGCGGTCGCATAGGTCCAAATACTCGGGCGCTGGAGGATTGTGGCTGGTGCGGATTGCGTTGCAGCCCATCTCGCGCAGCGTTTCAAAACGCCGCTCCCAAACGCGCTCCGGCACCGCCGCGCCGACCGAACCCGCATCGTGGTGCAGGCAGACTCCGTTGAGCTTGACGTGCTCGCCGTTGAGCAGAAATCCGCGATCGGCATCGAAGATCGCCTCGCGAATACCGAACGGCGTTTCGTACTCGTCCACCACCTGCTGGCCCACGCGAATCGTGCTGCGCACTTTGTAGAGGTACGGTGCCGCCACGCCCCAGAGGTTGGGCTTGTCCACCGTCAATTCCTGCACAAACTCATATTCGCCATTCGAAGTGATTTCCTGCGCAAGATCCGACGTCTGCACCGTCTTGCCTTCGGCGTCGAGCACCGCGCTGCTCAGTGTGCACGCCGTCCGCGCGTTGTTCTGATTTTCCACGCGCGTTTTGATCTGGACCGTGGCGTTTTCTTTGCGCACGCGCGGCGTGGTCACAAAGGTTCCCCATCGCGCCACGTGAACCGGGTTCGTGGCCACCAGCCACGTATGCCGATAGATGCCCGACCCGGAATACCAGCGGCAGCTCGGCTGGCGCGAGTTATCCACCTTGACGGCAATCTCATTCTCGCCGCCGGCGTTCAGATGCGGCGTAATGTCATATCCAAAGCTGATGTACCCATAGGGCCGCATGCCCAGGTAGTGCCCGTTCACCCAGACTTCGCCGTTCTGGTATACGCCGTCGAACTCGACAGCCACCCTGCGCCCGCGGTATGACGCGGGAAGCCGGAACCGCTTCCGGTACCATCCGATCCCGGTTGGCGCATATCCGCCCGCGCCGCCGCTCGGCTCGTTAGTGGAAAAAGGCCCTTCGATGCTCCAATCGTGCGGCAGGTCCAATTTGCGCCAGGATGCGTCCGCGAAGCCCGGCTCCTGCGCGCCGGGAGCATCGCCTTTGAAGAACGACCAGCCGAAATCGAAGGAATCGCGGATGCGCGCGGGCGCCTCCGGCGTCTGCGCCGCCAACCATCCGGCAGATTCGAGCGTCGAAGCCAGAACAGCCGCTCCCATCGCGCGGCCGAGCAGACCACGACGCGTCATCGAGTCATTCGATTGAGCCACAACCTTCCTCCTTTATCGTTTCGAAATCCTGCTAACGGCGGCGGACTGAGACCACGTACCAGGTCGTTACCGGATTGCCGATCGGAAACGTCCAGCCATCCGTCGTCTTCTTGCCTTGTATTGCTTCGCCGATGCTGTTTCCCGCGCCATCCAGAGCAGCCACGCTCACCGCTTTCGCCTTCTCGATGTTGCGCAGCGTCAAGTCACCGGACACCGGTTCGATGAGCGAAGGCGAGCCGCCCTGGGCGATCACGCGCGTGCGCGTGGCATTCCACTTCATGCCGGTATTGGCGACTCGCGAGCCCGCGGTAAGGAGCATCTTCTCCGATTGCGCGAGTGGCTTTCCATCGAGCGATGAGAGTACGATAGTCGCGAAGTTGTTCGAGATATCCGCGCTGAGATTCTTGAGCACCTTGTGATTCGCTTTGACGAAGCCGATCAACGCCTGGGTCCGCGGAGTGTCCACCGTGACCAGTCCCGTTTTGTCCGGAGACGTATACCAGGAAAGCTCGCCGGTATCGGAAACGATCGGGCTTGCGTCCGGGGCGGAGAGTTTTTCGGTCGGCGGACCATTCAGCGACTTGATCCGCACTTCGTGTTCGAGCGGCAGTGCCAAGGGAAACCCGGGGGTAAAGTAGGGCTGCTCGGTTCGCGGCAATCGGCGGCTTTCGAGCACTTGCTCGGTGGAATAAGTCCGTTCGATCGTCTTCCGTGCGGCCTGCACATCGCCGCGCTCGAAAATCAGGGCTCCCGTAGCCATTTCCGTCATGCGTACCGGGTCGAGCGAAATGTCGAATGGATCACCCACGTAGGGCTTCCAGTCTGCCGACTTTTTGGGTTCGAACGTATACATCACGATCGCGTCCCAATCCTGCAATCTTCCATAGGCGGCGATGATCGGAATCCCCTCGCTCGCCCATTCATTGGGAAACGGATGATTCGTCTCGCTGACGGTGTAGGGCTTGCCCGCGAACGCGGTGCGCGAAAGCTGCACCACAGTGGAATGCAGCGGGTCATTGACCATGGGCGTGTTCACCGGCGGCGGAGAACTGGGGTGTTCCCAGTAGATATGGCCATCCAGGACATCGAGCTTGGAGAGAGAAGCCAGCATGGCGTAGGGGCTGCTGGTGTGGCTGTGATCCGCGGTGCCGATGATGGGGACCTTCACGCCCAGTTCATTTTTCAGATAGCCGCGCATGTCCTGGTAAAAATGATTCTCGGTATCCATGAAGAAGTCCATCTCGGTTTCGTACCGGTCCTTCGGCGCGGATGCGACTTCCTGGCCCTTCAGACGCGGAATCGGTGCGTCCGCTGTAACGGATGCCTCTTCGCGCAGCTTCTTCAACTCCTCGGGGCTGCGATTCTTTTGCAGCCAGGTGTTATACAAGCTCGTCAGCTCTTCATCATAGTAAGGCGTAGGCGCGCGGAAACCCTGGTAGATGCCGTTTTCATTGACGATTTCCACCAGGGCGATGGACGGCTCATCGCGATACGCGACCTTCGTGTAAGGGTTCACGTGCGTGAGCAGCCGCTGCGCGTATTCCTTTTCGAGTTCAATCAGGCGCGGATCATAGAGCGTGAGCCCCTTGCCCCAGCGGATTTTATCGAAGTCGCGCACCCCGTCGCCGGCTTTGTACGAGCGCCCCACGTTGAGATTGAGGTCAACGTAGATGCCGCGTTTTTTGAATTCCGAGATTTCGAAATCCAGCCGGTCCAGTTGTTGCGGATCGAAGGATTGGCTGTCCTGGCCTTTGTCGTCCACGATGCCGCGCGGCGAGGGAAGATCGAGGAAATGCAAGCGGACCAGATTCACGCCGAAGCGAGCCAACGTGGCTGCCCACATCGGCGCGTCTTCCTTGGACGGAATCTCGATGGACCCCGGACTCCAATCGGTGAAATGGACGCCCCAAAAGCGAATTCGCTGGCCATTCGGCTTTATGAAGTGACCATTGCGAATACGGATGAAGCCGTCTTTGCCGGCGGGTCCATCGAGCAAAAATGAGACGTCGGCGGGCGAGGAAGCCGCCGCGCGATGATTCATCACGAACGGCTTCAATAGACTGTCATCCCACTGCGCGACAGCACTGGATGTGAGTAGGAGAAAAATGCAAGGAAGAGATTGGAGTGTCCTGGTCAAAGTCAACCCTGAAAGCGGGCCCCTGAGGGCCCGCTGATAGTTACAACGATATCAGAATTGGAATCGCGCGACTAACTGGCCGTTCCGCTGTCCTCCGATGCCGCTGGAATTGGTGATGTAGCCAAAGCCTCCCGTGGGAGCGCCGGTTACGGTGTTGAATGTCGCCGTCGCGAGCGGATTGTTGTTCGACGGCATGGGCAGATAGACGCGATTGAACACGTTGAAGAATTCGGCGCGGACGTTCAATTGCAGCCTCTCGCGGAAATGGAACGTGCGGCCGATATTCATGTTCTCACTTGCCTGGCGCTGCCAGCGATAGTCGTTGTAGTATGCCGCGGCTGTCCCCCAGGTACCCACGGGAGTATCGACCCACGCTGCCGGGTTCAAAATCTGCTGGCTGCTGTTCGGGTCGAGACATCCGCAGTTGGGGTTCTGAATGAACAGCGGCACGCCCGATACGCGGTCAAACCGTGTATTGGTGTTGAAGGTATAGTTCGCCAGATTGGTCCGCGATCCCGCAACAGGAATGAGACTGCCGCTGGCGTAGCGCAGCACTCCGCCAAACGTCCAGCCGCCCACAAGCTGACGGACGAAGCGATTTGGGCCTAGCTTAGGCACCTCATAGGTGAACGCCGTAACCAGAATGAACGGAGTGGACGAAGGATTCAGCGATTTATTTTCGTTGCGGTTAAAGGCATCGTTGATGGAGGCGCAGCCGTTCGAACCCAGGCACAGCTCCTTCTGATAGCTGAAGCTCGAACTCACGTCCAGGCCATGAGAAAATCGCCGCGTAAACTTGACTTGGAGGGAATCATACCAGCTATTGCCCAGCGGATCGTACCAGGCGGGCAGACCGTTATTGTATTCAGGGAAGGGCCGCAGCGATTGCGCAACGCTCGCGCTGCACGGAAATCCGGCGTAGGGCACTTTGTACCCAGCAGCCGCTGCGCCTGCTGAGCAGATGGAGGATGTCAACAGGCTTCTGGTGGCCGGGTTCGTGAGATCCAGCCCGAGTTTCTGCAATGTCGCCGGCGAAATGGCATTGAGCGAAACCAGGCCGCGAGCTTCTTCCCAGACCCCGCGATTTCCTACGTATGCCGCTTCGAGGCTCATATTCTGCGTGAGCTGCCGCTCGAGCGCAATGTTCCACTGGTTGATGCGCGACGGCCGGCCGCCATCCGGGTCTTGCCATTGTGCGGCCCAACCCGGCGCGGGCGATAGTGAACCAGGAGTGGGAGCTACACCGGGATCGAGGGTTACTGTCGAAAGTACCGCCGGGTTGTACTGAATGCCATTCTGGAATTGCGACACGGCATAGCCGTAGCCTGTGGAGTTTGTGACCGAGTTAATACCAAGTCCGGCAACCGGCATCCCGCCGTTGATGTAGCCCCAGCTATCGCCGGCGCTGTAAGTTACGCCCCAGCCCGCACGGAAAACCGTCTTCGAATTGATTTGATAGGCGATGCCCAGGCGGGGTCCAAAACCGTACGGGTACGACTTGGAGAAAACGCAATTGCACCTTCCAGGTCCATAGCCCTCGAAGATGTAGCCGCCCGGCAGGCCACCCGCGGCCGGATTCGGTGTGTTGATGCCGATTTCCGCTTCCCGGTATCGAAGCTCGTGGGCCATCGGGGTGTAATCCCAACGAAGCCCGTAATTTAGCGTAAGTTTCTGGCTGATCTTCCAATCGTCTTGCGCGTAGGCGCTCCAGACCATATTCCGCAACTGTGTGTCGCGAGGCGAATTCACGTTGGTGTATGTCACTTGACCCAGCAGGAAGCTGGCATAGCCGGCGCCTATCGCACCGCCACCTACGTTCGAAGTCTGAAGGAAAGGCTGTGCGGTAGGGCCATTACCAAACGTGTATTGTCCTTGCACGCCCTGAACGTTCACGTCGCTGTAGACATTCTGCTTGAATTCCGCGCCGAATTTGTAAGTGTGAGTATTGTGAACCCAGGTCGCACTGGTTACTAATCCGAGAGTGTCTGTATATTGATGATCGGCGGTAGAAGGTCCGTAAGTGCCGCCGCCACCCTGATTATTCACACTTAGTTGGCTAATCTGAGGAAACCCGGCCGGATTGCTGGCGCTGCCGACTAATCCCAACAGGCCGACGGCATCATAGTTGAGGACCGCCGCGGGAGAACTATCGGGGTTAATGAACCGGGAGAAGCTGGCTCCCGCGTGGATGAGGAACGTGGGTGACACCGTTTGATCGCCATTGAGGATGAACTGATTGCCCGAAACAATCTTGGGGCGCGAAGCAGTGAGCGGGATGGGCAGGCCATCGGGCGCAGCGATTTGGTTTGTATGCTGCTGCCTCCAATAGAAGCTCAGCTTCGTCTTATCGCTCAGGTTTTCGTCGATTTTCAAGCTGGGGAGCTGCTGCGTGGTATTGGTCACGATGTTCGGTAGCCAGTTCAGCGTTGTCTGGCCATTCACCGGAGCGGGAATCAATTGCTGGATCTTCAGCGCCACTGGATCCATCTGACTCTGGGGAATTTTGTTTCCCGGGAACTGAGTCCGCATGACGCGGCCCTGCGGATCGGTATAGGTCGAGAGCGGGTCGTAAATGGCATTCTCCGGGAATTGCAGTCCGGTGGTAGGGTCCGTCAGAGTCCGGCCGGTGAGCGCCGCGCTGAAATCGCCTCCGCGGTAGGCCGCGGTTGGAACCGTAGCATAGGAGCCGCTGGAAAGCTGATTATTGCCGAACCGCTCCAGATTGAAGAAGAAGAACGTCTTGTTCCTGCCGTTATACAGCTTCGGCAGCCAGACCGGGCCGCCCACGGTGAAGCCGTAATCGTTCTTCCGGTCTCGATCCAGCACGTGGCTGAAGGGATGACGCGCATCCAGGTCCTCATTGACGAAATATTCATAGACGCTGCCGTGCAATTGGTTGGTTCCGCTCTTGGTGGTGAAGTTGAAGAATCCTCCAGCTACCTGCCCGAATTCCGGCGAAAAGTTGGAAGTCTGAATGGAGAACTCGCTGATGGTCTCCACGCCGGCCGCCGAAACGGTGCTGGTCCAACTGGCGTCGTTGATGCTGGTGGCGTCCTGACCTTCCAGGTATACCTTGAAGTTGCCATAAGTTCCATTGGGGATTCCGTTGATCACATTATTGCCAGGACTGTTCACATTCGTGCCGGAAACACCAGGCGCCAGAGACATGAAGCTCAACCAGTTGCGGATGCCGCCCCCCGCGCCGCCCCCGCCGCCGAAGTTCATCGGCAGATCGTTCACTTTATCGCCGCTGACATTCATGCTCTGCTCGGCGTTCTCCGTGCGCAGAATCGGAGCCTCGGCACTGACGGTCACCGTCTCTACGGCCGCGCCCACCTGGAGTGTGAAATCGACTCGCGCCGTCTGCGCCACTTGCACCATGATGGCGGTCCGGACTTCCTTCTTGAAGCCGGGAGCCTCGACCGAAAGTGCATATTCGCCCGCGGGCAGCGAGGCCAGCGTGTAGTTTCCGGTCCCGGTGGTGGAGGTCTCCGATACCGATCCGTTGTTGGCATTGGTTGCGGTAACTCTCGCGCCGGCTACAACGGCGGCTGCCGGATCGAGCACGGTCCCCGTGATGGTTCCACGATCACTCTGTGCGAGTGCGCTGATTGTCAGGAACAAGCAACAGGCCACCGTCAACAGGAGACGGGTACCGGTCAGAAGCTGGTTGCGCAGTGAAACGATCCCACCTATGGCAGCGAAACAATTTCTCATAAGCCCCTCATCAACTGGAACTAGAAGCAGACGAAGATTCTATCGCCACCAGGAGGCTAGGGAATCCTCCTAAAGTAGGATCGGATCAGGGCCGCAAGTCGGCCACAGCCCGATAGTTCGGCACTACCTGGACACCGGTTAGCTTTGCTACCTGGCTCCCTGCGGAACCCGGCGGCCGGGCGCCGGCTGCCAGATAAATCGGGGCGTCATGCCGCAGCGGCAGGATCTGAAGTTCCAAGCCCTGTTTCAACTCCTCGGCCGAAATCCCCCGCAGCCCTACTTCCCAGGGAGCACCGTGGTAGAAATCGTCCGTAATCAGGCGGCCTCCGGCATAAATCCGGGCAATGTCGCCTTGGTAAGTGATGCGGAGTAATGTTTCTTCCGCGGCGGCCGGGTTCAGTTCGGGGACTCGGATCGACCAGCGAGCCGCTGCCTGGAAAGCGGCATCCGGCGGGACCATGGCAACCTGCTCTCCCATCCGAATGGCGGGAGCGGTGCCCGCTTTCGCTACTTGATGGACAACGGCCTTTAGGGCAACCGGCTTCACATGAGTTCTATAGCGTTCAAAAATGCCTTCCCGTCCGGCGGCGGCGAAACCGGAGATTTTTCGGTCCAGCGCTGGATACACGCCGAACGTCAAGGACGCCGCGTCAGCGGAACTCAGGTGGATGCTGTCGCCATCAAAATATAGATCCGCCGAGGAAAGGACAAGGTGTTCACGGCCCGCCAGGGGCGCCTTCCAGAGATTACGTGCCTGTTCGCGGGAGAGAACCACAATGCCGGTTGCCGAACCGCTCTTAGCTCGGATGCGAATGGCAATTCCGGGCCCCGGAGTCAGTCCGCTAATCGACACACGGCCCGGCTGACGCTCCACATGCGCGCTAGGTGCCTCGATCGCCAGATCTTCAGACGAACGAAACACGAATTCGGGATCGATTCCGGGCCATGCAAAGAACACCGCCGTATCCGGATCTTTCAATTTGCACAGGGGCTGCGCTGTGGCAGATTCCAGAACGGCCGGACCGACCGGCAGGTTGACGGGCCAGAATGTATAGGCACCGCTCGGAATCGTAACCGGCCGCCGGGGCACCGTCAGAGTGCCGTTTGCGAGCTTGAGCTGTACCTGAAAGTCCTTCCGCTCCGGCAGCGGATGGTCCTTCTGATAATTGTTGAGAAAGAGGAAGCCGCTTCCGCCGGCGGAGCGCACGGCCACGCGCGGAGTATCGACGTCCGTTTTTCCCGAAGGCATCTTCGCGGGAAAATAGGACGTCATCGGCGCGAGTTCTGTGCCGTAGTCCGCCAGAAAGAGATGGAACGTTTTCAGGTCGCGAAAGGACATGCGCATCTGTCCGAACTCGCCCAGCGGCGCCTGAAAATCGTAAGTCTTCACCGGAAGGTCGTTGGGGTACCCGGTAGCTTGCGATTCCTGCAGGGTCGTTTTCTTTCCATCCGGATTGGTGCCGCCGTGGAACACGTAATACCCGTAGAGCGCCACGCCCGAGCCCAATTTCACGACGTCCAGCGCGGCAATATCATCGGCTGCCATCAGAGGCCGCCGATGATAGGAAAGTTCCATGCCGCCGCCCATTTCCGCGGTAAGGAATGGATAGGACGCATACTTGGCATCGAGGTCAGGCCGAAGCGAGCATAGCTTCGTATCTACATTTTCTTCGCAGCGAATCGGCGTGAAGAAGTAGTTCGGGCTCGGCGGAAGCGGCGTCAGCGAGCGGTACCAGAATCCGTCCGGATATCCGCCGAAGACGGGAACGAACCCACGCGAAGGCACGGCGGCGTTGTCCCAAGCTGTGAGGGAGTAGAACGGCGCGTCCAGCCCGGCTTCGTGCGCGAGCGACTTCAGCGTGACAACATGTTCTTCGCCCTTCCCGGGACCGCGCGAATGGTATTCGTTCTCGATTTGCACGCCGATGATGGGGCCGCCGTCTTTCCAGAACAATCCCTTGAGTTGCTGCCCGATCTCGCCGTAAAATCGCGCAACGTATTTCAGATAGGCAGGGTCGTTCTGCCGCGGCTTGGTCTTTTGCAGCACCCAATCCGGCAGCCCACCGTTGCGAACTTCGCCGTGATCCCAGGGTCCGATGCGCACCCAAACCAGCATGCCGTGCTTACCGGCCAGTTCCACAAAGCGGTGCAGGTCGCGCCGCCCCGACCAGTCAAACTGGCCCTCGATCTCTTCGTGATGGATCCAGAAAACGTAGGTCGAAATAATCCGCACGCCGCCGGCCTTCATTTTGAGGATTTCCTGCTCCCACTCCGATGCCGGATAGCGTGAATACTGAAACTCTCCCATCACCGGGAACCACGGCTTCCCATCCATCGATAAATAGCGGCTGTTGATGGTGAGCACATGACCATCCGGCGAAGCTCCTCCCGCCGCGAACGGCAGAGGCTGCGCGGGAGCGGCAGGCTTGCTGGCGTCCACTACAACCGCGCCCTGCGCGAGCGCCAGCCCCACAATCAAACTGGCGGAGAAGAGAGAAAGGGATTGGAAACTCATGGAGTTTGAACCGAAAGCTGAGTCTAGCAAGCCGATGCGGCCGGGCAATCCGACTAAGGTTGGATCGGCCGCGCTCCCGGCAGCATTCGCTCTACTCTGATAAAGACGTTTCTAGAGATGTTCCAGACCGCGCTGCAAAGCGGTGATCACCGCTTGTGTACGATCGCATACCCCGAGCCGTTCCAGAATCACGCTGACGTGGCATTTTACCGTCGCTTCCGTGATTCTCAGGGAACCCGCGATGTCGCGGTTGCTCTTGCCCTGCACCATGAGCGAAAGCACCTCCCGCTCACGGGGACTCAGGTTGGAGTTGGGAGTCCGATTAGCCAGGCTTGCCACCACGGGCGGGGGTAGAAACCGGCCTCCCCCGTGAACGTGGCGCAACGCATCCACCAGAGTGTCATTGGACATTGCCTTAATCAGGTAGCCCGCCGCGCCGGCCTCCAGTGCCTGATGAATGTCCTCGTCGCCTTCGTAGGTGGTCAGCACCACGCAGCGCGCCGTCGGGTCTTCGCGGCGAATCATACGGAGCGCCTCCAGACCGCTCATGCCCGGCAGCCGCAAATCCATCAGGATCACGTCGGGCCGATGCTGGCGAAAGGTGCGCACGGCATCCTCTCCGGAACTGGCTTGAGCACAGACCGCCATATCCTTCTGCGCGTTGATAATGGCCGAGATTCCCAAGCGCATGATTGGATGATCGTCCACCACCAGCACACCGAATTTTTCCGTTGCGCTCACGTGTTGAGGGCCACCCCCAGCTTTTCGGATGCGGCGGACCTCACCGGCACCTCCACCAGAAGTTCCGTTCCGATGCCCGCTCGGCTTCGAATCTCAAAGCGGCCGCCCAGACGCTCTGTACGTTCCCGCATGCCCAATAGCCCGAAATGTTCGCCGCTGGCTGAAGAGGTTTGGCGCGGGTCGAATCCGCAGCCATCATCGTGCACGCGCATCTGAATCTTGTGGTCCTCAAAATGAATCTGAATAAGGACTTCCGTCGGCTGCGCGTGTTTTACGGCATTATATACAGCCTCTCGCGCCACCATCAAGAGATCGTGCTCTACCGCAGGGTCCAGTAGTACCGGCTGCCCGGAGATCTCGCAGCGGACGGGCACATGAGACGCATTACTCGCCTGCTCGGTCATGCGGTCCAGGAGAAGGGCAATTGTTGCCGGACCGGCTGGTTGGCCCATTCCGCCCTGGCGTAGATTCCATACGGCGCGGCGAGCCTCGTCCACCGTAGCGCGAACCTGCCTTCGCGCACAGTCCAGTAATTCTCGGCCAGTCCCCGGCCGCTGCTGTTCCATCGCTTCCACCGCTTCCAGCAGTGCTGAAACGCTGGCGCACCCTTGAATGACGGTATCGTGCATTTCGCGCGCCACGCGATTGCGCTCTTCGAGAACCGCGCGATACCGGGAATGCACCTGCCGCAAACGCAGGCGGTATGCGGCCAAGCCGGCAGAGAGGATCAGGCAGGCGCACAACGCGAAGAACCACGGCGTGCGGTAAAGATGGGGCCGCCACTTCACGGCCAGGTCTGCCTCCGTGACACTTTCCGGCATGTTCATTTCGAATGCCTGAACGCGGAAGTGGTATTCGCCCGGAGAAAGGTTAGTGTAGAATGCCACGCGGCGTCGCAAGGCTTCGGTCCAGCCATGATCAAACCCTTCCAGCATGTAGCGGAAACGAATGCGTTCCTGCGATCGCAGCCGGACAGCGGCGTAAGAAATCTGTAATCGGCCTTCGCCGGGCGGCACCACCAAACGGCCGGAAACCGGAACTTCCCTTCCATCCACCAGGGCCTGTTCGATGACGACTTTCGGCAAACTTTCCGGCTGCGCCTTCAATGGCGTGATACGTACCGGTCCCCGGTTGGAAGGAAACCAGATTTCGCCATTTGCGGTCAGACAGCCCGCTGGCGCTACACCGCCATAGATTTGCGTCGCTTCAACGCCATCGGAAAGGCCGTAAAGAGTCACCGCCGGATGAAAGCCGGGATGGTCCGCGAGCGTATCCAAATCATGGCGCGATACCGCCGAGATCGCGTTCGGCCCGCTCATCCAGAACATCCCGTGAGGATCTTCCAGAATCTGGTAGATGCTATTGCCGGCCAGCCCCTCTGTGGCGTTGAATACTGTCAGCTTGCCATCGCGCCAGCGGAACAGGCCTGCTCCGCGCGTGCCAAACCAGAGGCCGCCATCGCGGTCTTCATGGATGGCCCAGATTTTCTCTGAGCGCAAGCGCTCGGTCACTTGATCCTGCACAA
This sequence comes from Bryobacteraceae bacterium, assembly GCA_035550475.1. Taxonomy (GTDB): domain Bacteria; phylum Acidobacteriota; class Terriglobia; order Bryobacterales; family Bryobacteraceae; genus DASZPB01. The sequence continues at coordinate 27,022 of DASZPB010000036.1, read as the reverse complement.
AGTGGTCCTGGTGCCAGTGACTCACGCCGCGTTCGGTTCCAATCCAGATATCGCCATGGCGGTCTTCAATTAGCGTGCGAATGCTGAAGTAGGCCAGGCCCTGGGGCTCCAGGTAATTGACGAGTGTACCCTTGCGCCACCGGCTCACGCCTTCATCGGTGCCGATCCAGATGCTTCCGTCGCGGCCCTCGAGAAAAGCGCGAATGAAATCGTTCACCAGACCATTCCGTTTGGTGTACTGCATCTGCACGCCGTCGTGTATGCGGAAAACTCCGTCGCCTTCCGTTCCAATCCAGAGCGTGCCCGTGCTGTCGCGCATCACGGTGCGCACGCGGACGCCCGGCGCAGGCGACGGAACCAGGCGCGAGCTGTCGCGTCTCGCGTTGATCCGGAACAAGTGCGTGCCCGCAACCCAAAGAGTACCGTCTGGATCCGAGTAGACAGTCCCGAAGTCCGCATTGGCGGCATCCGGCAGCGGAAACGCGCTAATCGCGGCGCGGCTCAGGCGCAACAGCCCCGTTTGCATCCCCGCCCAGATATTCCGCTCATTGTCGTTGTACAAAGCTAGCACCGTGCTGCTGGGAGGATTGTCCGGCGCATTGACGTGCGTGAAACCGCCGTCAGCATAACGAATCAATCCATCGCCGATTGTGCCGATCCACAGCGACCCGGCAGGATCTTCGAGCAGTGACCGGACCGTACTGGTGATGTCCGGGACCTTCTCGATGCGGGCGTCATCCCGCGAAGCGTGCGACAGTTTCTGCAATCCAGAGACAGTTCCCACCCAGATGGTTCCATCGCTCGTTTCCGCGATGGATTTGACGCGGCTGGCGCTGCCATATCCTTCCAGTTGGTATTCCCGGCAGTCCGATCCATGAATCCTCAAGAATCGGGATCCGCCCACCCAAAGATTCCCTCCTTGGTCTTCGCGAATGGCATGCACCGCCAGTTTGGGAACTTTCCCCACGCCGTCTACACGAGTCAGCCGATCGCCGTCCAAGCGGAATAGGCCGTCGTCGGTGCCCACCCAGAGAACGCCGTCGTGTGTTTCCGCGATGGCGCGCACAAACTCGTTGGTAAGCCCGTCGGGCGCTGTGTAAGAACGGAACACACCGCCGCTGTAACGCAAAAGGCCGCCGCCGTCCGTGCCGGCCCAAAGAGTTCCATCGTGCCGGACGGTCAGACAAAAAATACTGTTGTTCCGTATGGTCGGCGTGTTGTCGCGATCATAGACAACAAAGCCCGCGCCGTCGAAACGAACTAATCCGCCGCTCGTGCCGATCCAGAGATAGTTATCGGGCGTCTGCGCAAAGGCCTGAACGGTATTCTCCGGCAGCCCGTCTTGAGTTTGCCAGACCCGGCGCGTATATCCATCGGGAAGAGACCGCGGAGCAGCAGCCGGCAAATTCAAAGCGGCCACCAGAACGCCTAAAGCAATTCGGCAAGTAAGACCAACCATGCCCAACCCGTGACGCCATCTTATCACCGGCTCTTGCAGGCGCGGTAAGTCAGTCGTGGTGAACTTCCGCGGGATACGATCCCGAAAGGCGCTATTTTACGGAGTCCATGACGCTCATCGCAGGCAGCGGATTGCCCTTTGCGTCGAACAGCGAATTCGGGTCGGGGCCACCGCCGCGCCGTCCGGTGGCGGCGCCCGGAATGAACGTCGCTTCCGGGTGCCAGTAGTTCACACCGATTCCGCGGTGATCCGGAGCGTCTTTCACGGTTTGAATCAAATCCTGGAGAAACTGCTTCTGTCCTTCGGGAGTAAACGGCCAGACCATATTCTTCGCAGCAGCCGTAGAGCGCGCCGAACCGCGCGAGGGATACGCTGTCTCCACTACCATCACGTCCTTGTGAAAGCGCCTGATCGTTTCGCGAAGGTTATCCCGAAGGTTCTGCATGGTGCCATGGTAATTGGGATAAAAGCTTTGTCCGATCACGTCATATTCCACGTGGCCTTTCGCCAGGTGATCGAAGTACCACTTCGTGACGGGCCAGTCTCCGCCGCAATCGATATGAACAATGATGCGGACATGGTCTTCCGGCGTGGTGGATGAGCGGACGCCGCGCACGGCCGCTTTCAGAATCCGGATAAGATGACTCCACTGCTTAGCATCGTCATAGGGCTCGGGCGGCTTGATGGGCTGCACGTCGCCCGAAAAGACTTTGACGGTGGAGAGCGGCACTTTGACCTGCGCGTCCGGCCAGAGCAGACCGCCGGTAATTTCATTGCCGATCTGCACGAAATCCGGAGTTGCGCCGGCGGCCTTGAGGGTCCGCATCACGTCGGCGGTATAACTCTCGGTCTGCTTTTCGAGCCCGTCGAAATCGAGTTTGGCCCATGCCGCGGGCTTGTTTTGTTTCTGCGGGTCTGCCCACCAATCGGAATAATGGAAATCCAACATGAAAGTAGCGCCGGCGGCCTTGATTCGTCGCGCTAGCTTCGTGGTGTACTCGAGACCGTTGACGCCGTTACGCGGGTCCACCCAGATCCGCAGCCGGAAACAAGTCCACCCGTGCTTCATGAAGAGCGAAATGGCGTCGGTAGGTTTTCCATCGTCGAGATAAACGCCGCCGCGCGCTTCCACTTGAGGCAGAGTCGAGATATCCGCGCCGAGATAGAACGGATGCCGGGGAGGAATCGCTGCGGCGAATCCCGAAGCTACTAAAAACGCCGCACAGACGCCCAAAGGAATCACTCTCATGGGGCGGACTTTAACATGGCGCACGGCCGCTGTAATCCGCCTAAAGTTGGACGGCGGGGAACAGTTAGACCACTGCAGAGGAACCAGGATGCGCGGTTATGCCTGCGTTCCGTCTACCAGCGCGGCGGCGGGCCGGTCTAGGAACCACTCCGCGTGGGCCTCGCGGCGGGAGGCAATTTGCGCCGGGTATTTTTGGGGCTCGTATGCGTCCTGGAAAACCGCGCGCACCATTTCCGCTTTGTCCGCGCCGCTCACCAGGAACACGGTTTGCTTCGCTGCCAGCAGCACGCCGGGCAGGAGCGTCACGCGCCATTGCTGGAACTGCGGCGCGTAGATCGCCCCGGCGATTCCCTCACGATCGTCGATCAATGGACTGCCCGGAAACAGGCTGGCGGTGTGCGCGTCCGGCCCCATGCCGCGCTGCACGACGTCAAACTGTGGCAGCTCTCCCTCTTCGAGCCCGAAGAAATCCTGAATCTCTTGGGTATACCGCTTCGCCGCCTCTTCCGGATTGATCTCGCCGTAAATGCGATGCACGTGCGTCTCCGGAATGTGCGCCCGCTGGATCAGGTAATCGTTGGCTAGCTTGTAGTTGCTGGCCGGATCTGCCGGAGGCACGCAGCGCTCGTCCACCCAGAACACATGCACCTGCTTCCATTTCATCGGCGCGGCAGCCAGTTTCTCGAAAAGCGGCCGCGGTGTGGACCCGCCGGAAACGGCAAACGAGGCAAAGCCCTCAGCCGCGATCGCTTCTTCCAACAGGCTGAGAACGCGCTGCGCGCAAGCATCAGCCGCCGCGGTCAGATTATTTGAGGTTTGCCAGAGAACGCTCATCTGTTGGATGAGGATACCGCAAGCCGCTCTGCCGAAGCCAATGTGTGCTCAAAAACAGGATCGTGACGCACGATGGCGAGTTCTTCCCGCATCAATTCATAATCCGCATGCTGCGGCAGACTGCTGCAGTGCGAAAGCCCGTCGACTGTGGTGACGATCGTCTCCTCGTTCCGCTGGAGCCGCAGACGGAAATCTTCGCCGGCCAGTTCGACCCAGTTGAGCCGTCCCTGGCGACCTTCGGCCTCGCGCGTCCGATGGAACTGCGCCCGCACACCCACACTTTCGAGCGCAAGAAGCAGCCATGCGCCCATGTACCACGCTGCTGCTGGCGTATCGCCGCCGTACGCCACGGTGACGCTCGAAACCTGCGGGAGCTGCGCCAGGTACTGCCGGTTTTCAAAAACCTGTGCCATCATCTCCCGCCACCGCGTCAGACGCGTCCAGGCAAGATCGCCGAGCAGTTGGCCATTCGCGGCCCACGCCGCAAGCCGCGCTACAGCGGCCCGCGCCGACGGCGCTGCCAGACTATCGACCACCAGCTTTCCCGCCGCTGCTGCCACGCTCGGGAACTCCGGCATCTCCAGGAGACGCGGGCTCCGGCACCACAGAATCACCGGGAGATCCGGCGCAGCCAAAGGCACTACTACGGAAGGCAGGTCGGGAAGAGCCGCATCCGAAGCCGTGATCTCCACCTGCTCGCAGCAGATTTGCTGCTGTTTTCCAAACGGCATCCAGCACTGGGCGAACACGCGTGCGCTCAGGGAGCGCTCCTGGCCGCCGTGCAGCCGCACCACGATCGTTCGTGCGGGGTGCTCCGGCATCAGCGCCGCGATGGTCTCTCCCAAACTCACGGCGTCTTCGCTTTCCTCGGCCAGGATTACCAGCGTCATGGAACATGCGCGCAAAACTCCGGTGCCGGCTTCGGAATCGCCCTGCTTGCCGAACGAGACCCACAGGTCCGAAAGCTCACGCAACAGTCCGGCGGGATTCACCGAGCTCATTACGGCTTCCTCCACACGTGCCCGCGCCGCGCCAGCATTTCATCCGCGGCCGCTGGGCCCCAGGTCCCGGCGGCGTAGTTCGGAAACTGGAAGTGGCTTTCGCGCCACACGTTCTGGATAGGCTCGACGACTGCCCAACTCGCCTCCACCATATCCTGCCGGGTGTAGAGCGTCGGGTCGCCGATCATCGCATCCAGCAGCAAAGTCTCGTATGCCGAAGGCGAACGCTCGCCGAAACTCGAACCATAATTGAAATCCATCGAGACCGGCCGCAGCTTCATACCCTGGCCGGGCCGTTTGGAAAGAAATTTCACCGAAATACCTTCTTCCGGCTGGATGCGCACAATCAGCAGGTTGGGCGCGCTGTCGCTGCCCTCGCCGTCGAAAATCGCAAGTGGCGCCGGGTTGTACTGGATCGCGATCTCGGTGACTCGCTTTGGCAGCCGTTTGCCCGAGCGCAGGTAGAACGGCACGCCCGCCCACCGCCAGTTATCCACGAACAACGTCACGGCCGCATAGGTATCGGTCTGCGCGTTTGGGCCAACACCCGGCTCCTGCCGGAATCCCGGAACTTCCTCGCCGCCGATGCGAGCCGCGCCGTACTGCCCCGGCACCGAATCCCGCCGGATCACGTCGGGCGGCATCGCCTTGATGGAGCGCAGCAGTTTCGATCGTTCGTCTCGCACTGAGCTCGCGCGAAAATTGGCGCTCGGCTCCATGGCGATGGTCGCCATCACCTGTAGCATGTGATTCTGAATCATGTCGGCCAGCGCGCCGGCCTCCTGGTAATAAGCGCCGCGCCCTTCCACGCCGATCGATTCGGCCGCCGTGATCTGCACATGGTTGATGTAGCGGCGGTTCCACAACGGCTCGAAGATGCCGTTGCCGAAGCGAAAGGCGAGAATGTTCTGCACCGTCTCTTTACCCAGGTAATGATCGATGCGGTAGACGTCGGATTCCTGGAAGACCTGATGCAACTTTTCGCTGAGTTCGCTCGCGCTGGCCTTGTCATGCCCGAACGGTTTTTCCACGACGAGCCGCCGCCAGCCGCTGCCCTTGCCCAGTCCTGCGGCTCCCAGCCCCAGTGCCGTGGGCGCGTACTGGCTCGGCTGCGTGGAGAGATAGAACAGAACGTTGCCGCCGGTGCGACGCTGCTCTTCGACCGCGGCGAGCTTCGTCTTCAGCCGCTGGTACAATGCCGAATCTTTCACGTCTCCGGCCACGTAGAACAGCCCGCGCGCGAACGCGCTCCAGATTTCGTCATCTACCGGAGTGTCTTCCGCGAATTTCTTCACCGAATCTTTCATCTTGTTGCGGAAGTCGTCATCGCTCAAAGGCGTGCGCGAGACGCCGATCACCGCGAAACCGGGCGAGAGACGCCGGTCATACGCCAGCCGGTAGAGCGCGGGAATCAGTTTCCTTTTGGTAAGGTCTCCGTTAGCCCCGAAAATCACCACCGCGCATTCGGGCACGCGCCGCTCGAACCGGAGCGGATCTTGAAACGGATTTTCGACGGACATGCACCTTCAAAGTAGCATGGGCCGGCCGCCGGATTCGGCAACTTTGTGGGGTGAGGATAGCCTGGCGAAAAGCTTTGCGAGCCTTTGGGGGCTCCGCACGCTAAAGCGTTATGATCGCAAAAAGGAGTGCAGCCGTGGTTCGCATCGGCATTATTGGAGACTTCAATCCGAAATATCACACTCACGTGGCTATCGAGCACACAGCCGCTGCCCTTGGGTTACCGCTGCATGCGGACTGGCTGCCTACTCCCGAAATCGCAAAGGCCGGTGCCGAAAGTCTGCTATCGGGCTATCATGCCTTGTGGGCCGCGCCGGCAAGTCCTTATGAGAGCGGTGCCGGAATGTTGAGCGGCATCGAATATGCACGCTCCCACAATGTTCCGTTCACCGGGACTTGAGGTGGTTTCCAGTATGCTCTGGTAGAGCATGCGCGGAATGTGTTGGGAATCGAGGACGCGGACTCCGCTGAAAATGATCCGAACTCGCGCAATTGCGTCATAACGCCGCTGTATTGCACGCTGCCGAAGGGACCGAACGATCCTCCGGCTTTACACGGCCTCCACCCGATCCGGCTGCTGCCTGGCTCCCGGCTCCTCTCCATTTATGAGCAGGAAGTTATTGAGGCCGGCCACTACTGTAATTACGGTGTGAATCCGGAATACGTATCTCGTTTTGAGGCCGCTGGCATGCGAATCGCCGGCCTCGGAGATCGAGATGAGGTCCGCGCGGTGGAAATTCCCGCGCATCGATTCTACGTCGCGACGCTCTTTCATCCGCAGCTTGACTCGCGGCCAGGGCATCCGAGTCCCTTCGTTATCGCATTGGTCAACGCCGCCTGCGAACGCGAGATGCCGGCATGAATACCCACCAGCACTGGGAACGGATCTACGCTCGCAAGCCACCCGACCAGATGAGCTGGTATCTGCGGCATCTGGAGACTTCGCTCGCACTGATCGAGCGCGCGTCAGAAAATAGAGATGCGGCCATTCTGGATGCAGGCGGCGGAACATCTACTTTGGTGGACGATTTGGTTGCTCGCGGCTACCGTAATGTTATGGTCCTCGATATCTCCGAGGCAGCGATGGAGATCGCGAAGGAACGGCTTGGCAAAGCCGCGGAAACCGTCAGTTGGTTATGTGCCGATGTTACTCAGGTGCGGCTGCCGGCATCCACTTACGACATATGGCATGACCGGGCGGTCTTCCACTTCCTGACTAACCCCGACCAGCGCGCCAGTTACGTGCGGAACGTTGCGACCTCGGTGAAGCCGGGCGGTCATATCATCGTCAGCGCCTTTGGCCCGGAAGGTCCGGCGAAGTGCAGCGGGCTGGATGTCATACGCTATGATGCCGAATCCTTGCACAACGAATTCGGGCGCCGTTTCCACTTGGTGGAAAGCTCGAAGGAACTGCACCATACACCTTTCGGAACTACGCAGCAGTTCGTGTACTGTTACTGCACGTTGCAACCATGACTGAGCTAAGTCGGCCTGATCCGCGCGAGACCTCTACTGGCCTTTCAAGATACAAGAAGGTCGTCTGCCAGCCGATCGTCTCAGCCGCCGAATCCTCTGGTATCCTCGAAAAGGCCAAACGCGCCGCGCTCCCAAGATCACGATTAGGATCGGCACGTTTGATTTTTGAAACGAACTGCAAAAGAGGGATCCGAACCGATGCGAACGTGTACTGGCTTGTTTCTTCTATTGACGGGCGCTGCTCTAGCGCTCATGGCGGCCGAGGAGCCCCCCAAAGAGTGGGTCGATCCCGATACTGGCCACCGCGTAGTGCGCCTCTCGACCGAACCTGGCAGCGAAAGCCTGTACTTTCACCAGAACGCCTACACGGCCGATGGGAAACACTTGCTGATCACGTCTCCCAAGGGCTTGGAATCAGTGAACCTGGATACCCGCGCCATCGAACTGCTGGTTCCGGCGCCGGTCAACATCATCGTTGCCGGCCGCAAGACGGGCCAGGTTTATTACATGAAAGAGGGCGCCATCTGGGCGGTCGATGTAGCCACCAAGAAGAGTCACAAAATTGCGGACCGCACCAATTTACCGGGCGGCGTCTCCACATTGAACGCCGATGAAACGCTGCTTGCCGGTGTGTTCACGGAAGGCCGCGGCGGCGGACAGCGCCAGGGCCGCGGACCGAGGCAGGGAAGGGGCGCGCGCAACGGCGGCCCGGGCGGCTTCCAGCGCCAGGCGCCGCTTGGCGCGGACGGCAAGCCGCTCAATAAAGCCGACGCGAAAGAAGTGATGCTCGATCGCCGTCTGAGCGAGCACATTCCGATGGGCCTGTTCACTCTTAATGTGAAGACGGGCGAAGTCAAAACCATTCTTCGCAGCACGGACTGGCTCAATCACCTGCAATTCTCACCAACCGACCCCACGCTGCTCATGTTCTGCCACGAAGGCCCCTGGCACAAAGTAGACCGCATCTGGACTATCCGCACCGATGGGAGCCAGCTCACGAAAATTCATACCCGCACGATGGAGATGGAAATTGCCGGTCATGAGTTCTGGAGCGCCGACGGCAGAACGATCTGGTATGACCTGCAAACGCCGCGCGGCGAAGATTTCTGGGTAGCCGGCTACAATCTCGATACGCACCAGCGCACCTGGTATCACCTGGAGCGCAACGAATGGTCGGTGCACTTCAACGTTTCACCCGATGGCAAGCTCTTCGCCGGCGATGGCGGCGACAACGAGATGGTGGCGCACGCCAAAGACGGCAAGTGGATCTATCTCTTCCGCCCTGAGATGGTGCCGAACCACGGCGTCGCGACGCTGGAGCAAGGTCTGATCAAGCCCGGCGTGTTCCGTTCCGAGCGCTTAGTCAACATGTCGAAGCACGACTACAAGCTGGAGCCGAACGTCAGCTTCACGCCCGATATGAAATGGATCGTTTTCCGCACGAATATGTTCGGACCGAGTCAGGTGCTGGCGGTAGAAATCGCCAAGCACTGATCGCCGGCGCGCGATCCGATTACCGCTCCGGCTTTGCACCGGAGCGGCTCGCCGCTTCCACGCTGGTGGTCGGGTCCGCGCCCTCCCAACTCGCATCAGCGGTGGGTCCGTAGATTGCCGGCACAGGCTTATCCAACAACCGCAGGTATAGGGCCAACTGGGTGCGATGATGCGCCGTGTGCAGCACGCGCCGCCAGAAGATCCAGATCCGCTGCCGTGTCACGTCGAAAAATGGCCGCTCGCCCAGCCACCAGGATTCCTCTTTCTCCGCGAGAAAATGAAGCCGCCGCCGGGCCAATTCGCCGTACCGCGACGCGAAGCCCGCCACCGTTTGTGCTTCCGGCATCACCTCGCTTGCCGGCGGTTCCGGCGCTTCCAGGAATTCGCCGAAAAACCGGCGTTCCGAAAGAAGCTGGTGCTTCATGATTTCGCTTACCGTGCTCGATCGCGCATGAGGCCGGAATTCGAGATCCGCATCGTTGAAACGTACCCAAACGGAATGGACCTTATTTGTTTCGGACGCGTACGTGTCCACCAGATGTTGGAATACGGGAAACCGCGCCGTCGGAATCTCTTCGGAGCGAATCAGAATGATGTCGTATCGCATCGTCCACCAGCGTATCACCGCCTTCTGCCCCTGTTAGAATGGGGCGATGGCGGACAATCCGGCCCCAAGCCAGCCCGTGGAATCGTTCGAAGCCTGCCTGGACGAATTGGAAAAAGTCGTTCGCCAACTGGAAGCGGGCGACCTGAGCCTCGAACGCTCCATCGAATTGTTCGAACGCGGCATGAGCCTTAGCGAGAGTTGCCGCAAGCAGCTCGAAGAGGCGGAAACCCGCGTGGAAATGTTGATCCGCAAGGAAGGCAAAATCCAGCCTGAGCCTTTCCGCCCCGAAAAAGCATGAATCTCCGGGACTACCTCGCCCAGCAGCAGCGGCTGGTGGATGCGGAACTCGACCGCCTGGTTCCCCCGGAAGCCGAGCCTCCCGAAACCATTCACCGCGCGATGCGCTACAGCCTTTTTGCAGGCGGCAAGCGCATCCGTCCCATCCTATGCATCGAATCCGCGCGCACTGTCTCCGATAACACCGATGGCGTGGCCGCGGCCGCGTGCTCGCTCGAGCTCATCCACACATATTCCCTGATTCACGACGACCTCCCCGCGCTCGACAACGACGACTACCGCCGCGGCAAGCTAACCAACCATAAAGTCTTCGGCGATGCTATGGCCGTTCTCGCGGGCGACGCTCTGCTCACGCTGGCCTTTCGCGTGCTCGCTGAGTTGCCGCTTTCTGACGATCGTAAGACTCGCCTTGTCGCCGAACTTTCGACTGCCGCGGGCACCGCCGGCGGTATGATTGGCGGCCAGGTCGCCGACCTCGAAGGTGAAGGCCGCACTCCCACAGCGGAGTTGCTCGAAGCCATTCATCGCGCCAAAACCGGAGCCCTGCTGCGTGCAAGCCTCCGTCTCGGCGCGATCTATGCCGGGGCCTCCGAATCGCAATATGCCGCACTCTCTCGCTATGGGGAACACGTGGGTCTCGCCTTCCAAATTGTCGACGACATTCTCGACGTGGAAGAGTCTTCCGAGGCTCTCGGCAAGACCGCGGGCAAGGACGCGCAACAGCACAAGATTACTTTTCCCGCCGTATATGGATTGGAAACTTCGCGCCGCATGGCCGCTGACGAGTGCGCGCGAGCTCACGGCACGCTGGAACTCTTCGGCGAGCGCGCCAGCCGGCTGCACGAATTGGCGGACCTCATCGTTCACCGCAAGTCATGAAGATTCGTTTGGATCGCCTGCTGGTGGAGCACGGGCTCGCTGATTCCCGCGAAAAGGCGCAGGCGCTCATCATGGCCGGTGAAGTCCTGGTCAACGGCCAGAAGGCCGCCAAGCCAGGCCAGGCCGTCGACGCCGGAAGTGCGCTCGAAGTCCTCGCCCGGCCGCCTTACGTCAGCCGCGGAGGATTCAAGCTGGCCGCCGCTCTCCGCGAGTTCGCCATCGAGGTCACCGGCAAAACCTGTCTCGATGTGGGCGCGTCCACCGGCGGCTTCACGGACGTTCTGTTGCAGGCCGGCGCGGCCCGTGTTCACGCCGTCGATGTCGGTTCGGGCCAAATCGATTGGAAGCTTCGGCAGGACTCGCGCGTTGTCCTGCACGAGGGCGTCAACGCCCGCAACCTGCGATTCGAACATATCGGCGAGCTCGTGGATTTCATTGCCTGCGACGTGAGTTTTATCTCGGTGACGCTCATCCTTCCGGCCATCGTCCCCTTGCTCCGTCCCGCAGGACAAATGGTTATACTAATCAAGCCCCAGTTCGAAGTCGGCAAGGGCCAGGTGGGCAAAGGCGGCATTGTTCGCGAGCCGGAACTCCATCAGGCCGCGTGCGCTCGCATTGCGGACGCGGTGCGGCAATGCGGTTTCAGAATTGCCATCATGGAAAGTCCCATCCTCGGAGCGGAAGGCAATAAGGAGTTCCTCCTCTATGCGCAGCATTAGGACAGTCGGTCTCATCTCCAAGCCGGATGTGAGTGTGGCTGCCCAGACCGTGCCCAAGCTCATCGAGTGGCTGCAGGGTCGCGGTCTTTCCGTCCGCTGCGATCAGCAGAGCGCTTTCTACGCCGGCGGCGTTCCCGGCTTTCCGCGCGCCGAAGTGCCGGAAGGCTGCGATCTGGTGATCGTGTTGGGCGGCGATGGCACTCTGCTCTCGGCTGCCCGCGCAATCAGCAATCGCCAGATTCCGCTATTTCCGGTCAATCTCGGCGGCCTCGGCTTTCTTACTGCCATTGCCATCGATGAACTCTACCCCGAACTGGAGCGAGCCATCCGCGGCGAGCATCACATCGTCCGGCGCAAGCTTCTCGCCGCTGAAGTGGTCCGCGCCGGTGAAGTCGTGGCATCTTACGAAGCGTTGAATGACGCGGTCCTCGCCAAGTCCTCCATCGCCCGCATGATCGATCTCGACGCCCACGTCGATCAGCAGTTTGTCTGTGCCTACAAGGCTGACGGCCTCATTGTCTCTACGCCCACCGGATCCACCGCTTACTCGCTCTCGGCCGGCGGCCCCATCATTTTTCCTTCCGTGCCGGCACTCTGCATCACGCCGATTTGCCCGCATATGCTGACCAACCGGCCCGTCCTGGTGCCGGAAACCAGCATCATTCGCGTGCGTTCTCTGAGCCCGGACGAAAGTGTGTTTCTTACCATCGATGGCCAGGTTGGCATGCCGTTCCGTAAGGACGATGTGCTGGTCTGCCGCAGCGCTCCTCACTTCCTTCTGCTCGTCAGCCCGCCGCGCATGATGTTTTTCGACGTGCTTCGCCAGAAGCTCAAATGGGGAGAACGATGAAACGCCTCTCACTCACAGCCTGGATCTTCATCGGCATGGCCGGCGGTGTCGCGCTCGGCATTTTCACGCCTGCGTTCGCGAGCAAGCTCGGCCCCGTCAGCAATGTCTTTCTCCGTCTGATCCGCTCCATCATCGGCCCGCTCATCTTTGCGACCTTAGTTGCGGGAATTGCCGGCGCGGGTGACGTGAAGCGCATGGGTCGAATCGGCATCAAGGCGATCGTCTACTTTGAAATTCTCACCACGGCCGCGCTTTTCCTTGGCTTGGGCGCGGTTAACCTAGTGCGTCCCGGCGAAGGTGTGCCCATCCAGCGCACTGCCGCGGAAGCGGCTCTTCCGGAAACGCACGTCAGCCTGGCGAGTGTCCTGGAGCACGTGTTCCCTACGAGTATTGTGGACGCCATGGCGCGCAATGACGTGCTGCAGATCGTCGTGTTCGCATTTCTTTTCGGCGCGGCTTGCGCCGCCATCGGCTCGCGTTCGCAGCCGGTAGTCTCGGTTTGTTCCTCGCTCTCGGAAGTGATGTTTCGCTACACGCGTTACGTCATGTACTTTGCACCCTTTGGCGTGGGCGCAGCGATCGCGGTCACGGTGGGCTCTAAAGGCGCGGCCGTGCTTTTCGGCCTGGGCAAATTGCTGCTCACCATGTATCTGTCGCTGATCTTGTTTGTGGTAGTGGTGCTGGGAGCGGTAGTCCTGCTGACGCGCATTCCACCCGGCGCATTCTATCGCGCGGTCCGTGAGCCGTTTTTGATCGCATTCTCCACCGCGTCCAGCGAAGCCGCGCTTCCGCTCGCGCTCGAAAACATGGAACTCTTCGGCGTCCCCAAGCACATCGTCGGTTTCGTGATTCCCACCGGTTACAGCTTCAACCTGGATGGCAGCACGCTCTATCTCTCGCTGGCCTCGATGTTCGTCGCACAGGCGGTCGGCATCCATCTGACTTTCGGCGCGCAGTTGCTCATGATGTTGACTCTCATGCTCACCAGCAAAGGTGTGGCCGGTGTTCCGCGTGCCGCGCTCGTCATCTTAGCCGGGACGCTTGCGACTTTCCATCTGCCGATTGAAGGTATCGCCGTGCTGCTCGGTGTAGACGCGCTGCTGGACATGGCGCGCACATCGGTTAACGTGTTAGGGAATTGCCTCGCAAGCGCCGTAGTGGCGAAGTGGGAAGGCTATGATGTAGGCCACTCCCAACTCGCCAAGGAAGCTTGAGGGGCACACGCAAAGTAAGAGCTATCGCCGCCGGAAAACCTGAGACTCCGCTTCAACCGGAGTAGGAAACGTGCGGGAAATATGGTCCTGCCAAGCCAGGCTCTCTTCATCGGCCACCGCCCAGAGCACACCCACGCCCAATGAGCAGAAACTGACGCAGGAGCCGACCAGTCGCAGAACACGCTGCCGCCGTTCCGGAGGGAATCCATCGAAGTTGGTGAGCCGGAGCTGCATCCAACGCATGCCCGCCGTCTCGCCTCCGGCCATCGCCCAGAACAGCCCATACGTGAAGCCGATCAGCGGCAGCATGCCGCCAAAGATCATGAGGTTTAACCGGCTCATCACGAAATCACCGCCGGCCAACTGGAACGCCAGCAGAAAAAGGCCGTAACCGATCAGCACCATGCTCCAATCGAGCGTCGCCGCGATTGCCCGATGCAGTGGAGTCGCAACCGGCGCATCGCAGTAGATCACCGCTTCCACGGTGGTTCCGAGCGTCCTCGGTTTAGCAGGCGCCGCCGGCAGAAAATCCAAACTGCCCTGTGCTTCCGATACGCGAGGGCCGGTGCGCCGTGCCTGCGGCTTCGACGCAGTCCTCACGCGCGGTTGCGCGGGCGCGTAAGCTTCGAAAGGAATCACGTTGCCGGAAGCCCGGTCTGCAAACAAGGTCTGCTGGATGGGCCTCGGCAGCGTCGGCGTCATGCGGGGGGCCGGCTCCGCACGCATCGGCGCCTGCATCGTCTCCACTTTCGCCGCCAATGCGCCGTCCGTCCGGTGCATCGAGGAACTTCCCGTCAGCGTATCACTCGGCCGGCGTCCACAACGCCTGCACCGGTGCTCGCTCTCGCCGTTGCGCGCTCCGCAATATCCACAAGTCATCTTCTATTCCCGCTTCACTCTTATTGCGCTCGCGAGGCCCCATCCGCCATCGGAATTGTGCTAACTTTGCCGATTGAGGCGCTTCCTCGCAACCTTCCTCATTTTAATTAACATAAAGCCTCGTCTTTGTCACGAGAAATCTTCGAGTATTACGTACGTTTTTCGCCTTAGCCTATTGTTCCCATGCCTTTTAGCCGGTATTGCCCAGGCACAGTTGGGGGTTCCTTCCCTCAAAGTACCCGCCCTGCCCTCCGCTCTGCCCACGCCCACTTCTCTTCCCAAGCAGGAGACGTTCATCTCTGCCCTCTCCCAGGAGTCGGAAGGCAGCGTCCATCGGCTGCGGGGTGATGCGGTGGTCGAGACCGCCTCAATGCTTGTGCGCGCCGACCAGATCGACTACGACGAAGACTCAGGCGACGTGCGCGCCAGTGGCAATATCTACTTCCACGAGTTCGAGCGCAACGAGCAGATCTGGGCCGACCGCCTCGAATACAACACGGAAGAAGAGACTGGCCGGTTCTACGACGTACGCGGCGAAACCAATCCGCGTATCGACGCGCGTCCCGGCGTCCTTACCAGTAGCAGCCCCTTCTACTTTCAAGGCAAGTGGGCGGAGCGCAGCGGCGATAAATATATCCTCTATAACGGCTTCATCACCAATTGCAAAATGCCCAACCCGTGGTGGCGCTTGCGTGGCCCCAAGTTCGTCATCGAGCCGGACGACAAGGCTCTCGCTTACCGGACTACGTTCCTGGTGCGGCGGATGCCGCTCTTCTACACGCCGTTTTTTTATAAATCGCTCGCGCGCTCTCCGCGCAAAAGCGGCTTCCTGATGCCGAACTTCGGCAACAGCTCCCAGCGCGGTCTCATGTTCGGCGTGGGTTATTTCTGGGCTATCAACCGCAGCTACGACGTTACCTATCAGGTGCAGGACTTTACCTCCCGCGGATTCGCCCACCACGTAGATTTCCGCGGCAAGCCCTTCGCGGGGACCGATTTCGATGCGGTGCTTTACGGAGTTCAAGATCGCGGAGTGCAGTCCGGCGACGGCCCTGTGCAGAAGTATGGCGGCTTGAGCGCCTACATCGTCGGCAAATCCGATCTCGGCAATGGCTGGAACGCGCTTGCTTCCGTCAATTATCTGAGTTCTTTCCGCTTCCGCCAGCAGTTCACTGAATCCTACAACGAAGCCATCGGCTCGGAAATCCATTCCGTCGGCTTCTTGAATAAGGACTGGTCATCTTACACTTTCAACGCCGTATTCGCGCGCCTGGAGAATTTCCAGCAGGCCGAAATTGAAACCACTGATCCGGTAACCGGCCAGCTTCATCTCGAACCGGATTCCGTTATCATTCGCAAGCTCCCCGAAGCCGAATTCAGCGGGCGCGAGCGCCGCATCTGGAACAATCTTCCCATCTGGTATTCCTTCGATTCCGCCGCGGGTCTTCTCTATCGCGAAGAACCCATCTTCCAGGGAAGCACTCTGATCGATCGCTTTCAGACCGGCCAATTCATGAACCGCGTCAACTTCGAGCCGCGCGTGATGACGGCCTTCCACTGGAAGGGCATCCACCTCATCCCTGGTTTCGGCCTCCAGGAGACCTATTATGCCGAGACGCAGACGCCGTTCCAGGATCGGTATCACGTCGTCGGCCAGAATATCCTTCGTAGTTCGCGCGACGTCTCGCTCGATATGATCTTTCCTTCCGTCGAGCGCGTCTTCAACAAGAAGACGATCTTCGGCGACAAGTTAAAGCACGTCATCGAGCCCCGCGCCACCTACCGCTACGTCACCGGCATCGATAACGATTACGAGCGCATCATCCGCTTCGACGAAACCGATCTCGCCTCCAACACCAACGAACTCGAACTCTCGCTCACCAATCGTATTTATGCCAAGCGCGGCAATCAGGTGCAGGAGATCTTCACCTGGGAACTCTCGCAGACGCGCTATTTCGACCCGACCTTCGGCGGCGCGCTCATCCCGGGCGAGGCCAATCTCGTGCTCAGCACCGCTGATCTCACGCCGTACGCCTTTCTGGTCTATCCGCGCAGTTCCTCGCCCATCGTCTCCGTTTTGCGCATGAGTCCCATCAACGGCCTGGGCCTGCAGTGGAGCGCCGACTACGATCACCGGCGCGGCCAGATTATCGATAGCGCTCTTTCCGTGGATTATCGCTGGTCCAAGTACTTCATCTCAGCGGGAAACAACACCGTCCACCTTGACCCGCTGCTGACACCGCCTGCCAACCAGTTCCGCATTCGCACCGGCTTTGGCGATCAGAATCATCGCGGCTGGAACGCCGCTGTGGACGCTATCTACGACTACCGCAAGTCCGTCTTCCAGTACGCCACCACCCAGGTAACCTACAACACGAATTGCTGCGGCATCAGCCTGCAATACCGCCGCTTTAATGTAGGCGCCCGAAATGAGAATCAATTCCGCGTGGCCTTTGCCATTGCTAACATCGGCACCTTCGGCACGTTGAAGAAGCAGGACCGTCTCTTCTAGGTCCCCACCCGGAAAGCGCTGCCTCCCGAGCCGCGCGCTTTGGGCTTGGTAGTAATCATTTGAAGCACGTTGGTTTGCAGCCATCCTCCGGCGATCGAGAGCACAAAGGCGCCCAGCGGGTTCAAGGCGACGCCACGGCTGACGGAGGCGAGCCCCAGGAAGATACAGGCCCAGTAGAAGACAAACCCGGTCACCAGACCGATCCCGATCTGCCGTTTGCCTGACCGCTTGCGCTTCATGTACGCCAGAAACCCTCCAGCGGTTCCTCCCAACGCGGAAAGGATCAACAACGTCACCGGCAGCGAGACAACCACCGGCAGCGTCGCCGTGAACAGATTCGGCGTGGAAGCAGAGATGGACACGTGCCCCGGCATCCCCGGCTGGAAGCGGCTTCGCGCCTCAAAACCTCCGGCCGGGATCTGCAGTTGTTGCTGTTCAATCGTGCCGTGGCCGGAATCCATGGCAAGGCTTACCGTGCGCGGCGCGTCAGTGGCAAGCGGGCGCCCCTGGCTATCGGTCAGCGTAACGAGCAGATCGGAAGTATCGAGTAGCGAGATCCCCGGAGGGCTGGCGCGCAGACTGAGCTTCGTAATCGGCGGCCGGAATTGGATCGCCAGCTTCTTATCGCCCTCTATCTGCGCTGAAGGTGCGCTGCCCAGGTATTCCACGGTGACCGTTCCGGGTTGCGCCGAAGTCAGGACCGCTTTCCCGCTGGCCTCACCCTTGGGGATCATCAGCGGTGCTGGATGCATCGTTCCGCTGCTGTCGAAGATGTTCAGGCGGATGTCCTGTGGTGCGGCGTCTACATCGCCCACAACAAATGCCTGCACTGTGACGGCATCGCTGCCATCCGCGAGAAACGCGCGGTCCGGGCTGAAGCGCAGCGCAATCGCTAGCGGATTCGCCGGCAGCAGCACTGGAGCAGTGCTGCGCGGCGGGCTCAAGGGCGTGGCGGGTAGGGTTGGGCGTGCGGCAGGCATGGGCGGTGGCTTTGGCTGCTCCGCAAGCGGAGTGGACGCGCTGCCTGACTTGCCTTGAGAATGCGATGCCGCCGGGGGCTGCGCTTGCTCCATCGGCGGGGGCGGAGCGGCCTGAGCCGGCTCACCTCTGACCCTGACGAACGCACCGCCCGGCAGAAGCTCCGCGTTTTTCGCCCAGAGATAGACCAAACCGGAACCGGGAATGGCGAGCGCGAACTTCTTCGCGGATTCTCCCGCCCAGAAATCGACGGTGCGCAAGGCTTCCACTTTCCCCGAAGCCTGCCGCGCTTGCATAACGATATGAAGCGGCCGGGGAGCGGCCACAGGCGCGTCCGCGGTGTTCAAAAGGTGAACTTCGACGACCAGTTGCTCACCCGCGGATACGGTGTCGCGATCGATGGACAGTCCCAATTTTACGGGCGCAGCCTGAGCGGCTACGGCTCCTATCGGAACGGCCGCAAGCGCCAAAGAAAGAAGGCAATATTGGAAGATCATCGGACCCTCCTCGGTAGGACCGATAATACCAAACGCTCGCCTGTCAGGAATTTCCTGGGTGCTCATTCACCGGACCGCGTGTGGACGGAACATCAGTTCACGCACGGCTGTTAACAACCCTCTCGGAGCCGGGAAGTTTACGGAGCAACCGCGTGCGCGGCAGCTTCATCTAACACAGCGTGGCACGAAAGATGCTCAAGTTACTACCGTATACTGTCCAAGGCACCGCATGAAGTAACACTTGTATCTCGTTCTCTCTTACTCTTGATCCTGCTCTTTGAGTACGCGGCTCAATGCGGCCTTGTGGGGAAAGCTTCTTTCACGAAAACTGTCTGAGATCAGATTTGCATTTGTCATGACTGTTTCACGCAAAGTAGTCCTCTTTCTGCCGCCCTACCCGGGAGTGCCTTTCGGCGCACCGCTGGGGCTTCTCAGCCTTGCCGGCTCCTTACGCGAAGCTGGGTTTGAACCTCGTGTCATCGATGGTGCGCTCGACGACAATTTTCGCCGCTCGATCGCGCGGGAGATCGAGGACTGCTGCTGTTTCGGCGTGTCTCTACTCACCGGACCGATGATTGATTACGCCATCGAGGTGAGCCGCATGGTGAAACGCGCGCGCCCCGAGCTGCCGGTGATTTTCGGCGGCTGGCATCCAACGCTCGAAAGCAGCCAGACGCTTCGCGAAGACTTCGTCGACGTCGTGGTCCGGCATCAAGGCGAGATCACATTGGTAGAAGTGTTACGGCGTCTCCAGTCCGGAAGTACGCTCGATCTCGTTCCGGGATGCTGGTTCAAGCGGAACGGCCGCCTTGTTCGAAATGCAGACCGGCCCACGTCGTCTCTTTCCGACCTTCCCGCACCGGCCTACGACCTGATCGACTTCGACGGCTACGAGCGTATGACGGGCGAGCGCAAATTACCATACGCCACCAGCATCGGCTGCCCGTATGCGTGCAATTACTGCACGGACATGGTGTTTTACAACCGGCGCTTCAATGCCTATGATGCAGCCCGTGTGGCGAAGGAAATGACGGAGTTGGCAGTCCGCTACCGGTTAACCGAAATTGCGCTTGTGGATTCCAACTTCCTCGTCGATGTGCAGCGAGCCGTCGCGATTGCCGCCGCGATTCGCGATTCCGGCGCTCGATTTAAATGGACGTTCCAGGCTTCGACGAATCTCCTTTGCCGTATGACAGACGAGGACGTGTCCACCCTCTTCGAAAGCGGCGTGCACTACATCGGTTTCGGCACAGAGTCCGCTTCACCCGAAGTGCTGCGCCGCATGAACAAGGCCCATCAGAATATTCCCGATATGTACGAGACAGCCGAGAAATGCGAGCGCGCCGGGATTCGTGTGACTTTCAACCTGATCTTCGGCTTTCCAGGTGAGGAGGAGAGGCACCGGCGGGAGACTCTTCATGTAGCCGGCGACATCGTCCGGAAGTTTGACAACGTGAACTTCTCGCCGAACCTCTTCACTGCGTACCCGGGC
Organism: Bryobacteraceae bacterium; assembly: GCA_035550475.1. Taxonomy (GTDB): domain Bacteria; phylum Acidobacteriota; class Terriglobia; order Bryobacterales; family Bryobacteraceae; genus DASZPB01. Next base: position 7,067 of record DASZPB010000036.1, on the reverse strand, counting down.
ATTCCGATCTGGCCGGAACTCGAACAAGCCGGCATGCGCCAGCCGGAGTCGCTCGCCGGCTGGGCGCAAGTGAGTCTGGGGACGAACCATTTACCCTGGATCAGCGCCGCGTCGCTGCGAAGGCTCGAAACCAGCATTCGTTACCTTCTTCTCTACCAGCGAATCAAGCGGGCGCAGCGGCGGCCGCAGTCAGTAGGTCTGCGGCGCATGTTCGATGCGGCCGGAAGCCTGCTCTCCTGGCGGCTGAGGAACTCCTTCTTTGATTGCCCCTTGGAATTGTCATTGGCGAAAGTCAGAGAACGTCTCGTGGTCCGGCGGTCCCTTCTCACCGGCCAGCCGCTTAGTACAGATTTCGCCCGCAATCCGGTGAAGAGCCACTAAGGCTGCGCCGTGTAGATGGGTCCGCTCCGACTTATAGTTCGTCGCGGTGTGCTGTCCGAATGAATACGGCGAATCTCAGTTACCGTGGACAACTAACTCGACGGCGGACATCTCCGCGACCGTTCTTGAATGGTAGCTCCGGAAGAAAACGGTCTACACTGGTGACCTACCACGATGCCGATTCTATCCCTCGGCCATACCAAAACGCCGACGCTGCGCAGAGGGCCAGCGCAGGCAGTATGACCCATGCTCCGCCCACGGCTGTGGCGGCAGCGGCCAGGGTGAGAGCCACTACCTGAGTCAATCCGGTGCCAAACGAAGAACCGGGCGAGAAACGCCAGCGGAGTTGACTGTGGCGGCTTTTGACCGAAGGGCCGTGGCCCACGGCCAATGCAAGGCAGGCCGCGCCGATGCCCGCAAAAGGCGCGGATGGCAAAGTCAGAAGCAGGGATACCAGTAGGAAGGCGGAATCCTTCGCTGCCAGGATCTGCCAGCCGCGGAGAGGCAGAAGGCGGTAGCGGACGAAGCCGCTTTCGCCATCGAGGCCAAACAAGCCTTGCGCGTGGCTCGAAAGCGCCAGGACTACATAGATCGCGATGACGATCGGGGCCTGCGGCGGCACCTGATGAGCCGAGATGCGCCACACCAGTCCCGCCATGCTCACGAGTAACGCGCAGTAGAAATCCAGGGTGCAAAGAATCTCCCGGAGGTTCTTGCGAATGAGAGAGCCGAGCGGTCCGGGGATGGAGGGGATGGAGCGCCAGATGGCGCGCCCCGGGTCGACGGGCAAATCAGAAAGGAGGAAGCCGGCGGCGAACAGGCCGGCAATCAGCGCCAGCAGACCGAAGGTCACCCGGCCCCGCAATGCCCAGACAAACACGGCTGCGAGCAGCCAGGTGAGCGGGTTCAGCCACGGGCTCAGAAGCCGCAGGAGGCGGCGTTCGCGCGGCGCGAGCGGCCACAGCGCCAGGCGCACCGGTGGGATGGTTCGCAGCGGATCGGAGCTGGCGGGGAGGAGCAGCACCAGCACCGCGATGAGATAGAGGAAAAGGCCGGCCGACTGGAGGAAGAGCATGCCGAACAGCAGGAAATTGTTGGCGCCCGAGGCGACGAGCGAACTCCAGTCGCGGCGGAAGGCGACGGCGAGGGCCCTCAGGATTGCGGCGATCCGAGCCATGCCAGGTCCTCGGTGGCGGGCGATTCCACCAGCTCGAAATAGAGGTCTTCGAGCGACTTCGGCCAGTCGCCCGCAAGCGAGTTGTGAACGATCTTTCCGCCGCGAATGAGAATCAACTGCGTGGCGATGCGTTCCACAGCCGTGAGGATGTGGGAAGTGAAGAAGATGGTGGTGCCTCTCCGCGCAGCGGAAGCGAGCAGTTCCTGCATGATCTTTGAAGTCACAGGATCAATCGCTTCGAACGGCTCATCGAGGAAAAGGACGTCGGGATTGGGAAGCAGTGCCATCGCCAGGGCGGTCTTCTTGCGCATGCCGTGTGAGCAGGCAACGGCAAAGGTGCGGCTGGCGGAGGCCAGACCGAGCGCGCGGAGAAGCTGCGCGGCGCGTGCGCGCGTTTCGTCGTGGCTGACGCCATAAACGCGGCCGGTAAGTAACAGGTGCTCTTCCACGGTGAGGTCGTCAAAGAGGCCGAGGTCTTCAGGGAGAACACCGATGCGGCGTTTCAGAGTGACGGAGCGTGCGGCGGCATTGAGGCGGCAAACAATGGCTTCGCCGGAAGTGGGCGGCAGCAGACCGGTGAGCATCTTGAGCGTGGTGGACTTGCCTGCGCCGTTCGGACCGAGGAAGGCACAGATGCCGCCGGGACTCACATCGAATATGAGGTGGTCCACAGCAGTGAAGTCGCCGAAGCGGCGAGTGAGGTTCCGGCAGGAAATCATGGGTATTTTTCGTCAGGACAAATTTAACATGGGGTGCCGGGAAGAGAGTTTCGGACGGAAGTCACCGGCTCCGTGAGTTGGGCGAGTTCCTGTTCGGGAAGTCGCCTGAAGGCGGCTGCGGCCAGGAAAGGTCGCCAGGAATGGCCGCCCCGACGGGAATGCTGCCGCTACCCGGCGAGTTGCGACCATTGCGGAACGTAGATAGAACCAATGCTATGATCGACAGCCTTCTGCACGTGATTCAGGAAGCGGTAGGGGCCGTGGCGCTCTTTGTACATGCGAATTCCGCCCGCGGTCACTAGCGCCACGGAGAGGCCGGGGAGCGCGCCCAGAGCGTGTACTGCCAGTGTGGCGCCGGTGGCGACGGGCAGGATTTCCACCAGCTTCTCCGGGACTTTCTCTACGGCTTTCTCGATGATCGCTTCGCGAGCGAATTTGGGGAGCTTTCGGTGATACTCGTGCCACTCCGAAAGAACCGCGTCCACTTCCAGCTTGAGACGGCGCGCGCGCTCTTCGGCACTCAGGCCGGCGGGGATGCGGCTGCTGAAGGAATTCACCACGCCCAGAAAACGGCTGAGGTCCTTTTCTTCGTCGAGCAGGTTCTTGATGTTCTCCGGCGTGAGGCGCGTCAGATCGAAGCCGGTGGTCAGCACGATCTGAGCCAGTTCCGGAGCGTCGACCGGGGGCTTTGAGCCCGAGTCCGGCTGGTCAATGCCAAGCAGCACATCGAAGATTTCGCTTTCCCGGGTCGCGATGAGCGACTGGTGCACCTTCGGATTCGGCGTAACAATGTCGAGACCTTCCAGCCGGCTTACCGATAGTGCCAGCGTGGTCATGATGGCGGAACCCAGCGTGGGATGAACGGTCAGCCAATCGAGAGCGTCGGGCAGCGTGTCTCGGCGCGTATACCAGCCGAGGCCGTTCTTTTCGAGCAGATCGGCCAGGACGTGGCCGGGCGACGCATTCAGGATCTTTTTGTTGATTTCGAAAGCCTCGGGGCCCGCCTGATACTTTTCGGGAATGTTCTGGGCGTAGTTCGCAACGACGCGATCGAGATTCTCTTCGAGCTTGTGATGAAGACGAGCGAGCGACTGCTTCACGCCGTCCGCATCCAGTTGCGCTACCGTGAGCAGGGGACCGTAGGGGCCGGCGAGATTTCGAAATGGTTGGATTACGGGAAGGTCGCGGAGCGTGAAGTTGTTGGGAACGATCCGGCGCACCTGGCGAAAGCACAGCAGCGTGGCTTTGAGCCAGTTCAGGCTGCGAATGTGAATGTAGGGATAATACAGCGCGAAACGAACAGGCTCCGCCGTGGCCCGCTGCGTAGATTCGGACATCGCCACCTCCCGATTCAGAGATGATAGGCGATTTCAAACGTGCTAGGCTACTCCGAAGGCCGCTATGATCATCCAGCACGTGATTAAAGGCATCAACGGAATCGACGACGCCATGGCGCGGCATCTTCTCGATTCGGGGATCAAGTGCCTCTGGTGGGTGAACAATGATCCGCTGCCGTTTCATGAGGTGCCGCTTCGCCTGAACGAGCGCAATCTGGATTGGCACCAGAACCAATACAAACAGCCCGATCCTCTGTATCCGGACGCGGCGAATCCAAACAATGAGCCGTTTCACCTGCACACGCCATTCGTCTCGGCGACGGCCGGCACGGTCGATCGGGATGCCTACCAGCAGACCAACACGCTGACGCCGGCATGGGAAGTGGCGCTGAAGTTTGCCACCGATTTCTGGAAATCGGATGGATACCTCTTTTATTGTTACGTGTTCGTAATCGGCAAGCCGGCCGTTGGGCAGCAGTCTTTCTCGGAGGAACTGCGGGAGTTAAATGTTTATCCCGGCTATTCGAATTTTCAGCCGGAAGGGGAAATCACCGCGAAGATTGTAATTCCGCCGGCGCAGATCGAGCGGGCAGAATTCTGGTCGTCGCAGGACGCCAAAACGGCGCGAGACAACAAGAAGCTGCCGGCAGCCTCCCGCACGCTATATGGGAAACACTACGTGGCACCGCAGGACTTCAACAACGTCCGCGATTTTCTGAAGTGAGGAGGACCGGTGCGCGAAATTCTTGGTGAGGTCCATCTCGATCCCGAGTTCCTTGGCGATGACACGGAGTTCCATACGTGGACTGGCTACGCCTACCTCGCCTCGGCGGAGGGATTGGAGGACCGCCGGCAATTCCGGGAGCGTTGCGTGATCGCGGCCACGAATCTGCGGCGCGCGGGAGCGCATTTGATCCTGCTGGACGATTTTCGAGAGGCGCAAGGGCTGTTCAAAGCCGCGGGGCGAGCGTACATGGCGGCGGGCCTGCCGTTTTCTGCCGTGATGATGGGACTGGCGGGAGCGGAGCGGGAGAATACGACATTGTCGCCATGGCTGGAACATCTGGCTCAGGCGCCCCACTGGTTTGTGAAGCAGCTTGTGTATTCGCTGTTAGTGGATACGGCGAACCAGGCATTGCCGCGAGAGAGCGGTCAGTTCGAGGGGGCGGTCCGGGAGCTGCGGGCGATTCGCGGGGCGATGGTCGGGACCTACGGGCTGACAGTGGGCGACTATCTGGATCTTGCGGCTTCATTCGACTATGAAAACGGCAGCCGCGTGATGGAAGCGCTGATTCCTTTTCTGACGGCCTACAACAACGCGATGCGGAGAGCGATGGCGGATGCGTACCACTGGGAGCACCTGATGATGCCCTTTCATCCGGCGGAGCCTGACCTGGTAGGGCCGATTTTTATTGCGGGCCATGCGATGAAGGTGCGCGAACGGTATCTGCGAGAGCAGTTGCGCCAGTTTCCTTTGCATTTCCTGACTCGCGGAGTGCTGGATGGGGTGCTGGAGTTTGTGTGACGGGGAGCGTCCTCTGAAGACGGTGGTAGGGAAGGAGCCCTGCCAACTCGACGCGTGCGTCTCTGGGTTCTTGCGGGGGGTTCTTACGGGGGGACTTACGGGTGCGCCGCGGTTTTACCTGGCTTGCCGTTGAATAGCTTCTCCAGCAGGCTTGTTGTGGATTGATAGTGGGGGATGATGTAGTCGGCGCCGGCGGCGGCCAGGCGCGTTCGCTTCCATTGGTTTATCTTGCGGCATTCGGGTTCATCACTCGCTACGCCTACCGTGATGCCGCCCGCGTCGTGGATGTTTTCGATTTCAACGCAGCCATCGCCGAACCCCAGCAGTTCCTTGCCCTCGATTTTTCCCGGCGCGAGGATTCGTCGGATCAGGGCTTCCTTTGTAGAGGAATCCAGGTCAGAGGATGCGCCGAAAATTCCGCCATCGAAGTAGCTGGCAATGCCTAACAGTTTGGCCTCTTCCTGGAGGCGGTCGTGGTCGGTGCCGCTGGCCAGGTAGAGGGTCAGGCCGCGCTCGCGCATCCTCGTGAGCAACGCCTGTGTTCCCGGAACCAGATGGCTGTTTGGGTCGCCGCCTCGGCGCAGGTCGGCGATGCGAGCCTCCATGATTTTGCCCAGACGGGTGAGGAAAATCTGCCGGTATTCTTCGGCATCCAGCGGCTGGCCGCCCCGCACGCACATGGCATCGACCAATGCGCGCATCTGATAAATGGTAGGCTTGCCGGTCAGCCGCCAGATGTCATCTTCCGCGACCCGCCGCAGGTCGCTTTCGCTCTCGCCGGTTCGGCAACTCCGGAGGCCTTCCATCATGATTTCCAGGATGATGTCCATCCAGCCGGAGCGAATCAGCGAAACGGTGCCATCAAAGTCAAAGATCGCTACCCGGGCGTTGCCCGCGCAAACGCCCGGGCGCAGTTGTTCGATCATCTGAGTCTTATTGTGCCATGGAGAGTGGGGGCAAGAAGTGAAAAGGCCCGCCTCTTGCGAGGCAGGCCTTTTGCTTTCAATGGGTTGTTGGTGAATTCCGGGTCAGCGGCGCGAGCGCGGGCGAAGCCGGGCAAGACCAATCAGTGCCAGGCCGGAGCCCATGAGCACCAGGCTGAAGGGTTCGGGAACGTTCCAGCTATTGTCAAAACTCGTGAAGCTGATGGCGTTATTCTGCGTGCCTGCCGGAGAGGTCAACTGAATCGACTCGCTGATGTTGATGTTCTGGACCGATGGCAGAAAGGCTGAATTTGCCGAAGTGCTGTTCGCATTCAAGCCAAGCTGGACGAAATTGGATTCATCCTCAGCATCCATCTCATTCTTATTAATGGTGATACTCGAAGAACCGTTGGCGCTCAACCCGTTCACGGCGGCGGACGCACCGGTGATGTAGGGAGCGCTCCCGTTCAGCGAATACGTCAGCGTGTAATTCAAACCGCCGGCCTTTAGCTGGGTATTCACCACGTTGAAGAGGACGGAGGCGAAGCGCAGGCCAAATCCATCGGCATTGTCGATCACCGTGACGTCCACGTCAGAGGGTGTGATCGAAAATGTGGTGCCGTTATTGACCGAAGGGCCGTTCGGCGTCCAGGAATCACTCGCGAAAACGAATAGATTTGATCCCGATTGGCAGGTCCCTGTCGTGATGTAATCCTGCAATGTGACCAGGCTGGTGCAGAGAGTAGTGGCGGACGCCATTCCGGTGGCTACGGTCAATGCAGTCAAAAGTAAAAGGCAGCGCTTCATCAGTTCTCCTAGGCAACGACGTGAATTGTACTCAAAGCTACAGTACTTCTGAATCGTTTCCTAGTATTACTGTGTTAAAAGAGAACAATTTGATGTAGAATTGTTTCCGTGGGTTCACGCCTCTCTTCGCCAGGCCCCCAACAGAGGCGCTTCGCGGCATATATCGAGGGCTTGGCCAACGCCGCGGGGCACGCCGAT
>DASZPB010000035.1:0-285989 GCA_035550475.1 Bryobacteraceae bacterium | reverse complement strand
AACTGGATCGGATGATCGATCTCGTGGCACGATGCCGGCTTCCGAATCGCACCAAGCGCCGATTCTATCCGCGAGCAGTTTGGGGCCGTGGGTACCATTTCCCGACCCGTCAGGAGGAGCAAAACTAAGTGGCATTAGGCTAAATGGGTCAGCCCCATCACTTATGGGCCGCCTTGCGGTATGCCGAACTCAATCCAGTGCGCGCCGGATGACGCCCACGCCGGAACTCTACCGCTGGTCGAGCGCGGCCACCCATTGCGGATGCGCCACTGGCAAACTGCCGCTTCAGGCGGACATCGAGTTGTGGGGAGCGACCTGGGATGCGCTCTCATGGCGTGAGTATCTGGGGCGCACGGAGGCAGAATCGGATACCGAAGCGCTGCGCGCCAGCACGCACACCGGACGGCCGCTGAGAAGCAAAGAATTCGTCGAATGCTTGGAGCGAACGCTGCATCGGGTGCTGAGTCCGCAGAAAGGCGGCCGGCCGCGGAAGTCCGCGACGGGATCCGCGCAGTCGGTACTGCCGTTCTAGCGCGGGTCAACGTTCCGTCTGTCCCCGAGTTCCCCTGTCCCCGAGTTCCCCGTCCCCGAGTTCCCCCCCGAGTTCCCCCTGTCCCCGAGTTCCCCGTCCCCGAGTTCCCCCCCGAGTTCCCCTGTACCCGAGTTCCCCGAATCCACCCATTGTTATCCCGCTTTACCTTTCTTGACGATTGATTATGATCGATGATCCGCCCTACTCCAAGAACCGTGCGGCGCAAAAACCTGCCGGTCTATTTCTTCGTATCCTTCCTGGTACTCCTCGGCTGCTGAAAGTAGCTTGACGGCTTCAGCGTTCGCTTGTGGATGATGAACCGATTGGGTCCATTAAACGTCACCCAGATGAATGGATAGTCGATCGGCGGATCTTCCATAACAAAGGAGAACTGGATTACCAACTGTCTGCCGGCACAACGCTTAGCAAAAGTCGAGGTAGACATCCAGTATTCGACGAGCCTCTTTGCTGCCGCGAGTCCTGGAGGTCCTTCAACTGAGATGGATCTCGCGCGACCGTCCGGACCGGCTACGATTCGAGCGGTAACGGTCCGAGCGACCCCGACCACGCTTGTCGGCGGAACATCCCGAGGGAGTTCGAGGTCTTCCGCGCACGAAGCGAATGCCAAAGCGTTCGAATTGCTATCTGCACTCAGCGCATTGCTCGCAGTCAGGAGGATCAAGCCCAAAGCTCCAACGCAAACGTGCGAAGTCATGGTACCCGCCTCATCTGGCTGTTTGCATTCCGGGCAAAGCGTTTGATCATCTTAGCGCTCTCTTGTTGGTCCGAAACTCGCACTATGTGAATGCATCTGAATTATTTCGTCATGCTGGGGTCATAGTCGGTAATCGGAATCTGCGGTCGCGCGTGAATAACGAATTGGTTGGGTCCCTTAAACGTCACCCATATAAACGGGTGTTGGATAGGGGGAGCCCTCGATGATAAAAGAGAACTGAACTACCAACTCCTTGCCGGCACAGCGCTTAGCAAAAGTCGAGGTAGACATCCAGTGCTTAATAAGTCCCTTTGTTCCTGGGACTCCTGGTGTTCCTTCCACTGATACGGATTTCGGGTGACCGTTCGACCCAACCACGATTCGAGCGGTAAAGGGGAGTTCATCTCCGGGGAGGCTGATCGGAGGAACGTCTCTGGGGAGCCGTAGGTTTTCCGCACAGGAGGCAAATGCCAAGGCATTCGAATCACGGTCCGCAGCCACAGCATTGCTCGCAGTCAGGAGGATTAAGCCTAAAGTGCCAATGCAAAGGCGCGAAATCATGTTAGATAACTCCGTTCCGCCGCGTTCGCTTGCCTCCGGGCACTCGCGCAGCCTTCCAACAACAGGATGCCGACCATGAGCCGCTGCAACATAGTCCGAGTTGTTCCCTCCTGTTTCCGGAGTATCGCGTCTAATTTACTAGTCTTTACTAATTTGTCAATCTCTAATTGGGCCGGTTATCAAGATTTTTTGGGAAAAGTCAAAGTCGAGCACGCTAATCGATTTTGGATAATCGACTATAAGTCGGGTGTTGGTTCCGTCGTCAGCCTCACGGCTCCCCCACCGCCAATTTCAACCCGCTCGCGCTGCTGTGTTCCCCTACCGCCACCCGTATCTCCGGGTCCGTGCCGGTTCCCGGCGGCAACGCCACGTTGATCTGGTAGAGTCCGCAGGAACCCGGCGACAGGCCGGCGTACTTGATGTATTCGGAATCCACGGCCGCGCCTCCTACATAGACTCTCAGATCGCTGAGCGTGCGGATGATCCCCGGATATTGCGGAATCTCGCCGACCTCCGGATTCGGATTCGTCAAACCGAGGCCGGAGGCAAACAACACCACAATTTCATTTGGATGCGCAGGATGGTCGGGCGTCACCAAAGACGCGTCGGCGTGCTCGGCGATGGCATATTCGTTCGTAAAGAACAATTGCGGGGCGGCGTTCACGATGGTCACATCGATCGCCGGGCCGTACACTCCCTGACGGACGACTTGCATCTTCACGGTCCCCGGCAGCAGGTTCCCGGGAATCAGCAGATTGATCTGCCCGGGCGAGACATAATAGAGCGGGGCCGGCATGTTCGACACCAGGACTTGCACGTTGCCCATATGAATGGGCAGCCGGTTGTCCTGGATATCGTCTTGTGACAGGGCGTGGGTATTGAAAGAGAGATTGGTGCCGAAGATGACCGCGACCGAGTTCGGAGCAAAGACTCCCTGCGTATAAGAAATGTCGACGATGGATTTGGCGCTGTAAGCCGGCGCATCCCCGGTCACGACGCTATCGGCCCAAAGCGCGGAACAAGCGAGCAGCGTCGCTGCCAGCACCATCAGAGCGCGCGGTTGGAGCCGGATCGCGGCCAATCGCCTGGCACCGGGCCGCGCTCTGGAGACGTTCCTTGTCACCTCCAAGCCTCCAAAAGGCCCGCCGGGCGGCGGTAAACTGAATAATTAGTGTGCTTTCGACTTTTTGCGGGCGCACTACGTCTACTGACAAGGAGCCAGAGATTTGATTTTTCGGGCGGTCGAAGATGCCGACCTGATTCGACAGGCTGCCCGTGGAGACATAGAGGCATATAACCTCTTAGTGTCCCGGTGGGAGAAACGTGTCTACAATTATCTTCTGCGAATCACAGGAAACCGGGAAGACGCTCTGGATTTGTGTCAGGACGTGTTTTTAAAGGCATACCAAAATCTCCGCAAACTCGATGATCCTGGGCGATTTGCGCCCTGGCTCTACCGCATCGCGCACAACGAGGCCTACTCCATGTTTCGTAAGCGCAGGCCTGAAACCGATGTGGAGGAACTTGAGCCGGAGAGCACCCATACCGGAATCACGGTAGGCGGAAGTTCGGTCTTTCCCATTGAATTGAGCCTTGCCGTAGCCAGTGCGCTGGAACGGCTTTCACCAGAGCAGCGCGAGGCGGTGGTGCTCAAGATTTACCAGGGTTTCAAGTTCGAAGAGATGGCGGAAGTCCTTTCCTGCCCGGTTTCTACGGTGAAGTCCCGGCTGTATACAGCACTGGAACTCCTGAAAGCGGATCTCGCTCCAGTAAAGGCACGAGGTGTGTCATGAGTTGCTCGCCGTTCGACTTGAGGGAGTACTTCCTGAAGGAACTGCCAGAAGCGCAGAGCCTGCAAGTGGAAGCCCACGTCAGAACCTGTTCGACGTGCCATGAAGAACTGGACCGCCTGGTCCTGACGCAAGCTGCCTTGTTCTCCCTTCGCGACGAAGAGATTCCGCAGCGCATTGCGTTTGTTTCCGACAAGATTTTTGAACCTTCGCCATGGCGCCGCTGGTGGTCCACGTTTTGGGGTTCCACTGCTCGCCTGGGTTTCGCCTCTGCTGCCATGTTGTCCGTTGCCATCCTTGTATCCGCGCTGACACGGCCGGCTCCCGCACCGGCCGTGAAAGCGACGGCTCCGGCGGCAATAGCGATGACGCAGGACCAGGTCCAGCAGCAGATTCAAGCCGCTGTCGATCTGGCCGTTGCGCAGAGCGAAGCGCGGCAGGAACAGAAGACCCAACGGCTGGTGGCGGATGTGGAACGCCGCGACGCGGAGGAACGGCAGCAGCTCATCCGGGTGGCCAACCTCCAGATTGACTACGTTACGCATCGCGCCGACATCCGGCAGATCGCTGCAAGCGACTATGGCCCGCCGCGCTCCACGGCCGGAGACTCGAAATGAGCTCGCGCGTCCTGGCGCTGATGCTGGCGGCTTCGACAATTTCACTGGGGACGTCCACGGCCCAGATCGTTACCACCACCTCCAATCCGCCGGCCCCGGCTGCTCGCGAAGGGGCCGAAGGGCGCGCCGCTGAATCCCGTAAGCCGAATGGAGTTCATATCGGTACCGAGGCTTTCCGCGACCTGGAGCGTGGGTTCGATAACACGCTGATAGGAACTGGCGGCGGCGACCCCATCGATCTGCTGGGCGCCACGCGCGGTCTTTATCTGCCCGGTTACGGAGTGGTATTCACCACGGAGGTTAGCCTCATTAACACTCCGACCCTCAATCCTTTCCGCCAGCATATTACGAAGGAGGAGGCGGCGAATGTGCACAAGCGCAAGATTGAGCACTTGCCGCTGCTGGAGCAGGCCATGCGGAACATGATGGTCCATTCCGCTACGTTGCTTGAATCCGTGCCTTCCGGTGAAAAGATCGTGCTGGCGGTGCGCATTCTTTATCTTCCCTGGGAAGACACCAGCGGGCTGCCGGGACAGATCGTAATGACGGCGAACCGGCGCGAGTTGCTCACATTGGCCAGCGCGACAGCCGCCATTCAGACCGAAAGGGAATAAGTGGCCGCCGCACACCCTCCTACTCCGGAATCCCAACCCGTTGACGATAGCCGGCCGTATCTTCGGCTCGGTGAGATTCTGGTCACCCGCGGGAAAATCGAAGCAGACGATTTGGAACGCGCCCTCGAACTCCAGCAGGAGCGCGGTGACAAGCTGGGTAAGATCCTCGTCGACATGGGACTCATCGCCCAGCGCGATGTCCTGGCCGCCCTTTCCGATCAACTCGGCGTACCGTTAGTGCCGGTCGATCAGCCGCCGCCCGCAGTCCCGGAGATGGAGGGCTTGTCCCACCGATTCTTACGGCAGTGCCGGGCGTTTCCGGTGGCGGTGAACGATTCGGTTCTCACTCTGGCGATGGCCGATCCGCTCGATTTTGAGACGGTGGCGGCTGTGCGCGCCTACTCGGGTTTGCAGGTGCAGACCGCACTCGCCTCCGAGCAGGACATCCTGGATGCTCTCGAAAAACACTACGGCGAGCGAGAGCGGCAAGTTCTTACCGGCGATGGAGAAGACGAGCAAGCCACTGCCGATCTCGAGCATCTGCGCGACATGGCGAGCGAGGCGCCGGTTATCCGGTTGGTCAACGCCATGATCGCCGATGCGCTCGAAAAGCGAGCCAGCGACATCCACATTGAGCCGTTTGAAAAAGAATTCCGTGTCCGCTTCCGCGTGGATGGTGTGCTCTTCAACCAGGAACCTCCGCCGCGTGAGCTGAAGGCCGCCATCATCTCCCGCCTCAAGCTGATGGCCAAGCTCAACATCGCCGAGCGCCGTTTGCCGCAGGACGGCCGTATCAAAATCAAGATCCTGGGCCGCGAAGTGGATCTGCGCGTTTCGACGCTTCCTACGCTTTATGGCGAAAGCGTCGTCATGCGCTTGCTCGATCGTTCAGCCGGCGACTTCTACGACTTGCTCCGTCTGGGGTTCGATGATCAGATGCTGGCGCGCATGGAGCACTTTACCGGTCTGCCGCACGGCATCTTTCTGGTGACCGGACCGACCGGCAGCGGCAAATCTACTACGCTCTATTCCGCGCTCAAGCGCATCAACCTGCCCGATAAGAAGATCATCACCATCGAAGACCCCGTCGAATATCAAATGGATGGCATCAACCAGATCCATGTGAATCCGCAAATCGGGTTGACGTTCGCCGCGGGCTTGCGGCACATTGTCCGCCAGGACCCGGACGTCATCATGGTGGGCGAAATTCGCGACCGCGAAACCGCTGATATCGCCATCCGCGCCGCTCTTACCGGACACCTGGTATTCTCCACGCTCCACACCAACGATGCTCCCAGCGCAATCACTCGCCTCACCGACATGGGGATCGAGAATTACCTGCTGACCTCGTCCCTGGTGGCTGTACTGGCGCAGCGGCTGGTGCGGGTGATCTGCAGCTATTGCAAGCAACCGGCTGGGACGGCTCTTTCACCGGACGGCGAGACCGTGCGCTGCTTCCAAGGTGCCGGATGCCCGAACTGCCGGGGCACCGGCTATACCTCGCGCGTCGGTATCTTCGAGATGATGGAGCTGAATGACGAGATTCGCGCTCGCATCATGAGAAACGAAGACGCTTCTCTGCTCACGCAGGCAGCCCGCCGCAATGGCATGCACAGCTTGCGCGAGGACGGCTGGAAGAAGATTCAGGAAGGCGTATCCACCGTGGAGGAAGTGATGCGCGTCACCCAGGAATTCTGATGGCCTCCACATTTTTCTTCAGGGCGGTGGCCTCTGACGGGAAGGTCCGGAGCGGCAGCCTTACCGGGGAGAGCGATCAAACCATCGCGCGCGAGTTGCGCAAGCAGGGGCTCACGCCGATTTATGTTGGCGTGGCTCCCAAACGCGCGGCTTTTGAACTGAAGCTGCCGTCGTTCGGCAACGCCAAACGGCGCGATGTTCTGTTCTTTACCCAGGAGCTTTCCACGCTGCTCAACGCGGGCGTGCCGCTCGACCGCGCTCTCGCCATCACGGGCGAGTTGACCGAGCGTCCCAATTTCCGATTCATCATCCTGGACGTGCTGCGTATTCTCAAAGGCGGCCGGTCCCTGGCCGATAGCCTGGCGACGCACGCGGAATACTTTTCCGATCTGTATATCAACATGGTGCGTGCCGGCGAGGCTTCGGGCGCGCTTGCCGTCATCTTCGAGCGTCTCTCGGAGTTCGAGCGCTCGCGCGACGATCTGCGAAACTACATTGTCTCGGCGATGATCTATCCGGGGCTGCTGGCGATGGTCGGGCTGGGTTCGATTTTCGTGCTGCTGGATTTCGTAGTGCCGCGCTTTTCGACAGTCTTCGCCGATTCGCAGATGAAGATTCCGCTGCCCACGCAGATCATGCTCACTGCCAGCAAGTTCGTACAGACCTACTGGTGGATCGGGGCGATCTCGCTGGCCGCGGGCATCGTTTTCTGGAACCTGTACACGCGCACCACCGCGGGCAGAATCTGGTGGGACGGCGCGAGGCTCAGGATTCCAATTCTGGGCGAAACGCTGCGTAAGGCGGAAACGGCGCGCTTCGCGCGCGCCATGGCGACGCTAGTGGAAAACACCGTTCCGCTGGTGCAATCTATTGGTATTGCGGCGGCGACTTTGAACAATCGAACGATTTCCGGGGCCTTGGCAGGCGTGGCGATGGGCGTAAAACGCGGAGAAGGTATCGCGGGCCCAGTACGCCGAGCCGCCGTTTTTCCGCCGCTGGCCTCCCACCTGTTGACCGTCGGCGAAGAGACCGGCCGGCTGGACCAGATGTTCGCCCGCATGGCGGATATCTACGACAACGATACGCGCGCTTCCATCAAACGTTTCACCGCGATCTTCGAGCCGCTGGTGATTCTGATCATGGGCTTGTTGGTGGGCGCGCTGATTTTGAGTATGCTGCTCGCCATCACGAGTATCAACGACGTGGCGATGTAAGGATGAACATGAGAAAGCACAAGAAGCGGGCCCAGGCAGGCGTCACCCTTATTGAAATGCTGGTGGTGATGACCATCATCGCGCTGTTCGCGGCTTTGGTTGCCCCGAACCTGCTCAAGAAGACCGATACGGCGCGTATTACGGCCGCGCGCACGCAGATCCACAACTTCACGGTCGCGCTCAGTACCTACAAGCTCGATACCGGCACGTTTCCCACTACCGAGGAAGGTCTGAACGCCTTGCGCATCAAGCCTCCAGAGGCCAACCAGTGGGCCGGTCCGTATATGCCACAGGAGATTCCAAAAGATCCCTGGGGACACGAATACGTCTACAAGTACCCGGGCGACCATGGTGATGAGCCGGACCTGATCTGTCTGGGCGCCGATGGACAGCCCGGCGGCGACGGGTTAAACGCCGACATTGTCAGTTGGAAGAACCAGTAGTGCCCCGAGAGTCGCGATCATCGACTGAGTTCAGCAATCGGCGCCCGGAGCGTGGCGTAACGCTGATTGAAATGCTCGTGGTGGTGGCGATCGTCGGGGTGATTGTCGGAGTGTCGTTTCCTTCGATCTCAGCCGGCGTGGAAAGCGTGCGGCTGAAGTCGGCTTCTCAATCGCTGGCCAGTTTTTTAAACGCCGCGGTGAATCGCGCGGAGCGCCGGCAGGAACCCATCGAACTCGTCATCACACCGAAGGAAAATGCGGTCACGCTGTATTCCAATGAACCGGGATATACGCGCGAACTCAAGCTGCCGGACGGGATCACGATGGAGGCTGTGCTGCCGCACGAACCGGATGAGGGGCAAGAGCCTCGGCGCCTGTTGCTTCTGCCCGGCGGCACGGTGCCCGGAATCGGCATTCAGCTCGCCAACCGGCGCGGCACGCGGCGCATCGTGCGTTTGGACCCCATGACCGGCTTTCCGCGCGTGGAAAGCGTCCAATCAGAGTGAATCGCCGGCGCGGATTTACACTGCTCGAAGTGCTGGTCGCCACGATGATCATGGCGATCGCGGTGGTAGGCCTGCTCGCGGGAATTTCCACTGCTACACGCAATGCCGCGCGGCTCACTGCCTATGACCGCGCTGTCGCGCTCGCGCGGCTCCAAATGAATAACCTGCTGGTGGATTTCCAACTGCCGCATGACACGGTCATCACCGGGCAGTTCCCGGAAGACGAATCGGGCGGCTTGGAATCCGGATGGAAGGCACGTCTCAGCATGGCGCAGATGCCGCCGGCTCCGGTTGCCGGCCAGCTAGCTCTCGAACGCATCGAACTGGAGGTCTGGTGGATGGGCGGTGCGGTGCGGCGCTCCTTCACGCTTGAAGGATTCCGGTATCGGGTGCTGCTGCCGGCGGATATTCCGCCACCGGTGCCGGCGCAATGAGCCGCAATCCACACGCCGGGCGCCGCAGATCGCGCGCGGGTGTCACGCTGATCGAAGTTCTGATCGCGATGACGCTGTTGAGCCTGCTCTCGGTCGGAATCCTGATCGCCATGGAGGTGGGCCTGTCGGCGTTCGGAAAGACCGATACCAAGCTCATGGACAATCGCCGCTCCGCGGGAGCTGAGCGGATTTTGGAGCAGGAATTGGAAGGCATGGTGCCCGTAGTGGCGCCATGCGGTATCGGCCCAAAATCAACCGGAACGAACCTGGCTTTCTTCGAGGGCGAAGCCCAGGTCATGCGACTCGTTTCCACTTTCTCCCTTCACGGTGCCTGGCGCGGACAACCGCAGATCCTGGAGTTGTTCACGATTCCGGGTGAGGAGGGCGCGGGCGTCCGGCTGGTGGTCAACGAGATTCCCTACATCGGGCCAGCCACGGCGGGTCAACTCTGCCTCGGCCAGCAGCCCGACCCCGTAACGGGTTTAAGCACGCTACATTTTGCGCCCGTTGAAGCGCGCCCAAACTCATTCGTATTGGCCGATAAGCTCGCGTACTGCCGCTTCTCGTACCTTACTCCGTCTCCACAGCCTAACCAGCCCCCGCGCTGGCTGCCTACCTGGACGCAGCCCGGTTGGCCTCTGGCGGTGCGGGTGCAAATGGCGCCGCTCGAGCCGGACCGGTCGCGTGTGCAGCCTATTTCGGTGACAGCGCCCGTCAATTTCCATCGCGCGCCGGAGATTCAGTATGGCGATTTCTGAGCAGCGCGGTAGTGCATTGCTGGCCGTGCTCTGGCTCTCAGCGGTCCTGGCGGCGATTGCGTTCTCGCTTTCGAGCACCGTCCGCGGGGAAATCGAGCGCGCTTCCACGGAGGTCGACGGGTTGCGGAGTTATTACCTGGCAATGGGAGGGTTGGATCGCGCCGCGCTCGATGTGCTGTGGTCGGTGCAGAACCCGAGCCATCGCACGATTCCCCAGGGCGCCACATTCGTCGATTACCATTTTGCGAGCGGCGATGTTCACGTCGAGATCGTCCCGGAAACGGCCAAACTCGACGTGAATGCAGCTCCGCCCGAAGAGTTGTATCGGCTTTTGGTGGCTTTGGGGGACAATGACGACCGGGCTCGTGAGACGGCTCTAGCGATTGTGGACTGGCGCAGCCCGGTATCGGGAGACGGCCCCAGCCCGTTTGATCAGTATTATCTTTCACTGACTCCGTCTTTTCGGGCTTCTCACGCGTCTTTCCAGGAGATTGAGGAATTGCTGCAGGTGAAAGGAGTGACACCCGATCTTTTTTACGGAACTTACGTGCCGGCGCAAACGACTGACGGCGAGCCTTCGGGCGAACCTCGTCTGGTGCGGCGCGATGGCCTGATCCAGTGCCTTTCCGTATTCGGCAGCAAAGACCAGGTGGACGTCAATACGGCTGCGCCGGCCGTGCTGGCAGCCATTGGGCTGCCGCCGCAGGTGGTCAATGCGCTGCTCGAGCGGCGCAAAATGGCGCCATTCAACCGGGATCAGCTTGCCGCGTTCATGAATTCCCTGGGGCTCCCGGCCGACCGTCTGCGCGTGGAGGGCAAATCGATTGTCACGCTGCGCGCCACGGCGCGGCTGCGGCTCGCGAATGGCCATTTGTCGGACCTGCGGCGCACGGTGGCGGCAGACGTGAAATACATGCCCTCCGGGTATACCTCGCCAATCCATATCCTGCGCTGGTACGACACGGCCTGGAGCAATTGACCGTCGATGACACTGCCCATTTCCAAAGACTTTCGCAAGCTGTTGGCCTTCGGCTCGGGTGTCGGTATTGAAATCGGTGCTGCGGAACTGGAAGTGGCGGTTGTGCGCGTACGGCCTACGCAAATTCAGGTTTCGGGCCGGCTGACGGTGCCGGCTTATGCTACGCGCCCGGCGGCGGAATGGGGCGCCGAATATGGACGTTTTCTGCGAAAGCTCGGCGCGAGCCATCTGGGCGCCACGGTGCTGCTGCCGCGTCGCGATGTGATTGTGCGGCTGCTGGCGTTTCCCGGCGTCGCGAAAGGCGACATGGAAAGCGCCATCCGTCTGCAGCTCGACACCCTGCACCCCTACGGTGAAGAGGACGTCTGCTGGGGATGGTCTCCGCTGACGCACGGTCAGGTGCTGGTGGGAATTGCCCGGCGCGAGACGGTGGATCGCTACGCGCAGCTCTTTAACGAGGCCGGAGTCGCGATTTCGAGTTTCACTTTTTCAGCGGCCGCCATCCACGCCGCAATCGCGTTGAACAGCGCCGAAACCGCGGACGGATTTCTGGCGCTCAGCCAGACCGGCTCGGGTGCGGTTGAGGTGTATGGCGAAAGTCCGGCGCGCCGCGTGTTTTCCGCTCAATTCGAATCCTCATCCGGACGCGCCACGGCGCTGGCGTTGGCGGAACTCCGCCTGGCGCCGGAGACGGAACCGCGCGCCCTTGAAGAAGTCTTACCCAAGCCGGCATTGAATCCGGTGGAAAACGATCTTTCCCGCAACGCACTGCCGTACGCAACGGCGCTGGCCGGGGCATGTCCCCGGCTTGTGCCGGCGGCGAATCTGCTGCCGGTGGAATACCGCCGCTCAGTTTCCCGCGCCATGTTTATTCCTACGGCAGCGCTGGCGGCTTGTCTGCTTTTGATAGCGAGCGCCATGGCGGCTTACCACACAATTGCGGACCGCCGGTACCTGGCCCAGATCAACGCCGAGATCGCGCAACTGGAACCGCAGGCGCGGCACGCGGCGGCGCTCGACCGCCAGATTCAGGATATGCGCTCGCGTTCGCGGCTTCTCGACCAGTTTCGCGGCCAGACGCACGGCGATCTGGACGCGCTGAATGAGCTGACGCGTCTGGTATCGCCTCCGGCCTGGACCAATTCCATCGATTTGACGCGCGATGCCGCCCACATTTCGGGAGAAGCGCCGCAGGCCGCGCCGCTGATCAAGCTGCTCGATTCATCACCGTTCTTCGACAATTCCGCGTTTGTGGTGGTCACGCGCAGCGGCTCGAACGAGCAGTTCCAGATCCGCACCGATCGGGAGAACCGTAAATGACTGTTGGCACGCTCGATCGGCGCACGCTCCTGATTCTGCTGGGCGGGCTGGCGGGGCTCGCCATTCTTCGCTTCGGCGTTTATGGCGACAAGCAGACCGATGTGGTGATGCCGGCTGATTCGATTCCGGTTGCGGAAAAACGCCTGGAGCGATTGCGGCAGGTGGCCGCAACGATCCAGGGAAAAGAGACCGTCATGAAGCAGGCGGCGGCGGAACTGGCGGAGCGGGAAAAAGGCATCCTCAAGGCGGACACTGCTTCCCAGGCCCAGGCTCAGCTTCTGGATGTGATCCGCCAGGTCGCCAGCGCTAACGGCATCGATGCGCGCGGCGCCGAAAACATGCGGCAGGCGCGCCTGGGCAACGATTATGGAGAGGTTTCGGTAGCTGTGACGTTCACCTGCGGTGTCGATCAACTGGTGAATTTTCTGGCGGCCATCGCCAATGAGCCACAGATTCTGGCGACCAACGAAATTCATATCTCGGGCGGTACGGATAAGAAGAAGAACGTGCAGGTGCGGTTGGACCTTTCGGGCGTCGTGCCGCGTAAGCTGATTCCGGAAAAGAAAGGCATGGCCACATTTTGAAACGCAAGCTGCTGTTGCTCAATGTGCTGCTGGCGGCCGTGCTGGTCTATGCCGGATGGCAGTTTCACAACCAGTGGCGCGCCGCCAAAGCGCGGGAAGCCGCCACGCTCAGCCGCAAAGTGAAGCAGGCGCCGGCGCCTCCGTTTACCCCGCTGGCGCAAACGCCTCCTGTGCTGCCGGCCAGCTATGCCGATATTGCGCAGAAGGACCTCTTTGATCGTTCGCGGAATCCCACCGTGGTCGTGGAGGCACCGCAACCTCCGCCGCCCAAGCCGATGCCGGCCTTACCGATCTATCGCGGCATGATGAACCTGGGTGAAGGTCCGGTTGCAATTATGAGCATGACTCCCAACGGAGTTCACCAGGCCGTGCATCCGGGCGAAAGCATCGGTCCGTTCAAACTGGTGGACGTCAACAGCCAGCAGATTACCTTGGACTGGGAAGGCAAGATCGTCCAAAAAAATGTGGACGACATTCTGGAATCGAGCGCGCCTGCCCCGGCGGCCGAATCGCGTACAGCCCCGCCCGCTGCCGCGCCTGCTCCGGTAGCGCAAACGCCGAAAGGTCCGGGAGTCGATGTAGGGAAGGGCCTCAAAGCGTGCGCGCCGAATGACAGCACACCAGCCGGTACTGTGTCCGACGGTTACCGCAAAGTGGTGTCGCCCACGCCGTTTGGGGAATCCTGCCGGTGGGAGCAGGTCGAGAAATGACGGAAGCCCACAGGCCTGTGTGGTTGGAGAAGGAATGAAGGAGTTGGTGAAGAGATGAGACTACTTGTGATTTTGGCAGTGGCCGCGATGACGCTCTCGGCAGCAGACAAACCCGCGAAGAAACAGCAGGCGAAACCGGAGCCGAAGGCCATCCAGATACCCGCCGGCGCCGTGCAATCCGAGCCCGGCGTTTACCACTACACCGACGCTCAGGGTAAGAAGTGGATCTACCGCACCACACCGTTTGGAGTAGCCCGACTCGAGGATAAGCCGCCCGCTCAGGCCGATCGCGTGGATCCGTTCAAAGAGGAAGTGAAGGCTACCGAAGACGGCGACACGATTCACTTCGAACGTCCCGGTCCATTCGGCACCTACAAGTGGCAGCGAAAGAAATCTGAACTGACGGATAGCGAAAAAGCGATCTGGGAACGCGCGCAGGCGAAAGCCACCGGGAAACAGGACTAGCGATGAGCACTTTGTCCTGGCTTCGGATCAGTGCGCTGGCTGCTGGTTCATGTGTCGTGCTGCAGGCCCAGGTAGCCCCACCGATCATTGTGCAGCCCCGGCCGCCCGAGGAACAACAGCAAGCGCCCACACGGCCGCCTGCGCCTGCGCCGCAGCAGGCGCAGCCCGCTCCGGCAGGCGCACCCGCGGCCGCACCCGCCGCCCCAAGCACGCAGCCGGCGCAGCGTCTCACCAGCACGAATGGCTTTCTGCTGAGCGGCGCGCCGCTCACCGACATGATCGACATCCTCGCGAAACAGTTGAAGATCAACTACATTCTGGATCCGCGAGTGAAGGGCTCGGTCACCATCTATACGTATGGCGAAGTGAGGCCAGTGGATCTGATGCCGCTGCTGGAAACGATTCTGCGGGTGAACGGCGCCACCATGGTCAAAGTCGGTGACCTCTACCGCATCGTTCCTGCCAATGCAGTTTCCCAGCTTCCCGTTGAGCCGATGGTGAACGCCGACCCGAAGACACTGCCCGACGATGAACGGATCATTCTGAACCTTGTGTTCCTGAAGTACGCCACTGCTGCCGAAATTGCCAAGCTCATCACGCCCTTCCTGGGGGAAGGAGCGACGGTTTCTACTTATGATCCGGCCAACCTGGTGCTGCTCGAAGACAACGCGCGAAACATGAAGCGCACCATGGAACTCATCGGCATGTTCGACAGCGATACTTTTGCCGGCCAGCGCGTAAGGCTGTTTGACGTTGCCAATAGCCGGCCTTCTGATCTGGTGAAGGATCTCGATTCGGTATTCAAGGCGTACTCGCTGTCTGCGAAGACATCGGCCGTGAAGTTCATTCCCGTCGACCGCATCAATACCATCATCGCGGTAGCGCCGAATCCGGGAATTTTCGTGCAGGTGCAGAGCTGGATCAAGAAGCTCGATATCCCTGTCAAGATTACGGCGGGCGCCGTGAATAACTATGTCTACCGGCTGAAGTACGGGCGCGCGGAAACGGTGGCGATGGCCATCACCGCGTTGTACACAGGCAACACGATGGCGCTGGTCGGGATGGCCAGCAGCATGTATGGCGGCGGAATGTATGGCGGCGGCATGGGTGGCATGTACGGTGGCGGCGGGATGTACGGCGGCAACATGGGTGGCATGTACGGCGGCGGAGGTATGTATGGCGGAGGCATGTACGGAGGCGCCGGATACGGCGGAGCGGGATACGGAGGCGGAGCCTATGGCGGCGGGGCTTACGGCGGCCGCGACTATGCCGGCAACATGTACGGCGCATACGGACAGGGCGGGGCGCCTGTCCAAACCATGAGCTCATCCGTGCCGGTAGTCACGAACGGTACGGGGAACACCACTGCCGAGAATTCGAATGACCTCACCGGCAGCTATCTCGGCATGCCGGAATCCACTTCGAGGTACCCGCAGATTCCACATATTATTCCCAATCCCTTCGACAACACTCTGCTGATTCAGGGCACGCCGCAGGAATATGAGCAGATTTCCAATCTGCTGGAGCAGCTTGACGTACCGCCGCGGCAGGTCTTGATCGACGCCAAGATTTACGAAGTGGATTTGACCGGCGATTTTACTGCCGGCGTGGAATCCTTCCTGCAGAAGAGGGATGCGAGTGCCAGCGCATCGGGCGGCAGTGGTAGCTCGGGCGGTGGTTTGACTCCGTCGCGCACGCTGGGGGCGGTTGCCGGGGCAGGTGGACTGGGCGTGACCGCGGGTGCACTGGTGTTTCACAGCCACGAATTGCTCGGACTGCTGAACGCTTCGGAGAACCGCACGCGCACACGAGTGATTTCCTGCCCCAGTATCATTGCCACGGACAGCATCCCAGCCATGATGAACGTGGGTGACCAGGTGCCCGTCTTTACGTCTCAGGGCGTCGCCAGCGGAGTAACACAGGGCGGAAGTTCGGTATTCACAAACACCATCAGCAATCAGGCGAGCGGTGTGACCCTCAACATTCTGCCCATCGTGAACTCCAGCGGCATCGTGACCATGGTCATCAACCAGCAGGTCAGCAGCCCGGAAGCGCCTCCGGTGAATGGCCCGCAGACCACGGCATTTCAGAACCGTTCGTTCAGCACCCAGGTCACGGTCCAGGACGGCGATACCATTGCCATCGGCGGCATCATCACGGAAAAGCACTTGGACAGTTCCGGTGGCGTGCCCATTCTGCATCGGATTCCCTTGCTCGGCGCCGCCTTCGGCGCGAAATCCGACAGTACTTCGCGAACCGAGCTGATCGTATTCCTGACGCCGCGCGTCATCTATGACACCAACCAGATCACGGACGCGACCGACGAACTGAAGGGCCGGCTCAAGAGAGTGCAAAAGCTGATGCACGACTCCGAGTAATCGCGCGGACGCGAACACGAGAGCCGTCTCAGCCCACTTTGAGAAGATCGAGCAAGCCGTCTTCGTCCACAATCGGAATTCCCAGTTCCTGCGCTTTGGCCAGCTTGGAGCCGGGATCGTCGCCGGCCACCACGTAACTGGTCTTCTTGCTGATAGCGCTACTGACCTTGCCGCCGGCGGCCTCGATCAGGCGCTTGACGTCATCGCGCGCGAGATTCGGAAGCGTTCCGGTCAGCACGAAAATCAAACCCTGGAGCGGACCGCCTTTGGGACGCCTGGATTCGTAGTGGAATTGTAGGCCGGCGGAGCGAAGCCGCTCCACCAGTTCCTGATTGCGCGGCTCGCGGAAGAACTGCTCGATGCTCTCGGCCACCTTCGGACCCACTTCTTCGGCGTTCTGCAATTCCTCCGGGCTGGCGATGGCAATGCGGTCGAGGCTGCCAAGCGCTTCGGAGAGGAATACCGCTGTGCGTTCACCCACGAAACGAATGCCCAAGCCGCTGAGCACGCGGGGAAGTGGGTTCTTCTTTGAATTCTCGATGTTCCGAATGATGTTGGCGGCCGATTTCTCGCCCATGCGCTCGAGGGAGAGCAGCTTTTCCGGCGTGAGGTCGTAAAGATCCGCCACGCTATTCACCACTTTGCGATCCACCAGTTGATCGACCAGCGCTTCGCCCAGCCCATCGATATTCATGACGCCTCGCGACGCGAAGTGAAGGATCGATTCCTTGAGCCGCGCCGAACAGTTCGTGTTGACGCACCGGCTGGCCGCTTCTCCTTCCGCGCGAACCACCGCGCCGCCGCAGACGGGGCAGTGCGTAGGCATGCGAAAGGGTTTCCGGTAGGAGCCCTGCGAATAGACGCGAACCACTTTGGGAATCACGTCGCCCGAGCGTTCGATGACCACTTCATCGCCCACCTGCAGGCCCAGACGCTCGATCTCGTCCTCATTGTGAAGCGTGGCGCGCGAAACTGTGACGCCGCCCACTTCCACCGGTTTCAGACGCGCACCCGGCGTGAGCGCTCCTGTGCGGCCCACCTGCACGTCGATGCCTTCAACGGTGGTGATGGCCTGCCGCGCGGGGTACTTGAAGGCGATCGCCCAGCGTGGGGCCTTGGCGGTGAAACCGAGCTGGCGCTGCTGCTTGACCGAATCGACTTTCACCACAACGCCATCGATTTCAAACGGCAGCTCCTCGCGCCGAGCCTCCCATTCGGAGCAGAAGGCGAGCACTTCGTCGAGCTTGCGGCAGAGTTTGCGATGCGGATTCACGCGGAATCCCATGGCCGCCAGCTCATCCAAGGCTTCCCACTGGCTTTCGCGCACCGGAGCGCCATCCGCCAGCAGGAAGTAGGGATAGAAATCGAGGTGGCGCAATGCCGTGATTTGCGGGTCGAGGACGCGCAGCGAACCCGCCGCCGCATTGCGTGGATTGGCAAAGCGCGAGAGCGCGCGTTCATCGCGTTCCGCGTTGAGCCGCTCAAAAGACTGCCGGTTCATCACGGTCTCACCGCGCACTTCGAACCGCGCGAGAGTGGTTGAGACGCGAAGGGGCAAAGACCGGATAGTGCGCGCATTTTCGGTGACGTCTTCGCCCACCGTTCCATCGCCGCGCGTGACCGCCTGCAGGAACAGGCCGTCGCGGTAGTGCGCCGCCATCGAAAGACCATCCATTTTGAGCTCGGCTACGTAGCGGTATTCGGCGCGGCCGAGTAAATCGCGGACGCGGCGGTCGAAATCCTGAAGTTCGGCTTCATTGAGCGCGTTATCGAGGCTCAACATCGGCGAGCTGTGGCCGATCTTGACGAATCCTTCGCGCGGCTTACCCCCGACGCGCTGCGTCGGCGAGTCCGGTGTGACCAGCTCGGGGTGCTGTTCCTCGAGCGTCTGAAGTCTGCGCATGAGCGCGTCATAATCGGCGTCGGAAATCTCCGGGGCGTCGAGAACGTAGTACAGACGCTCGTGGTGGCGAATCTCGTCACGAAGTTTCTCGATATCGCGCGCGGAATCTTTCATTGGCCTCTCATCTATAATTTAACGAGGAAAGCGGAGATTGCACCATTACAACCTACAGGAATACCGTACTCATCTACAATCCTCGTGCGGGTAAATTCCGGGGAAACCGGCTATCGCCGCTGCAGCGGGCGGTGAAAATCCTGGAGCAGGATGGCCATCGTGTGACGGTTGCCCCCACGACGGGACCCGCTACTGCGGGAGCTATTGCGCGCGAGCACATCGCGGGCGGCGCCGACCTGATCCTGGCAGCCGGCGGCGACGGCACCGTGAACGAAGTGCTGGAAGGCATGGTGCACTCTCGAGTTCCGCTGGGCGTTCTGCCGGCCGGTACGGCCAACGTTCTCGCGTGCGAAATGAAATTGGAGTTCAGTCTGGAGCGCGCGGCCGCGCAACTCGGGCAGTGCCATCCACACCGCATTTCGGTAGGGCATGTGACGTGTGACGCCGGACAGGTCTGCCGGCATTTTCTGCTCATGGCCGGTGTGGGGCTGGACGCGCATATCGTGCGGCAGGTGAGCGTGGCGCTCAAGGCGCGTACGGGCAAGCTGGCTTATTGGATCGCCGGGGGAAACCTGCTGGGAAGACGCCTGGCGGAGTTCCACGTGGAAATCGACGGGCGCACGAGCGTTTGTTCGTTTGCCCTGTTCAGCAAGGTACGCAACTATGGCGGCGATTTCGAGATTGCTCGTGAAGTGAGCCTGTTCGATAACGAATTCGAAGCAGTGCTTTTCTCGGGCCCTTCTTCGATCCGGTACGTGAAGTATCTGGCCGGAATGGTGCTGCGCCGTTTGCAGCACATGAGCGGCGTGGACGTGCTGCATACGTGCCGCGTGTCGCTCAACTGCGCGGAAGACCAGTCAGTCTATGTACAAGTGGATGGAGAATTCGCCGGAGCCCTGCCCGCCGAATTGCGCATCGTGCCCGACGCGCTGACCTTGCTCATTCCGCCGTCATACGAATCCCGCCATGGTATTCAACCCTGAACGGGATTGCGAAGTACGCCGATCCCTTCGATTTCCACTTCTACCACGTCGCCCGGTTTCATTTTCCGCGTGCTGCCCGGCGTGCCGGTGAAGATGAGGTCGCCGGGCAGCAGTGTGACCCACCCGCTGATCCAGCTCACAATGGCCGGGCAGTCGAAGATCAGGTCCGATGTAAACTGCTCCTGCACAACTTCGCCATTCAGGCGGGTGCGCAGCCGCAGTTTGCCATAATCCAGGCCGGTGACAATCGCGGGTCCAACCGGCGCGAACGTATCGGCTCCCTTGGCGCGCCACCATTGCAGATCTTTCTGTGCGCCGCTTTGCCACGCGCGTTCGCTCACGTCATTGCCGCACGTGACTCCGAAGATTGCCTCGCGGGCCTCATCAGGCGAAACGCTGCGCGCCTTCTTGCCGATCACGATCACCAGCTCCCCTTCATAGTGGAGATCCGTCGCGTCGCGAGGAATCACGATGGGGCCTTCGGGATGCTGCAAGGCCGTCACCGGTTTGTAAAAGATCTCCGGATGTGCCGGCTGTGGACGGCTTCCGAGATGGCTGCGATAGTTCAGGCCGACAGCGAGGATTTTTCCCGGCTCGCACGGGTGCAGTAATTGCAGGTCCGCCAGACGATGTTTCACGCCCGTGTCAGTGTGGCTGCCGAACAGGCTGCCCTGAAGTTCGCGGACGGTATCGCCGTCTACAACTCCATAGGCGCCATTTGCGCCGGAACGATAGCGAATGTACTTGGTCATTCTGCGCTATTGTATCGCCCGATCACTATCCGAGATTGGGGATCTCGCGATCGGGACGCACGCCGCGGGTGTTCTGAAATGCCGCTTTCAGCAGCGGAGGCGCGATCAGAGTCGTAGCAACGGACATGAACACGATGGTGCCATAGACGCTCGGATCCATCACGCCGATGCCCAACCCGATCTGTGCGACAACCATTCCTACTTCCCCGCGCGGCACCATGCCTACGCCGATGCGTATCGCATCTACCCGGCCGAGCCGCCATGCAGCCAACCCACAGGCTATGAACTTCGAGATCACTGCCGCCAGCGTGATCGCGCCCGCCAGAGCCAGAGTCGAAGGTGTTTTGAATGCCGCGAGGTTGAAGTGCAACCCGATGCCGGCCAGGAAGAAAGGCACCAGCAGTTCGGCGACGCCATCTGTGAGTTCGTGGACGCGGTGGTCAACCGTTTCTGACAGCGCCATGCCTGCCAGGAACGCTCCCACAATCGCCGCGACTCCGGCATAGACCGCCAGCAGAGAGAGAGCGAATAGCAGCGTGATGGCAAGCGCGAATTGCCCTTCCGCCAGGCGCAGGCTGGCTTCCACGCGCGGCACCACGCGCCCCATCGTCCGCGTGCCGAACAGGGCCACGAAGATGGTGAAGCCGAGGGCGATCGCGGTCGTGAGCGCCAGGTCCAGGTAGTTCACCTTTCCCTTGGCCATGCTGCTCACCAGCGCCAGCACCAGCAGCCCGAGCACATCGTCCACTACCGCCGCTGCCAGAATCACCTTGCTGGCGCGTTCCTCCAGCAGCCCGCGGCCGGCGAGCACCTGGGCGGTGATGCCGACACTGGTGGCGACCATGGCCGCTCCCGTGAAGATGGATTCAATGTGAGGCTGGCCCCATAGCGCCGAGATTCCCCAACCCAGAAAGAACGGCAGAATGACGCCGGCCACCGCTACGGTAAAGGCCGTGCCGCCCACTCGCATCAGTTCAGATGCCTTTACCTCCAGCCCGACGCGGAACAGCAGAAACATGACGCCGAGCTCGGATAGGATAGTGAGCAGTTCGTTCGGAGCCAACCAGGCCAGCACGTAGGGACCGATCAGAACTCCCGCCAGGATCTCTCCCACGATGCCCGGCTGGTGCAACCGCTCGAACAATTCCGAAAGCAGCTTGGCCGAGGCGAACACCACCAGCATGGAGAGCGGAAGTACGGCTTCAGACACGCCTTCATTCTAGCGTTGCTCCCCGCTTCCCCTTGCGATACAGTTTCATCAAATGCCGCGAACCAATTCTCTGGCTTCGGTCGAGATCGACGTGGGCGAAGAACGGGAAGAACTGCCCCGCCCGGATCCCGAGACGCCATTCCATATTCTGCTTGCGGGCGATTTTACCGGCCATGCGACCCACCATCCCAGGCCGATTCTCATCGACCGCGATAATTTCGAGGACGTGCTCGCGCGGCTCGCACCCCAGCTCAACCTGACACTGGGCCAGGCCGCTTTACCGCTGACGTTCCGCGATCTCGATGATTTTCATCCGGACAGCCTGTTCGAACGGCTCGAGCTCTTCCGGCGCATGCGCGATTTACGGCGTCGCCTCTCCGACCGCGCGACATTCGCCGCGGCGGCGGCGGAAATCTCCGCGCCGCCCGCGTCCAGGCCGGCTCCCGAGGTCGCCAATCTCTCTGGCGCGGACCTGCTCCGCCAGATGATGGGTGAAGCGCCCGTGCCCAGAACCGCTCCTGCTGAAAGCGATTGGGACCGCATGCTGCGTGAGTTGGTGGCGCCCTTCGCCGAACCGGGTCCTGACCCGCAGCAGCCCGAATTGATTGCGCAGGTCGACGCGGCGGTGACCGGGCAGATGCGTGCACTCCTTCACCACCCGCGCTTTCAGGCGCTCGAAGCGGCGTGGCGTGGTGTGTTCTTCCTCGTCCGGCGGCTGGAAACGGATGAAAGTCTGAAGATTTCGCTGCTCGATATTTCCCAGGCCGAATTCGCCGGCGGCTCTGGCCTGGAAAGCCTGCGGCGCGCCGTGACCGGTTATGCCGGCGGCCCAACACCCTTTGCCGTTGTGGCGGGTCTTTATTCGTTCGGTCCACGCGATGAGGCCTTGCTGCGCTCGCTGGCCGCAATTGCTCATGCGGCGAACGCTCCATTGCTGGCCGAGTGCTCGCCTGACGTTCTCGCCCTGCCTGACGCGTTCGGCGCGCTGCGTCATTCTCCGGATGCGCGCTGGGTTGGACTTGCCATGCCGCGCTTCCTGCTGCGGCTTCCCTACGGAGCGGATACCGATTCGGTAGAGCGATTTGCCTTCGAAGAGATGCCCGCGCTGCCGGAACACCAGCGTTATCTCTGGTGCAATCCGTCGGTTGCCTGCGCCACTCTGCTGGGCGAGGCGTTCAGCCGTCACGGATGGGACTTGCGCCCGGGCGCCGTTCTCGATATCGAAGGCCTTCCTTTGCATCTCTACCGCAAGGATGGAGATGCGGTTGTGAAGCCATGCGCCGAACTGCTGCTGACCATGAAAGAAGTGGAAGCCATCCTCGACCGGGGCGTGATGCCCCTGATTTCGTTCCGTGATACCGACCGCGTGCGCCTCGCGCGCTTCCAATCCATGTCGGAGCCCAGCGCGCCGCTCGCCGGGAAGTGGTCTTAAAAGAATTCAGGCCTCGTTTTCACTGCGCCGTGCCGTTCCTTTTGTTCGGGACCGCCGGGCAGCTATGATCGGATCAGGGAGGGCGGTATGGATAGCCACATCAAGATCCTGGGAATTCTGCACATCGTGCTTGGATCGTTGGGAGTGCTGGTTGCTCTCTTGTTCCTCCTCTTCTTCGGAACAATCGCGGGCGCGATCGGGCTTTCCGACGTGTCCGGGGACGCTGCTGCCGCCGTGCCCATCGTGGGCGGCATTGGCGGAATTATCTTTATCGTGGTCCTGGTGCTGTCTCTGCCGGCCATCATCGGTGGAATCGGATTGCTCAAGATGGCGCCGTGGTCGCGCATTCTCATGCTCGTGATCTCGGCTCTGGACCTGTTCAGCGTACCTTTCGGAACGGCACTCGGGATTTATGGCATCTGGGTGCTCACCCGGCCGGGAGTGGATAGCATGTTCGTACGCCGCACGTATCCCACGGCGTCGTATTGAAGTGCCGCGGTGTGCGCATCGACGTGCCCTTGCGGCGGACGAGTGCTGCGACCGGCTTCCGCTTCGACGGAGACGGCTTTGCATCGTAACCTCCTCGCTGAATTCCGCACACGAAGGTTCACTGTGGCGCTCTGCAACCTCAGAGGGGTCGAATCAGGGTGCCCGATGCATTTTTTTCTTGACTTTCCTCTCGAACAACCTTATATATGAATCACATTGCGATTTTTGAATCGCAAAATTTGATGTTAGGGAGAATCAATCGATGAAGAGCGCAACGAAGAAAGCCGCCCCGAAGAAAAAGGCTGCTCCGAAGAAGAAGAAGTAGCTTGGGCGCACCCTGAAGAAGGGTAAGCAAACAGGTTCCACTCCGAGGCCCCGATTTCCGGGGCCTTTTTCATTGTTTCAGTCTTTTTCCTCCGATTCTTTTTCTTCCTTCCCGGTGTTGCAGCAGAGTCCGGAATGTCTCTCCCATGCCGAACAGCAGGGTCTTGAGCTGCATCCGGCGGCGAAGCTCCTCGGCCGGCACTTCAGCGGAGAGCACGGCCGCGAACTGGTCGGTCTCGCCGGTGGAAAGCAAAGTTTGTGCCAGAGTTTCGAAGCGGTCCGCCCGCAGCGCGCACTCCGAACCGTATTCCATGAGAGCCGTGAAGTTGACGTGTGCTGTAATGTCACGCTCACCGGGATTTTCCAGCACATCTTCGCGCGCTGTATGCCGCCGATAGCCCATCAGCGTTCCGTGCGGGAACCGGATTGCTTCACTGCGTGTGAATCCATAATCGATGGTTAGCGCGTATCCATTCTCGAGAGCACGGCCGATGCGCTCGATCCAATCGAGCCCCTGCAGACTGGCTTCATACCATTGCCCTTCAGCGGGTGGCGGAAAGTAGCGGCGGAGGTAATCTTCCACTTCCTCCCGCACGGAGTCCCCGAGCGCCCAGAGAAATCGGCCGTTCTCGAATCCCACGAGCGCTTCGCGGAATGCGCCGCTCCGATACGTTGCGACATCGACAGGCAGCGCATCGAAGAACTCATTCGAGAAGACCACGCCCTCAAACGGCTCCGGCAGCGAGTTGGAATCCACGTCCACAGGCAGATAGCGCCATTCCTGGAGTGCATTCGCCATTTCGCCGCGGCCCGCGCCCAGTTCCACCACGGTGAAGTCTTCCGGCTCTCCCATATTTCGGAAGAGTTGCCGGATTCGTGCAGCCATGAGAATTCCGAAGGCAGGCTGGATCTGCTCCGAGGTGAAAAAATCTCCTTCTTTCCCGAATGGATCATGAGCACGTTGGTAATAGCCGTGCTGCGGATGGTAGAGAGCCACTTCCATGAAGCGGCGGAACGGGATTGGGCCTCCGCGGCTGATCTCGCCGGCGAGCAACTCACCCGCGGCAGTCATGACTGCGCTTCCGCGGCTCTCGATGATCTTCGCGACGCTGGCATCGCGGCAGGAGCGGTCACGGACCTATGCTAGCGTGAAATCAGCGCATGGCGTTACCGGAAACCATCCGTGTCAAGCTCAGCTCTGAGGGTGTCGGAGCCATCTCTATTACTCCCGTGGTGGTACAAGAGCTGCCACTGCGCGAGCTGATCGAACATATGTTGGGAATTGCGGGCAAGGATGAGCCGCGCCTCCGCGAGATTCTTTTGCGCGGCAGCCTGGTCAGTGGTGCATCGCGGTTCCGCTGGGCCGGATGGGAAGTGGAGCCGGAAGGCCTTCGTTCGATCCTCGCCACCTTCCCGGATCCCGATCCATCGATTCCGTTCCGGGCCGGCGGGTGTGTGGGGGCCATTTTGCGTGGAGGCCGCGTCGCCATCGAGATCCCGCGCGAGGCCGTCTCCGGCAAGTCGCTGCTGCGGCGGCAGTCGTTCTGGGATTCGCTGATGGAGATTGTGGCCGCCCGCGAGCCGGTCTACTCCGGCTACTCCTACCGGCACCACGCCGACCGCTACCTGCGCGAGTTTGCTCACACCGAAGTGGAAGCACTGCGATCTGCTGCCCACCTTATCCGCTACAGCACGCTGCGCAAGCAGGTGCGCGCCGGAAATTTTACCTCGGTGGAATTGCACGTCGAACGTTAGCGCCGTGGAGCGGCCGTTATTCTTCCGGCAACTCGCCAGTATCCTCGGCACGATTTTCGAACTTGGTTTGCGCGTGCAGAAAGACCAGGTTCACCGTGCCGACCGGCCCGTTGCGCTGCTTGGCGATGATCAGTTCCGCCAAGCCGCGCAGGTCTTCACGATCGCGGGAATACACTTCTTCACGGAAGATGAAACCTACCACGTCGGCGTCCTGCTCAATCGATCCCGATTCGCGCAGGTCGCTGAGCTGCGGCCGATGGTCTCCCTGACGGGTTTCGACGGCGCGGCTCAACTGCGAGAGCACGAGAATAGGGACGTTGAGCTCCTTGGAGAGCAGCTTCATGCCGCGCGAAAGCGCGCTGACCTCCTGATTCCGGTTCTCAAACCGGCCGCGCCCGGTCATCAGTTGGAGGTAATCGACAATCACCAGACCGAGTTTGCGCTCGGCCTGCAGGCGCCGGAGCTTGGCGTGCATATCCATCAAATGCACGCCGGGTGTGTCATCAATGTAGAGTGGAGCTTCCACCAGTTCGTGCAGAGCATGATGGAGCTTACGGCGTTCCTCCTGATTGAGATACCCGGCGCGAAACCGCTGGCTATCAACGCGCGCTGTGGCGCACAGCATACGTGTGAGAAGCGATTCCTGAGACATTTCCAGGCTGAAAATGGCCACGCTCTGCTTCAACTTCAACGCTACGTGCTGGGCGATGTTCAGCGCCATCGCGGTCTTGCCCATGGAAGGCCGCGCCGCGAGAATGAACAGATCGCCGCCGTGCAGGCCGCCGGTGAATTCGTCAAGCTTGGTGAAACCGGTGCTGATGCCCTTGATCCGTTTGCTCGGATCGAGGAAGGCATTGATGCCGCCTTCGTAATTGTCCAGAATCTGCTGCGGGCTCACCAGGCCGGATTTGACTCTGGCTTCGCCCAGTTTGAGCAGCGTTTCTTCGGCTCCGGCGAGAATCTCATCCGGCTGCTCTTCTCCCATCAGGCAGCGGTTCATCATGTTTTGCGAGGCGAAAATGATGCGCCGCAAAATGGCTTTGTCCTTGACGATGCGAATGTAGCTATCGAGACTGGGAATCTGCGGCAGGCCGTCGTCGAGCGAAACCAGGTAGCTCAAGCCGTCGCAGGCTTCGAGTTCATTGAACTTCATCAGCTCGTTGGCTACCGTGATGCGGTCGATCTTCTCCCCGCGGTCCTGCAATTCGCCCATGCGCTTGAAGATGCGCCGGTGCTTTTCCAGGCTGAAGTCATCTGCCTCCAGTGTTCCGGCAGCCTGCACATACAGGTTGGCATCGAGCAGGATGGAACCGAGCACAAAACGTTCCGCGTCTACATTCGTTGGGAGACCTTTTTCAATTGCGTTGGGCGAAGACATAGCTTGAACCACCTAGGTTAGCGCGCTGGCGGCGCGGAACGTCCTTTGGCATGGCCTGAAAATGAGCTTAGCCCCTTCCGTACGGCCGCGGCACAGTACATTTTTGCCGCGCGTTTTGAGCTGCTTATCCTTTTGATAAAGTCCTGGTAACCCCGCATGCGGCGTGCCGCGCTCAAACGCCTTCGAATCATGCCTGGAGAAACCGATTTCCGCAGACATCCACACCCGTCCACAGCCTTTTCAACAGCCCGAAACGCCGGCTGCTTTCCTTGTTTTACTGGATTTGAGCGGCCGTTTCCACCCCCTTTTTCGATGCCGCCTTCCGTGATACCGGCGATAATCGGCAGTTAGGGAGGATAGTGATGCCCGCTTTGGCATTTCTGCACAGCGCGATGTGGGAGGCGATGTTCGCGATGGGAGCACCGCTGTCGGAGAAGATTGTGCGTCCGGTGATCGTCTATGTGTTTCTGGTAGTTCTTCTAAGAATCTTCGGCAAGCGGGAGTTGGCGCAGCTCAATCCGTTTGATCTGGTGGTGCTGCTGTCGCTTTCGAATACGGTGCAGAACGCCATCATCGGCAACGACAACTCGGTAAGCGGCGGGCTGCTCGGCGCTGTCACTCTTTTGGGTGTGAACTACCTGGTAGTTCGTTTTTTGTTCCGCCACCGCCGCCTCGACCAGCTCTTCGAAGGCACGCCGACGGTTCTGATTGATGAAGGAAAGGTTTCGAAGGGCGCGCTGGCAAAAGAACTGTTGACGAGCGCTGAGCTGACCACCGTCCTACACCGCCAGGGATTTGACGGCTTGGAAGAAGTGGAACGCTGCGTCCTGGAGCCGGGCGGCACGTTTTACATCCAGCGCAAGGACCCGCCAATCGAGCAGGTACAGCACGCCGAGGTGATGCAACGTCTGGACGAGATGAACCGCAAGATCGAGCGCCTACTCGGGGGAGCAGGCGGCAACTCGATATAATGAATAATTGGAGGAATGGCCGAGTGGTTGAAGGCGGCGGTCTTGAAAACCGTTAGCGGGGTAACTCGCTCGGGGGTTCGAATCCCTCTTCCTCCGCCATATTTTTTGGCTGTATCTTATTGACTGCGCTTGACTTAGCGGCGGTATCGATATTCGTGTCGCCAATACGTCGCTGTGCCATCAACATCCTTCGTTTCAATGGCTTACAATTTTTAGGGGAGGGAGAGGGTCTGCCAACAGAAAATAGCAATTTTGTTGCGTCGATTGTTCGTGAATTGCGTATAATCAGAGGTTATCATCCCTTTATCAAATAGCCGCCACGGCTAGCCCACCAACTCAAGGGAGAACAAATATGATCCGCAACAGCAAACAAAACTGGACAATCGGCGCAACCGCGAAGGTTGGCTTCATGACCCTGCGTGTGAGGGCCGCTGTTGCGACGCCGGGCGACTATGCGCCGGACGCTTACATCCTCCTGTAATCCCGCAGGCGATGAGTTTTACAGCTTTGTTCCGCATAACGGGCTCACAGTCATCACGACCGACGAAGCCCGCTCGATGCTCGCCGCGTTTGAACGGCATGCAGCACACATCGCGGATGACGCGCATAGGGGGCCGATCATCCCGACCATCTGCAACATTACGCAGCATCGAATCCGTCAAAGGGCCGAACATATTTTTGACGCCGAATGCAGAGAACGCGGCGCACCTATGCCGTGGGGCTTTAGTTTCCTTAAGCCGAAAGACCAGCAGCCCTATCTGGAAAGGGCCGCTGAACAAATCATTGCCGAAGAAGAACAAGAAGAACACCGACGGGAGAAACGGGCAGTTTGGAGTTGGGCATGACTCAGCCAAATCAACTGTTGCCCTGTCCATTCTGCGGCGGTGGCGCCGAGCTTCTTCACATGGGAACCACCAAAATCAATATTCGATGTACACGTTGCCACGTCACCAGAACATCGAAAGTTCTTCGTTATTCCATAGACTGGCTTGAACGAAAAATGATTGAGTGGTGGAACACTAGGACTGGCTAATGACCCCCACCCAAATTCGCCGACTACGCAAGTCCTTGGGAATGTCCGTGCGCGAATTCGCCGCCGCTCTCGGTTACTCGCCGCGCAATGGGCACGTCAGCGTCTACCGGCTGGAGAATGGCGACCGCAAACCGTCGCGGCAGACGATCATGCTTATGAAGCAACTACGTTAAGGAACAGCCATGACAGACTGGAAATTGTTTCGTCCGCGTTACGGATCTATGCCCCAGCCGAACTCGCCCCTCGATAAATATTGCTTCCCAGCCGATGATATAAAGGAGGGAGGCCATGGCCGAGCAGATCACCATCCCAATCTCAATTTTCGAAGTAACGGTGTGGTATCAGAAGCTTGCAGTTCGCCTTCTTGTCGACCGTGCTGAACTAGTCCAAACCTTGTTCGACGCTTTTTCCGATCTTAAGCCGAACGCCGATGACCTTGAGGTCATCTCTACCGGAAAAACTACCGAGCAAGGCATACGGCTACGACT
The DNA here is from genome assembly GCA_035550475.1 of Bryobacteraceae bacterium. Taxonomy (GTDB): domain Bacteria; phylum Acidobacteriota; class Terriglobia; order Bryobacterales; family Bryobacteraceae; genus DASZPB01. The sequence continues at coordinate 256,839 of DASZPB010000035.1, read as the reverse complement.
TCCCCAAGGAATTATCCTCTTCTTCGGAGCAGCGGGCTGCAAGTTTACGAAGGAAGCCGCCACATGGGCTGATGCTGACAGCATCCTCGGCCATCTTCAAACATTTCTGGCGATCCTCACCAATGGAACCGGAATTGTTTTGGGACGCAAGGTTACGGTCCTGACCCTCCATCTTCAACCAAAGAACGTCTCTTTCAAGCAAATCCTGTTGCCATTCATCACGGACAAACTTCGAAACCTTGACCCGGCCCCACTTGATGCCATGGCCGTCGTCTCTCGCTGGCCTGGACGAAGAATTACAATCGACGGTTCTGCTCAGTTGGCCAACGGAATTTTTTTGCAGATGGAGCGTGAATTCCAGCCAGATATCACGCTGGACCAGATCAAGCAAAACATATTCGATGATGAAGTGAATTTTTTTAGGCTGCTTAATGTTGAGGAGGTGGACGCATGAACGCAGCAGCCGCCGGGATAAACGCGCGTTATTTCCAGCAGGACTCGCCCCTTACATCCTCGCCAAACCAGGGATTGACCAATTGGAACCAGGACATCCCGCGCAAGGCTCCGCAGCGTCAGGGCGCGCTTATCGACATCGGGCTGGTGCAAGATGCTTTTAATCAAAACCGACAAGTTGTTACCGCAGAAATTGACGATCTGAAGAGGTTGTACCTTTTCTCCGATGTCGCGATTGATACCTTCCTTGAAGACCACAGCGCCATTCGATCTGTTTTGAGGCAAGCAGTTGATCCCCTAAGGATGAGTTTCGGCCCTGACAGACTCGTCAATCTCGAGGTTTCGACAGACGAAGATGGCTCATCTACACTTTATGCTGTGGTGATCTGGCAAGCCGATGTCCCTAGCGCGTCAGGTGCCCTAATCAACTTCTTGGAAAGCTGGTGGTTGCAGCGGATGAACGGCGCCACTTCAGACTTGGCGTTCGCCTACAAGCTTGTCTAATGGCTGCAGCCCCCTTCAACTGGAACGAGTATCTCAACCTCGCAACTACTCTATCCGCGAATGCAGATGAAGCCTCGCAACGAACAGCCATTAGTCGCGCCTACTATGCTGCGTTTCACGCGGCAACTCTGCACGCTAAGGCTAATGGCTATGCGGAACGTTCTCACGGACGGCTTTGGAAAATGTATGCCGCTGACGGTGACTTGAACGCCAAGCGGTTATCCCACATGGGCAATCTGATGAAAAAAATGAGAGAAGATGCTGACTACGTGGCATCGGTTCCCCGTGTCACCGACGTCATGACCCAGCAGCTTACCAACGCCACGAATTTCCACATGTTATTGGCACAAGTTCCCGCCGCCTCTCCGCAACTCTTGCCGCCGACACCCAAGAAGACATGTCGCAATTGCGGGGCGGTTGTTGCCTAAACCAAGAACAGCATCTTGAACAGCATTCGCGCTGCATGTAGTCGCAAAGTCCCAAAATCCCGCGTAGCCAATACGTCGCTACGGGCTGCTTTTCTGCCCGTTTTGGCCGGTGTGGCATATTGAAGAATGTGTAAGTTACGGAGGACACGTACCCCTTAAACGAGCGAATCCCTCTTCCTCCGCCAAAACATCTCTGTCGGACCGGAGACATAGGTAACAGTTTGTTCCTAAGACATGGGTCTGTCCTGGAGGGGTAACAGGTTTTGGCTTCGGTTGGTTCGCCTAGAGAAGCAATTCTGGGTTCGCCGGGTCAATAGCTGGACATCCGCAAAGCTTTGCCGCGTTACAGAGCCGTTGATCCGATGATACTGGGACAGAAACCGTGGCCTCCTGGTGGAGATCAACGGCCACAGCCAACTGAATGGCATCCAAGGTTCGCAATTAGTCTAAGCGGATTTTGTGCATAAGCGTCAAGCCATTTCAGGGTGGCTCAAATGCTGCCAATTGGAAAAATCAGTAACTTGCAATGGATCAGGGGCTCGTGGCCGAGCGTCTGTCTCTTCCTCGGCCAAACAAACACACCCTGGTTTTTCCGCCCACCTCAAGTTTTCGACACCGGCTCTGCCTGCGGCTCCCGTTCCGCTCCTGTCTCGCCTTTTCTGAAGCATCCGGCCGTGCCCAGTGCCAATATGCGCTTGGGATCGAGTTCGCCGAAGACTTCAATCAATTTCGCGATCAGGCCCGTCCAACCCGTCTGATGGCTCGCTCCTAATCCCGCGCCGTTGTCTCCGTGAAAGTACTCATAGAACAATACGTAGTCCTTCCACTGCGGGTCGGTCTGAAACTTCTCGGTGCCGCCATAAACCGGGCGCTGGCCGGATTCGTTTCGCAGGAAGATGCGCGTCAAGCGGTTTGTGATTTCGCGCGCGACCTCGAACAGATTCATTCGGTTGCCTGATCCCGTGGGGCATTCGATCAGGAAATTGTCGCCGTAATACAAGTAGAACGAAAGCAGAGCGCGGACTACCAAGCCATTGAGCGGCATCCAGATGGGACCACGCCAGTTGGAGTTGCCGCCGAACATGTACGAATCCGACTCGGCCGGAAGATACTTCACCTTGTACTCCTGGCCGTCTATGGCGAACACATAAGGATGGTCGGCGTGGTATCGGGATACCGCGCGGATGCCATAGGGACTCAGGAATTCGTTCTCGTCCAACATGCGTGTCAGGATGCGGCGCAGCCGTTCCGGATTGACCAACGCGGCGATGCTACGCTTCTGGACGCCCAGATTGCCCGGGCCGGTGGGATGGATGTTTTGAAGCAGATCCGGCCGCCGCTGCACTTGTTCACGGATATGCGCGAGAGCCCCGGGGATCCGGTCCCGCTGCCATTGCTCGATCACCGTTACCGCGCACATCGGTAGAAGCCCAACCATTGAACGCACTTTAAGCCGCGTGGCCGTGCCGTCGGGCATGCAGAGAACGTCATAGTAAAAGCCGTCCTCTTCATCCCACATTCCGTTCGAGCCCACGCGATTCATGCCACGCGCGATCCAAAGGAAATGGTCGGTGAATTTTTCCACCATGTCGGAAAAGGTCGGGTCGTAGGCTGCCAGTTCGATGCAGATCTCGAGCATGTTCTGGCAAAACAGAGCCATCCAGGCAGTGCCGTCCGCCTGCTCGAGATGGCCGCCGCCCGGCAGCGGCGCGCTCCGGTCGAACACGCCGATATTGTCCAGCCCCAGGAAGCCGCCCTCGAAGACGTTCTGGCCAAAGCGGTCCTTGCGGTTCACCCACCAGGAGAAATTCAACATCAGTTTGCGGAAGGATCGCCTGAGGAAGTCAAGGTCACCTCTGCCGTGCAGCGCCTGTTCCGTTTTGTAGAGGAAAATAGTGGCCCATGCGTGAACCGGCGGATTCACGTCGCTGAAGTTCCATTCGTAGGCGGGAATCTGACCCGTCGGATGCAGGAAGGAGTTTTCCAACAGAATATCGAGCTGATCCTTCGCGAACTCCACATCGACTGTAGAGAGTGCGATCGCGTGAAACGCCAGGTCCCAGGCTGCGTACCACGGATACTCCCACTTATCCGGCATCGAGAGAATATGGCGATTGACCATGTGGAACCACTCCCGGTTCCGTATCTTTCCGTCGCCTGGTTGAAGGGGACCTCGGCCATGCTCTTCGAGCCATCGTTCCACGTCGAGATCAAAATACTGCTTGGTCCACAGCATGCCCGCCAGGGCCTGCCGCATGACACGGGCCGAGTCTTCACCGGTATTCGCGGGCGTAATCGAAGCATAGAAATCGTCCGCATCGCGGCGGCGGGCCTGCACGGTCTCTGCGAAGACCGGCCCGAAGGGTTCCTTCATCGCCGCGGGTCCCAGCCGGCTCAAGCGGAGCCACACGGTCGCGGTTTTCCCGCCATCCACGTTTACTTTGTAATAGGCCGCGGCCTTCGTGCCGCGATGTTCCGGATTGACGGCATCGCGGTTTCCGCCCACGACGTAATTGTGAAAGCCGTCCTTCACGTACGGAGTTCCATTCGGAGTGCCGAAGACGCGCTGGTTGTTGGTCTCGTTTTCCGTGAAGAGCAGCGGTGCGTCCCCCTCGTAGTAGAGGAAAAGGCTGCCGAGAGCGGGGTGCGAAGCTGCAACAATGCGAACGCCATCCTTGCCCGCAACTTCTGACAGCGCGGGCTTCGGGTCGTCCCCACGTCCCGCCCACGTATTGCGAAACCACAGGGTCGGCAGAATATGAAGCGTGGAGGGATCGGGACCGCGATTGCAGGCGCTGATCTGAATCAGAATATCTTCGGGCGCGCTTTTGGCATATTCCACGAAGACATCAAAGTAGCGGTTCGAATCGAAAACACCGGTGTCGAGCAACTCGTATTCCATCTCGGAGCGTGTGCGCCGCCGGTTGGTCGCCACCAGGTCGCTATAGGGATAGGCCGACTGCGGATATTTGTAGAGGTACTTCATGTACGAGTGCGTTGGAGTGTTGTCGAGATAGAAGTAGTACTCTTTGACGTCTTCCCCGTGGTTGCCTTCACTGTTGGTGAGGCCGAACAGCCGTTCCTTCAGGATGGGGTCTTGACCGTTCCACAGCGCCAGGGCAAAACAGAGGAGTTGTCTATCGTCGCTAATGCCGGCGATGCCGTCTTCACCCCAACGATAGGCGCGCGATCTTGCCTGGTCATGCGTGAAATACTCCCATGCATTGCCGTCTTTGCTGTAGTCTTCGCGCACCGTACCCCACTGCCGCTCGCTTAAGTATGGCCCCCATTTTTTCCAGGGAACTTCGATTGGCCGGCATTCGGTCAGACGCTGCGCTTCGGGATTGATCTTCACGGTACTAACCTCTGTGCAGTACGATTCCTTCACCGGCAAAGGGCCGCAGAAAATTTATCGGCTCAATGACATGGAGGCATGTGGAGTCATTCAGTAGAGAACAATTTGTATGCTGGACGACGTGAGGAGCTTCGATTACTTTCCGGGCAAAACGAATTTCACGGCATTGCCGGCATTCAGCTTTGCCGAAACCTGCCGATCCACCAGGCCTATCGAAACTTGATTGTGGCTGCCCTCGGGTGTGATGTAGTGCACCGTACCGTTTTCCACCCAATAGGCAACCGCAACGTGCACCCAATGGTCCTTCAGCACAATGAAGAACTGCACGCGGTCCACGTTGTTGTCCGTGGCGGGGCAGCCCTGGGTCGCCGGCGGCGGTGTTGTAGTTGCGGAAGGTTCCGGCTGTGCGTCGGTGCGAACCGCCAGGGGAATTTGCCGCGGTGGCAGCAAGGGCAAAAACTGTCTCGGGTCCGGAGTTTCGGGAGACTCTGATTCCGCTCCGGACTGGGAATCGTCGGAAGCGTCGTCACCGCCGACATACACCGGGTAGGGAATAGGATAGGCGATGATCGAGTTCTGGCCGGTTCCGCGAAATCTGGACGCCTTGCCATTAGCGGGGCGTACTCCATGCGATGGGATTGAAGGCACGGGAACCCGGGGAGAAACGGGCGGCGGACGCCAGATAAACCCGCCGCGCCGTTGAGCAGGGCTTTCCAGGCAGAGGATGAGCAACAACCCTGCTGTAACCTGGATCGTCACATTATGAACGATTGATCTGCCGATACTGCCGATCCATCTGTGGGTTGTATGTAGGTGGTGAGTTTATCTAAATCCGTTATTTCCACTGTGTCATCGAACTACTTGTGGCCGTGTTTGCAGAACTTATCGGGAGAGTTCGCTGAGTTGTTTGGCCTTCTCCCGGCGCGTGAAATGATGATAAGTTCCGACACTCAGAAAATTGATGAACACCGCGACGACATTCCATGCGATCACGGGCCGCGAAGCAATCAAGAGGCCATAATAGACCCATAGGATCTGAAAGAATCCCATGATGGCGGCCATCCTCGGGTTTACTCCAATGCTGGAGCGGCGTTTGAGCATCGCGATCAGATCCGGCAGGGCCGCGAACGTCGTTCCCAGGCCGGCTACAAAGCCGAAGATCTCGGACCGCTGAAACCTCGGCAGCAGCAGGCTTGAAGTGTCAATCGGCGCCAGCACCTGACAACCGCAGAGCATCAACACACACGCGCCCAGAATGGCGAGCTTCTTGATTCGACCCATCTGGCTTCCCGCAACGGCTTTTTAAAAGGGCCATTTCCACGCCACAATTTCCGGCTTATCGATTCCGTGCTCGTAAGCGTAGTTGCGGCAATCGATCTGCTGATCGCGGTATCGTTCCTTTGCATGCGCGCCTATTCTCTGAAGCTTCGGCGTGCGATTGATGACATCGATTGCCAGAGTGAAGCGGTCGATTTCGTTGTTGATCGCCAGCTCCATCGGCGTATTGATATTGCCTTTCTCCTTGTACCCGCGCACGTGCAGGTTGCTGTGATTGGTCCGGCGATATGCCAGGCGATGAATCAGCCAGGGATACCCATGGAAATTGAAAATCACCGGCTTATCCACAGTGAATAGAGAGTCGAAATCGCGGTCGGTCAAACCATGCGGATGTTCACTGGAAGGCTGCAGCTTGAACAAATCGATCACATTAATGAAGCGGATTTTCAAACTGGGGAAATCCGCGCGGAGCAGCGCTGCCGCGGCCAATGCTTCCTGCGTGGGGATGTCGCCGGCGGAGGCCAGGACAACATCGGGCTCACAATCCTGGTCATTGCTCGCCCAGTCCCAAATGCCGATGCCTTTGGTGCAGTGGCGGATGGCGGCGTCCATGTCCAGGTACTGAAGGTGCATCTGCTTGTCCGAAACAATCACGTTGATGTAGTTGGAACTGCGCAGACAGTGGTCGGCCACCGATAGCAGCGAGTTCACGTCGGGAGGAAGATAGATGCGGGTGACGCTGGCGCTCTTGTTCACCACTACGTCCAGAAAGCCCGGGTCCTGATGGGTGAAGCCGTTGTGATCCTGCCGCCAGACAGTGGAAGTGATCAGCAGATTCAGCGAAGAGATTTCCTGCCGCCAGGAGAGGTTATTGCAGATCGACAGCCATTTGGCGTGCTGATTGAACATGGAATCGATGACATGCACGAACGCTTCATAGGAAGAGATAAAGCCGTGCCGGCCTGTCAGCAGGTAGCCTTCGAGCATCCCTTCCATGGTGTGTTCGCTGAGCATCTCAATCACGCGGCCGTCCGGGGCCAGTTCGCCTCCATCGGCATCCTCGGGGAAGTATTCCTCTATCCAAAATTTTTTACTGGCTTCGTAAATGTCTTGCAGCTTGTTCGAGGTATTCTCGTCCGGGCCGAAGACACGGAAGCGGTTCATGTTCCACTTCATGACGTCGCGGAGAAATGCCCCCAGCGGACGCGTGTTTTCCGCTTCAATCTGACCAGGCTTCTCGACTTTCAATTGATACGAGCGAAAGTCAGGCAGGCGTAGAGCTCTTCTCAGAATTCCACCGTTGGCGTGTGGATTCGCGCTCATGCGGCGGATACCCTTGGGCGCGAGCTTCCGGAGTTCCGGGATCAGCCTCCCGTTTGCTTCGAATAGTTCCTCCGGCTGTTGCGACCGCATCCACTGTTCGAGAAGCTTGAGCCGCTCCGGATTATTCTTCACGTCAGCCATGGGGACCTGATGCGCCCGCCAGAAGCCTTCCAACCGATGCCCGCCGACATCCCGCGGCGCCGTCCAACCCTTCGGCGTGCGTAGCACAATCATCGGCCAGCGGGCACGTGATGCGGTTCCGGATGCGCGAGCTTCCTGCTGGCATTTTCGAATTTCCGACACGCACCGCTCTACAGTTGCCGCCATCGCCTGATGCATGCTGTCCGGCTCGGAGCCTTCGACAAAGTATGGCGTCCAGCCGTAACCCTGAAACAGACTCTCCAGCTCTTCGTGGCTGATCCGCGCCAGCAAAGTGGGGTTGTTGATCTTGTAGCCGTTGAGGTGAAGAATCGGGAGCACCGCTCCATCGCGAATCGGACTCAGAAATTTGCCGATGTGCCAGGAGGTCGCGAGCGGCCCTGTTTCTGCTTCACCGTCTCCGACGACGGCAGCGACGATCAGGTCCTGATTATCGAACGCCGCGCCGCACGCATGAGAAAGCACGTATCCGAGTTCGCCGCCTTCATGGATGGAACCCGGCGTTTCCGGAGTACAGTGGCTGCCGATGCCTCCCGGAAAGGAGAACTGCCGGAAGAATTCACGCATCCCCGCTCTGTCTTCGCTTTTGTCGGTGTAGATCTCCGAGTAAGTACCCTCCAGATAGACCGGCCCCAGCACACCAGGCGCTCCGTGGCCCGGCCCCGCCAGGAAGATCATGTCGAGATCATATTTCCGGATCAGCCGGTTGAGGTGAACATAAATAAACGAGAGTCCGGGACTTGCTCCCCAATGTCCGAGCAACCGGTTCTTGATGTGCTCCGGCCGCAGAGGTTCCTCCAGCAGTGGGTTGTCCTGCAGATAGATCATGCCCAGGCTCAGGTAATTGCAGGCGCGCCAATATGCGTCCAGATGACGCAGCGCTTCCGCATTGAGCGGCTTTCCCTGGACGGTAGACCGCGCGCTGCCGTAAGCGCTCAAAAGCTGCTTCTCTGTTGTTTCAGCCACGACTGGTTCTATCGTTTCGGTTGCCATATCCATCTCCTGCCTCCCCGGAAGTCAAAGACCGGAGCGGGCAATTTCATCCGTTGCCATTGCGGTGGTATCCTGAATCCGCGTAGAGCACGACCACAGAACGCGGACCGGCGCGGTAGGTCCACCCCGCAACCGGCGGCGATGCCCGCCATTCGGAAATCTCATACGGAGGATCGAGGCTGGTATCGATCCAGCGGCGCCACGTCTGCGAGCCTTCATTCAATGGAGGCAATTCGAAATCGAGCACCTCCCAGTAAGCATTCAGAATCAGGTAAAAGCGAAGTCCTTGTTCCGGGAGATCCGCGCTGAATGCCAGGCTGTGCGAACAATAGTTCCAGTCCGGCTGGCCCAGTTTCACGCCATGCCAGCCGTGTTTCGAGTTCCGCAGAAACTGATTGAGACTGAGGCGCTGCCGTTCCGGTTCCACGTCCCGCATCAAACGGCGCACCAGCAAGAGCCTGACAAAGCGCTCGACATCGGCATGCTTGCGGAGCAGCGTCCAATCGAACCAGTTCGTCTCATCGTCCTGGCAATAAGCGTTGTTGTTTCCATACAAGGTGCGTCGCACTTCATCGCCCATCGCGATCATGGGCACGCCCAGCGAAAAGAAAGTGATCGTCAGGAAATTCTTGACCTGCCGGTTGCGGAGCTTTTCGACTTCCGGATCGCCGGTTCGTCCTTCCGCGCCGCAATTCCAGCTTCGATTGTCGTCGCTTCCGTCGCAGTTGTTTTCACCATTCTTTTCGTTGTGTTTCTGGTTGTAGGAAACCAGGTCGTTCAGCGTGAATCCGTCGTGACAAGTGATGAAATTGACGCTCTGCTCCGCTTCGCGTTCTTTATACCCATAGATCTCCGGGCTGCCGAGAAACCGGTCCGCCAGGCGCGTTACGGAATTCTCCGCCCCGCGGATAAAATCGCGCACGTCCTCGCGAAACCTCCCATTCCATTCTTTCCAGCTATCGCCGATAAAGCTTCCTACCTGGTAAAGACCGGCGGCATCCCAAGCCTCCGCGATCATCTTCGTGCCTGCGAGTACCGGGTCTGATTCGATGTCCCACAGCACAGGCGGACTTGCCATCACATGCCCGTTGGAATCGCGGGCGAGGATCGATGCCAGGTCGAAGCGGAAGCCGTCCACGTGCATTTCCCCCACCCAGTAACGAAGGCTATCGACGATCATGCGCCGCACAATCGGGTGATTCGCGTTGAGCGTATTGCCGGTGCCGCTATAATTGGCATACCGCGAGCGGTCTTGATCCAGGATGTAATAGGTGCAGTTATCAATTCCGCGGAAGCAGATGGTGGGTCCCAAATGATTGCCTTCCGCGGTGTGATTGAACACCACGTCAAGAATGACCTCAATTCCCGCCCGGTGCAGCGCTTTCACCATGTCTCGAAACTCGTCTACCGCGCCGAGCGGATCGTGCCGCGAGCTATAGGCGTGATGCGGCGAAAAGAACGAAACCGGTGAGTAGCCCCAATAATTGACCAGGCCCGCCGGACCATCCTGCGTATCGAACTGGAATACCGGAAGCAGCTCGAGCGCGGTAATGCCGAGGTGCTGAAGATAAGGAATCTTTTCGATCAATCCCGCGTAGGTGCCCTGCTTTTCTTCCGGGACGCCAGAACTGGGATGGCGCGTAAAGCCGCGCACGTGCGCTTCATAAATGACGGAGCGCGAGGATGGGTGCCGGCGCGGTTTGTCGCCTTCCCAATCATAAACGTGAGGATTCACTACGACGCTCTTCATTGCGGCGGCCGTGTTCTCGCCCTCACGGGCCGCCGCGGCGTGGCTGTAGCCGTGCGGAACCGCGACAGCGCGCCCGTACGGGTCCAATAGAACCTTCGACGGGTCGAAGCGAAGACCGTTGGTGGGATCGCATGGCCCGGAGACGCGATAGCCGTAAATCTGCCCCGCCTTCACGCCGGGTACGAAGACATGCCAGTAGTGGTACGTGCGATTGTCCGCCGGATCGATCGGAATGACGCGCACGGGCCGCCCATCCTCCGCCCGATCGAATAACAGCAGCTCGACGCTCGAAGCGGACCGCGAGAAAAGGCTGAAGTTCGTTCCGGCGGGAGCCAGCGTGGCGCCGAGCGGATAACTTCGGCCCGCTGTGCTGAGCGTCCTCTTGCCGGATGTCTCCCGTTCGGAACGAATGCGCTCGGCGATCCTCATCGCTTACCCCTGCGGCAAATCCCCTCCGGCCCGGAACCCGCGGCTAGCTGGCTTTCTTGAGGACCGCGCTCTTCGACGCGATCACGCCCATCAATTGATTCCACGATTCCACGAAGGACTTCACTCCTTCTTCCTGAAGCCGGGACGCCAAAGCGTTGATGTCAATGCCGGCTTCGGCAAAACTGGACAAAACTTGCTCGCAGTCGCCTCCGTCCGCGGGCAGAATAGAGCCGAGTTGCCGATATCTGGCAAGAGCTTTCAGCGTGCCTTCGGGCATCGTGTTGACCGTGTGCGGAGCAGCCAGTGCCTTGACGTAAAGGATCTCAGAGACCGCCGGGTCCTTCATCCCCGTGCTGGCCCATAGCAAACGCTGCGGCCGGGCTCCGGCATTGTACACTCGCTGCCATTGCGGCGACGTCAGTAAAGTGCGGGCGGCCTTGTATGTGCGCTGGGCGATAGCGATCCCGAGATGGTTCCGCAGCGATGCGGGTACGCGATCTCTCGTCGCCGCATCCCAACGACTGACGAATACCGAGGCCACGGAACCGACGTTCGGATTCAGACCTGCATCCAACCGGCGTTCGATACCACGCAGGAAAGCGTGAGCCGCCGCCATGTATTGCTCGCGCGAAAACAGCAGCGTCACATTGACCGGCACGCCGGCGAAAACCGCCTCTTCGATGGCAAGGAGCCCTTGCCGCGTGCCTGGAATTTTAATGAACAGGTTGGGACGGCCGCCTCGCGCGAAAAGGTCTTTCGCCGCGTGCAGCATACTCTCTGGATCGTAAGCCAGCAGCGGCGATACTCCGAGCGATACCCAGCCATCCACGGTATTCGTGCGGTTATAGACAGGCCGGAAAAGATCGGCCGCGCGAGTGAGGTCCTCCAGGGCAAGATCGAAGAAGAGCTCCTCTCCGTGTTTACCCGCTGCCAGTTTCTCGCGAATGGAGGTTTCGTAGGCAGAGCTTTCCCGGACCGCCCGCTCAAAGATAGTCGGATTCGACGTAAGACCGGTCACCGAAAAGTCATTGATGTATTGCTGGAGAGTTCCAGAATCCAGAAGGTCACGAGTGATGTTGTCGAGCCAGATACTCTGACCCAGATTATGCAGTAACTGCGTTGCCTTCATAATGCCGCCTTGACTCCGCTGCCGTCATTGCCTGTGACACCGTCGGGTTCTTCTATGACACCGGACATGGCTTCAGGTTCCAGATTTCGGCTGCATATTCAGCGACGGTGCGGTCGCTCGAAAACTTTCCGGAGCTCGCCACGTTGAGGATCGCCGTCTGTGCCCACGCTTCCGGATCGGCATACAAGCTCGTGAGTCGCTGGTCTGCTTCCAGATACGATTTCAGATCTGCGAGATGCATGTAGAAATCGCCGCGGTCGAGCAGCGCTTCGCGCAGCGGGCCGAATGCGGCCGGTTCGTTCCGGCTGAAATGGCCGGAGAAGATGAGATCCAGCGCCGCGCGCGTCTCCGGCTCATTTTCGTAGTGCCATTGCGGTTTGTACCAGCTTCGGCTGGAAGCTACCTGGTTCGCGGTGAGACCGAACAGAAACAGATTCTCTTCCCCAGCTTCCTCCGCCATCTCGATCGTCGCGCCATCCCGCGTACCGATGGTCAGAGCGCCATTCATCATAAGCTTCATGTTGCTCGTGCCGCTGGCCTCGTAACCTGCCGTCGAAATCTGGTTGGACACGTCGGTGGCGGGGATCAGGCGCTCCGCAAGGGAAACACAATAGTCGGGTAGGAACACCACTTTCAGCCGGCCCCGCACAGCCGGATCGCCATCGATCGTGCCGGAGAGGTTGTTGATGAATTTGATGACGAGCTTGGCGAACTGATACGCCGGAGCGGCCTTGCCGGCAAAGAAAAATGTTCGCGGCCGCATTTCCAGATCCGGATTCTCCCGTAGACGGTTATAGAGCACTACGATTCGCAGGCAATTCAGCAACTGGCGCTTATATTCGTGGATCCGTTTGATCTGGCAATCGAAGATGCTGTCCGGATCGACCATCTGTCCGGAAGACCATTGCAGCCAATGAGCGAACTCGCATTTTGCCTCGCGCCTGGCTTTCCGAAAAGCCTCGCGAAACCTGCGCTCATACGCTAGCGGCTTCAACCGTCTGAGTTGAGAGAGGTCGGTTACCCAACCGTTGCCGATGGCTTCGGTGATCGTGCGGGCGAGTGCGGGATTCGCCAGGAGCAGCCAGCGCCTCGGCGTCACTCCGTTGGTCTTGTTGTTAAAGCGATCGGGAAAAACTTCCGCCAGATCCTTCACGGTAGTCGTGCGCAGCAACTCGGAGTGAATCGCGGCCACGCCGTTGGTGCTGTGCGATCCCGCGATACACAGATGGGCCATGCGGATTTTGCGGCCGTTGTTTTCTTCGACCAGGCTCACTCGTTGAACGCGGTCTTCCTCGCCAGGGAAGCGGCGCCGGACGAGGCCGAGCAAGCGGTGGTTGATCTTGTAAATAATCTCGAGGTGTCGCGGCAGCATCAGCTCAAACCAATCAAGCGGCCACCGCTCCAGCGCTTCGGGCAGCAGCGTGTGATTGGTATAAGCCAGTGTGCGTGTCGTGATGTCCCAGGCCTGATCCCAGCCCAGATGCGCTTCATCCAGCAGAATGCGCATGAGCTCCGGGACCGCCATCGCGGGATGTGTGTCATTCATTTGAATGGCGGCCTTATCCGCAAACGCATCCCAGTTGGAATTGGAGCGCCGGAAGCGCCGCACAATGTCGGCCAGCGAGCAGGCCACCAAAAAATACTCCTGCACAAAGCGCAAACCTTGCCCCATATTGGTGGAGTCATCGGGATAAAGCACGCGAGTGATGGTCTCGGCCGTCAGACTTTCCGCCAACGCGGCCACAAAGTCTCCGCTGCTGAACTCGCGAAATTGGAAGGAATTCGGCGCAGCCGCCGCCCAGAGCCGCAGCGTGTTGATGTTCTTTCCGCCATATCCAACAACCAGGCGGTCAAACGGAATGCCGGCGAGAGTGGAAGAACGGCCCGGAACCGCGCGCAGGCTCCCACTGTGCAACTGGAAAGAACAGTTCAGCCCGATTTGTACCATTTCGTTGGGACGCGTTACTTCCCAGGGGTCCTGCCGGCGCAGCCAGTTGTCGGGTTGTTCTTCCTGCCAGCCATTGCGGATGGACTGTTTGAAAATGCCGTATTCGTACCGAAGGCCGTAGCCCATCGCCGGCAATTGCAGCGTGGCTGCGGACTCCATAAAACACGCCGCCAGACGGCCAAGGCCGCCGTTGCCAAGTCCAGCGTCGGGCTCCTGTTCCAGTAAGTCAACCCAATCGATGTTTCTCTGCCGGCTCGCCTCTTCCACCAGCGGTCCAATCAGAAGATTCGTGACATTGTTGGCCAGCGATCTCCCAATGAGAAACTCCATCGAGAGATAGTAAAGCCGTTTCGCGTCTCGCCGTTCGTAAGCTTTTTCGGTCAGTACCCAGCGTTGCGAGAGAATGTCCCGGACCGAACGGGCGAACGCTTCAAACTGGTCACGTGGAGTTGCCGCGGCCACGTCGATCGCATTGTCAAACAGCAGATGCCGTTCATAGAGAGCGTTGTCGCTTCCGCTGAACCGGATGGGGCCGCATCCATATTGATCCAGGATGTCTTGAATGCCCATTGATGCCAGAGGTTTCAGGGGCGTCTTGGCGTCCATTTGACGTGACCATTCCGAAAACAATGCTTCGGCTCGCCCCTCGAACCCGGAGTATGGAGGCGTGCAACGCAGAGATGGATCAGGCTGCTCAATTCTGCTGATGGGGCCTGCCCGGGGACCGATCCTTTTTTTTCGGAAAGCTTACTGGCTCGATCGTCGCTCCGGCGCCCGGCACAGGCAACAGCGGCACGAATGTTCACGGAAATAGTCTGTATCGCAAGACCCGCAAACTGCATCATTCCTTCAAAAGGACTGCTGCTCAATGTCTCTCCGCAGGTGCCGGCATTCGTCGCAGGTGCGTGAACTGGAGCACCGGTGGCAGTTCAGACACACAATATCTGTCGCGCTCCTCGCAGCTCTGCTAGCGGGCTGCAGCGGTGAGAAAACGGCCGCCAAGAGTGACGCTGCCGAAGCCGGGCCACCTGTTTCCGTTGTAGTGGCGCCCGTTCTTCAGAAAACGGTTCCGCTGTTTACCGAACTTACAGCGCGTACCGACGCCACTGACACGGTCGACATTCGCGCCCGGGTAAAAGCATTTCTTCAAACCCAGAACTACACCGAGGGCACCATGGTCAAGGCCGGCCAAGTGCTATTTACGCTCGACAAACGGGAATATGAAGCCCAACTCATGCAAGCCCAAGCCCAGTTGGCCCGCGCGCAGGCCGACCTGACGCAAGCCCGCGACAAGACTGTGGTCGATACTGCGCAAGCCAATTTGGGCATTGCCATGGCGCAGTTGAATAAGACCAACCAGGACGTGAAACGGCTCAAGCCGTTGGCCGAACAACGGGCCGTGCCCCAGCAGGACTACGACAACGCGCTGGCTGCTCAACAGGCCGCGAATGCCGACGTGGAAGGAAAAAAGGCGGCACTAAACACCACAAAGGTAAACCAGACGGCATCGATCGAGCAGGCGGAGGCCGCGGTTGAAGCCGCCAATGCGAATATCCGCCAGGCCGAACTCAATGTGGAATACTGCACGATCACTTCGCCGATCACCGGCATCGCCGGCACACGCCAAGTGGCACCCGGCAACCTTGTGGGCCAGGGCGAGGCTACATTGTTGACGACGGTCTCTGACGTAAACCCTCTGCGGGTCTATATCAGCATCAGTGAAAGTGACTACCTGAAGTATCAACGCTTGAAATTGCAGGGCAAGTACAAGGGCGGCCTGAGCGGCCTGGAGTTGATTCTCGCCGATGGGTCCGTTTTTCCCGAGAAGGGCCGCCTCATCATTGCCGATCGCGCCGTGGATTTGAAAACCGGCACCTTGAATCTGGTCGCCGAATTTCCCAACCCGAAAGCTCTGGTCCGGCCCGGGCAATTTGGCCGCGTCCGGATGGCTGCCGACGTGGCGGAGAACGCGCTCCTTATTCCGCAAAAGGCCGTTACTGAGATGCAAAGCGCCAAAGTAGTTTACGTCGTGGGGGCGGGCAATAAAGTCGCTCTGCGAAGCGTAACCCTCGGCGAGCGCGTCGGCGAGGATTATATTGTCACCGAGGGATTGAAGGCCGGGGAGCGAATTATCGTCGAAGGGCTTCAAAAGGTCCGCCCGGGCATGACCGTGAATCCCATGGAAAAGCCGGTGAGCTCCGAGATCACGTCCTTGCCCGGCCCCCTGTAGCCATGGCGAAGTTTTTCATTCACCGGCCCGTCTTCGCGATTGTGATCGCGCTGATGATTCTGATTGCGGGAGGCATCAGCATCTTCACGCTCCCGATCGCGCAGTATCCGCAAATCTCTCCTCCCACGGTAGAAGTCGAAATCAATTATCCCGGAGCGAACGCCGAAACCGTGGAGCGGTCCATCGCCACCAATGTGGAAGCCGAAGTTAACGGCGCGGAAAACATGATCTACATGTCTTCCAAATCCTCGAGTGACGGACGCTATGTGCTCACCTGCACGTTCAAAGTAGGCACGAATCTCGATCTGGCAAACGTTGATATCAACAACCGCGTAAATAAGGCCATGTCCAAACTGCCGCCCGAAGCCATCGCCTACGGCATATCCGTCAAGAAGAAGTCTCCGGACATCCTGCTGGCCATCTCCGTCTACTCCCCCGACAGCACGTTCGACGACACGTTTCTCTCCAACTACACGTCGATCAATCTGGTGGACCCGATCGCCCGCACGTCGGGCGTCGGTTCCACCATGATCGTCGGGCAGCGCGACTATGCCATGCGCTTTTGGGTGCGGCCGGACAAGCTCGCCAAGCTCGGGCTCACCGGCTCCGACCTGGCGGACGTGATCTCGGAGCAGAACCTGGTCGCCCCGGCCGGACAGGTAGGCCAGCCCCCGGCCGCGGCAGGCACGCAATTCCAATACACGGTCAACGTGAAAGGACGGCTCACCGATCCTTCCGAGTTCGAGAACATCATCGTGCGTACGCAACCCGATGGCTCCATTCTCAGGATGAAGGATGTGGCGCGCGCCGAACTCTCCGGGAAGAGTTACACCAGTTTCGGCCGGAAAGACGGTATTCCCGCAACTCTTCTCATCATCTACCAGCTCCCCGGCGCCAACGCCATTCAGACGGCTGACAACGTACGTAAAGTACTCGAGGAAGCCGCTAAGAACTTTCCGCCGGGTCTCAAATACCGCATCTCGCTCGACACCACCGAGTTCGTGAGGGTGGCGATTCACGAAGTGTTCAGCGCCCTGAAAGACGCCATCATCCTGGTGCTGATCGTGGTGTTCATCTTTCTCGGCAACCTGCGCGCCACGTTCATCCCGATGCTCGCCGTGCCCGTTTCCCTTGTCGGAACCTTCGGCGCATTCGCGATGCTGGGATTTTCCATCAATACGCTCACGATGTTGGCTGTGGTCCTTGCGGTGGGCATCGTGGTGGATGATGCCATCGTCGTTGTGGAAGCAGCGGAACACCATATTGAGCACGGGCTGAGTCCACTGGAGGCTACCGAAAAAGCGATGGACGAAGTCAGCGGGCCGGTAATGGCGATCGGCCTGGTATTGTGCGCCGTATTTGTGCCTGTATCATTCATGGGGGGAATTGTCGGCCAACTGTACCGGCAGTTTGCAATCACCATCTCTGTTTCGGTCATCCTGTCGGTCATTGTCGCCCTCACACTGACGCCCGCTCTGTGCGGCATGCTGCTGAAGCCGCGCAAAAAAGTTCGCGGCCCGGTCGGCGTGTTTTTACGCGGATTCAATTCGTTATTTTCCAAAGTGACCGACCGCTATCTGGGCGGAGTGGGATTCTTCCTGCGGCGCGTCCTGATCGCGTTGGCATGTCTTGTGGCTTTGTGGCTGGGAGCAGGCGGATTGCTAAAAAAGCTTCCCACCGGCTTCATCCCGAACGAAGATCAGGGCTACTTTTTCGCCGTATTCAGTCTGCCGGATGGCGCCTCCATGGAGCGTACCGACCAGTTGATGCGGCGTGCCGAGGCGGATGTAAAAAAGATTCCGGGTGTGGCGGAAGTGCTCACTATGGGCGGTCTCAACCTTTTGACGAACGCCTATACTTCGAACAACGCATCTCTCATTGTGATGCTCAAGCCATGGGATGAGCGGCATGGCGACGAAGAGAAGATCGGCTCCATTCTAGCGGCTGCGAGAAAGAAATTCGCGGCTTATCCCGAGGCGCTTTCGCTGGTCTTTCCGCCGCCTCCTATTAACGGCCTTGGCAACGCATCCGGCTTTGTCTTCGAATTGCAGGACAAAGCGGGCCGCTCGCCGCAGGACCTGGCTGCTGCGACGCAAAAATTCATGGAGGCCCTTTCCAAGCGTCCCGAGCTCACCGGGATCTATTCCGCCTTCAGCACCGCGGTTCCGCAAATCAAACTGGACATCGATCGCGATAAGGTCCGCACGTTGAACATTCCCATCAACAATGTGTTCCGAAGCTTGCAGATTTATCTGGGCGGCCTGCAGGTCAACGACTTCAACCTCTTCGGCCGAACTTACAAAGTCATGCTGCAAGCCGAACAGGATTTCCGCAAATCGCCCGAGAGCATTAACGATATCTACGTTCGCTCCAGCGACGGCTCCATGGTGCCGATGTCCACTCTTGGCACTATTTCCATGACCACAGGTCCGGACATTCTGCAACGCTATAACATGTTCCGGGCCGCTGAAATCAATGGCGCGAACGCGCACGGCGTTTCGACTGGAGAGGCCCTGAAAGTAGTGGAAGACGCGGCCGCGAAAGAGCTTCCGCAAGGCTTCGGCTACGAATGGACCAGCATCGCCTACCAGGAAAAGGAAGCAGGCGGCACGCAGGGGCCCGTCTTTGCCATGGCCATGATTTTTGTATTCCTGGTGCTGGCGGCGCAGTACGAAAGTTGGGCCGTGCCTTTCTCTGTGCTATTCGGCCTGCCTATCTGTGTGTTCGGTGCACTGCTCGGTATCAAACTGGCCGGTCTGGAGAACAACGTCTATGTACAGATCGGCATTGTGGCTCTGATGGGACTGGCCGCGAAGAACGCCATCCTGATCGTCGAGTTTGCCAAGGAGTATCACGAGAAGCATGGCCTGAGCCTCAGAGCGGCGGCCACCGAAGGCGCCAAACTTCGCTTCCGCCCGATTATGATGACCGCGTTTGCGTTCATCCTGGGCGTGGTCCCACTCGTTCTCGCACACGGCGCAGGCGCGGCGGCGCGCTCCAGCATCGGCATCGCCGTCTTCGCGGGCATGCTGATGGCCTCTACCGTCGGTCTCTTCTTCATTCCGATGCTTTACGTTGTGATTCAAAGCGCCGCCTACTTCGTGGCGGGCAAGAAGGGAGCGATTCAAGGTACCGCGGAGCCCGCGCCTGTGCTGGAGGGGGGAAGCAGTTGATGGGCGCTAAGGCTGCGATGATCTGCGTGGCAGCCGCGCTCACCGGCTGCACCGTGGGTCCGAACTATAAGCGCCCCAGCGTACCGGTTCCTCCGCAGTATCGTGACGGCGAACCGCACCCTTCCCAACTCTCGTTGGGCGATGAGAAGTGGTTTGATCTTTTTCAGGACGAGGTCCTGCGCGGTCTGATTCGCGAGGCCCTGCAGAACAACTACGATATTCGCAAAGCGGCGCAGCGTGTTCTGGAAGCGGAAGGCCAACTGGCTGTGACGCGGTCATCCCTCTTCCCGCACTTGAATGGTGAAGGCGACGCCTCGCGCGTTGGACTCGTTTCGCCAATCCAATCGGGTGCCGGCCTATTCGGCGTTGCCTCGTGGGAACCGGATCTCTTCGGCAAATTGAGGCGCGCCACGCAGGCTGCCCGCGCTGACCTGCTTGCCACCGAGGAAGACCGCAAGGCGGTGATTACAGAACTGGTCGCGCAAGTTGCCTCGGCCTATTTTGATCTGCGGGAGTATGACGACGAACTCGAGATCGTACGCGACTCCATCAAGACGCGCCAGGAATCGGTAAACCTGGTCGCCGCACGCGTGCAGGGCGGTGTGGGGAGCATGCTCGATCTCGATCAGGCGAGGAGCCTCGTGGAATCCGCGCAGTCCGATGCCATCCTGCTCGAGAAGGCGCAGACGCAAACCGAGAACCTGATCTGCTTCCTCCTCGGAAGAACCCCGGGCCCTATTGCTCGCGGCCTGACTCTGGTCGATCAGCCGCAACCGCCGTCGGTACCCTCCGGACTGCCTTCCGCTCTGCTGGAGCGCCGTCCGGACGTGTTGGGGGCGGAGCAACAACTCGTGGCGGCCAATGCGCGTGTGGGCGTTGCCAAAGCCGCATTCTTTCCCAGCATCAGCCTCACGGCTTCAGGAGGCGCGGAGTCATCGGACCTGGTAGGCATTGCGGAACGGCGCGGCTTTTCCTATTCCATGCTCGGAATCGTGGACCTGCCGATATTCGACGCGGGCCGGCGCTCGGGAAACTATAAGATCGCCAAGGCGCAGCGCGAGCAACTGCTGCTCAACTACGAAAACACAATCAATGGAGCCTTTCGCGACGTTTCCGATGCGTTGATCGGCCATAAAAAAAGCCAGGAGTACGCAAGCAACCAGATGATTCTTGCCGAGACACTGCGCGATCAGACACGGCTGGCGAATATGCGTTACGTGGGAGGCGTAAGCAGCTATCTGGAGGTGCTCGATACCGAGCGCCAGCGTCTCACCGCGGAACAGTTGCTGGCCCGCGCGCAGCGCGATGTGCTGATCACGCTCGTGCAGCTATACAAATCGCTTGGCGGCGGCTGGCAATGAGTGCGGGCACACCGCCGCGGCTCCGAGCACAATCAGCACGTCAGCCTGTTTCAAACGGATCGGGATTAGTCCATTCCGCATCGCCATCCAGATGGAGCGTTCCGCCCAGGCCTTGTGAGTCGGCGATTTCCGCTTGAAAGCGATCCGGAGGATCGAGAAACGATCGTTCCACCGCCGCGCGCAGCAGGTCCAGTTGCTGCTGAAGCGCAGGCGCTCTCGCCGGCGGCAGGACCGTGATGAGGGATTCCAACATGCCGTGCAGGCGCCGTGTGATCTGCACACTGTTTGCTCCACACTGACGAACTTCAGAGACCGCCAGCAGGACGAAGTCCTGCCAGTTTGGCGTGCGGTAGATTAGACGGACCCGCCCATGCTCGTCTTTGACGACGCCCGTGCTCAGATCCCTTTCGCCCACCTCCTGCAGGAGGCACTGAATCTGATCGATCGCCAGAACCGCCGTAGTCGGATCATTGATCGCCGCTGAGAGAGCTTTTTCCGCAATATCCACGATGATTCGGAAAGCGAACGCGGGGTCCTGTTCCATCGTGCGCTCCCGCCCGAGCATGATCGCGTTGCGCAATTCTTTGGCCCGGATGAGAGAGCGGCCTCCGCGAATCTGGAACAGATGACCGCCCGAAGGCACGTAATCTCCTACTTGCGGCACCAGTTCGATCACGCAGTCATGTTTTACGGCCATCGCGAGCAGCTTCTCCAGGTGGAAAGCAATCACGACTCCCGCATTCCCCTCGTGCCGAAATGACTGGCAAACACTCTCTTTGGACAAGGCTGCTTCCGGCGGCCGCGTCGCGCCAGTCCACGGCAGAGGGTAGACCGTTCGAATGATGTGAAGGCCATCACTGGCTACGCCCGCTACAACAGTGACCGGGCGCAATTCCTTGCTCACAAACTCCACCACGAAAAGAAATGTGCCGACGCTGGCTACGCTCAACACCACCGTAATAAATACGGGCAGTTCGAGCACCTGATCTTCCAGCCGTCCCAAAACAGCGACACCATAAATGAATGTAAAAACGAACAACGCCAGCGATGCTTTTAGAGCGTGCGATTGGAACGGCCGGGCGATGATGCGCGGCGAGAGACTGGCACTCGCGACCTGCACCGTCAGCAACAGGACGGAAAAAAAGAAGACGACAAAGGTAAGCGTCGATGCCGCGATCATGCTCACTGCCGCGCGCGCCCCTTGCATGCCAAAACCGAAGAAGTGATACTCCGTGACGGAGTTCAGGTAGCGGGTCAGGCGTGCCACAATCAGCGCGGCGACCATGGCCGAAACCGGAAGAACCCACAATGAGTTTTTGAGGAATACACGAAAACGTTTTCGCTGAAGCCAGAACATACGATTTGCCGCCGCAACCACTATGCCTGACCGGCGTTTGCCGCCAGACCACGCGCGAAGCCGGGCGGCAAGCCGCCTTCGAACTCGATGCCAGACCACGCCGCCGGGACGTAAAAAAATTTAGGCGAAGCACTCTTTGGGTGGCGATTGTGAGCAACATCTTAAATCCGCAGACCGCCGGAAAAATCATAACCTCACAGGACGAAACAGGACCTATGAAGACGGACACCGCGACAAGCACACATGAACTCACAACCCCTCGGGCAGCGGCGGTCGCGGGCGTGATCTTTGCCTTGCTGCTGGCAATCGGCCTCGTGATCGTCCGTCTTGCGGTTCCGCCCTATCAGACGGATGCCGGTGTCTGGCTGATGGATCCCAAGCGGCGAAACGCCGTTCGTGTCGCCATTCAGTTGGTTCCGTTCGCCGGGATTTCTTTCCTGTGGTTCATGGGCGTCATTCGCAACCGGCTGGGCCCGCTTGAGGATCGCTTCTTCGCCACCGTCTTCCTGAGCAGCGGACTCCTGTTTGTGGCAAGTCTGTTTGTTTCTGCCGCGTCTTGCGCGGCTTTGGTGGAGAGCGTTGCTCAGGGACGCCCGGATCTCCTGAAGAGCGATGCCTACTATCTGATCCGCTATCTCATCGGCACCATCATGAACATCTTCGCCATCAAGATGGCTGGAGTCTTCCTTGCCAGCACCAGCACGATCGCTCTTCGCACGGGCATTCTTCCCCGATGGATCGCCCTCTCGGGCTTTGTTTGCGCCGCCGTGCTGCTGCTGATCATCACGAACTGGCCGTGGATCGCGCTGCTGTTTCCCCTATGGATGCTCGTGGTCAGCACGTATATGCTGCTGGCGGAGTTACATTCGCCGCGGCCGCAATCGATGGTGTAGAGAGCGCAGGCTCATTGAACAGGACCGTACTTCGTTCCGGATCACTGCGGCTATCGCGGCCGCTCGACCATGATGATGTTGCTGCCGTTCTGGTCGTATTGCGCCAGCAGCAGCTTTTGCCCGTCCGGAGAAACCGCCAGGCTGGGAATCGTCGGATCGGGCGGTTTGGCAAGCCCTGCGATTTCATTCACTGCGCCGCTGGCTAAGTCGAGAAACTCCAGGCGTGGGCCGTCCGGAGCCGATGCGGTTGCAAAATAGATTCCGCCGCGGGCAACGCGCCAGCAACGCCAATATCCAACTTCGTCGCGGTTCGTCACCAGCGCCTCGTCGCCGCCTCCGGTGGGGATGCGCCAGATGCCCGGAGTCTCGCGGCCCTTTACGTACAAGAGAAATTGCCCATCGGGCGTCTCGAATCCTTCGAAGCCTCCGTTGCGCGTTATTTGAGTGGCTTTGCCGCCCTGCGAAGGCATCTTCCAGATTTGTAGGCTGCCGCTGCGCGTAGATGCGAAATAGATTCGCGATCCGTCGCGCGACCAACTCGGCGCAACATCTTCCGCAACCCCATTCGTCAAGCGCCGCGCGCCGCCGCCATCGGCATCGATCGTCCAGATGCTGGGATTGCCAACGCCGGCCGGGTCCTTCGCGCGGCTGTCAAAGGCGATCCGCCGGCCGTCGGGTGACCAGCGCGAGCTTCCCGTTACATACGCGCCGCCATCGAAGAGCAGCCGCGGATTGCTGCCATCGCTGTCGCTGACCCAGATGCCGAAGCTTCCGTTCCGGCCGGACGCGAAGGCGATGCGCCGGCCGTCCGGCGAGTAATCGGGATCGGAATCACGGAAGGTCGAGGCGATCAGCGGCGCCTTCGAGGTCACGCGCCCGTGGGAATCGAGCGTGAGGCTCCAGATGTTCATGTCATCGAGCAGCCGCGTGTACGCCAACCGGTTACCATCGCGCGAGATCGCCGGGCTGATGATGTCTTCACCAAAAGCAGTGACGCGCTCGGGAGTTCCGCCCGAGACGCGGATCCGCCAGAGCGAATTGTAGCTGCCGCCTCTCCGGGATGAGAAAACGATCTCGCGATTGTCGGCCGTCCACGCCAGTCCGTCGATCGTCAGTCCGTCGAAGGTCAACCGTTCGGGCTTGCCGTCCGGCAGTTGGAGCACATAAAGATCAGTTGCGGAAAAACTCCGGGCACGTGCGAACGCCAACCGTTTTCCATCCGGTGAAAACGCAGGGTAATAGTCCCCGGTCGTGCCCGTGGGTGGTGAAGTCAGCCTGCGCCGCACCGACCCGTCGAGCGACACCAGGAACACACTGGCCGGCGCGGTAGATGTCTCCTTATCTACGATTGCGAGCGTCTTGCCGTCCGGAGAAAAGTAGGTGCTGTTGCCGTTCCCCAGGTCGAAATACGGCAAGACGCCTGCTACTTCGCGTTCCGGTCCACCCAAAGCTGAGGTCACATACCAGGCACGTCCACCCGGCGCCGAGCGTAGAAAGGCAATGCTTCGTCCATCGGGCGACCACGCCGGCCGCGAATCCGACCCCGCGTCATGCGTCAACTGGAGCAGAGCCTCGCTACCGATCAGCTTGATATAGATGTGCGACGCCCCGCCCTGCGGGCCATCCCAGACGAATGCGATCTGGTTGCCGTCCGGCGAAAACGCCACTTGGTTCTGCCGCCCGGGAAAACTGGTGAGGGGAATGGCCTTCAGGGAATCAATATCTTCCTGAGTGCGGAACCGTTGTGACGCCCACCGGTAAATCCCGGCTGCGGCCGCCACCGCCGCCAGTCCCACCAGGAGCCACCGGAAGCGGAAGCTCTCGCGCTTGGCTACAGTCCCGGCGGGTTCCCGCGGTACGGTCACCGCCGTTTCTGTGACGAGGTTTGACGCCAGAATCGGGACCGGGTGAAGAACCGGCGGCTCGGTTGGCGCCTCATCGATCACGCGAACCTGCACAGCGAAGCGATAACCGCGTTTGGGAACCGTATCGATATAGTGGTGACCACCCTCCTCCTCTCCAAGCGCCTTGCGAAGGATCGAAACCGTTTTGGCCAGCGTCGCTTCTTCAATGAAGGTGCCCGGCCAGACCAGCCGCAGCAACTCATCCTTGTCCACAATCCGGCCGTTGTTTTCGATCAAAACGGTAAGAGTTTCGAACGCTTTCGGGGTCAGGCGAATATAGACGCCGTCCCGCATGAGCATTCTCGTTTTGAGATCAAGCCGAAACGGACCGAAATCGTATAAGTGCTTCTCCGACGCAAACATACGATACGTCAATGGCCCCGAAATGATGCTAGCACAACCCTATCCGTTTTTTTTCCAAAAGTCGTCAAGACTTCCGACTCACGCCGTCGTAGAATGATTTTCGCCATTCGGCCGCATGTTGAGAGACTCCATCACTATATCTAGCGGTTGCAGCAGATAAAACCGGATAGAAAAAATGACCAGGTTTATTGCGCTGATCCTCGCTTTGTTCGCGGCGTCTGCCTCCTTCGCCGATGACCTGCGGTTTTCCTTCCCGCGCACCGATGGGCACTCCGACAGCGTCGCACTGAACCATTTCCTGTTAGACGGACACGCTCCGCCTTCCGCGCCCAGGCTCAGGCAAATTGCGCCCGGCGTTGCCGAAGTGGTCGCGGAGTCTCCCGCAGTGGGTGAATGGTCGTTCTCGGTGGACGACGATAGCAGCTACTTCGGTTTCGGTGAACGCTTTGACCGCCTCAATCATGCGCACACGATTCTCCGTAACGCTTCGCGGGACGTGCCGGATGACAAAGGCGGGTTGACCTACCAACCCATCCCTTTCTACATGAGCCTGCGCGGCTACGGCCTTTGGCTCGACACTACCAGCGAAGCCACGTTTGATCTCAACGTCAGCGAGCGGTTCTGTATCCTTATTAAGTTCTTTGGCAAGAAGCTGCGGATCGTGCTGTTCCAGGGGCCGGGATTCCCCACAATTCTCGAGCGGTTCACGGCTCTGGCCGGCCGCCAGCAACTGCCGCCTTACTGGGCGTTCGCCCCGTGGAAAGCCCGCGACTACTATCGCGATACCAGCGAAGTTTACGCCGACGCGGACGGTTATCGCCGGCTCGGCCTGCCTGCCTCTGTCCTGTTAATTGACAGTCCGTGGGAGACCAATTACAACACCTACGAATTCAATCCAAAACAGTTCGCCGATCCCAAAGCGATGATCAGCCGGCTGCACGACCAAGGGTACAAGCTGATTCTCTGGCATACACCTTGGATCAATCGCGAGACCGCGACGCCATATGAAGATGGCTTCGCGAAAAAACTCGCGCCTGGGCCAGCCGCGAATTATGCCGAAGCCGAGCGGTTGGGCTATTTCCTTCGCCGGCCCGATGGTTCCACCTATACCGGGAAATGGTGGAAGGGCGTAGGGTCGCTGATTGACTTCACGAACCCGGCGGCAAAGCAATGGTGGCAGCGGCAGTTATCAAAAGTCATTGCCATGGGAGTGGATGGCTTCAAGGATGACGACGCCGAAGGCCAGTTCGTTGGCGACGTCAAATTCGCCGGCGGCGAGGATCAACGCGTAATGCGCAATCGCTACGCCGTCGAGTATAACCGCGCCGTCGCTGAGGCGCTACACGCGGGGAAGGGTCCCGATTGGGTCATGTTCCAACGCAGCGGGACCGTCGGTTCACAGATGTTGCCGCTGTTCTGGAGCGGCGACAACGATGCCACCTTTTCCGCAAGCAACGGCCTGCCGACTGTGGTCACCGCCGGCTTGAACGCCGGCATCAGCGGTATTTCTCTTTGGGTCAGCGACTTGGGCGGTTACAACAAGTCCGCGCGTTATGCCGGCGATGACGTGCTGTTTGCGCGCTGGACGGAGTATTCGGCGTTTTCTCCCGGCATGGAAGTGATGAGTGGGATGAACCTGGGGCCGTGGGATTACGGCGAAGAGGCTCTGCGCATCTTTCGTTTATATTCTGTGCTTCATATGAGCCTGTTTCCGTATCGCTACGCCGCGGCGAGGGAAAGCGCAAACAGCGGCCTGCCGATGATGCGGGCGCTCGTGTTGATGCACCAGGACGACCGCGAAGCGCGGGAAACGTCCGACGAATACTATTTCGGCCCGGACCTGCTGGTGGCGCCCGTAGTCGGCCCGGTTACCGAGCGTTCCGTCTATCTTCCGGAAGGCGGCTGGATTGATTATTGGACCGGTAAACTCTTCACCGGCCGGCAGACCATCGCTGTGAACGCGCCACTGGATCGCATTCCGCTTTTCCTGAAGGAGGGCACGATCCTGCCGAGAATCCCGGACGACGTCATGACCCTGGTTCAAGCCAGTGAATGCAAAGATCCCACCGTTCAGGCCCTGGACGATCGCCGCGTTTACGAGATCTACCCCGGCTCGCAGCCCCGTTCCATCACGGACTTCGAAAATCGCAGAATCGCGTACGACCCGAAGGCCGGTACGCTTACCCTCACGGGGGCACCCGCCCGTGTCAGCATCCGGTGGAGATTTGCTGATCCGTCGGAAGTGACTTTGAACGGCCAGAAGTTCGACAAGGTCACGGCGACGCCCGACGGCATCTCGGTGGAATTCCGGCATCAGGGAACGAGTACGTTGGCCTGGCGATAGCTTCCGCCCTGCGAACGCGCGACAGTCCGGCCGGCGTGAGCCTCCGCAGGCCCCGTGTTTTCACCACGTTCAGCGTTTCGTCATAATTTCTTCACAAATTCTGCGAGACTTCATTCGCGCCGCTGCCTTAAAATCGCCCTCACCATGATGCGGAGATGGGCTCCATTCGGAGCGCACCTCCTGTTCGAGGGTTAGCAAATCTGATTTCGAAGAGATGACCATGACACACAAAGCGGCACGCATTGCGGCACAGGCGGCATTCGCCGGCCTGCTGGCGATTCTCTTTCAGGTAACAAGTTTCGGACAGGCGATCACTGGCTCGATCAGCGGCACCGTGCAGGATTCGAGCGGAGCAGCCGTGACTTCCGCAACCGTTACGCTTACGGAAGTTGCGACCGGAGTGGAACGTAAAAGTTCCGCCAACGACCGCGGCGATTTCGTACTCAACGGCGTTCCCCCTGGCGTTTACGCGGCCAAGATCGAAGCTTCCGGCTTTAAGACCTTTGTCATCCCTTCGATCAATCTGACAGCTTCGGAAAAGCTCGCCCTGCCCCCTACGGTCCTGGAAGTAGGAGCAACGCACGAAACCGTAACGGTGACGGCGGACGCAGCCGTGGTGCAAACAGCGAGCGGCGAGCGCTCTTCAGTGCTGAACAGCGCGCAGATGGATCAATTGATGGACAATGGCCGATCCGCGCTCTCGATTATCACCCTGATGCCCGGTGTGGTGACCACGTCTTCCGGCGGATATAACGTCTCAGGTCTTCGCCGCAGTCAAATCAACATCACGTCGGACGGCATCAACCTTATGGAAGCCGGCAGCGAGTACCAGACCAACACCACTGTCGGCATGGATGCAGTGAGTGAGATCAAAGTTCTCACCAGCAACTACCAGGCGGAGTTTGGCAGGAAGGCCGGCGGCAGTGTCCAGATGGTGACCAAGTCGGGGACGCGAGACTTCCACGGTTTGTTCTCATACTATAAACAGAACGAAGAGTTCAACGCGAATACCTGGGGGAATAATCGCGTTGGTGTCATCAAACCGATAGACCGGCTGAATCTTTACACATTCAACATCGGAGGGCCGGTCTACATCCCCCATGTTTTCAATACACGAAAACAGAAACTCTTCTTCTTCTGGAACGAGGAATTCCGTCCCGCCTCAGGCGTCAGTGCACTCTATCAATCCACCGTGCCTACGGCGGCCGAACGCGGGGGCGACTTTTCCCAATCGACGCTCAAGCCCAAAGACCCCACAACCGGCGCTGCCTATCCGGGAGGAATCATTCCGCCAAGCGCGATCGATCCCAACGGCCAAGCCCTGCTGAAATACCTTCCCGCAGCCAACTTTGACAACACCGCCATATCGAGAGGCAGCTATAACTACGTCAACCAGTTGAAGACGCACAACCCGAGCCGTCTGGACCTGGTGAAGATCGATATGCCGGTCAGTTCGGCCGACTCGCTTTCGGTGAACGTGACGCTCAATTCGGCGAATCAGAGCACGCCGAATCCGTTTGGTGTGAGTGCGGGCTATCCGGTTGTGATCGGGGGCCTGGTCTCTCCGCGAAAATTCGCTTCCGTCCGGTACGTGCATATTTTTTCGCCCACGCTCGTCAACGAAATCACCACCGGCTTCACGTATGGGCGAACATATGACGGCACAGATCCGGCCGCGCGTTCGGTGATCCAGCGGTCCACTGTTGGCTTCAACGTTTCGCAGTTCAGCCCGGCTGCAAACCCGCTGAACCTGATCCCGGGATTCTCGTTCGGGTCCGCCATACCGAACTCCACGGGTCCCACATTCGATCTGCGGTACCCGGTGGACAATGGCCGGCGCAATCTCGATTTCGGTGACAACCTGAGCAAGGTTTACAAGAACCATTCCATCAAGGTTGGTTTGTACTTCGAGCGGCTGTGGGTCATCGAAGGGCTGGCCGCGTCCAACTTCCCCGGCACCTTGGATTTCAGTTCGAACACAGCTAATCCCTTCGATACGGGCAATCCTTACGCGAACGCGCTGACCGGCACATTCAACCGCTACCAGGAAGCGAGCGCCCGCCCCGATCCGGTAATGTTGGCGAATACCATTGAGTGGTTCGCGCAGGACACCTGGAAAGTGAGCCGCCGCCTGACTCTTGACTACGGCCTGCGCTTCTCGATCATTCAGCCGTGGGGCGAAGCAGCCAATACAATGACCGAATTGGTTCCCAGCCTCTTTGATCCATCACAAGCCGTGAAACTGATCCGGCCGGCAATAGTGAATGGTGCGCGGGTCGGTGTAAGCCCGGTCAACGGGCAGGTGTATCCGGCGGCGCTGATCGGCGCCTATGCCCCAGGTTCGGGGAACTTCCTCAACGGAGTGATCTACGCGAACGGGAACAGCGGTTATCCGCCGCAATTCATGAACGGCTCCGGCGTGAAACTCGGCCCGCGCATCGGATTTGCGTACGACATCTTTGGAAACGGCAAAACAGCAGTTCGCGGCGGCTTCGGAATCGGCTATGACCGCGTCAGCGATGGTCTCGCCGGCCTGAACTCCACTGCCGGCCAATACCCGCTGATTCAGACTCCGAACGTTTACTACGGGAAGCTTTCGAGCTTCCTTTCGGGCAGCGGATTCGTTTTTCCAGCCAATACCGTCACACTCGATAAGAGCGGGAAGATCCCGGCGGCCTACACCATGAGCCTGGGAGTGCAGCAGAACCTTGGTTATGGCGTTTTGCTGGATGTCGGTTACGCCGGCAGTCTGGGGCGCAATCTGTACTGGCAGCAGAATCTGGCCCCTGTGCCCTTCGGCGCTGATTTTCTGGCGCAGAATCAGGACCCATCCAAGCCCGGCTCGCCTCTTCCCGCGACGTTCCTCCAGGCCTTCCCTGGATACGCGAACGTAAATCTTCGTGACCCCGGAGCTTCCTCCAACTATCATTCGTTGCAAGTGAGCGCGACCCGGCGTTTTGCGCGCGGTCTGCAGTTCGGCGCGAATTGGACGTGGTCCAAGGCAATGGATTTCGTGGACGCCGATACCACTGCGGTTAGCACGTTGATCTCGCCTCGCATCTGGAACTACGGCCCCGCGGGCTTTGACCGGACGCACGTCCTCAACATCAACTGGCTGTATGACATTCCCAGCGGCTACTTGCGCGGCAAGGTGCTCACCGCGATTCTGGGCCATTGGCAGTTCAACGGCATCGCGGCATTTATTTCCGGCGGGCCGCTCGGCGTGACGGCCGCCACAACCACCGGCGCCGATATTACCGGATCCCCAACCGATCCGCTGACGCGGGCGAACATCACCGGCTCCGCGGTCCTACCGAAGGACAAGCGAAGCGTCTACGCGTTCTTCAACACGTCTGTTTTTCAGTTGCCCGCCTTAGGCACGCCTGGCAATGCCGCCAACACGGAGTTTCGCGGTCCGGGAACGAACAACTGGAATATGTCTCTGCTCAAGACATTCGTTGCCCTGCATGAGCGGCTCCACTTTGAATTCCGTGCCGAGGCGTATAACGTCTTCAATCACACGCAGTATTCGACGCTGGATACCACTGCCCGATTCAACCCGGCAACCGGCGGGCAAACTAACCTGACTTTCGGGCAGGTGACGGCCGCGGCGAGCCCGAGGATCATGCAAATGGCTTTGCGTTTCCTGTTCTGATCCGTTTGCTTGCGGGAGCAGCAGCTTCGCGTGGAAACTAAGTAGGGAACAACACGATGATCAAAGGACTTCGGTTCCATGGCAGCGCGGTCCTTCTACCCGCGGCCTTGCTGATGCTTTCCGCTTCCGGTTTCGCGCAGAAAAGCGAGGCGACCAAAAAGCTTGACGGGTACTTGAGCGATATTGGGGCCGCGCAGTTCGAACACCGCGCGCAAACCGTAGCCGCGATTCACACTCGCGAGGAAGCCGAACGGCGTCAGGCCGAAGTACGAAAGAAGATTCTCAACCTGATCGGCGGCCTTCCGGAATCGCACGGTCCCGTGCGTGTGAAAGAGTTCGGAAGCGTACCGGGCGATGGGTTCCGCATCGACAAGGTGGCGTATGAGAGTCTTCCCAACTTTTGGGTCACGGCCGATGTCTATGTGCCGGCTTCGGGTATGGGTCCGTTTCCCGCGCTCGTAGTCACTCCGGGCCACGGCCCGACCGGCAAACTCGGGGAAGCCAACTGGGGCGCAAACTTCGCGCGTGCCGGCATCATCACGCTCGCCATTGATGCGATCGGTGAGGGCGAACGGCTGCAGCACTATGACCCGGAACTCGAAGAGTCGAAGGTGGTGCGCAGCGGCGAACATGAACATGCGGGCTTGGCAACTCTGCTGATCGGCAAACATGTCTCGCGCTATTTCATCAACGATGGCATGCGTGGCGTCGATTATCTGACCCAGCGCAAAGATGTGGATAGCGCCCGCATCGGAGCGTTCGGCTGCTCCGGCGGCGGCACCATCACGGCATACCTGGGCGCGCTTGATCCGCGGATCGGCGTGACGGCAACCGCCTGCTACATTACCTCGCTCAAGGAATTGCTTCCGTCCACGGGCGCTCAGGACGCGGAGCAAACGATCCCCGGATTTCTCGAACAGGGCCTCGACCTGGCGGACTGGGTGGAACTGACCGCCCCGCGGCCGTACGCCATTATTTCGACAACCTCAGATATGTTTCCGTTCGCCGGCGCGCGGCAGACCTACGAAGAAGCTAAGCGCATCTACGCGCTGTATGGCGCCGAAGATCGGCTGCAGTGGATCACCGGACCCGGCGGGCACGGCAACCTGGGGCCGATATCGCCACAGATTCTCGCTTTCCTGGTGAAATACCTCAAGGCCGATTCTCACGGATCGAACTTCACTCCCTACCGTCCGCAGCATCCGGATGACCTTCTCGTCACGCCCACCGGCCAGGTCTCGACTTCACTTGGCGGAGAAACGGTGGAATCCATCAACCGAAAGGAAGCCGAGGGCGTAATCGTTCGCGAACAGCCCGTGCAATCCGAAGCTGCCCTCGCGCCGTTCCAGCAGCGGGTCCGCGCGGAAGCACGTTCCGTTGCCGGCATTACGGCTCAGCCTGGCGCGCCGCCCGATGTCACAGTGCAGAAGAAGGAAGAGCGCGACGGTTATCACGTCGAGACACTTTCGATTCGCAGCGAGCTCGGCTTCGATGTGGCGGCTCTCTCGGTGATTCCCGACAAGCCCGGGCCCAAGCCGGCCGTGCTCCTGATGGATGATGTGCCGATGGAGCGCACCGCGGCGACGCCGGACGTGGAGCGGTTGGCGAAATCGGGAAAATTCATCCTCATTCTTCAGCCCAGAGGCACACCGCTCGACGCCCAGCGTTTACAGGCGGCGCAAGGTTCGGTTCTGGGACCCAATACCGCCATCTCGCTGCAGGCCATGATCGTGGGCAAGAGCCTGGTGGGCATGCGCGCGGATGATGCGATCCGCGCGGTCAACTGGCTCGTGTCACTGCCGGACGTGGACCGCTCGTCCATCACCATTTACGGTAGGGCCGCCGAAGGCATTGTGGCGCTTCACGCCGCCGCGCTGGATCCGCAAATTACCAGGGTCATTGTGGCGAATGCGCTGGTGAGCTACCACGCGGCGCTCGAAGCACCGCTCCACCGCAATCTGTCCGACATTATCCTTCCCGGTGTGCTTCTGCACTTCGATACCGGTGACCTGTTGCAGGCCATTGCTCCCCGCCCGGTTGTGCTTGCAAATCCCGTGGATGCGATCGGCGTGCAGGCTCGCGACGAACTGGTTCACAAGGAACTGGCCCCGGTGTTTGAGTCGGATCGCGAACGGGGCACACCGCAGCGTGTCGAGATCATCCATCGCGGATTCCGCGATCCATTACCGATCGATTAGCGTTTACCGCACAGCGGCAGACTGCTTCGGTGCGCCTTCGGTGAGCAGTTTCTGGATGGCTCCGGTGAGCGCAGTAGACCGCGTTGCATTGCGGCCGTTTTGCTTCGCCTCGGCCAGCCTGAAGCGCTCGATCGAATCCGCCAGCATGAGCGGGGTTTCGCCTGCTTCATTTTTAAGATCAAGCGGCACGCCCTGGGAATAGAGATACTGGATAACGCTGACTTGCCCAGCGACTACCGCAACGTGCATGATCGTCTGACCTTTGCGCGGGCGGGCGATCGATTCCACCGGATCTGCAATCATGTCGGCGGGGTTATAGCGCGCCGATAAATCCGCTCCGTGCGCCATCATTTCCTTCACGTCATCCAGATTTCCCGATTTCACTGCGACGCTAAAGGGCGTATGTCCCTCTTGGTCGACCAGGTTGGGATTGGCGCCGTGTTCCTCCATCAATCGCAAAAGATCCACGTTCTTCGAAGTTGCGGCGACGTGAAAGGACGATGACCCCGGCGGAGCCGGGTTGACGCGCGTGTCTCCAATCGGGCCTGGAGTGGGATGCACCGTCTGATGATTGGGATCCGCACCCGCATCGAGCAGACGCTTTGCCATAGCCAACAAACCTGCCAACTGAGGAATGTCGCCTGTCGCGAGTCCGCCGCGCCGGCTGATCACAGCGGCCGCGGCGCGCGCGGCTACGGGGTTCCGGTTCGCGGGACGCGTTTCCATTCCGTCGGGAGCGGGGCGCCGGCGGCCGCCTCTTCCGGCAGCGCGAGGATTCGTGATACCCGCCACGGCCAATGCCACGCCGTGTAATGGTGTATATCCGGAGAGATCGGCCACATTCGCCTTAGCGCCGTGGTCGAGCAGGAACGAAGCCATCGGCAAGTCCACATCAAGGCCGCCGCTTGAGACCTGAAATTGGTAAAGCGACATGAGAAGCGGTGTCGTCCCATCAGCCGCTGCGCGGTTCACATCCGCCCCGGCTTCAATCAGCATTCGGGCCGATTCCAGATCGCGCTGTTCTACGGCGAACAGCAGCGCATCGTAGCCGCCCACTTTGGTATCGAACTCTCCCTCGACAACCCACGGAATGCCCGTGCGCCCGAGGGTGTTGAATCCGGTGCCATATTTCCGGGCCTTGATGTCCCATGACTTGGTGGTAGCGCGAAAGTCTGCTTTGTGATCGAGCAGCAGGCGAACTTCATCCGGCTGGCCCGCCGCCCACATCAGAGCCGTTTGTTCGAACTTGTTCTCGTGCGCATTGACGTCCGCGCCGTGATCGAGCAGCATCTTCGCCGCGGCAATGCGGCCCAAACGAATCGCTGTCATTAACGGCGACTCTCCGCTTGTCCGGGAAACGTTCGCATGTGCCCCGCTTTCGAGCAGCAGACGCACCAGCGGATCCGAGCCATTCTGGATCGCCAACACCAGCGGGGTCACACCAATCACATTCGCAAGGTCGGGATTCGCCCCGGCTTTTAACAAGGCTCGAGCTACATCGAGGTTAGTCCGCATGGCCGCCCACGCCAGCGCTGTCATTCCGTCGCCCGCCCTTGCGTTCACATCGCTGTGATGAGCAATCAGCGCCGACACGGCGCCCGCATCGTCGTTGTGCGCCGCTTCCACAATCGCCGGCGTTCCGGGCATGGCCCAGAGTGGTGCGGCTCCGCCCGCCATGACGCAGCAGATCGCGCCGAAAATTGTTGCTTGCGTGATGGCGCTTCGCGGCATCGCTACACCTCTAATCTCTTCAGCGGGCCCGTGCTGTCGCCTAGCTTTTCGGTCGGAACACCCACTTTGTCGAGCATCGTGAGATAGAGATTGGTGAGCGGCGTCATGTCGCCCTCGTGGTGAATGTGCCGTCCGCCCGCCACTCGCCCCGCCGCGCCACCGGCCAGAATGATGGGCAAATCGCGCTGGCTGTGAATCGTCGGATTGCTCAAATCGCTTCCATATAGAATCAGCGAATGATCAAGCAGCGAGGAATTGCCTTCCTTGACCGATTCCATTTTGCTCAGGAAATACGCAAAGAATTGCGACTGGTACACGTTGATCTTATGCAGCGCAGCAAGTTTCACCGGATCGTAGTTGTGATGGGAAATCTCGTGGTGCTGCATGGTGATTCCGAGTTCCGGGTAGGTGTGATAGGAGGATTCGCAGCCGTACATGAAGGTCCAGACACGCGTCAAATCCGCCTGCGCGGCAATCACCTGCAAGTCGAACATGAGCTTCATGTGTTCTGCCCACGTGTCTGGAATCCCCGGAGGACGAGTCGCGCCCGGAATATCCACCGGCTTCTTTTGCATGGCGACTTG
This sequence comes from Bryobacteraceae bacterium, assembly GCA_035550475.1. Lineage (GTDB taxonomy): Bacteria > Acidobacteriota > Terriglobia > Bryobacterales > Bryobacteraceae > DASZPB01. Next base: position 221,297 of record DASZPB010000035.1, on the reverse strand, counting down.
AATGCGGCGCTCGATGTCGCGGATGGATTCCAGATACTCATCCATCTTGTGCCGGTCGCTCGGCCCAAGCTCTCGTTTCAACACGGCAATCCGCGCCAGCACGCTGTCGAGACGGCTTTGGTCGATCGCCTGGCGCTCGGCAGCAGCCTTGGCATCCACTTTGCTGCCGTCGCCGAACAGACGTTCAAACACATTCCGCGGATTGATCTCGAGCGGCAGCGGCGTTTCCGCGTCCTTGTAAATTGGCCCTCCGGCCGTATCCATCTCCTGCGTGGAGAGTTCGAGCGACGCAAGCTGGGTTTCTTTGCCGAGCGTCTTGGCGGCGATCTGATCAACGGAAGTTCCTACGTGGACTCGTCCCGGCGTAAGCTCGCAGCCCGTCATGAAAGAAGCCATCGCGCGATCGTGGAAATCGGTCTTGGTGCGGTCCGGATCGGAGGAAAGTCCCGTCAGGATGAGAAATTTGTCTTTGTGCGGTTCGAGCGGCTTCAGCGCTTCACTGAGCTCGTAGTTCGCGCCTTCGCCCTTGGGATACCAGCCGTCGCGCACTACGCCGAGCGGGTAATAGATGAACGCCAGACGCCTCACCGGCGCCGCCGCCGTCGCGCTCTCAGCCCGCGCGGCAGGAATCATGGCGTCCAGCAAAGGCAAAGCGAGCGAGGTTCCGATTCCCCGGAGAAGAGTCCGGCGGCTGAGATGCTTCTGCGTGATGATCATGATTCTCCTTGCCCCCTGGTCTGCCGCATCTGGAACGGCGCGCTTCTTACTACTCCCATGACCAGATCTGAAAACTTGTACCTTCCCGGTTCCGCGGCCCGCATAATACCCAGGATGGTGGGTTGATCCCGGTAATCGAGTTGGCGGCCCACAGCGTAAGTCAGCAGCTTGGCGACCGTCGCTTCAGCGAACTGATCGGGGTGCCCGACCAGGTAATTCTTCAACCCCTGCGGCCCGGAGACCTCTTCGCCATTGGGCAGCTTCGCCGTCGAATCGATTTTGCCGCCGTCGTCCTCTGTGCGATACCGGCCGAGTACGTCGAAATTTTCAAGCGCGAATCCAAGCGGATCGATGCGCGAGTGGCAGGACGCGCACACCGGATCGCTGCGATGCCGTTCCATCTGCTGCCGTGTGGTGAGAGAGTGGCCGTTTGCCGGAGCTTGGTTGAGAGCCGGCACTCCGGGCGGCGGCGGTGGCGGCGGTGAATCCAGCAGATTGGCGAGGATCCATTTGCCTCGGAGCACCGGTGAAGTGCGCTCATTGTGCGATGTCACCATGAGAATGCCGCCTTCGCCCAGCAGCCCGCCTCGCTCTGGATGTCCGGTCAGGTCAACGCGCCGAAAGCCCGGCCCCACCACGCCTGGAATTTCATACAGCTTCGCGAGCCGCTCGTTCACATAGGTGTACTTGGCATTCAACAGATCGAGAATGCTGCGGTTTTCCCGAAGCACGCTGCGCACAAAGAGATGTGACTCCTCTTCGAAATCCCGAGCCAGCGCCTTGTCGAATTCCGGATAGACCTTAGCATCAGGCGTGAAGTCAGTGATCGTCCGAAGACCCAGCCACTGCTCGGCAAAGTTATCGACTAGGCTGTCTGACCGCGAATCGGCCAGCATCCGCCGGACCTGGCGCTCCAACTCTGCCGGATTCCGCAGCTTGCCGCGATGGGCCGCATCCAGCAATTCATCGTCCGGGATGCTGCTCCAAAGAAAGAAGGAGAGCCGCGATGCCAGTTCGAACTGCGAGACGGGCTCGGCGGTGTCCGGCGGCGCACCGGCCGGGTCGGTTTCAACGCGGAACAGAAAATCCGGGCAAACGAGCACATCGCCCACCGCAATGCCAATGGACTGATCAAACCCGTGGCTCTGCCGGGCCCTGCGGAAAGTCGCCATCAGCGGACGGATATCATCCGCGGTCAGATCGCGCCGGTATGCGCGCCGCGCCAGCGTACTGAGGATCTGCGATGCACAAGCTGCTTCTTCGGCCGCGCGCGCTGGATGGCATACAAAGATCCGTTGGCGGCTGGGAAGGTTACCCGGGCCAGTGACATTGTAAGGCCCGGAGATCTCTGCGCGCTCCAGGATCGGCGGGCCGCCTGGATACATCACAGCTTCGCCTGGCTCCGGACCGCGAATCTCGCTTGTGCCTACGATCCGGCCGTCCACCAGAAATTCAATTTGCGGCCGAATCGCGCTGCCGGCGGCGTCTACCGGTCCGCCCAACGGCAATCCGCCCAGCCCGGCGACGTTCCCAACCGGCCCTTCGCGTTCGGCAAAGTTGTCCGGAAACGTGATGGTAACGCTGTGAACGCCCGCGGTGACGGTGGTCTTCGCCTGGAAGAAACGTACGCCCTCCGTTGCCAGAAGCCGGTCGCCGTTCGAAGGCAGAAACGCGCGCAATCCATATTCACCGTCTGCCGGGAAATAATGACGGACATGGATGCCGCCCCGCGTTCCGTATGGCACATCTTCACCAAGCCATTTCCCCTGCGGCTGCGTAGGATAAAACTGGTCGGTCACGGGCGATTGGTCGGCTGCGCCCACAGCCCACTGGCTGATTTTTCGCGCCAGTTTCATATAGCGCTCCAGCAGCAACGGGGACATCGAAAGCGAGTCGCCGATATCGTCAAACCCGGCGGCTGTGGCGTCGACCGGCAAATCCGAGCCGAAAGGCATGTCGATCGCCAACAGATCCCGAATCGCATTGCTGTACTCGGTGCGGTTGAGGCGGCGCATCACCGTGCGACCGGCGTATGGGTGCTTTGCGGCCGCCGCATCGATTTCGGCAACTACCGAGCTGATCAGTGCCTTCACGGTTGCCGCATCCGGCCGAGGTAACCCGGGCGGAGGCATTTCTCCCCCGCGAAGCTTCCGAATCACCTTCTCCCAAATCTCGGGGTTTGCCGCCGCCGATGGCGAAAGCCCTTCGAAAGCGCGGCCGCCCGCTTTGATCGTCTGATTGTGGCAGCCGAGGCAATACTGCTTCAGGAACGCGGCGCGGTCAGGCGACTTGATCTGTGGGCTGTCGCTGGTTGCGCCGTATATCGCCGTGGACAGAATGAGCGCGGTTGCCAACGCCGCGGACAGCCGCACGAACCCGGTTTGCCTTGCCAAATCAGTTGCCAAAATAGACCTCATCGGGCAGGGCCGAACGGCCCCGAAGGTTCGACAACTAATATACCGTTTTCAACAGATGGGTGGAATGGTAAGACCGCCTACCGGCGTGCGCGTTGTACCGCCGCGAACGCGGCCATGAAATCGACGCCTGCCTTGTCCGGCATGGGCTGAGCGCCAATGATATCGCCGAAGACCATTACCTGCTGATTGGTGTCATCGTAGGCGGGCCAGACCGGCAGCCCCTTGCCGTTCGGATCGCCAGTAGCGGCGAAGTTCGACCAATAGGAATTCATGATGTCGGCCAGTTTGCGGTCGTAATCCTTCCAGGGCCAACCAATGCGCGTTTGCAGGCTGTTCCAAACGTAGGTAAGTTCCGAGGAGTGATACGCGCCGAGCCTTGACGCGGAGCCTTCCAGGTAAGTGGCGCCTTCGGGAAACGCGGGGGCGTGCAGGAACAAATAGATGTAGGCCTTATGCTGGCCGGCCTTGTTTTCCAGTCTTGCCCATGTGCGCGAGCCGGCCTGCAGCCGGTCGCGAGCGACGGTGAATTGCGCCTGGTCTGCTTGCCGGTCGCTGGTGACCGCGTAAACTTTCAGGAACTCGCTGGCCATCGGTCCATAGGTGTTTCGCGCCTGCTGTTCGAAGCCGGCAACGGTGATGGGCTTGGCTGCGTAGCCTTCGTTGCCGACAGAACCGACCATCACGGCTCCATCGTTATGCCGCCCCGCCGCCAGAATCTTTAGCGGATCATCCGTCAGAAAGTAGCCGTCAATCACGCGGTGGAAGCGGCCTCCGGCCTCCAGAATCTTCGAGGCCGGCAGCGTCCTCAATTCCGCCAGAGAATGGACACCGAGCGACCGGACGAACTCCGTGCCGTTTTCTTCCGCATTGGCAAGCGGCACGAAGTCCCCAGCGCCCAGCCCGCTTTGGCCAATCGCGCGCGCAAAAAGGCCCTTGGCGAGTGGCGAAGCAATCAGGTAGCCGACGCTGGCGGCCCCAGCCGACTGGCCGAAGATGGTGACGCGGTTCGGATCGCCGCCGAACGCCGCGATGTTGCGGTGCACCCACTGCAACGCGGCCACTTGATCGAGCAGACCGTAATTGCCCGAGATGCCGCGCCCGGATTCCCGGCTGAGTTCCGGGAGCGCCAGAAATCCGAACGCGCCCACACGGTAGTTGAAGGTCACCAGAATCACGCCCTTGCGCGCGAAATTCTCGCCTTGGTAATACGCCTCTGTGCCTGAACCGTGCGTGAAACTGCCGCCATAGATCCATACCATGACGGGCAATCGGTCGCTGGCCGTTTTCGCCGGCGTCCACACGTTCAGGTACAAACAGTCTTCGCTGCGAGGTTCAAAGTCGCCTTTAAAAAATACAGAGCCCGACTTTGTGAATAGCTGTTCGCAAACCGGCCCGACGCGGTTGGCATTCCGATACGGAGCCCAGTGCGCTGCCGGTTGCGGCGGCTTCCAGCGCAGGTCTCCGACGGGAGGCGTGGCATAGGGTATGCCCTTGAACGCACGCACGCCGGGAGAGCCCGTGGTCACTCCCACGAGAACCCCGCTGTCGATGGTGACCGGGCCGTCGATCGCGGCCGTCGCGAGCGTAGTGAAGATGGCGGCACAAAGCAGCAGGCGTTTCATCAGGTCTCCTTTCGGCGCTGCCGGAAATGACGTTCCAGTGTACCGAAAGCGGGCTGGATTCGCTCATTGACTTCAAATCAAAGTGCGATAGACTTGAACCCGGCTCGCAAGGAAATGCGGCCGAATGGCGATGAACGCCGTCCCTCGGAATCGGAGGAGAACACCCTATGAACCGCAGAGAATTAATGGCTTCGGCCGGCGCGGCCGTTGGGTCGCTGGCAACCTGGAGCAGTTTGCTGGAGCCGGTGAAAGCGCTCGCTGCTGAAGTAAAACCGGTCCGTATCAAAGCGATTGAGAACTTCGGTATCGAAATCCCGGCAACTCCCACAGAGGTCAAGGCCGGTGTTCTGAACAAACTGCGCGTCACCCGAGTGACCACGGAATCCGGCGTTCGCGGCTATGCCTTCGGCGGTGGATTCGGCGCTCGGGCGGCCGGTCCGGCAGGCTCGGGGAGAGGAGCTGTGGCCGCGGAACTTTTGGACCCTGTTCCTTTCGAACGCGTGCGGGATGCGCTCCTCGGCGCAGACATTTTCGCCATGGAACAGCATCTCCACAGAGGGCTGCTGTACCAGGGAATCCTGGAGGAAGCGCTCTGGGACGCGCTCGGCAAAGTTGTGGGTCAACCGGTGCACCGTCTCCTGGGCGGAGGCCGCACGAGCATTCCCGTTTACATTACCGCGGTCTGGCCCGGACCCGCGGATCAGTCACACGTGCCGATCAAAGAGCAGGCGATATATGCCCGCCGATTGAAAGAAGCTGGCTTCAACGGCTTCAAAATGCGCATCTTCCGTCCGAATTTCATGGATGATGTGGAGTCCTGCGCGGGCATCATCGCTGCCTGCGGGCCGGCACCCGGATTCAAGGTGATGGTGGACCGGACGGCACACCTGTCCGGAATCGTTTGGGACTACCCCACTGGTTTGGCCGCTGCGCGAGCGCTGCAGAACGTGGGCGTGTATTGGCTCGAAGAGCCATTCTCGCGCGATGATTTCGAAGGCCCCGCGCGATTGGCCCGCGAAATGGAGCCACTCCTGATTACCGGCGGCGAAGGCTGGCGCGGTCTCGATGCTTACCGCGAAGGCTTGGTCCACGAGACCTATGATATTTTCCAGCCCGACCTGGGAACGTGCGGCGGTCTCTTAACCATGCGCAAGATCGCCGTGCTCTGCGAGGCATTTCACAAGCCCTGCATTGGTCACGGCGCCTTCGGATTGAATCTTGCCGGCCGCATCCAGGCGCACGCGGCATGGGGCGCGCCGCTCGAAGAGATGGCGCTGGCCACGCCGCCTCTGCTTCCTCAGGAGCAATGGTCTCCGGCCCTGAAGATTCTGAACCAGAAGGAACTCTATACCTTCGAAAACGGCGAGATTCAAGTGCCGCAAGGTCCCGGCACGGGCCTCGATTTTAACCACGAAGCGATTGAACACTACCGCGTTTGAACGGACGAGCGATCGGCGAACCAGGCGGGCATCTCACTCGCGCCCGCGCAAGCGGTTGAGAGCGCGACGGTCGCGTTTCGATGGTTTACTTTCCCACATCGCATCGAAACGCGGCATCGCCTTGCGTTCTTCCGCCAATCGGAGGCGTCGTGCCCGGCTGGCGTCCGTCTCCCGGTAAAGTGTCTGCGCGACAGCGGCGGGGCCGCGCAGTTCACTGAGCGCCAGGACTTCCACTTCGAATTCATTGGCTTCACTCCTAATCTGCAAAACGTCGCCGACCCGCACTTCCCTCGACGCTTTTGCGGGCAGCCCATTGGAGTGAATGCGACCCAGACCGCACGCTCGCGCAGCAAGCGCCCGTGTCTTAAAAAACCGCGCAGCCCAGAGCCATTTATCGATTCTCACGCGATCCGGCATTTTTCAGCAGCCGACTCTTCAATCGGAGCATAAGAATTATAGAGAGTCCAGACCATTAGCATGTGGGCGGTTGCGAGGTTTCGCGCGCAGTCGCTGCAGCGTGATTGGGATGCGGTGGGCGGATACCTCGAAGCTTCATGAAGGTTTCCGGTGCGCGACAAAAGTCTGGTATTATCGGCTTTTCCGTAGTCCGTTTTTACTAGCAATACTAAGCCGTCTTGATACCATTTCAAGACCCTCATCAATCGAAGGTCTGACCATTAAGCCCTTAGTAAGAGACAGCCAAGGTCAAATCCCGTAACTCTAAAAAAGCCATATCGAATACGGTAAAGTTGCCATTGCTTTTGCGGACTGACAGGTGTTAATATCATCCACGGTCTGTCATCCTCCGAGACAGATTGCTGTTACACTCTTATGCTCCACGCTGTTCTAGCGTGGGGCTTTTTTATTCAGATTTTCCTGCCCTTCCCGGCCGCTAATTCCGACCACGGCCCTACGTCCTTTTCTCAGATGGCCTTGCTAGGATGAAAGCGCAAACCGCGAACTCCATGGAATTCGGCCAAGCCTCCGCAGCCCGTCTGGAAGACGTCTTCCGTGAGAACTACGCCATGGTCTACCGTGCGGCGTATCGTGTAGCGGGCAATGCCAGTGACGCCGAAGACGTGCTGCAAACCGTCTTTCTTCGGATGTTGAAACGCGATCCCGGCGCCGAGGCGGTGGGCAACGTCGCCAGCTATCTTCATCGGGCGGCGGTGAACGCGGCGCTTGATCTGGTGCGATCCCGCCACCAGATCCGCAGCGTGTCGCTTGATGATTGGGAGCCCGTGCTCGCCGAGTCGTCTCATCGCGGCCCGGAGCGCACGCGGGAGGCGGGCGAAATTCGCGAATGGCTGCGTGTGGCGCTGGCACGTTTGAATCCGCGAATCGCGGAAATGTTCATCCTGAAGTTCATCGAAGGGAAGGAGAATCCGGAAATCGCGCGGCTGCTCGATACCACGCCCGGCACCGTAGCGGTGACGCTGTCGCGAACACGCGACCGGCTGGAGAAAGAATTCCGTTCGCAAACGGGAGGAACCGTATGACGCCTGAAGATCCCAACTACTCCGCCCTGGAGCGAGCCATTTCGGAGATTCGCAGCGAAGAGATCGATTCCGCCGCGATGGAAGCCGCTGCCACCCGCGTCTGGAGCCGTGTAGCCGCTCAGGGCGATGGCGAGCCCATTCGCAACTGCGCGGACTTTCAGGCTCTGATTCCCGCCTACAAGGCCGGCCACCTGCCGGAAGCCCGCGCCCTGCTGGTGACGGATCACTTGCACCAATGCGTTGCCTGCCGCCGCGTCTTCGAAGGCAAAGTGACCACAATGGCTCCGCGCGCTTCCGCCCGCCCGCGTGTACTCCCGGCTCGCTGGGCGATTGCGGCCGGCGTGCTTCTGGTAGCCGGCATTTCCGCATGGATTGTCATCGACCGCTTTGGCGCGCATTCGGGACAGGCCATGGTGCAAATGGTCAGCGGCACGCTTTATGAGCTTTCGGCCGCGGGGATGCATCCAATGGCCGCGGGCCAAGCCCTGCCGGATGGCGTTGAGATCCGTACGGCCCGCGATTCCGACGCGCTGCTGCAACTCCGCGATGGCTCGTTGGTCGAACTGCGCGAACGCTCCGGATTTGAGACGTCGGCATCCGGCAAGGACACGACCGTCCACATGAGCCATGGCAGCATCATCGTGCAGGCGGCCCATCGCCGCTCCGGGCATCTTTATGTGGCCACAGCGGATTGCCGCGTTGCCGTAACCGGGACGGTTTTTAGCGTAAGCTCGGGAGTAACCGGCTCGCGCGTCTCCGTCATCGCCGGTGAGGTGCACGTGGCACAAGGGAATAGTGAAAAGGTGCTGCACCCAGGTCAACAGACCACTACTACGGCTAGCCTCGCGCCGGTTTCTGTGCCCGACGATATTGCATGGAGCCGCGATCGCGATCACTACTTGAAACTGCTGCAGCAGGTTTCGGCGCTGCGTTCAGACCTGGATCAAGTCCATCTTCCCGAGCTGCGGTATTCCAGCCGCCTGCTGGCGCGGTTGCCGGCCAATACGGCATTCTTCGCGAGCGTTCCCAACCTGGGAAACTACCTGGCCCAGGCGCAAACCGTGATCCAGCGGCAACTGGCGCAGAACCAGGAACTGCGCCAATGGTGGAGTTCCCGCGGATCAAAGATCGATCCGCTGCTCGAGCGCCTGCGCGCCGCGAGCGAATACCTCGGCGACGAGATTATTCTGGCCGCCGTTCCTGATGCCAATGGCAAGATACAGGGCCCGGTATTTCTCGCGGGATCCCGGCGCGATGGCTTTGCTGATTTCCTGAAGGGCCAGGGAGTGCCGGTCGCAGTGATCTCCCGCTCGGGCCTGCTGATTTTCGGACCGGTTCCGGCGGCGGTCGATCAGATGTCCGCCGCGCTCGGCGAGCCCTCCGGTTTCGACAAGACGCCGTTTTACGCGCGGATCGCCGATGCCTACCGTGAAGGCGTGGGCCTGCTGTTGTGCGCCGACCTCTCCCGCTTGCCTGCGCCTCCTGCCGGACGGCCGCGCTACTTCGTCGCCGGCGAAAAAGAGGTCGATGGCCGGATGGAGGCGCGCGCGACCGTCAGCTTTGATGGCCCGCGTTCCGGAGTGGCGGCATGGCTGGCGCCGCCTTCCCCGATGGGCGTGCTCGACTACGTTTCGCCGCAAGCCGGTTTCGCGGCCTCCTTCGTTGTGAAAGATCCCGTCGCGATCATGGATGAATTGGCGCACCTACAGTCCTCGAGCGCTATTGAAAAGGCGCTCGCTGTAATGCGGCAGGAAACCGGCGTCGATGTTCGGAACGATCTGGCTGGGAGCCTTGGCGGCGAATTCGCCATTGCGCTCGATGGCCCTGCGTTCCCCGTTCCTTCCTGGAAACTGGTGGCTGAAATTTATAACGCCGCGGGCTTGGAAGCCGCGCTGCAAAAACTTGTGGAAGCTTGCAACCTTCAGGCGGCCCGGCAAGGCGCCAAACCGTTGCGCACCTCGCAGGAGACCGCCGGTGGGCGCACCTATTATATGATCGCGGCTGCGGACCCGAATCCGCTGACTGAGGTGCATTACACTTTCGCCGACGGCTACCTGATTGCTGCGCCCACGCGTGCGCTGCTCGACCAAGCACTTCAGGTGAAGGCCAGCGGCGCTGCCTTGACACGCTCGGGTGCCTTCATTTCGATGCTGCCGCGCGACCAGCATGTCAACTTCTCCGCCTTGCTGTACCAGAATCTCGGCACTACGCTCGCGCCGCTGACCGGACTGCTCGGCTCCTTCAGCTCGAGCGGAAAGCACAATGATTTACAGAGCCTGGGCGATCTCAAGCCCACGCTGATCACCGGCTATTGCGAGCCGGACCGGATCACTTTGTCCGGCACCGGAAGTCTGCCCGGCTTGACGAGCCTGTTGAGAGGGAATCTGGGCGCTGCCGGCAAACAGTTTTCCATCGGCCAATTGTTCGGAACACAAGCCGCCCATCCGGCGTATCGTTAAGACGGAGAGCATGGACCCTGTCATCGAGTTGGACAATCTGGAGGTGCGCTTCGGCGAGCGCCCCATTCTCAAAGGCCTGAAGGCGTCGCTCACCGGCCGCGCCATCGGGCTGTTGGGGCCGAACGGCGCTGGCAAATCGACGCTCATCAACACGCTGCTCGGGTTTCATCAACCGTTTTCGGGTACCGCGCGAGTCCTGGGCCGCGATATCCGCACACACGCGAGGGCTGTACGCGGCCTGATCGGCTACATGCCGGAAAACGATTCGTTCCTGGCGCAGATGAGCGGTGTGCGCTACGTGCGATTTATGGCGGAACTGGCCGGCCTTCCGCGCCGCCAGGCGCTCGAACGCGCGCATGAGGCCTTCTTTTATGTCGGGCTCGGTGAAGTGCGTTACCGTGCGCTGGGCACCTATTCGCTCGGAATGAAACAGGCCGCGAAACTCGCGCAGGCGATCGCTCACGGACCAAAACTTCTGCTTCTCGATGAGCCCACCAACGGCCTCGACCCGCCGGCCCGTGCGCGAATGATTCAGCTCATTCAGGAGATTCGCGATCACGGTGACCTCAGCCTCATCCTCTCTTCCCACTTGTTGCGTGACGTGGAAGACTGCTGCGATCAGGTGCTGATTTTGAAAGACGGCAAGATCGCTGCCTTCTGCAACCTGGAGGAAGAGCGCCGCTCCAACCGGCGGTTTCTGGAACTGGAAACTCGCGGCGAATCGAACGGCTGCTTCCTGGAAGCCATCGAGAAGCTCGGCTGCGAGACCGCTCCAGGTGCGCAAGGCCGTCTCAAGCTGATTCTGCCCGATGGCGTGGAAATACGCCGCCTCTACGAGCTGGCCGCCGAACAGAACGTGCAGATCCGGCGTCTGAATCATCGCCGGGATTCGCTCGAAGATATCTTCCTCAAGGCCATGGAGACTCCCGATGGCGGTCTATAAGAAAACCTACCGTCCCTACGAGGGTGAATCGACTCCCGGATGGTCCCGGTTCCTGGTCATTCCGCGATATGCGATTGAAGACCTGCACCGCTCGCGCTTCTTGACCGTCTTCTTCCTGGCGAGCTTCCTTTATCCGCTGTTTTGCGCGCTCTACATCTACATTGTGCACAGCACGAGCATGCTGCAACTGCTCAATCTGCAAGCGGTTTCGCGCGCCATCTCGATCGGTACGCCATTTTTCATGAGCCTGCTCGGCTGGCAGAGCATGCTGGCGCTGTTTCTGGCGGCGTTCATCGGGCCCGGACAGATTTCGCCTGACCTCGCGAACAACGGTCTACCGCTCTACCTGGCGCGTCCGTTTTCCCGCAGTGAATACGTGCTGGGAAAGCTTTCGGTGCTGGTGATTCTGCTTTCGCTTATGACCTGGGTGCCCGGTTTGCTCTTGTTCACCTTTCAGGGTTACCTGGAAGGTTGGAGCTGGATGATGGATAACGCGCGTATCGCATCGGGCGTTTTCTTCGGCTCCTGGATATGGATTCTCGTTCTGACACTGCTGGCGCTGGCTCTTTCGGCCTGGGTGAAGTGGAAACCGGCGGCGGGCGCGCTTCTGTTCGGCGTCTTTTTCGTGGCGGCCGGTTTCGGCGCCACCGTCAATAACGTGGAACGCACCAAATGGGGCGATCTGTTCAACATCACCAGTATGGTGGGCTCCGTATGGGTGGCATTGTTCGGCGATCCCGACCGCACCGGTGCGGTCTTCTTTCGGGTATCGCGCGACTCACCGATTCCGCAATGGTGCTGCTACGCCATGCTGGCGGGCCTTGCGCTGCTGTGTCTCTACATGCTGGCGCGCAAGATTCGCGGCGCAGAGGTGGTGCGATGAGCGGGAATCTCATCACCTTCGATGATGTTTCGCGCTTCTATGGCGAAGTGCTGGGTGTCAATCGCGTTCACTTGGCCATTCCTCCCGGCGTTACCAGCCTGGTGGGCCCCAACGGCTCCGGCAAGACGACTCTCATGAACCTCATGACGGGTCTGATCCGTCCCACCCAGGGCTCCGTTCGCGTGCTCGATGTTTCGCCCGATCATCCCGAAAAGTTAGGGAGTCTCATCGGCTACTGCGCACAATTCGATTCGTTTCCGAAAGGTCTCACCGGCTATCAGTTCATCTACTCCTTCCTGCGGCTGCACGGAATGCCGCATGCCGAGTGCGATCAGCGGACATGGGCCTCGCTCGAGCGCGTGAATATGACTCCTGCCGCTGCCAGGCCCATCGCGGCATATAGCAAAGGCATGCGGCAGCGCATCAAGCTGGCACAAGCCACGGCGCACGATCCGCGAGTGATCGTGCTCGATGAGCCGCTCAACGGCCTCGACCCCATGGCGCGCGCGGAGACCATCGCCTTGTTCGGCGAATGGGGCGCGCAGGGCCGGCACGTCATCGTTTCCAGCCACATCCTGCATGAAGTGGATCGCATCTCCGACCAGGTGATTCTGCTGAGCCATGGCTATGTGGTCGCTGAAGGCCAGATCCAAGGCGTGCGCAGCGAGGTTAAGGACCAGCCCATGCAGATTCTGGTGCGATGCGACCGTCCGCATTTGCTGGCCGCGCGTCTCTTCCAGCAGGATCATGTGGTCGAAGCTCGTATTCATCCCGATGGCAAGAGCCTCTTACTGCGAACACTGGACGCTGACAGCTTCTACCTATTGCTGAACCGCGTGGTGCTCGATGCAGGCCTGGATGTGGAATCGGTGGCGCCCGCCGATGACGACGTCAACTCGGTTTATCAATACCTGATCGGCGGCGAAGGAGGCACGGTGTGACGGAGCGTTCGATCTGGCTGCGGCAACTCGGCGGTGTCTTCCGGCTGGAGCTGAAGAAGACATTCTTATCGAAGCGCGCATGGTGGATCTACCTGCTGGCGCTGGGGCCGGCAGGCATCACGACGCTGCACTGGTTCTTGGAAATGACCCATCCGATGGGCCGCCACAGTCTGGGCGATGACGTCACGGCATTCGCCGCTCTCTTCCAGATCTACTATCTGCACCTGGGCATCTTCTTCGGTGCAATGGGCGTGTTTTCGAACCTCTTTCGCGGAGAGATGCTGGAAAAGACGCTGCACTATTACTTCCTCACTCCCATGCGGCGGGAACTGTTGGTAGCCGGCAAATATCTGGCCGGCCTCACGGTCGCCCTGGTGCTGTTCGTGGGCAGTACCGTGATTGCGTTTCTTACTATCGGCCGCCACTTCGGCGCTGCCTACAGCGAATACGTTCTTCATGGACCGGGCCTGAGCCAACTCGGTTCCTATATGTTAGTAGCCGCTCTGGCGTGCATTGGCTACGGTGCAGTGTTTCTGATGTGCGGTCTGTTTTTTCGGAATCCCATGATTCCGGCCGCGATCGTGATGGTGTGGGAAAACCTGAACCCCTTCCTGCCCACTCTGCTCAAAAAGATCAGCGTCATTTTCTATCTGAAGAGCCTCTGCCCCGTCGAAATTCCCGTACCTCCCCCGCTGTCCCTACTGGTAGTGGAAACCAACCCCACGCCTGCCTGGATCGCCGTCCCTGGCCTGCTGGCTCTGGCTGCGCTCATACTCGGCTACGCCGCCGTTTCCGCCCGAACCGCGGAAATAAATTATGAATAAGGGATCAGCGGCCAGCGCGTAGCGGCTAATACCTTTTAATAAAATTCGTATCGAACCGTCCCGCCTGAAAATCCGCATCCGCCATAATTTTCTGATGCAGCGGGATCGACGTGTGGATGCCCTCGATGATGAACATATCGAGCGCCCTCTGCATGCGCCGGATCGCTTCCGTGCGGTCGCTACCATACGCCACCAGTTTGGCCACTAGCGAATCGTAAAACGGCGGGATTACGCAATCCGTGTATGCCCAGGTATCCACGCGGATGCCGATGCCGCCCGGAAGATGGAAGCCCGTAATACGGCCCGGCGAGGGCACGAAGGTATTCGGATTCTCCGCATTGATCCGGCACTCGATCGCGTGACCGCGCAGTTCCACCGGCCCCGGTAGAATATCTTCCAACCGCTCTCCCTGCGCGATGCGGATCTGGCTCTTCACAATGTCGATCCCCGTAACGAATTCCGTCACTGGGTGTTCCACCTGCACACGCGCGTTCACTTCGATGAAGTAGAGTTTCCCGCCTTCGTCCATTAGAAACTCCACGGTGCCGGCATTCGTGTAGCCCGCTGCCGTCATCGCTGCGCACAGCCGTTCCGAAATCTCGGCCCGCAGTGCGTCATTGACCGCCGGGGAAGGCGATTCCTCCAGCAGCTTTTGATGCCGCCGCTGGATGCTGCATTCGCGTTCGCCCAGAATTTTCACGCTGCCATGTTCATCCGCCAGAACCTGGAATTCAATATGGCGCGGCGCGCCAATGAATTTTTCCAGATAGACATCCGCCGAACTGAACGCTGCGCCCGCTTCTGATTGTGCCTGCGCGAACAACCCCGGCAGATCCGCCGGATCGTTCACCACGCGCATGCCACGCCCGCCTCCGCCCGCCGAAGCTTTCAGGATCACGGGATAGCCAATCTCTTCGGCCAACTCCAGCGCTTCTTCCGGACTTGTCAACACACCCGGCGATCCCGGCAGCACCGGCACGCCGCGCTCCCGCATGAACGCTCGCGCCCGCTCCTTCACGCCCATCAGCCGGATCACATCCGGCCGCGGCCCGATAAAACGGATCTGCGACTCTTCACATACTTCCGCGAAGGCCGCGTTCTCGCTCAGAAATCCGTAACCCGGGTGGATCGCATCGACATTCGTGATTTCAGCCGCGCTGATGATCGAGGCCATGTCCAGGTAGCTACGCGCGCTCTTGGCCGGCCCGATGCAGATCGCGTGGTCGGCAAACCGCACGTGCGAGCTGTAGCGATCGGCTTCCGAATAGACCGCCACAGTTTCAATTCCCAGTTCCTTGCAGGCGCTGATGATGCGAACGGCAATTTCGCCGCGATTGGCGATGAGGATTTTCTTAAACGGCCCGGATGGCAAACAACGCCTCCCCATACTCGACCGGTTGACCGTTCATGACCAGCCTGCTCTCGACAATTCCGGAAACTTCCGCCTCAATCTCGTTCATCAGCTTCATCGATTCGATGATGCACAGCACCTTCCCCGGCTGCACTCGCTCGCCCGCGCGCACGAACGGCGCAGCTTCGGGCGATGGGCTTTCGTAGAACGTGCCCACGATGGGCGATTTCACTAATACCAGGTTGGCGTCGGCGGGCTTTTCGGTTTCTTTACGTGCTTCTGACGTCGTCGCTGCCGGAATCGCGGTCGGCGGAGCGGTCGCCAGTGGAACCGTGGTCGGCACCGTGACTTCCTGCATGCTGGCATAGGCCGCGCGCCGGATGCGCACGCGGTTGTCGCCGCGCTGCACTTCCAGCTCCGCAATCCCCGTCTCCGTCGCCAGATTGATCAGCTCACGGATCTCATCGATTGTCATCAATGGATTAGCTTACCAGACAGCAGCCGAAACGATGATCGCCGCGCTCGCCGGCATTCCCACCGGAAATGCCACCTGTGCTGCTGCGAACGTCGCCTCGGCAGCCGCGTGCTTGTTGTGAGCGAACGTCCCATCACCACACCGATAGCTCCACCGGCGCGCCCGTTTCGCAGCCCACCGCCTTCGCCGCCGAACCCTGGTTCACTGAGATTTCCAGATACCCCGAACTCCCCACGATCGCGAACACTTCACCTGCGCCGCATTCGGCGTAGCTGCGCGCCAGCACGCATATCTGCCTGGGTCCGATGGAAAGCGCGAAGGTGCGTGTTCCCAAGTCGCCATAATCGCTCGCGCGAAAATTCGTCACGATATTGCCAAACCGGTCAATGCGCAGAATCCTTCCCGTCCACGTTCTCTTCCCCGTATGAAATGGCTTGTCAAACGCCGGACGTAGATAATCCTGAATCAGCTTTCCCATGCGCGCCGGCGGCACGCCCGCCGCCACGTGCGCCGCCGAAGGAGAGAAGATGTCGCGGCCGTGAAAGGTTTGGCTCACCGGCTTGTGAAAATACCGGCTGTTCGAGATCAGGCGGATCTTATGCTTCTCGCGCGTGTACACCATCGAGAGCACGCCATTGTCCGGCCCGATGAAGATCTGTCCAGCGGCCTCCACCAGAATGGGCCGTCGTGAAGTTCCCACACCCGGGTCAACCACCACCACATGCACCGTTTTCTTCGGGAAATGCGGATACGCCTGTGCGATCAGATAAGCGCCCTCGGCGATCTCGTAGGGCTTCACGTCATGACTGATGTCTACGATCTGCGCCTGCGGGCAAATGCCCAGAATCACGCCTTTCATCGTCCCCACATAGTGGTCCGACACGCCAAAATCTGTGGTCAGAGTAAGGATCGGTTTGCGCATGGTTAAAATAAGTATAAGTGCAGCGGTTTTACTTCGACCACAACGCCACCACTCCTGTCGCTCCGGAAGTTCTGGAGACGCTGTCGTCGTGTCTTGCTCAGGTTTATGGCAACGCTTCGAGCATTCACTCCTTCGGCCAGGCCGCCAAGCAGCAGTTGGAATTAGCCCGGCGCAGACTGGCTGCGCTGATCCACGCCACGCCCGCCGAGCTCGTCTTTACCGCAGGTGGAACCGAAGCCGACAACATGGCGCTGCTCGGCGTCGTGCGCGCCGCGCGTCGTCCCGCCCGTCACGTCATCACCACCGCCATCGAACACCCCGCCGTGCTCTCCACATGCGTTTCACTCGAAGCCGAAGGTGTGGCTGTGACGCGCCTGCGAACCGGTACGAATGGCGTTCTCGATCCGGATGAAGTGCGCCGCGCGCTGCGTCCGGAAACCGTGCTCGTCTCCGTGATGCACGCCAACAACGAGCTCGGCACCGTGCAACCTATCGCCGAAATCGCCCGCGTGACGCGTGAGGCCGGCGTGCCTTTCCATGTCGATGGTGTGCAGGCCCTCGGCAAGCTTCCCGTGGATGTCGATGCACTCGGCGTCGATCTCTACAGCATGAGCGCTCACAAGATCTACGCTCCGAAGGGCGTCGGCGCGCTCTACATTCGCCGCGGAACCAACATTGCTCCCGTCACCTTCGGCGGCCACCACGAACGCAATCGCAGGCCGGGAACCGAGAACGTTCCATCAATCGCCGCCTTCGGCGCGGCGGCCGAACTGGCTGGTTCCCGCATCGCCGCCGAATCGGAACGGCTCGCCGCACTGCGCGACCGTCTTGAAAACACCGTCCTCGCCCGCATCCCCGGCACCGGGATCAACGGCATGCGTTGGAAGCGTACACCCAACACCAGTAATCTGTACTTCGATGGCATTGATGGCGAAGCGCTCGTCATCGCTCTTGACCTTCGGGGCTTTGCCGTCTCCACCGGCGCCGCCTGTTCGAGCGGCGCGCTCACGCCTTCTCACGTCCTTACTGCTATCGGTCTTTCGCCCGACCGTGCCCGCTCCAGCATGAGGTTTTCACTCGGCCTTTCGAACACCGCTGCTCAAGTCGATGATCTCGCCGAGGCGTTGAGCGCCGCGGTACAGCACCTCCGCAGGATTTCTGTTCATGCCTGATGCTCCCATTGCCGTCGCTATGAGCGGCGGCGTCGATAGTTCTACAGTTGCCGCGCTCCTCGTGCGCCAGGGCCACGGAGTGGTTGGCCTCACCATGCAGCTTTGGAACCAGCGGCGCTTGCCGGAGTTGGCCGTTGAAGGGGCTACGGGCCGCTGCTGCTCGCTCGATGATGTGTACGATGCCCGCCGCGTCGCCGAGCAGATCGGCATTCCCTACTACGTTGTCAATTTCGAGCAGCAGTTCGAAGAGCACGTGATCAAGCCCTTCGTCGATGAGTATCTTGCCGGCCGCACGCCCATTCCCTGCACGCTGTGCAACAACTACATCAAGTTCGATCGGTTTCTCGAGATGGCCGATGCTGTTGGCGCGAACCATATCGCCACCGGTCACTACGCGCGCATTCGCTTCGATGAAGCGGCCCGCCGTTACCAACTGCTCCGCGCCGTGGACTCCTCCAAGGACCAGACGTATTTTCTGTTCGGCCTGACGCAGGCCCAGCTCGCCCGCGTCCTGTTTCCTCTCGGCGAGATGAGCAAGCCCGCCGTGCGTGAACTGGCGCGCTCCATGGATCTCGCCGTAGCTGCCAAGGGCGATAGCCAGGAAATCTGCTTCGTCCCCAACGGCGATTACGCCGCCTTCATGAGCGCATACCTGAAGGAAGCCGGTATTCCCGAGCAGCGCACGCATGGTCCCATCGTCAACACCGCCGGCCGCACGTTAGGCGAGCACACCGGCGTTCATCACTTCACCGTGGGCCAGCGCCGCGGCCTGGGCGTAGCCACGGGCGAGCCGCTCTATGTGATTGCCACTGACCCCGCAACACAGCGCGTCGTCGTCGGCGGCAATGATGACTTGCTCCGCCGCAGTTTCTTCGCCGCGCAAGTGAACTGGGTCTCAATCGCCGGCGTAACGGATCCAATTCGCGCGCAGGTCAAAATCCGCAACAAGCACACCGCCGCCCCAGCTACGCTCCACGCGACTGCTGACCTCCAGCGAGTAGAAGTAGTCTTCGACCATCCGCAGCGCGCCGTAACCCCCGGCCAAGCCGCAGTCTTCTACGAAGGAGACATGGTCCTTGGCGGCGGATGGATCGAGTAAGCGTGCTCGCTTGGCTCCCTGGTGCCAGCATCAAGCCACGGCTCGTTCGAAGTCGCCTGTGACCTTGTCTCTGCGTAGACCTGCGGTCGATAAGTTCTTGGCACGCTCGGCAGGTTCAATGCGGTCTGACGCTGTTACGCACCATTTTTGTTGCGCACCAACTTCCCGGGCTTCCTGATGCTTCGCTTCTATGAAGACCAGTCATCTCCGGTATGATTCTTTTCATAAACTCATCGAATAGGGGAACCGTAAATGCCGTGTCGCCATAATTCGGGCTCCAGATCATCCCTTTGCCAATCAGGCTGCTCCGGCAAGGACCGAGGGATTGTGAAGATCGGCCAAGCCTATCGGCAATATCTCCAGACCGATGCGGTCCCGGACCAAGATCAGCCATAGCGCGCAAGTACGTTTTCTCAGCAGGTGTAAGTCGGTCAAAGCGAACGCGGAAAAAGCTCTCATCGAGAGCGGCGATCGCGGTCTTCGAAGCCAACTGAACGTCCGCTACGGTGATTGGACTCTGTGTGGCTACCTCCCACGCATGCTTGCCCCATTCCTGAAGGAAATATGGATAGCCATGCGTCCAGGAAATGATGGCGCGTACCGCGTCAGGTTCAAATTCAATTTGTTGTTCACGGGCAGGCTTTACAATTGCCAGCTCGGCGGATGCTGCGGGCAGCGGCCCGATCATGGGAAAGTCAAAAAGTCGCTCAGCGTACGACTTAGCCTGACCGGCCATCCCCCGCAACTGTGGTAATCCTGCTCCTACTACGGTGATTGGTAAGCTGGCTTGGGAGCAAGCGTGGAGCGCTGAGATAAGTGCTGCTAATTGTTCTTCATGGATATATTGAAGTTCGTCTATGAATAGAACCGCAGCCGTTTTGGCCGAGCGTGCAGCTAAACCGACTTGCTCAAGCAGCGATGCTAGATCTCCCTCCAGTTCGCCGTTGTCAGCAAGGCCTGGCTCGGGGTCGAAATCAAATCCAACTTCTATATCGTTGTATTTTACTTTTAATGACTTAGCAAACCCGGCCAATGCTTTGAGGCCTTTCTTGGCCATGTCCGCTGCCGATTCTACGCGGCTCAACTTCAGCAAAGCACCACGAAGTTGCGGAGCGAGCAGCGCTGGAAGCGAACGGTGCTCGGGAGCTTCAATTCGAACTGAAAGGATACCATTGGATGTGGCGTCCTTACGCAGTTGATCCAATAGAACCGTCTTTCCCACGCCGCGCAGGCCGACCATAATAACGCTCTTCGAAGGTTTAGAAATCTTCAATCGCGCGATCGAGATGCGAACCTGTTCTCTGAGTTCATCTCTCCCGGCAAGTTCAGGAGGCGGGGAGCCGGTCCCGGGAGAGTAGGGATTCGTTACTGGATCCATCTGGCAAAGAGTATAGCATGTTTATTAAGTTTTCGTATTCTACAAAAACAATCTAAACTCTAAAGCAGTGACTTGCTCGTCATACAATCACCATGACTAAAACGGATTTTTCAAGCTTATTTTCAACAACTTAAGTGTCTGATTCCGTCTCCATCCTCGGCAGCCTTTGTTAATCTTCAAATTAGGAAGGCAGCCGCCCACCGCGGCTCTTCCGCAGTTTTTCTTCGTGGCCACGAAGCGTTGCACTTTCGGTGGTGCTGGACCCCTGGAGCCCGTGAACGGCTCGCGGCGTCAACTATAGGTATGGCGTCGACAGGGGACCTTGGAAACTGGTTTCCAAACCTTGCGGTGGTGAGGAAATAGCGCTGATTGTTCCCCCACTGCGTTCCAGAGAGCTGAATCGTCAAATCGAGAGTATAAAAGTAACGCCATCCAGCGATTCCTCTGACCTCGAAGACGCGGCTCAAACCATTGGCGGCCGGATCTCGCACGGCGAAAAGTCCGAACAGCCCCGGCCGCCCGCAACGCCCCTCCACAAAAATGATCACCCGCTGAGCCGTAGTGTGTCTCATCTCACACTGCCAGGAAGGTATCCAAAACGGTTCCAAACTCCGAAATTTCGCCGTACAATAATCCCGGAGGCTGTTCATGTTTACCATGTTGGCTATCCTGGTTTACCTCGCCGCAATGGGTGTCCCCATCCTTTTCCTTTATCGCTACGGTTCCCAAGCCTGGTATTGGCATACGATTGCGGTAGTCACAGCGGTCGCATTCGGCCTCATGCCGGCTCCGCTCTCCTGGCGAACGCCCGGAGTTACTCTCCTGTTCGGTTTCTTTTTCGTGCTGCTAATGGTCTGGGGACTCGGCGGCATCGTCCTCTATTTACCGCGTCACGCCAAGCGCGTCTGAGGCGCGGCGGGCGCCTGCGCGGTTACAATGCGGATTCATGCGCCGGCGCTCCGTCATTCACAACTACTTCGAGTACGGCCTTGCGTTGACAGTCCTGAAATCGCTCGAGTACTCCCCTCTTCCCCTTGCCTACGCACTCGCCCGCTTCTACGCGCGGCTGCTCGATCTCGCCCTGCCCCGTCTGCGGCGCGTCGCCCTGCGCAATCTCGAACTCGCTCTGCCGGAACTCGCCGTCCGCGAGCGCTCCGCAATTGCCGATGGCGTCTTTCGATCCATCGCGCGCCTCTTGGTCGGTTTCGCCAAGCTTCCGCATATTCGCCGTCACAATCTGGATCGTTGGGTGCGCTTGGAAGGCTACGAATATTTTGAACAGGCTCTCGCCGCCGGCCGCGGCGTTCTCTTCGCCACCGCTCACTTCGGCAACTGGGAGCTGAGCGCGCACGCTCACGCGCTGCTGTCCGGCCCCATGAACGTTGTTGTGCGCCCTCTCGACAATCCTCTCATCGATGCTCTGGTCGAGCGCCGTCGTGCACTTTCCGGGAATCGCGCCATCGGCAAGAAAGATTTTGCCCGCTCTATTCTCAAAGCTCTCGCCGCCAATGAAGCGGTCGGCGTTTTGATCGATCAGAACGCCTCTGCTGATTCTGGTGTCTTCGTCGATTTCTTTGGTCTCCGCGCCTGCGCCGGCGTCGGATTCGCGCGCCTCGCCGCGCATAGCGGCGCAGCGGTGATTCCCGGCTTCGCGCTCTGGTCGGACTCCGAACGCCGCTACGTTCTGCGCTTTTCGCCGCCGGTTCCTGTCACGGGTGATGCGGCGCTCGACACGCAGATGCTGCAATCCGCTCTCGAAGCCGCCATCCGGGCCTGCCCCGACCAGTGGCTGTGGGTCCATCGCCGCTGGAAGACGCGGCCCTCGGGTGAATCCTCCTTGTATGAAACGGCACCCGAAGCGTCCCGCCCCGTGTAGTATCCTGAAGCGGAGCCCGTCTCTGGGATGTATCCGCTGAACCGCACTCCGCTGCATAGCAGCGTGTTCGCGTTGGCATTGACCGCCGTCGCCCTCTTGGTTTCCCTGGTAATCCGCCCTTACCTGGAGCCCGACGTGTTTCTGCTGTTCATCGCCGCCGTCTGGCTCAGCGCCTGGTATTCCGGCCGAACCGGCGGGCTGCTGGCCACCGGCGCTTCCGCTTTGGCCGCGCTCTATTTCCTGCTGGTGCCGAATTTTTCCTTCGCGATCCAAAGCTGGGAAGTGTTCTTCCGCCTGCTCGCTTTTGTCGCCATGTCGCTGCTCATCACCTGGGTTACCGCGTCGTGGCGGCAGAGCCGTGTACTGCTGGCGTCGACTCTCTCTAGCATCGGTGAAGCCGTGCTCGCCACCGATACTCTGGGCCGCATCACCTTTTTGAATTCCGTCGCCGAAACACTCACCGGGTGGCCCGCCAAAGAAGCTCGCGGCAAGAACATCAGTGAAGTGCTGCGCCTCATCGATGAAGTGACGCATAACGAAGTGGAAAACCCGCTGGTCCGGTCGCTCCGCGAACGCGTTGTCTCCTCCGCTCGCGAGCACACCCTGCTCGTCTCGCGCAGCGGCGCCGAGATCCCCATTGAGCACAGCGCCGCTCCCGTGCGCGATCATTCCGGTGTCATGCGCGGCGGCATTCTCGTCTTTCGCGATATCAGCCAGCGCCGCCATCTGGAGCAGCAGGTCACTCACGCGCAGAAAATGGACGCCGTCGGCCGCTTGGCCGGCGGTGTCGCGGGCGACTTCAACAATGTCCTGACCGTGATCAGCGGCTACGCCGAGCTGCTGCGGTCTGATGTGCCCGCCACCAGTTCACTCCGCCGCTTCGTCGATGAAATCATTTACGCCAGCGAGCGCGCCGCTACTCTTACGCGTCATCTGCTGGCCTTCAGCCGCGGTCCCTCCGCCGAACCGAGCGTGCTCGACGTCAACTCCGTGATCTCCGCCATGACGCCCATGCTGCGCCGCCTGCTGGGACAGAACATCGAGCTGATTCTTCTCACCGGCACTGGTCTTGGCGGTGTCAAAGCCGATCCGGCCCAGCTCGAACAAGTGATCGTCAATCTCGCAAATAACGCCCGCGACGCCATGCCGGAAGGGGGCAAGCTGGTCATCGAAACGGCCAATACCGAGTTCGATGAAAGCGGCGCTCGCAACCTCGGCGTCAAACCCGGCCCGTACGTCATGCTGGCCGTCAGCGATACGGGCGTGGGCATGAACCCGGAAGTCCGATCCCGCCTGTTCGAACCGTTCTTCACCACCAAGGCTCCCGGCCAGGGCAGCGGTCTGGGTCTCGCCACCGTCTACGGTGCGGTGCGCCAGAGCGATGGCCAGGTGAGCGTCTACAGCCAACCGGGTTGCGGCACCATTTTTGAGATTTATCTCCCCCGCGTGGCGGCGAAGGTGGTGGATCCAGCCGGAAGAAAATCCTCCAAAGGCTCCGAGACCATCTTGCTGGTGGATGACGAAGAGGGCGTGCGCAAACTCGTTTCCGCGGTTCTCAAAACCAATGGCTACGATGTGCTCGAAGCCAGCAACGCCGCGCAGGCCGTCGCCGCCTACGAGAAGAATTCCCACAAAGTCGATATGCTGCTTTGCGATATCGTGATGCCGCAGATGAATGGCTTCGAACTGGCGGACCAGCTCACCGGCCTTACGCCCAGTCTGAAGATCTTATTGATGTCGGGTTATCGCGACAATGCCGCAGTCGCCAATGGCGTCAACCCGCCCAGAGCTTTCCTCCACAAACCCTTCACTCCCGATGCGCTCCTCGCCAAAGTGCGTGAGGTTTTAGATGCGGAAATCGCATGAGGCGCGGTGCAGCGGGAACAACCGTCCGCTTACGTGCTCGTTTGAGAGCGCGCGGGCCGGTTCAGAATCTCCGCGACCTTCAAACGCAGCGCTTCCGTAGTAAACGGTTTGGACAATAGCTCATGGCCTTTTTCCACCACGTACTTACGCACCACTTGCGTGTTGTCGTACCCGGAGATATAGAGCACCCGTAAATCGGGCTGGAGCGCAGTAAGTTTGTCGGCAAGCATGGGGCCGCTCATGCCGGGCGCGATCACGTCGGTAATCAGCAGGTCGATGGGCTTGTGGTAATTCCGGTAGACCGCCATGGCGTGGTCTCCGCTGTCGGCGGTCAGCACGGTATACCCGGACTGCGCCACCACCGCGCCTACCAGTTTTCGAACTTCTGCCTCATCGTCAACAACCAGAATCGTTATCGACATTGCTTCCCGATTCTACGCTTCCCTTTTTCACCGGAGCAATGGCTTGTTGTACGGATTGATACCCGGTCCTCGCCCGAATCTGCATAAAACGTGTCGCCGGCACCAAACAGGCATCTGTGACTTCTATCTATCGCGGCCGGATGCGCCGTTTTCTTTCCGCCGCGCGCACTTGGTCTTCATCCATGCCGAAGTAATGTGCCACCTCGTGCCAGATGGTATCTTCCACCAGTTTCCGCAGGTGCTCGGGGCCACGCGCCATTCGTTCGTGTGGGCCCTGAAATATGGTGATGCGGTCCGGCATCGCAAATGGCTCGAACACGCTGCGCACCGTCAGAGGGCGGCCTTCATAGAGTCCCAGCAGCGTTGCGCCATGCCGAACGCGGCCGCGCTGGAGCTGCTCGGGCGACGGCTCCGGTTCAACCACCACGGCGATGTTCTTCAGGCGCTTCCGAAATCGGCCGGGGATGCGGGCGTAAGCCTCGGCAACCAAGCCGTCAAACTCATCCGGGCTCATCCCTCTTGCTATTCTACTGTCTTATGCTGCCCCGTAATCTTCGCCGGCGGCGCGCCGCGGGCGCTCATGCACACGCGGTCGCGTTCCGAGGGAAGGCGTAGTGTCCCACCAGAATCAGCGCTGCATTGTGGTCGCTATTGACGGCCCGGCCGGCGCGGGTAAGAGCACCATCGCCCGGCGTCTCGCCCAACGCCTGAGCTTTACTTATATCGATACGGGCGCCATGTACCGTGCCGTAGCGTTGTGGGCGCTGCGGCAGAACCTCGACATTGCCGATATGCACCATATGGAACAGCTCGCCATCGCCGCCGATATCGAGCTGTCGCCCGGCCGCATCCTCTTGAATGGCGAAGATGTCACTGAGGCCATCCGAACGCCGGAAGTTTCAAGCGGTGCTTCGCGCGTCGCCGTCATTCCGGGTGTGCGCCGCGCCATGGTCGCCAAGCAGCGCGCCATCGGCGAACGCGCGAGCGTGGTGATGGAAGGCCGCGATATCGGCACCGTCGTGTTCCCCAAGGCGGAAGTCAAAATCTTCCTTGATGCGAATCCCGAAGAACGCGTGCGGCGTCGCCTGGAAGAAGCGCGAGCCCGCGGCGAACAGGTAGCGCAGAGCGCGCTCGCCGAACAGATGCGTGAGCGCGATCAGCGGGACAGCACGCGCTCCGAGGCGCCTCTCCAGCAAGCGCCGGATGCGATCTATCTCGATTCCACCACGCTCACCATCGAGCAAGTGGAAGACGCCATCCTCAAGATTGTGCGGTCGCGAGTCACCAACGGCAAGGACTTCAGCTAAACGCCCTTCGTCTCTCATCAGCCGCCGATCCCCGGTCCCCCAGCGCGATACTAGCCGTACCAGCGCTAACCTTTTACCTCGCTCTTCACGAACCATTTACAAACCATGCATTGGTTCCGAAGGTCACTGGGCGCATATTGATCACATGCAAAGCTCACCTGCTCGTAGCAATCGCCGCCGGATGAGGCTCATCCCGGGCTGCCGGCCCTATCAAGCTCAACCTGCACTCGATGCCCTCCAGTTGGAGCGCGAAGACCTGGAAGAAGAAGTTCGTCAACTTCGCGCCGCCGTCCAGATGTACACGGAAGTGGTGCGGAGGCTTTCCGCGCGTTCGGCCGCTCTGGCATAGGCGAGCGGTCGGCCGGACTTGAGATACTGTCATTCGAGGCCGCTTTCAAAATTCGGCCCCATTGACACGACCGGCGTTGTCTTTCACGAAAGACCCGGTCAATCTTACAGTGTCTGTGCCGGAGAGGGTTCCATTGAACGATCTGCTCGTCATGAAATTTGGCGGCACTAGCGTGGGCTCGGCCGAACGCATGCGCGCGGCTGCGAGCCTGGCTTCGGAGGCCCGCCAAAAGCGGCCGGTAGTGGTGGTGGTTTCGGCCATGTCCAAAATCACCGACCTGCTGCTTGATGCCATGCGCCACGCCGAAGCTGGCGATCACGCCGGAATCGAAACCGCCATGGCGGCCCTTCGCTCCCGCCACGAAGATGCCTGCCGTGAATTGCTTCCCCCGGGGCGTCACACCGCGGTGCTGGCGTCCATCCATCGCCTGACGTGTGAATTCGAGCGCATCGTAAACGGCATGGCCATGCTCAACGAACGCCCGCCGCGTTCGGTCGATGAGGCCATCGCCGTCGGCGAGCGCCTCTCCGCGCTGTTGGTTTCTGAGTACCTGAACGCCTCCGGCACTCCCGCCGACGCCATCAATGCCTGGGACGTGCTCGTAACCGACGCGGTATTCGGCAATGCTTCACCGCTGATGGAACCGACCCGTGAAAAAGCTTGTGCCCTCCTGCTGCCGCTCCTCGAACAGGGCCGCCTGCCCGTAGTCACCGGGTTCAACGGCGCCACCGCCGATGGCCGCCCCACCACTCTCGGGCGCGGCGGATCCGACTTCTCAGCTTCCATTCTTTCGGCCGCGCTCGACGCGGCCGAGCTCTGGATCTGGACTGACGTCGATGGCATCATGACGGCCGACCCGCGCCTGGTGCCGGAAGCGGCTGTGCTCACTGAAGTCACCTACGCCGAAGCCGCCGAACTGGCCTATAACGGAGCCAAGGTCCTGCACCCGCGAACGCTCGCGCCGCTTGTCGAAAAGCGCATTCCGGTCTGGAGTAAGAACAGCTTCGCGCCTCACAAGCCGGGCACGCGGATAGTGCCATCTATCGCGGTGCCCAATGGCGCCCGCGCCGTCACCTCGATGAGCAAGGTGGCTCTGGTGTCTCTCGAGCCTGCCAGCGCCGAATTGAATGGTGTGCAAGTGATGGCCCGGGCACTCGATGCCATTGCCCGCGCGAACGTGGAAGTGCTGGCTCTTTCGAGTTCGAGTTATCGCCAGAACTTTTGCTTCCTGGTGCGCGCCGCGGAGCTCGAACGCAGCGTCCAGGCGCTCGAATCCACGCTCGCGCTCGAATTGGCGCATCACTACCTGCACGAAATCCATGTCGATGACAACGTTGGCCTGTTGGCGGTCGTTGGCGAGGGCATGCAGGGAAAGCCGGGCTTGGCCGGACGCATTTTCACCGCGATCTCGCGCGAGCGTGTGAATATCATCGCCATTGCGCAAGGGTCGAGCGAAATCACAATCGCCATTGTCGTGCGCCGCGACGGCCTCGAAAAAGCCGTACGCGCGGTGCACGCCGAGTGCGGTCTGGGAGCTCTCACGAAAAGCGCAGACTAAGAGTCGCCGCGCCGGGCAGCCTACGCTTTATTCATCGGGAACTTGAACACTTTCATCGCGTTCACACCGCGAATTTTGACCCGGTCGCTTTCCGGCGCATAGTCGAGGACGTCATCGATTGTCGCCAGCATTTTCTCGAACGCCGCCATCGTCGTGTCATATCCGCCCCAGATGATCCGGTCTGGACCATAGGCGTCATACACGCGCCGTAGCACCGCTTTGGACTCAGGCCCGAGAATTGTGACCTTCATGTACACCTGCGGCAGCTTCGACAGTCTGAGAACATCTTCGTATTCCTCGGGCGTGCCTCGCGTGTGCCAGCCCAGATGATCGATCAATACAGGAGTGTCCGGGAAACCGGAAGCCAATTCGCCGACGGGCTTGGCAAAGTAGGGCAGCAACTGGAATTCAACCGCCATGCCCAACTGCTGAATCTTTCGCCATGTGTTTTTCATTTCCGGGGCGCCCAAGTCGCGGTCCCGGATGGTTCCGGTCTTGGTATAGGGCTCGTTTCTTCCACGGATCTCGTGAATGCGCATGGCGACGAAGCGATTGGGATACCCCTGCACCAGTTCTTCAATACGGGCAGGAGTCTTCGGATCGACCGGATCGAAAAGACACGTGCCCTTGAAATATCCGGGCGACGGCTCCTGCGTAAAGCAATATTCGATGTAGCGGTGGTCATCCTGGTAAGGCTCCGGGTGCACCAGAACCGTGTGATCGAGCTTCGCCTCGCGCACGAAGGCGATGTAGTTTTCGAGCGAATTCGGCCGCGGCTGGTAAGGCCCATTCGGATGGCCAGGGAAGCGCTTCAGGTCGGCCGAAAACATGTGCATCGAGTTCTCTACAAGGTAACCTTTGGGGCGCGCTGCCTTTGCCGGAACAGGTGCCAGCGCCGCACCCACCAGTGCCAAAGCTTCTCTTCGAGAAATGCCACTCATGAAAACATCTCCTTCTCACTGAGCTCGCGTCTGTGTAGCCACCATTAGAACTCAATCCGCAGCCCCATGCGGAACGCTTGACCATGGCGTAGCCTTCCGCGACAATTAGAGACTTGGGTTCTTCCGTGAGGGTGACACGCTTACCATAGCGAACCAACCCTGTCACGGATACAAAGGGTGATACGCCATCGTGGAAACTTGCGAGGTAGTCTGGGGCCCGGCGGTATCAATGTATGTAACACCTTAAGAGGCTAGGCCTTGGAGCTGGACAAAACCGCAATTCGCACGCAAATTGACCGCGTGCTGCGGAGCAAAGCCCTGGAGGGCTCCGACAGCTACCGCAAGTTGCTTGCCTACCTCGCGGAAAAGAGCATCGCAGGCGAAGAGCACCGCCTCAAAGAGTACACGGTCGCGCTCGAAGCCTTTGGCAAGCCCGAGTCCTACGATCCGCGCCACGATTCCACGGTTCGTATCCAAGCCGGCCGCCTCCGCCAGAAGCTGGCACAATACTACCTGACCGAGGGCGCCAGGGACCCCATCGTCGTCGATCTGCCTAAGGGCGGTTTCCAACTCCACTTCTCACCGTCGGGGTCGAACGGTGCAGCCAACCTCCCCGTTGCTCCACGGCGGCGTCCTCGACTGGCTCTGCTTTTCCCGGTGCTCTCGGTGCTGCTCGCGTTGTGGGCCGCGTATGTCACGTGGGCACTCGTCAAAACGAGAGATCAGGCGCTGCCGGCGAAGGCTGCCTGGAGCCCGGAGTTGGAACAGTTATGGGCGCCGTTTCTTCAAAGCAGCCGCCCCATCCGTGTGTGTCTCGGGACTCCCCTGTTCGCCTACTTCCACGAGGTTGGGTTCTTCCGCTATCCGTGGGCGAATCAGTGGCCGGAATTAATGCGGTCCAAGGGACTAAAGGCCGTGGAGGACTCCTCTGGTGTGAATCCGCTGCCATGGTATGGATTTGCCAGCGCCGGAGAAGCCGATGCGGCGTTTCAGCTCGGCAGGTTGTTGGCGACCCGGCGTCCCGACATTCTGCTGACGCACAGCCGCATGCTCTCCTGGCAGCAGGCTTCAGAAGATGAACTCATCTTCGTCGGTCCGCCCAAATTCAACAACCAACTCGATCAATTGCCGGCGGCGACGGACATTGTGGTGGAACCTCGCGGAATCCGTAACCTCAAGCCGCGTCCCGGCGAGCCGGCGTTTCTCGAAGACCGCTATGAAGTGGGCCAGCAATTCAATGGCGAAACTTACGCCCTAATCAGCGTGCTGCCTGGACTTTCCGGTGTGGGCCAAGTCCTGATTCTCGGCGGGAACGCTTCGCCCGCCGCCTATGCCGCCGCGCAATGGCTCACGCAGCCGGATTTCGCCCGAAAACTGGTATACCGCCTGCGTCTGCCGAACGGCCGGCTGCCGCGAAACTATCAGGTCGTTCTGCGGGTGCAATTCCGGGACGGCATCCCTCTCGAAAGCTCCTGCGTCCTGCAGCGCGTGATCCGGCAATAGCGTAGCCGCAATGGACCAGAAGGATCGACCCAATTGCCTCCACACTGCCCCAACCCTCCCGTAGCATATGTAGCGTATATAGCACATATAGCACATATAGCGTATAATCGGGGCAAGGAGAAAGGAGGAAGATTGAGTGCCAAACGCAACTGCTAAGCCGAGACGCCCGTTGCAGGCCAAGCAAGGCCGACGGGCGCCGATTCGAGACGCAGAAGACAAAGAGATCGAGCAACTATACGAGGCTTTTCGACGCGGGAATGCCAAACTCATCGATCTAAGGGGCGAAGCCCGCCACTTGCCCGATTCCCTCTCCTCGTTCCTAGTGGAGTTGATCGGCCTTCTCAACGAGGGCAGGTCCGTGATGATTGTCCAAAATCAGGCCAAGTTAACCACTATAGAGGCTGCATCATTGCTTGGAGTCTCACGCCAGTTTTTGGTCAATCTATTGGAACAGGGCGACATTCCCTACCACATGGTCGGAACTCATCGGCGAATTTATATGCAGGATCTTTTCCGGTACAAAGCGAAACGAGACCAACATCGGCATAAGGTCATTCGTGAACTAGCTCAACGGGCGGCGAAGGAGGGGCTTTATGACCGGAAGCCCTCCTCTATCGATGAGGATTAGTCCGTACGTCGCAGTATTGGATACGTGCGTGCTTGCTCCGATGCCGGTCGTGGATACACTACTTCGCCTCGCGCAGGAGCCCGCATTTTACGTTCCCAAGTGGTCCGACGATATTCTTCAGGAACTATGCACAACACTTAAAGAGAAGTTTGGATGCTCGCAAGCTCAAGTTGATTGGCGCTTGAGCGGAATGGCCGAAGCGTTCCCGGAAGCGCTGGTCACCGGATACGACGCCATCATTCCCTCGATGACGAATGACCCCAAGGACCGCCACGTATTAGCGGCGGTTGTGAAGTGGTGGAGCCAATGCCATTGTAAGTGACAACGTGCGTCACTTTCCTGTGAAATCGCTCGTGCCGTATGGAATTGAATGCTTTACCGCCGATGATTTCCTAAGAAATCAGTATCATCTCAATCCGGATGCTTTCATGAACGTTTTGAAGGAGCAAGCACGCGACATCAACTGGACACTCCCGCAGCTAATTTCAAAACACGTTCCATCTTTGTCGAAGCTTATTAGGATCCGCTAAACTGGCTCATCATCCGGTTCCAGTTGCGGCGCTCGCCGGCATCCTCAAGTCCGTTCACTTATGAATGAACGGTCCCTTCTTGTAACGGAAGGTCTTCCAGTCTTCGCTCGCCAAGCCATTTAAATCCCAGGCTACCTGGCCTTCCCGAAGCGTCAGCTCGCAGACGATGCGCTGCGTGCCCTCTTTTTTCGCGCCTGCCGAATCCAGCAGGCCGAACTGGCCCTTCTCTACGCGAAGCACCGCTACGTCGGCTGTGGTGCCTGGATCTAAGTTGCCCAACTGCTTCCGCCGGATCTCCTGTGCCGGCGCCCACGTGGCCATGCGGACCACATCCTCGATCGATGAGCCCAGGCCCAGGAGGTCTGTCATCACGTTATCGAGGTTCTTCATCGGGCCGTTCATGCTGACGGAGTGCAGGTCGGTGGAGACGGAATCCGGATAGAAGCCCACTTCATAGGCAGGCACGGCGACGTACCAGTAGAAGCTGGCTGTACCGAAGCCGATATCGAAAATGATTCCGCGCTTCCGTCCAGCGATCATGGCGGGATTCAGACGGCCGTTTTCGAGCACCTCTTCGCGATGACCGGAAAAGCAATGAGTGAAGATGTCACCAGGTCGCAACTTCTCCAGGAATAGCTTGTTGATGCTCCGCAGTTCGTTGATATTGCCGAAGTCCACCATTACCGGCAGCCCGCTCAGGACGCCGGCCTTAACTGCATTTTCGACCGACGCCCAATCCGGCCCGGTATAGTGCGCCGACTTGAAACCGACAATGAAATCGGGATTCTCCTTCGCGCACTTGGCGGCCGCTTCCGGGTCCATCTCCGACACTTCACTCTCGTGGCCCGTGTGCATGCCTGCTCCCACGATGTTCAGGAATGCCAATACGCGCGTCTTGGCCCGCTTAATGACATGGTCGCGGAAATCCGGGAAGTCCTTCCATCCGGAGCCGCCCGCATCCACCATGGTGGTTACGCCGCTCCGGAAGGAAAACGCATCCGGCTGCACCGACTCATCGTGATCGTTTGGCGGCGGGTTGCTCCGCCTGAAGACATGCACGTGGATATCGAGCAGCCCGGGCGTGACATAGAGGCCCGAAACATTCACCACCTTTTTGGCTTCCGCAGAGTCGATCTTTTCCGCTACTTGTGCGATCCGGCCGTTTGCTATGGCGACATCGCGAACCCCGTCGATGTGGTTCTTGGCATCGATGACGTGTCCACCCTTGAGTAACAGATCGTACTTCGGTTGTGCTGCAATTGCCGGAACCAAAATAGCCAACAGGCAGATGGGCCTCAAACCACGCAGTCTCATGATTTCTCCCGCTCAGAAGATATTGTGCCGCCAACTGGAAGCTGCCGGCATTTCCTGCCGCGTCTTCTAGAACTCAACGCGCAATCCCATGCGGAACGCGCGTGCGCCCGATGGATCGAGCGTCGAAACGCCGCCCACGGCGCTCAACACTCCCACCTGCCCTTGCTGCGTGATGTTCAACGCCGCTGCCGCCGGATCGGAATAGTTTGGATGGTTGAAGATATTCACTCCCGTCAGCTCCCACCGCATCGTCAGTCGTTCCCGAATCGGGAATACCTTGAAGAGACCGACGTCAAACACGTTCACGTGTGGGCCTTTGATCACGCCCTTAGCCGATGATCCGAAGTATCCGCCACTCGGCGCTGCAAACGCGGTCGGGTCGAACCACTGGGTCACGGTGCGCTGGTCATAGGGCGGATTGGGATCGTGTAGGATGTTCGGCCGGATGGTCACTGATGCTGGAGTCGCGCTGGTGGTGTAGGCCGTGCCGGTGGGGTCGGGTCCTGTCCACAGCGGCGTGAGAAAGTGACCGGAGTGGAACGTATAGATGGCGCTGAGCGACCAGTTGCCGACGAGCAGGTTCACCACGCGGCCGGGATTGGAAAGTAGCTTCTTGTTCTTGCCGACAGGCAGGTCCCAAGCGATGTTTCCGTTTACCCGGTGAGTGGGAATATCCAGCCACACGGCTCGCTCGCGCTGGCGATTGTAGGCATCTTCTCCTGTCACCGGCGGTGATGCGGGCATGTTCTCCAGGTCGCCGATGTCGCGCGCCAGTGTATAGGAAATTTGATAGGTCAGTCCCGCGGCTCCCCGCCGCTTGGCTTCTACCGTGACGCCGTTAAACTGGTGGCCTGCGCCATTCGTCAGATAGATGATCGCGGGATACTTCGGAAACAGGCGCGGCTTGTTCACAAACAGCGCTGTGCTGGCCACCGGCTGGTTGATGTTGTAGCCGTACGGTCCTTTACGGGAACTGGTCCCGATATAGGAAAGGCGAAAGGCGTTACTCCCCTGCTGGTGCTCGATGGTGAAGCTGTATTGCATGCTGTAGCCCAACACCAGGTGCGGATTCACGGCGGTCGGCAGAGTAACGGTCGAAGGTCCGGCGGAACTGCCGGGGAAAACCAGAGGAAAGATCACCGTGGGATTCGTCGTCGGATTCGTGAACGTGGGCTCATCGAGTGAGAAGGGAACACCATCCATGGTGGGCTCGTTCGGGACGATGTCGTAATAGATTCCATAGCCGGCGCGAAAGACAGTATTGTTGCCCAGAGGCCGCCATGCCAAGGCGATGCGCGGCGCGAAATTGTTGGTGTCGGTATAGATCAGGTTTTGGGGCAATCCCAGCGAACTGGCGCCGACGACGTTGACGTAGCTCTTCGGCATGAGCGGGCTGACCTTGTTGAGGCTCGAATCGGGCACTACGATCTGGCCCGTGCCGATATCAAAGCTGGCAGCCAGGCCGTCGCGCTGCCCGAGCGACGTGTGCAGTTCATAGCGCAGGCCGAAATCGAGCGTCAACCGCGGCGTAATCCGGAACGAATCGGTGGCGAAGAAGTCATAGTTGTAATGCAGTTGGCGGTCAGTCCGGTTGGGGAAGGAGCGCGCCGCGGTTGTCGGAATGCCCAGCAGGAAATCCGCGTAGGGGTGGCCGGTAAACCGGTTGGAAAAGGTGACATTGCCGAAGAGATTGGCTGGAGCGCGGCCATCGGCGTAAGTCACACGGCTGATCGTGGACCCGAACTTCAGGTTGTGCCGGCCGGGGAACCAGCTCAGTTGTTCCTGCCATTGCATCACAGGGACCTTGTGGGCCGGGTGCCGCCACTGTGTCTGCGTCAGGCTGGTGAGACCCAAGCCGCTCCAATTGACATTCAACAACCCCGAGATATCCGGTATGTTTGAAGCCAGACCCTGTATGCCGAGAGCTTGAATCATCTGCGACCCGTCGATGGGACCGCTCACGGGTGTATCGCTATACGCCACTCCCCAGCGAAGCTCGTTTAGCAAGTTCGCGCGGAATGTGTGGCTGTAGGAGACGCTCGCACTTTGATCCTCAGCCAGTTGATCATCCCGGCCGAGCGTGGGGAGGTTGTCGTTCCAATTCCGGCTGAACGAGTGATCCCAGGTGAAGCGGCCGAAGATGAAATCACGATCGGTGAACCGATGGTCGATCCGGCTGGTCCAGTAGGTAAACGGGTCGTAAGGGCGAATCGCCGTCATGCGAAAGTTCTGGCTCGAAAACACATTGGTGTTGCCGAAGTTCGGCAGCGGGTAGTACAAGCTCTGGATTTTCTGTGAGACCGGGTTGATTCGCGTAGATGGAATCATGTTGTTCGGAAACGGCGTATTGCCGTTGAAGGGATCTTTAATGACGGTGCCTGGCAACAGCGCGGAAAAGTCGCCCTCTCGCCAACTGGCGAGCGGCACGCTGGGGTTTAGCGAATTGCGAATCATGCTGCCGCGGCTGGTTTCATAGGAAAAGTAAAAGAACGTTTTGTCCTTGCCGTTATAGAGGTGCGGGAAATAGACAGGCCCGCCGATCGAGGCGCCCGGCAGGTGCGTAATGTTGCTGACCCGTTCCAGCGCAAACGGATTGCGTGCGAAGAACAACGGCGTCTGGTAATAGTCGAACGCGCTGCCGTGAAGCGTGTTGGTCCCGCCCTTGGAAATCACCGTGACTTGGCCAAGCGTGCCGTACTCCGCGCTGTTGTTGCCCATGTCGACACGGACTTCCTGAATGCTCTCGACATATCCGACCAGATTGCTGTCCTGGGTCCCGTCACGGAGATTGCCTATCGTGATGCCATCCACCGTGGTGTCAGACTGATTGTTGCGGCTGCCGGAAAAGCGGCGCGTGGCGGTGGCTCCTGCTCCGGCCGCCGTAAATACTCCGGCGTTCTGACCGATCATAGTGACCAGCGAGCGCGTGTTCAGCGGCATGTTCTGGAGTACTTCAGTGGTCTTTACGTCGCCGATGCGGGCGCTTTCGGTCTCGATCAGCGATCCGCTGCTTTTCACCTCGATCGTGGTGCTGACGCTGCCTAGCTCCAGGTGAATGTCGAGGTGAAAGATTTGCTGGTTGGCCAGCTTCAGTCCCCGTTGTATGTAGACTTTAAAGCCTTGGCTTTCCACTTTGACTTCGTATTCGCCCTCCAGCAACTGGGCGATGGTGTAGTAGCCGGTTTCGTTGGAGCGAACCGTGTACTTGTAATTGTTCTCGATTCGCGTGGCGGTAACGGCTGCCCCGGGAACAATCGCACCGTTCGGGTCCGTGACCATTCCGGTGATGCTGGCAAACGTCGTTTGCGCCAAGGCACCCACCGGAATGGCAAGGCTGGCAGCGAGTAAGAGAAGCGCGCGTGGCATACGACCTCCGTTCCTCCTGAAGTTGGCTTCCAGGGTCTGGCCAAAGAAGAAAAGGAGCCGGATGGCCCCACAGGCCGATTGGTGTTGCGAGCGCCCCTCCCTTCGTCAACCTGGAAAAGATCGGGCGGCAAAGGAAATCACCCCAAGAGCGAACGAGACCCCTCTTGACCCTGGCGTAGCCTTTCGGGAGAATGAAAACGACCAGATTCCTCCGTGAGGGTGACACGATTGTTATTACGAGCCAACCCTGTCACGGATACAGAGGGTGGTTACATTGTATGTAACATGCTGAGCGGCCCGGCTTTTTGCGCTGGACCGGGCGCGGTTGGCAAGCAAATCGGCCGGCCTCCGGGAAGCAAATAAAAGCTATCGCCGGTGAAGGATGCTGCGTCAGAAATACACGCCGCGCCCCCGGGAGTCTTGAGCAGGCTAGAATCTTAAGAATCAAGCCGAACCGCCGCTGATATACTGGAATTTTCCCCTTTCGAATCACAGGAGTTCTTCGATGTTTGATCTGTTTCGCAGCCGTGATAAAGCCGTGCGCCTTTTGTTGGGCGCCCTACTGGTGCTGGTGGCGCTATCCATGCTCACCTACCTGATCCCCAGCTATGGCACGGCCGACAGCGCGAATGACGTTATCGTAGCCGAGGTAGGTAAAGACCAGGTCACGCTGCCCGAAGTCCAGCGGCTCATCCAGAACACCATGCGCGGCAAACAACTGCCGCCTGATATTCTGCCCAACTACATTCCGCAGATGGTGCAGCAGTTGGTGACGGACCGGGCGATGGCCTACGA
The DNA here is from genome assembly GCA_035550475.1 of Bryobacteraceae bacterium. GTDB lineage: Bacteria > Acidobacteriota > Terriglobia > Bryobacterales > Bryobacteraceae > DASZPB01. Next base: position 184,701 of record DASZPB010000035.1, on the reverse strand, counting down.
AGCGCAGCGCCTGGGCTTCCAGGTGACTGATGCCGATGTGCGTGACGCCATCCAGCAGATCGCACCGAGCTTGTTCCCCGACGGCAAGTTCGTCGGCAAGGAAGCTTACGCCGACCTGCTGGCGCAGCAGAACCTGAGCATCGCCGAATTTGAGAGCGACGTGCGGCGGCAGATCCTCGCCACGCGGTTGCGCGAGGTGGCGGTCGAAGGGACCGTCGTCAGCCCGCAGGAGATTGAGCAGGAATATCGCAAGCGGAACGAGAAGATCAAGATCCAGTACGTCAAGATTCCGTCTGATAAGTACCGCACCGAAGTGCAGCCCACGCCGGCGGAGATGCAGCAGTACTTCAAGGCGAACACGGCGCGCTACCAGATTCCGGAATCGAAGAATCTTGCGATCCTGATCGCCGACCAGACCAAGCTCGAACAGGGGCTCACGCCAAGTGATGCCGTGCTGCAACAGATCTACAACCAGAACAAAGATCAGTTCCGCACGCCGGAGCGCGTCAAAGTGCGGCACATCCTGCTGAAAACCACTGGTAAGGCGCCCGCCGAAGATGCGCAGATCAAGGCTAAAGCGGAAGACATCCTGAAGCAGATCAAGGCGGGAGGCGACTTCGCCGCGCTGGCGAAGAAATATTCCGAAGACACCGGTTCGGCGCAGAACGGCGGGCAACTTCCCGATTGGATTACGCGCGGCCAGACCGTGCCGGAATTTGAGCGCGTTGCGTTTTCGCTGCCGATCGGCCAGACCAGCGATCTGGTGAAGACGCAGTACGGGTATCACATCATCCAGGTGCTGCAGAAGGAACAGGCGCACCTGCAATCCTTCGATGATGTGAAGGCTCAGTTGGCGGCGCAGTGGAAGCGGCAGCAGGTCAATGACATGATGCAGAAGATTTCCGACCAGGCCCAGGCCGCGCTGCAAAAAGATCCGCAGCACCCGGAGAAGGTCGCCGACTCGCTGCATATGCAACTGGTGCAGGCCAAGGACGTTGGGCCTTCCACCACGATTCCCGAAGTCGGCCCCAGCCCGGAGTTCGCGCAATCAATCGCCCAGCTCAAGCAGGGCGAAGTGTCGCAGCCTGTCGTGGCGGGAGGCAACAAGCTGGTGCTGGCGGTGGTGACCGGCGTCAACCCGGCGCATCCGCAGTCCTTTGACGAGGTCGAAAATCAGGTGCGGGAGGCCATGGTGCAGAGCCGCCTGGCGCTTGCCGTGCAAAAGCACGCGCAGGAGCTGGTGGATAAGGCGAAGGCAATGGGCGGCGATCTGGAAAAAGCAGCCAAGGCAGCCGGTCTGGATGTGAAGACTTCCGACGAATTCACGCGGCTCGGATCAGTGAACGGCGTGGGGTCGGCCAGCTACCTCTCCGACGGATTCTCGCACCCCGATGGCTCGCTCTTTGGCCCGATCACGATGCCCGACGGCACCGTTGTGGCCAAAGTGATTGCGCACGTGGAGCCGGATATGTCGAAACTCGCGGAGCAGCGGTCTTCGATTCGTGATGAGATCAAGAGCCGCAAGGCGCAGGACCGGAACTCTCTGTTCGAAGCCGGTTTGCGGGATGAAATGATCCGCCAGGGCAAAATCAAGATTCACCAGGAAGTGATCAATCGGCTCATCAACAATTACAAGAGCTAGTGTGGATCTACGGCGGACGAGCGAGCGGGGATTGCAAACGTCCTTGTGCCGCGCGAGAGCCGGCATGAAGGCTAGCTGCAGGCACGATTGGCCGCCCGGCGGACTGGAATTCCAGCCTTGGGAAGGGCATGAAGCCTCCTGGCGGCCCAGGGTCCGCCAGATCTCTATCACTGGGCATGACGGGCTGCCTCTCCGATGATTCACGCTCTCATTGAATTCCTGCGCACGCTCACGAATCCGGAGCGGCTGATTCACCTGTTGAGCACGCTGCTTTCGGGGTGGCTCGGCTACACGGTTCTGTTCGGCGTGGTGTTTGCGGAAACGGGGCTGCTGGTTGGATTCTTTTTCCCCGGCGATTCGCTTCTGTTTACCGTGGGCGTTGTGGCCGGCGCGGGGCAACTGAACATTGTCGTCGTCAATTTGCTGTTGATGGCGGCAGCGATCGCGGGTGACACCACTGGATTCCTTCTCGGCCGCAAGACCGGGCCGATCATTTTCGACCGGCCTGATTCGCGCTTCTTCAAACGCGAGCATCTTCGCCGCACGCATGAGTTCTACGAACGGTATGGCGGAAAGACGATCGTCTACGCCCGTTTCGTGCCGATTGTGCGTACCTTCGCGCCCTTCGTGGCGGGCGTGGCGCGAATGAACTATCTGCACTTCCTCTCCTACAACATCTTCGGCGGCATCGGCTGGGTGTTCCTGATGACGATGCTTGGCTACGGGCTGGGCGGCGTTCCGATCGTCCGGCAATACTTCGATAAAGTTATCCTGCTAATTGTCGTCCTCTCGCTTCTGCCGACCGCGATCGAAATTTGGAAGGCGTGGCGAAGGAAGGGCGCACTCGTCGCGGTTCCCGGCACTGACGATGCCACCCCGACTCTCGGAAGCGACCCGAGCGCTGAGTAGGGGCGGCATCACTGCCGACCAGCGCTCATTTCGTGTCCGCGTGTTACCATGGCTTCCGAAATGGCGTGCCCGTACTTCTATCCGGTGGAGCATGGAGCCTGCACGAACGATCCGAAATCCGCCATGCTGCCGCTGGGAGATGAGTGGGTCGGAACCTGCCACGCCGCGAGCGCTGGCCCCTGCCGGCCCGACGAAGGCATGCAGCGCGCCCGCTGCAACTTCGGCTATGCGCGCGGCAACTGCCGGCACTTTCCCGCAGACGATGGTCCCGATGCAGTGCGTTTTGCCGTGGCGGCTGACGAAGATGGGCTCGTCCGCATTCGCTACGTGCTGGAGCGCAATCATCATCCCTTCGCTAACGGAACGGTGGAGTATTCGCGGGCAAGCGGAGTATTGACTGATCCACCGGCGGCGGATTTGCTGCGGCGGCAGGCGCAGGCTTACGCGGAAAGTTACGTGCAGCGCAAGGCAGCTTGCGGCGCCTGAGCGGCGCTCGTGGAATGGAAGAACCTCATGGACGGGAAACCGGTAAGGGATTCGGCTTCGGAGTATTCAGAATTCGCGCTGCCCAACGATGCCAATGCATTCGGCAAAGTGCTGGGCGGGAAAGTGATGCACCTTGTCGACTTGGCCGGGGCGATGGCCGCGATGCGTCACGCCCGCAGTCCGGTAGTGACGGCCGCGGTCGATAGCCTGCGCTTTGTGCATCCGGCGCGGATCGGTTACCTGATTATCCTGCGTTCTTCCGTGAACCGGGCGTTCCGGACATCGATGGAAGTAGGAGTGAAGGTGATGGTGGAGAATCTGACCACCGGCGAGCGCCAGCACACTTGTTCCGCATACCTTACGTTCGTAGCGGTGGATGAGAATGGCAGGCCTGTCGTGGTGCCTCCTGCCATTCCGGAAACCGAAGAAGAAAAGCGGCGGTATCGCGAAGCCGGGGAACGAAGAGAACAGCGGCTGGCGGCAAGAAATGCCCGCGGGACCGAAACCGGGCGAAGCTAGCCCTCGCAGCTAGCCCTCTTTATACATGTACTTGATGCAAGGCTTGTAGAGCAGCAGATTGGGCTCGCCGGTGCGGTTGACCTTCAGGCAACACTTGTCGTACCACTCAATCGTCCCATGTAGCTTTTCGCCGTCCCGCAGCACGAAGACCATTGGCGTCTTGGTCTGCATCTGCTTGACATAGTAGAAGTTCTCCGCGTTCGTCTGGTCTGGTGGCACAGGCTTCTTCTGCGGGGCGCGACGAGGAGGCGTGATCTGCTCCTTAATCTCGTTCAGAGACGGACGGATGAGTTTACGATTGACAGCTTCCACGGGATGCCATCCTTTGAAGAAAATGGGCGGTTATAGTTGGATCAAATGTCCGACTTGAACCCATAAATAGCACAATGCAGCCGATGCTGCAATGTGGGGGTGACAGAGCAAGCACCAGGCCCGGGCGGCAAAAGATTTCGCCTTCACCGGGGAATTTGGCGGTGCAAATCCGCGGACGTACCTTGTGAACATCGGCTGATTCTCGACGGCGCATGTCGCTCGACCAAGTGTTGCATCCAACCGAAAGCGTGATATGCTCTTGATCCCATAAGAACCCGGCGCACGTTTTTCGGGCTGGGCGCTTCAAGCAGGTGACCTATGGAGACGTGGGCGACTTTTTCGATCATTGACCATCGTGCCCCGGTCTACCGGCAGGCATTGGCGCTATTTGACCGCATCGTGGTGCCGGTGCCTCCGGAGCCCATCGGCGATCAAACGCGGGAAGAGTTGACTCAACTGGAGGCAGAGATCAGCTACCTGGCGGATCATCACGCCGCGGAATTGCATGAGTGGAATTCTGACGTGTTTACGGAGTGGCGTGTGCCCGTTCTGGCGGAGGCGATCGCGGACGGATTCAACCGCGACGCCTATACGGATACCCGCCTGATGCTGGCTGAAACCTTTACCTCCGGCGGAGTGCAGGCGGTGCCCGTCTACAACGGGAATGAGCACTACCTCCGCTCGCGAAAGGAAATGTACCAGGCAGAAGAGGCGCTGACCGTCGAAATTCTGCAGCGGCTTCCGGTTCCCGATTACGATACGCCTCTCGAGAATCTGGTTCGCTTGCGCGAGACGGCGGCATTCCGGACGGCCCTGGATGATCTTCTCGAATGGAAACGGCTGCAACTTCCGGCGATTGTCCTGGCTGAAAACCGTCCACAGGCGATCGCCGCGGCGATGAAGGATTTCGACAAGCATACAAGAACCTACGCCGAGGCCATGGAATCGGAGGGCTATAAGAAGGCCGGATCCGTAGCGTCGATCTTTTTCGCACTGTTCACGGGTGAGGTTCTGGGCGCGATGAAGGAAGGTCTGGTGTCATTTCGCGAGGTCCGTGAGCCCTGTTGGAAGAAGGTCTCCGCGATGAAGTGCGCGCCCGGCGGAGTGGTTTACCACTTCAAGCAGGCCGTGCATTGAGCCGGCCTCTCAGCCATTGAATCGCCCCTCGCATTGACGCCGACGCGCAATCGCTTTCGCCTTGCTGGGCGTCACTTATTCCAGGTCCTTGCCGATCCAGCGGATGCGGAAGATGAGGTGGCGGCCTTCACTGCCGAAATACTGCATGTATTGTGGCGCTCCAATGATGTTGTTCACCACCGTGGGGTTTTTGTGATTGGTGATGTTGGTGAAGCCGCCGCGCAGCGCAATGTGATATTTGCCGATGTGAAGACGGTGCTCCACGTGAAAATCCAGATCGAAGTAACGCGGGAAGCGATGCGAGTCCACCGCGCCGACCACGCCGCCGTCATCGCGTTGGATGGAAAACGGAAAGCCGTTGCGCGCCTCCACCAGCGTGGCAAATGCCCAGGTCTTCCAGGGACTCGGGAAATAGCCCCAGCCGAGGAAACGGTTGGGCGAATCCCAGGGCATGGGGCCCGCATTGTCCCGCACCTGCGTTGTGTCATCCACAGCGAGATTGAGCACGGCGTTTGAGATCGCGCGCGAGCGCGTGTAGCTGGCCATCCACTCGTACCCTTTTCCGAATGATTGGTGCAGGGCAACCTCGGCGGAATCGTAATCATCCCATCGCTCGTTAGTGAGGGTAAGCAGGCTGTCGATTGCCGGATCGAAAATCTTGCGGAGATCGAGATAGGTGAAGCCATCGACGCCGCGCTTGCGCAGGTATGTGGAACTGAGCATCACGTTACGCGGAAGGCGCTGATCCACACTGAACGTCCAGTTACGGTATTTCGGGGCTTTCAATCCGGAATTCGGCAGGGTGAAGATCTCGAGTGCGGGGCCGCTGAAAATGCTGCCGTCGGGGTTGTAGGTGGTGGTGACGGCGATCTGATCCAAGGGGCGGCGGAAAAGTTCCAACTGGCTGGAGTCGTAAATCACGGCATATCCGCCCGAGAGCTTCGTGTTTTTCCATCGGAACGGGGAATAAGAGAACGAAAGACGCGGCGAAAGCAGCGTGCGCCGGATAAACTCATCCCAATCCTGGCGCACGCCCAGTTCGAGAACGAGGTCGGACCGGACCTTCCAGTCATCCACCAGGTATGACGAGGCCTCCAGGCCCGGCCTGCTGAAGCGGCCACTTCCCCGGTAGGTGGTCTCGCGCAGCAGACTCCCATCCACGTGAAATTGCTCAAAGCCGGTGCGGCGGATGTCTTGCCAATAGTCGAGACGGTCGAAATCGAAGCCGGTTTTCAGTTTGTGTTCACCGCCCAGATGCAGCACCGGCAGAAACAGGTTCGCCAGTAATTGGCGGCGGCCGGAGGTCTGGGTAGTATCCATGTAGTAGTTTCCATTCCGGCCTTCCGGCGTGATCAGGTAGAGACTGTTACCTTGGGGAATCTGGCGGGCAAACGTGCGGTCCTCGGCATAGCCGAGCTCGAGCAGCGTGCCGCGCGAAAGGTACATTTGGTCTTTGAAGCTGTAGAACCAGGTGCGGCTGCGGCGGTTAAGAGTAGTGGATGGCGGATCGAGGGCGCTCAGTCCCCACCCGGGCGCTTTCCACAAATTCATCAGGAATGACGCGTAGAAGATATTCGAGCGAGACAAATCCACCTGCGTGTGCAGCAGGTTGTCGAAGCGGAAACTGGGTGTGCGGTCGTGCCCCTTCTGCACGTCCGGAACCACGGTCTGTGAGTACTCGGAGTCGGCGGTATCGGAGAACCAGGCGCGGTGTTTGAGGATCGGGCCGGAGAGACCCACGCGCGGCGCCCAGGTTCCGATATGCGCGCCCGATTGCGTGTCGACGCCGGGAACGAAATTGGTGGCCGAATAGCGCAGAGTGTCGGTCCCCATACCGGTCTGGATGGCGACCGCGCCGGCCGACCCCTTCCCGTATTCGGGAGAATAGCGGCCGGTGGAATAGTCGATGGCGCGGACCGAATCCAAGCTCAAGCGCGTATCGAAGTGGCCGGTGAGCGGGTCGGTGATATTGAAGCCATCGAGCGTATAGAGCACCTGGTTGGAGGAGCTTCCGGAAAGATGCAAGCCGCCCTTGGGGTCCTGCACCACGCCCGGCATGAGCTTCAGAGCGTTGCGCAAATCGCGTCCCGAAAAAGGCACGTTGAGCACAGTGAGGTTGTTCAGGCTCTTGCGGTTTTCGGTGCGCTCGGGATCGAGCGACGACGTGGTCGCATTCACCCGCACCGATTGGAAGACCTCGCGCAGGTGATTCAGAACGAGGTGGACATCCTCAGGAGTCTGGCCGATTGCGATGGTCTGGTTCTGCAGCGGAAAAAAGCCCTCATGTTCCACGGTGACGGTGTAGTTGCCGGGCGCGGGCAGGCGGATTTCGAATTTGCCGGTTGGGCCTGAGGATGCCCGAAAGTCCCGGCCGTTCGTGCCGGCGACGGGGTGGAAGCGGATGAGGGCAGAGGACACCGCCGCACTGGTCTCATCCAGCACACGGCCGCGGATAGAGATATCGGCAGCGAAAACCGGAGATGTGGCCATCCACATTCCGGCGAACGCCAAAAAGCGCCGAGGCAAGTTCCCACCCCAGGTCCCTGATTATTAGCCGGGAATCTTCCCGAGATCATACTGTGTTTTCTGTATAGAGAGAAGGCGAAGGGGTGAAAGGCGCGATGAGTCTTCGACTCAGATGGGCGGCCACAAACCGCTGTGGGTGAGCGGCAGGGCCTCGGAGAATAGCGGATCAGATGGTAGGCCGGGTTCCTCCAGGCCTAAGCGTGCGAACTCTGATTGGCGCGCTCATCGAAGGCGGCCTGCATAGTTCCAATGATGCGTTCGGCTTCTTCCCGGGGTGTTGGGTTTTCCGTGATGGGGCGCCCGATCACTAGATAGTCGGCTCCCTGCGAGATGGCGAATTGCGGTGTAACTCTCCGCTTTTGGTCATCCGGAGCCGCCCCTTCGTTTCGAATGCCCGGGGTCACCACCAACAGATTGTCATGAGACAAGTTCTTGATCTGGCGAGCCTCTAATCCAGACGCGATCACTCCATCGCATCCAGCTTCCAACGCCTTGCGAGCCCGGAATAGCACCAGTTCTTCCACGGAATGATGAGTGTATCCCATCTCTGCCATGTCATCGGCATCCATGCTGGTGAGGACGGTTACGGTAAAAAGCTTGAGATCGTGGTTCTTTTTCGCCTCGACCGCCGCGCGAATCAGGCTGCTTGATCCGTGAATGGTCAGGAACGAAACGCCAATACCCGCGGCCCGCCCAACGGCCTTTCGCAGAGTCTCGGGAATATCGTAGTACTTGTAATCCAAGAAGACTTGCTTCCCTTGCTCAATGAGAGAGCGGATAAAGGACTCAGCCCCGCTCGCCAGTTGCAAGGCGAGGCCAATTTTAAAAAAATGCGCCGTGCCCTCAAGGGCTTCCACCATGCGGCGGGCGGCTTCAATGTCTTGTAAATCCAGAGCAACAATGAGACGATCGCGAGCGTCAATTCCGAGGGTTGGCATCGAATGGGAAGCACCATTTTAACAGAAGGAAAACCCAGCGAAATTCAGCCTTTCCGAGGGAAAGAACAATTAGCCGGAGTGCGCCACGCCGCCGATGCTCGACAGTTGTTTGTTTGATGGGAGCGCCGCTACCTGCCGAACCATTTCCGCTCCATGGCCCGCAGGCGCCTTCGGAAGCGCTGGTAGAGCGAGGGCTTTTCGGCCCGAGTGGTGACTGCCGCGGGAGGCGGGGCGTCGATTTGCAGGGCCGGCGGCGGCTCGCAGGGTTGCTGGCCGGCGAAGCGGACAATGTTGGTCAGGAAGGCGTATTCCTTGCGGTAGCGATGGCCATCGGCGCCCTCCACGCAGAGAGAGAATCCGGGGTACGTTGTGGAATCAGCCGAATTCTTTCCGTTCGGAAGCTGAACGGGTTTGACGATTACGGGCGCGTAGCCTTCAATCCGGCGTTCGATATAGGCCGTTTCGAAACGATGGCGGCGGATGCTCCAGATGAACACACGGAACGAATCGAAATCGTAAGGGTGGGTGCCATCGCTGATGGTGGTCCACAGCCAGTTGTGCTTCTTGAGATTGCCATCCTGGACTTCGCCGAGCGAGAAATAAGACACGATGCGGCGGCCTTCGGCGTATTGCGCCACTTCGTCCGGGATGGCCATTACCAGGCGGCGGGTGAGTGCCCAGCCAGCTTCACCATTGGGAGTGCGGACGAGACTCCAGTCGTCGGTGGGCACCGGCTTTTCTTCCTTCTTCGGTTCTTGTGGCGGCGCGGCGTCGGGCGCTGCCGTTTTCGAAAGTTCGAGCCAACCGGCGGGAGGACCCGGGGGCTCCGGTGGAGACCGAAGCGGCGGATATCGGGGAGCCTTCTCTTCCTTCTTGGCAGCGGTCTTGCGCGGCTGCTTAGGCGTGGGCCGCACCAGCGGAGGCCGCGATTCTTCGGTGCGCGGCATCACCGCGTGAGTGAGCACGTCCACCTTCTGGCCTTCGTGGATCTGCAGAAAACTGGGTGCGTGCGAGGACGGCCTGGTGTGGATATTCAGCGCGTCGTAAACCGTGGCTGCGCCCTGAGCCGGCATGTGCGCGGCTTGCTGGAACAATTGTTCGAGCGCAGTCATGTCCGAGGCAGCGAGCAACTGGCGCTCATGCGTCCAACCTTCGGCGCCGTTGGCTGCGCGGACGCGGAGGAAGCGGCGGCGCTTTTGGATAATCTCGACTCGGTCTCCGTGCTTGAGGGTCGCTACGACGGGCGATTCGAGTGGAATGTCACTACGCAGCTTGAGGACAGCAGGCCCGACAAACGCTTCGCCGAGCGACTTGGCCGGCGCGTGATTGGTGCGGCAGCCCGCAAACCACAAGAGAAGGAGTGCAAAAACCGCATTTACCTTCGTTATGGAACTTCCGTACACACTCACCTATCAGTTTACCAGCCGGTTCAGTACCGGCCCATCCTAAAATTGAACTGTGATCAAAGACGTGAAGCCGGCGGTGTGGTGGAGCGCCGGGGTTCTGGCCTGGCTGGTGGGAATGGCGGCGTTCGTGACATGGGCTCTGCCGGGTCCGCGGCGGGCGTTCGACTACATGGTGGTGGGCACACTGGCAACGGGACTGGCGCTCGCGGCGCTGTTTGTTTATTTGGTGCGGCGGCGGGTGTAGGGCACAGCGGGTGCGCGTCGAAGATCACCGGGCGATCCGGGTCAAAACGGACAGATCACGCAGGCCAAAGACTGGATCACGGGAGAAGAGGTAACTTACCCATACGACTCGTTGCGGCGGTTGGTTCGGGTAGAAACCACAGACACGAGTTGGGGAGACGCATACACGTATGACGGTTTTGGAAATCTGACGTCAAAGACCTATACCAAAGGAACGGCGCCGGTGTTCTCCGCGTATTACAGGCCGGCAGCGCCGGGCGGATCAGATCCAAACGGCTTGACACGAATCCAGCCGGGGTATTATCCGTACGACGTCGGCATATATGGGCTCGGGCGCTTACGATGATGTCTCCCTGATGGTGGGACACGTGGCCCCTTGGCCAATTTGCTATCGGTCCGGACGGAAAATCAGTACTTGCACTAGCGGGTATTGAGACTGCTGGCGTCAGACCGAGACCCGGACTGTTTATGATCGAGTTTCGTCCAACTCGGGTACACCTCATACGCGGCTCAACCGGGTTTCGTTCCTCATTTGGCTTAGCGATCTCAGCTCATGGGGATTTGGTGTTAGTTTCGGGAAGTTATTGGGATGGGATCAAAGCTGCGTGTGGTGTTTTCAAGTTTGCTCTCGTTAATGCTCATGTCCAGCAGGTACTTTCGACTGACTGCCGACCTCCGGCGATGTGGAGAGATCTGAGCTTGTCCTCCGACGGACAAAAGGCTGTGGCGACGCATAGGGAGAGTTGGCGCTAATTGACTTGACTAAGGACTCCGCCAAGATAATTGGCCATGGATTCAGACGGGCCGCATGGTCGCCGGACGGGAAGTGGATCGCGGCGCAAGGTGATATCGATCAGAAGGTTATTCTGTTCGATACGCGTACCTTTAACCAGAGCCGAACTTTGGGCCAATCAGACGTCTTATGGTCTCCCGATTCCCGCTACTTGTTGTCATGGAAGTCGCAGATTCTCTGCGGTCCCTATTTCTTTACGCTGGAAAAAGTAGACATAAAAACCGGTGACCGGGTTGCGATCAAAAGTTCAAAGTGTAACGTGATCGAGAGTTCTGGTGCGTGGGTAAGTAGCGAGATTGCTCCGTGAAAGAAACGAGGACTGTAATCTCAGATGCTTCCAAGTGGCTCTACTACCTTTGTTTCAATTGCGGATTGCTGATGTAGCCAGTACTGTTGGCTAAAGATGACATCTCCCTTATGAAAGCGCACGTGAGCTTGTATAATGCGGGGTTAAAAGTTCCCTACTATGCTGTCCTCCATTTTTCTGGATTGGATGGAACAGCAACAGCTTTGCGTTTACGATCTTGAATGACGTTGGGCTGACGAACTGGTTTGGCTCGCCGCCGCGGTGGACGCCTGGCTGGGGAATTCTGGTGCCCGGCCTATGACAAGACTTCACGCTATTTGTAGTCTCATCGGAATAGCGGTACTGCTTTCTAGCTGGACCACGCTTGGTTTTGGAGGCGCTTTCGAATATGAGGCTGCCGTTTACAGCGGGGGACCGGCGTTCACAGGCGAGCAGCGCATACGACTCTTTCCGTCCGCAGGTTCTAGCGTGAAGAACATCCCGTTGCCCTTTCCCCTCGGGCTCTTTGTTGTAGACCCAGACGGAAAAGCCTTATATGCGCAAGCCGGCATCGAGTCGCCTGTAGCTAGACCCAAAGCAGGGATATTCATTGTTGAGCTTCACCCCGTCCGAGCCAGCTTGATTCGAGGCTCAACAGTGTTTCGATCTTCCTATAGCTTAGCGATTTCGGCACACCGAGATCTGATGTTGGTTTCGGGGAGCTATTGGAATGGAACCAGCCCCGCATGTGGTGTATTTGAGTTCGTACTCAAGGATGCGAGTGTACGACAAATTCTGTCCACTAATTGCAACTCGGACGCGGCATGGACGGATCTAAGCTTATCGCCCGATGGATTAGAAGCAGTGGCCACGGATAGAGGACGGCTGGGCCTCATAGACTTAGCTAAAAAGTCCGTTACGTCCATCGCTCAAGGGTTCAGAAGAGCTGCGTGGTCGCCTGACGGGAAATGGATTGCTGCCCAAGAAGCGTCAGCCCCCGAAGACACTGTTCTATTCGAAACACACATGTTCACTCGGGCCCGAACGCTCGGCAACTCCGGTGTCCTCTGGTCCCCTGATTCGCGGTACCTCTTGGCATGGAAATCGCAGTTGCTCTGCGGTCCCTATCACTTTACGCTGGAGAAGGTGGATGTGAGAACCGGTGACCGCCAAACGATCCAAAGCTCCAAGTGCAAGGTAATCGAGAGTTCAGGGGCATGGATGAGTGCTGAAATCTCTCCGTGAAGGAGGGGGAAACTCGGAGATAGGCGGACCTATTATGTCCCTAAAGAAGGTTAGACATGAGAATTCTGCTCGCAGCCACATTGTTCATAACGACATTTGTGCTTCAGCTCATTCAGATTGTCATATTTCGCCGGATGATGAAAGAGGTGAATGACAATCTTCCCGGAAGCGCCCGGATCCCGGAGATTGGCCCCAGTTGGCTCCAGGGAGGGGTCTTCAGACTGCATCGCCAGTTCTTCCCATGCAGCCCATTGCGTAAGAAGGTCTACGTATTGTGGAGCGTCCAAACGGCGACGTTCCTGGGGGCTTTGGCCTGTATCGTTAGGTTTAGTCAGTAAGGGCAAAACAGGTCAGCCTCACTCTGACCATTTGCCTCCATCGCCCCGAGCTATTTACCCATTTATCCCCCGTTATCCCCATTGGTCGGAGCCCCCGTGACCTCCACGATCCATGGGCTGGAGCCCTGAGCATGTTTGAATTGTTAGAGCAGCGGAGTTCATGGGGATCTTTTTTACTCCAGCAGGCGCTTTCGCTCATAATTGGTTTGCTACTTCTCATCGTGCTGATGCTCTGTTCGGCGTTTATCCCCGGCATGACCTTTGTTCTCTCAGAAGTCAACAAGAGTGATGTAGCCGGCTTCTTGCTGCTGGTTGGAATCAGCTTTTCTGCTGGGTACCAAATTCAAGCAAGATGGCCTTCATCATATTTTGCAGGACGCTGGGTATGGGTAGTCCCGGTAGCGATTTGGACCTCGTCATTTCTAACCGACCTTGCTCGAGGGCCCTTCCGCGAGGTTATCACTTGGTATTTCGACTCGTCATACACGGATAACGAACGACTGACACTCGTTTTTGGCACTATTCCGATGCTTTCCGCCTGTTCGTACGCGACTGGGCTCTGGGTGAGATTCCAGCGTGACCGAAAGTGTACCAGTGAAAAAAACAGGCTGCATGGATCAGGCTAAATGGGCCGCGGTTTCAGTGGGAACAGCCCAGAACCTGTCGGAGATGAGCTAAAAGGGGTCAGCATTTATGCCCACCCATTCGTGCCCTCGATGCTTTGGCAAATTGAACCTGGAACGGCATCCGCGAAACACACCCGCAAGATTCACCCTCCAAATGGAATCATCGATTCCAATCTCGAATCAAACGTCGGGAGGTGTTTGACCGCCTCTTGAAGGCAAGGGAACGCATACCAGGGGAGCGCGCAGTAACTGAGCAGATGGAGAGGCGATCCGAACATCCGCGTCAAGTGGACCGCACTTGGCGTGTCGCGGCCTCTATCTGATTGAAACCACGGCCGGGCGAATGTCCAAACCACCAAAATAGCGAGCGGAGGAGCGTGAAAGCCTCACCCATCTGGGACTTGCGGCGAGGAGACGCCGACGACAACCGCACCAGCCCTTATGGACGCGGCATGTGGAACGTCGTTTTCTCGGCCGCACTCGATTTCAATATCCTGAAGGCGTTGATCACCGGCTTGGCTCTCATCATTGGGCCCGCCTTACTTGTCGGTATGGCGCCTTCGGCCGTCGTTTACCTGGCCCGCCTGAAATTGCAGGCAGCAAACTTCTGGGAAAGCCACCCGCTAACAGTCATTCTCTCGTTGGGAGGTCTGGCTGGCGCCGCTTTCGCCATCGGACGCCCGCTTCTGGCGAGAGCCGTGAATTCCTTTTGGCACCTCCATTACACCTTCGTGTTTCCGGCTATCGTGGTCTTGCGTGAGATGTTGCGGATCGTTGCAGAGCGAGTGCCCAGCCGGCCGCGAACGCCGCTGCAGCTTCATCGCAGACGCCGCGCCGGTTCGGTTCTGGCAGCGCTCCTACTTGCCTCCGCCGGCGCTCTGCTCGCCTGGAAGGTCGAGGTCTCGCTCGGTCTTCAACTCATAGATGCCGGGCAGGTCCGTCCATGGGCGGCTGCTAAAGCCGCTTTGGGCAATGCAGCGCTTGTGTTGGGTTTGTCGACCGTGTTCGAAAGCGGATATTGGCTCTGGCGCGAACTGACTGTGAACGATCCGGTCCTTGACTGGCATCCCAGTGCCGCCGACGCTAGTTTCGCGACAGTTCGCCTCGCCCATCTCTCCGATTTGCACGCTGTGGGAGGCCGCTACGATTACCGCATGGAGTCCGGTCTGCTCGGCCCGCAAGGCAATGAATGCATTCGCAAGGCACTCCAGAAATTAGCAACGATCCAGGCGCAGGCGCCGCTCGCTCGAATTTTCATCACGGGAGACGTTACGGATGCCGGTACACGGACGGAATGGGCAGAGTTCCTCGACCTTCTTCAAGAATATCCCGAGATTCGCAGCCGTCTCTATTTCGTGCCGGGCAACCATGATGTGAATGTTGTGGACCGTGCTCACCCAGCTCTCATTGACTTGCCGTGGAGCACGAGTCGGGCACTCCGAAAAGTTCGCGTCATTCTTGCTCTGGACGAAGTTCAGGGCGAGCGCGTTCATCTGGTCGACCGTTCCTCAGGCGCTCTGGGAGCTTCGCTGCGGGACTATTTGCGTGAGGGCAAGCGCGCGGAATTGCTGGGCGAACTGGCACAAAGGGGTTCGGCACGCGGGCGGAGGGAAGTCGCGAAAATTTGGGAGACGATCTTTCCGCTGATCGAACCGCCGGGCGACAACACCCCCGGACTCATTCTTCTCAATTCGAATGCTCGCAGCCATTTCTCGCTCACGAATGCCATCGGCATCATCGACCGGTCGCAATTGCAGGCCCTCCGATCGATCTTCCGGAGTTCTCCCGCGCATGCATGGCTGATCTTGTTGCACCATCACGTTGTAGAGTACCCGCTCACTTCGATCGGCCTGCGCGACCGAATCGGCCTGGCCCTCATCAATGCTCCAGACGTTCTGAAGGCGATCGCGCCGTATGCCCGCCGGACGCTCGTACTGCACGGCCACAGGCATAGGGCTTGGATCGGCATGTGTGGTGGTGTCACACTGTGCTCTGCGCCATCAATTGCCTTCGGATCTTATAACGGTGAGAGATACCGCGGAGGCTTTCACATTCATGAATTCGACACCGGCAAGGGTGGGTCTGTTCATCTGCTCACTACGGAATGGGTCAAGATTGCGTGATGTAGCGCAGCACAAGCCTGTATGGACTTCCAATCGGATTTTTTGGCACCTGAATGGCCGTCAGACATAAGGCAAATGCCGTCTGATTCGGTCAGCCGATATACCGTGAAGGCGACCCTGGCAGGCTCTGATTGGACGTGGTCATCACGAGTGACGATCATCTGTCACATGTATGACCTGCTAAGTTCCGCCGGCCAGCCGGCCATGCCGCATGGAGCGCAGTTCTTTACCCAGGAGAAGCTCGAAGATACCCCACAACACGGCGAACACGCCGATCGCTACAGCCAGTCCGATCAGACCAATAAAGGGCCGTATCCAGATAATTGATCCGAAACAGAGCGTCACCGCGCCGCCGAGGGCGAGCCAAACGTCACCCGAAATCTGGCGTCGCAGACGAATGGCCTCCACGACCTGGATGATCCCCGTTGCCGCGGCCCAGAGCCAAATGATCAGGATCGGCGTTAGAGGCGCCGGCAGCGGACCTCTGACGGCCGTCAGACCAGCCCATATTCCGACCGCGCCCTCGGTTCCAAGCAGCCAGCAGCCGGGCTGGCGGCGTCCGGCGATTGCGCCGATCACTGAAAGCGCGCCGTGCGTGAGAGCGTAGATTCCGAACAGTTGTACCAGCTTGGGCTGCGTCATTGAGGGCCACGTGAGTGCTGCTACTGCGAAGGTAATGGCAACCAATCCTCGCAACAGCACGACCCACTCTCGTCCCTCAAATACAACGTGAGATTTGCTGCCAGAGTTGCCGATCATGAGAGCCCTCCCCAAAGATCGATGCCGGCCGATTTAGCCAGATGGAAAACATGCGCGTATGGCCGCCTCCGCGGGGGAATGCAAGCAAACTATCCTTGTAGCGATCCTCGCCGCAACGGCCCTTCACGGGCAGACTTCTGCCTGTGCTGACCCTTTCGGACGCCGTCGCCATGGCCGGAACACTTTTCCGAATGATCCGTTTCTCAGGCTCACCGCGAAGACAGAACACATGCGCGCGCCGGCATGGGGCGAGGCACAAACCGCAGCGTCCTCACTTCCGGTTCGAAGAGCCTACTGGCACAACCGAACGCTGTCTGGGACGAACGTAGTGGTGAGATCCGTCCAGGCCCAGACAGAATTCGGAGTGGCTGGTGCGCGAACGCTGTCGAAATGAACCCGGTAACTCAAGGCAACTCCCGGTGACGCCATTGGACATGACGAGCAACAAAGCGGCAGGCCGAGCGATTCTTGCGCTACCGGAGTGCGTTTGCACCATGTCTTCTGCTGCTTCTCCGTGGACCAGCGTTCGCGCCTTCCTGCTACCTCAGCTCCGCGCTAGCGCCAGCGGCCTGAGACAAAAGTGTAACCGCCACGATTGCGACGCCACCTTGGAGAGACCCAAACAGCCCCCGGGCGCGGCGGAGCTACCCACCTGCCGGATACCCAGCGGAACCGGCCGCGTCGCCAGCGATAATACCCCGGAGTCCAGACCATTCCACGACGGGGCGCCCGACGGACAACAACCCCACGCGGGGGCGGAGGAGGTGCTGTCCGGACCCATACCGCATTAGCCTCCCCGATGGCGGCTGCAATCGTCAGAACCACCAGAACCACTCCACGGACCAATGATCGATGTCTCATAAGTTGCACCCGAATTTGGGGGACAAGTGAGGTGAGGTCATCTGATCCGGCAGCATGCCTACCCGACTTGCCTCCTATGGATGAGGATGCTTGTGGCCGGAGCCGGATTGCGCGAGGGGCTACCCGGCGAATGAGACGCGGAAGGTGCGCTACTCGCTATGCAAGTGCCAGCGCGTGCAAGGGCTGCGACGTCGCTTGGGACGAGAAGTCCGGGAGTGAACTTGTTCCCGGACTTTCGGTTTTGGAGACGCCTTTACGAACACCTCGCCATTCTGCGGCTGGCGTGCCGCCATCCGAAGACTCAACACGCTGGGGCGACACGCAACATTGTGGATTTGCAGAGACTCAGGCGGCTATTTTGGGCCCAGCGCCTTCCGTGAGTGCCGATTGGAGCTGGGACTCCGCTTCTGGCGTCAGGGAGCTATGCATCACGGTCCCACCGTACTGCGAAACGTGGGGCAGTACCTTCTCCCAGGTGATCTTTCGGAACAGGACGAATAGCATCGAGGTTCCGGGCTGCAGTTTTCCGGCAAGGTCCTTCATGAAGTGATCAGGAATTCCGTAATCGGCCATTTTTCCCGTGAGCGCGCCGCCCGCCGCTCCAAGCACAGCGCCGGCAGCCATGCCCAACAGAGGCTGCAAGAACAAGAGGCCGATCAGCGCACCCCATAAGCTGCCTCGGGATGCGCCAATCCCCGTCGCAACGCCGACTACGGGCTGGGTTTGATGAAGCTTGATTTTGCCGTCCTGTTCCCGGGTAACGAAGGCGGCGTCTTCCATCTCAATCAGAAATTCCTTTTGCAGGCGTTGCAGCGCTGCGCAGACTTCGCCGGCACGATAAACGTCGGGGTAAGAGACCGCTACTAACTCGCTCATGGTTGTTCCCTGCCTTTCGTGGACACAGTTCTCGTAGCCGTAACCACATCCAATGTTGGTGATGCCAGCGGGGAGCATATGGTTTTTTTTCGTTCGAGTGGCGGAGTAGCACGGCAAGGTGAAGCACATTCGTGCCATCTCCTGATGCTCTGCCACGTGCGCCAGAGTGTGACCTGCTCGTGCTCCGCCGCTGCCTGCTGGAATTTATTCGCCGTATTGTTCCAGGAACCTTGCGATGGTGCGGATGCCCTGGTAGAAGTCTTCTATTTTGTACTTTTCGTTGGGCGAGTGCAGGCCGTCATCGGGGAGGCCGAAGCCCATCAGGATCGTTGGGATACGCAGATGCGTCGCGAAATCGCCGACGATCGGGATCGAGCCTCCGGAGCGGATGAAGACCGCTGGCTTGCCGAATACTTCAGCCAGCGCGGCGGCGGCTACCCGGATCGCGGGGTGATCGGGATTCACTATCAGGCCGGGGGAGGCGCTCAGCACGCGAACTTCGGTGCGGATTCCCGGCGGCGTATGGTCGCGCGCCCACTCGCGAAAATGGGCCACTACTTTTTCAGGGTCCTGGTTGGGCACTAAGCGGAAACTGACTTTCGCTGTCGCCTGGGCGGGGATCACGGTCTTGGCTCCGGGCCCGGTGAAGCCGCCGGCGATGCCGTGCACTTCAAATGTCGGGCGCGCCCAGATGCGCTCCAGCACCGGACGGCCGGGCTCTCCCGTGAGGCGGCTCGCACCCACTTCGGAGGCCAGGAATTCGCGTTCCTCAAAAGGCAGGCGGCTCCAGCTTTCACGTTCGGCTGCGGCGGGAGGCTCTACGTCGTCATAAGCGCCGGGAATTTGGATGACGCCGTTTGTGTCCTTGGCCTGAGCGAGCAATTCGATGAGGCCGAAGACGGCATTAGGAGCAGCGCCACCGTACAGACCGGAATGAAGATCGCGCATGGGGCCCGAGGCGTCGACTTCGACATAAATCAGACCACGTAATCCGATACACAGCGTCGGCATGCCGTCGGCATACATGGCGGTATCGGACACCAACGCTACATCGGCGTGTAGCTTTTCGGGATGTTCAGCGACGTAGCGGGCGATCGATGCACCGCCCACTTCTTCTTCACCTTCCACCAGGAACTTGACGTTCACCGGCAGGCGGCCATCGACCGCGAGCAGCGTCTCGACGGCCTTGATGTGCATGTACATCTGACCTTTGTCGTCGGCTGTGCCGCGGCCGTAGAGATTGCCATCGCGTTCGTCGGGCTCAAACGGCGGACTCTTCCATAACTCCAGTGGGTCGGCGGGCTGCACATCATAGTGCCCGTAGCAAAGCACGGTGGGCTTTCCTGGCGCGCCCATCCACTCGGCGTAAACCAGCGGATGCCCGGCGGTGGGAATGATCTCGACAGCATTCATTCCCACCTTGCGTAGACTGTCGCTCACAAATTGCGCCGCACGGTCGACATCCGGACGGTGCGCGGGCAAAGTACTAATGCTGGGAATTCGCAGAAATTCTTTCAATTCAGAAAGAAATCGCGCGCGATTTCCGTCGATAAAGACACCGGTCTTGGCGGACATGGTTTCTCGCAGGAGAAACCATTATACGGCGGTGGCCATCGGACGAGCTTCGTACGGCAGCCGCGAGCAAGCGTTATATAAGATGCGTCGGACCTCAGGTGCATAAAACGGCTGCGGCAGCAGATCATATGCGCCTAAGTTGAGTGCTTCGGCCCAGAAGCCGGCATCGGCTAGCGGATCAGTTACAATGACTTGCAATTCTCGAAGAGATTCGCGAGCGAGATGCAGAGCGTTTAACCAGTTGCCATCGGGCAAAGTGGCTTCAGTCAGTATAAGATCGTACTCTTCCTGCTGGAGCTTGGCGCGCGCAGATTGCAGGGAGCTAACATAGTCCAGCGCTAAAGGCAGCCCCTGCAACATCAGCGCAAGGCGGCGGGCATCTTCCTGATGCCCGGACAAAAACAGAATCCGGGATCGCATCATGCACGCTCCGAATAATTCTGCTTTCACTTTACCCCAAAATTTGTCATTGGAGTATTACAGATCGGACATTTTTCCGTGATATCAAACACCTCTGTCTGGCTTGAGCACCGCCACGTATCCCAAGTTCCGGTAGAGCTGGTTATGGTCCAGCCCAAAACCGACTACGAAGCGGTCCGGGATCTCGAAGCAGCGATAATGGACCGGTACCTGGACGATGCGGCTGGAGTTGCGATCGAGGAAAGTGCAGACGGAAAGGGAATTGGGCGCACGCCCCGCGAGTGTTTGCAGCAGATAGCGGAGGGTGAATCCGGTATCGATGATGTCTTCGACAAGCAGCACGTCTTCGCCCTCGATGCTATCGTCCAGATCTTTGGCGATCCGGACAACCCCGGGGGCGCCGCTGCGATTCGAGAAACTGGAGATGCCGAGGAAATCGACCTTCACTGGAACGTGGATCTGGCGTGCCAGAGCCGTCAGGAAGAAGACGGAGCCTTTGAGCACGCCCACCAGTTTCACGGTGCGACCCTCGTAATCGCGGCTAATCTCCGCGGCGACTTCGCGGATGCGCCCGGCAATCTGCTCCTCGGTAAATAGGACGCGCTCGACGCCTGGCAGCAGTTCCGGACTCATACCTGCACCGGCCGGCGGGCCAAGCCGTACTTGAAGATCAGATTTTCAAAATCCTTTTGGTAGAACACCTGAATATTGAGATGCGGATAGAGCTCGCGCAGAAGCCGCACTTTGCGATTTTTTCGCGTGACCAGGGATTGTTTCATGGTGGTTAATTCGACGTAGAGGTCAAATTCCGGCAGATAAAAATCCGGGGTGAACGCTTCGAGCACGCGGCCCTCGCGATCCCATTGCACGGGGAAGCTGCGCGGCTCGTACTCCCAGGCGATGCGATAGAAGTCGAGAAGGTTGGCGAACATCTCTTCGCTTGGGTGGGCGAACATCTTCTCGCGCAAAGTGACATTGCCGGGCGGAGCGATTCCATACCGCGAGAGCTTGAGGCGCATTTGAAACTGGAGCTGCGTTTCGGCCTCGGCGGAGAGGTAGCCGCGCTCTTCGAGACCCATGGAGCGCGCGGCGGCTTCGATCAGACCGGCGATTTGTTCGGTGGAAAGAAACTCCGAGCTAAAGACGAGGTCGAACAAATCAGCGGTCGTTTTGGCTTTGCCGAATTTGGCTTTGCGATCGGCTCGGGCGGCGGCTTCCAACTGGAGCAGAAGCTGGCGCGCGGCGGGCCGCTCCAATTGGTGATCCAGCATGATGTTGCCGATGCGGACACTTTCCGGCGCGACGATATGCGCGCGCAGCACGCCGGGGAAATGCCGCGGGTCGAGCTCTCCGCCGAGAGCGCAATATACCAGGTGATGTTTAACGGCGAGCCGGGCAACGATGGAGGTGATGAGGCTGGCGTAGGCTTTATCGGGAATATGCGGTTCCGGTCCGAATTCCTCGGCGGTGAGCAGGTGAATGCGGGATTGGCTCAGCAGGTCAAAGCCAAGCTTCTGTGCCGCGATTCGCGCCACCTCTTCGTAACGGCACCCCGGGTGACCGGAAACGGCGATCAGCGCCATGATTCAAGCTCATCATAGCGCGGAACCGAAAGGCAGCCAGCCGGAGCCGCGAAGCGACGGTGGGAATTGATCCGGATAAAGAATCTCCGCGAGGATTTGTAACGTCTCGACTACGCGCGGGCCGGGGCGATTGAAATACTGGTTTCCATCGGCCAGGTAGACACGGCCGTTGCGCACAGCGCGCAGACTGAACCATTCCGGGCGATCGGTGAGCCAATACATTTCTTGCGTGGTGCGGGCCATATCGAAACCACAGGGCGCGGCGACGATCACGTCGGGGTCGGCGGCCAGCAAGTCTTCCCAGCGCATCCATGGGGCATGAGTGCCGGCGGCGCCGAACAGGTTAACTGCGCCAGCCATGTCGAGCAATTCGGGCGTCCAGTTGCCGCCTGCCATGAGCGGCTCGAGCCATTCCAGGCAGGCGACGCGCGGGGGAGACGCAGCTTGGCCTTTCCAGGAGCACATGCGCTGCTGCAAGTTTTCGACGACGGCATCCCCGCGGCGTTCAATGCCGAGCGAAGCTGCTACGCGGCGGATGCCGGCCCAGATGCCGGCAAGAGAATCCGGCTGCAGAGACACAACTTCCGGAGTGCCGCGCAGGCCGCGCGCCATGGCATCTTCGATATCGCGCAGGCTCACGGCGCAGACCTCGCACTGGATCTGCGTCAGGATATGGGTGGGTTCCAGGCTGTTGAGGACGTTTTCATAGACGTCGTATATGGAGATAGAATTCCGCGCGGACGCTTTCACCAGACCGTCGATTTCGCGGCTGCTGCCATCCACCGGTATGCGCGGCGCAGTGCAGCAGGGCAGCGCTTTGACACGCTCGGGATAATCGCATTCGTGCGAACGGCCGACCAGGTGATCGATCTCGCCGAGCGCATCGACGATCTCGGTGGCGCTGGCAATCAGTGAGACGATGCGCGGCATTCGGCGGCCTCGGCGGGCAGCAGATCGGCGTAGACGAAGCGATCGACCGTGCGGATCTCACCACCGGTGACGTGAATGGGCGACACGAACATGGGCCCGGCATACGCAAAGGTGTGAAACTCGCCGTTCTCGCCGCAAGGGTCGGCGGCCTGGGGCAGATTCGCCAGCAGTGCTTCGTCGAACTCGCGCCCGGCGAATGAGGCGTCAAGCGATTGCGTATCGACGCAAGTCAAGCGGGCGCGCAACCCACCGGCGATCATTTCGCGGGCGAGTGAAGGTGTGGGAATTTCCCAGAGCGGGAACAGAGGGGTCAGGCCGGAGCCCGCCAACTGGCGCTCGCGGTATTCGCGAACATCGCGCAGATAGAGATCGCCAAAGGCGATGGCGTCGAAGCGCTCGGAGACGGCACGGCTGCAGGCTTCGGCCATGCGCTTTTCGTAATCCTCATTGGTGCAAGGCCAAGGTAGCGGCACCTGCCAAAGAGGAAGGCCGGCCGCGGCAGACTGCGCTTCGGCGAGAGTGCGCCGGACGCCATGCATCGCGACGCGGTCCGCGGCTTCGTTGAGAGTGGTGAGGAGCGCGGCGACCGGAATGTTCCGCTGCCGAAGGACGTGGAGAGACCACGCGCTATCCTTACCGCTGCTCCAGGCCAACAGAACCTTTTGCACGTTGGAACTACGCGGCCTGCGGAACGACGCGTTCGCGCTGCGCCACAAGGCGGCTCAACCAGGCATGCAGACCGAACAGAACACCGGCATACAGAAGGTCGGAAGCCAGCGTGAGACCGTAGAACGGAATCGCCGCGACATAGCACGCCATCAGGCCCGCCATGGTATGCGGGTAGGTCAGCGAGGAGAAAAGCCATGTGCCGAAATTCGTAATCAAGAAGAACTGAAGACTACCGATGCCGGCCGCCGCGCCGATCCACAGCGGATTCTCGGTAGAGCGCAGCCGCGAGCCGATCCACACATTGATCAGAAAGCTGCCGTAGATGAGCGGAGTGGTGCGCGAAAAGCCGCCCATGAGCGGATCGGTCACCAGCATGAGCACGAGGGGCAACAGGTAAGCCTGCCAACCGCGCAGGCGTCCGCCGGCGTAGAGACTCAGACCGCCCACCGGGGCGAAGTTCGGCGGATGCGGCATCAGCCGCGCCATGGCGCCGAGGATCGTGAGACCAACGGCCAGAGGCCGCGCGGAATTCTTCTGCATCAATTTCTCCTTGAATCATTATGAATCAAAACGCCCTGAGGCGGATTGATTGGGTTCCCACAGGATTTCGGGAGCGCCCATCACGTGGCTCGCCCACCGGCTCCAGACAAAAAGCGCATCATTGAGGCGATTCAGATAGCGCACGGCCTCTGGAGGCGTGGGTTCCGCGCGCGCGAGGGTTACGCAGATGCGCTCGGCGCGGCGGCACACGGTGCGGCAGATGTGCAACTCGGCATTCAGACGGCTGCCGCCGGGAAGCACGAACGAGCGGAGCGGTGGAAGCTCGGCATTCATGCGGTCCATTTCCGATTCGAGTCGCGTGACTTCGGCTTCGGTGACACGCGCTTGTTTGGGATGCACGTCCTCCGGCAGGGTAGCGAGAATGGAGCCGAGGTTGAACAGCTCGTGCTGCACGCGTAACAGGATGGCGCCCAGTTCGGCGAGACGCGGAGCGCCCGACGTGCATTGCGTGACGGTGTCGCGGGCGAGACCAATGAAGCTGTTCAACTCATCGACGGTGCCATAGGCTTCGATGCGCGGACTGTCTTTGGGGACGCGCTGTCCGCCGGCTAGGCTGGTATCGCCCTGATCGCCGCGGCGCGTGTAAACGCGGTTGATGGCGAGGCGCGGTTCATCGAAAGGTTGATCGGTCATAATTTACTGCCCTTTTGCAAGCGTCCACTTCATTCCCGCCAGGAAATTCAAGCGAGGTGAGGGAAAGCCGAACACTTCTTCATAATGCTGGTTCAATGCATTTCGCAAGTTGCCGTAGATACTGACGCCGTGGCCCAGCGCGTAGTTGAGATTGATTCCCAGATTCACATAGCCGGGATTCTGAAACAGACCGTTGGTCGCGCCGAAACTGGGTTCGACATCGAGCATGGAGCCGCGCATATAGGCATCGACATTTGCGCTGATGCGTCCGCGCGTGAAGGTCGCGGTGAGTGTGCCGAAATCCGCGGGCCGGCGAAGCAACTGCTGCCCGACGGTGAAGGGCGGCGGAGCTTGGTTGGCCGATCCATTAAGGGAAAGGATTTCGGTATCGAGGTGCGTATAGGAACCGGTGAGGAAGATCCATCGCGTGGGCCGCAAGCGGGCGGAAAACTCCGCGCCCTGCGCCCGCGAGTTGGCGATGTTGTCGGATTCGAAGCGGCTGAGGACGGAGAGCGAACCGCCGAGGACGACGATCAGGTCATAGAAGCGATCGTGAAAATATGTGGCATCGAGCGAGAGGCGGCCGTTGAGCAAATTCTGTTGGATGCCTGCGTCAATACTGCGCGTGCGCTCAGGCTGGAGCGCGGGGTTGTCGGTGTAAGCGAGATCGAAGCCGCCCGGTGGACGAATCCCAGTGCCGAAAGAAGAGTGCAGGCGCGTTGAATGCCACACGTAGGCCACGGCGACTTTGGGATTGGCACGCGAAATGTGGTTATCGGGGAAGAACGGGCGCGCGAAGCCGTCCGCCGGGATAGCGGGCGTATGGATGAATTCGCCGCGAACCCCGATGTTCAGAAAGAGGCGGCCGCCCCATTCGTAACGGTTCTCCGCGTATACGCCCACGTCGCTGCGGCGAAGCAGAAAAGGCTCGCCGTCGGCGCCGGTGATGAAGGTGTTTCGAACTTCTTCGCGGCCGAGGCTTACGCCGAAAGCCACGGTGTCATTACGGGAGACGCTCGCAACGGTACGGGCTTCGGCCTGGCCGCGGATATCCTTATTGGAACTGAAGCCGAAGGGGCTCGTGAATCCATTATTGTTCAGGAAAAAGCTACCGAACACTTCCTGGCGAATGCGGCTGGTGAAATCGGCTTCGTAGTGGAGGCCGTAATCGGAAAAGTTGTTTGCGTTGCGGCTGATGGTATCGATGCCGGTGAACGTGTGCTTGGGGTCTGATCCCCAGGGGCCAGGGACTCCGTTCCAGTTGGAATCGAAATCGCCGTGAAGCGAGAGCTGCTGGCGGTTCCACCGGCGCGTGATGTTGAGCAGCAGACCTTCGTTGTGATAATCGCTGTTGACCACGGGCCCATCGGTATCCATGCGCGATGCGGACGCGGCCAAGCCAAATCCGGCAAAGCGGCCCGCGCCGGAGATGCCGAAGCGGCGTTCGCTGTGCGAGCCGCCTTCAGCGATGACGTCGGCGGTGGGACCGGAATCGGGATCTCGCGTGACGAAGTTGATCACACCGCTGTTGGCGTAAGGTCCGTAGATGGCCGATTGCGGGCCGCGGATGACTTCAATGCGGTCGAGGGCTTCGGATGGAATGTGCGCGAAATCGAAATCACCGCCGAAGGTGTTGACGGGTACGCCATCGATTTCGACCAGGTTGTAGGTGGGATATCCGCCGCGAATGTAGAGCGTCATCAGACCGCCGGTAGATCCGGTCTGGGTGAGTGTGACACCGGGAAGTTCGCGCAGCAGATCGCTCGCGACCGGTTCATTGCGGCTTCGAATTTCCTCGCGGGGAATAATGCTGATGCTACCGCCCTGCTCACTGGCTGGCGCATCAATGGCGGAGCCGACGACGCTCACGGCGTCCACTTGCGGCGCGATGGCGAGCGTGACCGTAGTGGATTCGGTGAGCGGAACGGTCTGGGTGCCGAAACCTGGCGCGCTCACGCGCAAAGTAGCGCCGTTGGTTTCGGAAAGATTCAAGTGAAATTTGCCATCAGGCGCGGCGGTGGCCTGAGCCACTACTCCCACGCGATTGATGGCGGAAATGACGGCGCCCGAAATCGGCGCACCGGATGGATCGACAACCGCACCCTTGATTTCTGCGGCGGAAACGGAGGCGGACAACAATAAAAAGCAGGCCAGCAAGCCTGAAACGTAGAAACGCATTCTAGGCTCCTCCCTCGAGAGCCGAACGGAAAATGAATCTCGCCGGCCGGTCTCCTGACTTGCGCTTCAGCGGGCTGATCCGCCTTCCCATTCCGTTTTTGGAACAGTGGCGTGCCGGATCTACCCTTCGCGCTTACAGTGGCGGGGCCATGCTGGATTTTCACCAGCTTCCCGTGCACCAGCGGAATCTAAATTTACTTTTCGAGTGTACACTAATTCTGGAATGCGCTATGCAACATTTAAATGGATTGTACTCACAATTGCCATATCCCTGTCGTTAATACCCGCTCAAGCAGCCGAAGCAAAGATAAACCACAAAAAATCCGAAGCAGCATTTGAGCGCGGCGCACGCGCCGACAAAGCAGGGCAGCGCGATTCCGCGATTGCGGATTACACGGAGGCGATTGCCGCCGATGGCGGGAACGCCGAAGCGCTGATGGCGCGGGCGAGCGACTACATCGCCGCCGGAGATCGCGTGAAGGCTGTGGCCGATCTGAACCAGGCCGTGAAAGTGCAGCCCGGCAATGCACAGTGCTATGCAATGCGCGGCGACTTGTTCCTGGCGAGCCAACAGCCGGAGTATGCGCTGCACGACTACACAACGGCCATCAATTTGAAATTAGAGCGCACCGAGATTTACAACGCGCGGGGGAATGCTTATGCCGCAATTGGCGATTACAGCAAGGCGATCGACGATTTTACGCAGGCGATCAAGCTGCGGCTGGATAATCCAGAGCCTTATAAAGGCCGCGGGATGGCGCACGCGGCGCTGCACGACTACCGCGACGCAATCGACGATTTTGATGTCTGCCTGAGCCGCAAGCCGGACTATGAAGATGTGTTCGTGGAGCGCGCGCTGGCGTATGCGGGCCTGGGCGATTACCAGCACGCACTGGAGAACATGAACTCGGCGCTGCAATTGAAGCCCGAAGATTTGCGCGCTTACCGCACGCGCGGAGCGATCCGTGAGCGGTTGGGAGACGATCCGGGCGCGGTGGCGGATTATACCGAGGCCATCAAGCGCGACCCCACCGATGCGCGCGTGTTTCTGGCGCGGGGCGCGGTTTACGCGCGGCTGAAGGAATATCAGGAGTCGCTCGACGACCGCGACCAAGCGGTGAAGCTGGACCCGAAGAACGCCGCGGCGTATGTGGCGCGCGGCAGTTCCTATCATTTATTGGGCGAGCACGCAAAGGGGCTGGCGGACCGCACGACGGCTATTGCACTGGCGCCGAATTCGCCGATTGGATGGGAGGCGCGCGGGAATGCTTACTTCCTTCTGGGGCAATACGACCGCGCACTGGCCGATTTGCAGCAGGCGTTGAAGCTCAATCCTTCGAATGTGGAGACGCGCCGGTTGATTGATGAGGCGCAGGCGAAGATTGATAGCGAAATGGAAGCCGCGCGGGCGAGAGAAACCACGCCGGATACGGTGTCGGTGCAGTTGCCGGGGGCACCGGCAGCAGCACAGCCGAACGCGCCTGCGGCGAGCGCGGAAAGTAAAGCGGCGGCCGTGGCGGAGGCGAAAGCGCCTGTGGGTGAAGAATCGAAGGCGGCTTTCACCGGTGCGGAGAAGGCGCCCGCGGCCGGAGTGGCGAAGACGGCTGCTGTGGGTGCGGCGGTGAAGCCCACGGCGGAGACTAAGCCGGCTGAGGTGAAGGCGGCGGTTCTGGCATCGGCGGAGCCGGTGAAGGACTCGGCTCCAGTGGCGGCGCCGAAGCCCGCGGCGGAGATGAAGGTTCCGGAAAAGTCGGAAAAGGGCACGGCGGAAGCAAAGTCGAAAGTCGCGGCATCGGCAAAAGAGAAAACGCCTCCCGCGGCTTTGGCGAAAGTCGTCGCGGAAGCGAGGCCCGCCATGTCAAAGCCGGCGGTGAGACCGATAGCGGCGACGCGCTCGACGGCTGCTTCCCACGAGACGCATGGGCGCAGGCTGATGCAGGAGAACAAGTATGCCGAGGCCATCGAAGAGTTCACGGCGGCGGTGAAGATCGACCCCGCGCGCGCGAGCGCGTACAATGCACGCGGCTTTTCGCAATACCAGCTCAAACATTACGCCGAAGCGATCGCCGATTTCGATGAGGCTATCCGCTTGAACCCTTCTTATACGAATGCGTACCTGAATCGCGGAAATGCGCGGCGGGCATCGGGTGATAAGGACGGCGCGCAGGCCGATTACGCGAAATCGAGAGAGCTGACACAAACCGCACAGAAGCACTGAGCAGCGGATTGACAGCGGCAGAGGCCGGTGGCATAATCCAATTGACACCACACATACGTGGTGTTAAATGGGAGCTGGCGTTATGGCCACCACAGTTACTCCTTCCTCAGGCCTTTTGATTTCACAGGAAAACCTGAAATTACAGGACATCATCGAGATCGCCTGTCATCATCGCGCGGTGCGGCTGAGTGACGACGAAGAATTCCGGCGATGGCTGGCGCGGGGACGCGAGGTTCTGCAAAGTAAACTCGATCACGGGGAAGTAGTCTATGGCGTGAACACGGGCTTCGGCGGGAATGTGCGGTTCGTGATTCCGAATCACGAGCTGGCGCATCACCAGCAGAACCTGCTGGAGTTTCTCTGCTGCGGGGTGGGTGAAGCGCTGCCGGAGCCAGTGGTACGGGCAGCGATTCTGCTGCGGGCCAATGCGCTTTCGCGCGGGCTTTCGGCGGTGCGCGTAGAAGTGATCGAGCGGCTGCTTGATTTGCTGAACCACCGCATTACGCCGGTGGTGCCGCGTTTTGGGTCGGTGGGGGCGAGCGGCGATTTGTGCCCTTCGGCTTATATTGCTCGCGTGATGGCGGGACGGGGCGACGTTTGGTATCAGGGGAAGCTGATGCCGGCGGGGGAGGCGCTGCGGCTGGCGGGGGTCGAGCCGCTGCGCCTCGAAGCGAAGGAAGGGCTGGCGCTGCTTAACGGCACGACGGTAATGACCGGTGTGGCGGCCATCGTGGTGGACGAAGTTTCGTACCTGTTCCGTCTGGCGCTGGGCGCGGTGGCCATGGCGGTGGAAGCGCTGCGGTCTTCGCCTGATTATTTCCATCCCGCAATTCACATGGCCAAGCACCATCCCGGTCAACTGGCGGTGGCGGAGATGCTGAATTCGCTGCTGTTCGATTCGCGGCTGGCGGTTCCGCTCGATGAAGTACGCGAACGTGTGGCGCGCGCCGAACGGGAAGCGAGCGAGCGGCATGACGTGGTGGCGGCGAATGAAGCCATTCAGAGCCCATACTCACTGCGCTGCGCGCCACAGGGCTTGGGGCCGATGCACGAGACGCTGGAAGAAGTGCGCGTCGTGGTAGAACGGGAAGCCAATTCGGTGAACGACAATCCGCTGATTGACCCGGCGTCGGAGCGCGTCTTCCATACGGGGAATTTCTACGGCGCGCACATTGCGCGTGCGATGGACGGATTGAAAATCGACGTAGCGAACCTGGCCAACTGGCTGCACTCGGTGACGTCGCTGCTGATGGACGATCGTTTTTCGAACGGACTGCCGCCGTCGCTCAGTCCGCATCCCGGTCTATATCAGGGGTTCAAAGGAATGCAGGTAGTGCACACGAGCCTGGTGACGCAGATCCGGCACTGGGCTGCGCCGAGCCTGATCCACACGCTGCCCACCGAGCAAAACAACCAGGACATCGTGAGCCTGGGCACGCATTCGGCGCTAACAGCGATGGATGTGACGCGGCTGCTGCGAGGCGTGGTGTCACTGACGCTGCTTTCGACGGCGCAAGCGGTAGATCTGCGAAAGGGCGGCGGGCGGCTCGGCACGGGAACGCGCGCGCTCTATCACGCGGTCCGCGCGGTGAGCAATTTCGTGGAAGAGGACCGGGCGCTCGATGGCGACATACAGGCGCTCTCGGAACGGATGGAGCGGCGCGAAATTCCGGTGCTGCACTGAGAGGGAATGCCCCGGACGCAATCGATTTGGGCGCTCCTTTCAGCACGTGCTTGTTGACTAACCAAAGAGCTTTTGTCCTCATGTACGCCTTCAATACGCACATGCGGACCAACAGATGATCTCCATCCTGTTGCTCCGTATATACTCTAATAGGCTATTTTGGTCTCAAAGAGGCTGTGGATGGCATGCGGCGAACCTCTGGCTGCGGTCAGAGCGAAAAGGCCAAGCGACGCGGGCGGCGTTGAGGTACGCAGCCCCGGCTGAGTGTCATGCGACCAAGTTGTGAAAACGCCAAGCATGAAAATGATCGAGGAATCTGAACCCATCGTCTTGTCTGCGTACGACAGCGTCTTGGTCGTGAATCTGCTCGAAAACCCGCCTGCACCGAATGCGAAGCTAAGGGCCGTCATCGCAGCAATGCCGAAGCCAGTGAGGGAGTATGAGCCTTCCGGATCCCACGAAGAGTAGTACCGAGCCGGACTCGTCTCTCAGAACGACCACAAGATACTGGTATAGCCGGTTTGCGCGCGATAATTCTGCACATAGGTCAAGAGACCGAATTCTTCGTGATAGAGATATAACTCCCAGCCGGCATTCCAACGGATCTTGGGTGTGATCTTGATCGAGAGGCGGGCTAGCGGCGACTGGTAGTTCAAGGGATACGTTTGCACGCTGTCGAGTAGCGCCGCGATCGGGTCGGTGACACCGGCGGGTACAGCGGACGCCCGGCCATCGCCGGTGTCGAGCGTGATGTTGTAGCCCACGAACAGGTCGGCGCGCGGGGTTAGGGCAATGCGCCCCATCAGGCTACCGGAGTGAATGTTACTCACGAATAGCGACGAAAAGCCGGTTTGCAGCACGGAGCGCGGGTCGCCGGCGAAAAAGGCCAAGCCCGAAAGCGAATCCAGATGCAGCTTGGAGTAACTGGCATCCAGAGTCAGTCGGTTGTTGAAAGACCAGGAGCCGTTTGCTCCGAAGGTGCGGGAGCGCGAGCTGAAAACGGTAATGGTATCCGGCGTGCCGAAGTTATAGAGCTGGTGGTAATAGGTTCCTAACTGTAATTTTCCCGCGTGGTACTGCACGCGGCCTCCGAGCAGGTGATAGTGGGCATCACTGAACGGCGTGAGCGGCTGATTGGCGCGACCGACTTCGCCTTCGACGTTGATTGTCAGCGGCTGAATCGGCTGGTAGCGCACGCCGGCCGTGAATGAGTTGAGGTGGTTGTTGCGCTCGTAAACGTCGAACTCACCGGAATCGGGAAAATCCGGCAGAGAAAAGCCTTCTTCCGTGCGAATCAGGCGCGCCGAGTAACTGTAGCCGGCATAAACGCCGAGATTTTTAGCGACGCGGTAATTCACGTCCGTGGAATTGTTGACGGTGCGAACGCCGAGATAGCGGAAGTTCACTGTCACGCCGAGGTTAGTCGCGTTGTCGATTTCATTGTAAGTGGAATCGCCAACGGTGCGGCCGCTGTAGATGGAAGTCGAGTTAACGACCGTGAGGCGGTCCGTGGGGAAGAAGCTGAAGCTGAAATCACCGGCCATGACCGGGCGCGAAGCGTTGCCGCCGACGGTGATCTGGTGATTGGCTGGGCCGAGGATGTCAGTGCCAATGGCGGTTTCATCCAGAATGAAATCGCGCTCGCCGCTGTTATACGTCATGCGGGCATTCATCGCCCAATGCTTGCGGGAGGTGAAGAGATTACCGAGCCAGCCCGGATTGGAGCCGTGGTAGGGCTCGGAGCGCTGGAACTGCTGCAGGACCGTGGGGTCGGTGGGCGCGCCCAGCACAGTGGAAGTGCCGCCGGTGTAAGGGGAATCGTCTTTGAAAAAATCCCAGCGGCGCAGCACGGTGAATTTGAAACCAGCCAGATTGACATCCGCGCCCAGGCGGTATTCATTCCATTCCCGGCGCACGCCCATGAAGATCGGGAAGACGGGGCCGCGCGAATTGAATTCCTGTACGCTCGACAGTGCGGGGCCATCCTGCAGATTGCGGCTGTAGCCCAGATGCACTTCTACCGGCGATTGGGGAAGCAGGGTGAGGTCCTGATCCTGCCAGCGGCGCTGCGTATCCATCTGGTGGAGGCCGGCGGAGATGGGCAGGGCGGGATTGAAATAGTCATTAAGACGCCAGTGAAAGTCGTAACGGTAGAGGCGATTCTTTTCGACGCGAAGCACCGCGGATTCGTATGGGTCGTTGCCGAGGCCCTGGGTATTCAGCAGGATCGTATCGAAGTAGCGGCCGTGGCCATCCTTGGAATTAACGGTGAAACTGCTGCCGAGGAGGCGGACGCCGTTGCCGTAATTCACGTCGCTGCGGTATTTGTCCTCATCGCCGCCGATGAGACTCCAGCGGTATCCCAATTCAAATGAATTCGTGAAATTGTAGCCGCCGGAATCCTGCCCGCGTGGGGAGCCGACCGTTTCGGGTGTGGGCGCCGCCACCTGCTGCGCGTAGAGCGCGCCGAGGCAAACGAAGATGGGAGCGAATCGCATCAGCATGGCGGTCACCTCAGGAAGAACGAATCGCTGTTAGACCCATGGATCTGCACATGGCAGGTAGTGCAGTACTGGAATTTGGGATCGAGGAGATTGTGTGTGGCTGATTGCAGAGTGATCCCGTTGTTGCGTGTGCCGAAAGTGCCTGCGCCGGTATGGCAGGTGAGGCACAAAGTGAAGACCACCGGACGCCGCAGCAGCCGGGCGTTGGTGGAACCGTGCGGATAGTGGCAGACCTCGCACCCTTCCGCGCGGACCGGCGGGTGTTCGTAGACGAATGGGCCGCGCTTATCGGTATGGCATTTCAGGCAGGGCTCCTCATTATTGAGCACCTGCTTCACCATGTAGGGCCGCTGGCCCATGCGCCATGTAGGCTGGAACGCACCGTGCGGGTTGTGGCAATCGGTGCAGGTCATGACGCCTTCGTTGACGCGGTGCTTGGATGGCATATCAAACTCCGCGCGTACGTTGTCGTGGCAGGTGTAGCAGAGTTCACTTTGCTTTTTCGCCAGCAGATATTTTTGCGTGGGGGAGTGATGAATCGAGTGGCAACTGGTGCAGGCCACGCCGTTGAGCGTGTGCTCGGAGTGGCGGATGTTGGCCTTTTCGAAATCGCTGGCGTGACAGGTCAGGCAGGCATTGACCACCTGGTCCGGGCGCATGATCGAGAACGCGCGCGGGATGGTGGTCTTGCCGCCGGAGGCCCGGACGTGCGCTTCGCCCGGACCGTGGCAGCCTTCGCAGCCAGTGCGGTTCGGCGGTTCCCTGCCGGAAGCAATGCTCTTGTAGTGCGGATTCTTATAGAAGTTCAACCAGACATCGACGTGGCACGTTCTGCACACGTTGTTGCCGACGTAACCAGAAGTGGACGGCGGCGGGGACGTGACATTCTGCGCGGCAGCGGCCGCGGTCAACAGGAACAGCAGTATGGCACCGGCTCCTCCGCGTTGCGCGCGGAGCCGGATCGAACCGTTAAAAGGCATGCTCCACAGCCCTGATGGCATTCTGACTTATGCGGCAACCTGCAGGGCCGTGGATGGGTAACGGAATATTTTCAGTCCGCCCGGCCGAAGTTTGCCATACACGAATCATATCGGACATCCCCACAGTTCCGGCGAAAAATCCCGAAAATTAACGGATCGAACGAAATGCGATGGCACAAAATGCACCGCGCATTTATATGGAGCGTAATACTTCGCGCACTTTATTCTGCAAATCAGCCGATGTGAACGGCTTTTGGATAAATGGCGTTTCGGGGGCCAGCACGCCTTGGTTGACGACGCCATTATCGGTGTAGCCCGACATGTACAGAACCTTGACGTCGGGACGGCAGGAAAGAATCTCACGCGCCAGGTCGACGCCGCTCATCCGCGGCATCACGATATCAGTGAGGAGCAGGTCGATGCGTCCGGGAAAGTCGCGCACAGTTTGGAGAGCGTTGGAGGGAGACGACGCGTCGAGGATGTGATAGCCGCCGCGGCCAAGCATGGTGCGGGTGAGGCTGCGCACCTGGTCCTCATCTTCGACCAGCAGGATGGTCTCGGTGCCGAGGGATGTTTCCAAATGCGAGCCGAGAGCGGCGAGAGATTCGGCGGGTTCGAGGGAGGCGGGCAGGTAAATTTTGAAAACAGTGCCTTGATTGGGCTCGCTATAGACAAGGATTTCACCGCCATTCTGTTTGACGATGCCGTACACGATGGAGAGGCCGAGGCCGGTGCCTTTACCTTTTTCCTTGGTGGTGAAGAAGGGTTCGAAGATGCGGGCGCGAGTGGCCGCATCCATGCCAGTGCCGGTATCGCTGACGGCCAGCATGACGTAAGTGCCGGGTTCCAGGTTGAGGTGCGCGCCGGTGTATTCACCGGTGAGCCGGACGCCGGCCGTTTCGAGCATGAGCTTGCCGCCTTCGGGCATGGCATAGCGTGAGTTGACCACGAGATTCATGATCAACTGATCGATGTGCGACGGGTCTACTTTGACCGCCGGGAGATTCTCGCCGAGTTTGAGTTCCAGTTGAATATCTTCGCCGATGATGCGGCGCAACATCTTTTCAATGTTGGTGACGAGCTCGTTCAGATCCACGATACGCGGCAAGGCAACCTGGCGGCGGCTGAAGGCGAGAAGCTGATTGGTAAGGGCGGATGCCCGCTCGGCGGCGCGGCGCACTTCCTCGGCATACTCCACCAGTCCTTCTCTGACCTCGCGGGCTTCTTCGCGGACCATCTCGTTGTAGCCGAGGATGACGGTGAGCAGATTGTTGAAGTCGTGCGCGACGCCGCCGGCGAGGCGGCCCACGGCTTCCATTTTCTGCGACTGGATCAACTGATCTTCGAGCGCGTGGCGGTGCTCCATTTCGAGGCGCAAATCATCGAGCGCGTGTTTGAGGTGTTGGGCGGAGCGTTTCTGATCGTCGATATCGGTGCAGGTGCCGAGCCATTGCACGATTTCGCCGCGATCGTCGTGGACGGGGTTGCCGCGGACGAGAAACCAGCGGTAGGCGCTATCCCGGCCGCGGCGCAAACGGCATTCCACCTCGTAAGGGCCGCCGGTATGAAAAGCGTGGGTCCACTGGGCGAGAGCGGGGGCGCGATCATCGGGATGCAGCATGGAAGTCCACTGCAGACCGCCGGTCTCTTCCATGGTGCTGCCGGTATATTCGAGCCACTGGCGATTGAAGTATTCGACGTATCCATTAGGCAGCGCGGTCCAGACCATCTGAGGCATGGCTTCGGCAAGCTGGCGAAAACGGGACTCGCTGCGCGCCAGCTCGGCCGTGCGGCGGGTCACGCGCTCTTCGAGCTCGGCGTTGATGCGGCGCACCAGCTCATCGGCCGCGCGCCGCTCTTCGATCTCTTCGGCTAGCCTTTTGTTCAAACGCTCCTGCTCAGAGGGACCGCAGATCGAGACCAGCACGGGCATGATCGGAATGAGTGTGACGATCATGGCAAGGGACGCCAGCGCGGCGACGGATTTCACCACGCCCTCAACGCGGTAGACTGGAACCCAAACCGTGAGGGCGCTCATGACGTGGGTCGCACCGCAGGCCAGAACGAATCCGGTGAACGCGACAAAGGCCCCCTGGAACGGAACATCTCGGCGGCGGCGAGCGAAATAGAGCAGAAGGAAAGGAATTAGAAAATAAGAAAGGGCAATCAACGAGTCCGAAATGACGTTGAGCCACAAAACCCGTGGATTCGCTGAATAAGAATACACGAACGCGGTGAAATCATTGGCGAACAGGTGGCGAAAAAGGACCGGCATAGCGAATGGATTCAGGTGCTTCCTTTGTGTGCCCCGGACGATTTCGCAACGGGCGTCCTGTGTTGAATCATATGACTTGCATTTGAATTCGGCAACTGGTTAATCCGCGATTATGGCTCCTGGTTGGGGAGAGGCAAACAAATTGTAATAAAGCAGGAGGGAAGCGAAAAATGAATGGAATTTTATGTTTATAAACGCACGTTTGCAGAGACTGTTCGCGGCTGACGGCCGCTGTTTCGATCTCGCGATGGACCACGGAGTTTTTCATAATCCGGAATTCCTGGCGGGGATTGAAGATCTGCCGGCGTCGGTTGCGTTGGCGGTCGAAGGAGGACCGGACGCGATTCAGCTTGGAATCGGGCAGGCACATCTGCTGCAGGAGATCCCCGGTAAGAGCAAGCCGTCGCTGGTATTACGAATTGACGTGGCGAACGTCTACGGGAAAGACCTGCCGGAGCAGTTGTTCTGTCACACGCTGGGCCATGCGATTGAGCAGGCGCTCCGAGTGGATGCGGCGGCGGTAGTGTTAAACCTCTTTGACGCGCCGGGCCGGACGGAACTCTACCGGCAGTGCGTAGCCAACATCGCGGCGGTGAAGCCGGAGTGCGAGGGCTTCGGGATGCCGCTGATGATCGAGCCGCTGGCGTTGAAGGATGGCCGGCACGGCAATTATGAAAGCGCCGGCGATGTGGAGCGCATTGTTCCGCTGGTGCGGCAGGCGGCTGAACTGGGCGCGGACCTGATCAAGTGCGATCCGCCAGACGAGGCAGCGGATTTCGAGCGGGTAGTGGAAGCGGCAAGCGGCCGGCCCGTGCTGGCGCGCGGCGGCGGACGCCTGCCGGAGGAGGAGATTTTCCGGCGGACACGCGAACTCATGGAGGCGGGCGCGAGCGGAATTGTTTATGGGCGGAACGTAATTCAGAATCCCCGGCCGAAGGCAATGATTGAGGCCTTTCTGGCCATAGTGCACGGCAGCGCGGAGTGGGAAGAAGCGTTGGCGCTGTACCATGGCGCGAGCGGCCTGCGGGCGTAAACTGAAGAGAGGGGCCTACGTGCATTCACACGCGCATAGCAGCGGCAGAGCGATTGGCAGCGCGCTGCGGTGGTCGCTTGTGCTCACTTCGCTGTTTGCGATCGTGGAAGTTGGCGCCGGCGTTCGCGCACATTCTCTGGCGCTGCTTTCCGATGCGGGCCACAACGCGACCGACGTGCTGGCGCTCCTCCTGGCATGGGTCGGTTTTCAACTGCAAGCCAAGCCGGCCAACGAAGTAAAAACCTACGGGTATCATCGGGCGGGCGTGCTTTCGGCATTCGTAAACGCGCTCACGCTGCTTCTGCTTTCGGCGTGGATCTTCTTTGAAAGCGTGGGGCGGCTGCGGAATCCCAGAGAAGTCCACGAAGGTGTGATGTTCTGGGTGGCGGCGCTGGGGCTGGTAGTGAATGCCGGCATCATGCTGGCATTGCGCCAGGCGAGCCGGAACGATCTGAACATCCGCAGCGCCTTCATTCATATGTTGGGGGACGCGCTGGGCTCGGTGGCGATCCTGGGCGGCGCGGTAGTGATCCGCTACACGGGATGGGAACAGGTGGACCCGGTGCTTTCGGTGCTGATCGGTCTGCTGATCGTGTGGACCGCCTGGGACATCATCCGCGAGTCGCTGAATATCCTGCTCGAAGGACTGCCGCGCGGCATCTCCTTACGCGACGTCGTGACTTCGATGCGCGCGGTGGATGGCGTGCTGGATGTGCATGACCTGCACATCTGGAGCCTGGGATCGAGCACCAGCGCACTGAGCTGCCACGTGCTGATTGAAGATGTTCCGCCATCCGCGAGTGACGCCATCCTGCGGCGGCTGAACGGCGTGCTGGCCGACCGGTTTCACATCCAACACACCACGGTGCAATTCGAACACGAAAGCTGCGCAGTCTCAGGAACCGGCTGCGTGATCCCGGTGGAAACGGAAACCCACTCGGGATGCTCGCATAGCCACGACTAAGCTGAATCCGCCGCCAGATCGATGCGAAACGTAGTGCCGCCGCCCGGCCGGCTATCGACCGAGATACGTCCCTTGTGATCGCTGACGACGGACTGCACGATGGCGAGGCCCAGGCCCGTGCCGTGTGTTTTGGTGGTGTAGTAGGGCGTGAACAGGCGTGCGCATTCTTCGGGTGTGAGGCCCTGGCCGGTATCGGAAACCTCCAGGCGCACACCGCCTTCGGAAGGAAGTGTGCGGACGATCAGCGTGCCGCCGCCGGGCATGGCATCGATGGCGTTGAGGATGAGGTTGCGCAATGCGCGCGTCATCTGTTCGGCGTCGGCGCGCACGGCGGGCAAGCCGCGGGCGAGCTCGGTGCTTGCTTCGATGCGAGCCTGGGCGAGCTGCGGCTCAAACAGCTTCATGGTTTCCGAGGCCAGCGCATTCAAGTCCATCGTTTGCATTTCGGGCGCAGGCATTTTGGCGAAATCGCTGAATCGCGCGATGATCTGCTTCAAATTGGCGAGTTCGGCGAGCAGCGTGGCGGAGCCTTCGCGAAACACTTCATCGAATTGTTCGGGATAGGCGGTGCGCGCCCGCTGCATGTTCTCCACGGTGAGCTGAAGCGGAAACAGCGGATTCTTCAGTTCGTGCGCCAGACGGCGCGCGAGTTCGCGCCACGCGGCGACGCGCTCGGCCTGCACGAGTCGCTCGCGCTGCTCCACCAGTTCGTACGTCATGCGATTGAAGGCGCGGGCGAGCTGGCCGATTTCGTCTTCGGAAGCGGCTTCCACCGAGACATTCCAGTTGCCGGCCGCGACCTTGCCGGCGCTTTCGGCCAAGCGCTGCACGGGCCGCGTGACGCGCGCCGTGGCCCACCAACTCAGAATGATGCCGATGAGGATGCCGCCGGCCGCAACCCAGATTCCGGTGCGGCGCAGCGAAGCTTCCAGTTGCACCAGATCGCGGCGCGAACTGCCGACCAGAAGGACGCCAAGCAGGTTGTCGCGATAGCCGTTGAGTGGCAAAGCATGGAAGGTTTCGGCGGACGCGGCGCTGGAGGCCCATCGCACGGTACTGGTTTCTTCGCTGCGGCGGCTGCGAACCTGATCGATGAGCGGCTGGAGGCGCTCGGCCTGCGCGACCGGACCGGCGGAATCGATTAAAGCAGCGGGCGAAAACCGGGGTTCCAGATCGCGATAGAGCAGCACGCGCATGCCGGCGGGCAGCACGAGCGTGGAGAGGAATTCGCGGTCGAGCAACTGGCCGCCGACTACGTAAAGCTTGCGATCACCGGCGGTGACCGGGGCAACGGCCACGAGCGACAAGGTGACGCGGTCCGGCAATTCTTCGCGTTTCAAAAACGCGCCGTGCGATTTCCAATCAACGCCCGAGAGCCAGTCCTCCTTGTAGCCGAAGCGCGCGGGCCATTGCGCCGAAGAGAGGATGGTGCCGTCATCGGCGACGAGTTCGAGCAGATCGAGGCCATGGGCCGAAGCCAGACCCGGTGCTTCGTTGTAGTAAGGAGAATAGTCCGCCGCGGGCCGGTTGAGCGCGATCGCGATATTGAGCGTGGAATCGGCCGAGGCGATGCCCTGCACGGCGCTGACGATCTCTTCACCGCGCCGCGCGAATTCGCGGCGAAACTGGGCTACCAGAGCATCCACGCGCTGCGAGTCAGCGCGTTCGAAGGCCTCGCGCGTGGTGCGCGAGACCAGCAAATCGACTACGCCGACAGCCGCGACCACTGCCACCGTGAAGATGACGAGCAGGCGGGTGCGAAATGTCATGGACTGCTTTCCTCCACCCAGACGTTCTCAAAACGCCATTCGCCGAGCGGCGTCAGCCCCGGACCGCCCCAGGTTCTCACGCGCGGGCTGACGGCGTACACATCCGGCAGGTAGAAGAGCGGAACCGCGCGAAATCCATCGAGCAGAGAATATTCGGCGGCGTAGAGGGCTTCGGGCGAGTCGGCGCGCGGGGGCTCGGGGAGGCCGAGGGCGGCAGCGACTTCCGAAAGAGCGGCGGCGGGATCGGACGTGGAGAGGTGCACCTCCGCCAGATGCGCGTCGGAATTGGCACCCGTGGGGCCGACGGAGACGAGCAAGCCCGCGTCGCGCGCATTGAGGGCGATGCGTTCCGCGATGGGGCGCGACGTGGGACTTTGCGGGTCATAGCCCAAGGAAAACGCGCGCGCGGGAGCCGGGAGGCCGGCCACGAGGGAGCGCGCCTTCGCGATATCGGCGGCGGCGGGGAACAGGAAGGCATAACCGGAAAGCCATGCCGGCAGGAGGCCGCCCGAGATCTCGCCCTGGCGCTGCAGCAGCACGTCGTGAATGGCGGCGCGATCGACCGCCAGCGCGAGAGACTGGCGAACGCGCGGGTCGGAGATGCGCGGTCCGAAAACTACCGCAATCAGGCGAACCGGCGCCGAGGTCCAGAGCTTACGGCCGGGCGGCGCGCGGCGGATTTCGTTGGGCCCCAGTTGCACGATATCCGCCTTGCCGAGCTCGAGATCGATGGATTGGTCGCGCAGAGGGCGCGCCATTCTGACTTCGACGGAATCTAAAAAAGGACGGCCGCCCTTGGCGTTGTCGTCGGCTGTGTAGGTGGCGCGGACGCCGGGCTCCCAATGCGTGATGGTGAATGCGCCATCCAGCTCCGCAAAGCGGCGCGCCGGTCCGGATGCGCCGGCCTGCGGCGGGTCGGCGGTCTCGACGGAGTCGCGCATCTCGACGCGCAGCACGCCGCCGTAATGCGGGCGCGTTGCCGCAGCGGCGAGCCCAGCCAACAGCAGCAGGGGAGCGACGGTCGACGCACTGAGGAGGCGGCGCACGTTATGACCCACAAACCACCGTGATGACATGCGCCGCATATTTGTCCGTTGCCAGATCGCGCTCGATCGCGAGCACCGAAGCCGGCCCCGACGGCCAGAGTGCCGTCACCGGGCCGGCGAACGTCACCGGGCCGCTAAGTTCCGAGACCGCGCCTCCGGTCACAGCGAAGGCTTGCACCGCGTCCGGTTCGGAGCCATCGACCGGGAGAGTCGCGAGCACCTGCGCACCGCCGCCACAGGACGCTTCGGTTCCGGCGATGTCGCTGCCCCAGGCGGGAATGGCGCCGATCGGATCGAACGCGGCGTTGAAAATCCGCGTGCGGCCGTCGAGCATCGCGAGCAGCCACACCGGCTGATTTCCGTCTTCGGCGGAAGCAGCGGTGAAGAACGGAGCTACCGTCTTTGATTCGCCGGTCTGCGTCACTACACGGCCGCCAAAATAATTGCGCGTGGCGAGAAAGCTTGCCAGCAGCATCGAATGGCTACCCGATTCGAGCACCCAGGGCGCATCGCTCGGCTGGCACCTCATCGAAAGCTGCGGTGCCGTGGAGCCGCTGCAGGCCAAGCCCGGCAGGTAGGCCGAGAACGCCGGGCCGTTGAGCCGGAGACGCCCGCGCAGATCGCGGGGCCAGGGTTTGGGTGAGGCGATCGGCAGCCACTGGGCGAGCTGCCACTGGTTATTCTGACGGTGAAAGAGCGACAGTTTCGAGGGAGATAGCACCAACATGCCGCCAGAAGGAAAGGCTACGTCGAGCATTGGTTCGTCCTGCCGCCAGACCAGTTTCTTTTCGAGCGCCACGGCCGGCATTGCGGCGGGCTGCGTTTCGGCGCGCTTCCACGCGGCGATCCATACGTTTTGCTGGTCGTCTCTGCGGATCTCCTCGACCAGCAGATATTGTGTCTGATTTTCCGATAGAGTGAGCCGGATTTGGACGGCGGCCTGGGGTTGGATGCGTGAGCCGCCGGCCTGAAGCGCTGCTTCAAACGCGCTGCGAGCCTGCTCAGATTCGGGAGAACCGAGAGAGGAGACGTTGCGGAATACGAGCGAGACCGCTTCGCCACGCCCGGCGAAGACGATAGTCCTTTGCGCCAGGTTTCGCGCGGCGTCTTTCAGATCTTCAGAGGCCGAAGCTGCGTGCGGAATGAGAAACAGCAGTGAGGAGAGAGCCGCGTAACGCCCCTTCACGGCTGCGATCATAGCACATTGCGATTTCCACCCCCTGTGACAATGCGGATGACGCCGCGCAAGCAGCCGCGCGCCATGAAGAATGAGACGGGGAATGCGATCGCCGCCATCAGCACACAACCCAATACGCTATCCATAACCACTTCCTTGCGGTCTGCTCAGTACCTTCTCAACACGTTCTGCTCACCAATCAAACTCCACCAGTGTTTGCTACTGACCATTTGGTGTTGCCTGTGCGATTTCCGTCTGCTCGAAAATTTGTTCCAACTCCGGAGTACGCTTGCCGTAGAGTTCCACCGGGTCGCCGACGGCAACCAACTTGAACAGCTCGACTACATCCCGGTTCCGCATGCGGATGCAGCCATGAGAAGCGTTGTGGCCGATCGACCGGGGATTGTTGGTGCCATGAATGCCATAGCCCTTGAGATTGAGGCCGATCCAGCGGGGGCCGACAGGATTGGATTTTCCGGGGGGAACAACCTTTCCTTTGTAATACCAGGCCGGATCTGATACACGTTGAATGAT
Source organism: Bryobacteraceae bacterium (assembly GCA_035550475.1). Lineage (GTDB taxonomy): Bacteria > Acidobacteriota > Terriglobia > Bryobacterales > Bryobacteraceae > DASZPB01. The sequence continues at coordinate 141,943 of DASZPB010000035.1, read as the reverse complement.
CCGGAAGGAACCAGTAGGGCTAGGAGTGCGCGCCGCGCCAACCGCGGTGCAGTAGATCTTCACGACGCGGCCGTTTTCGATTAGGGCCAATTTGTGGTCGGGGATACTGACCACGATGCGGCGTTGGGGCTGCGCTCCGTTTTCCTGAGCGAGTGCTTCGGCCGCCGCCACCAGCAGGATTCCCGTGAGAGCCGCCCACCGCTTTAACTGATCTTCTGTTCTGCGCATCTTCCGACCCTCCCTACGCGATTGGGAGGTGCAGGAACGGGACCAGAACGCAAGTTGTTGATTTCGCGCCGGTTGACCCATAGCGGCTCCGTGTCAGCCGGGACACACGTGGAAAAAGCACGACAGCCCGGCCGAAGCCGGACCCGCCGTGCTCACATCACCGGTTCCGGCAGACGGATAATCTTCTTTTGGATGGCGTATTGCACAAGCTGAGCTTTGTTGTGGATATCGAGTTTGCGCATGAGATTGAACTTGTGTGCTTCCACGGTTTTGACGCTGAGATCAAAGCTACTGGCGATTTCCTTGACGGACTTGCCCTCGGCGAGGAGTTTCAGGATCTCGCGCTCGCGCTTGGTCAGTGTTCCGAAGCGGGGCTGGCGGACCTGAGAGCGGCTTTGCGTGCGGAAGTCATCCACCAGACGCGTGAGCAGGCGCGGACTCAGACAACTGCCGCCACGATTCACTTCGCGGAGAGCGGTCACTAACTGCTCGGCGGGGCTTTCTTTAAGGATGTAGCCGCTCGCCCCCATTTCGACGCATTCGGCGAGGTAATCCTCATCGTCATACATCGAGAGGAACACTACCCGAGTTTCGGCGCGATCTTTGCGAATCTGCCGGGTCGCTTCAAAACTGCTCATGCCGGACATCCCGATATCCATGAGGACGACGTCGGGATGCAACTGCTGCGCCAGGGCGACCGAGTCGCTGGCGTTGCTGGCTTCACCGATCACTTCGATGTCCGGTTCCGTGGAGAGCAAGGTACGGATTCCCTGACGGAACAGGGTATGGTCATCAGTTAGGAGTACGCGAATCTTGTTCATTTATTTCCACCGTTGCGGGACTTCGTGGCAGGTGCAGCGTCACCGTGGCGCCTTTCCCCGGTGCGCTGCGCACGGTGAGCGACCCTCCGAGAAGTGCAGCTCGCTCCCGCATGCCGGCCAATCCAAATGACATTGGCTTCTTCCACGCTGTCTCCACACGAAAGCCGGCGCCGTTATCCGAGACGCTCAGCCTAATATTCTTATCGGCGATTCGCAGCAAAACATTTACGTGGTCCGCCTGGGAATGTTTGGAAATATTCTGTAGACATTCCTGTGTTACCCGGTAGATGACCTCCTCGATCTCTATGGGAAGCCGCTCCCGCGATTTCCCTAACGTGAGACGCAGTTGGGCCGGATGGCGGCTCCGGAAGCGCGCAGCCAACTGGCGCAAGGCAGACTCCAGACCGAGACGCTCGAGCACAGTGGGGCTAAGCGCGGCGATAATGCGCCGCAATTCCACCGCGGTGCGCTCGGTGGTAACGCGGGCTTCCGCAAGACGGCTGCGAAGAGCGGCGGGCGCTTCCCTCTCGAGCATTTCCAAATGCAGCCGCAGCCACATCATGGACTGGCCGGCTTCGTCATGTAGTTCACGGCCGATGCGCCGCCGCTCTTCTTCCTCGGCCCGGCGGCTCTCCACGGCCAGGCGGCGGATCTCCTGCTCCATGCGTACGCGCTCGATGGCCGTATGGCAGCGCTCCGCCGCTGCGCCGAGCAGCGCGAACTCACGCGGCAGCCATGGGTAGGGAAGCGCAAAACCAAACTGCATGAGGCCGCCGGAACGCAGTGGGTAAGACCAGTAGGAAGCAAAGCGGCCACGCATTTTGGGATCGGCGATGAGGCGTTCTTCCGCGGAGCCCCGCACGATATAAAGAGGACGACGCAGTTCCGGATTTTGTGTGCCGCCGGGCAGCAGAAGACGGCCGGTGCGCGCACGGAACGTACGCGCCAGAATGCGCACGAACCGGCGCAAAAGATCCTCCAGATCCCGGGCTTCTGTTTCCGCGCGATAGAGGCCATAAAAAGCCTGAGTTTCTTCCTCGCGCACCTGGTAATAGGCGGTATCCAGAATCAGGAAAGTCGCAAGCTGGAGCTGCTCGCGTGCGGGCTCGAAGCGCCCTTCGAGCACAGGCTGAATGAGGGCGCCCGATTCTCGCAGCAGGTCCTTCACTTCGCCCGGCGGCACATTGAGCTTTGCCAGGCGGCGGCCGAAGTACTCCACCTGTTCGAGAAACACGGGGAGCGATCGGGCGCGCGCCGCAGCGGCCGGGGTAATGGCAAGAAGCGCCTTGCTGGCGGCTGCATCGAAGCGGCGGCGGCGCAGCAGCGCTTGAAATCGCCGGTCCACACGCGCCGCGTGCGGCGCCAGCATGCGCACCAGGCGCCGGAGATGGGTTCTGGCCGCTGGGGTCAGGGGGTGAGATTCCATGGTGATCATCGGCCGCACGGTTGCGGCCGCGGTTTCGATACGCTCCGGCGGCTACTTTGCGCCGTGTTGCTGCAACAGGCGCGCCACTTCGGGGAAACCGTTCTGCACGGCCGCCGCCAGTGGCGTCGCGCCGGAGTTGGTCTTCGCATTCACATCCGCTCCGCTCGAGATCAGAAGTTCCACGACATCCATGCGTCCCCAGGCCGCCGCCTGGTAAAGCGGAGTGGCCCCGGACTGCCGGTCGCGCGCATCTTTATCCGCTCCCTTCGATAGCAGGAGCTGCGCGACCTCGCGGTGCCCGCTGATGGCGGCATCATACAAGGGTGTCGCGCCCTCGCCGTCGCGGGCATCGACCTCCGCGCCGTGTTTCAGCAGCAGAGTGGCGATATCGATATTGCCTTTAAGCGCCGCCTCATGTAGGGAAGTGGCGCCCGACTTATCCCGGGCGTTGACGTTCGCGCCCTTTGCAAGGAGAAGATCGACAATACTGGCGTCACCCTTTAGAGCGGATTCCAGAAGAAGACTGTCTGCGCGTTCACCTTTGGCGGCAAGCAGGCCAACGACATCTGCATGGCCGAAGCGGGCGGCGTTATCGAGCGGAACTGCGCCGGTGTGGTCGCGATGATTCGCGTCTGCGCCGCGAGCCAACAGCAGGCGGACCACCTCGGCTTGGCCGCGCGTGGCGGCTTCGTTGAGAGGGGTTGCACCGGTGGAGGGGTTCTCCTGGTCGAGAACCGCGCCGTGCGCAAGCAGGGTCTCGGCCACGCTGCTGTAGCCACCCCAGGCGGCTTCATCGAGCGGCGCGGAACCGGAACGGTCGCGCACATTGACGGCGGCTCCGTGCGCGAGCAGCAGTTCCACAAGCTGCTGGTAGCCGTGACCGGCGGCGATGTGGAGCGGAGTGGACCCGGAATGGTCGGCCGTATCCACGCGCGCGCCATGGGCGAGCAGCAGATTCACCATCGGGAGGTCGTTCTTAATGACGGCGTAATCGAGCACAGTAGAGCCACCTTCTGCGTGTGCGATGTTGACATCCGCGCCGTGATCGATCAGGTACGCGGCGATTTCGACACTGCCGTTCCAGGCGGCATCGAGCAGCGGTGTTGCGCCCAGGCTGTCGCGTTGATTGACGTCTGCTCCGTGAGCAATTTGATCCTTCACCTGTTCGAGATCACCCGCGCGGACGGCATCGTGGAGAGTCGCGGCGGTCAGCGCGACGGTCCATGCGGCAGCGAGTGCCAGGGCCAGCAACTGGCGGGGTGGAACGGGAGTCACAGCGCGGATTCCGCGAAGCGGCGCGGCCGTCGCGCGGCATCAACGTCAGCCGACGTATTGCACCTCTTCTTCCAGTTCCAGGCCGAAGCGCGCACGGACGCGGGATTTCAGATCCTGAATGAGAGCGCACAGGTCGGCCGCCGTGCCGTGGCCTGCGTTGTAGATAAGGTTGGCGTGGTAATCGGCCACGTGAATGTCGCCGCGCTGGGACCCCTTGGCGCCCACCTGTTCAAGAAAATAGGCGGCGGGCACCTTGCCTTCGCGCACGACTTCGGGCGGAACCTGGGCGGTGACTGAAGGGGACAGATCTTTCAATAGCAGATTCTTAAAAATGCTGCCGGCGCACTTCATGGTGACGGGGAATTTCTCATTGCGCACTTTGAGAATGCCGGAAGAAACGCGATGCAGTTCGGCCGCATCGGCGGGCTCGAGCAACAGCACGGTGGAAAAAATGATCCAATCTTTGTGGCTTTTGAAGATGCTCTCGCGATAGTGGAAGCGGCACTCTTCGTTAGTGAAAACGCGGACGCAGGCGCCGTCGAAGAACTGCACGGCTGTGACGCGCTCAGAAATCGAGTGGCCGTAGGCGCCGGCGTTGCCATAGATGGCTGCCCCCACCGAACCGGGAATGCCGGTGAGCGTCTCCAATCCTTTCAAGCCGCGTTCGACGGTGAAATCGACCAGCTCCTGCAAATCGGCTCCGGCGTCAGCGACGACGCGCGTGCCATCCGCTTTAATCTGGTCGGCACGGAATCGCAAGACAATGCCGCGGAAGCCGCGGTCGGAAACAATCAGGTTGGTACCGCCGCCAATCACCATGGTGGCGAGGCCGCTGGTTTGCGCGGCGTTCAGGGCTGAGACGAACGCGTCGATGCTCGTGGTTTCGGCGTAGAGATCGGCCGGCCCTCCAATGCCGAACCGTGTGTACTGCGACAGCGGCGTGTTGGTGGAGACGGCTAAATTCGGGATCTCGGTAAGGCGCGCCTGCGTCTCCTCCGTGGTTGGCATGTTCTTCACTAATTATAAAAGAGCGGCGTCGGCGTCTTCGGCTTTCGTGTTAGAAGCCGGGGCGGTACATTGAAAGTTTGGCAGGCGCGCTTATTCTTCCGCGGCCTTGCCATTCACCATTCCAAAGGGGGTTCAGGTGCGTTCCGGATTTCCGGGTTTTCCACGAGAAGGCATGCAGTTTCTTCAGGCGCTGGCGCGGCATAACCATCGCGATTGGTTCCAGCCGCGCAAGCCGGTTTTCGAACAGCACGTCAAGCAGCCGATGCATGAGCTGGTGGAGGCGGTCAACGCCGCGCTGATCAAGTTCGCGCCGGAATACGTGACCGATCCGGAAAAAGCTGTCTATCGCTTTTACCGGGACACGCGCTTCAGCAAAGACAAGACGCCATACAAGGACCACATTGCCGCCAGCTTTCCGCGGCGGGGCATGGTGCGCCACGCCGGCGCGGGTTACTACTTCAGCGTCTCGCGCAAGACCATCGGCATCGGGGGAGGTGTTTACATGCCTGCGCCCGAATCGCTGCTGGCCATTCGCCGGCACGTAGCGGATCGCCACGAAGAGTTTCTCGTGGTCGCCGGCTCGCGCACGGTGCGCCGCTTGTTCGGCGAACTGCAGGGCGACCAACTCACGCGCGTGCCGAAAGGATTCGCGGCCGGCCATCCGGCCGCGCACCTGGTGCGCTTCAAGCAGTACCTGCTCTACACCGAATTACCGGCAGACATCTCGACTACGCCGGCGCTTTATACGGAAATCGTGAAGCGGTTTCAAGCCATGACGCCGTTCCTGGAGTTTCTGAACGCGCCGCTGGTTCGCCGCAAAAAGATGAGCGTGCGGGATCTATTGGTGTGATGGCAGGAGGCTTACGCCCGCCCTAGTTAGAATGGCGGGCGTAAGCAAATGCGGGACAAATCAGATGGTCATGGCGAGATAGCCGCCATCGACGCGCAAAATCGAACCGGTAACGAATGATGCAGCCTTGGGCGCGGCCAGGTAGACCGCTGCGCCGATCAGTTCGTCGCTCTCGCCGAAGCGCTTCATCGGTGTGTGTCCCATAATGCTGGCCACGCGCTCATCGGTAAGCAGCTTCCGGTTTTGTTCGGCGGGGAAGAAGCCGGGCAAAATGGCGTTGACGCGAATATTGTAAGGCGCCCATTCGCGCGCCAGAAACTGGGTGATCTGGTTCACGCCGCCCTTGGCAATGGCATAGGTGAAAACCTTCGAAAGCGGCGGACCGGACGAGGCTGAAGAAATATTGATGACCGAGCCTCCCTTGCCGGCATCCACCATGGCTTTGCCGAATACCTGGCAGGCGAGAAAGACGCTCTTCAGATCGATATCCAGAATGCGGTGCCACTCCGCTTCGGTGATTTCAAAAAAAGGCGTGCCGGAGTTTACGCCCGCGGCGTTCAGCAGAATGTCGACGTGCCCGAAGCGCTGCAGCACGGTGTCAAGAGTCTTCTGAAGATCGGATTTCGAGGTGGCGTCGGCTTTGACGCCGATTGCGTCTTTTCCGGTTTCGGCGGTGATCGCTTTAGCCCGAGCTTCCGCATTTTCCAGGTTCACATCCACAATCGCAATGTTGGCTCCGGCCTTCGCCAAGCCGGTCGCCATAGCGCCGGCCAAAACACCACCGCCGCCGATAACGACCGACACCAAGCCGTCCAGAGAGAATAGTCCAGTTTCAGGCATGTCTCTCATGTTAACGTCTTTTTCCGCACAGACAAAAAGAATTGCCGTGCAAATCAGGAGCGGGAGCGGGAAGAGCCGGCGCTTACCGAATCCGTGCTTGCGCACTCAAAGGATTCGCGGTCGCGCACACCTAGCAGGAAGAGGATGCCATCAAGGCCCATGCGCGAAATCGACTGCCGCGCGCTGCGGCGGACCAGCGGCTTGGCGCGGTAGGCAATGCCAAGCCCGGCAAGGCGGAGCATCGGCAAGTCGTTGGCGCCGTCGCCCACAGCGATGACTTGTTCCATGCTCAGATTCTCGGCGCGTGCGATCTCTGCCAGCAGCGCGGCTTTACGCGCGCCGTCGACAATTTCGCAGGATACTTCGCCGGTGACTACGCCATCCCGGATCTCGAGCTCGTTAGCGTGCAGGTAATCGATTCCGAGCTTGCGCTGCAATTCGCGTCCCACGAACGTGAAGCCTCCCGAAAGGATGGCGGTTTTGTAGCCCAGCCGCTTCAGCGTCGCGATCAGGCGCTCTGCGCCATCCATCAGGGGAACGCGCTCCAGAACGCGCTTCAGCGAGCTTTCAGGCAGGCCCTTGAGCAACGCGACGCGCTTGCGGAAACTCGCCTGGAAATCGAGCTCGCCGCGCATGGCGGATTCCGTGATGGCTTGCACCTGCGCGCCGACGCCGGCCAGCTTCGCCAGTTCATCGATGACCTCGGTGCGGATCAAGGTGGAATCCATGTCGAACGCGACCAGGCGGCGATTGCGGCGATACACGTTATCGCGCTGGAAGGCGATGTCGATTTCGAGCTGGCTGGTGAGCTGCATCAGCGAGGCGCGGAAGGTGTCTTCGTCGGGAATTTCGCCGGAAACGGCCAGTTCTACACAAACGCGATCGGGTCCGGTACGCGGGCTGAGCGAGGTGCGGCCGGAGAGGCGGTCGATGCGATCGATATTCAGACCGGTGCGGGCCACGATGCCGCTGATTTCGGCCAAATGACGGGCGGTGATGCTGCGGCCGAGTGCCGTGACGATGAACCGGCCCTTGGTCTGGCTTTCGACCCAGGCTTGATACTCAGGTTCGGAGATCGCGGTGAAACGAATCTGAACGCCCAGCTCGTGAGCTTTGAGCAGCAAGTCGGTCAACAGCGGCGACGATTTGATGTCATCGGTCAATTCCACGAGGATTCCCAGAGCCAGCGCATTATGGATCACGGCTTGGCCGATGTCGAGAATGCGGACGCCGGCGCCGCCGAGGATTTCGGTAAGGGAATGAGTGACTCCGGATTTATCCTGCCCTGTAATATCGATGTGGAGAACCCTTGTTTGCTGCGGCAGATTGGGCATGTACCTCTTGATTTTAACGGGATGTGCAGGCCCAGTACGCTTCTCCTGAAAGTGGTGAACTGGTCATTCCGGGAGATGGTATACTCTTGGCGCGACCGTGCTGAGTCTCGGCGGGTCTTTACCGGGTCAGGCGTCCACCCGGATTGCGGTGAGCCCTATAGGGGAGGTTCTCTTGCTCGATCTGACTATTGTTCGCTCGGTTTTTGTTTTAGTCCTAACCATCTCCGCATATGCGTTGCATCCATTCCATACGGCTCAGTGGCTCGCGGCATTATGCGGTCTCATTCTGGGCCTTAGCATTATTCTGTTTGAAATTCGTTTGGAGCGAGTGAGCCTGAAGCGCCTGATCGGCGGCGCCGTGGGCAGCGTGTTGGGAATCTTCGGTGCGTTCCTTATGTCGCTTGTCCTTGCCAAGGCTACGCCGGAACCGTTTCTGCAAGTCTGCGTTCTGTTGTGGATGGCGTATATCGGCCTGGTGGTAGGCGCGAAGAAAGGCGACATGCTCAACCTCTCGGCGTTGGGCGGCATCTTCGGAGGCGAGAAGTCTTCGAAGAAGTCGTTCAAGATCCTGGATACGAGTGTGATCATTGACGGGCGCATCGCGGATATCGCGGAAACCGGATTCCTGGACGGCGTGCTGGTGATTCCGCAATTTGTGCTGCGTGAGTTACAACTGGTGGCCGATTCGGCCGATTCCATGAAGCGCAATCGCGGGCGGCGAGGCCTGGATATCCTGCAGCGCATTCAGAAGATGGCGCACCTGAACGTGCAGATCGTGGAAGAAGACTTTCCGCATGTTCGGGATGTAGACATGAAGCTGATCGAGCTGGCCAAGATTTACGATTGCAAAGTCATCACCAACGACTTCAACCTCAATAAAGTGGCGCAGCTTCACGGCGTGGACGTGCTGAACATCAATGAACTGGCGAACTCCCTGAAACCGATTGTGCTGCCCGGCGAAACGATGCGCGTCTTCATCCTGAAGGAAGGCAAGGAATACAACCAGGGCGTGGCTTATCTCGACGACGGCACCATGGTCGTGGTGGACAATGCCAAGAAGATGATCTCGAAGACCATCGATATCTCGGTGACCAGCGTGCTGCAAACCACGGCCGGGAAGATGATTTTCGGTAAGTTCGATGAGCGCCTGCACAGCGCCGTAGGGCCCGAGAAGCACGAACGGCCAGTACGCAAGAGCGATCCGCAGCCGGTAACGAATCTCGGCACCGAGAAAACCACGATAGAATCGTAGTTCACATGAAAGTCGCCGTCATATTGCCCGCCGCGGGCCTGGGGACGCGGATGGGCAAGGGTTCCGCGGAAAAAGCGGGCACGAGCCGCAAACAGTTCATGCTGCTGGAAGACTCGCCGATCCTGCTGCACACGGTCCGCAAGTTCGCTGCCTCAAGCCGGGTCGGGGAGATCGTGGTGGCGGTGCGCGCGGAAGACATGGGCTGGGTGAGGGAGATACTGGCTCGCGAGTTTCCAGGGCGGCGCGTGCGTGTGGTGGAAGGCGGCAACAGCCGGCAGGAATCGGTGGAGAACGCAGTATCGGCGCTCGAAGCTGACACCGAGCTGGTGGCGGTGCACGACGCGGTTCGCCCGTTCATCGACCTCGAAACCATCCACAAAGTTTTCGACGAAGCGGCCGAGACCGGCGCGGCCATCGTGGCCGTGCCGCCGGTGGATACGGTGAAGCAGGTGACGCGCGGAACGGGGCGCGTGCGCATTCGAGGAACTTTCCAGCGTGACAAGCTGGTGCTGGCGCAGACGCCGCAAGTGTTCCGCTACGACCTGCTGGTGCGCGCATTCCAAGCGGCCCGCGATGATGGCTTTGTGGGCACCGATGAAGCGAGCCTGGTGGAACGCCTGGACGTGGAAGTCACCGTCGTGCCCGGAACCGACCGCAATATCAAGATCACCAAGCCCAGCGACATGGACCTGGCCCGGCTCTTCTACCACGAAGAGATGGCCAAGGAAGCGCGCTCTTGAGCGAAATCCGGACGGGCTTGGGCTGGGATGTGCATCGATTGGCCGCCGGGCGGCCGCTGATTCTGGGTGGCGTGACGGTGCCCGCCGAGTTTGGTCTCGAAGGACATTCCGATGCTGACGTGCTGGCCCACGCGATCACAGACGCGATTCTGGGTGCGGCGGCGCTGGGCGATATCGGTTCCCATTTTCCTGATTCCGACCCCCGGTGGAAGGGATGCGATAGCCTGATTTTTCTGCGCCAGGCGCGCGAACTGGCCGAAGGCCGCGGCTACCGCATCGTGAATGTGGATTCCACGGTGATTCTGGAACGGCCGAAGTTGAAGGATTACCGGCAGCCGATTCGCGAGCGGCTGGCGGAGGCGCTGGGCGTGGAGCCGGAGCGAGTGTCGGTGAAGTTCAAGACGGCTGAAAAAGTGGGACCGGTGGGCGAAGGCCGCTCGGCCGAATCGCAAGCCGTGGTCACGCTGGAGAAAGTCACGCTGGAAAAAGCGGAGTAGAGTTCAGGGCGCGCCTGGCGGAGTTGCCTTACGCGCATAGGCTGACTTGCCGTAATGCCCCGGTCGCGGCTGTAAATCGATACCTCTTTTATCCACGAATTTCGGCCTTCCTGAAAGAAATTCGGATGTCCGGTCTGGATTTCCCCCACGAGTAGTCCTCTTCTCCCGCGAATGTTTTATTCATCACCATTGGAATTCTATTTTGCGTCTTTTCTAACTACGCCAAATAAATGTTCGATGACTTGTGCCTTGCTTTGGCGTTAGGCTGACAGAGGCTGCCGACGAATTCTCAGCGGCGGCAACAAGCAGGAGGGACCGAATGAATGGTTCGGCGTGGAATCAGGAAGACCCGCTGACTTACCTACCGCGAAAGCAGGTTCAGGAACACCCGAAGGGAACAGTCATCTACGATCCGCAACGGCCATCTGATGGACTTTATCTGGTGATGTTAGGCCGCGTGAAAGTTTCTACCGTGGCTGAGGACGGATGCCAAACGATCGTGCGAGTTGTCTGCTCAGAAGGACTGTTTGGAGAGTCGGCTCTGGTGGGAAGATACGCCGAATCGGAATCCGCCACCGCGCTCGATCATGTCAACCTGATGGCCTGGAGCAGAAGCGAAATCGAGCAGCAGGTAGACCGCGAACCGCGGCTCGGCATCGCTCTTTCGCAGTACCTCGTGCGGCAGTGTCTGGGACTTCAGGACCGCATCGAGAGTATGGCGGTTTACAAGACGCCGGAGCGGGTGATGCTGGCTTTGGCGCAACTTTCCGAGGCGCTGGGCGCGCAGCAGGTGGATGGATCGGTACGTCTTCCTTCGCTCACCCACAATACGCTGGCCGAATATGTCGGGACTTCCCGCGAAATCGTGACTTTCCAGATGAACCGGCTGCGGAGGATGGGGTTGGTGAACTATTCGCGGAAGTACATCGACGTCTATACCGAGCCCATGCAGGAGTTGCTCCGGCAGCAGGGCATCAGCATACCCCAAGGCTACAGCACCTCCCCGGGAAGCGTGGAATAGCGAGCCGGCCGCGTCAATCGTAGGCGAAGTGCAGGACCTTCTTGAGGTCTTCCCATGCTTCGCGCTTGGCGTTCTGGTTGTAAGGGCGCAGCAGATACGAAGGGTGGTAAGTCACCATCACCGGAATATCCCGCCACTGAAACCATTTGCCCCGCATCTTGGTGACGCCTTCTTTGTGCCCAGTGAGCGCGCGGGCGGCAGTACCGCCGAGGGCGCAAATCGCCTTGGGGTGAATGGCGGAGAGCTGGCGGTATAGGAACTGGCCGCAGATTTCCATTTCATCCGGTTCAGGTGTACGGTTGCCGGGCGGGCGGCATTTCACCACGTTACAAATGTAGACATCGGACCGCTTCAGGTCGATGCCTTCCTTCTTAGCGGTGTTCTCGATCATCTGCGTGAGCAGTTGCCCGGCCCTGCCCACAAACGGAATGCCTTGGGCGTCTTCATCGGCGCCAGGACCTTCGCCGACGAAGACCAGCGGCGCTTTTTCGTTCCCCACTCCGAAGACCAGGTTGGTACGGCCTTCGTGCAATCGGCAACGTTTGCAATCGCCGATGTCTTCCAGGATCTGGAAGAGGTTTTCGCCGGCGGGAGCCATAGGCGGCAGAAAGGTCGCAGGCGCGGCCGGCGGTTCAGGCTCGGAAGAGGCCAGCGCTGGAGGTGCTCCGGCGGCTTCGGCGTGTTGAACGGGTTCGCGGCGATACAAGGTGGTGATTCCGAGATCCTGATAATACTCGAGGTAGCGGCGCAGTTGTTCAGCATCCATGGGAGGCATGTAAAGCGAGGCGTAGTTTTAGAATTTCATCAAAAATGCGGGCTGCAATTTCGCGTTTGGATGCGCGTGGAACGGCAATTGTTTCACCCGTCCGGAGCGCCAACAGGACTTCATTGTGATCCGATTCGAAACCAATCTCGCTCGAATTTACCAGATTTCCCACTAACATATCGCAGTTTTTCGATTCCAGCTTACGGCGGGCTTCGCGTTCGAGGTTTTCCGTTTCGGCGGCAAACCCAATCAACAGGCGGTCGCCCTTCTTGCGACCCAGTTCGGCCAGGATGTCGGGAGTGGGGTCGAGTTCGAGTGAGACGCGCGCCGCCGTTTTCTTGAGCTTCTGTGCGGACACGGTGTTGAGACGATAATCCGAGACGGCAGCCGCCTTAATCACTATGCTGGCGGGTTCGAGATTCTCAAAGACCCTATCACGCATCTCCGCGGCCGTGCGTACGGCAATCCGCTCCACACCGCGCGGGGCGGGAAGATGCACAGGCCCGGAGATAAGGATCACGCGGGCGCCGCGGGCCGCCGCTACTTCGGCCAGAGCATAGCCCATTTTGCCGCTCGAGCGATTCGAAATGTAACGGACCGGGTCGAGCGGCTCCTGGGTGGGGCCTGCGGTAACCAGCACGGTTTCGCCTTCCAGATCGCGGCGCGTGTGGAACTCCCGCTGAATGGCGGCGGCGATCTCCTCGGGTTCGGCCATGCGGCCGGCCCCTGTCATGCCGCAAGCCAGATAGCCTTCGCCGGGACCAATCACGAGATGGCCGCGCCCGCGCAGCATCTCCAGATTCGCCTGCGTCGCCGGATGACTCCACATATTGACGTTCATGGAAGGAGCCAGGGCCACGAGCCCGGTGAAAGCCAGATAAGTTGTGGTAAGAAAATCGTTCGCGAGGCCGTGCGCGAGTTTGGCCATCAAGTCCGCCGTCGCAGGCGCGATCACGAGGAGGTCATGCTCCTGCGCCACGGCGATGTGCTCGATGGCGCTTTCCACAGCGAACAGATCGGTGATGGTTTTACGGCCCGTCAGAGCCGTAAACGTCAGCGGCTGTATGAATTCCTGCGCGGCGGCAGTGAGCACCGCCCGGACTTCGTGCTGCTGCTCGATTAGGCGGCGAGCCAGTTCCGCGGACTTGTAGGCTGCGACACCGCCTCCAACTCCCAGAAGGATCCGCATGACGGAATTTTAGAGAACAGCTTCGGGTTGAGGTTCCACCGGAGCTTGTCCGGTCAGACTGTACTTCACCAAGCCGCGCCGCACTTCTTCCATAGCGATGACGGTGGACTTCTTTGAGGAAGTGGGCAACACCGGCCTTGCACCGCCTTGCAACTGCCGTGCGCGCTTGGCGGCAACGATGATGAACCGGTACGTGCTCTGCTCGGGGTCATCCGGGATGGTGCAGTGCGCGTTATTCCGTGGAGTTTTCTCAGCCATTGGTACCTCGTTTACCCTGAAATGTTTCCAGAATCGGCCGGATCTGGTCTTCGATCCTCGTCCGCCGCACCCGCTCGGCATGAACAATGCCGCTCAGGAGCACGTCAGACTGGTCCAGATCGCGGTTAATCAAGACATAATCGTAAGCGTTATAATTGCGGATTTCTTCGGCCGCTTCCCGAAGCCGCCGTTCGATTACATCGTCCCGATCCTCGCCTCGCGCACGTAACCTTTGTTCCAAAACCTGCCGCGAAGGAGCGAGGATGAAGACCGTAACGGCCTCTGGAATCTTATATTTTAATTGTCGCGCACCTTGCACGTCGATGTCGAGTACCAGGTCCTTACCCTGACGCCGGGCCTCATCGAGGACCGAGCGATGCGTGCCGTAATAATTGCCGAAAACCTCTGCCCATTCGAGGAACTCCTGGCCGCCGATCATGGCTTCGAAATCGGAGCGGGTGACGAAACGGTAGTTCTGCCCGTTCTTTTCAACGCCGCGGGGTTTGCGGGTGGTGTAGGAAACCGAAAACATGAGGTTCGGAACGTTCGCGAGCAGACGCGAAACCAGGGTGGACTTGCCGGAGCCTGAGGGAGCGGAAATGATGAAGACGGTGGTCATGAGTGGAAAACGGGGGAGAGCCGCTCCAGTTGGGGCGGTGCGGATTGCCGGGCGCCCAGGGTGGAGAACCGGCGTGCCCTTCGCCTCCACCAGTCCCTGCGATCCCAAAAAATCTCCATGCTATTCGAGGTTCAACGACTGCTCACGGATCTTGTCGATTTCGGACTTAGCAGTCAGTGCGAGTTCGGTAATGGTCAACCCCAGGTCGCCCAGGCCGCCGGTTTTGGAAAGCACCGTGTTGGCCTCGCGGTTCATTTCCTGTAATAGAAAATCGAGGCGTTTGCCAATTTCGCCGTCGCCGGCGAGCATGGCATCCAGTTGGACGGCATGCGTGCGCAGCCGCACCAGCTCTTCGCTGATGTCACTGCGGTCGGTCAGAATCGCGGCCTCTTGAGCCAGGCGCTGGGGTTCGATGGCCACGCCGTGCAGCAAGTCCGCCAGTTTGTCGCGCAGTCGCTTCTGAAATGCCTCCACGGCGCCCCCGCGAATCTCTTCCATCCGCGCCACCAGGGTGCGAATCACGGCGCACCGCTCGCGCATCTCTTCGGCGATGGCTGCGCCTTCGCGTTCGCGAGCTGCGTTTAACATGGTTACGGCTTCGGCCGCCACTTCGACAATGGCACAAGTAACAGCCTCTCCCAATTCCATTTCGCCGCCGCCGCTCAATACGCCGGGAATGCGCAGGGCCGCGTTCAGATCGGGCCTGCCCTCCAGGTGATAGGTTTCGGCCGCTTCCCGGAAGGCGCGGAGATAGGTGTCGAGCAGCGGCCAATTCACCGGCGCCGCTTCGGCCGCAGCCGTCCGCGAAAGCGATACGTGGATCTGCACGTGGCCGCGCGCCAAGCCGCATTTGATGACCCTGCGCAATTCATTTTCGAGCGGGTCCAGTTCCGGAGGGAGGTGGAAATGCAGATCCAGCCCGCGGTGATTCACGCTCTTCAAGCTCAGAACAATTTCGCCTTCCGGGATATTTCGCCTCACCCGGGCGAAGCCCGTCATACTACGCACGCTCACAAGTCCACCACCGATCCGGCATCCTCGAATTGCAGCTCGTGTAGCCGCTGATAGATTCCGCCTTGGCCCACCAGTTCTTCGTGAGTGCCGGTCTCCCGGATTCTTCCCTTTTCGAGCACCACGATCTTGTCGGCGCGGCGGATCGTCGAGAGGCGATGAGCGATGACGATCACCGTGCGGTACTCCATCAGATTGGCGAGCGCCCGCTGCACCAGCATTTCCGACTCGGTATCGAGATGCGAAGTGGCTTCGTCCAGAATCAGGATCGGCGCATTCTTCAGCAGCGCTCGAGCAATCGCGATCCGCTGGCGCTGCCCGCCGCTGAGTTTCAACCCGCGATCGCCCATGACGGTGTCGTAGCCCTGCGGCAGGCGCAAGATGAATTCGTGCGCCAGAGCAGTTTCGGCGGCGCGCCGAATGTCTTCGTGCGGAGTTCCCGGACGGCCATAGGCGATATTGTTGGCGACCGTATCATTGAACAGGAACGTGTCCTGCGCGACGAGGCCGATCTGCGCGCGCAGCGAAGCGAGCGGCATGTCACGCACGTCACGGCCATCGATGCGCACAGCTCCCGCCGTGACGTCGTAAAAGCGCGGCACCAGGTTCGCGAGCGTGGTCTTGCCGGCGCCGCTCGAACCCACCAGCGCCACCACTTCGCCTGCGCGGACTTCCAGGTCGAGTGAGCGGATTTGAAACCCGTCGGGCGCACCTGGATAACGGAAGCTCACGCCTTCAAACGTGATGGCCTTCTCGAAGGCGATGAGCGGCGCCGCGCCGGGCCGATCGGCGACTTCCTCAGTGTGATCCAAATACTCGAAGACCTTCTGCGATGCGCCGAGCGCCTGCTCAAAGATGTTGTGAATCCCCGCAAGCCGCTTTACGGGTTCATAGAGCATGAGCAGCGCGATCACGAAAGTGGTGAACTGGCCGGCGGTCAGGGCGTGAATCTTGATTTGCGTGCGCGCGTAAGTCAGTAGGCAAACAATGGTGACTGCGCCGAACATTTCGATGAGTGGCGAGGAGAGCGCCTGCTGCAGCACGTAGCGCAGATTGCTCTTGAGCAGCATGTGAGCCGCGCGCCGGAAGCGGCGCGATTCGTACGCCTCGGTTCCGAACGCCTTCACCACCAGATGCCCGCTGAGCGTCTCCTGAAGAATCTGGTTCACCTCAGCCGCGCTATCCTGCGTGCGGCGGCTGGTGCGCCGGACACGCTTGCCGATTCGCGTGGTGGGAACCAGCACGAAAGGAAGCACCGTGAGGCTCACTAAGGCAAGGCGCCAATCCTGGTTGACCACGACAAACAGCAGGGCAATCGCTACTGAGGTCTGACGCAGGAAATCGGCCAGGATGTTGGAAGTTGCCAGTTGGATCTTGTCGATGTCGTTCATGATCGACGACATCAGCCGCCCTGTGGAGTGCGCTTCGAAAAACTGCGCACCCTGCTTCAGCACCTTATCGAAAACCGTGTTCCGCAGATCGGTGACGGCCGAGAAGCCGACGTAGTTGATCAGGTAGTTGGCGCAGTAATCGCACAGACCCTTCGTGAGAAACACCATCAGGATCGCGAAGGCCACCATGGTCCAGATATTGTGAATCGCCGAGGGCACGAATCCGTTCAGATAAAACTTGTGATGGAAGAGGGGATCGGTAAACAGCAGAACGGGAGAATCGGTAGCGGCGGGGTTCAGAACGCGATCGAAGATGGGGCCGACCAGCAGCGCGATCATAGCCTGCGCGGCGCCAACTCCCAGCATGAGCACAACCGATGCGAGCAGATGCGCCCAGTATGGCCGCGCGTAGGTGAGCAGGCGCCGCAGTTCTTTCATGCGTGCACCCCCAAGCGTGCCAGGGCGTCCAACACCTGTCCAGTTTCCACTGAGGCGATTCGGCCAGGTGCGCTCACCACTTCTGCCGCGGTGCGCCACGGCCCCCAGATGGCGGAATTCGACGCGCCGAAGATCACTACCGACGGAATGCCGAACGCCGCAGCCATATGGGCGGGGCCGGAATCATTGCCGACGAAAACGCAAGCGCCCGCGATCAACGACTTCACTTCCGCCAGCGGCGCCGCGAGCACCGAGCGCCAGGCGCGAAACGGCGCAAGGTCATCGCCTGTTCCGCCGATGAACACCGGCTCGATGCCCGCGTGCTGCAACTGTTCAGCGACAGCCACGAATCCATTGGCGTGCCACGTCTTGGCGGGAGTGGCGGCGACGGCATGGATCACGGCGTAGTCGGGCTTTATGCGGGAGCGCTCCGGCGAAGATTTGCCCGGCGCGACGAGCTTGGCGCGCGGAATCTCGATCCTCGGCGCGCCGAGAAAGAAGATTGCTGACGCCACGTGCTCGGCCGTGTGCACGGTACGGTCGACGCCCAGGATCTGCTGGGCGCGCGGGATGCGAACGTTGTATACGAATTGGTGGCGGAAGTGGCCGAAACCCGCGCGGTAACGGGCTCCGGAAAGGGCCGTCATCCAGGCACTACGCGTGCCGCCGTGCAGGTTGAGGCACAGCCTGGGACGGTTCTGCCGCAAGCGGCCGAGTTCCGGCGGAAGGATTTCGTCCACATCGGGATTGTCTTCGAAGATGGCGCGGAAGCGGTCTTCCACCATGACGGCGAGGCGCAGGTCGGGACGAAACCGTTTCAGAATGTCGAGCGCGGGTGTGGTGAGTACGCAGTCGCCAAGCGACCGCAGCCGGAGAATGGCAATCCGGCTCCCGCGCGGCAGGCATTCCAGGACGGTGCTCATGCCGAAGGCGAACCTATTCTTCGACCGTTGCCTCGTCTACCAGCATCACGGGAATATCGTCGCGAATCGGGTACACACGATGGCACTGGACGCACTTCAACCCGCTTTGGTCGGCCTTCAGTTCTACCGTGGCCTTGCATACCGGACACACCAGGATCTCGAGCAGATCTTTACTGATAGCCATAGCGAATCCTCAGTTTAGCAGGACCGGTTCAGGCCGAGGCGGCGGCCTTCATTTCCGAGCGGGCTTTTGCGATCACCGCAAGGTACTGCCGGGCCTTTTCCTCAATCGCGTCAAACCGGCCTTCTTTGATGGCCTTGGCATCCACCAGTTCACCACCCACGGCTACCGCACAGGCGCCGGCTTTCAGAAAATCACCCACCGTTTCCAGATTGACGCCACCGGTGGGAATCATCTCAATTTGCGGGAACGGCGCCTTGAGCGCCTTGATGTACTTCGCGCCGCCCATGTTGCCACAGGGAAAAATCTTGACCACGTCGGCGCCCGCTTCCCATGCCGTCAGCACTTCCGTGGGCGTGAGCGCGCCCGGGCAGATCACTTTGGAATAGCGCTTTGCCATTTCGATGGTAGACAACTTCAGGCTCGGCGTGACGAAGAACTCCGCTCCGGCCAACATGCAGGCGCGAGCTGTTTCCGGGTCAAGCACAGTGCCTGCGCCCAAGATCAGGCGGCCTCCGAACTGATCCGCGACCTTTTCGAGCGCCCGAATCGCGCCAGGCACGGTCATGGTGATTTCGGCCGCGCGCACACCGCCGTTATAGATGGCCTCCACCGCACGGATGGCGGCATCGGCGCTCGAAGTGCGCACCACAGGCACGAGGCCGACCGTGGTGATCGACGCCAGAATCTCTTTTGCTGTCATTAGTTTTAAATTATCATGCGAGGTCCGGCGGCGCGGCCGGCGCGCGCTGAACGTGATTGAAGATCACGCCGCGGCATCGGGCGAATTCGCACGTGCGAACCTGCTCTGACGTAATGCACCAGCGCGCGGTATTCTATTGGCTTGACGCCCCACGGAACACAAGAGCCGCAAGCACCGCCACCTCGCGTATCAGTCGTCGTTGTCTCGCATAACTGTGTCGAACGGCTCCGCCGGTGCCTGCAATCCCTCGAGCGCGCGGCGGGCCGCGAACGTTATCAGTACATGGTGGTCGATAACGGCTCGCTCGATGGCAGCGCGCAGCTCGATTCTGAATTCCACAACATCCATTTTTTCCGTCTGCCGAAAAACTTCGGCCTCACTAAGGCGCTGAATATCGGAGTGCGCGCAGCCGACGCGGAATACGCGCTACTGCTGCACGAAGACACCGAAGTGGCTCCGGATGCGATCGAACTGCTGGCCAATACGCTCGATGCCAATCCTGATGCGGCGGCGGCCTGCCCATTGCTGGTGGATGCCGAGGGACACGCCGCTCCGCAGCTCGGGCACTTTCCGCCGGACGATGTCTGGTGTCCGGCTGAAGGCCTCGGCTCCGATCCCATGCCCGTCCAATATCCGCGCGGCGCAGCTCTGATGGTGCGCGTGTTCTTTATCAAAGCGGTGCGGCAGATCGACGAACGGTTCGGCCAGTTCGGCGGCGATGCGGACATTGCCGCCCAGATTCGCCGTTCCACTAAGAAGATGCTGCTGGTGCCCGGGGCTCGCGTGACACACTTCGCTGATCGCCCGGATTGCGCTGCATTTCGCGCCGATGCCCTGCTCGCCCGCGCCGCATTTCAGTGGAAATATGGCGGCTTCTCGGCCGGATTGCAGGCAAGCCTCTCAGCTATGTTCGGTCCGCTGTTCCATCTGCACCTGGGAGAGTTCCGCTACACGATTTCGGGCCAGAAGATCAACGGTGCCCAACCGTAAATGCCCGCGAACGTTGCTGACGGAGGTTATGCTCTCCGATTTACCTTCGATATCTAGCATTTGGCTCCCGCCGAAGTTAGCATATACCGCATGGAGCCGATGTTTTGGATAATGCTGCCTGGCTTTGTGGCGGTGGCCTCGGGTGTGCTGGCCTGGTTTATCATGCAGTCGCGCATGGAAGTGGCGCTGGCTCACCAGAAGGCCGACCTGGCGGAAGCGCGGGGCGCATTGGACGCCGAACGCGCGGCGCTGGAGTCCTCGATCGAAACCACCATCCGCGCCGCTGAAGAAAACGCGCGGCGCGCGGCGCTGGACAGTTTCCTCAACGAACTGCGCGTCGAACAGCGGCACTATACACGCGAAAATCGTCTCCTGCTGCAAACCCGGCACAGCCTCATCCTCCAGGAACGTATGTTCTTCCGAAATATTCCGCTTTCGGATTGGATTGAACACGAAATCCTTCTGGACGAAGGCGCGGACGTAGACCGCATGGTGCAGGACATGACCGTGTTCGACAAAGGTGTGGTCAGCATTGCCGATCTGCAGCGCCCGCAGCGCGCACTGGCCTGACGCAAGCATCACCTTTTCAAGTACAAATCCGGCCCCCCTTCCTCACGCACGCTCATTTCGCTGCTAAGATATTCTTTTGTCATCCCGGAGAACAAGACACCTATGTACCAATTCCGCGCGTTAGCAATTTGTGCGGCCCTGGCCGCGGGGTCGATGGTGGCTATGGCCGCCGATAAGGGCGATGCGGCAAAAGGCAAGGAAGTTTTTCAGCAGTGCGCCGTGTGCCACAATGCCGATAGCACTGAAAAAAAGATGGGGCCTGGTCTGAAGGGGCTCTTCAAACTGGACAAGCTCGCGAATGGCAAAAAGGTCACCGAGGCCAACGTGCGCGCCCAAATCGATGAGGGCGGCCATGGCATGCCGGCCTATAAGGACATCCTGACCGATCAGCAGAAGGACGACTTGATCGCCTATCTGAAGACTCTTTAAGCTGGCTCCTAAAAGGTTCCATCCGGCATCCGCTCCTTGCGGCTCTGCAACTACCTGACTAGGCGGCAGTCAACGTTCTGAGCGCCTTCGCTGGTGGATAGTTTTGTCTTTTCCCAGCATTCCGCCATGCTCCACCGGCCGAATAGCTGCCCAGCCGCCCTCTATAATGGAGTTTATGGTCCGGATTGCTTTAATTCTTTGTCTGACCTTATTCTTGTTCATGGAGTCACTGCGCGCCCAAAGTATGGAGGTATCCGCTATCGGTGGCTTGGGGCCAACCGTGGGTAGCCAGGCGCCACGATTCACCACCGGGGGCGGGGCGTCCGCCGCTTGGTCATCATCACAGGGTCTTAAGCTAGACTACTTCTTCGCAAACACGAGAGGAAACGACTTCAAAAGGCATTTCCTGACCGTCAGCTACGTCGTCCAGCGGCGTTCCGGAGCGGCGCGTCCATTTTTCCAGATTGGAGCCGGCCTTCTCCATGGGAATCGCAAGGACACGCTCAACGCCCCCTCCGGCGGCACAAACAGCGTCGCGGCAATCATTGGCGGCGGCCTGACATTCGATGTCGGTCACGCATTCTTCATCCGTCCGGAGTTACGCAGTTATTGGTATACGGGTCCCTCCGCCACAGTGCTTCCCAGTGTCTCGGCGGGCTGGCGTTTTTGAGGCCGGAGGTCCGCGCCCAATTGCTTTCCGGCTTATTGATTCAGATTTTACTCTCCGCGCAGGATCTCCAGCGGTTTTCGTCCTAAAATGCGGAAACTGGCGGCCCAGCCGGCGGCAGCGGCGAGCAGTGCGGCCAGCACGACGGTTGCAAGTGCCGGCCAGATTTCGAAGTGGAACCGCAGATCGAGCAACCGCCCCAGCAGCAGTGCCGCGAATCCCCACGCCAGCACGCTGCCCATCAAGCCGGCTACCGCGCCCAGCGCCAGGTACTCCACCGAAAAGATTCCCGCGATCCGCCGTCTCGTAGCGCCCAGCGTCTTGAGGATCACAACTTCGCGGATGCGTCGGAAGCGCGTGTCTGCTACCGCGGCAGCCACCATCATCGCGCCCGCCAGAATGGTAAACGCGGAGATGAAGCGGATGAGGATCGCGATCCGGTCTACCACCTGCTCCACGATCTGCATGACGTCGGCCACGTTCACTACGGTCACCGTGGGATAGCGCTCATAGACAACACGCTGCAGCTCCGGAACATTGGCCGGCGCGACGCGGGCACTGCCGTAGTAGACGGCTGGAAGTCCGTCGAGCGGACCCGGGTTGAAGATGAACTCAAAGCGCGCGGCCAGACGCACCGATTCCGTGCGCTGGATGCAGGCCACGCGCGTGTGAATAGTGCGGTCCCAGATGTTCCAATCGAGCAGATCACCGGGTGAGACCTTCAGAATTTTGGCGGCTTCTTCGCTGAGGCAAACCATCGGTTGGCGATCTCCCGCCTTCCACCAGGCGCCATCGAGAATCTCGGTCTCGGGCGGCTTGGCCGCCATTGCTGTCACCACGCGCGTGCGCATGTAGCGCTGCGTCCAATCGTGCAGCAATCGCTGCCCGATCGGAGTTCCGTTGATGGCGACGAGGTGCGCGGCCACGGCGGATGTCACGTCAGGCGCGGATTGCACTCCGGGCTGGCTCTTCACGAGTGCGGCCACGGCTTCGCGCTGCGCCTCCGGGATATCGAGCAGGAACACGTTCGGCATTCCTGGAGGCGTACTTTCACGAAGCTGCGCGATGAGCGCGTGCTGCACGAGGAACACCGAGAGTGTGAACATTACTCCGACGCCCAGCGCCACAACCGCCGTCTGCACCTGGCTGCCGGGCCGGTCGAGATTGGCAAGCCCCTGGCGTACAGCGGACGGCAGACCACTATGAAAGTGGCGAAGGAAAACGCGCGTAGCTCGCAGCAGCAGCCACGCCGCCATTGCCAGCAGAGCCACTCCCGCGGCCAGCGCCAGCGCAAAGTAAGCGCCTGCACGCATCGCATCGCGCGGCCCGCTCTCTGTCAGCGTGGCGGCCACGCCGCCGGTTCCCGCCAGGATTGCGGCCAAGGCGAGCAACTGAGCCCGCATCTCACGGCTCTTCCAGCGGCGGTGGCGGGCTACAGTTTCCGGCTGCATATCGCGCCGGAAGATTTCGGCAGGGCGGATCTTTCGGATGCCAAGCAGCGGCGGCACCGTGAAGAGCAGTGTCACCAGACAGGCGATGGCAACTCCCTGCAGCGCGGGCCAGGCATCCAGCGCGGGCGTGGAATCGAGCGTGAAATAGCGGGCAATCAGGCTCGGGAACGTTGCCGAAACGCCCACGCCGAGCGCCACTCCCAGAAGACCTCCAGCCAAGCCGAGCATCAGCGTCTGCGCTACATAAATGCGCATCACCTGGCCTGAGCGGCCACCGATGCATTTCATCACCGCGATCGAATCCAGCTTCTGCTGCAGGTGGCCGTGCATCGTACTGGCGACTCCCATTGAGCCGATGACCAGCGCAATCAGGCCGATCAAACTGAGGAACGTGGTGGCACGATTCAATCCGCGCGTGATGGTCGGATGAGTCTCCGTAAAGTCCGCAATGGTGGCTTCGGGGAACGCGCGTTTCAAACGCGTGCGTACTTGCGCGACGCTCGGCGTTCCGCCGGCGGGCAGTTTGAACAGGAAACGTTCGGAGGCGCGGCTGCCCACACCAATGAGCCCCGTGCGGTCCAGGCCTTCTCGCGTAATCATGACGCGCGGGCCTACGTTCAGACTGCCGGTCATGCGGTCTGGCTCGGACACGACCACTCCCGCGATCCGGAAGTCTTTTCCGCCGATGCGGATGCTATCTCCCACGCGCACGCCGAGCCGGATCAGCAGGTCATCGGAAACCACCACGGTATCTGCTTTCAACGCATCAGCTAACGCCGCGGGCGGTGAGAGTCTCACAACTCCGTAGAACGGGTACGCGGAAGGATCCACCGCCTTCACTGAAATCAGCAGAGGGTTGGCCGTGGCGGCCGAAGATGCCATGGTGACCGTCTCGGTGATCCACGTCCGGCGTACGCCGCGCTGTTCGAGACGTCCGAGCGCTGCTTCCTGCTGCGGGGTCGGTAAAGCGAAAATGCGCGCCGAAAGGTCCGCCGCCATGAGCGTACGTGCCTGGCTCAGCAGCGTGCGTCGAAACGAACGGCTGAATCCGCGCACGCCGGTAAGCGCGCCAATGCCCACCGCCACGGCCAGAATCACGAACAGGAATTTGGCGCGCGCCGCGCGCATTTCGCGCCAGGCGATGTGCAGTGCGACAGGCCATGGCAGCGCCGTATTCATTGGGAGACAATCCGGCCGTCGCGCAGCAGAATGCGCCGGTCCGCGCACTCAGCCAGCGACTGCTCGTGCGTCACCATCACGAGCGTCGTTCCTTGCTCGCGATTGAGCGCCAACAGCAGGTCGAGAACCACGCGCCCGGTGGCGCTATCGAGATTGCCGGTGGGTTCATCCGCCAGAAGAATCGGCGGGCGCAGCGCAAACGCGCGCGCCAGCGCAACGCGCTGTTGCTCCCCGCCTGAGAGCTGCACAGGGTAATGGTCGCGGCGGTTCGCCAATCCGACGCGATCGAGCAATTCGCGTGCGCGCTCGCGGCCCCCCGGATCGCCGCCCGCCAGTTCCATCGGCAGCAGCACGTTCTCTTCGGCAGTGAGTGTAGGAATCAAATGATAAGACTGAAAGACGAAGCCGATCTTGCGCCCGCGCAGCCGCGCCATCTCGTCTTCGCGCAGGTGAGTGATGTCTTCGCCGTCGAGCAGAATGTGTCCGCTGGTCGGTGCGTCCAGGCCCGCCAGAAGACCGAGCAGCGTGCTCTTCCCGCTTCCGGAAGGACCCATAATGGCTGCAAACTGGCCGCGCGGAATCTCCAGGTCGATGCCCTTGAGTATCTCTACGCGATGCGTTCCGGTGTCGATGGACTTGGTGAGAGCGCGAACCTCAATCAAACTTTTATTATGGCATTGAGATGAGAAAGGCTCTGCTCTTCGCCGCGCTGGTGGCGCTTTGCGCCTGCCGGCAGCAGCCGCAATCCTCGAATGAACCCACGCAGCAGTCCACCACGGCCGGCCCTGCCGCGCCGCAAACAGCCGCGCCGCAGCCGACGGGTCCCGTGATCGCCTGTTTCGGCGACAGCCTCACCGCCGGTTTGGGTGTGGACCCCGGGCAGACCTATCCCGACGATCTGCAGCGCGCGCTCGACGGCCGCAGCCTCCACTATCGTGTGGTCAACCTGGGCGTGAGCGGCGACACCACGCAAGACGGTTTAGCGCGCCTTCCGCTATTGCTCGCGCGCAAGCCAGCCCTAGTCGTGCTGGAACTCGGCGCCAACGACGGACTACGCGGCTTGCCGGTCGCTATTACCGAATCGAACCTCGCGCGCATCATCGAGGCCCTGCAGCAGGCGGGCACGCGCGTGGTGCTGGCGGGCATGACCCTGCCGCCAAACTACGGACCCGATTACATTCGATCTTTCAGCACAATCTATCCGCGCCTGGCAAAAAAATATAAGGTGACGTTGATTCCCTTTCTGCTCGAGGGCGTAGCCGGCGATACACGCTGGATGCAGCGCGACGGACTGCATCCCAACGCCGAAGGCTGCGAGCGTGTCGCGCAGAACGTGCTGAAGGCCATCGAGCCGCTGCTGCGCAGTTGAATTACGCGCTCAGGAGCGCGGGCGTTTACCAGGCAAACCGGCCGGGTTCTCGTGCGTGCGTTCGCGAAAGGTGCCGCGCAAGCCTCCCGCTAAGGAGACGACCGATTCCCCGAAGCGGTCGCGCAGACGGTCTGCGGCTTCCAGAGCCTGCCGCCAGCGTTCGTGCGGCTCTTCGCCCAGCAGATCCATCTGGCCCTCCTCGCTCGCGAACGAAGAGACGTGGACGCCCAGCAGACGCACCGCGCGGCCGGGTTTCCAGTTGTCGCGGAACAAGACGCGGATTTCGCCAAATAACTCCGTGTCGATCTGCGTGGCGCGTGCCGGCGAATGGGCGCGGGTAATCGTCGAGAAATCCGAATAGCGCAGCTTGAGCTGGATGGTGCGCGCGTGCAGCCCATGCTCGCGCAAACGGCGACCCACCATTTCACACAACCGCGTCAGAGTGGATTCGAGCTGCGCGGCGTCGGTCGTGTCTTCGGAAAATGTGTGCTCGTGGCTGATCGATTTGGGTCCGGAATCCTCGCCGATGTCGCTATCGAACCAGCCGCCGGCATCGAGCCCCTGCGACTTCCCGGCCAGTGCGAGGCCCCATTTACCGAAGCGTTCTTCGAGAAATTTCTCATCCAGTTTCGCCAGGTCGCCGACTTTGCGAATGCCGAGCGCGTGCAGATTCTTCTCCGTCACCTTCCCAACGCCCGGCACCAGACGGACATCGAGCGGTGCCAGAAACGCGGCCTCGCTTCCCGATATCACCCACAGCACGCCGTTCGGCTTGGCCTGATCGGAACTGATCTTGGCGACTAGACGGGAGGCGGCAATGCCGATCGAACAGTTGAGCTGCGTAGCGGCTTTCATTCGCTCGTGGAGCAAGTGCGCCGCGCGCAGCGGAGGGCCATGCAGGCGTTCGGTGCCGGTGACATCGAGATAGGCTTCGTCGATGGATGCCATTTCCACCAGCGGTGAAAATGCGCGCAGCACATCGTAGACTTTTTGCGAATTCTCGCGATAACGATCCGGATGGCCATCCACAAAGATGGCTTGCGGGCACAGCTTGTAAGCCGTGCGTAGCGGCATGGCCGAGCGCACGCCGAATTTGCGGGCCGCGTAGGAAGCGGCCGACACCACCCCGCGCTCATTGGGCCGCCCGCCGACCACCACGGGCTTCCCTTTCAGGGAAGGATCGTACAGCTCTTCCACGGACACAAAGAACGCATCCATATCGACATGGAAGTACGTCTTGACGCTTTGACGGGCGACGTGGGTGGAGGCCATAGGGACACCGGAGAAGCGGTTTCCATTCGAAGTCTACAACGTTTCGCGTGTTGTTTCGAATCAGAGAGAGTGTGCGGTTTGAACATGTTCAGTTTTTTCTTGACAGCCAATTCCGGCCGGCGTAGTATCGGAAGTTGAACACGTTCAGTTTTGTGGCGCATTCTCAACGGAGGTATAGAAATGTATATCGTTGTCTGCTATATCGCATATCTCGCGATCAGTCTGGCGGTCACCATCTGGGTGGCCCGAACCCTGCACCGGAATGGCCGGAGTTTTCTGGTCGACGCCTTCCGCGGTAACCGCGAATTGGCCGACTCGGTCAATCACTTGCTTGTGGTCGGCTTTTATCTCATCAATGTCGGTTATGTGACGCTCGCGCTCCGCACGGCTGATCCAGTGCCAACCGTGAGGAGCGCCATCGAGCTGGTCTGTGACAAGATCGGCGTCGTATTGATCGTGCTGGGAGTCATGCACTTCTTCAACCTCTATGTCTTTAACCGCCTGCGAAAACGAGGGCTGGCGGAGCTGCCAATGCCGTTTCCGCCCGGCGGACAGGTCTCTAGCCCGCGGGAAGCGTGACGCCGCTACGGTTTCGTCTAATTGTTTCGACCACGCGAGACGCCATATCCAGGCGATCCAGGAAGGTGAATGTACCAAGGTGCCAAACCGAGCGGATGTGAAAGCTGGCATGAAGAGCGAGGAGACTCGCGCGCGGATTCTCAACGCCGCTCTCAGTTCTTTTCGCGAACGAGGCTTTGAGACCACTACGATGCGGGATATCGCAGAAGAGGCCGGTGTCGCGACCGGCGCTGCGTACTACTATTTCCCATCGAAGGACGCCATCGTAATGGATTTTTACGAGCGTTCCTGCCAAGAGATGCAACCAAAGATCGATGAGGCTCTCAAGAACGCGAGCGGCCTGGAACAGCGCTTACGCGAGCTGATTCGTGTCAAGCTCGGGCACTTTGCGCCCAACCGGGGAGTGCTGCGCGCGTTGCTGCGTAACGGCGCCGATCCCAAACATCCGCTCTCCCCGTTTAGCTCGCAGACGAAGAAGATCCGGGACATCGATATCGCTTGGTTTCGCCGTATCTTGATCGATTGCGGAGTGCGGATACCAAAGGACATGGAATCGCAATTGCCGGGTATCCTCTGGTTTTTTCAGATGGGCGTAATCTTCTTCTGGGTGATTGACGAATCGCCGAATCAAGCGCGCAGTTATCGACTGCTGAATCTCGCGACGAAGAGCGTGACCTCTCTGATTCGGCTATCATCGCTGCCCCTGATGCGGCCCGTGCGCAAAACCTTGCTGGAGCTGGTCGAACTAATCAGAGAAGTGGACCGGTGAGGCCTTACCACAAGACCCCGTTGACTGGGCCCAAAGGCTCTGGAATCTGTTTCTCTCCGATCATTTCCTTGAGGTTGATTTCGATGGTTCGGCTGATTGCGGCAATCGGAATATCCTGAGGCAGGTTCTCAAAGGGCGCTTCGAGATCACGGCCGATCTGATCCAGAGCCAGGAATATGAATCCGACAAAAGTGGATCCCAAAGGAGTGAACAGATGCAGGGTATCCACCATGGCCAGAGGCAGAAGTATGCAAAAGATGTTGATGAAGAGCCGGATGAAAGCGTCGTATAGCCACGGTATGGGCGTGTTCTTGATCCGCTCGGCAGCGCCCTGGCAATCCATCAGTGAGCTGAGCGTCTGGTCGAATCTCGCCCAGCGCATATTGTCGAGCCAGCCGAGCTGGTAGCAACGCGCGACTTTGCAGGCAATGTTCTGTTGGATGGCGAGCGGAATGTTGCTTTGGTCCGCCAGAGCCGCCATCTCTTCATCGGAAATCAGGCCTGTCAACTCAGGCCACGGAGGAATGCCGCGCAGGTGGTTCCGCAGAGCGTGCACGTAAGCGATCTGCCGCCGGACGAGCTCGCGCTTCCTCTCGCAGAGGTCCTTTTCCTCCGCCTCGCCCGCGCCTGGGGCACTGACCATCGAGAGCACTTCGCGCGCGAAATTTCGCGAGTGGTTGACCACTCCGCCCCAAATGGTGCGTGCTTCCCACCACCGTGCGTAAGCGCTGCTGTTGCGGAAGCCAGCCACCACGCCGATGAGACCGCCGAAGATCGAAAGCGGAATATCCGGCAGGGCGATCCACGTCCATCCTGCGAACACATACGCCACCACCACCACAACGTCAAACGCAAACAGGATGGCGAGCGGCCGCCCGACGTAGCGGGGCAGCATACCCAGCCTCTTCCTCTTGAGAACGATCATTCGCCAGAACCGCTGGAGCTGATCTGTTCGTCGCGCGTCACGGCCACGGGAAGGAATTTGCGGTGATCTTCGTCGTAGATGCGAACGGTTCCGTGGCCGATGTCGTAGACCCATCCGGAAAGCGCCAGCGAGCCCTGCGCCAGCCGTCCGGCTACGGAGGGGTGAGTCCGCAAATGGTGCAATTGGAGAAGGACGTTTTCTTCGATGAGTTGGTCGAGAGCGGCGTTCTCGTCGGCCGCTGTGTTGCGTTCGCGCACGATGCTCAAAGCCGTATCTCCATAGCGAAGCCACGACTTCACGGAGGGCAGCCGCGCTACGTCCTCGGGATGAAGCACGCCAATCATCGCGTCGCATTCCGTGTGTCCGCAAACCACCACGTGATTCACCTGCAGGCCCGCGACCGCATATTCGACAATAGCCGATACGCCGCCTAACATTTCGCCATAGGCGGGAACCAGATTGCCGATATTCCGGCAGATAAAAATTTCGCCTGGCTCCGACTGCGTAATCAATTCGGGATCGATGCGGGAATCGGCGCAGGTGACGAATAGCGCGTGCGGCCGCTGGGCTCTGTTCGCCACGCGTTGATACGCGGCCTTCCGCGCCGGGTAGACCTCCCGTTGAAACCGCCGCACGCCTGCGAGAAGCCTGTTCCGTGAAACGTCGATATCATCTGAGTACATAGCATTCCTTAAGCAGGAGGCTTCGGCCCTGGGACTGTTTCTGGTTTCATGAACAGGCGCAGCAGCGCTGATAAATGGCACGACGTCATCACACCCTCGCCGGCTGGATGAGTGGCACACAACTCACTTAGGTGCATTGATGTACCGGGAGCGGTCGAGATTTAGAAAATGGGGTTTTCCTGGAGGGGAGAGAGGTCAAATGGCGCGCTCGCGGCCGGGCAATTCACCTGTTTCGGTGCCCGGAACGCGTCAGGATAGAATCCAGCGGTGTGAAGCCGCTTCCGTGCGGGAATCAAGACCTTCTCGCGTCCAGAATCAATCTCACGCCGACCACCAACATGCCGAATATCCATGCGAAGCCGGAAAGGATCACGATTGTTTGCGCTACGCTGGGCGGAACCATCGCGGCGCGTTGCATGACGCTGGCGACGAAAATCAGAATGAGGGGAATCAGTATCACGGCTGCCATCGCAAGAGTTCGCCCAGTGCCGGGCCGCCGTCCTAACCTCATACTTGCTCACCGCGCGTGAACATCCCTTGTATCTTTCCTGATTTGCCATCTTCTCACTATTGGCTGCGTAAATGAGACCTTACCGGCAAAAAGCCAACAGATGTGGGCATGATATGTACCATAGGTACCAGCTCCGGGAAGCTATCAGCTAACCTAAGTCAGCTACTTGATGAGTACAGAAGGAAACAGCGCCACACGCGCTAACTCACTGCCTTATTGTGAAACTTCTTCAGCCCCAGGATCAGCAGGCCTGCGTCCATCGCCAGTAGCACAATCAGCACCAGCGTGGCCGAAAGGTGCGGGAACTGAGGCGCGATCGATCCCCGTAAGCCTTCGCTCGCGTATACGAGCGGATTTACCAAGACCGCTTTTTGCAGCAGTGGGAAGGCGTCCAACGCGCTCCAAGGATAATACGCGCAGCCGAACATCATCATAGGCGCCAGCACCAAGCTGAACATCAGGCCGATCTGCGTCTGCCCAATTGTGCAGCCCAGCATCAACCCGCCTGCCGCCGAAAGCAGCGCGACCAGAAGACAAACGGCCGCGAATTCGAACGGCTTATCGAAACTCAGGCTCACGCCCGAACCCATCAGCAGCAGTCCCGCGGGAATCACCACCAGACCGGCAATCAGCGCCTGGATCATGCCGGCTACCACTTTCTCAACGGCCAGCCATCCGTTCTCGATCGGCGCCAAGAGCCGGTCCTCAATTTCACGCGTGAACTGGAATTCGGTGATCAGCGGCATCGCCACGGCCTGGATGCCCGAGAGCACCATGCTGATGGCCATGATGCCGGGCAGTAACAGGCTCTTGTATTCCACCGGCATCAGCCCGCTGGTAGTCATCACGCGGCCGAAGACAAAGACGAAGAGCAGAGGCTGCAGCAGATTCTGCAGCAGCATGGGAACCAGGTTGCGTCGCGCCACGTGGCCGTCCCGCGCCAGCATGGCGAAAAACGTCTTCGTGTTCAATCCCGCAGGCTCCTTCCCGTGTGGTGCAGGAATAGCGTTTCCAGGCTGGGCTCGGAAATATGCACGTCGCACAAGTCTACGCCCATAGCCGATGCCGCCGACACGACGCCGGGAATCAATGACCCGCCGCGGTCGGCGTATACGTCTGTTGCCGTATGATCTCCATTGCGCACTTCACGCACCCCGGGCAATTGCCGCAGCCGCTCCATCAACTCGGCCGGCGTGCTGTTGAAGCGCAGCCGCAGCAGATAGCCGCCGGGAATCGAAGCCTTCAGTTCAGCCGGTGTTCCAATGGAAATGATGCGGCCGTGGTCGATGATCGCCAGCCGGTCGCAGAGAGAATCGGCCTCTTCCATGTAGTGCGTCGTGAGCACGATCGTCTTTCCGAGCTGGTTGTACTCGCGCACGATCTCCCATAACAGCAGCCGCGTCTGCGGGTCCAGGCCCGCGCTGGGTTCGTCGAGAAACAGAACCTCGGGATCGTGCATCATGGCCCGCGCAATTGAAAGCCGCTGCATCATGCCGCCCGAAAAGCCGCGCACGATGTGGTCGGCACGATCGATCAGCTTAAACTTTTCCAGCAGTTCGGCGGCGCGGCGCGAGCGGTCGCGCGCATTCATCCCGAAATAAGCGCCGTGAAAGGTGAGAATCTCGCGCGCGGTGAGGGCGAAATCCAGGTTCGGGCGCTGCGGCACCACGCCGATCTGCCGCTTGACGCGCACCGGCTCGCGGCGAACGTCATGCTCGCCGATCCAGGCGCGGCCGCTCGTGGGTTCGACCCTTGTGGTCAGTACTCCGACCGTCGTCGATTTGCCGGCGCCGTTTGGCCCCAGCAGGCCGAACACCTCGCCGGCGAGGATTTCGAGCGAAATTCCGTCGATCGCGACAATCTCTGTCTTCTGCTTGTGCTTCCGCCCGCGGCTCATCGCAACAAAGGAGAAGCCGCTGGCGCCTGCTGCCGCCGGCGGCGGTGAATCGTAGACTTTGCGCAGATCCTGGATGCGGATGCCGATTCCCACGAGACTCTCTTCCAGATTTTCCTACAGTTGATCCAACTCGCGGCGGGTTCGTTCCAGGACTTCCCGAATTCGTTCCGAGCCGGTGTCGGCCGGCAGGCGCGCCGAGGCTTGCCAGCACGCTTTGATCAATGCCACCAGCGGCTGGAACACGGCCATTTTTTGCGGATTGCCGAACTGGCTCCATTCCTGCCAGCGCTCGGCCCGCTCCCAGATGCGGCGGACGCTTTCCGGGTCTCTCTCTACTTCCTTGCGGCCGGTCTCGGTGAGGCGGAAGACTCGCTTCCCTTCGAGTTGATCGGCTTCGATCAGACCTTCGTCTTCCAGTTGCTGCAAGGTGGGATAGACGCTTCCCGCACTCGCGCGGTACAGACCACCCGAACGCTCTTCCAGTTCCTTCATCAATTGGTAGCCGTGTTTGGGACCCTCACTCAAAAGAGAGAGGATCGCGAGGCGTACTTCTCCGGATTCGAAGAACCGAGCCCGCCGGCCAAAAGCGAAATAAGACCAAGGCCAAGCTTCACCGGGCGCAGACCACCATTCCTTACTCATGGCTATATCTTACGATATATCAAACGCCATATCGGAAGCAAGAGGAAGCCTGAGCAATTCGACGAGCTGGGGGCGGTTCTTTAGATTCAAGACCGCAGGCGATCTTCCGATGGCCTTGGTGAGCGAGCAAGGAGAGCGACGAGGCGGTGGTTGGGTGAGAATGTGGTTTTTGAGGTTCACCGAGCCGGCTGGAAAAGCCGGTTGCGGTTTGGAAAGGTCAGCCCTACAACGAGCGGCTTCGAGCTTAGTTAGTTCAGAAAATACGTGCGATACAGCGTATCGCGCTGTTTGGGGATGAAGCCAGCGTCGCGGATCATGCGGCGCAGTTCTTCTTCGCTGGCGTGGTGATGGGCGCCTGCGGCCGAGACGACGTTTTCCTCGATCATGATGCTGCCCACGTCATTGCCGCCGAATCGCAGCCCCAACTGGCAGGTCTTGAGCCCTTGCGTGACCCAGGAGGATTGCACGTTTTCGAAGTTATCCAGGTAGATGCGCGAAATCGCCAGCGTTTTCAGGTACTCCACGGCGGTGGCTTCTTCCTTCACGAAGCGGCCGAGCGACGTGTTCTCGCGCTGGAAGCTCCACGGGATGAATGCAGTGAATCCGCCGGTCTCCTCCTGTAGATTTCGAACCAGCTCCAGGTGGTTCATGCGCTGCTCAATGGTTTCGCCGCAGCCGAACATCATGGTCGCGGTGGTTCGCATTCCGAGCTCGTGTGCAGTGCGATGCACATCGACCCATTCGTTTGTCGAGCACTTGAGCCGGCTGATGCGATGGCGCACGGCGTCATCGAGGATCTCCGCGCCACCGCCGGGAATCGAATCGAGGCCGGAATCGCGCAGCCGCGCGATCGTGTCGCGAAGGCTCAGGCCGCTGACGTCGGCGATGTTCGTCACCTCGGGAGCGGAGAGGCAGTGCAAGTGAATCCGAAAGCGCTGCTTGATGCTGCGAAACAGGTCTTCGTACCACTCGACTTTGAGATCCGGGTGGAGACCGCCCTGCATCAACACACCGGTGCCGCCTAGCTCGATGGTCTCCTGAATCTTCTGGAAGATCGTTTCTTTTGGCAGGATGTACCCCTCGGCGTGACCCATGGGGCGGTAGAACGCACAGAAGCTGCAATACTCCGTGCAGAAGTTGGTGTAATTGATAT
The DNA here is from genome assembly GCA_035550475.1 of Bryobacteraceae bacterium. GTDB lineage: Bacteria > Acidobacteriota > Terriglobia > Bryobacterales > Bryobacteraceae > DASZPB01. The sequence continues at coordinate 108,086 of DASZPB010000035.1, read as the reverse complement.
TGCGGTCGATGATGTAGGAAACCACGCCCTCCGGATGCCAGCGGCGCCGCATGGAGTCGGCCTCCATGCCGATGCCGATCAGATCATCGGAGCGAAACAGGTCCAGAGCTTCTTCGCGTGTGATCATATCGAACCGAACCCAGGTTCGTGCCGCGAAATGCGCCACGACTCTTTAAGATAGCAAAGCCTGAGAGGACAAAGCAGGTCTTACCCCGGCTCGTACCGAAGAGGATTGAGGCCACTTGGCGCGCTACTTAGTGGACGGGCGCTAAGCGCTCACCGCAACGACTTCGTGTCTCATCTCCTGCACGAACAGGTATATGCCGAACAGAGGTTTCGAGCTTCCTTTTCCCCAACGCTTGACCTGCCAGCGAACCTGCAGGTAATTGACGTCCGGGTGATCGGATAAGTCGATCATAATCTGGTAGGTGCCGCAGTAGAACTTTTGAGGGAACGTAGCGATCGACTTGGTTCCCCAATCATTCCCATCTGCCGACCCCCAAATCGAAAGGTCGATGCTCTGTTGTTCGATGATCCGCGTGATCCCAAGGGTCAGAACAAGCGTCTGGCCGCGGTTTTGCCCAAGGTTCACCCCGGGGCCTACACCGGCTTCGCGGACCGTGGTTTCCGGCAACAGGAATGCGGGTAGCATTACCTTTCTCCGACCCGGTTAACTAAAGTATACCCAATTTACATGAGGCGATTTAAGAGGCACCGGGCTTTTTCCAGCGTCTCATATTTCTTGCAGAAACAGAAGCGAATCTGCTGCCTGCCGGCATCTGAATGTGCATAAAAACTCGAACCTGGTACTGCCGCCACTCCAATCTTTTCAATTAGATGATGGGCAAATGCCACGTCGTCCGGGAAACCGAAATTACCAATATCAGTTATTACGTAATAGGCCCCGCTGGGCTCGAAGCAGCGAAAGCCTGTTTCGTTCAATGCAGCAACCAGAAAGTCACGTCGCGCGGTATATTCGGCTGCCAGCGCTTTGTAGTATTCCTCACCCCAGGACATCGCGGTCACGCCGGCCTGTTGCAGCGGCGCGGCAGCTCCCACGGTGAGGAAGTCATGTACTTTCCGAATCGAATCGGTCAAATCCGGTGACGCCAAGACCCAACCGACGCGCCAGCCCGTCACCGAATATGTCTTACTCATGCTGTTGACCAGAACAGAGCGCTCGCGCATCCCGGGCAGCGATATGATGGGCGTATGCACCGCGCCGTTGTAAAGAATGTGCTCGTAGATTTCGTCGGTCACGGCGAGAGCATCGAACTCCTGGCAGAGTTCGGCGATGACGTCGAGTTCTTCGCGGGTAAAAACCTTTCCGGTGGGATTGTTAGGTGAATTGAGAATGATGGCCTTCGTCTGCGGGGTGAAGGCGCGGCGCAGTTCCTCGGAATCAAACCGCCAGTCCGGCGGACGAAGTGCCACATAGCGAGGCCGCGCGCCACAGAGTTGGGTGTCCGGGCCGTAGTTCTCGTAAAAGGGCTCGAACAGCACCACTTCATCATCCGGATCGAGCACGCCCAACAAAGTCGCGATCATGCCTTCGGTGGCGCCACAGCAAACGGTGACTTCGCGCTCCGGGTCGAAATCGAGGCCATAGACGCGCCGGTACTTGGCGGCAATTGCATCCCGGAACGGCTTGGCTCCCCAGGTGACGGCGTATTGGTTGACGTCCGCCTCTATGGCGTCAACCGCAGCGCGTTTGAGCGCTTCGGGCGCGCTGAAATCGGGAAAGCCCTGTGCGAGATTAACGGCTCCGCAGTCGAGCGCCAGGCGCGTCATTTCGCGGATGACCGATTCGGTGAAGTTGAGAGTCCTGCGGCTGCGAAAACGGGCGCGCGCAGCAGAAGCAGAGATAGGCACGCTTCGAGCGTATCAGATCAAGCGAATATGCTTTGGCTCTGACTCTTCAGTTGTAGTTCATGCCGCACATGCCAGGGTTGCTGCACTGGCCGCTGGGGCAGCGCGGCGCGTCGGCCGACGCAGATCCGTTGCCGGCATGTGCCGCAAATGTGGATAGTTCCTGCTGCAAATGCTTCTGGCCGCACGAAGGGCACTCGATCTCCCCGGAATCCGAGGCCCGGCGCACCAGCTTCTCAAATTTCGTTCCGCAGTCTTTGCACGAATATTCGTAAATCGGCATGGCTTCCCTAACTCCCTACTCCACCATTAAAGAACAAATCCGGTCGATTACGCCACGGACTTCACCGTTTGGGCCGTCGTGATTGTTCACCAGGATCGAGAACGCCAGCCATGTTCCGTCCGGCCGCACGGCGTAGCCGGAGAGCGCGCTCACGTGCGAAAGAGAACCCGTCTTGGCGTGAATGAGGCCGGCCGCCGCGCCATTGAGGCGAGTGGTCAGGGTTCCATCCTGGTTCCCCACGGGAAGCAGGCTGATCCAATCCTCGCGAAAAGGAGAACGGTACATGTAGCGCAGCAGGCCGACCACGGCGGCGGGCGTTACCAGATTCAGACGAGAGAGGCCGGAGCCGTCGTGGAGGCTGTACGCCTCCTTGGGAATCCCGGCCTCATCGAGAAACAGTTGCAGCTCCGCCAAGCCGGCCTCGATGCTCCCGATGTGCCGGCGTTCGCGTGCCACCGCGCGCAGCGCCAGCTCAGCGTGCAGGTTCTGGCTCACCTTGTCGGTGACTTGCAAGTCTTCGATGAGAGGACCGGAAGTGCGCCGCGCCAGCTCGTACCCCGTGGGCGCAGGGGCCTCCGGCCGTTGGGTGAGGTCCTGTTCCTGGTTGGGATATTCGTGTGCCACCGCGATGCCGCCTGTTACGGTGATGCCGCGTTCTTCGAGAGCGCGGCGCAGAGCCATCGCCGCGAATTCGGCCGGATCGTCCACCGCGACCTGCATCGTTTCCGTGCGGTTCATCGGCAGTGTACCCCACAAGCGGAGCTGGCGGCTGCCCGGAAGCCGGTTCATTTCGACTTTCGATGCGCCTCTCGCGGCCGTGGTAAGCACGCGGTTATCGATCTGGTAATACTCAATCGGCGGATCGAGTTGCAGTGCCGCCAGCATGCCCGGCCGCGCGCCCGGGTGAACCGTCAGGGTGAGGGTATTGTCATTGAGAGTCAGGGCGGAAACCGGCGCGCCGTATCCGTACTGCGGATCGTCAATCGCCCATCCCTCGGCGTAGGGCTCCCAGACGTACCACGTGTCATCGCCGATGATGCTGCCTTCGATGCGTTTGACTCCGCGCGCGGCGATCTGCCCGGCCAGGTCTTCGATGGCTGCCAGGGGGTTCCCGGTTGAAGGGCCCGGCTGGTAAGGGAGGATGCGCGCTGAAAGATTCGGATCGCCACCGCCCACCAGGCGCAGCGGTCCGCGGATGCGGCCTTCCGCATCGGGTGGCTGCTCAGCCAGCACGCGCGTATAGAAGCGGAAGTTCGGGCCCAGACGCGCCAACGCCATAGCCGTCGTGAAAAGCTTGGTGTTCGAAGCGGGGACGAAAAAGTGGGAGGAGTTGCGGTCGTAGAGCGTCGCGCCGCTCGCCAGATCGACGATCTGGATGCCCCAGAATGCCGTCTGCGCCGCGGGCGACTGGGCGAGCAGGTTATCGATCCGCTCGGGGAGTTCAGCAGCAGCCGCGGTGGCTGCGGCCAACACCAGCGCGGCACAGGGAAGCCAAGGCGGGCGGCTGCGGACGATTTTCATCGGCCGGTTACCTTCGATTCCAGCCAGATGAGCAGCAGCAGCGCCACGACCATGCAGGTTCCTAATAGCGGCAGGCCGATAACCACGCCGACTCCCTCCCACTCGGCGAAATAGCCGAGCGTCGCGGGAGCCAGTAGGCCTCCCAGCAGAGCTACGGAGAAAATCCCATTGAAGAAGCCCGGATGGTAGTAGGGGAAGCGCCGGCCGATAGCTTCGGCCACCAGCGGATAAATGCTGGCGTATCCCGCGCCGAGAAAAAATGCGCCCATCGCGGCGCCGAAGGCGTTGTTGGTAGAAAAGAGCAGTAAGCAGCCGAATAGAGCTGCTACGCCGCTGGCCGTCAAGAGCCTTCCGTGACGCACGCGCGACAGAATCGCCACCGCGCCCAGACGGCCCACCATCAGGCAAAGCCAGTAAAACGCCAGGATCAGCAGCGCGCTCTTCGGACTCAGGCCGACCCGGCGGATCAGAAACAGCGGCAGCCAGCCGGCAATCGACCACTCATTTCCAAACTGAAAGAACAGGAGCAGGGCAAACAACACAGCCCCGGGAGTTCGAAAATCCTTCAGCGCCTGGTAAACGTTCGGCTGCACGATGGCTGCCGGCGCGGGCGGGGGGTTGCGCGCGTAAATGGCGGCGAAAATCCCGGGGACCACGGCCATGAAGATCAGGATGCTGGGAACCGTGTAGGCGTAAAACGTGCCCGCGACCAACAGCGTGGCGGCCAGACATCCCAGGCCGTACCAGATGCCGCCACGGCTCACCGTGCCCGCGGCATCCGTCTGATACGTGCGGGAGAGGGCGTGAAACAGAGCGCGGTTGAGCAGGCCCGCACTGATGCCGAGCACCAGCAGACCGGCCACGCGCCACCACGCCGGCGCCGGCGGCGAGACGACGGCCAGGTAAGCCAGCGAAGCGCACGAAAGCGCGCAGGCGAATACCAGCAGGAAGCTAAGGCCCCGGCGAGCCATCAGAGGCCGTGCCAGGACTACGGATGCCACAATTCCCACACCCAGGCTGAGAAAGTAGTTGCCCACTGTGACGAATTGCGGCGGATCGCGATGGTAACCCCAAGCCGGCAGGATCGCTCCCAGCAAGGCCAGCAGAAACCCGGAAAGCAAAAATCCAGCCAGTATTGAGACTCCTCCGGAACGAGGCGACTTGGCCGGGGGTGAGGGAAAACTCACAGGTTTGATTTTATCGTCATCCGGCTGGCCGATGGGCAAGAGGGGTCTCTGGGAAACCGTAGCCGCAGACTACCGATTTTTGAAGTTTCAGTTGTTACTCCCTGTGTTTTCAATAATCTGAGCTTGGCACTCGTCTTGCACTTGGCCCATGGGGTTTTTCAGAGGCTTTCATGCTTTGGTGAGTTGCCTCGTCTGGGCTTATCCGCAGCCCCGCTCCGGTTCCATCTGCCGGGGCGGGGCCTTTTTTTGTTTGTTAAACTGAAAACTCCACACGCACACATGCCGGGACTCTACGCTCGATACATGGATTGCTGGGAGCGTAAGCTCGCGACCCGCGATACCAACCGGGTGGTCCGAAAATTCGAGTGGGGCGCGGACTGGTTGCACTCGATCGGTTTTCCCACTTGCCCAGGCGAGGTGAATGGCCACGGCCGGCAGTGTCTTTCCGAGTTCGTTTCGCAAGCGCTCGAAAACTCAGACCGCTTCTACTCCTATCCTCCGGTGAAAGATTACCGGCTGAAGGACGGACGGCTCACATTTTCCAGCCCGGTCCGCTCGCCTTACCCGCGCAATGACACGGTACACGCGCTCTGGTTTCCGGCCAGGCAAGATCGGGGCCGCGCCCTGGTCGTTCTGCCACAATGGAACTCGGATGCTGGCGGTCACGTGGGGTTGGCGAAGCTACTCAACCGATTCGGGATCAGTGCGTTACGGATGACGATGGCCTATCACGCGGAGCGCATGCCGCCGGAACTGGAGCGGGCCGATTACCATGTCTCGAGCAACATTGGGCGCACTATCCACGCCTGCCGTCAGTCAGTCATCGATATCCGCGCTTGTCTCGACTGGCTCCAATCTCGGGGATACTCGCGGATAGGCGTGCTGGGGACCAGCCTCGGCTCGTGTATGGCGTTCATCGCAGCGGCCCATGACCAGCGCGTCCAGGTAGGGATCTTCAACCACGTTTCCTTGAATTTCTCCGACGTCGTTTGGACCGGCATCTCTTCGCAGCACGTGCGCAAAGGCTTCGGCGATGTGGTCACACAGGATGATCTACGGCATTATTGGTCACTGATCAGCCCGGCGCCGTTTTTGGAGCGAATCAAGGGCCGCCCGATGCAAAGTCTGCTGGTATGGGCCCGCCACGACACCAGCTTTCTGCCGGTTTATTCGAAAAAGGCGCTGGAAGCTTTCCGCGAATTGGGTGTGCCGCATCGGGTATTTACCCTGCCCTGCGGGCATTACACGACCGGACAGTTCCCGTTCAATCTGATTGACGGTCTCGCCATGTGCCGTTTCGCCTCCAAATACCTGTAATTGCACCCCTAGATATTGGGTTACAGATCATTCCAGGCACAAACTGTGAGCATTTCTATGGGATTTCATATTGACAAGAGAAACGGAGTCGTGTGAGCATGAAATTATCACTGGGAAAGGAGGTGGTCCAGCAAAAATGGATAGTAGTATAAAACCGCGAGAGGTGGCCGACTGTTAAAGTCGACCTTCTAACGTAGCGATTCCGGCCAGTAACGGAATCAGGTTCCTGTGGACCGGCTGCCTCACGCGTCAGCTTATGCCTCAGGTAAAATCTTAAGGGCTACCGACCCCCGTGGGCCTCTGCTCACGGGGGTTTGTGATTTTGGTATACTGGAGATCTCGAAAGGATTCCCCGTAACAAGATGAAAGCCGGTATTCACCCCGCTTATAACGAAACGAACGTCATCTGCGCCTGCGGGCACGTGTTCAAGACGCGATCGACGCACAAGGGCGATATCCGCGTGGAAATCTGCTCGTCCTGCCATCCGTTCTTCACCGGAAAGCAGAAACTGATTGATACGGCTGGACGGGTGGACCGGTTTGAGCGAAAATACAAAGCCACGCGCGGCGGCAAAAAGATACCGCAGCCCACGGCCTGATTTTTTCTCCTTGGAAAAATAAGCGAACGAATAAGGCAGGCGTTGAGCCTGCCTTATTTTATTTCTTGTCGGATTGTTTGCGCTTTTTATCGCGCTCGGTGCGGAACTGTTCGTAGAGCGGCTTCTGATCGTCGCGCAGGATGGCGTTGATGCTGTCGACCTGATCGTTCTGGATGCCTTGACCTTCGGCTCGCACACGAGTATGCATCTCGTCAAACCGGTTTTTGGTGTTGTCCAGGATCTGCTGCAGCTTGGCGACCTGTTGATCGTCCAGGTGTACCCGGGTGCGCATGGCCTCCACGTAATGGCGGCGCCATTCCTCGGGATCCGGCCGCTTGCGAACCGATGCCGCGATCACCGTATTCAGTGAGTATGCGCGGTAAGCAAAGCCTCCGACGAGAGCCCCACTGAGGAAGACCAGCAGCAAGTACAACGCTGTGGAAAGCTTCGATTTTGGCATAGAGTCAGATCACCTCGCCTGATCGGCGGAGAGATCCAGATGCACCGGTTCGACGATTTCCGGGTTGTCGAGGGCATTGGCATCCGCTAACGCCTCAATGTAGCTCTGGCTATAGTAGGTCGGATTCGTATGGTGCAGGGACATGTAGGCGCCTAGAGCGACCGACAGCACCAGAGCCGCGGTCACGAAGGCATTGGCCATGCGGCGGAACGAGAATGTAAAGCTTTGGCGCGATTCGATCCGCTGCCACAGATGAGGCATAAAATTCGGACTAGGCTCCGGAGCCGGACAGGCGTCGCGGTAGGCCCGAAGCAAAGCGTCGAGTTTTTCGTCTTCGCTGCCGTTCATCGAATACATCATACTACTTCAGCCGGCATTCGCCGGCGTCCTCCCTTTTCCAACAGAACCACAAGCCTTCAAGACCCGCTGTCTGGCGCGAAAAAGCCGAACCTTTAAAGCATTTTCGTTAACTTTATAGACCTTTTCAAGCTCTTTTAGCGAAAGTCCTTCGACTTCTTTCAACATCAGCAGAATCCGGTCAGCCTCAGAAACGCCTCCTAGTAAGGCCTGCACCGACTCGCGAATCCGCTTCTGGTAGTTCTCGTCCTGCTCTGCTTTCCCCCCTGCCAAAGCATCGGCCAACATCACCTGCTGCTCGGACAGATCGGACATGCGATACTCCTGACGGCGCCGCTGTTTCCGCAAATAGTCATAGGCGGCATTGACCGTCAGACGATATAACCAAGGTTCAAAGACCTCTGCCGTCCTGAGTTGATCGAGCGAAAAATACAGCCGCAAAAAAACTTCCTGCGCTACGTCCTCGACATCTTCAGTCCGGGCGATCAAACGAGTGATCGTTCCGAGGATCCGCTTCCGGTACGCCAGTACGATTTCGTTGAAGGCGGCGCTATCGCCCTTCTGTGCCCGCCTGATCAGATCGAAATCAACCAGCATGCCGCCCCATAAGTGCCGGCACCCGGAAGCTTGTTAGCTCCCGCTGAGAAAGGCGTACCGACCAGTAGACAGGTTACAAATCTTTGAGGAGAAACGCAAAACTCGGGTTTTGCACGGTATCCGGCTGAGGACCGTTTGGTCCCGTACGGCACAGATCGTATGCACATGTACTCGTTACTAGTATCCCAGATGCCGCCGAAACCTGCTGACCTTTAAGCGATTACGCAGCAATCGACCTGCCGCCGCGTCAAGTGGCAATGATCTTTCGACGAACGGATGCGGCCGGCGGTTGGATTGCCGGCCGTTCTTAACAAAGACGGATTTGCGGCTGGAAGGTTAGCAGCTCAGATCTATTTTTCGCCGGCAGCCCCTTGCGGAGGCAGCACTTCCACCAGATCTTTACCCTTCCAGCGGGATTCCGCGGTGATATGCCCGGCGGGATCGAAAATCCGCCAGGAATACGTACCGTCATTTTGATACTCGCGGTCCCACTCCTTCTGGCCGCGGGTGTTCCAAAACGTTTCGGTGCCGGTTTTCTTTCCGGCTTTGTATGAAGATTCCCACTGCTTTCGTCCGTTCGGGTAGTAGAAGGTCTGTTCGCCTTGCAGGAGAAAACGGCCGTCAGGCGCAACGCCGCCGCTCCAGGTCACGCGGGCGGAGCCATTCGGATAGTTCTCCCGGTAGCTCTTCACCTCGGAGACTGTATCGGGCGTCGGGACTTCCGGGCCGCCCTCCCGTACCCAGGCTTCATTCAGATCGATGTTGATTTCGTGCGGCCGCGTCTTTGAAGTCACGATGTGGATGATGCCGTTCGGCCCTTGCGTGGCGGTGACGTATCCCACCGAAGTGATCTCGGGTGGCAGAGCGCGCTTCTGCCATGTTACGCCGTCATCATCGCTGAGTGCGACGAATGCGCCGGGGATTTCGCGCTTGGTCGGGCGGTTGTGGTTGTCGGCGACGAAGAACAAACGGCCGGAGGCCAGGCGAATGATGCTCGGCCGTTGGCCGCTGCCCAGCGGCAGGAATGGCGTCTTGCTCTTGACGTAGGTCTTGCCGCCATCCGTCGAAATGGATTTCGGCATGAAGCCATCGATGTTAGTGTTCTTGCCGCCGAAACCCATCAGCGAACCGTCTTTGCCGATGACCAATGTGGTGTGACGGCCGCCGGTGCGGCCGCCGCTGTCATGCCAGGTCTTGCCGTCATCCGTGGTGGTAAACAGAACGGAGCTGCCGCCCTTACCATCCACAGGAAGAAAGATTGCGCCGGTGGAAGTGCGCACCACGCTGTTGATCGGCTGGGGCGTGTAGTCGCCCACGGGACCCAACAGGTTCGGCATCACGACGGCGCTCCAGGTCGCGCCGTTATCCATCGACGTCATGTACTGAAACGGCGGCGCACCCACCAGACGCGGCGAGCCGAAGAAGAGCCACATGCGGCCGTGATCGTTCCAGTAGACCGGCGCGGCGTCGGCCGCATCGGCGAAGTCCGGCCATGGTTCGGGGTTGTCCCATTCATCGGTGCCGTAGCGCATGCGCATGCTCAATACGGTCTGGTCGGGATCATTCTCGTTCCGTGGGCTGTCATAGTAAGCGGCAACCAGATCGCCGTTGGGGCATACCTGCACAGCGGAATTGTGGTAGGTGATGCCCAGACCGGGCGCCATGCCGATCTGCCGGCCCACGGTCGCCATGGGGCGGTCACCAAGGTAGGGAAACATCCGGCGCACGTGATAATACGGCTTCGTGGGGTCAGGGCCCGCGGTGAGCTCGGGTGCGGTCTGCTTCACGTCCGTGCTGAAGAATGTGGGCGTGACGGGCAGCGGCTGTGTCTTTGGCATCGGCGCTTCGACTACGCGAAAGCCGATGTTGCCCTCCGGTGACGAGAAGACCGGCGCCTCGCTGGCGCGGTTGCTCGACCGCTCGAAGTAAGGCAGCTCGGCCGGATAGAGCTTGTTGCCGTTCACCGCGGCTTTGCGGTAATCGAGGCCGGCGCCGCGCACGACTCGCGCGATGCCGCCCGCCATTCCCACCGGGTCGGTTTGCGGTGTTGAAGGATAAAGACCGTACCAGTCGAAACACCACTCCGCCACGCCGGACTCCATATTCTTGAGTCCCCAGGCGTTCGGCGCTCCCGGCGCGGGGGCGGTATTGCCGGAATAAAACGGTGTCTTGGTGCCTGCGCGGCAGGCATATTCCCATTCGGCTTCGGTGGGCAGGCGGTAGTTCTTGCCTTCTTTGTGACTCAGCCACTGGCAAAATCCTACGGCGTCATTCCAACTGACTCCGCTGGCGGAAGGGGCGTGTTCCGGGTTGCCTTTGTAATCCGGTTTGAACATGCGGAACTGGTCGATGGTGACTTCCGTCTGGCTGATGCGGAAGGATTTGGTGATGGTGACCTTGTGCGCCGGGGTCTCATCGAAATCGCCTTGCGAAGGGCGCTTGGACATCACGCCGCCGGCCGCCGAAAGAATGGTTTCGGGCAAGGGTTCAGAACCCGCGCCCATTTCAAACGATCCGGGCGCGATGCGCACCATCGTCAGGCCAATGGAATTCACGGTTTCGCGCGCGGTCTTATCGACCGCCGCACCGGCCAGAACAAAAACAGAGGCAGCCGCAGCCACCAGCAAATATCGTTTCATCGTTCAGATCCTCCATACCGTGGTTGTCCCACCACTTATGACCTGTTACTCGAAAAGCCAATCCAGATCCGGCCGCGCGCCGGCGGCGGAATCGGCGAAGAACACCATTCGCGGCTTGGGCTGTGCGTCTTTTCGGATCAAACCCAGCACGATGTAAGCGCCTCGCCCGAGATCCAACTCATTGCGGCCCGCCGCCAGCGCGTGCGAGTACACCGTGAACGCCGGCAGGCCTGTGGCAACAACGGCATTGTGCAAAATCGGTTCCCATTCATCCGTCGGCGGTTTCGCCGCCGCGCCTCTTTTCTGGCTGCGGAAGAATCCTACCAGCACTTGCGATGCTTGCGGCGATTCGAACTCCAGCCGCACTCCTTCGCGCGTTGCCTTTTCATCCGAAATACGGATACCCGTCAGGCCGCGCAATTCGGGCGCGAGCTCGCGAATCGTAAAATCACGATCGGAATAAACCTTCGCGCCCGGTTCGACTTGAAACAGTTGCCCCGCGGCGCCGGAAAGCTTCACGCTCACCCCGGGCAGAGGAGGATGCGATTGTTCCTCGCTCTGCTGCGCGCCGGGAGTCTCCAGGCGCTGCAGATTGGCGCGGAAGGTGGCCAGCTCCTTCTCATAATCAGGCAGGCAATCGCGCCAGTGCGTGTATCTCCCGGGTCCGCCGAGGAACGGAATGCGCCGCGACACGCTGTGCACGCTGCACGCCTGGCGATAAGTGGTATCGGTGAGCGACACCAGCTTCTTGTAATACGCCAGACTCTGTTCGAGCAGCGGCAGGGCACGTTGCAGATCTTTCAAATCATGGCTGTAGCCATAGCGCAGCACGAGCGCGGCGGAGTTGGTTTTGGCCTGGTAATACTGCATCATGGCCTGGATACAGCGCATGTCGTTCAACAGGCGCAAGTATTCGTCGCGATTGCGCGTAACATACTGGCCCGCGGCTTCGGCGGCGGCAACGGCGCGCGTGGCCGAATCTACCACTTCCGCAGCGACACCGACGGGGGTTTCGCCTTCGTGCGGCTGCTTTTCCCACTCGCGCTTCACCCATTCATCAAGCCGCTCGCCGGGCGGCGCATCGCCGGTCCAGAGCAGCGTCAGCGCGTTGTAACGCACAGGGTCGATAAGCTGCGTCATGAGCATGCCCAGCGTGAAGGACTGGCGATTGCCTTCGGTGATGCCGATGCGCGGCAGCAGGCGCGGCGAGCAGACACCGGAAAGCTGGTAGGCGTCGAGAATCTTTTCACCGGCTTCGCGCGTGCCATACTTTTCCGCGATGCGCGCGATCCAGTATTGCCGCTCGGCCGCCGGATCCCGATCCGGATTCCAGGCGTAGCGCGCCCAGGTTTCAAACCAGATCCAGTCACGATCCATCTGCAGCAGCGGCGGCTGCGTGTTGTCCGCTGTCACTGGCCAATCCCAATAGCGAAGCGGAAAAAGGTGGAGACCTTTAATGCCGATCTTCTCGGCCGACTGCATGGTCTTCTGGACGAAATCGGGCGAGCCCCAGCGGAACGGCTCCAGGTCCGAAAGCAGATGCACGTTCATGATGTGCGTGGAGCCGAGACTGACCAGGTCCTTGTGCAGCTTCAACACATCGCCGCGCACGTTGGTCCAGGTAAGCGATTCGCCGTTCCACTTGTGCATCGTATAGATGTTCTTGTAGAGCGGCAGCGCCTGGTGCATGGCGTCTTCGATCTTGGTGGCGTGCGCGCGCACGATGATGGGCGGCTCTTTGGTAATGCCGGCTTCGCGCATTCCATCCTTGACACCGGGAATGATCGTCTTAGTGAGCCATTCCGGGCCGTACTCCGGACGCAGCGCCTCACCCAAAGTCATCATCAGGCCTACGTTGGGATAGTTGCGAATGAACTCACTGATGCAGTAGCGCGTGTAGTCGCTGGCGAAAGGCGTGGGCGTGTTCAGGTGGAACGGAATGTTGTGCGCCTTGGCCAGCGCATGAGAGAGATGGATGTTGTAAAACGCCTGAATCACCCAGATGCCACGCTTATCGGCCTCCGTCGCCAGCCAGCGAAACATGGCGATGTTCTCGGCGAGCTGCGTATCGGAGATCTCCTGGGCCTCGGGATACTTGGGCAGCCGCAGCAGCGATGTGAACGGATGGCCGTTCCACAGGTAGAGCGTGTTCATGCGGTTGTTGACCAGGAAATCCAGGTAACGCGTCCATAGCTGTTTGTTGTAGAAGAACGGAAACTCGGTGGGCGTGTAGCGATAGTCGTAGATCGCTCCGTCGTAGGTGACCTCGGTCTTCTGCATGCCGATGCACGGCCCACGGAGAACGAAGTGCGGGTGGTCTTCCACGTCCAGCCGCTGCGGCAGCGTGCCCGATTGCTGCACCAGCTTCGCCAATTCTAAAGACCCGTAGAGGACTCCGGAGGGGTCGCTCCCCACGACCAGCCAGGAATTGCCCGAGCGCACCAGGTGAAACGCTTCCGCGAGTCCAGGCGCGAACGGCTTCACATCCGAGAAAGAGCGGAACAGGCCGGAGGACTCCGTGCCCGCGATGACGTGCGCGCCCGCGGGAGCCTTCACGCTCTGAAGAGCTTGAGTCAGCCGCTCGATACCGAAGCGCTCGCGAGGCGTGGCGTTGGGTGCGCTCGTGACGGGCACGGCTGCGGCGGCTGACATCGCCCCCAACAGAAACAAGAGTGAAGCGTTGACTCGCATAAGGAGACCCGCAGGGGCTCGCTTGGCTGGTTCGCTCACCCCGAGAACCAGCGACAGGACCGTATCCGAGCACGTCTGCTGCGCTTTACACCCTACCAGCAGTGCAAAGCCCAGTCAAGCACGATCGGCAACAGTTCAGCACACTTTTCATTTGGTCAGGACAAGTTTCAATTTCCCGGAACACCGGCATTGACAATAAGCAGGGGGCATGATAAAAATCAGACCAAAGTAAACGTTACCGCTCCCGCCATGTTTTAGCGGTAACTGGGTGAGGGGTCAACCCCAATTTTTCAAGTCGCCATGGAAAGGTTAGAGATGTACCGCGTAGCCGTTATTGCAGCTTTGTTCGCGGGACTTCTGGGCGCACAGGAGTTCCGAGCCACATTGACCGGGCGGGTCACAGATCCTTCGGGCGCCGCAGTGCCCGGGGCCAAGATCACTGCCCAAAACACCGATACCAATACCCAATCACAAACCGTTTCCGGACCGGATGGCTTTTACACTATCCCCTATCTGCTCCCCGGCCCTTACTCGCTGACCGCTGAAATGGCCGGCTTCAAGAAGGATGTTCAGGGAGGCTTGCAACTGGCTACTGGCGACCAGGTCACCGTGAATGTTCGCCTGGAAATCGGGGCCGCGGCCGAATCCGTGGAAGTCACCGCGCAGAGCCCGCTGGTTGATGTAGCGAGCGCTTCGGCCGGGCAAGTCATCACGACCAAAGAAATGGAAGATCTGCCGGTGAACGGCCGTGCGCCGATTGGCTTGGCGCGCATGGCCTATGGCGTGATTCCGAAGCAGAAACATTTGCTCACCGAAGTGCGGCCGTTTGACAATTCCGGCTCGGGCGACTTCTCGCTGGGCGGAGCGAACTCCAATTCCAACGAGTATCTGTTGAACGGCGTGCCGAACATGGTGGACGGCAGCCGTGTAGTGGCCTTCAGCCCGCTGATGGATTCGGTCAACGAGTTGCGCGTAGATGAATTCCAAACCGATGCGGCGTATGGCGATACGCTGGGCGGAACGGTGAACATGACCACGCGTAGTGGAACGAATCAGTTTCATGGGTCGGCGCTGGCGTTTAATGAAACGTCCGCATTAGCGGCGAATCCGTTCTTTTTGAATGCGGCGGGACAGCAGCAATCGGTGACGCGGCAGAACGAATACGGCGGGACAATTGGCGGTCCGGTGCTGATTCCGAAAGTATTCAATGGACGCAACAAGCTGTTCTTCTTCTTCGCGTACGAAGGGTTCAAGGATTCGACACCGGCCTCTTCGACCAGCGCGGTGCCGACAGCGGCGGAGCGGCAAGGGGATTTCTCGTCGCTACTGGCGCTGGGACCGAGCTATCAACTGTACGATCCGAATTCGGGAGTACTTTCGGGCGGCAAGGTGGTGCGGCAGGTCTTCCCGAATAACGCGATCCCGAGCTCGCGCATCAACCCGGTTGCCGCGGCCTATATGAAGTACTTCCCGGCGCCGAATCAACCGGGGAAGAGCGACGGAGAAAATAACTACGTAGTCAACGATCCGTCGGTGGACAACTACAGCTCGTACATGGGCCGGATGGACTGGAATGCGAGCGATACCGACAAGGTGTTCTTCGACATCCACACCAGTGATCACGTGGCGACCAAAGCTGACATTTTCAATAACCTCGCGACGGGCCAGTTCAGTGGTTTGACGTTATGGGGAAGCACGCTAGACAACGTTCACGTTTTTTCGCCGACCACGCTGCTCGATACGCGGCTGGGCTATAGCCGCAGCTATACCAACAGTTCGATCAAGAGCGACGGATTCGACCCCACAGCATTGGGTTTTCCGTCTTACATCCTGGCGAATTCGACACGGCCAGCGATGCCACGGATTGCATTTTCCGACGCTTTCGCGGGATTGAGCACGAGCCCGGGCAGTATTTCCGCCTTCGATACCGTGCAACTCTTCGCTACGGTGACCAAGATCGTGAACAAACACTCGATCAAGTTCGGTGCGGACCTGCGGCGGGAGCGATACAGCAAGATCAATCCCGGCTATTCCGCCGGCACATTCACCTTCGGATCCACGTGGCTGACAAGCCAGACCGGTGGCGTCGCGCCGCCGTTTGGCGCTTCGATGGCGTCATTCCTGCTCGGTCTGCCCACCGGCGGCCAGTTCGATGTGAATGAACCGACCACGAGTTCCAACTACTATCAGGGCTTCTTTGTGCAGGACGATTGGCACGTGGCATCGACCCTGACGGTGAATCTCGGCCTGCGCGCCGAGCATGAGACGCCGGTGGTGGAGAGCAACAATCGCGAAACCGTGGGCTTCGATCCGACGGCGACTAATGCGGTGACCAAAGCCGCTGAGGCGGCTTATGCCAAGAACCCGATTTCGGAACTTCCGGTAAGCGCGTTTCAACCGACGGGCGGGCTGATCTTTGCCTCTTCGTCCCACCGGAGCGGGTACACGACGCCGGCAGTATTTCTGAGCCCGCGCCTGGGTGTAAGCTGGGCGCCGAATCTGCTGCACAACAAGACGGTCTTCCGCGGTGGCTTCGGTGTCTATGAGAATCCCTACGGCGCGTATCCGACAGGGCCCTCGACGGGCTTCACCCAAACCACGCAGATCGTGCCGACGAATGACAGCTATCTGACGCCTTTTGGAACGCTCTCCAATCCGTTTCCGGGCGGCAGCATTGAGCAGCCATCCGATGCCAGCCTCGGTGTGAACACTTATCTGGGCAACAGCGTCAGCTACTACTATCCGCACTTTGAAGACCCCTACAGCATCCGCTGGAGTTTCGATATTCAGCACCAGTTTGGCAAGGACTGGATGATCGATGTCGGCTACATCGGCAACCGTCAGGTGCATTTGACCAATTCCTTGTCAGACAGCGCTGTGCCGATCGTCCCGTTTCTGAGCCGCTCGCAGGTTCGAGATACAGCGGTCACCAATGAACTCAGCGCGCTGGTTCCGAATCCCTTCGCCGGTCTACTGCCGGGTTCCACACTGAACGGCTCGACCATTTCCGTTGCCAATCTGCTCCACGCCTATCCCGAATTCACCGGCGTCACACAGAGCACGGTCCCCGGCGGGTGGGCGAATTTCCATATGTTGGCGGTTCGTCTGACCAAGCGCTTTTCCAACGGCCTGCAATTCAGCATGAACTTCGAGCACTCGCGGCTGATTGAAACTAGCGGGCCGCTCAACGCAGGCGATGCCAAGCTTTACTACGGCGTTCCGAGCGCGGACTTCCCCGACCACTTCATCATTGGCGGCGGTTACGAGCTGCCGTTCGGCAGAGGGAAGCGCTTCCTGGGCTCCGCCAATCGCGCCGTCAATGCGCTGGTGGGCGGCTGGGTATTGAACTCCATCTACACCTGGGAATCCGGGCCGGCGATGAGCTGGGGCAACATGATTTATTATGGCGGGCCGCTAAACTTCGATCCGCGCAACCTCACTCAGGCGTTTGACCAGACGCAGTTCGATACGAACTCGAATGACCAGCCGAATAGCTACAACTACCGCATGTTCCCATCGAGCTTCAATAATCTGCGAGCGGACGCAGCCAACAACGTCGACCTATCGATGCTGAAGAACTTCTCGCTCTTTGAGCGGGCGCGGCTTCAATACCGCTTCGAAGCTTTCAATGCGTTCAACCGGCCGCAGTTCGCCTCGCCTAACACGAGCGCGACCTCGAAAGCTTTCGGCACCATTACCAGCACCGCCAACACGCCGCGCGTCATTCAGATGGGCCTGCGGCTCACTTTCTGATTCTCGCGGGCGCCGTATCTGCTTTCGGGTGCGGCGCCCGGCTTCCTCTTACCCTTCGACCTGCAGTGCCTCGCGGCAGGCTTTGAGTATCTCGAGCGCTCGTGGTGTATCGCTGTGCACGCAGATGGTCTGCACCGTGCCTGAGCGCGCGAACCCCAAGGCTTGCTCAACGGCTTCCGCGGGGTCGGTGATGAGCGCGCCGGCAAGACTGCGGGAACGCAGCGATCCATCAGGCTCATAACGGCGGTCTGCGAAGGCTTCGGCCGCGACGGTGAATCCGAGGTCGCGCCAGACATCGAGCGCGGACGATCCGGCAAGACCAACCAGCGTTGCGCGCGGATTCCAACCGGCCACGCCGGTAGCGATGGCGCGGGCTACCTCCGGATTGCGCGCGGCTACGTTATACAACGCACCGTGCGGTTTCACGTGCGAGACTTCGCCTCCCAGACGGCGAACCACGGAATCGAGGCGCTCAATCTGCTCGCGCACCGAGCGCTCAATTTCGGCGGCGGAGATGGGAAGCTCGATGCGCCCGAAATGGAGGCGGTCGGCGTAGGCGGGATGAGCGCCGATGCGGATGCCTCGGGCCAGCGCCAGGCGCGCCGTGCGCTCCATAGTGGATTCGTCGCCGGTGTGGCCGCCGCAGGCGATGTTGGCGGAGGTAACGTAATCCATAAGCGAGGCCTCGAGCGCCGTGTCTTCGAGCTCGCCCATGTCGCAGTTGAGATCGATGATCATAGGAGCGAATTGAGCCACCGTTCCTGTTCGCGAAGCAGGTCAAGCGCGCAGTCAATGGTGACGCATTCGAACTGCACCGGGTCGCGCGGGCGCAACTGACCCAGACGCCAGAAATCGGCAGAGATGACATTGGCGATTTTCGGATAACCGCCGGTGGTTTGATGTTCCACGAAGAGAATGATCGGGAGCCCGCCGGGCGGTATTTGCACCGCGCCGAGAGAAACGCCTTCGGTGAGCATGTGGCCGGAAGGGCTCGGCACGGTGGGGCCGCGCAGCCGCAGGCCCATGCGATTCGATTCCTCGGCGACGGAATAGGCTGCGCGGTACAGCTCGCCAGAGAACCAATCGGCCTGCGGGCCGGGAGTAACACGTAGAGGACCACCGCGCGCGAATCCGGGAAGCGCAGCCGCACGGCGGGGCGGGCGCACGGCATCATCGCCGATTTCGAGCACGAAGCCCGCTTTGAGCGCGCCGCCTCCTAAGCCGGTAAGCAGGTGCGTGGACGCGCTGCCGAGAATGCGGGTGGCGCGAATGCCGCCGCGCACGCACAGATAGCAGCGTGCGCCACTTCGCGTTCCACCGCAACGGAGTGTCGCACCGGCCGGCATTTCGATAGCAGTCCACAACGGCAGACCGGAGTCGAAATCGGAGCCGGTGAGCGCAATCACAGTAGAGGATTCAAACGTAAACACGCCACCGGCGAGCGTCATTTCAAGCGCCGGCACGCTTTCGGTATTTCCCACCAGCAGATTGCCGGCACGCAGCGCGAGTGCGTCGGCCGCACCGGAGGCGGAGACGCCGAGATGCGCATAGCCGAAGCGTCCGAGGTCCTGCACCGTGGTCTGAAAGCCGGGTGAGACAACGTGGATGCGGCTCACGGTCACAGCTCCGAAACGGGTACGAAGCGTATATGGGCGCCCATGCGCAGCAGCGCCGGCGGAACGGCCTCGGGGTCGAAGAGGCGCAACCCGGTGCGGCCGATCAGCCGCCAGCCGCCGGGCGAAGCCATAGGATAAACGCCGGTCTGGCTTCCGCCAATGGCCACGCTGCCGGCCGGCACGTATTTGCGTGGCGCGGGGAGGCGCGGCGTAGCCAACTCGGCCGGCATGCCGCCGAGATACGGGAAGCCGGGAGAAAAGCCGAGGAAGTATACGGTGTATTCGGCGCCCGAGTGCAGTTCGATGACACGCTCCGGGGTCAAGCCGGTGTGGCGCGCGACATCGGCGAGGTCCGGTCCGACGGCGCCGCCATAGCAGACCGGGATTTCGATCAGCCGCCCAGAGTCAGCGGCAGGTTCCGGCGTCGATCGAAAGCACGCGCGCACAAGCGCTTCGATCTCGGCGTGGCTGTTCCGGCGCGGGTCAAAATCGACCAGCACGGAAGCGTAGGCCGGATGCAGATTGAGGACTTCGCGCGCGCCGTTCAAGCCGGTGGTGAGACGCATTACAGCACGGTGGGCGTCAGTCGAAATCGCATCGCTGAAGGAAATGAGGAGCGAACGATCGCTCGCCGGGAGAATCGTCACGTCAAGGTGATGTTACCACCGGCGGCGCGAGCGGCTACCTCACCCGCCGATGGAATACATGGGCCGCGGCGGCGGAACGAAGCGCGCGGTATTGATTTCATGGCCGGCCCATTTGCCTCTTACGTTTTGGCGCACCAGGGCCGCGATCGCTTCATCGGGCGCGCCCGAGCGCATGAGCGATTTCACGTCGTCTTCTTCGATCGCAAAAAGACAGTAGCGCAGCTTGCCATCGGCCGTGAGGCGGATGCGGTTGCAGTTCATGCAGAACGGACGGCTGACGGATGCGATGAAACCGACTTTGCCGATGCCATCGGTGAATTCGTATTCGGAAGCAGGCGCGCGCGGGTCGGGATCAGGCACTGGAACCAGCGGCGCGATCTCGCGCGAGAGCATCGCGATCATGTCATCGGCGAGCAGCACCTTACTGTGGTCCCAGAGGTTCTGCGAATCCAGTGGCATGAATTCGATGTAACGAACTTCGAAGCCGTTTTCGCGGCCGAACCGGGCCAAGGGCACGATGTCAGGTTCCACCAAATTCTTGACCGCCACGGCGTTGAGCTTTACGGAGAAGCCGAGACGCTTCGAAATCGCCAGGCCGTTAAGAACTTTTTTCAACTCGTCGCGGCGCGTGATTTGGAGGAAGCGCCGGCGGTCGAGCGTATCGAGATGAACGTTGATCCGCCGCAGACCGGCTTCGTAGAGCGGCTCGGCGAGTTTCGGCAGCAGCACACCATTCGTGGTGAGGGCGAGATCGCGGAGGCCGGGCAGGGCCGCCAGGCGGCGAACTAGCGCGGGCAGATCGCGCCGCACCAGAGGTTCACCGCCGGTGATGCGCAGCTTGGTGATGCCCAGCGAAACAGCGATGCGAACGAAGCGCTCGATTTCTTCAAAGCCCAGGATCTGGCTGCGCTCGACATACCGCACGTCCTTTTCCGGCATGCAGTAAAAGCAGCGGATGTTACAGCGATCCGTCACACTGATCCGCAGGTTGTCGTGAAGGCGGCCGTAGCTATCGATGAGCGGCGCGGCGGTCATTTACTTCAGCGCGAACATGCGCTCGAGTGGAACTAGCGCGCGCCGCATGAGGCTGTCGGAGAGTTCCACACGCGGTTCCAGGTTCAGCAGGCAATCCCGCAGTTTCTCCAGCGTATTCAGCTTCATGTACGGGCATTCACTGCAGTTGCAGTTTTCGTTAGCCACGAAATAGAAGCGCTTTTCGGGAGCCAGCTTTTGCAGCGAGTGCTGAATGCCGCTCTCGGTCATCACGATGAATTCGGTAGCTTCGCTTGCCGTGCACCATTCAATGATGGCGGAAGTGGAGCCCACGAAATCGGCCAGCGCGAGCACCGGCGCGGGGCATTCGGGGTGAGCCACAACCAGGGCGTCGGGATGTTCGAGCCTGGCTCCAGTGACGCGCCGCGCGGGAAAAGTGGCGTGCACCACACAGGTGCCTTGCCAGATTTTCATGTTCTGGCGTCCGGTCTGGCGCTGTACCCAGCCGCCCAGATTGCTATCCGGCAGAAACAGAACCGGCCGGTCCGCCGGAATGGAGTTCACCACTTTCACGGCATTGCGCGACGTGCAGAGAATGTCGCTTTCGGCCTTTACTTCTATGGACGTATTGATATAGCTGACTACGACGTGATCAGGATTGCGCGCGCGGAAAGCCCGTACCGGCTCAACCGGGCAGCTATCTACCAGGCTGCAACTGGCGGCGCGGTCCGGCACCACGACAATGCGATTCGGATTGAGGACCTTGGCCGTTTCCGCCATGAACCAGACGCCGCAAAAGGCGATGACGTCGCCTTCGAAATCACGCGCGCGACGCGCCAGTTCGAGGCTGTCGCCGACCACATCGGCCAGTTCCTGGATTTCCGGTTCCTGGTAGTGATGTGCCAGCAGAATGGCCTTGCGGCGCTTCTTCAGCTCCACGATTTCTTCGGCGATACTCGTAGCGGCGTACATGGGGAAGGCGACAGATATTGCGTTCATTTCCATCTTATCAGGCCCGGCAGTCGATAATAGGACATATGAGGGTTGTTTTGGTTTCCACTTACGAATTGGGGCGCCAGCCTTTCGGACTGGCCTCCCCGGCGGCGTGGCTGCGTGCCGAAGGTCATGAGGTTACGATGGCCGACCTGGCATGCAGTTCGCTTCCGCGTGCGGCGGTGGAACAGGCGGACCTGATCGCGTTTTTCTTACCGATGCATACGGCAACACGCTTGTTTCTCCGGTTGGTGGGAAAGGTGCGGGCACTCAACCAGGGCGCGCACCTGTGCTGCTACGGCCTGTACGCGCCGCTCAACGACGGGTTGCTGCGGGAAGCCGGTGTGGGAACGATCATTGGCGGCGAATTTGAAGAAGGAATCGCGGAACTGGCGCGAAGCCTTGCCGCAGGCACGGCCCAGCCGCAGCGCGAGCCGCTGATTTCGCTTGGGCGCCAGCAATTTTACGTGCCGGATCGCGCTGGCTTGCCGCCCCTTTCAAAGTACGCCCAACTTGTGATGAATGGCGGCACGCGCCGTGTGGGGTACACCGAAGCGAGCCGCGGCTGCAAACATGTATGCCGGCATTGCCCGGTGGTGCCGGTTTACCAGGGCCGGTTTCGCGTTGTGCAGGCCGACGTGGTGCTGGAAGACATTCGCCGCCAGATGGCAGCCGGGGCGGAGCACGTCACATTCGGCGATCCGGATTTCTTCAACGGTCCGTCACACGCGGTGCGTTTGGTAGAAGCGCTGCACGGTGAGTGGCCGCAATTGAGTTATGACGTCACGATCAAGATTGAGCACTTGCTGAAGCATCGCGAGCTGCTACCAGTGCTGAAGCGGACGGGCTGCGTCCTGGTGACGAGCGCCGTGGAATCTTTCGACGATGCCGTTCTCGAAAAGTTGGACAAAGGCCATACGCGCGCGGATTTCCTGCAAGCACTCGCGCTGATGCGCGAAGCCGGTTTGCCTCTTTCGCCTACGTTCATCCCTTTCACGCCGTGGACCACCGCGGAGAGCTACCGCGAGTTCCTACGCGTTCTTCTCGAGCTTGGGCTGGCCGGGCAGGTATCGCCGATCCAACTGGCCATCCGGTTGTTGATTCCGGAAGGTTCACTGCTACTGCAGTTATCCGAAGTGCGGCAACTGGTGGGGCCGTTCGATGCCCATTCGTTGTGCTACTCGTGGCGCAATCCCGACCCGTCGCTCGATGCGCTCTGCACCGCGATTCAGCAGGCGATCCAAAGAGAAGAGCACCGCGGGACGCCGCGCGAGGAAATCTTCCACGTTATTTGGGACTTGGCAGGCGCGGGTGAGTTTCCCGCAAATGCACCGGCCTCCGATGGGACGATTCCGCACTTAACCGAACCCTGGTATTGCTGTGCGGAACCCACGGAAGACCAGGGCGCCCGCTTTTAGAAACGGACGCGCAGTCCTTCCGGTGTTCTCCTTGTCGGGGATTCACTCCACAGGGAAATCAGCGCCGCAGCCGCAACTTCGCGGGCCTGCAGCGTGTTTCTTCATTAAGGCTTTATAAACGCGCGCCATTCGGTCTTCGAATACAAGACGGAGCCGAGCTAAAACATGGACCTCAGACCAGACTCGCAGCATATTTCCATTCACGATGTGCTTGACGTTGCTATTGCCGCTGCGGTAGGCGTGCTCGCGATTGGTGTCCTTTTCCCGATCTATCTGATCTCGAGCGCCATTAAGTACCCGTTCAAGAGGCTTGAGATCTGGCCCGGAAGCCCATCGCAAAGCGCCGCTGTTGACAGGAATGGCGCTCCAGTGCTGGCGCGGGGATTCGCCGAATCTGCGCGGCCTATGCGCAACCGGTGAGCCGGCTGTCCGCGCCGAATCCGGCGCTTTCAAAGTGACCCTCTAAAATAGAAACAGATGAGGAAGCGCCTACTGCTGTTCGCAGCGACAACCGGCTATCAGATCCGCGTCTTCGCGGAGGCCGCGCGGCGATTGGGCGTCGAGTTGACACTGGCGACCGACCGCTGCCACGTGCTCGATGATCCTTGGGGTGATCAAGCCGTAGCGGTGAAATTCGATCACATTGAGGAATCGCTCAACGCGTTGCGCGGTCTTGCCTGTGATGGCATCGCGGCGGTCGGCGACCGGCCGGCCGTGCTGGCGGCCGAAGCGGCCCGGATGCTGGACGTTCCGTTTCATCCGCCGGCGGCGGCGCGGGCCTGCCACGATAAATATCTGGCGCGCCAGCTTTTTCGGGCTGCCGGGCTGCGGGTGCCGTGGTTTTTTCGCGCGAGACTTGCGGAATCCGTCGATCCGGCGGCTGCGCGTGCAACATTTCCGTGCGTGCTCAAGCCGCTGGGGCTTTCGGCCAGCCGTGGCGTCATTCGGGCCAACGATGAAGCAGAGTTTGCGGCGGCTTTCGAACGCATCCGCGCGATGCTGAAAGAGAGTCCCGACCTGCGTCCGGCTCGTGAGCAGTTTCTGCAAGTCGAGGGCTATATCGAAGGGCGCGAGTTCGCGGTGGAAGGGCTGGTCACCGGTGGGCAACTGCGCGTGCTCGCGATCTTCGACAAACCGGATCCGCTCGAAGGGCCGTTTTTCGAGGAGACGCTGTACGTAACGCCCTCGCGGGAACCGGCGGCCGTGCAACAAGCGCTGGGTGAGACTACGGCGCGTGCTGTCAAGGCCCTTGGCCTTCTTCACGGGCCGGTGCATGCCGAGCTGCGATACAACCGCGAAGGCGCATGGATACTCGAGGCTGCCGCGCGCCCGATCGGAGGGCTCTGCGCACGGACGCTGCGCTTTGAAGGGAATGTACCGCTCGAAGAAATGATTCTGCGCCATGCGCTGGGCGAAGACGTTTCAGGCCTTGAACTCGCGGGCACGGCGTCCGGCGTCATGATGATTCCGATTCCGAAGGGCGGCGTTTACGAATCGGTCGAAGGCGTGGAGCGCGCCGTGCAAGTCGCGGGAATTGAAGACGTGCTCATCACCGCCAAGGAAGGACAGCGGCTGGTTCCATTACCGGAGGGAGCGAGTTACCTGGGGTTTGTATTTGCGCGGGGAAATTCAGCGGGAGACGTCGAACAGGCGTTGCGGCGGTCGCATTCGGAATTGCGATTCCACATCGCGACCGCGCTGCCAACGTTCAGCCCTTCGTCTTAGGCGGCACGAAATCCGGCGGCAGCGCCGCGCCTTCGCCGAAGAAATAATTGTCCATCTGCTGTAACAGGAAATCCTGAGCTTCCTTGGTGCCGAGATTCAGCCGGTACTCATTCATGAGCATCTTCATGTGCTCGACCCACATCTTCCAGGCTTCCTTGGAAACGTTATCGTAGATCTTCTGCCCCAGCGGATGGCCTTCGAACGGCGCTTCGTCCAGTCCTTCCATTTCGCGCTGAAATTTCACGCAGAAGACCTTGCGCGCGCCGGGCGGGGGCGCTTTATCGATGTTGTTGAACCCCGCACTTCCACATCCCATTCGTTTGCTCTCCTCTAATTCAGAATAACCCAGCCCGCTGCGCACTACGGCACAAAGCCCACGCCGGTGAGCACAATTCCGAGTTCGCGGCTGTCGCCGGGCGGAGAAAACGTCTGATCCACATCGATCTCAACCGTCGCTGATGAGCCGCTTCCGCGCACGGGTTCGGCAGAGGCCAGCGAGTACGTTCCCGGAGCGGTGTAGGTTTGCGATGCCACCTCGCGGCCATCGAGCAGCAGGCGCACCTGGCGGGCAGGAGCTTGCGGCGGAATCGTGAAATCCACGTGAAGCCGCATCGGCGCTGCTGGGTTTTTCAGCACAATGACGCCGCTCTTCGACATCCAACGAAAACGGCCAGCTTCCAGGGAGTAGACGCCGCTGACGAGTTGATCGGCGGCTGCGCGGTCATTCATGGGCAGATAGACAAGCGCGGGATGCCGCTCCGCAATCATTACAGCGCTCAACCGGTCAATCGGGCCGGAGGAGATGCCGAAAGGCCAGAATCCCCTGGATACCGTGGAATAGCCGGAATGCGACTCGAGGCCAATCAGGCGCAGCGGAAGGGAGGGGCGGATTTCCATGCGGCGGATGGCGGTGACTGGCGCGGTGAATGCCACCGGATAGGCTAATTCGCTCAAGACAACAATATCGCCGGCACGCAGGCGCTGTGTCTTGCGCAGAGGGAGAGCGCCATCGGATTCGAGATAGTAGCGCAGTCCCCACTCCCCATCGACCCAGACGCGGTGTCCCCTGGAAGCGTCGTGCAGCGACGCGGCGAACTGACGATAGCCGTCCCAGTGCTGATAATTGACCACCGCCAGTCCTAGACTTAGCGCCATCTGCAGAACGAAGCCGGCCGCCAGCCAGCGCACGCGAAGACGCGATGCCAATAGTGCCACAGGAGCGGCCATCGGAAGCAGATACCGTGCGGAGCCGGCGAAAAAGACAACCAGTGCTCCGGCGAAGAAGATAGTAATCCAGGCCAGCAGGAACAACGTATCTCGCTCGCGGCGTTTGCGCCATGCCAGCAGCACCGCCGCCGGGAGCAGCGCGGGGAATACCAGGAAACAGGAATGGATGGCGAGTGCCAGAGCGTTGGCGCACTTTGCGGTGAAGGCCTGAAAGCCGTAGCTTGCGAAATATCCCGCGAGCATGCCGGCCGGAAGCGCGCCTGTAGAGGCGCGAACAAAAATCTGCCAGGCGGCGATTGTGGCTGCGGGAGTCAGCGTCAGCCACCAACGAGCGGGGCTGTGGCGATGATAGAGCCACACGTAAACAGCCAGTATCGGCGTCAGAAAAATGGCTTGATATGCAGCCATGGCGGCCAGTGCCATAGAGAGCGCCGCCATCGCAAGCGCCCATCTGTCGCGCGCGCCTTCCGCATCGCAGGTGAATAGCGCAATCGACGCCATCCAGAAGGCCAGCAGCGGTAGATCAGATTCGAGCGAGTTTCCGTTGATGACGAAGGCGGGCACTGCCAGGAACAGCAGCGCGGCCCAAATCGGATGCGGTGAGAAGCGCCGCGCGAGTGACCACATGGCCCAGGCTGCAATCAAAGAAAAAAGAATGTACGCC
Organism: Bryobacteraceae bacterium; assembly: GCA_035550475.1. Taxonomy (GTDB): domain Bacteria; phylum Acidobacteriota; class Terriglobia; order Bryobacterales; family Bryobacteraceae; genus DASZPB01. The sequence goes on along the minus strand of DASZPB010000035.1, from coordinate 81,530 downwards.
GCGTGGAATGGGACTTCGTAAATGTCGCCGCAGACCGTAATGAGCCCGGCGAGAATCCAGGCATCGAGCGGCGGGTGCGAGTGGCCGCGCAGATCCACTTCATTCCCGAGGAAGACATACTTCACGTCGCTGGGATGCAGCGGATCGATCAACGCGTGCTGCGCTTCGGTGAGGTAGATGTGGTCATCGCCCTGGATCGCCTGGTTGAGAAAGGGAATGCGCAGCAGGAAGACAACAGCGAAGATCAGCAACAGCCCGCGCCGGTAGCCGCGGGCTTGCGAGTGCCCGGCTGTTACGCCGGCTTCCATCGCAGCACCGGTTTGCGCGCGGCGGTCACTTCGTCAACGCGGCTGGTGCGGGTGCCGTAGGGCGCGTTCTTGACGAACTGCGGGTCGGTTTCGACTTCCTTGGCGATGGAAATCATGGCATCGATAAACTGGTCGAGTTCCACCTTGCTTTCCGTCTCGGTGGGCTCGATCATGAGCGCACCATGCACAATCAGCGGGAAGCTCACCGTATACGGGTGGAAGCCGTAATCGATTAGGCGCTTGGCGAGATCGCCGGTGCGGACGCCCAGCTTCGCCTGGCGGTCGTCACTGAACACAACTTCGTGCATGTTGGGCGCGGCGTACGGCAGATCGTAATAGGCTTCGAGTTTCTTGCGGATGTAGTTGGCGTTCAGCACCGCATCGATGGTGGCATTGCGCAGACCGGGACCGCCGTGTGCCAGGATGTAGGCCAGCGCCCGCACCAGCACGCCGAAATTGCCATAGAAAGCGCGGACGCGGCCGATGGAGTGCTTGCGCTTGTAGTCATACGCCCACTTCTTGCCCGCGCGTCTCAGGCGCGGCACGGGCAGGAAGGGTTCGAATACTTTCTTCACTGCGACGGGGCCCGCGCCGGGTCCGCCGCCCCCGTGTGGAGTGGAAAACGTCTTGTGCAGATTCAGGTGCAGCACATCAACGCCGAAATCGCCGGGACGCGCAATGCCCACCAGCGCGTTCATATTGGCCCCATCCATATAGAGCAACGCGCCCTTATTGTGGAGGATCTCGGCTACGTGCACGATGTTTTCCTCGAAAACACCCAGCGTGTTGGGATTGGTCACCATCAGGGCGGCCACGTCTCCATCCACGATGCGCTCGAGCGCACTCACATCGAGCACGCCGGTATCGCTCGATTTGATGTTCTCCACCGCATAGCCCGCAATAGCCGCGGTCGCCGGGTTGGTGCCGTGGGCGGAATCGGGGATGAGGATCTTCTTGCGCGGACCACCGCGCTTTTCGAGGAGGGCCCGAATCAGCAGAATGCCGGTAAGCTCGCCGTGAGCGCCGGCGGCGGGCTGCAAAGTTACCGCATCCATGCCGGTGATTTCGGCGAGGGCGGCTTCGAGACGCGCCATCACTTCCATGCAGCCTTGCGACAGCGCTTCGGGCTGGTAAGGGTGTGCCCATGCCAGGCCTTCGATGCGGGCGACCAGCTCATTGATCCGCGGGTTGTACTTCATGGTGCAGGAACCGAGCGGGTACATGCCGTAATCGATAGCGTAGTTCCACGTGGAGAGGCGAGTGAAGTGGCGGATGGCCTCGACTTCACTGACTTCGGGGAAGCCTTCGATTTCCGCGCGCACATTTTCCGCGCCCAAAGCCTCGGCGGCGTCTACAGGAGGAACGTCGAGCTCTGGAAGCTGGTAGGCGCGCTTGCCCGGCGAACTGCGTTCGAACAGCAGCGCTTCGTTCTGCGAAAGATGCGATCTGACTTTAGAGATGGGCACGATCAAACCTGTTCACTAGGGCGTTCAGTGCTTGCAGCGGAAATCATTAGTCTATGCGAAAGCCTCTGCTACGGCGTCCATGTCCGCACGCTGCGACATTTCCGTGGCGCATAGCAATAGGGAATCGGCGAGCTCCGGATAGAAACGGCCCAGCGGCAGACCGCCTACAATCTTTTTCTTGAGCAGCACTTTGTTGATCTCGTCCGGCGATTTACCGGCGGTGCGCACCGCGAATTCGTTGAAGAATTTGCCGCAAAACCGAGGCTGCAACTTGCCCGCCAGGTAGTGCGCTTTGGCAAGGTTCTGCTCCGCCAGTTCGCGCAGGCCGCGCTTGCCGTAGACCGTCATGAAGACCGTGGCCATCAGCGCGATCAGCGCTTGATTGGTGCAAATATTGGAAGTCGCCTTCTCACGGCGGATGTGCTGCTCGCGCGTGGAAAGCGTTAAACAGAAAGCCGGATTGCCGTGCGAATCGGTCGTCTGGCCCACCAGCCGCCCGGGCATCTGCCGGATGAATTTCTCGCGGGTCGCGATAATACCCGCGTATGGCCCGCCGTAGCTCGGCGAGGTCGCGAACGATTGCAGTTCGCCCGCCACGATATCCGCCCCGGCAGGAGGATCGAGAATACCCAGCGAGACGGCCTCGGTGAAGATCACGATCAGCAGCGCGCCGTGCCGGTGTGCGATTTCGCCGGCTGCCCGTACCTGATCCACAATGCCGAAGAAATTCGGCGATTGCACGATCACAGCCGCGGTGAGGCTATCCATCTTACGGTCGAGATCTTCCAGATCGATGGTTCCCGCCTCGGGAACGTAGCCGAATTCTTCCACCGGCATGCCCTGGTGCTGGCCGTAAACCCGCAGCACTTCGCGGTATTCCGGATGAACGGAGCGCGCTACCAATACGCGGCCTTTGCCCGTGGCGCGCACCGCCATCATCGCAGCTTCCGGTGTCGCTGTGGAGCCGTCGTACATGGAGGCATTGGCCACGTCCATGCCGGTAAGCTGGCAGATCATCGTTTGGAATTCAAAGATGGTCGTGAGCGTGCCTTGTGAGATCTCGGCCTGATAGGGCGTGTATGAGGTCAGAAACTCACCGCGAGAAACTACCGTGTCCACCAGAACCGGCCGGAAATGCCGGTACACACCGGCGCCCAGGAACGACGGATAGCCGTTGGCATTCTCCGCGGCGCGCGCGCGGAAGTAATCAACAATCTCATACTCGGAAATGCCGGGCGCCAGATTGAGGGGACGATTCAATCGCACCGCTTCGGGCAGGTGCGAAAACAATTCCTCGGCTGACTGCACGCCGCAAGCGTCCAACATTTCGCGGCGCTCGAAATCTGATTTCGGAAGATAGCGCAACTACTTTTCCGCTCCTATGTATTTCTGATAGTCGGCGGCGTTTAAAAGATTCTCGACCTCGCCCGGCGTAGCCAGACGAATCTTCACCAGCCAAGCCGCGCCGTGCGGGTCTTCATTCAATTTTTCGGGGGCGTCCGCCAGCGTTTGATTGATTTCGGTCACTTCGCCGGTAACGGGCGAATAAACGTCCGAGACCGCTTTGACCGATTCCACTGAACCGAGAGATTTGCCGTGCTCCACGCGGGTCCCCACTTTCGGCAAGTCCACATAGACGATATCGCCCAGTTCCTGCTGTGCATGGTCGGTGATGCCGATGGTGCCAGTATCCCCTTCGACCAGAATCCATTCGTGTTCCTTCGTGTAACGGAAGTTTTCTGGATACATTGTTTATTTCGCTCGTTTGTAAAACGGGGTTTCGACTGTGACCGCATCTACCGGCTGATTGCGCACGATCACCTGAATCGGGCGGCCTGTCCGCGCCTCGCCGGCGGGCAGGTAGCAGAGACCGATGTTCTTGTTCAGTGTGGGCGAAGGCGAGCCGCTGGTTACCCATCCCGCGGGAGCGCCGTCGAGAAAGACTTCGTAGCCTTCGCGGCCGATTCCGCGGCCGCGCATTTCAAATCCCGCCAGTTTGCGCCGCGCGCCCTGCTCTTTCAGCTTTAACAGGCTGCCGCGGCCTACGAAGTCGCCTTTGTCGAATTTGACGATCCATTCCAACCCGGCTTCGAGCGGCGTGATCGAAGCGTCGATTTCGTGGCCGTAGAGCGCCATCTTCGATTCCAGACGCAGCGTGTTGCGCGCGCCCAGTCCGCACGGTTTGATGCCGAACTCGCCCCCGGCCGCCAGCACTTCATTCCAGATTCGCGGAGCTTCTTCGGGAGCGATGTAGATTTCGTAGCCGTCTTCCCCGGTGTAACCCGTGCGCGCGATGCGTGCCGGAGTGCCGGATACCGCGCCATCGGTGAACCAGTAATAGCGAATCGAAGCCAGATCCGTGGCGGTGAGCTTTTGCAGCGTTTCCAGTGCCTTTGGCCCCTGGATGGCAAGCTGCGCGTAGCGCGCGCTCACAAACTCCACCTCCGCGTCGAAACGATTGTGCGCGCGGATGTGCTCGAAATCCTTTTCCTGGTTGGAGGCGTTGACGCAGATGAAGTAGTGCGTCTCGGAGACTTTGTGCACCAGGATATCGTCCACGAAGCCGCCATGCTCGTAGAGCAGGCCGGAATAGTGCGCCTGGCCGATTTTTAGCTTCGCGGCGTGATTGGTGCTGACGAAGTCCACCAGTTGCCGCGCCTCGGGTCCGCGCACTTCGACTTCGCCCATGTGGCTGACATCGAACAGGCCCACACCGCGGCGCACCGTCTGGTGCTCATCAATGACGCCGGAATACTGCACAGGCATGTCCCAGCCGCCAAAGTCGACCATTCTGGCGCCTGAGGCGCGGTGCACGGAATTCAGCGGAGTGGCGCGGAGGGCAGGTGCTGCGGCCATGAAATGTCAGGCTAACAGCACGGAAAACGGGGTGTCAAACACAGGGGATTCCCCGCCGCGGCCCGGCGCAACGGCCAGGCCACGAACAGGAAAGCTTAAAGCCGCTAGACGCCCAAGGCAAAGGCTGGCTTATTCAGGTTTGGCTGAAAAAAACGAGGCGCGTGGAACGGCTGGAACCGATAGCCAATTCCGAAAATCGTCTCGATATACTGGTCCGCATAGGCGCCTAACTTTTTGCGCAGACGGCGGATGTGGACATCGAGCGTACGCGTGCGGATCTCCGCTCCGTAACCCCAGACGCGCAGCAGCAAGGCTTCGCGCGGGATGATCTCACCGGCATGCTGCACCAGCAACGCCAGCAAGTCGTATTCCTTGCGGGTCAACGTGATCGGTTGCGAATCCAACAAGGCAAGCTGCTCGCGAAAGTCCAGAACCAAATGTTCATCGCGGTATGGCGGCATGTTGTTCTCTTCCTGAAGCGATCCCATGCAATTTCTCCTTATCGCATCTATCGCAATCCTAAGGTGAAGGCCCCAAGAGGTGATGGCGGACTTGTAAAAACTTTGTAAAAAGGCGCGGAGAAGGCTTGCTTACTCGATGGTGAATGGTCCCGTGTTCGCAACCCGCAGAGAACGCTGGCTGTGGTCCTGCGCTTCCATGGTAAAAGTGACCGCGCGAACCGGGTCAACCAGCTCGGCGTGGAAGGACGCTTCCTGCCCGGGTTCCAAGGAATCCTGATCAATTCCGGTTTCCTGGCGGGTGACGACGGTGTTTTCAGGCGAGAGAAAGTTGAAAATGAGGGTGAGGCCGTTGATCGCTTTTTCTCCGGTATTCCGCACGCGGCCGTCCAGGGTCACCAGTCCGGTCACGCGGCGGGCCTTCGTCTGCACAACTGTGACATCCGGGGCTTTCCGCCCGGAGGCGGTAAAGCACAAAAGAAGCAAGGCAGCGGCGACGAACCTCATTGCTCGATTTTAGAAGATTGATGGGGGAGATTGGCAAGTCGCGGCAGGTGACCGCTATGCGGTGCGCTTGGCCCGGTTCTTCCCACGATGCGTTTTGGCTTGCTTGTTCTTCGGATGCCGCGATTCTGCGCGGTGCGCCTTCACGTTCTGGCCGCCCGCCTTCTGCATCTCGGTGGGATGCACCTTCACCTTGTGCGACTTTGTATCCCGCTTGGGCGCTTTGCGGCCGTGGACTTTCACCGCCTTGTGCTTCTTCACCTGCTTGACGCGCGGAACGGTCTTGGCTTCGACCGTAGCGGTGAGCCCCAGACAGAGGACCAGCGCCATCCAAAATCGGCAACGGTGCATGCTGATTTCCATTATTGCGCTCCGCCGGAGAACCACAAATACATCTTTAGGAAACTATAGGCCGTTAACAAAATGCAAACGACCGATGCGGCGCGCCAGAACTTTTCCGTCGCCGAACCTTCCAGGCGCGGTGTGCCGGTAAGATACGCCATCGCGAATCCGGAGGCCAGTCCGCCAATATGGGCCGCATTATCCACATGGAAGCCGGGAAGAAGACCGAACAGCAATCCGTAAATCGCCCAGCGAATATACATGCCGCGAATCTCACGGCCCAGCGCCGTGCGGTGCCGCACGCCAAGGGCGATCATCGCGCCGATCAGGCCGAACAGCGCGGCGGACGCTCCCACCGAGAGCGCGCTGGTCCAGACGGTGCTCAGATAAAATCCGCACACGTTGGAGATGAAGTAAATGACGAGCATGCGGCTAGTGCCGTAGATTTCTTCCACCTGAGCGCCCAGATCGAAAAGCACCCAGCCGTTCATCAGAATATGCAGCAGACCGCCGTGGAGAAATCCCGCCGTGACCAGGCGCCACCACTGGCCCTGCAGAATGGCGGGCCGGAATTTGGCTCCGAAATCGAACAGCGTCTGCATATCGATTCCCATCAACGCGCCGCTATTCCCCGCATTGAAGCTATACAGCGTCGTCGCTAGGTAGAGTCCCACGTTGATGAGCAGCAGAATGATGGTGGTGAATTGCGCGTGTGGAATGAAGCCGCCAAGAATCGGAGAAGGGCTGCGCCGGTCGATCGCTCTAGGCCCTACACGTTCATTGCAGTAAGGGCACGTCCGGTCCTTGGTCGTGATGAATGCCCGGCAGTTCGGGCACATGCGGCGTGTTTCCATTCAGGCCCATTTTACAACCCGAAGGCCGCGAACCCGTTCGTATGCATTTTGCTACAATCGAAGATCCCGCAATGGTGAAAACGGAACGCGAGTATCGCGAAGATATCATTCAAATCGGCAAGTTGGTGTTCCAGAAGGGCTGGGTAGCCGCCAACGATGGCAATATCACGGTGCGTCTGGACGATCAGCGCGTCCTGGCGACCCCCACCGGCGTCTGCAAGGGCCTGATGCATCCCGACGACCTGATCATCGTCGATTTGCAAGGCAACAAGATTTCCGGCCGCAAGGAGCGCACCAGCGAATTTGCCATGCATGCCAAGATCTACGAGATGCGGCCTGACGTGAAATCCGTGGTGCATGCCCATCCGCCGGTCTCCACTGGATACGCCACGGCCGGGCGATCGCTGAACCTCGCCCTGCTACCGGAAGTGATCATCGGTTTGGGCTGCGTGCCGGTGGCGGATTACGGACTGCCGGGTACGCCGGCGCTGACCGAGCCCATGCTGCCATACATTCCCAAGTACGACGCCATCCTGATGGGCAATCACGGGGCTGTCTGCTACGGCGAAGACGTGTTCAAGGCATACTTCCGCATGGAGACTCTGGAGCACTTCGCGCGCATTCAGTTAGTCGCAGAATTGTTGGGTGGGCCAAAGGTGCTGCCGCGCGCGGAAGTCGATAAACTGCTCGATTCACGCACGCGCTATGGCGTGAAGGCCAGGAACGCGGGCGAGCCGGGTTGCCCGCTGGCGGCGGAAGACTTAGGGTCGGGCCAGGACGAACGGTTTTATGTGTCGCGCTCGGAGTTGATCAGCCTCGTGGATGAAGCGCTCAAGGCGCGCGGTGTAGCATAACAACATTTGGAGACAATCGATGGGTGAAGCGTTAGGAATGATCGAGACGCGCGGCCTGGTGGCGATGATTGAAGCCGCAGACGCGATGGTGAAGGCCGCGAAGGTGAACCTGGTCGGCTGGGAAAAGATCGGGTCCGGCTATGTGACCGCCATGGTGCGCGGCGATGTAGCGGCGGTTCGCGCGGCCACTGATGCCGGCGCCGCGGCCGCCCGGCGCGTAGGCGAACTGATTGCAGTGCACGTCATCCCGCGCCCGCACCAGAGCCTGGAAGACATTCTGCCGATCGGCAAGTCGCAGGCGCAGAACGCCGGCAAATAGCCGGATCTCAGGGCAATCATGATTCTGGCCCGCGTCGTGGGCACCGTGGTCGCTACACGGAAAGACCCGCGCCTGGAAGGCAAAAAGCTTCTGATCCTTAAACCGGTCTCTCCTGAAGGAAAGGATGAGACCGGTTATGTTGTTGCTGTGGACACGGTCAGCGCCGGTTTTCGTGAGCGCGTGATCGCGGTGTCGGGCAGTTCCGCTCGCATGGCCGATGGTTGCAAGGATGTTCCCGTGGATACGGCCATCATCGGGATTGTGGACGACGTACATTTGGATTGAACCATGTACCTCGGCCGAGTAATAGGCTGCGTCTGGTCCACCGTCAAGAATCCGGAAATGGAAGGGCAGCGCCTTCTCATCGTGCAGCCGCTGACGCCCGCCCTGGAGAATACCGGGCGCCGTCTGATTTGCACTGACTCCACCGGAGCGGGCGCCGGCGAAGTGGTTTATTGGGTGCGCGGCCGTGAGGCCAGCCTCCCGTTTTTGCCGCGGCAGGTTCCTACCGATACCACCATCGTCGGCATCGTTGACGAAGTCCATCTGAAACCCGCGCAAACGGCTCCACCCGAAACTGCTCCCGCGGCGCGAAAACCATCGAGGAAGAAACCGTCATGCTGATTGCGCGCGTGATCGGCGAGTTGGTGGCTACTCAGAAAGACATGAGCCACGAGGGCCGCAAGGTGCTGCTGGTGCAGCCGCTCAACCTCGATGGCAGCAATCGCGGGGATGCCGTAGTGGCGCTGGATGCAGTGGATGCGGGCGTCGGCGATAAGGTTCTGCTGGTAACGGAAGGCTTCAGCGCCATGACCGCGGTGGACAGACCGCAATCACCAATCGACATGGCGGTGATCGGATTTATCGATCAGGTCGAACTTATCCCAGGTGTCTCCTGAGTGATCGTGGCGGACCACCAGTTCTGCCGTCAGCACCATTCCCAGAGCCCATTTCAGTAACTCCAGTCCTAAATAGGTGTGTCGCAGGATTTGCAGCTTCGCGTGTCCCGGCATGCCGGCCGGCGGGAAATCCAGAATACGGCCTACGGCGGCAATTTCCGGTGTGAGCACGAATCGCTGCAGGGCGACGGTCCCAATCATGAACAGCACCATCAATAGCGAGAACTTTCCTTCTCGCGTCCCGAACAGCAGAAAGAGAAAGAACAACGAGCCGAGAACCAATTGCAGAGTTCCCCAGCTCTCGGCATACCACCGGTCTTGTTCCGACGCCTGATACCGCAAGAGCAGGCGCGCGCCCGCCGGCCCCAGCGTCTTGAACTGAGCGGCCGCCGCAGGATTCGGACTCTCGAGCAGACGGTCAACGGCGGTATAGTTTTCCCGGTGAACGATCGCTAGAGTGAAGCCGCCTGCAAGCCAGAGTCCCAGGAAGAAGCAGGCCAATCGGCGGGAGTGGATCACAAGTACCCGATTCTATCGCAAGGCCGGCCACCAGATTGCCTGCGGCTGGCCCCGAGGATCTCACAAACGAGGAAAATCGTATTGAGCACGTCGTCTTGAGACGGCTTCTCCGGCGCTTCGGGAAAAGAGTTCGAACACGGTGGATCTAAGAGCGCAAACCACGGGTCACCAGCTTTCGCTTGGAATCGCTCTGATCACGACAGCCTTTCTCAGCGCCGCCGTGATGAGCGCCTTCAGCAAAGCGGCTTCCGGCGCGCCGGCATTGATGATACTGTTCCTGCAATACGCCGTCAGCTTTGTGGTTTTCGTGCCGGCGGCGGTTGCATCGGGGCCGGCGAATCTGAAGACGCAGCATTTCTGGCTACAGTTGTTCCGAAGCCTGGCTGGGTCGGTTTGCCAGCTATTGTTCTTCGCCGCCGTAGGATCGATTCCGCTGCTTGATTCCGTATTGCTCTCGAATGCGGCTCCGCTGTTTATCCCTATCGTCGTATACGTTTGGTTTCGAAAGACCGTGCAGCCAGCGGTTTGGATAAGCCTGCTGATCGGGTTGGTGGGTGTCGTGATGATTATCAAACCGGGTCCGCGGTTATTTGACAACCCGGCATCGCTGATTGCGCTGGCGGCGGGCGTATTCTCGGCTATCGCATTGGTCGCCACGAACAAATTGGCGGAGACAGAACCGCCAGTGCGCATCCTGATTTACAATTTCGGATTTTCGACACTGGCGTTGATCCCGCTTTGCATTTGGGCATGGAAGCCGCTCACGACAAGAAACTGGCTGCTGCTGACCGGCGTCGGCGCTTGCTACGCGGCTACGCAGTATTTGATCATTAGGGCTTACCGTTATGCGAGCGCGACCGAGCTCTCCCCGTTCAACTATAGCGTCGTGATCTTTTCAGGAATCCTGGGCTGGCAGTTCTTTGGCAACGTTCCCGATGGAATGGCTATTGTGGGAACCGTTTTGATTTGTGCAGGCGGAATTTTGAGCATTGAGACCGGACACGCCGAAGGACATGGCCATGCTTTCGGTAGCGGGCATTGGAAACTGCATTGGAAATCGCAAAATGCCACACGGCATCGCGATTGAGACGAGTTCGAATCACTTCTGAAACAGTTCCGGATTCTCCGTAGGATAAGTCACCTGCGTTCCTTTGACTTCGGCAAATGACGTGAGCTTATGCGGGTCGGCCTTGGTGGGGGTCATGATGTGGTTGACAGCTAGGCCGCGCGCCGTGAGTGCGTCGGCAATCAGCGAGCGGTGGCAGCGCCACGGCACCGCTTCCGCGCACATGATGGCGGCATTGCGGTTCTCCGCTAGCCGCAGCAGCTCATTCAGATTCTGCGCGAATTCCGGCGTTTGCATATAATCGGCGAACCCGCGGAAGCTCAGATTGCGCCAGGCTGTATTTGTGGAATCCTTGCGCGCGTGGCGCAGGCCACCCAGGCCTGGCAGGTGAACATAGTCGATTCCGGCCGCCGCGAGCGTCGCCGGCAGTTCGTCGCGATTGAACTGCGGGTTGTGGCGCGAGCGCGGCACGGTTCGCACGTCCACCAGCAGATTGATCGAATGCGCCTGAAGCAACTCAAGGAACTGCTCGATCGATCGGTTGGAATGTCCTATTGTGTTCAGCACGGGAGGCGCTTCTCCCGCAGCGTCCGCGCGAGACGCTTTTCAAAGTATTCGCGCAACAGCGCGAGCAGTTGCTCTTCATCGGCCTGATCGGCGAGCGCGGCTTCCCGCAGCGTCAAGGATCGCGGCACTTGGCGGACGTGGGCCAAAGTATGTAGTCCGGCGCGCTGCAGCAGGGCACGCGTTCCCGGATAGGCAGAGATATACCAGTAAAGCGGCAGCGCGGCCGTCACACTGGAAGCCTCGATCCATGCCGGCAGCGGGGCCGCCAGCGTCATCGCGATGTTGATCGCAAACGCCATCACAGCGGCGAGTTCGAGGGTCGCTGAGACCGGCAGTACGTTCCACGCCCATGGCGCGATGCCGCCATATGCCAGCGGCTCGCACGTCACGCGGAGCAAACATCCGGCCGAGATCAACAACAAAGCCGCCAACATCAGACGCTTGCTCCAAAGCTCGCGGCTGTTCAGAAAACTGGGTAGAATGCGCGGCCCGATGGAAAAGATGAGCGTCGCGAGGAATCCCACGGTGAAGGCGTGGCGCGATGCGCCGATCCAGCCCGCCGAATTTCCAGCCAGGGCCAGCACCGCCGCCGTTACGAGCCACGCGAAGGAAGCTCTCACAAACCAGGGATAGCGCGGGTCTACGCCTGCCAGTTTGGCAGAACGCGGCGCGGGCTGAAAGATCGAAATCGACCAGCAGGCCGCCAGCACGCTCGCCACCAGGAACAGGCCGCCCGCCGGCTGGCTGGCAATCGATGCCGCCGCCGCTGCCAAGAGGACCAGGCCGCAAGTAGCCGCCCTCGGTTTGGGCTTTGGTAGCCCCAGAAACGATGGCAGGAAGCGAACGCTGAAGCCCCATGCCACGGGAAAGGCAAAAGCCCACAATGCCAGCCAGAGCAGAACGTGGTTCGGACCTGCGGGAATGAGCGGCTCCGCGATTAACGGAAGAATCACGGCCAATTGCCAGGCCAGCGTCAGCACCAAGCCGCCAAAGCCTGCGAACACCAAGCGGTTCCAGAGCCCGGTAGATCGGGCCGGAACCGCGCATTGCCAGATCAGCAGCAACGCAACAGTCAGTTCCGCAGCCGACGCCAGGGGCCAGATGGTGCGCCAGTGCCACTCCAGCAGCGCCGCACACCAGCGGGCACCCACCGCGCCAGTCCAGAGCGCCCACATCGCCCAGCCCACGCGCAGCGAACGCAGCGCGCCTCCACGGAATTTCGGAACCGTGTAGAGCGAGATCCCGATCATGAAGCTCGCCACCCAACCAAACAGTTGCGCATGGCCGTGGCTTTGAATCCACACGGGAGAGACCGAACCGGCACTGTGACGCGAGCTAATATCGATGAGGTTCCACACGCCCAGCAGAGTTCCCGGCGCGACCAGAAAAAACAAGCCCCCGGCGATGAACGCCGCCAGAAGCCGCGCCAGGCGGCGTTCGGGAAGCGGGTCGGCGAGGACTATTGGCTGTTCAGAATCGCGGCGGAAAGCCTCAGCCCACAAAGCCGGCAGCGGATGCCGGTGTTCGGGGCGGGAGACCATATCCGATCATCCTACGCGAGGCGATCCGCCCGAGGTGACCTGGGTCACGCGCCGACGCGGACCGAACGGCAGGTGGAGACGCAGCACACGCTCACGCCGCCGCTCTTCTTCGAGAGAACGCGTGCGCGCGTGCAGCAGATCGTACAGAGAGACCATACCCACCAGGTTGTGAGAACCCTTGTGTTCCACTACGGGGAAGCGCGTAAAGCCGCTCTCCACCATCCGGTAAACCACCAGGCGCAACGGTTCATCGGCATACGCCAATACAGGATTCTTGCGGACCAGGCTGGAAAGCGGACGACCGTTGGTCGAAGGGTCCTTCAGGTTCTTTTGCAGATTCGTGCGCGTGATGACTCCCACGAGCTGCTTGTTCTCGTCAACGACAGGGTAAAGCAACTGCCCGCGACGGTCGTGATCGGCATGTACCGAATCCATCAGCTCCTTGCCGGTAGCCTGCGCCGGCAGCGCTGCCACGTTGGTGCGCATCACTTCCCGGACGAATAGGACCTCCAGCGGATCGACCGCGTACTCGCTGCTCAGATGGTATCCACGGCGCGCTACTTTTTCCGTAAGGATCGAGCGGCGCAGCACCAGCACCGTGCACATGTGCGAGACCGTTACCGCAATCAGCAGCGGCAGCAGCATGTTGATGTCATGCGTCAGCTCAAGCGAGAAGATGACGCCGGTCAATGGCGCACGCATCGTTCCGCCCAACACGGCTCCCATACTGACCAACGGCCAAAAGCCCAAGCCCTGATGAGGAAGGAAGAAGCTTTCCAGGCCGCCCAAAGCTCCCCCGAGCATCAGTAAAGGGGCGAGCACGCCACCTGAAGTGCCCGAGGCGAGAGAAACGGACCAGATGACCGCCTTCACGATGAGAATCATCAGCAGTGCCTTGGCCGGTGTGTTGCCTTGCAGGAGGTTGCCGATGACGTCATAGCCGACGCCCAGGGCTTGCGGGTAAATCAATCCGCCGATGCCGATGACCAGACCGCCCAGTGCCGGCCACCACATCCAGTGAATCGGCAGCTTGTGGAACCCTTCCTCAGCGGTGTAAACCGCCTCGGTGACCAGGATCGAGAGCAATCCCGCCAGCAGACCCACCACCAGGCACGAGACCAGCGAACTCGCAGTGATGAACGCGGTGTGTGGTGGCGTGGGAAATACCGGCCCGGGGCCCAGGATATACCGTCGCGTGGCCGCCGCCGTCGCGCTCGAAAATACGACTGGGATCAGGCTGCGCGGCTTCCATTCAAACAGTAGCAGTTCGACCGCCAGCAGCACCGCCGCCACCGGCGCGGCGAACGTTGCCGACATCCCGCCCGCGGCGCCCGCCACCAGCAAGGTCTTTCGCTCCGCGCTCGAGAGCCGGAACAACTGGGCGATCATTGAGCCGATCGCGCCGCCCGTGACAATGATGGGGCCCTCGGCGCCGAACGGGCCACCGGAACCGATCGAGATCGCGCTCGAAAGCGGCTTGAGAACGGCCACTTTCGGTTCCACTTTGCTGCCGTTGATCAGAATCGCTTCGATTGCTTCCGGAATGCCGTGCCCGCGAATTCTCTCCGATCCGTAACGCGCCATGAAGCCGACGATCAGTGCGCCCACGATGGGGACCAGAATTACCAGCAGGCCCAGATGGTTGCCCGCCGGAGAACTCGATGCGAAACTCCAGCGCTGGAAGAAAAATACGTTCGTGAACAGACCGATCAGCCGTAATAAGGCCAGCGCTACGTAGGCGCAGACAAATCCAATACCGGTCGCCAGACCGATCATCCAGAAAACACGCGGGGTAATGGTAAAATCGCCGAGCTTCACAGCCCTGGGCTCTTCATCATGCGTGGCGGTTTTGAACCGAGAGAACATCCTTTTCCTCTTCTTGTTGTGCAGGAGCTTCACCGTCAGCCGGTGGCGCAATGGATTCAGCGGGCAGACGTTCGAGCAGAGCATGGAGCACTTCGACCAGCATTGGGCCTGAGACGCGCAGTTCGGCGCGGTGCGCCAGTGCGAGGTGGCTCAGCTTGGCTTCACCCTCCGGCGTCAGCCGCACCCGGACTTGTCTCCGGTCTGCTTCGCTGCGGACGCGCTCCACGAAGCCCCTGTCCTCCAGCCGATCAACTAAGCCAACCGCGCTGTGATGCCGGATGAGGAGGTTTTCGGCAAGTTTACCGATAGTCGGTTCTCCGGATACGCTCAGGGCCTTCACGGCCAGCATGAGCTGGTGCTGCTGTGGCTCAAGCCCTTCGGCGCGAGCAGCCCGCTCGCTGAAATGCAAAAAGCGGCGAATTTGGTAGCGGTATTCCCCAAGAGCACGGAAGTCGGGACCGGTAAGCTCCAGCGCCGCGGCGGGAGGCGAATGGATTTCGTCTGCTGAGTCCATCGTCCTATTTCACTTTCTCTCTGCCGCTAAAGGCCCCTTGCTTATATCGTATCACGATATGTAGGCCTTTGTTCCACCAATTCAAATCCATGAAGGTGATTTAATTTCCGTCACTTGCCTCCGCTCAATTATTCTCAGATTTTTCTTGATTTCACATTGAGTAGTGCGTATTCTAACAGGTATTAAGGGAATCCCTTAGATATTGACTAGGACATTTCTGATATCATGTCGCCGATCCCTCTACCTCCCCCCACGTCCTCGGAACATAATCGTCTGATTCCAATCGATCTCATTCGCCGCCGTGCCCTGGAGCGCCTGTATGAGCGTCGGGCCGCAGTTCAAGACCTGATTCGGTCGTTGGAAGATTACCAACGATCGACCAAAAGCCGTATGGCTGGGTGTATTGAACTTACCGCGGTGCGGAGGTAGTCGTCAGGTTTCTCTCGATGGCGAACTTGACCAGTCCCACCAGATCGTGAACGTTGAGCTTCCGCATCAGACTGGCGCGGTAGGTGTCAACGGTCTTGGGGCTGATCTCCAAGAGGTCGGCGATGTCTTTGGCACGCAGGCCGTTCACTAGATAGGAGAAGACTTCCATCTCCCGCGGACTCAGTGTGCCTACCGGATCTTCGGCTTGGCTCTGCTCCAGCTTGGTGAAGAGTCCCGCGCCCCGTAGCAGCGGAGACACATAGACTCCGCCATCACGGACGAAGTTGATGGCGTCGAGCAGGTGGCGCGCCGGCCCGTCCTTCAACAGGTAGGCATCGGCGCCGGCACGGAGAGCTTCGAGTACGGTGGCTTCCTCGCGGCTGATGGAAAGAATCATCAGTTTCGCCCCGCATCCTTCCACACGCAGTTTGCGCACGATTTCCACGCCCGTCATGACAGGCATGTGCAGATCGAGGATGGCGAAATCGGGCTGGCGTGCCAGGATCATTTCGAGCGCCGACTTCCCATCCGAACACTGTCCCAGGATCTGCATGCCTTCCGCCGTACACAGCGCGGCAATGCCTTCGCGGACGATGTTGTGGTCGTCTGCCAATACGATCGTAATCGGCTGTGATTCCGGCATCTCTCTCCTTCAACCGGGTGATTACGGCTCCAGGGGATGGATCGGTACGGAGACTTCTAGTGTAGTTCCTTCTGGGCCGCTTTGGATCTTTAATTCTCCACCAAGTGCGGCGGCTTGTTCGCGGATCGACCGAAGTCCGATGCCAGCCGCTACGCTGGCCGGGGCTGAAGAGAGGCGGGCAGGGTCAAAACCCACACCATTGTCGCGGACCGAAAGGACCACGCGATCTCCGCGCGGAGCCAATACGGCATCCACCCGAGCGGCGTGCGAATGACGAAGGTTTGAGATGGCCTCCTGAGCGGCGCGATAGAGCAGCACCTTGACTTCCAGGTCAGGCTCGCGCGGCAGCGGTTCGGTATGCAGGGTTGCCGCGAAGCGATCGGGCATACCGCTCACTTCCCAGAGCTGTTCGATGGCTGTGACCAGCGCCAGCCGCTTCCACTCGGGCGGATGCAAGCGCTGCGAAATGGAACGCACTTGGTCGAGCGCGTCTGCGGCCAGCAGAGAGATGCGATTCAAATGCTGCTCGACGGAAGCATGTGCGTCGGGGAACTGGACGGCAATCACTTGCAGTTGAAGTTGAATGGCGGCCAGCAACTGCCCCACACCGGTGTGCAACTCACGCCCCAAGCGCTGACGTTCGAGCTCAATCTGGCGGATGGCGCGGCGGCCGCTGCCCCGGCGGCGGGCGGCTCTCCTCGCCAGCCGGCGCTCGGCCCGCTGAAGGCGAAAATAATGACGCAGCAATCTACCCTGCAGTCCGGCTAATTCGGCTGCCTCCAGACCGGCGGAAGAAGTTTCCTCAGGCTGTACGCTGATGAGAACGGCGCCGCCGAGATCCAGGAGCTTCCGGAAGCGCAGCGCTGCAAGGCCGGGCTTTATGCCGTCCCTAAGGGGTTCGCCGGAGATCGCTTCTACCAGAGTGGTCGCGGTGCCGAACCAAGAGCGGCTTCTGTCGCTCATCCATATGACTTGACCGCGCTCGTCGCACTCGAGCAGAAAAGGCCACACGACCATCTCACTAGGGTATATCCTAAACTTCGAGCCGACGCTCAACGCATGTTCTCATGGGGCAGGAATGATTTCCTAGACAGGATGCCAGTTTGTGTCTTGCCTCGCAATTGCGGTACGTACCTAGTACTTTGGTTACTAACCCTAGTACTTGCATGAGGTTGTGCAAGGGTATTATATGGAAGTCGATGCAGCGGAGCCCAATTAACTACCTGCCTCGCGTGGCTATCTTTCTGGCTGGGATTGCCGCCGGGGCCCTGACTGGTTCCCGCCGCGAGCGTGGCGGGATGGACGAGTCCTCAGTGCGCGAATTGAAGCGCTCGCTGGCGGACCTGGAGAAGCGTATGGCCGAGCAGGAGTCGGCCAACGCGGGCCGCTTCGGCCAAGTCGAAGCGCGTTTGGAGGAGCATGCCGCGAAACTGGCGGACATACCCTCGACCACCCAGATCGTTGCGGCTATGGAGCAGTTGCTTTCCAAAACCATGGCCAGCCTCGATGACCGCCTCACCACTCAAGCCCATTCCATCGATATACTCAAGACGACGGTCTCACAAACCGATAGTCTTCTCGAGCGAGTGCTCGAATCGCTCGACGCATTGCAATCTTACTCGGAACCGGCGGAAATCACAGATGAGCCAGTATTGCATCGGCCGGCGGTTTGATTCGGTCCATTCCTCCTCCAGGGCGTCCCAAACGGCGGCGCCCTTTTTCTTTTGGACTGGGTCTGGTGCAGTGGGGCCGGGTTTGGCTTCAGGTTCCTTCCGTCGAATTTCGGCAGGAAACGTTTACATCACAGGTACTGTCGATGGATCTTGCGAAAGTCTTAGACCAACTTCACGAAGAGTTGGAAAATGTCAACGCCGCCATTATGAGTTTGGAACGCCTGCAAATAGGAGGCCGTCGCCGGGGTAGGCCTCCAGTATGGTTGGCGGAAGCTACCAAGCCGGCTCGCAGAGGAGGGCGCAAGGGCGGGCATTTGTCCCGTTCCCCGGTGAGCAACCGCAAGAATAATTGATGGATGGGCCACGGCCGGGAGTTGCGGCCCCTACGTGCGAACTTCCCGGCCAGACCGTGTTACGGAACTCTCTGTCTGCTCCAGTTGGTTCAGAAGTGAGGAGAGTTGGCTGGCGGCGTCCGCGTGGCCTCCAAACCGCAGCGCGTTGTAAGCCACGGTGAAATCAGTGACGCGGCGCTCCAGGTCACCCTCAGGAAGAGTTGCGGCAAACTCCAGCGGCGTAAACCACGCAGGTTTCTGATAGCCACGCCGCTTCAAAACAATCAGCATCTGTTCATATAGCAGTGTGGCGTCACCTAACCCTGCTTGCCCCCGGCGCACGCGAAACACGCGCCGGCGAAGCCGTGCGGCTCTCAGCATCCGCGGGCCGAAGAACCACAGAAACGCGCCAAATCCCAGGACGAGCAGCGTTCCGAAGCCATAACGCCGGAACCATGTCAGACTTCGGATCTGCCAGCCGGCGCCGAAGACCGAGATCGAATCGAACCAGTGGAAACCCACGCGCCGCGCGCCCTGCTCCATGCGGTCCGCAAGGGTTCCCTGCCGGCGGCTGTCGTAGCTCACCACCCAGTCCTGCCAAAAGGTCTGGGCCGCATCGAGATAGAGACCCAGCTTTGTTAGAAACGCCGAATCATGCAGGTTGGGGTCGGGCGGCGTGGGGTCGAACGTGGTCCAGCCATATCCCGGAATCCACGCCTCCACCCAACTGTGCGCATCCGAAGCGCGGATCAGCCACAAATCCGAGATCGGGTTATAGACGCCACTCTGGAAGCCCGTTACCAAACGAGCGGGAATACCGAGACTGCGCAGCATCACGGTCATGGCTGAAGCGAAATATTCGCAGTAGCCTTTTTTCCGGCGGAACAGGAAGTCCGCCAGCGGGTCTGCCACCTCGTGTTTGGGGAGCTCAAGCGTGTATCCGTAGTCCTGCCGCAGATGCTGCTCCACGGCGCGGGCGCGTTCCAAATCCGTAGCCGCTCCGGCTGCCATGCGGCCGGCAAGTTCGCCGATGCGCGGATCGAGCGGCGGCAATTCCAGATCTTCGTTTCGTTCGGCTAACGGCAAAACCGGCGGCGGATCGAGCGGCGGCGAATTCTCCGGGAGAGCTTCGAGGCGGCTATATGCGCTGTAGCGAAAGCCCGGTGGTGGCGGATGATCCAAGCGGTAGCTGCCCGTGCTGGTGCGAATCAGAATCGGATGGCGAATATCCAGGCGCTGCGGCACGCCGGCGAAAAACAGCGCATTCGTATCGAGATCGCCCAGATTGACGTCATAGCCGATGCGCCTCGCGGGCGGCGAGTCGGCCGGATCTTCCAGTTCAATGTGCCCATCCTCCACGATCAGCCGCTGAGGTTTGGAACCGGAGCTCGACCAGGACTTGCCGTCGAAATCAGTTAGTGCCGCGCCTCGCCATTTCAGACCCTCCAGCGGCTGGCGGCTGAAGATGCGGACGTGCATGACCGTGCGCGAACTCGTCTTGATCTCGCCGATCTCGCCCAACGTCACCTGGTTGGAAAAGCCTGGCAGATAAATGCGATGCGCCGCGAGCCTCGCGAACGCGGCATCGGCGGTTCGAGGGAGCAGGAAAAACAAGCCCGCCGTCAGCCCGAGTATCCCGAGCGTGATAACTGCCGAGAGCAGCGCCAGACGCGAGGAAAACCGGCGCACACCATTGCGCGAGGCCGGTACGGAATGGCCCAGTGAACCGCGAATCTCGTTGCTCGTGAGCGCCGCCATCGCGAAGAGAAGATAAAGACCCAGGAAAGCGAAAAAATTGAAATTGACGGAGAGGATCGCCGCCGCCAGCAATTCCAGGAACGCGATTACGGCCGTAAAAAAGTAATCGCGGTTGGTTCTTGCCGTCAGAATCTTCACTACTGCCAGAAAGAACACCAGGTGGACCGTTGCCGTGAGCAGTGTACGCGAAAGGAAAAGAGCATCAAGTGCGAAGAAGACGGCGTACCCGAGCGTGGCCAAGAGAATCGACCGGTCGCTGAATTCGAAACGCACCCAGCCGCAAATCAGCAGCCCGCGAAGAAACAATCCGGCAGCGGTAAGCGCGACGGTGGGAGCATCCAGCAGGCCCGAGCCGGCCACAGCCAGATACCCGCTGGCGACCAGGCCCAGCAGAGCAAACTGGAAGAAGCGGTCCACGGAAACCGCGGTGCTCGCGCCCGGACGCGACATATATCTCTTATTCTATCAAGCGCCTCCCACGCTACACTGTAAGCACGCATGGAGACTCGCACAATCGGCTTGGTGGTGCACGCCATCGGGAAGACGGGCGTTTTGCATCAATTGACAGGCGTCATTGCCCGCCACGAGGGAGACATTAGTTCCGTCGAAATCCTGGCGAATACGCCGGAGCAGGCTCGCACTTACTTCGAGATTGTGCTCCCGGCCGCGCCCGATGCGCTGCTTGCGGATCTGAAACAGCTTCCGATTGTGCGCGAAGTCGAGCTGGTGAAAACGTTGGAACGCATCTACGGCAAGCGAATCATCATTATGGGCGGTGGAGCGCAAGTGGGCCAGGTTGCCATCGGCGCTGTCTCCGAGGCCGACCGTCACAATATCCGCGGCGAGCACATCTCAGTGGACACAATTCCCTTAGTCGGTGAGCAGAATCTGGCCGATGCTGTGCGCGCCGTAGCGCGTCTGCCGCGGGCCAAGGCACTGGTGCTGGCCGGATCGTTGATGGGCGGCGAGATTGAGCTTGCCGTGCGCGAGGTCCGGCGCGCCGGGTTGCTGGTCGTGAGCCTGAATATGGCGGGCAGCGTTCCGGAGGCGGCTGATCTCGTGGTGAGCGATCCGGTGCAAGCCGGTGTGATGGCGGTGATGGCGGTAGCCGACACGGCCAAATTCAACGTGGAACGCCTGAAGCGGCGCGTGTTCTGATCCCGTCAGCGGCTGACTTGCAGGCCGTATTCCCGCAATAGTTCGCCCGAAGTGGAATAGACACGGACGTAATATGCACCGGCCGCCTCAGCTCCGAGCCTTACTTGCGTGCTGCCCGCCGGCAGCGTGCCCTGCCAGACGCGCGCCCCGAGGCTGTCCACCATTTCGAGCCGATAGGACGGCGCTGCGGGCAGACCCGCCATGTCGAGATCCAGAACGAGAGGACGCCCAGCCGGAGCTTTCGCGCCGACAACCGAACCGCGCGTGGTTTGGAGCTGCACCGCGAAGGCTGAAGCCTCTGGCCGTATCCTGGTGATCCACAACGTGGCGCCTACCACAACCACCAGCAATGCCATGGCCCATGCGATGGCAAAGCGCGGCATCTTCCAGGTCTCGACGACGCTTTCGCCGCGATCTTGCAGCAACTGCGAAGCCTGTACCATGGCACGAAAATAGGCGTCGCTCGCGGCAACCCGCTCGCGGCAGGGTTCGCAAATCAGCAGGTGCTCTTCAAAGAGGGAGAGATCCTGTTCCGACATAGTCCTCATCGAGTAGCATTCCAGCTCCTCTTCTGATGGATGACGGTGAATGTCTGGCGCCATTACTAGCATTCTATTGTGACTCACTCTCTCCGAAAAATGAAGTGTTCGGGACGCCGGGGGAGTCTCACGAAATTCCGTCCTTAGGACTGGCGCGCGCTTTCCTTGTAGTACGAAAGCCAACTGGTTCCGTTCGTGATAGTTGAGACCGAGGGCTATTGCGCAGCCACGGCGATCACGGTGTTCCAGACGAATTCCACGAGTTTGTTTAGTGATGCTACGGCAATGTGTTCATCGTCGGAATGGGCTCCGCCAATAGGACCTTCGCCCGGGGTGACAATGGGGCCAATGCCATAGGCCTGCACGCCCTTGGCGCGGAGTTGCGCGAGATCTGTAGCTCCGGTGAGCATGCTCGGAAGGGTGGGAGCGTCGAACATCTGACGGCTCACCTTTTCAAGCGCCTGGTACATTTCGGTGTCGAGGCGCGAGGGCTGGCCCGCCGGACGGCCGCCGGATTTGGGCGGAACGATTTCGATCATGGGATCGTCAATGACGCGCCGCAGTTCGGCCACGAACCGCGTCATGTCCTCATCGGGGAGCGCGCGCACATCGAGATATGCTTCGGCCTCGGACGGAATCACGTTCGAACGAAAACCGGCTTTGATCTCGGTGGGCACCACGGAAGTGCGCAGGATGGAGTAGTGCCCCGGCTCGTGCAATTGGAAATAGCGGTCCACGTCATGCGCGCGAGCCGGATCGAGAATCGCGCGGTACCGTTCGGCCTGTTCGGGCGGGGTGATAGCGGCCAGCCCCTGGAAATACGCCCGTGTCGTGGCGTTGAGCCGCATCGGCGTCTGCCAGGTGCCGGCCTTGGCCACAGCTTCCGCCAGGTGGATGACGGCGTTGGACGTAATGGGCCGCGATCCGTGTCCGGCAGGGCCGTGCGCGATCAAGCGGATGCCGCGCGGCAGCTTTTCCGTGGTGGCAATCAGCACGTGATGCACCTTGCCGTTCTCTTCGATGGCCGACCCGCCCTCCGAGAGCGCGTATTCCGCTTCAATCTCGGGCCAGTGTTCCTTAACCAGATAGTCAATGCCGACCTTCGTGGTGCCTTCTTCGCCTGCTTCCGCCACGAAGATCACATCCCGGTCCAGCTTCACGTGCAGGCGGTTCAGCAGCAGCATCGTCATCATGCCGGCCACCACCTGATCTTTGTCATCCACCGAACCGCGGCCATAGATGAAACCGTCCTTACGGATGGCGGCAAACGGGTCTACCGACCAGCGGTCTCGCTGCACGCCCACCACATCGGTGTGGCCCAGCAGAAGAATGGGTTTTTTTGTGCCATTGCCGCGGATGCGAACCACGAGGTTCGCGCGCGCCGGATCATCGGCGAAGAGCTGGACGGAAATGCCATCGCGTTCGAGTATTGCCTGGATCGCCTTGGCCTCCGCCGTCTCATTTCCGGGCGGGTTGCTGGTGTCGATCTTCAGAAGCGTGGTGAAGTAATCGAGGATTTCCGGTTCGAGCTTTGGCCAATCGACGGCATACTGCTGTGCAGCGCCGGCCGAGACAGCCAGCAGCAGGCAGCAGGCGAGAATCTTCATAGGGGTATGTTCCCATGCTTCTTGCGCGGCATGGTGTCCACTTTGTTTTCGAGCATGCGGAGCGCGCGAATGACGCGCGGGCGGGTTTCGCGCGGCTCGATGACGTCATCCACATAGCCGCGCTCGGCGGCCATGAACGGGTTGGCGAAGCGTTCGCGAAATTCATCGGTCTTTTGCCGGCGCACGGCGTCCTGATCGCCGGCGGCCGCGAGTTCCCGGCGATACACAATGTTGACGGCGCCCTCGGGTCCCATCACCGCAATCTCGGCCGTAGGCCATGCAAAGTTGACGTCAGTCCGGATGTGCTTTGACCCCATGACGCAGTACGCGCCGCCATAGGCCTTGCGCGTAATCACTGTGATCTTCGGGACGGTGGCTTCCGCATAGGCATACAGCAGCTTGGCTCCGTGGCGGATGATTCCGCCGAATTCCTGTTCCGTTCCGGGAAGGAAGCCGGGTACATCTTCGAAAGTCAAGATCGGGATATTAAAAGCGTCGCAGAAGCGGACGAACCGCGCGCCCTTCATGGAAGAGTTCAAGTCGAGGCATCCCGCCAGAAACGCCGGCTGGTTGCCGACGATGCCCACCGGGCGGCCGTCCATACGCGCGAAGCCAACCACAATGTTGCGCGCCCAGTGCTCATGCACCTCGAAGAACTCGCCCTCATCCACCACGCGATGGATTACGTCCTTGATGTCGTAAGGCAGATTGGACTCTTGCGGAACAATTGTGTCGAGGGCCGCGTCGGCGCGGCTGATGGGGTCGGAAGTGGGCCGCCGCGGCGGATCCTCGCGATTGTTGAGCGGCAGGTAGCTCATCAGCTCGCGGATCATAAGCAAGCACTCGGCATCGCCGGCGGCGCTAAAGTGGCCTACGCCGCTCACGGCGTTGTGCGTCACGGAGCCGCCGAGTTTTTCCTTAGTGACGTCTTCGTGCGTTACGGTCTTGATCACGTCCGGGCCGGTAACGAACATGTAGCTGGTGTGCTCCACCATGAAGATGAAGTCGGTGATCGCCGGAGAATAAACCGCGCCGCCCGCGCAAGGCCCCATGATGGCCGAAATCTGCGGAATCACGCCGCTTGCCAGCGTGTTACGCAAAAAGATATCGGCGTATCCGGCGAGCGAGACCACACCTTCCTGAATGCGCGCGCCGCCGGAATCATTCAGTCCGATGACCGGCGCCCCGGTCTTGAGTGCGAGATCCATGATCTTGCAGATCTTCTGCGCATTGGCTTCGGAGAGCGAACCGCCGAAGACGGTGAAGTCCTGCGCGAAGACATAGACCAAGCGCCCGTCGATGCGTCCGTAGCCAGTGACGAAGCCATCGCCCGGAATCACTTGTTCCTCCATGCCGAAGTCGCGGCAGCGGTGGGTCACCAGCTTATCGAGTTCTTCGAATGAATTTTCGTCGAGCAGCAGATCGATTCGTTCCCGCGCGGAGAGCTTGCCTTCCTGATGCTGGCGGGCGCGGCGTTCAGGGCCGCCTCCCTGTTCGGCAGCCTGATGCCGGCGGCGCAGTTCGTCGAGGCGGTTCATCGGGACTATTGTAGCTGTAAGCGTTCAGCCATCAGGGGTCAGCGATCAGCTTGGCTTCGCGTAGGTTCAAGTGCCGTGTGAGGGTCGGGTTCTTGATCCGTCTAATGGCTGATAGCGCCCTCAGCCGAACATCGTGAAACTCGCTGCTCTATCCGGATACGAAAAACATAGCTCGAACCCGGCGCTTGAGCTGACTGCTGATTGGTGACGCCTGAGAGCTTTCGCACCGTGAAACTTGCCGCCTATCCACGAGGCCAAAGTATAGCTTGAGCCTGATGTTTTAGCTGAGCGCTGACCGCTGATGGCTGAGAGCTTTCTAAATCATGAATCCGCCGCCGTTGATCTCGATCGTCTGGCCGTGGATGTAGCGTGCGGCATCGGAACACAGAAAGACAATCACGTCGGCTACGTCTTCATTCGTGCCCAGGCGGCCGGCGGGCGTCTGCGCCACTACGTTGTCGAGCATGGCCTGCGTGGAGAACTGCTGGTGAAAGTCGTTGTCGATGGTGCCCGGCGAAACTGCGTTGACCCGAATGCCCTGCGGCGCCAATTCCCGCGCCAAGCCCTTGGTGATGCACGCTACCGCCGCTTTTGAAGCGGCATATAGGCTCGCGCCGATGCCTCCGCCGTTGCGCGCGGCGATGGAGCTCAGATTGACAATCACGCCGCTCGATTGCGCGGCCATGTGCGGGGCCACGGCTTGCGCGATCATCCAGGCGCTCTTGTAATTGAGATTCGAGACGCGGTCGAAGAGGTCTTCGGAGATCTCGGCCAGGCGCGTGCGCTGAATGAGCGAACCGGCGTTATTGATGACGATATCAACTTTGGGATCGAATGCCTTCAGGAAAGAATGAATGCCGCTAGTGACCGACAAGTCGGCTTGAATGGCCGCAGCATGCACGCCGGACCGTTGCACTGCTTCGATAGTCTTTTCAACTCCCTCGCGACAGGTGTTGTATTGCAGGGTGATGTGCCGCACGCCCTGGCGAGCCAAAGCAATAGCCGTAGCAGCCCCGATTCCGCGGGACGCGCCCGTAACCAGCACGGTTTTTCCATTCAATGACTGTTCCACGCTAAGAATGTAGCAGCTCTCAGCGCTCAGCGGTCAGCGGTCAGCTCGAATACTGGTGGTTTGAAAGAGCCGCGCTCCGGCGAGGGGCCAGCTATTCGACCGCGGGCTGGCGTATTCTGAGAGCTTCAGTATTGGCGAAAATGCTCGCGGTTTTAGCTGATAGCTGATAGCTCTCAGCGGTCAGCGGTCAGCGGTCAGCTCGAATACTGGTGGTTTGAAAGAGCCGCGCTCCGGCGAGGAGCCAGCTATTCGACCGCGGGCTGGCGTATTCTGAGAGCTTCAGTATTGGCGAAAATGCTCGCGGTTCTAGCTGATAGCTGATAGCTGATAGCTGATAGCTGAGGGCTGAGGGCTGATAGCTGAGGGCTGATACCTAGTAGCTCTCAGATCTCAGCGGTCAGCGGTCAGCTCGATTACTGGTGGTTTGAAAGAGCCGTGCTCCGGCGAGGGGCAACTATTCGACTGCGGGCTGGCGTATCCTGAGAGCTTCAGTATCGGCGAAAACGCTCGCGGTTTTAGCTGATCGCTGACCGCTGAGGGCTGATACCTAGTTATGACTCTTCGCGTCTTTCTTCTTTTGACCATCCTGTGCGCGCTGCTGCTCGCGCAACAGACACCGCCTGCTGAAGCGCCTGTACATCTGACCAACAGCAAGATCGAAATGACGATCCTGCCGCTGGGCAGCACGATCGCTGGGGTCGTTCTGCGCGACGACCCCGGCAAAATGAATCCGCTCTGGCATCCGGAAGGGCGGATTTCCAACGTGGGCCACTTCCTATGCCTGGATGGATTCGGCGGCACTTCGCCCGAGGAGAGAAAAGCCGGGCTGCCGGGGCACGGCGAAGCGCATCTACAGCACTGGACCTATACGCTCAACTCGCAAGGCCCGCTCTCCGTGCTGACGATGAAGACGCGGCTGCCGATTGTGCAGGAGGACGTGACCCGCACCTACAAGTTGGCGCGAGGAGAGCAAGTGGTGGCGGTTACCACCGAAGTAGAGAGCCTGCTCGGATTTGATCGCCCGATGGTGTGGGCCGAGCACGCAACCATTGGATCACCCTTCCTCGAGTCCGGCGTGACCGAAGCCGACATTTCCGCGAAGCGATGCCTCACGCGGCCTTACACGGCAAGTCAGCGCGGTCTCGCGCACCGGCTGCCTTCCGATAAGGAGTTCACCTGGCCGGATGCTCCCGCTTTGAGCGGCGGGACAGTTGATCTTCGGACAGCCTCCGCCAATTCCGGCGACCATTCGGCCTGCCTGATTGATGCGTCGCGAAAATGGGCTTACCTCACGGAACTGAATCCGCGCCTCCAGCTTCTGGTGGGCTGGGTGGTTCATCCGGATGAGTATCCGTGGGTGCAGAATTGGGAAAATTATCCGCCGGACGGCATGATGTCGCGCGGGCTGGAGTTTTCCACGCAGCCCTTTGACTTGCCACGACGCCAGCCCATCACAGAAAAAACCCTCTTCGGAACACAGCTATTCCGCTGGCTGCCCGCGAAAAGCAAAGTGTCGTCCCATTTCGCCCTCTTTTACACGAAGACACCCCCAACGATGCGCCATGTGGATGATGTTCGTGTGGAAGACGGCGTGATCGTGATCGAAGACCACTCTTCGCACGCCAGCGTGAGACTGGCCGCCTCCGTGATCCAGTAGTTCAGCCGGAGACAGCCGCCACCGCTTCATCACACCCGAGGCTCAGGTTCGCCGCGAGTAGCGAGCGGTGGCTAGGCGATTGACGTTCCACTATGCGCTCTGGCGCAGCCAGTCTTTCATGGCTTCGCGATAAAGCACGATCCCCTTACGCGAATACCGCAGGTAGCCCTGACGGCGGAACTGATTCATATAATGCGTTACGATTTCGCGTGAGGTTCCCACGTACTGGGAAAGCAATTCATGCGTGAACGGAACCATGCGGATGGAGCCGTCATCTTCCGGGGTGCCGAGCCGTTCGGAAAAGCGGATCAGCGAGCGGGCCAGGCGCCGCGCGATGTTGTCCACGGAAAAGCTCTCGATCCGGTGCGTAAAGTCTATCGTGCGTTGTACCAGAATTTGCAGTAAAGCCACGGCCAGACGCGGACGCTTCATGATGATGTCTTCGATTTCCGCGGTAGTCCAGGTCATCAGCTTCGTATTCTCGATCACCGTGGCCTGCTCGGAACGGTGCGGTAAGTTGAGAAACGCCGATTCGCCGAAGAATTCGTCCGGCTGGTAGATGTCGACTACCACTTGGTGGCCGTCATCCGCCAAACGCGATACTTTCACTTTTCCATCGATCACAAGATAAATGCTGGTCGAAGGCTGATCCTGGTTGTAAATCATCTGACCCTTGCGGTATTCGACAATACTTGAGCAGGGAAGATGCGCAAGTGGATCTTCAAGCGGTTTCTGAGGTGCTAATACTGTGGGGCTAGATGCCATGTTCTCCTCCAAAAAGACCTAGATTTGATCCCTTTACTGCTGCGGGGCCTGCGGTGCGCACGAATCCTTGACCGTCTGGATCGTATGAACCTCGAAAACGGGTGTTGCACCTTGCGAATTTCGCTTGCCCTGGACGGTGACTGTGTGTCCCAAATACTTTGCAAAGCCCTCGTTTGGAAAGCCCTCTGCTTCCAGACTCACGATGGGGCGCAAACTTTGATCGTCCACCAGGACGTAACCGCCATCGCGTTCATCCACGCATCCGGTCAACTTGGTAACGTTGGCTTTCCGGTTGGAGCCCGCTTTCTGGTGGGGGCTGGAGTTGTCCGCGACCGGCGCAGCCTCGCCCGCAGGCAGGCTGAGAGGGCAAAGCAAAAAAGCCAAAGCGAAAGTTGCCGGTATGCGGTGCATTCCGTCCTCTACTTTCGGACTAAGTGCAGTTCGCGTGCCAAATCATACCTCTCCTCGCGTAATCAGTGCAACCAAAATTCTAAGTGTTGATCGCGAAGGGGATTGCCCAGTCGTCATTTGTGGTGTTTTACCTGAATAGGGGGAATTCCCCATGCAGCATTCTTTACATCCGACGTCGATTTTTACGCGGGTAGTGAGTATTTTCACGCAATGCCGATGATGCAGGTGCACCCCCTTCCGCGTTATAAAATAATGAGGTGCTTGCGGTTCGCCGCTCCTTATTAGCGCTGGTGATATTCTGCGCTGTGGCGGCAGCACAAACTTACTCCGCACCTGCCGGCATCAGGCCTCCTCTGCGGCGCCCGGCTGCCTCGATTCTCCCCGGTGGACGAATCGTTGTTCCCTTAGGTTTACAGCGGCCGACCGGGGCTGGCCCGTTCGCCTTGGCGATCAGCTCTTCCGGCCGGACTGTGGTCACTTCTAACCTGGGACCGGGACCGGTTTCTCTGACCGTCTTGGAGAAGGACCGGAACGGCGGGTGGGGCCAGCACCAAGTCATGGCCGCCGAGCCCGGCAAAAATGACCCGGACGCCTGGACCAGTCTCTCGATGGGGTTGGCGCTTTCGGGCGACCACGAGGCATTTGTATCCGAAGGAAACTCCGGCCGCGTGAGCCTGTTGGATTTGACCGGGGGAAGCCGCCGCCGTGTTATCGACCTGAACCAGGGCGGCTTTAGCGACAGCTTCACCGGCGCACTCGCGCTTGATGAGCCCCGCGATCTGTTGTACGTGGTGGACGAGGCCAACTTCCGCGTTGCGGTGTGGAACGCCAAGTCGCGGCAGATGGTGGCATCCATCCACACCGGCTACCTGCCCTTCGCACTGGCACTTTCTGCCGACCGGCGCAAACTTTACGTGACGAACGTGGGCATGTTTCGCTACCAGCCGGTGCCGGGGTCGGACCCGGCTCAGGCGCGCGCGACCGGACTTTCGTTTCCCGCCTTCGGATTTCCCAGCGCCGAGGCATCCCGGGGCGTTGAGCGAATGACGGCGCGCGGACCGGTACAGGTCCCGGGGTTGGGCGACCCGCACGCACGGGAATCGAATTCAGTCTGTGTCATCAACGTTGCTGATCCGGCAGAGCCGAAGGTTGAAGCGTTTGTGCGCACCGGTGAGCAGACAGGTACCGGAAGCATCGGAGGCAGCAGCCCTTCGGGAATTCTCGCCACAGCCGGCCGCGTCTTTGTTTCCAATGCCGGCAGCGATTCGATCACAGTGCTCAACGCGGCCAATAACCAGGTGGAAGCGGAGATTCCGATTCGGATTCCCGGCCTGGAAAGTCTGCGTGGTGTTCTGCCGGTCGGGATGGCTTACGACGAGGCGTCGGAATGGCTGCTGGTAGCCGAAGCGGGCATCAACGCGGTAGGCGTGGTCGATACCCGCACGAATCGCGTGATCGGCCACCTCCCCGTAGCCTGGTTCCCGACGCAGGTTGCCATCGATCACGGGAATGTCTACGTCACTTCCGCTCGCGGAATGGGCGCGGGTCCCAATTTCATGTCGCGCCGGTATTTATTGAGAGGGGCCGGACTCGGCGAAGCGGTGGGCCGTGGTGCGCTTTCCATTTTTAAACTGCCTGCGGCTTCCGATCTGGCGAAACACACCAATCTCGTGATGGAGGCCGACGGGTTCCAGGCGCGTGACTCGTCTCCCGCACCGCTGCCGTCGGGAGTCCGATACGTAGTGCTGATTGTGAAAGAGGGCCGCACATTCGACGACGTGCTGGGTGACGTGGATAGTGCAGGCAACGGACCCGTCATGAACGCACCCAGCCTGGCCCACTTCGGCTCCGAGGGATATGCCGATGGGCACCGGCAGCGCCTGAGCCTGCATCATGTGGACCTCACGCCCAATCAGCACGCTATCGCCGCAGGCTGGGCGTTCAGCGACAATTTCTACGCCGATTCGAGCGACAGCATCGGAGGCCATCACTGGCTCGCCGGGTCTTATCCGAATGCCTGGAGTGAAGTCTCCGCGCTGGCCGCTTCGGCAGGAGAAAAGGACTTCCGGCCGCAGTCCAAAGCTCCGGGACGTTTGTCATTCTCCGGGCCCGCTACGTCTCCGCTTCCGGAAGATCTGGGCGAGAGCGGAACACTATGGCAGCATCTCGCGCGGCATGGCGTGTCCTTTTATAGTTTTGGTGAAGGGCTCGATCTCGCGGGCTCGGAGGGTGGGGAAGAACTAGGACCGACCGGCGTGCGTTTTTTCACGAATGCTCCGATGCCTGAGGATCTCTACCAGAACACATCTCACCAATATCCCGGATTGGATCTGGGTATTCCTGATCAATACCGGGCAAGCCAGTTCATTCAGGAGATCACAGATAAGTTCGTCAAAGCAGGGCGAGACCTGCCGCGCTTCGTCTATCTTTGTCTGCCGAACGACTATACCAGCACGCCTCGTCCAGAGCGTGGCTATCCTTACGAGGAATCGTATGTGGTCGATAATGACTACGCACTCGGCCGGATTTTGCAGTTTCTTTCGATGACTAAGTGGTGGAAACAGATGGCCGTGTTTGTGACGGAGGCGAGCGCGGCAGACGGTTTTGATCACGTGGATGCCCACCGCACCTTGTTACTCGCGGCTGGCCCATGGTGTAAGAAAAATTACGTTTCACACGTAAACACAAGTTTTCCCGGCCTGCTGAAGACGATTTTTCGCTTGCTGAGTGTGCCGTCGATGACGTTATTTGATGCTGCGGCAACGGACCTGAGTGATTGTTTTCGTACAAAACCAGACTATGCGACGTATGAAGCCGTTCCCATCGACCGGCGGGTTTTCGATCTGGAAGCGGCACAAAAAAATGGACTCTAGAAGCTCTCAGGAACAAACCTGAACCCCTGCCGTTTTCCTCAAGCTGTGCACATACATACGAGTATTTGTATCAAATCGTAACTAACTTACGATCGTGCGACAAATCCAGTACATGGAATTACATCAAGTCCCTCACTCCTAATTGACGCTCACTAGCGTACGGGCTAAACTCAAACCCGTAGAGTTTCCCAAATATCGTGCTCAAGTATCTGGGTGCGCAAGTTCAGCTACGGAGGTCTCGCTCGTGAAGAAGTTCATGATGTTAGGGTGCTTGACACTGGTTGCGGCAATCGGGTGTTGGGGTTCTCCCATGTGTGTAGCGCCGTCATTGGCAAACCGCTTGGCGAGCGGTTGCGGGCCGAACGGCAGCATGTGGAGCTACTCCATGTTGGCAGCAAATCGGGACAGCCAGATTTCGCAACCGAGCTGGAGAGATCAGGAATCTTCGGGCCAACCGGCTTATCGCTTGGCCGATGCGTTCGGATGGTTTGGAGCTTTTGGCCTAAGTCCTTTCTTCCCCATCTACGAGCACGTCTCCCTGTTCGGCAGTTTTGCGCGCGGTATCGGCTCGTCCGCGAATGGCTCTGCTTCCTCCTGGAGCCAGTTGCGAGATGATTCCGGCTCTGGACCGTCGTCTTCTCAGTCTTCCGGCGTGGTGAGTACCGATAACTCCGGCAGCGACGGAGATTCCGCCGGCGCGTTCATGGGAGGCAGCACGGCGAATTTCAGCGGGAACGGAGGGCCTGCGGGCTTTCGCACGGTTTCCACTGTGAGCGTCGGCTTCACTCCCAATGCGGATCCTCCCGACGCGGTGCCAGAACCGAATTCGCTGATTCTGCTTGGCACCGGCTTGGTTCTCTTTGCACTGGCGCTGCGCAAACGATTCCATCAGGTCTGACCATACTCCTCCTGTCGCGGGCGGCTCGCAAGTGAGCCGCCCGCCGTGTTTCATCCTTCCCTGCTGTCTTCACGCCACGAGAGACCAATTCCGCGCGCAGTGCGGTTTGACTTGCTCTCGGAAGCTTCGCTATCCTGGATTTTCACGGTAGAGGTGCGGCGGCCATGAGTACCCGGGCTTTGAATTCCGATTGCGCTTCGGAAAGCTCGCGGAAAAGGGGCCGTAGTTTTCGCCGAAATCGGACGCGGGAGTGCAATCCAGTCCGGTTGGGGGGTTAGGCTAATACCTGCCCACTGTCACCCGTTTCTCCGGCGGGTGGAGCGCTATCGGGAATGAAACACGCTGGCATCACCCGCGTATTTTCCTTCTCCTTCGCCTCCTTCCCTATAGAACGCTTATGGACGTTTTCGAACTGACGCGCGCGCTGGTCGATATCGAATCGATCACCAACAACGAAGAACGAGTGGGCAATTTCCTCTACGATACCCTTGCGCGGCTGGCAGCGCGGTTTGGCGGCCACGTCGAGCGGATGGAAGTAGAACCACGCCGGTTCAATGTCTTCGCGCAGTTTGGCGCGGAACTCGCGGTCACGCTTTCCACGCACATGGATACGGTGCCGCCGTTCTTCACGTCGCGCGAAGACGCGGAACACATTTGGGGGCGCGGCGCCTGCGACACCAAAGGGATTATCGCGTCCATGATTCACGCGGCGCAGGCTCTGCTGGCGGGTGGGGAAACCAGCTTCGGGCTGCTCTTCGTGGTGGGGGAAGAGCGCAACAGCGCCGGCGCCTTTTGCGCGGCGCGACAGCCGCGTGGCTCGCGCTACATCATCAACGGTGAGCCAACGGAAAATAAACTTGCGCTGGGCTCGAAGGGCGCGCTGCGTTACGAAATAGCCGCCACAGGCAGAATGGCGCACTCGGCCTATCCGGAATTGGGCGATTCGGCTATTCATAAACTGGTTGACGCGCTGGCGGATATCCGGCGGCTGCCGTTGCCTGTGGATTCCTTGCTGGGGCCGAGCACACTCAACATTGGGACCATCTCCGGCGGGCGTGCGCCCAATGTGACCGCCGATGAGGCGCGGGCGGAGATTCTGATTCGCCTGGTGGGCGATTCGACCGAGACGAAGCAAGCTTTGGAGCACGCCATCAACGGGCGCGCCGAACTGCGGGAGATCCTGGAGATACCCGCGCTCCGGCTGAATTCGATACCGGGAATCGAAACCACGGTAGTGGCTTACACCACCGACATTCCGGCGTTCGGCGGCAAATGGGGCGAGCCGTTTCTGATCGGTCCGGGCACGATTCATCTGGCGCATACGAATGAGGAGCGTGTGCCCAAGCAGCAGTTGATTGAAGCAGTGGGCATTTATCAGCGAATGGTAAGGCAGTTATGCAAACAAAGATCGAAGTAGGGATATTGGGCGCCACCGGAATGGTGGGGCAGCATTTCATTCGGTTCCTGCAGGGTCACCCATGGTTTGAAGTGAAGTGGCTGGGAGCGAGCGATCGCTCTGCGGGCAGGAAATACCGCGACGCCGCGTCTTGGCACCTGGGCGGCGGCGCGCCTGAATCCGTAGCCGGACTTACGGTGGAAGAGTGCAAACCCGGTAACGCGCCGCGCCTGATGTTTTCCGCGATGGATGCTTCGGTTGCCACTGAGATCGAGCAGGCGTTTGCCCGGGCCGGACATGTCGTGGTGTCGAATTCGAAAAACCACCGCATGGATCGCGACGTGCCGCTGCTGGTGCCGGAAATCAATGCCGACCATTTGAAACTGGTTCCAGGACAACAGCGCGCGCGGGGGTGGAAGGGACAAATCGTCACCAATCCGAACTGCTCCACTATCGTTTTGACCATGGGTCTCGCGCCGCTGAAGCAGTTCGGCATCACAAAGGTGGTCGCCACCACACTGCAGGCTATTTCCGGTGCCGGATATCCGGGCGTCGCTTCGATGGACATCGTCGGCAACGTGGTGCCGTACATCGGCGGTGAAGAAGAGAAAATCCAACAGGAGACGCAGAAGATCCTCGGTGAATTTCGCGGCGACCACGTGGAACCGCTGCCGGCCCGAGTTAGCGCACATTGCAATCGTGTCGCGGTTGTAGATGGCCATACGGTCACGATCTCAGTGGAATTCTCCGCGAAGCCGTCGGAAAGCGACTTGCGGAACGCCTTCGGCGCTTTTAGGAGCCTCCCGCAGCAGCGCGAACTTCCCAGCGCACCGCCGTGTCCAGTGATCTACATGGAGGAAGCCGACCGGCCGCAGCCCCGCAAGGATGTGGAACGCGAACGCGGCATGGCCGCCTTCGTCGGGCGTCTGCGCCCCTGCCCGGTGCTCGATTACAAATTTATCGCCCTGGGGCACAATACAGTGCGGGGCGCGGCGGGCGCGGCGGTGCTGAACGCCGAACTGATGCATTCGGAAGGAATGCTCGACTGATGATCGTGATGAAGTTCGGCGGCACGTCGGTGGAGTCCGCCGCCGCCATTGAGCGCGTAGCAGGTATCGTAAAGGCACGGCAGGCGCACAGGCCCGTGGTAGTGGTCTCCGCCATGGGGAAGACGACGAACCGGCTGCTGGCGATCGCCGCCTCGGCGATCGAAGGGAACCGCGAAACCTATATCCGCCAGATTCACGATCTGCGTGACTTTCATTCCCGCGAGGCGCGCCAGGTAGTGCCGCTCACCGAGCGGGCGGAACTCGATCGGGCACTCGATGATCATTTCCAGGAACTCACCGAACTGGTGAAAGGCCTAGCCGTGCTGGGTGAATTGACGCCGCGCTCGATTGACGCGATCTCGAGCTATGGCGAGCGCCTTTCGAGTTACATCGTGACGCTGGCATTCCGCCACTTCGGCATGACCGCGCGGCACCTGGATTCGCGCCGCGTCATCGTCACCGACCACCGGCACACGCAGGCCGCGCCGCACTTCGCGGAAACCTATGCGCGTCTGGAGGCGATGGTTCCGCCCATGGCTGAGGATAGCGTGGTCGTGATGGGCGGCTTTATCGGCGCGACCGAAAGTGGTGTTACGACCACGCTCGGGCGGGGCGGCTCGGATTACACAGCCTCGATTGTGGGAGCGGGAATCGGCGCGGAGGAGATTCAGATCTGGACGGATGTGGACGGCATGTTGACGGCCGATCCTACCATCCTGCCGGGGGGCCATCGCGTGAAGAGCATCTCGTTTGCCGAGGCAGCCGAGCTGGCTTACTTCGGCGCCAAAGTGCTGCACCCGGCGACGATGGTTCCGGCCATTGACCGGAACATTCCCGTGCTGATTCTGAACTCGCGCCGTCCGGAAGTGCCCGGAACGCGGATTGTGAAAGAATCCGTGCCATGTGAGAACGTGGTGAAATCGATCGCCTGCAAACGCCAGATTGTGCTGGTCAACATTCATTCGACGCGCATGTTGATGGCGCACGGGTTTCTGCACCGTATCTTCGAAGTGTTCGACCGCTATGAGACGGCTGTCGACATGGTGGCCACGTCGGAAGTGAGCGTCTCGCTCACCATCGACAACTCGAAACATCTGGAGGCTATCCAGGCCGAGCTGTGCCAGTTTGCGGAGGTCGATGTCGAGCGCGGCCAGGCGATCGTCTGCCTGGTGGGAGACAATATTCGCTACACGCCGGGGGTGGCGCGGCGTGTATTCGGCGTGCTGAACGGCATCAACATCCGCATGATTTCGCAAGGCGCTTCGCTGCTGAATCTGAGCTTCGTGGTGGCAGAGGAGGATCTGGTCCGGACCACCAGAGCGCTGCATGCGGAATTCTTCGACCGGCTCGATCCGGCGGTGTTCGAGCGTTGCGAGGAGGTCCATGCCTGAGGCACGGCGGCTGGCCATTGTAGGCTACGGAAAAATGGGCAGGCTCATCGAGCAACTCGCGCCTGAATACGGGTTCACAGTCGCGCTGAAGTTGGATGAGTTCAACAATGCCCATTTCGAGGGGCTGACGCGCGAAAATTTCCACGGCGTTGATGTGGCAATCGACTTTTCGATTCCCACGGCGGTGCCGAGAAATGTAGAAGGCATTGCCGCGCTGGGGGTGAACATGGTGATCGGCACAACCGGCTGGTTGGAGCATCTGAAGCAGGTCAAGGCCGAAGTGTCGAAGCATCAGACGGGTCTGGTTTGGAGTCCCAACTACTCGATCGGAGTGAACGCGTTCTTCCGCCTGGTGGAGGAAGCCGCGCGGCTGCTCGCGCAGCAGAGCGAGTACGGCGCGTGGGCCTGGGAGATCCACCACTCGGCGAAAAAGGACGCTCCTTCCGGTACGCTGCTCAAGCTGGTGGAAGAAATGAAAAAGGCCGGGTATTCGCGCCCGATTGATGTGAATTCGAATCGCGCGGGCGCGCATCCGGGCACGCACGAGATTGGCTTCGATTCCCCGGCCGATACGATTACGCTGCGCCATACGGCCCGCAGCCGGGAGGGTTTTGCGCGCGGGGCATTGCAAGCGGCTCGTTGGGTAATCGGTAAGAAAGGGTTTTACGAGTTTGCGGAAATCGTGTTTGGATAGGCCATGAATACAGGCGGAGCGCGGCCCTGACGGCTTCGCCGGCTTGTCCAGCTTCGGCTTTGAGGAGGTGGTACATGTTTACGGGATGCGGTACCGCGCTGGTCACGCCCTTCCGGCGCGACCTGTCGCTCGATGAAGAGACGCTGCGGAAACTGGTGCGACGCCAGATCGAAGCCGGCATCAACTTTCTGGTTCCCTGCGGAACCACCGGTGAGAGTCCCACGCTCATGCGCGCCGAGCATCTGCGTGTGATCGAAATCTGCATCGAAGAAGCGCGGGGCAAGGTGCCTGTGCTGGGCGGCGCCGGCGGCTACAACACGCAGGAGGTGATTGAGCTGGGCCGCCACCTGGAAGAAATGGGCGCGGATGGCATCCTCTCAGTGACGCCGTACTACAACAAGCCGACGCAGGAGGGATTGTACCAGCACTACAAGGCAATCGCCGCAGCAGTGCATTTGCCGATCGTCGTGTATAGCGTGCAGAGCCGAACGGGTGTGAACGTGGAACCGGCGACGCTGGCGCGGCTGGCGCAGATCGAAAACATTGTGGGAGTGAAGGAAGCGTCCGGGAATATCGGCCAGATGGCCAACGTGCTGCATGAAGTGCCGCCGGATTTCGTCGTCCTCTCGGGCGACGATGGAGTGACCATTCCGCTGATGGCATTGGGAGGCCGCGGAATCATCTCCGTGGCTTCCAATGAGATTCCGGCCGAGATGACGCAACTGGCTCAAGCTTGCCTGAAGGGCGATTTCGAAGCTGCGAGGCGCATTCAACGGCGATACCTGCCGCTGCTGAATGTGAACTTCGTGGAGACGAATCCGATCCCTGTGAAATCAGCAATGGGAATGATGGGTCTGCTCGACCCCGTGTATCGCCTGCCGCTCGTGCCGCCGAGCGCCGCCATCCAGTCGCGCATCGCCAAAGTTCTGGAGTCGCTGGGACTGGTGGCCGAAGGGAAGGTGCGGGTTGCAGGCTGAGATCGAGCGGCTCTACGACGAGAAGCCGGCAACTTATACGGACGAGCACTTTCAACTGTTCGCCGAATTCAAGGACGCGCTCAATCAAGGACGCGTGCGCGCGGCGGAACCTTGCCCGCAATTAAACACCGGATGGCGCGTAAATGCCTGGGTGAAGAAGGGCATCCTGTTGGGATTTCGAATGGGCGGCATCATCGACATGTCGGTCGATCCGCTGCGCCAGCCGTTCTTCGATAAATCGACTTATCCGGTGAAGCGGCTCACCGCCGAAAGCGGTGTGCGAGTGGTGCCGGGCGGATCCAGCATTCGCGACGGCTGCTATATCGGCAAAGGCGTGACGTGCATGCCGCCGATGTATATCAACGTCGGCGCTTATGTGGATGACGCCACTATGGTGGATTCGCACGCGCTGGTGGGCAGTTGCGCGCAGATCGGCAGGAACTGTCATATCTCGGCGGCGAGCCAGATCGGCGGCGTGCTGGAGCCTGTGGGCGCGCTGCCGGTCATCGTCGAAGATGAGGTCCTCGTCGGAGGAAACTGCGGCATCTACGAGGGCACGGTGGTGAAGCGGCGTGCCGTTCTCGGGACGGGCACGATCCTGAATCGCTCGACGCCGGTATACGATCTGGTGCGTCACACGGTTCATCGCGCCAATGGTGACGAGCCACTTATCATTCCTGAAGAAGCGGTGATTGTAGCGGGCACGCGCGCCGTCACTAGCGGCCCCGGCAAGGAATGGGGTATCTCCGTTTACACTCCGGTGATCGTCAAATACCGCGATGCGAAGACGGATACGAAAATCCAACTTGAAGATTTACTAAGATAGTTCGGCATGGCTTTCACGCTTGCTGGAAAAGCCGCCTTGGTCACCGGAGCGGGGCGCGGCATAGGACGCGCGATCGCACAAACCCTCGCGGAATATGGCGCGGCCGTGATGGTCAATGATCTGGATGCAGCGCCCGCGTCGGAAACCGCCGAAGCGATCCGCGCGCGTGGCGGCCGTGCCGAGACGTTCGCGGGCGATATCGTGGCTGCGGAGTTTCCGAAGCGGCTGGTAGATGCTACGGTGGAAAGCCTCGGCGCGATTGACATCATTGTCAACAACGCGGGCTACACGTGGGACAGCGTGATCCAAAAGACCAGCGATGAGCAGTTCCAAGCCATGCTCGATATTCACGTGGTGGCGCCGTTTCGCATTTTGCGGGCGGCTTCCGGTTGGATCCGTGAGAACGCCAAACGCGAGACCGCCGAAGGAAAGCGCGTCATGCGCAAGGTAGTGAACATCACCTCGATCGCGGGAACCGATGGTAATGCCGGACAAGCCGGATATTCCTCCGGCAAAGCAGCGATCGTGGGCTTCACCAAGACCATGGCGAAGGAATGGGGCCGATACAACGTCAACGTGAACGCCGTGGGATTCGGCCTGATTGACACGCGCCTGACGCAACCGCTGGGCGGCGAAGCGGCTGCTATCGACGTTCGCGGGCACAAGATCGCGGTGGGCGTGCAGCCGGCAGCGCTCGAATCCCTGCGCGCGGCCTGTCCGCTGGGTCGATCGGGAAGTCCGGAGGAAGCCGCGGGAGCAGTGCTGTTTTTCTGCTCGCCGCTCTCTGATTACGTCACTGCGGAAGTGTTGATCTGCGGCGGCGGACTGCATTTCTGAGATGCCGCGCATTCTAGTCGCCGATGACGACCCTAATCAGCTTCGGCTGCGCAAGTGCCTGCTCGAAGCCGGCGGCTACGCTGTGTCGACGGCGCTCGGCGCAGCCGAAACCATGCAGCAGGTAAGCGTGGCGGACCTGGTGATTATGGATCTCTGCTTCCCGAACGCATCCGGCAAAGCCGACGCGGAAGAAGGATTGGCGCTGATCCGGCGCATTCGTCAATCCGGCTTTCGCGCGCCTGTGATTGTGCTCTCCGGGTGGCCTGAGGAGCTGTTCGGTAAGCCGGAAGAAGCCATGGTGTCGCGTGTGTTCACCAAACCGGTATCCATGGCGCTTCTGCTGGAAAGCATCGGTCAGTTGTTGGTCGCGTGAACGCGTCCGGACCGTTTCCGGCGGCTAGGGAGTGCTCTTCAGTTTCCGCGCCCTGTTGAAATCGTCCTTGAGCCGGGCGGCGATTTTATCGGCGACGTCGGCGCTGGCACCGTGGAATTTGGCGCCCATGCTCTCCTCCGTAGTGGCCCAGATGACGTCTCCGTCTTTGTTGACTAGCCGCACGGCGGCGATGGCCTCATGTCGCCGCTCGGCGGAATGATCCGATTCGTTCTCTCCCACTCCGAGGCCGCCGTAGGCCCCGCGCGAACTGCCGGAGGAGCGTCCCGTGCCCAGATTGGCGCGCGCGTTGATGCTGTCGTTCGAGGAATGCACATCGGTGAACACCAGGTCTTCGGCGGCACCGCGCATCACGGCATCAGCACGGTCCGGATTCTCGGTGATGATGAACAGGTCCGCTCCCTCCAGGCTGCTGATGATGATGTCCCGCATCTGGGCCGCAGTCTCGCCACCCGTGAGATGGTCTACATAGACGCGGTGGATGTTCAGCAACTGGCGGAGGCTCGAAGCTTCAATGTCCGAAGGCGGAGGCTGCGATGTTTGGGCGGCAGCCGCGAGTCCGAATAGCAGAAGCAGCAGAATCATGATCAGCCTTTCCCCGCCTTGCGTGCTTCGTCGTCCTGATACTCCACGCGACGGCCGGTGCGCGCTTCGAGGCTCGCTAGCACGGACCGAATATCCCCTTTCCCGACCCGGAAGACCAGCGCTTGCTGCTTGCCCGCTTTGTCCTCATATCCAATGGTGACGAAGTGCTTGCGTGACTTGCTGAGCAGCAACAACGGCGAAATCAGCACAGCGGCCGCATAACGGCGGCTCACGTTCTGGCCATACTCCAGGCTTTCTACTTTCCGGTAAGGGATGCGGATTTCGGTCTTGCCGGAGCGGAAGATCAGCACATCGGGGTTGCTCAAGTCCAGGCGGGCGCTCGATTTTGCCTCCACTCCCGGCGCAGTGCCGCCGACGAATGTCGCTTTGAACCCGTGGTCGGCCGCCATGCCGCTAAAGACCAAGCTGGTGAGTGCCAACAGGCAGACTCGGATCATAGCTGTATCTAAGGAGGTGCGTCCGGCTGAACAGAGTTCTCATGAATGTTGGCGTCGATTCCATAGGCCCGATGAACGTCTTCGAGCGAAATTGCACCGATGAAGTGATTGGGATCGTTGCGGGCGACCACCGGCAGCAGCGAATAATGGCTTAAGAGGCGCAGCACGGCATCGAGTGGAAGATCGGGATAAACACGAGGTGCCTGGCCCAGTGAAACCGACTCCGGAACGGGTTGCATGGCGTCTTCTACATGCAGAGACTCGGTGGAACGATACTCTTCGGCGGAGGGCAGATCGACCCCCTCCTGATACGCCAGCATGGTGAAGAACGGAACTGGGTGAAGGCGGCGGGAGATGAAGTAAGAAATCGTATTGGCGATCATTACGGGTAGGATGATCACGTAACTTGCGCTGACTTCAAATACCATAAAAATGGAGGTCATCGGCGCGCGAAAGACTCCCGCGAAGAACGTTCCCATTCCCACCAGCACATAAGCGCCGGCTGAACTGGTAGGAAACGGCCAGTAACGATGCGCCAATCCTCCCAACCCTCCACCGATCATGGCTCCCATGAACAGCGTCGGCGCAAACATACCGCCTGGAATCTCGGTCCCGAAACAGCCCAAGGTAGCCACCATTTTCGCTCCGCCGAGCACAAGCAACAGGTCCCAGGCAAATCGGTTATGTAGAGCGTAATCGATGGCATCGTAACCAGCGCCCATGATTTCCGGTAGCCACAGGCCAATGATTCCGACCAATAGCCCCGCCGCCGCGACCTGCAGCAATCGTGTCCAATGTGGAAAGTGCTGCCGGCGCCGGTGGAACTCCTCGACTAGTTTCACAAACATTCCGGAAAGCAACCCGCCGATGACACCGATGAGAGCGTAGACGGCGAGTTCACTAGGATGGCGCAACTCGAATATGGGAACCCGGAACAGCGGCTCATTTCCGAGAAACCATCTTGTCACGACCACCGCCGAGACGGCGGAAAGCAGAATCGAGCCGACTACGCCCGCGTTCCACGCGGCCACTACCTCTTCCATCACGAAGAGCACGCCGCTGATGGGCGTATTGAAAGCCGCGGCGATTCCAGCCGCCGCGCCGACTGGTGCGATCAGTCTCATGTTCTTGCGGCCCAGGCGGAACATACGGCCCAACAAGGATGCTATGCCCGCGCCCATCTGTAATGACGGGTCCTCCGGGCCTAACGAATTGCCGGAGCCGATGGCAATGGAACAAGCCAGGAACTTGCCAGCCACTGTGCTGAAAGGAACGTAGCCGTTTGAAATGTAAAGGGCGGCTTTGGTCTGGTTGACTCCGCTACCCCGTGCCGCAGGAAAGACGCGCGTTGCCAGTAGGGTGGCGAGGAGCGCTCCCAGAACCGGTGCGAACAGACGTTCGAATCGGAATTTACCTGAGAGCGCACCGAGGCTGCTCCAGCTTATGAAATCAATGCAGATGTGGAAACAAACCACCATCAGACCGGCAAAGATACCGATCAGGACGGAAAGCAGAAGAAATCGCTGGGTTTCGCTCAGGGTCAGATGTTTGCCGCGAGAGGTGAAAATCATTGCTTTGAGATTCTGGTCATCACGGCAGGAAGTGCTTCATCCCGAACTGGAATTGTCGAACAAGCGACTTGCCGCGCCTTCCACAGTTGTTGCGCCACATTGATCAGCGCGAGCGTGTCTCCGTCGCGCCGCCGCCGCGGATTGGCCTTGATGAGGTTCTGAGCTTTCGTGTTTAAATCCGCGGGCACTGT
This sequence comes from Bryobacteraceae bacterium, assembly GCA_035550475.1. Classification (GTDB taxonomy): domain Bacteria; phylum Acidobacteriota; class Terriglobia; order Bryobacterales; family Bryobacteraceae; genus DASZPB01. The sequence continues at coordinate 38,878 of DASZPB010000035.1, read as the reverse complement.
GGCGCAAGCCTGGAAAGAAGCTAGCGTCCGCTCGGCCAATCTCTTGGCGCGAGCGTACCGTTCGGTTGCCGTGAGCCGCACTACAGTAGGGTCGAGTTCCAGAATATCGTCGGAGAGCAGGATGCGATGCAGCAGGGACACATCTTCCGGCTTGTACCTTGCCGCGGTGCGATAAGCGCTGCGGGCGGCTCCGAAATCCGCCAGCGCAAACTCCGCATCGCCTAGCCCCTGGTATGGAACCGCGTCGTGCGGATGTTCGGAAACGATGGCTTTGAATTGCTCGGCCGCGTGTTCGGGTGAACCGTTCGCCAGAAAGAGCCGGCCCACGCGCTCGCGCAGTTCCAGGTCTGCATCCGGCACTTCGTCGGCTAGTTCCAGCAGTTCGGGAATAACCTGCTTCTGCTGCCCAGTACGGGCCAGGAGATCCACCAGTTGAAACCGCGCCTCGATCCGGTTTTCCAGCGGCTTCTCCGGCCAATAGCCGAAGATAGCGCGATGGTAGAAGGTAACCGCCTGCGTTGACCGCCCATCGCGCTCGGCAATTTGCGCCAACATCAGGTTGACTAGCCCGTTGGTCGGATCGTCTTCGCTCAACTCGCTGAGATGGCTCTCGGCTTCGTTCCATAGACCCAGGGCCATTAGCGAGCGAGCCAGCGCCAGGCGATACTGAGCGTCATCATGGGCGAACACAATAGCAGCGCGAAATTCTCCCGCGGCTTCGGCGTTGTGCCCTGCTTTCGCCAGCGCCACGCCGTGCTGGTACAGTTTTTCTGCCTTTCCGTGCCGCACCGCACGGTACGTGCTGTTCAGCACCGTAGTGAAAGCGAATAACAGAACCAAACCGGCGGCAACGGAGAGGACCGCACTGCGAGTCGTGCCGGTTACCATCTCTCACCAGATTAACGGCATGCCCGGAGATCAGCAACAGCGGGCGCGCATATATCGTGCGCGTAAGCGCTCTTCGGAAAACTTGCGCCACTCGGCGGCCGAGTGCTCGCGGCCATGCAGGGTCAAATGCCGTTGGTACGCGTTCTCGTCGGCCAATTCCCGCAGGATCGCCATCAGTAGTGCGCCGAAACGCCGAACGGCAGTCATAGTTCCTCCGCGCGAAGCTCAGTCAGCACGAATGGGGCCTCGCAAACGCGCGCGTCGCGCTTGCCTCTCAGGATTCCCACCCACACCCGGATGGAGTCGAGAAGAATCGCGGCTACCAACAGCAGGAAGATGCCGCAAACAAAAGCATCCAGCCTCGCGTTGAAAATGAGAGCCTTGGTAGTAGAGGCATCCGCCACACTGCCGGCGGCGAGAGCAGCTTCGAGCTTCGCCGCCTGTGCCAGAAATCCCAGCGCCGGCAGCGGCGAAAAAATCTTCTGCCACGCGGCTGAAAAAGTCACGGTGACGAGCCATGCGAGCGGCAGGCACGTGATCCACATGTACTTCGCTCCATGCATCTTCAGCAAAATGGTGGTGGCGACGCAGAGCGCAATGGCCGCCAGCAACTGGTTCGAAATTCCGAACAAGGGCCACAGCGAGTTGATGCCGCCCAACGGATCGCGCACGCCCTGCACCAGGAAGTAGCCCCAACCGGCCACAATGGCTGCGCTCGCGCCGATCACGCCAGGCATCCAACTCGTGCGTCCCAAAGGAGCCGAGACGTGGCCCAGCAGGTCCTGAAGCATGAAGCGTCCGACGCGCGTACCGGCATCGATGATGGTGAGGATAAAAAGCGCCTCGAACATAATGGCGAAGTGATACCAGAAGCCGATGACGGCCTGGCCACCGCCCGTCCGCGAGAAAATGTGGGCCATGCCGAGCGCCAGCGAGGGAGCGCCGCCCGTGCGATTGAACAACGTTTGCTCGCCTACATTGCGCGCCAGTTCCTGCATTTGCGCCACACCTACCGGAAAGCCCCATGAGGAAATCGTGGCCACTGCGGCCGCCGGCGTTGCGCCTACAACACCCGCGGGTGAATTCACCGCAAAGTAAACGCCCGGCTGCATGACGCAGGCCGCGATCATCGCCATGATGGCGACGAAACTTTCGAGCAGCATCGACCCGTATCCCACCGGCCAGGCGTGTCCCTCCCGCGCGATCATTTTCGGCGTGGTGCCCGACGAGATCAGCGAGTGAAAACCGGAAATAGCGCCGCAAGCGATGGTGATAAAGCAGAATGGAAAGATCTTCCCTGCGAAGATCGGGCCGGTGCCATCGATGAAGCGCGTGAAGGCGGGAAGTTGCAGCTCTGGCCGGACAAACAGGATGCCAGCGGCCAGCATGAGAATCACGCCGAGTTTCACGAAGGTGCTGAGGTAATCGCGCGGCGCAAGCAGCAGCCACACCGGCAGAGCACTGGCCAGAAATCCGTAGATGATGATGGCGATGGCGAGCGCCATCGCGCTCAGCGTGAAGATAGGGGCGAGTGTGGACGAGGCGGCGACCCAGCGGCCGGCGAAGATATCAGCCATTACCAACAGGAAGCCGAGGGCGGAGCACTCCAGGACTTTGCCGGGCCGCCAGTAACGCAGATAGAGACCCATGAAGACAGCGATGGGCATGGTGGCCGCAATCGTAAATGTGGCCCACGGGCTGCTCTTGAGCGCATTCACCACTACCAGCGCCACCGGCGCCAGCAAGATGATCATGATCATCAGCACTGTGACCAGCGCGATAGCTCCGCCTACGCTACCGATTTCCTCGCGCGCCATCTGCCCAAGCGATTTGCCATCACGCCGGATGGAGGCGAACAGGATAAAGAAATCCTGCACCGCGCCGCCCAGCACCGCCCCGATGATGATCCACAGCGTGCCCGGAAGATAGCCGAACTGCGCGGCCAGCACCGGGCCCACCAGGGGGCCGGGTCCCGCGATGGCCGCGAAGTGATGTCCGAAGAGAATCCACTTATTGGTCGGCTCGAAATCGTGCCCGTTGCGCAGCCGCTCGGCGGGTGTGGCGCGCTTGTTGTTCAACGCCATTACGCGGGCCGCGATGAACTTGGCATAGAAGCGGAAGCCTACCGCGTACGTGCATGCCGCGGCCAGCACCAGCCAGATGCTGTTGATGTGTTCGCCGCGATAGATCGCAATTCCGCCCAGGCAGAAGGCCGCAAGCGCCGCGACGGCGGCCCAAAACAAATGACCCAGCAGTTTCACGCCCTAGAGTCTACTAAAAGCGCTTGAGGCCGCGCAGCATGGCGAAGGTAGTGCCGCCGGACCGCAGTTCCACGGAATGTACGGGAGTCCAGTTTTCATCCATAGTGCCGATGTAGGTGGCGGACTGGCGGTCGCCGCCCATCAGAATGACGATGAATCTATGGTTGGGATAAACCAGGGCCTGGTATTGAATCGCGCCGGTCTCGGTCTGCCAGTGTTCGGATGCCGGCTTCCCGAGTTTCTGCACCACGGCGAAATAGTCGTCATGGCTGGTGAGGTCGAGGTAAGACTGGTCGTGCGTGCTGTAGACCACGCGCTGCCGGAGATCGCCTACGCGCGTCAGGTTGACTGCGCCGAGGTAGATCAGAATGCCGGCAGCCAATACCCCGCCAACCAGTTTGAACATGCGGCTGTCGGTATTGGATTTCACGCGGATGCCGACGATGGGGGCGGGGTCGGGCCGACTCTCTACCGCGGTGGTTGGCGGGACCACACCGCCCACAGCATGCGGCATTTGGATCACGCGGCGCTGGTAAGGCCAGACGGTTCCGGCGCGGTATTCGAGCTCTTTGTTCAACCCCACAATCAAAACCGGATCGTCAATGCGCGAGACTTCGCCGATAAAGCGCCGTGGAATCCAGATCTCATTGTCGGTCTTACAATTGACCACCAGGATTTCCGACCACGTGGCTTTGCGAAAAAGCCACTCGTTGTGCTCGATCCCCACGATGGCTGGATAGAACGAGAACGGATGCGTAGCCAAGTGGTCGAGCGAAGGCGGGATGGGCGGCGAAGCCATCGACGTACTCATGGTAACGCGGATGTTCCAGGCGCGCACGAGTGCGGAGGGTGGCAGTTCCGCCCTAGCAATTGCGCCGGATCACGTCTACGCCGAGATACGGCCGCAGAGCCTCAGGTACGACAACGCTGCCGTCCTTCTGCTGATAGTTCTCCACAATCGCCACCCAGGTGCGTCCTACAGCCAAGCCGCTGCCGTTTAGTGTGTGAACGTACTCGGATTTCTTTCCGTTCTTGAATCGGATGCCCGCGCGCCGCGCCTGGAAAGCCTCGAAATTGGAGCAGGAAGAGATCTCTTTATAATCGTTCTGTCCCGGCAGCCATACCTCAATGTCGTACGTCTTCGCCGACGAGAACCCCATATCGCCCGTCGATAGCACCACGGTGCGGAAGGGGAGGCCCAGCCGGCGCAGAATGTCCTCAGCATCGGCGGTGAGCTTCTCCAACTCGTCGTAGCTCTGTTCCGGCCTCGTGAACTTCACCAGTTCAACTTTCTGAAATTGATGCTGGCGGATGATGCCCCTCACGTCGCGTCCGTACGAGCCAGCTTCGCTGCGGAAGCATGGCGTGTAAGCGCATAGTTTGACCGGCAGCGCATCGGCTTCCAGAGTTTCGTCGCGATAAATATTGGTGACCGGTACCTCAGCCGTGGGAATCAGCCAGAAATCATGCTTTTCGCACTTGAAAAGATCCTCGGCAAACTTGGGCAGTTGGCCCGTGCCATACAGGCTTTGCGAATTCACCAGGAAAGGCGGCAGCACTTCTTTGTATCCATGCTCACGGCTGTGGACGTCGAGCATGAAATTGATGAGTGCCCGCTCGAGCTTGGCTCCCAGATCCCAGTAGAGGGCAAAGCGCGCGCCGGTGATTTTCGCCGCGCGTTCCAGGTCGAGGATGCCCAGTTCCGGACCCAGATCCCAATGTGCCTTGGGCTCAAAATCATAGTGCCGCGGTTCGCCTACGCGACGCACTTCCACGTTGTCCGCCGAGTCCTTACCCACCGGCACGGATTCATGAGGCAGATTGGGAATGCCGGCCAGCAACTCGCGAAACTCTTCATCGAGCTGCTTTCCTTGCTCATCGAGCGCGGCGATTTCTTCGCCGATTGCGCGCACCTGCTTCTGCCGCTCGGACGTGTCAACGCCCTCGCGCTTAAGCCTGGCGATCTCGGAGCTCTCGGAGTTCCTTCGCGCCTTGAGCTGTTCAGTCTGGGAAATCGCGGCGCGCCGTTTGCCATCGAGTTCGCGAAAACGATCGAGACCCGGCACGTTGCCGCGGGTGGAGAGCCGCTGCGCTACATCATCGAAATGACTCCGGAAGAAGGAAAGATCGTGCATTTCCCTCCATGCTAACGCATAGAGCGGAACTACTCTTCTTCTTCCTCCACTTTTACGGGTTCAAGATCCTCGGCTTCGAAGATTTGGCGGCAATCGAGACACTCCACGTAGTCTACTCCGTCTCGCCGCGCGATAATCTGGGTGCGAATATGCTCACAAGCGGTTTGCATAAACAAGCGCTTAGATGAGATTTATTCTAACCGCGCGCGGCTGCTTGTCAAGCCCCCAGACGGCCTAGAGGTACAATCCGGGTAATGCCCTTTCCGGTACATCGGCTCCGCCGGTTGCGAGCCACCGAGTCCCTCCGCGCCCTGGTGCGGGAAACCCGCCTCGATCCGGCCCAGTTTATTCTGCCTCTGTTCGTATGCTCGGGAGAGGGCGTAAAGCGCGAAATCGGAGCCATGCCGGGTAATTACCAGATGTCCATCGACGAACTGGTTAAGGAATGCGCGGAGGTGGAATCGCTCGGGGTCGGCGGGGTGATCCTGTTTGGCCTTCCGGAATCCAAGGACGAGACGGCATCCGGCGCTTATGACGACAACGGCATCGTGCAGCGCGCCATTCGCGCCATCCGCCGCCAGAGTTCGAAACTGTTGATTGTTACCGACGTTTGCAATTGTGAATACACCAGCCACGGCCATTGCGGCTTCATCAAAGATGGCGATGTAGATAATGACATTACCCTCCAGTGGCTTGCCAAGTCCGCCCTTTCGCATGCACGCGCTGGCGCGGATATGGTGGCGCCCTCGGACATGATGGATGGGCGTGTGGCGGCGATTCGTCAGACGCTCGACGCGCAGGGCTTCGAAAAGATTCCGATCATGTCTTACGCCGCAAAATTCGCCTCTGTGTTTTATGGTCCTTTTCGGGAGGCTGCCGAATCGGCGCCGCAGTTCGGCGATCGGCGCAGCTACCAGATGGACCCCGCGAACGGCCGTGAAGCCATGCGCGAAATGGAATTCGATCTGGAGGAGGGCGCGGACATCATCATGGTGAAGCCGGCCATGCCGTATCTCGACCTGATCTGCGAAGCGCGCCGGCGATTTGACGTGCCCATCGCGGCTTACCAGGTGAGCGGCGAGTATTCGATGATTATGGCAGCCGCGCGCAATGGCTGGCTCGATCACGACCGCGCGATGATCGAGAGCCTGACGTCAATTCGCCGCGCCGGTGCGGGCATTATCCTGACGTACTTTTCCAAGCCGGCCGCGCGCCTGCTGGCATGAAGGCGCCCCTTTTATTCGGTAGCGGAGCTGCTGCGGGAGTCCAGAACCTCGCGCACTTTGCGCGCGAGCGCGTCGGGCATGAACGGCTTCTGCAGGAACGCAGCGCCTGACGACAACACGCCGTGATGCACGATGGCTTCATCGGTGTAGCCGGAAATATAGAGAACGCGCGTCTTTGGCCTCATGCGCGTGATGTGCCGCACCAGGTCCGGGCCGCTCATTTCAGGCATCACTACATCCACAATTGCCAGGTCGATCGTGCCGTCATGCGCGCCGCAGATGCGCAGGGCTTCGGCGCCGCGCGTGCCCTCCAGCACTTTGTAGCCGCGCCGGCTCAATACGTCGGCAATCAGCTTGCGCACGCGCGCTTCATCTTCCACCACAAGGATGGTCTCAGCGCCCGTCAGCCATTCCGACGGACTGCCCTTTTCGGTAGTAGTCTGAGGCCGGTCCGGCGCCAGCGGAAGATAGATCTGTACCGTAGTGCCTTTACCGAGCGTGCTCGTGACGGAGATGGTGCCGCCGCTCTGGCGGATGATGCCGTAGGCGGTGGCCAGCCCCAGGCCCGTTCCGCGCCCGGGACCCTTCGTGGTGAAGAAGGGCTCGAACAGGTGGCTCTGCGTCTCCGGGTCCATGCCCGTGCCGGTGTCGGAAATGGAAATCATCACATGCATGCCCGGCCGCACGCCGAGTTGTTTGGCGGAGTAGCTCTCGCTGAGCTGCACGGTGGCGATTTCGAGCGTAAGCTTGCCGCCATTGGGCATGGCATCACGCGCATTCACCGCCAGATTCATGATCACCTGCTCGAGCTGGCTGGGGTCGGCCTCCACCACGTCGCGCGAGGCGGCAGGAATGGTCACCAGCTCGATGTCTTCGCCGATCAGGCGGCGCAGCATCTTTTCGAGCTGAATCATGAGGTCGTTGATATGTACGGACCGGGCCTCCATCGGTTGCCGGCGGCTGAAAGCGAGCAGTTGGTGGGTGAGCGCGCCGCCGCGTTCGGCCGAGCGGCGGATTTCTTCCAGTGCGGTCCGTTGCGAGTCCTGCAGATCTTTGGAGGCGAGCAGAAGGTCGCTGTATCCAGTGATGACGGTGAGCAGGTTGTTGAAGTCGTGAGCCACGCCGCCGGCGAGGCGTCCCACTGCCTCCATCTTCTGCGATTGCCGAAATTGTTCTTCCAGCCGATTGCGCTCGCGGCGCAATCGGGCGGCGCGCAATTCGCGCTCCACGGCGGCATTGAGTCGCATGAGATTGCCGCGCGTAAGGTGATCGGCGGCGCCTGCCTTGAGCGCGGCAAGCGCATCGGCGTCAGTGATGCGGCCGGAGACTACGATCAGCGGCAGGTCAACTCCCGCATCCTGGATGTGGTGCAGGGCTTCGATTGCGCCAAAGTCGCCGACCGCGAAATCGGAGATGGCTATATCCCACGCCGCATCGAGCACTCGCGCCAGCTCGTCACTGGTGGTGACGCGCTCAAAAATGGGCTCATACCCGGCCCGGCGCAGTTCGGCGGCTAAAGTCGCGAAGCCTTCCTCGCCGATAAAGAGCACCCGCAGTGGTGTAGGCATGGAACCGGATTACACCTGGGCAATTCCCTAGAGTAATGAATCATACAACAGGCCGCGTGCGGAATGGCGAATCCGATGTGCGGTTCCCGACATGAAGACAAGTTCGTCCGTCACTACATTTATAACGGTAATTGTTTTTCGAGATCGGGGAAGAAGGATTGCACGAATCCCACGGCAATCCGCGTCGCAGCCGCCGAATCGTTGTTGCGCACCGGAACTACCACACGCACCAGCGCCGTATCGCTCCGGTGATAACGAATCGAATCGGCTACCAGCCAGAACTTAGCGGCGTATTCGCTGGCAATGATGCGATTGTGGCTCTGATACCAGTACAACACTACGCTTTTTGCTTCGCCCTTCTGCACCACATAGCGATTCACCGTAACGGGGGCTTCGCGCCCGGGAACCGTGATCGTGACGCCGCCCGTCTCGGTTGGTTCCCAGCCCGAGCCCGGCAGGCAGTTCTTCGGTGAGTGAGGAGATTGCCCGGTGCGCTGCGTCTTGAAAAAAGCGACGAACAGACTGGCCTCGCTCGATTCCGCGGCATTTATGTAGACGCGGTTGAGTGTATCGTCGGCTTTGAGAACCGCTTCCACGTCCGGATCAAGGGGCAGATCCTGCACCATGCGCCAGCCATGCACCAGGAAGGGAAAATCTGCCAGGGGACGCACAACGGGAATCGTCTCAGCCCGCGATGCCAGGGCGTAGAACGCCGCGGTTTGCAGCAGCAGAACAATCGTCAGGATGCGCGCGTATGGGCTCTTCAGGAACTTCATGTCTTTTTCCCCCTTTGCTCCCAATAGCTGCAACCCCACCGCAGCAGCCGGTGGAAGCAGATCAGAATCACCAGGGCGACCATAAAGATCACCCAGCCCGAAGCCGTATGAAAAAAGCCCTCCGCCAGTTCCGGATTGACTTTGTCAGTCAGGATGCCGGTGAGCGTCACGCGGCTGGCATTGGCCACGATGGCAATCGGAATCGTAGCGAAGAAGAGGACAACGCGCAGCCAGACTCTGCTCTCGAAAAAGTAGCCGTAGACCAGGGATAGAAACGTGAGCGAGAGGAGCGAGCGAATTCCGCTGCACGCCTCCACTACAGAGAGCGTTTGCTGCGGCAGTTCGAGGATGTTGCCTTCGCGCAGAACCGGAATCTGAAGAAAACTGAGCGCCCCATCCGCCAGACGGCTGGCCAGAATCTGAAGCGGAAATGTAATGCGGTTATAGATGACGGCCGGAATCGGCACCATGAAGAAGAGCAGAAAGAGGGGAAAGCCCACCTTCTTCAGAATGCGCGTGCCCCCGAGGAGCCAGACCATCCCGATCAGCGTAATCACAAACGCCGTTCGAGCCAGAAATAATTCCGCGCCGAGCGTGGCTATGAACAACTGCAAGGTCGCATAGACCACAACAAGAAGGCCCCACCAATTCGGTTGAGCGGGAACTTCCAGCAACTCGGCTTTATACTGCCAGATGATAAAGCCCGCGACGAGCGGCACGAAAAAACCATGTCCCATGTCGGGGTCGTTGACCCATTGGCGGCCGAGCATCCACAGGACAGGGGCGTAACAAATCACCACAAGGGCCCCAAACCAGCCGATCTTGGCCCATGGCAGCTCGGATTTCCCAGAAATCATGTCAGGCAGCTAATGCATATCATAGCAGTGTGTTTCGTACTCGCGGCGTAACAGGGCTGCAATGTGAAGTTGCTGGAGATATACAGCGCACGCATGCCGGGCAAGGGCAGCTTCCACCAGAGGTTCGGTTCACTTATGCGCGTTGTTGAAGCGATAGCCCAGAATCGCTTTGATCAGCAGATGATCGGTGGCTTGGGTGACTCCCACTCCCACGCCGAAATTGAACTCCCAGTTCTTACCGAAATCGACATCTACGGCGGGAATAATCTGCTGCTCCTGATCGCGCAGCGGGTCGAATCCGGTGACCGGACCGTAGGAGCCGTAGTATTCTATCCCGGCCGCAACTCTCTGCGTGACGTCATAGCTGAATTTCACGTTGGGCGAGAACTCGAAGCCGCGGTTTGACTCCGGGCCGTGAAACGACCGATCGAAAGTGGGGTTGAAAGACCAATAGAACTTGCCGACTTTCTGATCAATGATAGGGCGGATCTCCCATGTCCAGGTATCGAGTGAGAACTCAGGACGCTGATAGCCGATCTCGTTGGAGATGCTGATTCCGACAGGCAGATGATAGCGCGCCGGCACGGCGAAGCGCGGGCGGATGTGGGACCCCACATACAGCCAGCCGTGATCGGGCTGAATGCTGGTGAAGAAATAGAAGCCCGTCTCGAACCATTCGTTGAAGCCGTGAGTGATCTCGACCGTTTCATGTTCGGCGTGGTTGGTGGGAAGCACGCCGTCCACTTCTTCCTTCACGCCGCTGGCGGTGAAATTACTGTGCAGCTCAACCATGGTGACCTTGGGAGCCACCAGCTCCGATCCATAGACCTGTACTTCGTAGTTGCCCTGGGCGTAAACGACTGCGGCGGGGCAGGCCAGCAGGAAAACGATCGTGAGCAAGCGACGCAAAACGCCTAATCCTTTGCTTGCGTGTATCCGACTCTCAATGGAATCAGAAGGTCTATCGTGTATGGCATCAGGAAAGCGGCTCATGTTTCGCTAAGGCGCTATGTTTTCTGCCGAAGGGGAAGTATATCGCGAAGCCGATGAAGAGCCATACGAAAAAGCGGAGCCAGGTTTCGAGCGGCAGCGCCAGCATCAGCACCAGGCAGAAGCCGATCGAAATCATGGGTAGCCAGGGAGAGCCAGGCACCCGGAACCCTCGCGAGCGCTCCGGCTGCTTGCGGCGCAGAACGATCACGCCCAAAGAGACAATGACGAAGGCGAAGAGCGTGCCGATATTCGCCAGATCGGCAAAGGTCCCGATATCCCAGATACCGGCTGGAATGCCCACCGCCAAGCCGGCGATCCAGGTGCTGACATGTGGCGTCTTATACACGGGGTGGACCTTGGAAAAAGCCTTCGGCAGCAGGCCGTCGCGAGACATGGCGAACCAGATGCGCGCCTGCCCATATTGAAAGACGAGCAGTGAGGAGACCATTCCCAGAAGGGCACCCACGCTGACCCAATCGCGGATTTGAGTGAACCCAAGCGATTCGAGCGCTTTGGCCACCGGGGCGGCGTTGTCCAGTGTATTGTAGCGGGCAATGCCGGTCAGCACCAGCGATACGGAAATGTAGAGCGCGGCGCACACTACCAGCGTCATGATGATGCCGAACGGCAGGTCGTGCTGCGGATTGCGGCATTCCTCGGCCGCAGTTGAGACCGAATCGAACCCGATGTAGGTGAAGAAGACGATGGCCGCGCCCGTCAGCACACCTGAGAATCCATTAGGCAGAAAGGGATGCCAATTGGCAGTATGCACGGCGCGGGCGGCCCCGAAGACAAAAATCAGAATGGCCGCCAGTTTCACCGCTACCATCAGGTTATTGGCGCCCGCGCTCTCGCGCACCCCAATCACCAGAATGTAAGTGAGAATCAACAGGATCACCAGCGCGGAGATGTTGAACCACGCGCCCGTATATTGGCCGCCCACAATCGGCGGCCCGGCCAGCCGCGCGGGCAGATGCCAGCCGAAGAGGCCCTCCAACAGGTCATTCAAATATGCGGAGAAGCCCGCGGCCACGGCCATGTTCGAGACGGCGTATTCCAGAATCAGGTCCCAGCCGATAATCCATGCAATGAGTTCGCCAAGCGTGGCATAGGCATAGGTGTAGGCGCTGCCCGCGATCGGAATCATCGAGGCCAGTTCTGCATAGCAGAGCGCCGCGAAACTGCATGCCAGGGCGGTCAGCAGAAAGGAGAGTGAGATACCGGGACCAGCTCCCGGCCGGCCGATTGTCGAAAGGGCGGCCGACCCGTGGAGCAGCAGATCCAGCACAGGTGCGTGAAGGATCGATCTGTATGCGAGTGTTTCGCCGGCTGCGGCGGTGCCGGTGAGAATGAAAATGCCCGAGCCGATGACCGCGCCAATGCCGAAAGCGGTAAGACTCCACGGGCCGAGCGTGCGGCGGAGTCTCTTCTCCGGATCTGCGGAGGCGGCCAGCAACGCATCGATGCTCTTCGTGCGGAAGATGCTCACGCCGTGCCGCCTCGCCGGATGCTAACGCTTCCGCTGGCCTTGTGCCTGATGCCTGATCTTCTTTTTCTGCGAGCCACGCGCCACGCCGGCTGCGCGCTTGGCCTTGGGAGCGGCCTTTTTGCGAGCAGCGCGCTTCGCGCTCTTGCGTTCGGCTTTATCGGTGAGGTTCTTCGTGTTCATCAGTCTCTTTTCAATCCTGCGTACTTTTCAACCAGTTTCTTCAGCCCGAAACGAGGGAAGTTTACAGTGATCTTAGCATCATCGCCTTCCCCTTCGCGGCGCACCACGGTTCCGGTGCCGTATCTGGGATGCTGCACGGTCATGCCGGTGCGCGCCCCCCTGCGCGGCGCGGGCGGAGCAGCGGGCTTGGGCGGGGTCTTGGCTGCCGCGGGTGGAACGGGTGCGCGTCCCGGAGGCGTTGCCATCTTATTGGGCTGGAACGGCAGGCCGCGTTCGCCGAAGAACTGCGAGATGTTCTCGAGCGAATTATAGGTCTTGCCCGTAAACGTATTCCGCCGTGCCGACTGGCGCACATCGTGGCGCTCGGCCAACAGATTGATCTCGCCGGGTTCATCCTGGGGACCCAGGTTCACAATGAGGTCCTCGGGCACTTCGCTCAGGAATGGAGAGGGCGCCGAACGCTCCTGCTCGCCGCCGCCGAATCGTCTGCGGAATCGCGCCCAAGTGAGAATGAGCCGTTTGCGCGCGCGCGTCATGCCCACATAGCAAAGCCGGCGTTCTTCCTCCAGCATCTCGATCGAATTCATTGATCGGCTGTGAGGAAACAGGCCCAACTCCATGCCGGAGAGGAATACCATTGGAAACTCCAGGCCCTTGGCGTTGTGCAGCGTCATCAGGGTGACCGGAGCGCGCTCATCCACGGCGTCGGCATCCGCAACCAAAGCGGCGTGGTCCAGAAAGTCGGACAGACTTTCGCCGCGTTCGGCGGCCTCGGTTGCGGCGTTCACCAGTTCGTCCAGGTTTTCCAGGCGCGTGTCGGAATCCGGTGTCTTTTCCTGCTGCAGCATCCGGCGGTAACCGGTACGGTCGAGAATGAACTTGACCAGGTCCGGAAGCGGCTGGTTGCTGGCCACGAGCGAAATCTCCTGCACCAGATTGCGGAAAGTGACCAGTGCCGATTGCGACCGCGTGGATAGCTCGCGGTCGTCAATGATGCGCTCGATGGCGTCCCAGAGGTTGATATTTTGCTCGCGCGCGGTGCGCTCAATCTGATCCACACTGGTACGGCCGATGCCGCGCGCCGGAGTGTTGATGACGCGCAGGAGGCTCACCGAATCCGTGTTGGACGCAGCCAGTTTCAGGTAGGCGACAATGTCCTTGATTTCGGCGCGCTGGTAGAAACTGAAACCACCTACGACGTTATATTTGCGCCCGTATCGCCGCAGCGCCTCTTCGATCTGGCGTGATTGAGAATTCGTGCGGTAGAGAACTGCCACGTGCTCATTGGGTTGAGCACCCAGATGCTTTTCAATCGTATCGGCGATGAAGAGCGCTTCGTTTTCGGCATCAAAGCCAGAGTAAAGGCCCAGGCGCTCGCCGGCGCCGGCCTCGGTCCAGAGCTTTTTCCCTTTGCGGGCCTTGTTGTTCTCCACCACTGCACCGGCCGCGGCCAGGATATTTTTCGTCGAGCGGTAGTTCTGCTCCAGCCGGATGGTGCCGGCGCGCGGAAAATCGCGCTCGAAATCGAGAATATTGCGGATATCTGCGCCGCGCCAACTGTAGATGGATTGATCTTCGTCGCCCACAACGCACAGGTTCTGATGAGACTGAGACAGCAACCGCATCAGCTCATACTGGCTGCGGTTGGTGTCCTGGTATTCATCCACCATGACGTAACTGAGGCGGCGGTTCCAGGCTTCGCGCGTAGCATCGTCGTGTTGTAACAGACGCACGGCTTCGAGCAGCAGATCGTCGAAATCGAGGGCATTGGCGGTGTGGAGCGCCTTCTCGTATTGTTCAAAAACCGCGGCCAGCCGCTCAGTTTCCGGATTGACCGCGCCGGAGTACAGCTTGGCGGGCGTCTGTTTCAGATTCTTGGCGTGGCTGATGCGCGAGAGGGCCGCGCGATACTGCATGAACGCTTTTTCGTCGAGCCCTAATGTCCGGTAGGCGGACTTGATGATCTGAAGCTGGTCTTCGTCGTCGTAAATGCTGAAGCGGCGGGTAAATCCCGGACGTATATTCGCCAGCGCATCGCCATCGCGGCGCAGCAGTCGCACACAGAAGGAATGAAAAGTCGAAATCGTGGGTGAGGAGTCGAAGGGATATTCGGCTAACAACGCCGACACCCGCTCCCGCATCTCCCGCGCGGCCTTGTTAGTAAAAGTAACGGCGAGGATAGCCGAAGGCGGGACCTGCTTGTAAGTGATGATATACGCAATGCGATGCGTAATGACCCGTGTTTTGCCGCTTCCGGCCCCAGCCAGGATCAGCAGCGGGCCTTCGGTATGGGTCACGGCTTCACGCTGCTGCGCGTTCAGCCCTTTCAGAAAATCCATGGTCGGGAAAACAACACGAGTTTACCACGCGGCTACGAGGCGTCCGCTCGAGCCGCTTCTGTCAAAATGCCGTATCAGCGCGTCGGAACAGGCGAGCGGAGCGGCGTCCCAGGTCCCGGCGGTATCAGCAGCGCGATGATTACGACAACGAGTAACAGAGCCAGGATTATGATATCCGGATTGTCCATCGGCACTCTCCTATCGGACGGAAGCGTGTCCCTCCCCATACGGCGTTTGGTACACTGCCCGGCCCGCTAGAGGTGTCTGCGTTTCCTGTAGGAAGGTCCATTTTAGCACGGACGAACTGTCCCCAGAGCCGCCCTTTTTCGAGCTGCACCGCCTATCGGGCGGCGGAGTTCAGGAAACCTTGGATGCGCAGCCAGTCGGCCAACCGTCCCGGCCAGCTCGCCAGCGCTTCATCGGTGGTGGCGAGGCCCACGCCGTGTGGCCCGCGCGCGTAGATATGCAACTCCGCCGGTACGCCCGCTTTCACGAGCGCTTCGTAGAACATCACGCTATTCATCACCGGCACAGTGCGGTCCGTGGTGGTTTGAAACAGGAAAGTAGGCGGCGTCTGCGCGGTGACCTGCGTTTCGTTCGAGAGCAGATCCACTAACTGCGGGTCCGGGTTCTCGCCGAGCAGCATAGTGCGCGAGCCGCGATGCACATACGGATCTTTCATAGTGATCACCGGGTAAGCCAATACCAGAAAGTCGGGGCGGCTGCTCACGCGGTCGATGGGATCGGACGCGCCCGCTTCGCCCGCGTCAAAATGCGTTCCGACGGTCGAGGCCAGGTGTCCTCCGGCGGAGAAACCCATTACGCCGATATGGTTCGGAAGAATGCGATACTCGGTTGCGCGCGACCGCACCAGGCGGATGGCGCGCTGCGCGTCATGCCATTCGATCGGGTGATGGTAGCGCGGCCCCAGCCGGTAGCGCAGCACGAAAGCCGTGATGCCGATCGAGTTGAGCCAGCGCGCGACCTCGTTGCCTTCCTTATCCATGGAGAGGTGCGCATAGCCGCCGCCTGGAAACACAATAACGGCCGCACCCGTGCCTTGACCCTCCGGCACTACATAAGGAAAGATGGCCGGCTTATCGGCGTCATCATTCCCGAGCGCGCCGGGAGCGCCATTCGGCCAAAGTAATTCAGGGTTAGGCATACGCGGAGCCTGTGCATAGAGCGCCGCGGACAGCACGAGCGAGGAAAGCAGAATCCGAACCATGGATTATAAGTTATCACTAACAACGGCCGGCGGCTGCGACACCAATGGTGCCCAGGGCAGTGAATTCGCTGTGTGGAATTCACTCCTGTATAACTTTCTACCAATTGGGTGATTCATTCCTCCGATAAGGAGAAAGCACGTGTTCCGTGTGTGATCGGAGATTTCTCGTCCTTTGGCCGCTGCATTGGCCAATGGACAAGAGTTTCGAAGTCCCATCACCGGCTTGATGCTGGAGCAGCAGGGCGTGGGTCATACCGGACGCAACGATGGTTTATGCCTACCAGACAGGCAGTCTGCTGAGTTGGGGAAATGTCATCTACCTGGGAGGACCGCTTGGAAATCTGCCAAAGCGCCGAATCTCTCGTCCACCAGCGCCAGCTTCGGCACGATCATAGGCGGACTGGTAGCAGGCAACAATCGCAGGCGGCTGGCTGCTTATTCGAGGACGCGCATGTCGCCTTTGCCCCAAACCGTCTGGCGTCCCACGCCGACCCATCGTGCGGCGCGCAGCCAGGGAAGGAATTCGGCGATCTCGCCTTCATATTCGGCATCGCCCGTGAAGCCGCTGAGCGGATGCTCCTGGCCTGTGCGGCTCGATCGGCGCGTGCGGTGCTCCCACAATAGTTCGCACCGAGCCAGCCGCACTTGAGACGCGCGCTCGCCCATCGCGCGAAAATCGATGTCGAACGCGCCCGCGCCGTATAGCGCACGCAGCGTGCTGATGCGGTCGCGCAGCCGCGCCAGAAGCACGGGGAACTCCGGTTGGGTGGCGAGCTCGCCGGCAATCTTCAATTCCGTCGGGCTGACAAAGCGCACCGCGATCCGTTGCAGCGTGCCCATCTCGGGAACCAGGGAAACGGCCAGAGGCACGTCCGGCTCGGCGGGTATGTCATCGAGATCGAGCGCTTCGGCCGTCAGTAACTCCGCGCGGCCGCGGCCGGGCCCGATTCCGGTTGATGCGAGTTCTGCCAATGCAGCCCGAAAATGCGCCAGGGCCGGCTGGCGAACATCAAAACAGTGGATGTCAAAAAAGAACGAACCGGCAACGTCGATATCCACGCCGTCGAGGTGCGCGGCGCGGATGACGAACGGGCGCGGCCAATCGGCGAAGCCGCTGGGAGAAGCGCCCAGTGCAGCGCCGGGCTCAAACAAGCGCAAATATGCGTCCGCGGGTGCGGTGCGGCGCAATAATGCGCCGAACATGCCGCGCACCAGATTGGTAGTTCCGCCCACGGGAAAGTGGATCGCATCGAGCGCTCGAAAGCGGAAATGAAAGCGATGAAATTCAAAAGTCACAGGTAAAGGAGCGGCGAACTCCTGGTGTATAATGGTAGGGCATTTGACTCTTGTTTTCCGCTTCGTGACAGTCTAAGAGGGGGTGCGTGAGTCCTTCCGCATCCCCTTTTGTCATTTTAGGGGGACTACAGGCCCGATGCATTTTCAGTTCAGTTAAGAAGGAAAAAGCAGATGAAAGAAAAAGGTACAGTGAAGTGGTTTAACGCAGCCAAGGGCTACGGCTTTATCCAGCGCGAAAACGGAGAGGATGTGTTCGTACACTTCTCGGCTATCCAGACGCAGGGGTACCGCACCCTGGATGAAGGCTCGAGAGTGGAGTTTGAAGTCACGAAGGGCCCAAAAGGTCTGCAGGCAACCAACGTCACGGCGGCCTGAAAGGGTTCGCGAGCCGGTTTTCCGAAGAAACCGGCTCGCTTATAAGGTTGTGGAGGTGTATGAGCAAAGAGGACAGCATCGAAGTTACCGGAACGGTATTAGAGAAGTTTCCGAGCGGCCTGTTCAGCGTTCAGCTCGAACACGACCGCGTTGTTTTGGCCCACCTTGCCGGAAGGCTGCGGAGAAATCGAATCCGCGTTCTGGCTGGCGATAAAGTTACCTTGGAATTATCCCCCTACGATCTGACCAAGGGCCGGATTACCTTTCGACATCGGTAAACCCCGGCCGCTTTCCCTGTTCGATCCCCTCAAAAGTGGCTGTACTGTTCGTGCGAAAAGTTACACACACCGAGTAACGCGACATGATAGAAAGACAGAAGTGCAGCCCGCAATCACACGACACCACCTCTTGATTTCCCGGGCCGGCTTTTCGAGCCGTAACTGTTTGTGATCAAGGCACAAAGAGCGAATTCATGAAAGAACCTGAATATCCTCAACCTAAGCGACGCAACCGGGCGAAGAATCAGTCCGCCGTTATAATCAAGGCGGAGGCAGGGGTGGACAAGCCGAAAAATTCACAAAACCGGACCAGGAAGCAGACTCCGGACCTCGTCGAAGACCTCACAGCCGTTCTGTCGCAGAAAGTGGTTGGGCAGCCCGCTGCTACCCGGGTGATCGTTCCGTTCATCCAGATGTATCAGGCAGGCTTGGCGCCTGAAGGAAGACCGGTCGGAGTGTTCTTGTTACTGGGGCCCACCGGCACCGGCAAGACCAAAACAGTGGAAGCGCTGGCGGAGATCCTGCACGGTTCCGAAAAGAATGTCCTTAAGATCGATTGCGGCGAGTTCCAGATGGAGCATGAGGTTGCCAAGCTAATCGGTGCGCCTCCGGGCTATCTGGGGCACCGCGAAACGCAGCCCATGCTGACGCAGCAGAAACTCACCGCGGTGACCAGCGAGAAGTGCGGTCTTTCGCTGGTGCTATTCGACGAAATTGAAAAAGCGGCGCCTTCGATGACCCGCCTGTTGCTGGGCGTGCTGGACAAAGGGATTCTGCGTCTGGGCGATAACTCGACGGTCAATTTCGAGAGGAGCCTGGTCTTTCTGACCAGCAACCTCGGCGCGCGCGAGATGATGCGCGAGATCAATCCCGAATTCGGTTTCCAATCGGTGAAACAGGCTGAACGTACAGAGCTCACCAGCAAACTGCAGAATATTGCGCTGGTGGCGGTGCGCAAACGGTTTTCGCCGGAATTCGTCAATCGGATCGATTGCATTATCACCTACCAGCCGCTGACGGCGGAATCGTTATCGGCGATTCTCGACCATCACATCATGGATCTGCAGAACCATGTAAACACAAGGCTGGGCAATCGCTCCTTCACGCTCGAAGTTCCGTTCGAGACGCGGCAGTTCCTTTTACAAAAAGGAACCAGCGCGGAGTACGGCGCGCGCGAGTTGAATCGCACGATTCACCGCAATCTGACACAGCCGCTGGCGACGATGGTGGCTACCGGCCAAGTGAATCCGGGAGCGCGCGTGCGGGTGGAGGTCTCTGAAGACGGTGAGAAGCTGAACCTGCGCGCGCTCGAAGCCGATGCGGTGACTGCACCGGCGAATCCGACGGTTCTGCTGGTAGATGACAATCGCGACCTGCTGCACTTTCTCGAACGCCTGATGGCGGACGCGGGCTGGACTCTGCTGACGGCTGAATCCGCCACAGAAGCACGGCGCTTAGTAGACACTCACAAACCCAACGCTGCTCTGCTCGACTACATGCTGCCAGACGGCAACGGCGTCGAACTGGGCGTGGAGTTTCTGCACGCAGTGCCGCAGATGCTGGTGATCGTGATGACGGGAACGATTCTGCCGCCGGAAGAAGAAGCCCTCTGCGAAGAGCACAACTTCCCGGTCTTACGAAAGCCGTTTCTGGCTTCCGACGTCATGAATCAGATTCGCGGCCGCCTGATGCCCACCAGCGGCGCGCGCGGGGCGTAGGCGCGTTCCATCCATCACGCCGCAGTTCTCCACGTCGTTGTGGTATCCCGCCCGGATTTCGTACAATCCTTTCTCTATGGCAAAACTTGGCTTCCTGGGATTAGGGATCATGGGCTACCCCATGGCGCGGAACCTGTTGCGGGCTGGGCACGAGGTTGCGCTGTGGTCGAATACCGCCGCCAAAGCGCGCAAGCTGGCTGCCGAAGAGAAGGGCCTGTTTTGCGAAACGCCGAAACAGGTGGGTGAGAATGCGGACTGCATTTTCCTGTGCGTCGGCGATACGGAAATGGCCAAAGAGGTCATTCTCGGGTCGGCCGGCATCATTGAGGGTGCGAAGTCTGGGACCGTGGTTGCCGATGCCAGCACCATCAGCCCCAGCGAGAGCCGCAAAACGGCCCAGGCGCTCGCGGCGAGGAAGATTGAACACCTGGATGCGCCGTGTACCGGTTCCACTGTGGGGGCAGAGGGCGGAACGCTGACCTTCATGATCGGCGGCGATGAGCGCGTCTTCGAGAAGACGCGCCCGTACTTCGAAGTCATGGGCAAGCGTCTGTTTTACTGCGGTGGCGCGGGTATGGGCCTGCAGGCCAAGCTGACGCAGAACCTGATCCTATCGAATCTGCTGATGGCGTTCAATGAAGGCATGGTGCTGGCTGCCAAAGGCGGTGTTTCGCCCAAGGTGATGCTCGATATCCTGGAGAACAGCGCTGCTAAATCCGGATTCATCTCCTCAAAAGCGCCCGCTGTCTTCCGGCGGGACTTCCACCCTCACTTCTCAGTCAAATGGATGCATAAGGACGTTGGGCTCATGCTGGACTCAGGAAAAGAACTGGGAGTACCACTACCATTAACCGCTCTGACCCGCCAACTCTTCCAGACGGCTATGTGTGAAGGTCACTCGGAAGAAGATATTTGCTCTACAATCAAGGTTTTAGAGGAAATTGTCGGCGTTGAGGTGAAGGCCCAATAAAAAATATACAGATTTCTGTTGATTCAAAAATCAGAATCTACTATTATTGGAAGTAAGCCGGGGAGGCAACTCCCACCAAAGCGAGACTAACCTCTAAAATAAAGACCCCTGAAGCAATCCTCCCCGGCGCCCGAAAGGGCCAGCGGTCTTCCAAAAACAAAAAGCGACAGGCAGCGCGGTTCGCACCTCCAGAATCACGGAAGGCAACTGAGACGGTTCTTGCGGTCTGCATGATATGATGGCGGATACGCCTCCAATGGCGCCAGAAATGAAGATTCTGACTGTTTTGGGTTCCACGGGGTCCATCGGAACCAGCACACTGGATGTAGTCAGGCGCAATCGTCAGCGGTACCGTATCCATGCCTTGGTAGCCGGGCAGAATGTCGAGACTCTTGCTTCTCAAATTCTCGAGTTTCAACCGGAAGTAGCAGTCGTCGCAACACCGGAAGGTGTATCGCGCTTATCCGATCAATTGGTAGCGGCGGCTCTGCCCCGTTCGCGATGGCCGGAATTGGCATCGGGCAGTGACGCTCGCGTGGCTGCCGCAGTCGCACCTGAGGTGAACACCGTCATTTCGGCGATCGTCGGCATAGCCGGCCTGGAGGCTACATATGAGGCTGTTCGCGCGGGCAAGAGGGTGGGCTTGGCGAACAAGGAGGTTCTCATTTCGGGCGGGAGGCTCGTCATGGAAGCCGTCCGGCAATATGGAGCCGAACTGGTGCCGGTTGATAGCGAGCACAATGGCGCGCACCAGTGCTTGCGCGCCGGCAATCGCGACCAGGTATCGAAATTGATTCTGACGGCATCTGGCGGTCCGTTCCGGAATACACCAATAGAAGCGCTGGCTTCGGTAACGCCGGAGCAGGCTCTGAACCACCCTACGTGGCGCATGGGAAACCGCGTCACCATTGACTCTGCCACACTCATGAACAAAGGCTTCGAGGTTATAGAGGCCTGCTGGCTGTTCGATTTTTCCCCATCGCAGGTGGAGGTGGTGGTTCATCCGCAATCGACCGTACACGCCATGATCGAGTACTGCGACGGCAGTGTGCTTGCGCAGATCTCGGCCACCGACATGCGGATGCCGATTCAGTACGCTCTCACTTATCCCGACCGTTTCGAAGCCCCGGTTCCGAAGATTGACTGGACGGAGGCCCGGAAATGGGAATTTTTGCCCCCGGATTTTGCCAAATTCCCGCTCCTCAAGCTCGCATACCAATGCCAGGAAGCGGGTGGATCTGCAACCTGTACACTAAATGCAGCCGATGAGATCGCGGTGGAAGCATTTTTGCAAGGAAAGATCGGGTATCTCTCGATCTTTGACGTGGTTCAGGAGACGTTGTCGAGGATACCTTCGCGCAACCCGCGATCGGTGGAAGACATCCTTGAAATAGACCGCGCTTCGCGAACCGTCGCGCGTGAATTGGTAGCGGTACGGACCGGTACGGTTACAGCTTGAGTTTTTATGCTTGTTTTTGAAAACATCCTCTGGCTTCTGGTTCTGATCGGCGTGATGATCATGATCCACGAGCTGGGCCATTTTTGGGCTGCTCGCTTCTTCGACGTGAAGGTGGAAGCGTTCAGCTTTGGTTTTGGCCCGCGTTTGTTCGGCTTTCGCCGGGGAGAAACCGACTACCGGTTTTCGCTGGTGCTGTTTGGCGGCTATGTCAAGATGGCCGGCGAGCAGGTGACGGACGAAAACATCGACGATCCGCGCAGTTTTCTCGCCAAGCCTCGCTGGCAGCGCCTCATCATCGCGTTTGCCGGACCGTTCATGAATGTGGTGCTGGCGATTGGCCTGCTGACCGGGCTCTACATGGTCAAATACCAGAGGGTCTCCGACGCGGACATGCAGGCCGTGATCGGACACGTGATGCCCGACTCTCCAGCGGCGAAAGCGGGAGTCCAGGATGGCGACCGGATCGTCAGACTCGACGGCAAAGCGAATCCGACTTGGGAAGACGTGGCTCTCAAGGAGGTCGCGAGCGCCTACCGGCCGATGTATCTCACGATTGAGCGCAAGGGTAAATACCTGGACTTGACGGTGACGCCCACGCTGAGCGATCGCACTGGTGTAGGCTTCGCGGGTTGGGATGAACGCGGCCAAGTGCAATTGGGCGATATCGAGCCGGGTATGCCGGCCGAGAAGGCCGGCCTGAAGAAAGGCGATCTGATTCTCGCGGCCAATGGCGAATCGATCCATTCGCAGATCAAGTTTCATGAAGTGATTCGCAACAGCAACGGCAAGCCGGTTCAGATTGAATTTGAGCGGAACGGCCAAAAGCATGAAGTGGCCGTGCAGCCTGAGATGAGCAAGATTGATGGGCCGGAGCGCTGGATGATCGGCGTGGTTCCGGAACAAAAGCTTGACCTGATCACTACCAGGCTGTCGCTGCCGGACGCATTCCGCGAATCTATGCGGCAGAATGGCAAGGGCGCCATGCTGATCGGCGAGTTCCTGAAGGGCGTGGTGGAGCGGCGCATGTCCGCCAAAACCATCACGGGGCCGATCGGGATTGCTCAACTCTCCGGCGAAGCCGCCCGCGAAGGTCCCTCGGCATTCATCATTCTGATGTCGGTAGTGAGCCTCAATCTGGCGATTTTCAATCTGCTGCCGATCCCCATTCTCGATGGCGGTGTGATTCTCATGCTGCTGGTCGAAATGACCATGCAGCGCGACCTCAGCCTTAATGTGAAGGAAGCCGTGTTCAAAGTGGGTTTCGTCTTCATCATGATGCTGGTGGCGTTCGTCATTTACAACGATATTTCCAAGATCTTTCCCGCGGGTTAACAAAGCGTGAATCCTCGGGATGTGCGACATCATCTGGTAAGCTGATCCCAACGGCATGCACTGTTCCTGCGTCCGCCAGACCGAACTGCCGCACACCTCCCGACTCTTCGCCGACGTACTCTATCACCCCGACCGCACCACCGCATTTTACCGTCACCCATATCGGGACCTGGAGAATGTTCGCCGTGCCGCGGCTGAGGTGCGGCTGGCCCCGGAGCGCCGGACAGCGCTGGTGGCGGCTCTGGCTGCGCAGAATCCCGCAAGCAGCGCGCTTGAAAAGCTGGCGCGGCCAGAAACCGTCGCCGTTGTCACAGGGCAGCAGGTGGGCTTGTTTTCAGGACCGGCCTATACGATTTATAAAGCTCTGACTGCCGTCAAGCTGGCTGCCACACTGTCGGAATCCGGTGTGCCTGCGGTTCCCGTCTTCTGGCTGGCTACCGAAGACCACGACTTTGCCGAAGTGAATCACTCCTGGGTCTTCGGACCTGGTCATCAATCGCGAAAACTGGAAATGCAGTCCTCGGCTTCCGGGCAACCGGTCGGTGGTGTTGCTCTGGCATCTCCACCGATCGACGCGCTGCGGGAAGCCCTGCGAGGTCTGCCGTTCGCGGACGAAGTGAGCGAGCTGGCGGCCGAGACCTATCGCGCCGGCAGCACCATCGGCGAGGCGTTTGGCGCTCTGCTGCGAAGGATTCTGGGACGCTTTGAGATTCTGCAGGTGGACCCGATGGCTCGGGTCTTCCGCGAACTGGCGGCCCCGGCGCTGCGGATGGCCGTGGAATCGGCCGCGGAGCTTACGGAAGGCTTGCTCGAACGCAACCGCGAGCTGGCGGCAGCGGGATATCATGCGCAGGTTCATATCGAACCGCAGACGTCGCTCGTCTTTCTGCTGGAGAACGGGAAGCGGCTTGTCTTGCGCCGGCAGGGCCGCGAATACGCACTGAACGGCCGCCGCTTCAGCAGCGAAGAGCTGATGGACCGCGCGGCGTCGCTTTCCCCGAACGCCTTGCTGCGGCCAGTGGTACAGGATTCCATGCTGCCGACCGCCGCCTATATCGGCGGCCCGGCCGAGGTGGCATACCTGGCGCAATCCGACGTGATTTACCAGAGGCTGCTGGGCAGAAGTCCGGTTGCGATGCCACGCGCCGGATTCACGGTGCTGGATGACCACAGCGAGAAGCTGATGGATCGTTACGGTCTTCGCTTGCAGGGATTTTTTCAGGGCGAAGACGCCGTCCGCGCCCAAATCTCCTTTGCGCTGGTGCCGCCGGCGGTAGGCCGCGCCACACGCGACGCCGTGGAGGCGGTGGAGAGCGCAGCCGATCGCCTCAGCCGCGAGTTGCGGGGATTTGACCCCACTCTCTCACAGGCGCTCGAACGCAGCCGCCGCAAAATTCTCTACCAGATCGGCAAGATTGAGCGCAAGACGGGTCGCGAGGCGCTGCGGCGGGACGCGCGGGCTGCCGAGGACGCGCGGTCGCTCTGCAGCCTGATTTATCCGGAGCGCCACTTGCAGGAGCGCTTCTATTCCATCCTGCCGCTCCTGGCCAAGCACGGCCTGGATCTGGTGGACCAGGTCTACGAATCCGTTCAATTGGATTGCCCCGACCATCGCCTGCTAGTGCTATAACTGTTCCCGTAATGACGCGCGAGCAGGCCCGCATTGAAAAAAACCGTCTGAGAACCGAGCACTGGAACCGCTGGGGACCTTTCCTCAGTGAGCGAGCGTGGGGAACCGTGCGCGAAGACTACAGCCCTTACGGCACCGCGTGGGACTATTTCGTGCATGACCATGCGCGCTCGCGTGTCTACCGCTGGAATGAAGACGGGCTGGCGGGAATTTGCGATCGCCACCAGCGCATCTGTTTTGCGGTCGCTCTCTGGAATGGACGTGACCCCATTCTGAAGGAGCGGCTGTTCGGACTTTCCGGCGACGAGGGCAATCACGGTGAGGACGTCAAGGAGTATTACTACTACCTCGACAACACGCCCACGCACTCCTACATGAAGTTCCTGTATAAGTATCCGCAGGCCGCATATCCTTACCAGCAATTGGTGGAAGAGAACGCGCGCCGGGGCCGCGGACAGCCGGAATATGAATTGATCGATACAGGTGTCTTCCATGAGAACCGCTACTTTGACGTATTCGTCGAATATGCCAAAGGCACGCCCGAAGACGTTCTCATCCGCATCGAAGTCTTCAATCGCGGGCCGGAGCCGGCTAACGTACAGGTATTGCCCACCGTCTGGTTCCGGAACGTGTGGTCCTGGGGATTTGGGGAAGAGAAGCCGGAGTTGTTCCAACTCGAAGCCGGGCAAGGCACGGGCGTGGAGATCAACGAAGACCGGTATGGAAAGCGCCTGCTCTATTGCGATGGCGCACCGGAACTTTTGTTCACGGAAAACGAGACGAACTTCGAACGTCTCTGGGGGGTGCAGAACCCTTCTTCTTACGTGAAAGACGGCATTCACCAGTACATTGTGGAAGGCAAGAAGGACGCCGTGAATCCGGCCTTCCGCGGGACGAAGGCAGCGGCCCACTACGCGCTGTCACTGCCGCCGGGTCAATCTGCCGTGGTCAAACTGCGGTTCACGGACACCGCTTTGACGCATCCTTTCGACCCCAGCTTCGAAGAGATTTTCATTGACCGCATTCGTGAAGCCGATGAGTTCTACGAAACCGTCACCCCGCGCGATATTTCTGATGACGGCCGCGCGGTGATGCGGCAGGCCTTTGCAGGCCTGCTTTGGTCCAAGCAGTATTACCACTACATCGTTCGGAAATGGCTCAACGGCGACCCGGCCTATCCGCCGCCGCCGCCCGAGCGGGAAGAGGGACGAAATCACGAATGGACGCACTTGTTCAATGCCGACGTGATCTCCATGCCCGACAAGTGGGAGTATCCGTGGTATGCCGCCTGGGATCTGGCATTCCACTGCTTGCCTCTGGCCTTGATCGACTCCCAGCTCGCCAAAGACCAATTGGTGCTCCTGCTACGGGAGTGGTATCTGCATCCGAACGGGCAGCTTCCGGCTTATGAGTGGAAGTTCAGTGACGTGAATCCGCCGGTGCATGCCTGGGCTGCCTGGCGCGTCTACAAGATTGAGCAGAAGAGGCACGGGATTCCCGACCGCGTCTTTCTCGAGCGCGTCTTTCACAAGCTGCTGCTCAACTTTACGTGGTGGGTAAACCGCAAGGACGCGGGCGGCAAGAACATTTTTCAAGGCGGCTTCCTCGGGCTCGATAACATCGGAGTGTTTGACCGGAGCGAGCCGCTGCCTAATGGCGGCACTATCGAGCAGGCCGACGCCACCGGCTGGATGGCCATGTATAGCCTGAATCTGATGGCCATGTCGCTCGAACTGGCACGCAACGAGGACTCCTACGAGGATGTAGCCAGCAAGTTCTGGGAGCACTTTCTGTACATTGCCGATGCCATGACACATCTGGGCGATAACGGCGTGCGGATGTGGGATCCGCAGGATGGCTTCTTCTATGATGTCCTGAGCATGCCGGATGGCAAGCTGGTGCCGCTCAAAGTGCGGTCCATCGTGGGCCTGATTCCGTTATTCGCCGTGGAAACTCTGGAGCCCGCGGTGATCGATCGCTTCTCCGGATTCAAGCGGCGAATGGAGTGGTTTATTCGCCACCGCCACGACCTCACGCACAACGTCGCGTCCATGGTGGTTCCCGGAAAAGGAGAACGGCGGCTGCTGTCGATCGTCAGCCCGGACCAACTACGGCTGGTGCTCAAGGTGATGCTGGATGAAGAAGAGTTCCTCTCGCCATTCGGAATTCGTAGCGTATCGCGAGTTCACAAGGACCATCCATTCGTCCTTCCGTGGGATGGTGGGGAGCGGGTGGTCGACTATGAACCGGCCGAATCAAGCACCGGCATTTTTGGCGGTAACTCCAACTGGCGCGGACCGGTATGGTTTCCGATTAACTACCTGCTGATTGAATCTCTGCAAAAGTTCCATCACTATCTGGGGGACGAATACAAAGTCGAATGCCCCACACGGTCGGGAAAAATGCTCACGCTGTGGGAAGTGGCCGCGGAAATTTCGCGGCGGCTTTCCCGCATTTTTCTTAGAGATGAGGCAGGCCACAGGCCCGTATTCGGGTCCAATTCTCTTTTTCAGGACGACCCGTATTGGCGCGATCTCGTGCCGTTCTACGAATACTTCCACGGCGACAATGGGGCCGGCTTGGGCGCCAGTCACCAGACCGGGTGGACGGGGCTGGTCACTAAGCTATTGCAACAGAGCGGGGAGTGAAATCTACAGCAGGATGGGGATCGCGGGAGACCGGAACTACTGGAGCCTGGGGCGGTTCTGCTCGTTCAAAACAAGGCCGTCGAAGATCGCCAACACCTGCTTGCGGTAAGCGTAGACGCGTTGTAAGTTCTCCCGGAAAGCCACTTCAAAATCGTGGGCCCGCATCCATTTGTCCATCATGGAACGCGGTACATCAATGTCCTGCCGGAGGGTCTCGACGCTATGACCGCGCAGGAAAAGGCCATAGAAGAAAGCCGCTTCCCTCTGTGGCGCCAAGGGGTCGAATTCATCTCTCGCCGTCATAAAACAACTCAGCGAAATGTCAGTATAGCGACGGCAAACGGCTGCGGCAAGTCCCGTTACAAGGGGCATGCGGCGGTGGGGACCCCGGCCCTGGTAAGATGCCTGATTGGAGGAAGATACGGAAATGCCCACACTCATCCCGGCGCCCGCGCGCGTAGCCTCGGCCGGCAACCGGCCGAAGCTGATTGAAGAGTTCATCGGACGCGTCAACTCCCAGACCGACCAAGTGAGCGTCGCGCACATGCATAGCCCGGGTGGATGGCAGGAACCCGGTCAAACGCCCGAATTCGATGAGTTCACAATTGTTTTGAATGGGATATTACGGGTGGAATTTAAAGGCGGGGAATTAGAGGTGAGGGCCGGCCAAGGGTTAATTGCTCACAAGGGGGAGTGGGTGAGGTATAGCACTCCAGGTGAGGAGGGCGCGGAGTATGTTGCGGTCTGCTTGCCGGCTTTCTCGCCGGCCACGGTGCACAGGGATTGAACGGTCCTCCCGCAGCCAGTTAGGCATCTGGGGTGACACTGAGGGAACCACGAGTCTTGAATTCGTAGCGGTCAATTCGCACGGCGGCCTTTGTGCCTTCGGAGCGAACGACCCGCCCTACCGCAACAAATTTGAGGGGACATGTTCCCCCCAAACGCGCCGGCCAATTAATCGAAAGTTCTACTGTCCGGCCAACCGGAAGGTGACCCTCAGTTGTAAACAGCACTCCACCGCTGCTAATGTCCAGGGTTTTTCCCGAACCGCAGATTTGTGGCCCACGGCCACTCAACACCCGATACTTGACCTCTTCCTTGAGCGGAAACCGGCTGTTCTCACGCCTATCGGGTAGGTCCCCAAGATGATAATCAGCAATAACCGACGGTAAATTCATGCTCGATCTAATCATTAGGGATAGCTAATCTTTACACAATAGCCTGAAAGCACCAAAACAATTTAAATACCCTTGGTACTTTAGTTATATCCAACCGGCTGCAACTTCACTTGTATCGCTTATTCCCAAATGGCAACGTGGAAGACGCAAAGTCCTCCTTTCTCCGGGAAGCACCGGTCCGTTTGATATTCTGGGCGCATGGATCAGGATCAACTCCGGTCGCTCTTTGAGCAGGTTCGGTCGGGCGCGGTGGATATAGATGCGGCGATGACGCGTATGCGTCACATGCCGTTCGAAGACCTGGGATTCGCCAAAGTGGACCACCACAGAGCCTTGCGGCACGGCATGCCCGAGGTCATTCTGGCCCAGGGGAAGACGCCCGAGCAGGTGGTCGCGATCGCCGGACAATTACTAAACAATGAACAGAATGTCCTGATTACACGTGCCGGCCGCGACTGCTCCGAATTTGTGAAAGAAAAGCTCCCGGGCGGCGAGCATTTTGGCCTTTCCGGCACCATCCGATTCTGGCGGGACCGCACGATCAGGGGAAAAGGGAAGATTACTGTGGTCTGTGCCGGAACCAGCGATATGCCGGTAGCGGAAGAGGCATTGGTCACGGCCGAAGTGATGGGGAACGCCGTTGAATCGATCTACGACATTGGCGTCGCGGGCATTCACCGGTTGATGCATAATCGGGAACGCCTCACCGAAGCGCGAGTCGTGGTGGTCTGCGCCGGAATGGAAGGAGCGCTGCCCAGCGCAGTGGGCGGCCTGGTCTCCTGCCCGGTGATCGCCGTGCCCACCAGCGTGGGGTATGGCGCCAGCTTTCACGGGCTGGCGGCGCTGCTCGGGATGCTGAACAGTTGTGCCAGTAACGTGACTGTAGTCAACATTGATAATGGTTTTGGGGCCGGCTACGTGGCCAGCCTCATCAATCGGCAATAGAGATCCGGGGAATCCAGGAGCATCAGCGATACCCGTCTTCTCCGGCGTGAGCCGCTTTTGCTTTTTTGCGCCGCGATCTGTTAAGACAAAATCGGGAAGCTATCATGCAAAACTACGAAAACTTTGTGAACGGGGGATTTGTGCCTTCGAGTGGGAAAGGCCGAATCCAGGTGATCAACCCGTCAAGCGGTGCGGCCATCTGCACCGTGCCGGACAGCACGGCGGAGGACGTGGACGCCGCTGTTTCGGCCGCCGAAGCGGCGCAAAAGAACTGGGCCAAGCGGCCCGCCGTGGAGCGCGCCAAGGCGCTGCGCGTCATCGCGCAAAAGATTCGTGAAAACGTCGAGCCGCTAGCCAGGATCATTACCGAGGAGCAGGGCAAGATTCTCGATCTGGCGCGCGTGGAAGTCTCCTTCACCGCCGACTACCTCGATTACATGGCGGAGTGGGCGCGGCGCATCGAGGGAGAGATTACCGAAAGCGACCGGCCAGGCGAAACCATTCTTCTGTTCCGACAGCCGATCGGCGTGA
Organism: Bryobacteraceae bacterium; assembly: GCA_035550475.1. Lineage (GTDB taxonomy): Bacteria > Acidobacteriota > Terriglobia > Bryobacterales > Bryobacteraceae > DASZPB01. Next base: position 8,578 of record DASZPB010000035.1, on the reverse strand, counting down.
TCGGCGGTATTCTGCCCTGGAATTTTCCTTTCTTCCTGATTGCCCGTAAGACTGCGCCGGCGCTGGTCACGGGTAACACGATTGTCATCAAGCCTAGCGAGGAAACGCCGCACAACGCCGTAAAGTTCTGCGAACTGGTGGCGCAAACCGATTTGCCGGCGGGCGTCCTCAACATGGTTCACGGCCGGGGCGCAACGGCCGGCAAGGCGCTGGCTTCCTCCCGGCGGATCGGGATGATCAGCTTCACGGGAAGTGTCGATACCGGCTCGGCGATTATGGCTGCGGCGGCGCCGAACATCACCAAGGTCAACCTGGAACTGGGCGGCAAGGCGCCCGCCATCGTCATGGCAGATGCCGATTTGGACGTGGCGGTGAAGGCCGTTAAATCATCCCGCGTCATCAACAGCGGGCAGGTTTGCAACTGCGCCGAACGCGTATACGTGCAGAGCAAGGTGGCCAGCCAGTTCGTCGACAAACTCACCGCGGCGATGAAGAACACGCGGTACGGTGATCCGCTGGCGGATCAGTCAGTGGAATACGGTCCGCTGATCAACGAAGCCGGTTATAAGAAGGTCGATTCGCTGGTGCGGGGAGCAGTGGCTGCGGGCGCAACGGTCGTGACTGGCGGCGAGCGCGGGCCGGGCAAGGGTGGCTACTACTATGAGCCCACCGTGATCGCCGATTGTAAGCAGGACATGGAAATCATCCGGCGCGAAATCTTTGGCCCGGTGGTTCCGATCGTGACGTTTGACGATCTCGATCAAGCGATCGCCTACGCCAACGATTCGGACTACGGGCTGACGTCCTCCATCTACACCCGTGACCTGAACACCGCGCTGCGGGCGTGCCAGGAGATCCACTTCGGCGAAACCTATATCAATCGCGAGAACTTCGAGGCCATGCAGGGCTTCCACGCCGGGTGGCGCAAGAGCGGCATTGGCGGCGCCGATGGTAAGCACGGGCTCTACGAATACACGCAGACGCATGTGGTCTACATGCAGCGCTACTGACGGCTATGCTTACATCAACTTCCTATCTTCATCCGCGCGACGAACTCCTGCACGCGATGCAGCGGATTTACCGCTACCGCATGACTACGACTTCGGGAGGCAATCTTTCGATTCGCGAAGAGAATGGCGACATCTGGATCACGCCGGCCGGCGTGGATAAGGGCAGCCTGCGCCGCGAGGACATTGTCTGCGTGCATCCGGACGGCGCGGTGGAGGGAATCCGGAAGCCATCTTCCGAGCTTCCATTTCACCAGGCTATCTATCGTATGCGGCCAGACGTAAGGGGCATCGTGCACGCGCATCCAGTGGCCTTGGTGGCGTTCAGCCTGGTGCACCAGGTTCCGGATACACGATTGTTCCACCAGGCACGGCATGTTTGTGGAGAAGGCGGCTTCGCACCTTATGAACTCCCGGGCAGCGCGGCCCTGGGCCGCAACGTGGCCGATACGTTCGACAAGGGTTATAACTGCGTGATCCTGGAAAACCACGGCGTGGTGACGGCCGGCGAAGATTTCCAGCAGGCGTTCCGCCGTTTTGAAACTCTGGAATTCACGGGCAAGACCATCATCAAGGCGCGCATGCTGGGTACGGTGCGCTACCTGAATGCCGAGGAAATCGGGCTCGCCGCGCAGCGCCATCCGGCCCCGCCGGAATTCGAACGGGACGCGCCCGGCAGCGAGGAAAAAGAACTGCGGCTGCGCGTCTGCGAGTTTGTGCAGCGGGCTTACCGGCAGCGGCTCTTCATCAGCACGCAAGGCAGTTTTTCAGCGCGGCTGAATGCATCGTCATTCCTGATCACGCCATACCAGGTGGATCGGGGGACGCTCGAGGTGCAGGATCTGGTGCTGGTCGATCAGGGCCGCCGCGAAGCGGGGAAAATCCCCAGCCGGGCAGCGGGCATTCATCAAGCCATCTACCGGCAGCACACCCACGTCAACGCCATCATCAATGCCTACCCGGTGAACGCCACGGCATTCAGTGTAACCGGTGTTGATCTCGATACGCGCACCATTCCAGAAAGCTACATCGTGGCGCGGCAGGTGGGGCATGCACCGTATGGCCTGCAGTTCGGCGATGGCGAAGCGCTGGCAGGGCTGATCTCGGCCGACCGGCCGGCACTGCTTCTCGAAAACGATGGCGCTCTGGTGACCGGTTCGAGTGTGCTCGAAGCCTTCGACCGGTTGGAAGTGTTGGAGTCCACTGCCGAAGCTGTTATCAACTCGCGCGCAGTTGGCGTGATGGCGCCCATGCCGGATGCGGCCATTCGCGAAATCGAAGTGGTGTTTCTGAAGAAGTAATCGCAGACCGGCTGCTGTGTCTTTTGCAGCGGCCGGTTCTCCAGCTTTCCGAATCGGGCACTATCGCCGCAGTGGGTCTTCAGTCCAGGGCGGCGTGGCTTCGATCAGGCGTCCGAGTTCAGGTTCCGCCTGTTCCATCCGGCACTTTATCTCCCAGGCAATTTCACGGTAGCTGAAGTGGCCCTTGACGCCGCTGCGTAGCCGCGAGATGTATTCGGCTTCCGCGAAATCCATCTTGAACAGGAAGCGAGAGCGCGCGCCGAAGGGCAGCAGGTAATGCGCACCGGGCGCGGGCAGTTGGCGCATGGTATCGAAAGCCGCCTGCATGGCGGAGGCGTACACTTCCGCCGCTCCGGCTTCAGCCACGAGCGCCGGTGTCTCGAATCCCAGCGATCCGGAATAGGCCTGGCGGAATTTGTGGCAGCGGCGGTGCCGGTGCAGATCGCGGTAAGCGCCGATATCGATCACGAAATCGTAAGCGAAGAGCCCGCTGCGGAAGCCTCCCAGGATCTCATCGCGACGGGTCCTCGAGGCAAGCGCCACATCGATGACTTCTGCGCGCCGGCGTTCGCTCCATCCGGAGGTGATTTCGTAGAGTTCGCGGAAGGGACGGTCGGTCACTGGATAGAGCAGCGTGGCGGCGATGTCGGCGGCGGTCTGAGTGGGTCGTACCAAGTCGACGCGCACGGGTGCTGCGCCCGCAGCGGGCGGCAGATTCTGCTCGGCCCATTGCTTGAGGTCCTGGCGGGAGCGAGTGGTGTGGTCATCGGGATCGGCGTGACGAGCCAGGGTAGGTGCGACGGGCTCGGCAGGCGCGTCAGGTTCCCAGCGGCAGTCCGGTTCGGCGGCGCATGCTTGGGCGATCTCTTCACCGATACCGCGCAGTTCCGCATATTCAGAGGCCTTGAGACGGCGAATCTGCTTTTCGAGCGTGCGGATACTGGTTACCTGACCGACATTGGTCGGGACGCCCCAGAAAAGCAGGTACCGCGCCACATCAAAGGCCCGCGCTGCCAGATTGCGGCGATAGGCCTCAGGCTTCATGTCTTCGGGCCGCGGCAGTTTTTCGCAAAGGCGCGCGAATGCATGCTCATTCACCTTCCCGTAGGCAGTCAGCAGGGCTTCCCCGGCAGCGCGATAGGCGGCGGCGTTGTCGCCGGAAAGCTCAGGCGGCGTGATGAATCCGGAGCGCGAGAAATCCTGATAGCGGGAAGACTTCGCCTGGCCGTCCCATAGCGGCTCTTCTTCGATCCCGGTTGCCGCGAGTTCAGAGATTCCTTCAAAACACATCACCGTATGGCCCAGGTCGGCGATGGAGGCGTGGCCGTACTGGAAGTAGAAGCTCTCCAGGAATTTTTGTGAATCATGGGAGCGCACCCACTCGATGGAATCGCGAATCGAATCAGGCGAGCGGCTGTAGCGCGCCAGGGCGTAGGCGCTTTTTTCCGGCGGCATGGGCGCCACGGTGATGACGCGTTTTTGGGGAGTCAAGACGCTATGATAGCGGAAACAGATGCAAATCCGAATTCAGCGTATACATCCCGCTGCGATGCTTCCCACATATGCCCACGGGCCCGGCGAAGATGCCGGCATGGACCTGCACGCGGTGGAAAACGTGACGCTCGAACCGGGCGTGCCGCGCCTGACCCCTACCGGGCTGGCCATTGAGCTGCCGCCCGGTTATGAGGCACAAGTGCGCCCGCGTAGCGGCTTGGCGTTGAAGCATGCCATCACCATGCCGAATGCTCCGGGAACAATCGATCCGGGGTATCGCGGCGAGATTCGCGTGATTCTGCTGAACCTGGGACGGGAGCCTTATACGATTCATGCCGGGGACCGCATCGCGCAGATGATCGTGAGCCGGTATGAAGAGGTAGAGTGGCTGGAGAGTGAGCTGGCCGATTCGCGCCGCGGCGCGGGTGGATTTGGGTCGTCGGGGAGGTAAGGAGTTTGACACGAACGCTGGCTGTGATGATTGCGGCCCTGGTCTCGATGAGCCAGGGTATGGCGCTGGCCGATGATGCCGGGGCGCTGGAATTGAAATGGTCGGAACTGGAAGCCCATGTCGCCGGGCGGCGGGTGGAAATGGTCTTGCCCGCCGGAGCGCGGATCGAAGGCAAAGTGCTGCAGGTTGCGCCGGACGGGCTGCGGATGCGAGTCCGCAAGACTTCCGACCGTTCCGTGCAGCCGAAAGGCGAGGCATTGATCGCGCGGCAATCGGTTTCGGTGCTGCATGTCACCGAATATCACAAGCTGGGCCGGCTCATTTTCGGACTGGGCCTGCCGCTGGCGATCGCGGCCATTGTCGCATCGAAGACGCCGTGGACGGAGGAGGGCGCAACGATCCCCCTGGCAGCCGGCGTCGGAGGCGGAGCAGTCATCGGTGGAGCGATCGGCGGGTATTACATCGGTAAATCGATCGACCGGCACGTCACGGAAATTCGCATCGCGCGAGATTGAGAGGCGCGCGCGCGTTCAGGAGGTGGTTTCGGCCGTGCGAGCCGCGGAGATTCCACCGAGGAAGATCGTCACCATCTCGTCGATGATGCGACGGCGGTTTGGGTGCTGTCCCAGCCGATCGCCAAAGAGCAAGCCGATCAGGCCATGATACGCGATCATGCCGATCAGCCCGCGTGTCGCGATTTCCGGATTGACTTTGCGGAAGGCGCCTGCGCGTACGCGCCGCCGGACATAGCCGGAAACCATGTTGTAAAAATCCTGGAACAGGCGGTCGAAGAACATCCCTGCCAGTTCATGCCTTTCGAGGCAACTGAACAGCAATAGCCGCATGAGTTCCGGATCGTTCTCATAGCGGTTCAGAATCAGGTGGCCCAGGAATCCAAAGAACGCACGGTCATCGCCGGTCTTTGCCAGTTCGGCCAACTCGGCGGAGTGAGCGGTTGCTTCGCGGGCTTTGGTTTCGATGATAGCGGCGTAGAGATCGCGCTTGGTGCGGAAGTGCTGGTAAAGGACAGGCTCGGTCACGCCCAGCGCGGAAGCCAGTTCCCGCGTAGTGGTGCCCCGGAAGCCTTTTTCCGCGAAAAGATGAATGGCAGAGCGCACAATCGCCGTGCGACGCTCTCCGCTCTTCATCCGGACTCTCATGAGGTGAGTTGTAAACTAGCGTTCACTAATTAAGAACTCATGATAACACTAGAGCGAGCCTTCGAAGGTTACTCAAGAGAGTGAGACAGTACTAGTAGGACAATAGACCTTCCGTGGAATCGAGCAATCGCGCGGCCTTCCTGCATCTTGAGTAAGGCTATACTATGAGAGTTTCCCTAAGAGGTATCCAGCTTGTCCAGATGCCGATGGATGGGCGGTTCCCGCGCCCGCGATGGTGCTCCCCGTAAATAGGGACGGCGTGCAGCCAACCGACAGTGACCTTTGCGCGAAGCGTTCGGGTCTCGATTGCGGAGCAATTTAAACCTATCGCCATGCCAGTTGGGATTTTTCTAACAGAGGATATTTGACAACCGGATCTGATTTAGACAAAATCTAAGAATAGACTATGTCTAAGGTAAGTACCGAGCTGGCCAGCGCTTTTCGCGCGGCTGCCTTGCGGCCCACGCCGCAGCGGTATGCGGTGCTCGAGTTTCTGGTCCGGCGCTCGGTACATGCTACCGCCGATGAGATTTTCCACGCTGTCAATCGAAGCGATCCACGGGCGTCGCGGGCGACGGTTTACAACAGCTTGCGTTTGCTGACGCGGGCCGGACTGGTGCGGGAAGTCGGGGCGGAAGGGAAGGCGGCGCGGTATGACGCCAATCTGCACCGCCACTATCACTTTCTTTGCGAGCGATGTGGCGCGGTGGAAGACATCCCTTGGTTTGATTTGTCGCAGGCAGCGGCCAAAGCAATACTGGGGGGCCGTGTCGTACATGACTGCGAAATCGTGTTTCGCGGCGCCTGTGAACGTTGCAATCTACAACAGGCGAACGCGGGAGAGAAGATATGACGCTGGCCGAAAAGCATTGCGTACCTTGCAGGGGCGGCACGCCTCCCCTGAAAGGCGAAGAGTTAGAGAGGATGAAGGCGCAGGTTACCGGGTGGGAAGCGGTAAATGCGCATCACCTTACCAAGACCTACGAGTTTCCGGACTTCCAATCCGCTCTCAATTTCGTGAACCGGATTGGAGCAGTCGCGGAAGCCGAAGGACATCATCCGGACTTATATCTCACCTGGGGACGGGTGACAGTAAACACCTGGACCCACAAAATTGACGGCCTGACCGAAAGCGACTTCATTCTGGCCGCCAAGATCGACCAATTACATCAATACTGACTTAATGGAGACCAATCATAAATGTTAGGAGTTGGAACGAAGTTCCCGGCTTTTTCTTTGCAGGCTACGGTAAGCACGGAAAAAGGTAAGACCTTCCAGGTCCTCACGGACCAGGATTTCGCGAGTAAGTGGAAAGTTTATTTCTTCTGGCCGAAGGATTTCACGTTTGTCTGTCCCACTGAGATTGCGGCGTTTGCGAAACTCAACAACGAGTTTCGCGACCGTGATGCGCAGATTCTCGGCGGCAGCACCGACTCGGAATTTGTGCACCTGGCATGGCGGCAGAATCATGACGATTTGAAGAATCTGCCTTTTCCCATGCTGGCCGACATCAAGCGCGAGCTCTGCCTGGCGCTGGGGATTCTCGACCCGAATGAAGGCGTGGCGCAGCGGGCCACGTTCGTGGTGGATCCGGACAACGTGATCCGTTTCGTTTCCGTCAACGATCTTGCGGTGGGCCGCAATCCTCAGGAAGTACTTCGCGTGCTCGACGCGCTCCAGACCGACGAACTCTGCCCCTGCAACTGGCAGAAGGGCGAAGGGGTTCTCACCCCGGCCATCTAGTGGCTTCCGCCGGCCTCTGGTCCGCAGCCGGACCGGAGGCCTTTTCATTGGAGCAAACATGGAAATCGCGCAGTTTCTGGAATTGATTCCGGAGTACGCCAAGGATCTGAAGCTGAACCTGACGAGCGGATTGCGGCAGCCCGAATTAACCGAACGCCAGACGTGGGGTACTGCTGTGGCCTGTGCCGTCGCGGCGCGCAATCCGCAAGTGTTGGAAGCCGTGCTCGGAGAAGCCGTCGGGCGCCTCGACGCAGCCGCTTTATCGGCGGCGAAATCAGCCGCCGCTCTAATGGGAATGAACAACGTCTTTTATCGCTTCCGCCATCTGAGCAGCAACGAAAAGTACGGCGCGATTCCCGCCCGGCTGCGTATGCAAGCCATCCGCACGCACGGGAGCGATCCGGTGGATTTCGAGCTGTGGTGCCTGGCGGTTTCGGCCATCAATGGTTGCGGCGTGTGCGTGGATTCGCATGAGCGAGTGTTGCGTGAGAAAGGAGTGACCGAAGAGACGATCCTAGCCGCGGTGCGGATTGCGTCGGCCATTCACGGTCTGGCCGCTGTGATGGATGCCGAAGCAGTCGAGGTGGGAACGCCGGCTTAGTTGGCCTTCTGGAAATCGCGGGTGATGCGTTTCACGTAGTGGACGGTTTCCGGATAGGGCGGCACGCCGTTATATTTTTCGACGGCGCCGGTTCCGGCATTGTACGCGGCGAGCGCGGGGTAGAGCCAGCCGTGGTATCGCTCAAGCAGCGCGCGCAGATAGCGGGTACCCGCATCCACGTTCTGAGCCGGGTCGTGCGGATCCGCCCCCAGTTCCTGAGCCGTGGCCGGCATCAATTGCATCAGCCCGATCGCGCCTTTTGATGAGACGGCTTGCGGCTGAAACCCCGATTCCGCGGCCATGACGCTGCGAACCAGCCGGCGCGGAAGCTGGTACTTGTCCGCGGCGGCATCGGCCAATTGCCCGGGCGAAACGGCAGCGTGCGCGGCGGGGCTTGGAGTTGCGGCCGGAACGGCACTGGGCGGTCTCAGTCCGTCGGACTCAAATCGCGTGATTTGCGCGGAGTCCATCTCGATCGAGCCGCCGGCATTGTAAAGCAGCACGCGCGAGCCCTCGGCCTGATGGCGGTCCACGTGGAGACGCGCACCCGTAGCCAATACGGCGTATTCTCCCGCCAGCGCGGACACACAAGTTAAAAGGAATGCCAGTCCCAATCGATGCATCGAGGCTTACTCTATTGTGACGCAACCGGAGCCGAAAACGTGGATGGTACTAATAGCCCGTAATCCGTCGGTAAGGGAAGGCGAGTTGGAAGGGAGGCCGTGTTGACGGACAAGAAGAGAGATTGGATTCTCACCCGGTTGGTGCATAATTGCTTATCCGATGAGCCTGCCTCGAAAGTCCCACGCATCGCCGGCGGA
>DASZPB010000034.1:0-251602 GCA_035550475.1 Bryobacteraceae bacterium | reverse complement strand
CAGATTCTACAAATTTTGAGCGTGACACTTTTTGAGAAAACGCCCATTTTACGGGCTCTTCAGGCATCCGACTCCGAAATGGATTTAGCCGATCCTGACAACCAGTTGATTCTGTTCGATTTATAGCCGGACAGTAGTGATTGTATATATTGCTCCCCCCCTTTATTGTCAATGGTGCTTTTGAATTAGTTGGCCGGGGTGAATACGTGGACTTGCCTGATGGGCCAGGAATCCTGGTTAGTCAGCGGCATTCGTCTTGTGCGAAGGTTCGGTGTAGCTGGAATCGGGCGAACGGGTGGTTCAGGCTGAGCTTGGCTCTGGAGCATTCCGGCCGGCCTTTCAACCGGCGGGAACCGCTGGAAGTCGGGTCCGCCGCCTGAAACACGGCCCCACTGGGCGGTCTCCAGAGCCGTAAAGACAAAGTCATTACATTTTGCTATCCTGAATTCAGGATTATATGCGAGTGGCACAACGCGAGGCCGGTAAACGTGAGGCGCTGAATCTGCGCATCAAGCCTCAGGTCCGCGAACTGATTGATCGGGCGGCGAAATTTGCCGGAAAAAACCGCACGGATTTCGTTCTCGACGCAGCGCGTCGCGCGGCTGAAGACACCATTCTGGATCGTACGGTTTTTATGGTCAGTCCTAAAGCGTATCGCCAGTTCCTTGCACGTTTGGATGCGCCTCCGAAGCCTAATAAACGGCTGATTAGGACGATGCAGACCCGCGCGCCCTGGGAATGAGCGTGCCTCTCTCGCCACCCGTACTGCTCACCAGCGAGCATGAAACTGAGAGCTTCGATTCGGGCCAACCCATCTTGGATAGTTGGCTTCAGCGTCGCGCCCAAGCCAATCAGGCAAGCGGAGCCTCCAGAACGTATGTGGTCTGCGAGGGCAGGCTGGTCGTCGGTTACTATGCTCTCGCTTCTGGCGCCATAGCCCAAGGATCAGCGCCGGGCAGGTTTCGAAGAAACGTGCCGGATCCGGTCCCTGTTGTTGTATTAGGCCGTCTGGCGGTAGACCTCCGGTATCAGCGTCAGGGCCTAGGACGGGCGCTATTTCGAGATGCGGCCCTCCGTGTTGCGCACGCCGCCGATGCGATCGGAATCCGGGGAATCGTTGTCCATGCGCTCTCTGAGGAGGCGCGGAAATTTTATCTAGCGCTTGGTTTTGAACCATGCCCGGCTGAAGCGATGACTCTGGTAGTTACGCTTCGAGACATTCGAGTCGCGCTCAAGGTGAGCTAGACGCAGGCGTTGCGCTCAATACCTGCAAGTCTGCTATACTGCGGCTTATGGCAGTTGTCACCGTCGCCCGCCTTCATCATCATCATCACGGCGCCTTCACGCGACGGGCAATGTTCTAATTTCACTCAAACCGATTTTGAGAAAGGACGCCCGCCGCAGTAGTGGCGGGCTTTTTTATTGCTTGTAATATGAATTTGGACTTCCAAAAAGCCGACGGTCTGGTGACCGCGGTCATTCAAGACTACGCCTCGGGCCGCGTCCTGATGGTGGGCTACATGAACGAAGAGGCTTTCCGCAAGACCGTGGAAACGGGCTTTGCCACCTTCTATAGCCGGTCGCGCCGGAAACTCTGGCTCAAGGGCGAAAGCTCCGGGCACCGGCTCGTGGTCAAAGAAATCTCCACCGATTGCGACCAGGACGCGGTCCTGGTGAAAGTCGAAGCGCTGGGACCCGGCGTGTGTCATGAAGGCTACCAGAGCTGCTTTTTCCGCCGTCTGGAAAACGGCGAATGGAAGGTTACCGATTCGCGCGCCTATGACCCGGCATCGGTCTACGGAGGAAAGCAATGAAGTTGATGCTCGGAATTCCGAAGGGCAGCCTCGAAAATGCCACGATCGATCTGTTTCGCCGTGCGGGTTATGTCATCACGACGAATGGACGGTCGTACTATCCGGGCATTGACGACCCGGAAATCGAGTGCATGCTGATCCGCGCGCAGGAAATGGCGCGCTACGTAGAAAACGGCATCCTCGATGCCGGACTCACCGGCCGCGACTGGATTGAGGAGAATGCGGCGCAGGTCACCGCCGTGGCGAACCTGATTTACGCCAAGCAAAGCTTCGGCAAAGTGCGGTGGGTCTTGGCTGTTCCCGAAGGTTCGAATTTTCGCTCGGTGAAGGATCTCGAAGGCAAGATCATCGCAACCGAACTGGTGGCCACCACTGAGCGCTATCTCGCCGCGCACGGCGTGAAGGCCAAGGTGGAATACAGTTGGGGCGCCACGGAAGTGAAGCCGCCGGTACTCGCCGATGCCATTGTGGAGGTGACGGAAACGGGTTCATCGCTGCGCGCCAACAAGCTCAAAATTATCGAGACCGTGATGGAATCGAACACGCAGCTCATCGCCAATCAGGCGGCTTGGGCCGATCCATGGAAGTATCAGAAGCTGCAGGATATGAAAATGCTGCTTGAAGGCGCGATCAGCGCGATGGGCAAGGTCGGCCTGATGCTGAACGTCAACCGCGAGTGCCTCCCGGCGGTGTTGGCCGTGCTTCCGGCGCTGAAGCGGCCCACGATTTCACATTTGAGCGATGAGGATTGGCTGGCGGTGAACACCATACTGGACGAATCCACCGTGCGCGACATTATCCCTCGCTTGAAGCAGGCGGGAGCGCAGGGAATCGTCGAATATCCGTTGAACAAAATCGTCCTGTGATTCGCATCCTCGAAAGTAAACAGATCGACCGCCTGCTGGCGCGCAAGGCGGCTCGGCTTTCCGAAGCCGAAGAGATTGTGCGCCCCATCCTCGAAGCTGTGCGCCGCCGCGGCGACCGTGCGCTTGTGGAATACGCGCGACGCTTTGACCGGCTCGAGCGGCAGAGCGTGCGAGTGCCGCAGCCGGAGTTGCAAGCCGCCGTCCGAAAGCTGGCGCCCGAGTTTCGCGCGGCCGTCGAAACCGCGAGCGCCAACATTCGCGCGTACGCCACACAGCAGATGCCGAAGGAATGGATGCGGCAGATGCGGCCCGGAATGCGTTTGGGACAAATCGTGCGGCCTCTCGACACGGTGGCTGCGTATATCCCCGCCGGCCGCTACCCGCTGCCGTCCACCATCATGATGACGGTGGTCCCGGCGCAGGTGGCCGGTGTGCCGAATATCTGCGTGGCGTCTCCAAGAGAGGTCACCGAAGTTTTCGGCACCGCGGCGCTGCTGGGCGTAAGCAATGTTTTTCAGATGGGTGGCGCGCAAGCGATTGCGGCCTTTGCATATGGCACGCGCACGGTGCCGCGAGCGGATCGCATCGTCGGGCCCGGAAATATCTATGTAGCGGCAGCGAAAAAACTGCTCGCTGGTGAGGTGGGAATCGATTTCGTCGCCGGACCCACGGAGATTCTGATTATTGCGGCGGAAGGCGATCCGCGTCACCTGGCGGCAGACATGCTGGCGCAGGCCGAACATGACGTGGATGCATCGGCGGTGCTGCTCACGGTTTCACGGCGTTTGGCCAAGGCCGTGGCCGAAGAGATCGAGCGGCAACTTGCTGTGCTTCCTACCGCGTCTGTGGCGGCGAAATCGATTGCGAAGAATTCCGCGATCCTCATCGTTCGATCGCTTGATGAAGCCGTGGAGATTTCGAACCGCTTCGCGCCGGAACACCTGAGTATTCCGGACGCGGCTCTGCTCGCAAAGGTCAAGCACGCGGGTAGCGTTTTCGTGGGCCCGTTCAGTCCGGAGGCGGCAGGCGATTATGCTTCGGGACCCAATCACGTGCTGCCCACCAGCGGCGCGGCCCGGCAGCGCGGCGGCCTTTCGGTAACTGACTACCTGAAAGTGATCTCGGTGCAGGAATTGAACCCTTCGGCTCTGGCGCGTCTTGCCCCGGCGATCACCACGCTCGCACGCGCCGAAGGGCTGGAGGCGCACGCGCGTTCGGTGGACGTCCGTGTTGAACGCCGCAAGAATGCAAAGGATGCCACATGCCGGTGAAACCGCACAAACTCCCGAAGGGAGCCATCAAACCACGGCCGACCGTGCTGGCGATGAAGCCTTATTCGCCGCCTACGGGCAATCGCTCAGGCAAACTGAGGCTCGATTTCAATGAAAACACGGTGGGCTGTTCACCCCACGTGATTGCGGCGATCGAAAGCGCACTCACACCGGAGCGCCTCGCGGTCTATCCCGAGTACGGCGGAGCGCGCGAAGCCATCGCGCGCTATTTCCGCGTGCAGCCCGAACAATTCATCTTTACGAACGGCACTGATGAAGCGATCCAGGTGTTCATCAATACCTACGTGGATGATGGGCAGGAAGTGTTGATCATGAAGCCGGCCTACGCGATGTACCGCTTCTACTCGGAGGTGGCCGGAGCCAAAGTCACGGAAGTGGAGTATCCGAAGCCCGGAATGGAATTTCCGCTGCAAGAAGTTCTGGATGCCATCACGCCGCAAACCCGCGCCGTGCTGCTTGCGAATCCAAACAATCCCACCGGCACCGGTGTTTCGCTCCTGGGGATCGAACGCATTCTGCACCGCGCGCGCAAGGCGGCGGTGCTGATCGACGAGGCCTACTACGAATTCTCCGGCCTCACGGCGCTCACTGAAATTGAGCGCGTGCCGAATCTATTCGTCTGCCGCACGTTTTCGAAAGTGTTCGGTATGGCTGCCATGCGCCTCGGCTGTCTCTTTTCGCATGAGGCCAACATCGCGTACATGCACAAAGCACAGTCGCCCTACAGCGTGAATTCGCTGGCCGTGTTGGCCGCTCAGGCCGCGGTGGCCGATACGAATTACATTCAGAACTATGTAGCGGAAGTGCTGGCCGCGCGCGAACTGCTCTGCGTAGGGCTGGAGCTCCTGGGCATTTCCTACGTCCCCAGCTCGGCGAATTTCGTGCTGGGATACTTCGGCAAACGCGCCATCGAAATACGCGACGCGCTGCGCGATCGCGCGATCCTGGTGCGCGACCGTAGTTATGAAGCGGCGGGCGCTGTCCGCATCACGGTAGGAACGCGCGAGCAGACCCGCAAACTTCTGGCGGCGCTCGAGGAGATCTGGAACCAATGAGCACGCCTCTGCTGGTTTTCGATATGGACGGCGTGCTGGTGGACGTCACCGAATCCTATCGCGAGACGATTGCGCGCACCGTGGAATACTTCGCCAAGGCGAAAATCTCGCGCGAGCAGATTCAGGACTACAAGAACCAGGGCGGCTGGAACGACGATTGGAAACTCTCCCATCACATCATCACAATATCCGGTGTGGAAGTCCCTTTTGAGCAGGTGGTGGAGTATTTCCAAAAGATCTTTCATGGCGAAAATGGAAACGGCCTGATTCTTCGCGAGCAGTGGGTGGCGCGGCCGGGCGTGCTTGAAGAACTCAACAAGCAATTCCGGTTCGCCGTTTTCACCGGACGTCCGAAATGGGAGGCCGAAGTAACCATCCAGCGCTTTGCCCCACAAATGCAGTTCGATCCGATTGTCGGAATGCATGAAGTTTTGCATCACAAGCCCGCGCCTGATGGTCTGTTACAAATTCTAGAGCAAAATCCGGGCAGCAGGATCTATTACATCGGCGACAGTATTGACGATGCGCAGAGCGCCAAGGCCGCCGAAGTGCCGTTCATTGGCATCGCCGCGCCGTCTAATCCGCGCTATCTTGACCTGGTGTTTCTGTTTCAGGAGGCGGGCGCGTACGCCATCGTTGATGACATCAACTATCTGGGAGAGGTTTTCAGGTCATGAGAACCGCCAATATCCAGCGCGATACGAAGGAAACACGCATCCGGGGCACACTAAAGATCGAAGGCCGAGGACGCTATGAGATTACGACCGGCATCCGCTTTTTCGACCACATGCTGGAGTTGTTCGCCAAGCACGGCGGCTTTGATCTGAAGCTGCATGCGGATGGCGATCTCGACGTGGACCAGCATCACACCGTGGAAGACGTGGGCATCGTGCTTGGGCAACTGTTCAGCAAAGCGCTGGGCGACCGCAAGGGCATCAACCGCGCCGGGTACTTCGTGCTGCCGATGGATGAAACGCTCGCCGTAGTCGCGCTCGACCTGGGCGGCCGGCCGGCGCTGATCTACAGCGACTTGGTCAAAGTCCGCTTAGTCGGTGATCTGCAGACCGAACTGGTGGAAGATTTCTTCGGTGGCTTCGTGAACCACGCCGGAGCCAACCTGCATGCACGCGTACTCTATGGCCGGTCCAGCCATCACAAAATCGAAGCCATTTTCAAATGCTTTGCGCGGGCGCTGAAATATGCGGTTTCGAAAGACGCACGGCTGAAGGATCAGTTGCCGTCAACCAAGGGGCTGTTGTGATTGCCATCTTCGATTACGGCGCTGGAAATCTGCGGTCGGTGGAGAACACGCTCGGCGAACTTGGCTGCCGGTACACCCTGGTGCGCGATTCGGCGGGCCTGCGCGCGGCCTCGAAGATCGTGCTCCCCGGCGTGGGGCATTTCGGTCAGATGATGCGCGCGCTCGATACGCTCGAAGTCCGCGGGGCGCTCCTCGAACGGATCGCCGCGGGCGTGCCGTTTCTGGGAATCTGCCTGGGGCTGCAGGCTCTGTTCGAATCGAGCGAGGAAGCGCCGGAAGCGCGTGGTCTCGGCGTCTACCCTGGCACGGTGAAGAAGTTTCCCGCTGGTGCGCGGGTGCCGCACATGGGCTGGAACGAACTGGAGAGCCGGGGTAATTCGAAGCTGGTGCGCAATCTGGAGGCGCACCCATTTGTCTACTTCGCGCACAGCTATTATGTTCCGGAAGACAGCCGGGCTTCAGCGCTATGCCGCTATGAAGTGCCGTTTACGGCGGCGCTGGAATCAGGCAACGTGTGCGGCGTGCAGTTTCATCCCGAAAAGTCGGGCCCGGTAGGTCTGCGGATTGTTCGCAACTTTGTGGAGGGGTAGGTCGTACGCCGTTCACATGCTTGCCAAACGAATCATTCCTTGTCTCGATGTCACAGGTGGACGCGTAGTGAAAGGCGTCCACTTCGTCAACCTGCGTGATGCCGGCGACCCGGTGGAATTGGCGGACCGGTACAACCACGATGGCGCTGATGAGTTGGTCTTCCTCGACATCACGGCTTCAAGCGACGCGCGGGACATTATGGCGGACGTGGTGGCGCGCACCGCGCGGAAGGTTTTCATCCCGCTGGCCGTGGGCGGCGGCATTCGTTCCGTTGCCGACGCGCGGCGCATCCTGACATCAGGCGCGGACAAAGTATCCGTCAACACCGCGGCAGTGCACCGGCCGGAGTTGATTACCGAGCTGAGCCTGGAGTTTGGGGCGCAAGCCGTCGTGCTGGCCATTGATGCGCGGCGCCATGGGGCGGGGAAGTGGCACGTCTATACGCGCGGCGGCCGCGACGACGAAGGCATCGACGCTGTGGCCTGGGCCGCCCGCGGCGAAGAACTCGGCGCGGGCGAAATCCTGCTGACGTCGATGGATACCGATGGCGTACAAACGGGCTTTGATTGCGCGTTGACCAAGGCGGTTTCGGAGGCAACTCGGATTCCGGTGATTGCGAGCGGCGGGGCGGGGAAGCCCGACCACTTCGTCCGCGTATTGACCGAAGGCTGCGCCGACGCCGCGCTGGCCGCCTCCATCTTCCACTACGGAACGTACACGGTGAATCAATTGAAAGAAGAACTCGACAAACACGGGATCCCGGTGAGAGCGGCCTTATGATCTTTCCGTGCATCGACCTGATGGATGGCAAGGTTGTCCAGTTGGTGCAAGGCCGCGAAAAGGCGCTGGAAGGCGATTCACCGGAAGAGATGTTACGGAAGTTCGCGGCCTTCCCGGAAATTCAAGTAATTGATCTGGACGCGGCCATGGGGCGGGGTTCCAATGACGAACTCGTGCGCATGTTAGCATCGAAAGCAGCAACGCGGGTGGGCGGCGGCGTGCGAAGCGTCGAACGCGCTCGGGCACTCGTGGAGCAGGGCGCGCGCAAGGTAATCGTCGGCACTTCCGCATTCACCAAGACCGGTATCAATGAGCCGCTTCTGGCGGCGCTGCGCGATGCCGTCGGCCGTGAGCAACTGCTCATCGCGCTGGATTCGAAAGGTGGCCGCATCGTGGTGAAAGGGTGGCAAGAGGCAACGGACTTCACCGCGGAACAGGTGCTGCATTCGCTTGAACCCTACTGCTCAGGGTTCCTTTGCACCTATGTCGATAAAGAAGGCATGATGCAAGGGACCGATCTCGATTGGTTTGCGCGCCTGCGCGCGGCAACCGATCTGGAACTCACGGCGGCCGGTGGTATCACGACGATGGACGAAGTGCGCGCGCTCAACGCCATGCGCGTTCACGCGGCGCTCGGAATGGCCATCTATACCGGCCATTTGAAGCTCGACGAACTGGCGCGACTCTGCTAGATTGTGGAGAACCTCTATGCAAGCGATTCCCGGCTGGGACCAATACTATCTCGACATTTGCAAGGTCGTTGCCAACCGCAGCAAGGACCCCAATACAAAGATCGGTTGCGTCATCGTAGGTCCGAACCATGAAATCCGCTCGACCGGGTACAACTCGTTCCCGCGCGGCATTCGGGATGATGTACCAGAGCGTTTAGTCCGTCCTACGAAGTACCTCTGGATCGAACATGCCGAACGCAACGCCATTTGCAATGCGGCCCGCGCCGGCACAGCTACCGAGCACTGCACCATTTATGTCGAGATCATGCCGTGTATGGATTGCGCGCGCGCAATCGTACAAGCGGGTATCGTGGAAGTAGCCATATCAGCGAGCCGGATGGCGGAGTACTCCAGCGACTATTACAACGAGCATTTTGGGATGGTAGAGGTGCTGTTCAGCGAAGCTCATATCCGTGTCCGGCGTGTATGAACCGCGTCTACTAACTACAGAACTAAAGTTACTGATTTGAAAACTTCTGCTATGATTCGCACGATTCGGCTCCGCCTGCCAGCAATTCAGTCGTAGGTCGCTGAAGGCAAGAGTTCCTTCTATGGGCCGGCTACCTGGGAGGTCTCCCTTCTCGCTTCGCTCGACCTATATCTTCCCGAATTCGGCGTCTATATGTTCTGCCGCTCGATATCAAACCCACTTACATGCTGTAGCGGGACAGTTTGGATATCTCGGTAAGAACGTATTCAACGCCCCTGGTTCAGTGAAATTCGGCATGTCTTTGAGCCGCATCTTCGCCTTCAGCGAGCGTTGGTGGCTGGAAGCATGTGCGGAATCGTTCAACGTCTTGAATCATGCGAACTTCAATGGGCCGACAACTGGCCTCAACAGCTCCAACTTCGGCGTGATCACCAGCGCCGGCGATCCGAGGATCATGCGGTTCGCCATGAAACTCCATTTTTAACGGAGCGGAATTGTACGAAGCGGTAACCCAAAGCCGGGGACGGGAATTCCTTCTCGTCTCCGGCTTTCGTTTTGAAGAAATCACCTACAGGCGGATCGCCCCGCCCGAGCCGTCCGGCACCTTTGGCTCATCTTCTTTGGCGCGCGCGACGCGGCGGTAGAAACGGTGCTCACATTTTCGGCAGCGAAGCGGCGCCCAGCCGCCGAAGAGGATCAGGCGGTCCCAAATTCCACGCGGCCAGGAACGGCGCACGTCACGGCCTCCACAACCGGGGCAGCGAATCAGCTTACCACTGTAGGTTTCCAAAGCGATTCTCTTAAGGCGAGAGTATCAAATTCTATAGCGGCTGGCATATCGGAAACAATCGGAAACAAAAGCGCCGCGTTTATGCCGTTGCGCCCAGCTTATCCAGGTCAGCCGGCTCTCCGAACTTCACTCCCGTAACTGTGGGGACAATACCGCGCAGCAAGCCGGTCAGTACGCCGCCCGCGCCCACTTCTACGAATCGTTCGACGTGCTGCGCGGCGAGATAACGGATGGAATCCACCCAGCGCACGGCGTTGGGAACTTGCTCGTACAGGCCTTCGCGCGCTTCGGAGCCCGTGCGGATTTCTCTTGCCTGCCAGTTGTTCACCAGCGGAAAACCGAGGTCGCGGAATTCCGTTGCGTCCAGATCCGCGCGCAGACGCTCCTGTGCCGGCTTCATCAGCGCGCAGTGGAACGGTGCGCTGACCGGCAGAATTACCGCGCGGCGGGCACCTGCTGCTTTCGCCAATTCGGCCGCCCGGTTTACGGCGGCGGCATGTCCGGCGATTACCACCTGATCCGGCGAATTCAGATTCGCCGCCGCGACCACTTCGCCCTGCGCCGCCTCTGCCAGAATCGCGTCCAATTTTCCTTCAGGCAATCTCAGCAGAGCCGCCATAGCGCCGACGCCGGGAGGCACGGCCTCCTGCATATACCGGCCGCGCTGCCGCACCAAGCGGACCGCGTCGGCAAAGCGCAGGCTGCCTGCCGCCACCAACGCGGAATATTCGCCAAGGCTGTGGCCGGCGACATAATCTGGTGAGATACCTCGATCCCTCAGCACCGCGAATGCGGCCGTCGAAACGGTGAGCAAAGCGGGCTGCGTGTTCTCGGTGAGTTTGAGTTGGTCTTCCGGACCTTCGAAACAGAGTCGCGAAATGGGGAATCCGAGGGCCTCGTCGGCCTCATCGAAAACGCGCCGCGCGGCGGGGTATGCCTCGGCCAGAGCCTTGCCCATGCCGGAGAATTGCGAGCCTTGGCCCGGAAAGAGAAATGCAGTCTTGGGGGTCAATCCGTAATTATATAGGCTCGCCTCGGGCGGCAGCGCAACGGCGAGCTAGTGAATGGTCCGCGTCTTGCGATTCATGTAATCCATCAACAGGTACTGGCCCAACGTGAACGGCGTGGTGAAGTACGCCTTTCCACGACAGATCTCAGTGACCTTCTGAACGAAATTCACCAGGCCGTAGTCACTCGCCAGCATGAACGTGTTGATGAGAATCCCCTGCTTCTTGCAGCGGTTTACTTCTTCCAGAGTGCGGCTGATCACCAGCGGGTCCAGGCCGAAGGCGTTCTTATACATGCGCCCGTCTTCGAGCGTGAGGCAGCTCGGCTTGCCGTCGGTGATCATGACGATCTGCCGCATATCCTTTCGCTCTTGGCTGAGCAGGCGCCTCGCCAGAATCAGCCCGTCACGCGTGTTGGTGTAGTACGGGCCCACCTGAACCCGCGCGAGCTGGCCGAGCGCCAGTTCTTCGGCCGTGTCGTGGAACAACACGCAGCGCAGGCTGTCCCCCGGATATTGCGTGCGGATCAGGTGCGCCAGCGCAAGCGCGACTTTCTTGGCCGGAGTGAAGCGGTCCTCGCCATAAAGAATCATGCTGTGGCTGCAATCGAGCATCAGCACGGTAGCGCAGGAGCTTTGGTATTCACACTGATGAACGTGCAGGTCGGAGTAGTCCATGTTGAGCGGCACGCGCGCGCCTTCGCGCCTGATGGCCGAAAACAGCGTCTCGCTGATGTCGAGATTCAGCGTGTCGCCGAACTCATATTGCTTGGAGGAGCCCGAAGCCTCGATGCCCGTAGCGAGATCCCGCGTATCGTGCCTGCCGAAGCTGGATTTACCGAGCGAACCCAGCAGGTCCTTCAAAGTTTTGAAACCCAGGAAGTCGAGCGACTTGTCCGTTACTTCGAATTTGACTTTGCTCTCCTTGCCTTTGCCGGCGCCGGCTGCGGGCGCCGGCTGCGGCTGCGCATCATCGATGGTGATTTGGCCTTCATCCACCATCTTCTGGACCAGATTATCGATCAGCTTCTCCATCTGCTCCGGCGAGAGGCTGCTCAGACGCTCCATCATTTCCTGAAGACTCGCGTCGTCGAAGAGCTCGCCCCGTTCCAGGGCCTGTTGGATCGCGTTTTTCAGGTCTTCGAGCGTGTGCTGGTTCCACTCGCTCCAAGGCATATACTGGCTGTTGAAGCCGCTTTCGAGCAGGAAGTCGGCGAGCGCCTGCAGCAGGTCCTCCGCGCCGATTCCCATGTCTTCGCCGGTATAGCGAGAGTAGCGGACCCATTTCATAAGCACATCCCGTCAAACAAGCGCTGCGCGTGGCACAGGCGCAGCGCCTGCGGTTTCAGTTGTACTGCCGCCGGGTCGAAGGCCGCGTCGGCGGACCGTCTTCCCGAGGTTGCTCGCGGCGCTGCTTCTCTTCGCCCGCGAATCCGCGTTCTTCACTGCGGCTGATGCGGCGATGAGCGTGCAAACCCTCGAGAATGAATTCCGCCGCCGAGGCCCGCACCGCATCCGGCTCGTTGGCTCCCAAGCCGAGCACGCGCGTCTTCTCCATCAAGCCCTGAATGCCGTTGAGCTGCTTTACCATCGTGGCCGAGCCGGCGTTTTCATCCAGCTTTAAGGAGCCGCCCAGATCAAACCATTGCACGATACCGCCGACATTGGCATTGTCAAAGTAGCGGTCGTAGATCTGGCCCACGGCGATGCGAATCAACTCGCGCGCCACGGTGTCGCCGCCCTTCAGTTCGCCTTCGTATTCCAGCTCCAGCTTGCCGGTGATGGCGGGCAGGGCCGAGTAAAGATCGATGATGCGCGGCACGGCCACCTGCTCACGTGCTTTCAGCGCGCGCCGCTCCGCATTCGAAACCACATTCTCCAGGGCCGAAATCGGCAGTCTCTGGGAAACGCCGGAACGTTTGTCGACTCGCTTGTCTTCACGCGCCAGAAACGCGAGCTGTTCCACAACCTGGCGGACGTAATCCGGCACGCGCACCTCGATGGGTGAAGAGCGGTCGAGCCATGCCTCCTGGCTGGTAATCGCGATTCCCTGATCGAGCGTGGCCGGGTAGTGGGTACGAATCTCGCTGCCGATGCGGTCTTTGAGCGGCGTGATAATCTTGCCGCGGGCGGTGTAATCCTCAGGATTCGCGGTGAACACCAGCATCAGGTCGAGCGGCAGGCGAATGGGATAGCCCTTAATCTGCACGTCGCCTTCCTGCATGATGTTGAACAAGCCCACTTGGATCTTGCCGGCCAGGTCCGGAAGCTCGTTGATGGCGAAAATGCCGCGATTAGCGCGAGGCAACAGGCCGTAATGCACCGTCAATTCATCGGAAATATCGTGGCCGCCGCGTGCCGCCTTGATCGGATCGATATCGCCGATCATGTCGGCGATGGTCACATCTGGCGTAGCCAGCTTCTCCACGTAGCGCTGCTCGCGAGGGAGCCATGCGACTGGGGTTTCTTCACCTTGCTCGCGAATCAAATCCCGGCACCGCCGGCAGATCGGCTGGTAGGGGTTGTCGTGAATCTCGCACCCTTCGACGTAGGGCGTGAATTCATCGAGCAGCGTAGTGAGCATGCGGATCAGGCGAGTTTTCGCCTGTCCGCGCAAACCGAGCAGTATGAAATTGTGGCGCGAGAGCACCGCGTTGACCACTTGGGGCACAACGGTGTCATCGAAACCGAGAATGCCGGGGAACAGAGCCTCCCCGCATTGAAGTTTACAGATCAGATTATTTCGGAGTTCTTCTTTGACCGACCGGCTGGAGAGCAGCGCTTCCGAGAAAGAGCTTTCCCGAAGCGCACCGAGCGTACGGGGTAATTCCTGAGTGGCTTTGGACAAGCAAACCCCCTCTGTTGGCGATTGTAGCAGACCCACCGGATAGGGACGCGTTTCATCCGATACAATGACTGTTGTGGAGTCTACAGCGGAGATCGCGCAATCAAACGGCCGGTGGCGCCGGTTCGGAGAACTGACCAGCAATGTCCACCGGGGTTTTGTCGCTGAATGGACGGTGACGATCCTCCTTCTGTTATTCGGCACCACGACCCTGGTTCAGGCTTTTGTGATTCCCAGCGGCTCGATGGAGGATACTTTGCTCATCGGCGATCACGTGCTGGTGGATAAGCTCGTGTATGCGCCCGATGGCGGCGTGTCGAGGTTCGTGCTGCCGTATCGTCCAGTGCGGCGCGGCGACATCATCGTCTTTCGCTACCCGCTGAACATCAAGGAAGATTATGTAAAGCGCGCGATCGGCCTGCCGGGAGATCATATCCGTCTGGTGAACAAGCAGCTCATCCTGAACGGCAGACCTGTGAATGAGCCCTACGTCATCCATCGCAGCTCGTACATCGATAGCTACCGCGACAACTTTCCCACTACTCCCAATGCGCCTTTGCCGCCGAGTGCCATCGATATGCTGGAGAATCACGTGGTCAACGGAGAAGTGGTAGTCCCGCAGGGTTATCTTTTTGCGATGGGCGACAACCGCGACAATTCTTCAGACAGCCGCTATTGGGGCTTCGTTCCCCGGGCAAACATTGTGGGCACGCCGCTGATCATTTACTGGTCGTTCGAAGCCCCCACTGAGGATTTGACCAACCCGAACATCGGAATCGACCACATCATCGACGTCATGCTGCACTTCTTCAGCCGCACGCGTTGGACGCGAACCTTCCGGCTGCTGCGCGGCTATCCACTGAAATAGGTCTATTCGGCGTTGAATTGGAAGAAGTCGGTATTGGTGTGAACCTGCAGTCTGCCGGGCCCCAGCGGTTTGCCTTCGGTGGGGAAAAAGACTGCGCCATCCGTGGATTCACCCGGCACCAGTTTGGTTTGCACCAGAGCCAAAGCCGAAGCCGCGGCAGCCGCCTTCAATTTCGTGCTCGTCAAAGCCAGCGCCGCCTGGCGCCGCTCCTCATAACCGTTGTTGAGCCGCATGTGCGGAATGCCGTACAGCGCTGCTTCGTAAGTCGTGACGAGCTTGATGACGTCGTTGCGGCCGCCCTTGGAAATCAGCATGGAGATTACCGATTGCGCCGTGGCGCCGGAAACCACGGAACCGTCATTACGCGTGAAAGAAAAATCCTCGGGTCGAATCACATAGGGCGCTCGCGACCCGTTTGCGATAGCCACTTGCAATATCGTGTAACCGCGTACATGAGGTGGCAGAGTAGCGAACATGATGGTTACGCCGCTCTTAGTAAGTGTCTGGTATTTCAGGCCGTTAGCTTCATATTCGATGACTTGGCAGAAGGCCGGGACAACAATCGCGAGCAAGATTAGTAAACCAGCCACGTTCCGTAGAGTGAAACTGCGTAAAAAGCGTGCAGGGCACCGTGGCCGGAGACTAACAGCCCGGTAATTCGGCAAACGCGCCGTTTCTAATTGACTGATCCTGAAGCCTGTTAGGCCCATGTTCCCGCACCGCCCGGCTATCTTTCCCTGATCGCAAGAGAGCGCCGCCACACACCGCATGGAATGCGCTTCAACAAATCCATATTACGATATGGGTTCATCCGATTCGCATGGAATCGGTTAGGTTGAAGCCAATGTCCACGGAAAAGGAACACGTTGCTGGACCAGAGCCGCGCACCAGCCATCTTGGACTGGAAGAGCAGGGTATCCGTAACGCCAGAATTGCCTATTGGAATCTGGGTTCGGCACAGTTAGTGGAACACGCTGTGAGGCGCGGAGAGGGCAGTCTCTCCGCGGGCGGCGCTTTGGTCGTCGAGACGGGGCAGTTCACAGGCCGCTCTCCGAAAGATAAGTTCGTGGTGCGGGATGAGCGAACTGAATCCGCGGTGCAATGGGGCGCCACCAATCAACCCATGACCGATGCCGCGTTTGAGTCTCTGCACGCCAAGATTCGCGCCTATTTGCAGGGCCGCGAAATTTTCGTACAGGATTGCCAGGTAGGTGCCGACCCCGACTACGCGCTGCCTACCCGCGTCGTTTGCGAATACGCGTGGCATAGTCTGTTCGCGCGCCAGTTGTTCATTTGTCCGGGTACGGAAACTCTCTCGAACCGCCGGCCGGCGTTCACAATTCTGTTCGTGCCCGAGTTTCAGGCCAATCCGAAG
Organism: Bryobacteraceae bacterium; assembly: GCA_035550475.1. Classification (GTDB taxonomy): domain Bacteria; phylum Acidobacteriota; class Terriglobia; order Bryobacterales; family Bryobacteraceae; genus DASZPB01. The sequence continues at coordinate 235,898 of DASZPB010000034.1, read as the reverse complement.
GAAGACGGCACGCGATCGGAAACCTGCATCGCGCTGCACTTTACCAAGCGCATCGCCTTGATCTGCGGTACCCGGTACGCCGGCGAGATGAAGAAGTCGGCGTTCACGGTGATGAACTACCTCCTGCCGGAGAGCGGCGTCCTGCCGATGCACTGCTCGGCGAACGTTGGCGCGGCGGGCGACACGGCTCTCTTCTTCGGCCTCTCCGGCACCGGCAAGACCACGCTTTCCGCAGACCCCGCGCGCCGGCTCATTGGCGACGACGAGCACGGGTGGAGCAGCCGCGGCATTTTCAATTTTGAAGGCGGCTCTTACGCCAAGTGCATCCGGCTTTCGCGGGAACATGAACCGCAGATCTGGAACGCCATCCGATTCGGCACCGTGCTCGAAAACGTAGTCATGGACCCGGAAAGCCGCGAGCTCGATTTCGATTCGGCGGCGATCACCGAAAACACGCGCGCCGCATACCCGCTGGCGTTCATGGAAAACGCCGTGCATCCGAGTATGGGCGGCCATCCGCGCAACGTGATTCTCCTGACGGCCGATGCTTTCGGCGTGTTGCCGCCAATCGCGCGGCTCACGCACGATCAGGCGGTTTATCACTTCCTGAGCGGCTACACCGCGAAGGTGGCTGGCACCGAACGGGGCTTGAGCGCCGAACCGCAAGCTACCTTCAGCGCCTGCTTCGGAGCGCCCTTCCTGCCGCGTCCGGCCAGCGAATATGCGGCGTTGCTGGGCGAGAAGTTGCGTAGGCACAAGGTCACGTGCTGGCTGCTCAATACGGGTTGGGTCGGCGGGCCATACGGCATTGGCGAACGCATGAGCCTGCCATACACTCGCGCCATGCTCCACGCGGCGCTCTCCGGCGAATTGCAGGATGCGCCGGCCACGCCTCATCCCGTCTTTCAGGTCGCCGTTCCGCAATCGTGCCCCGGTGTGCCGGACCGTTTTCTGGATGCGCGGGGAATGTGGGCCGATGGACTCGCCTACGACTGCGCCGCTCAGGAGCTCAACGGCCGGTTCCTCCGCAATTTCCAGAGCCTTTCAAGCGGCGAAATGGTGGAAACCTCGCCCGCGGGTTAGCGAAAGAAGGCCGCCTGAACCGGCTACACCGGAACCGGCAGCGTTACGGAAACGGCCGTGCCCTTGCCTTCGGCGGTTTCGATGCGAATCTCGCCGCCGTGCTCATAGACAATCTGCCGCGTATTGAACAGGCTCCAGTTGGCGCTGGCGACTCGCGCGCCGTTCACGGTGAACGTCGGCTCGAAGACGTTGTCCGCCTGTTCCGGTGTCATCCCGCGGCCGTTGTCGCGAATCGTTACTTCCACGCTGTCTTCGAGCAGCCGCGTCGAAATGGAGATCATGCCTTCGTCCTCAATGGCATTGATGGCGTTGCTCAACAGGCTCGAAAACACTGCGCTCAGCAGTTGTGGCCGGCACAACAATGTGGGAATCGCTCTTTGCAAGTGGAATTCGATGCGGATGTGGTGAGCTTCCAGTTGTTCCCGGTAAAGCATCGCCACATCACTCAGAAGGTCATTGATGTCGGCGGCTTTCAAATCGGCTTCTACCAGGCTGGCGAAGCGCCGCAGACGCACGATCACGTCGTCGATGCGCGCGGCCGATTCCCGAATCGACCGGTACAACTCGTTGCGCGATTCATACAGTTGCTTTCTTTGCTCTTCCGATGCTTCCGGCAAGCGTTCGGACATCGTGATCAGCGTAGAGATCGAACTGCGCAGCGCGCCCACCGGTGAATTGAATTCATGACTCAGCGCAGCGGCCATCTTGCCGATCGAGATGGCGCTCTCTGCGAGTTGCGCCCGCAATTGCGCGCCCGCTAGCGATTCAGCCACGCGGACTGCGTTCTGCTGCGCCTCGTACTCGATGCGCCGGTGCTCGTAGTTCGATCCCGCAATACCTGCGATCAGGAACGCCAGCAATACCAGGAATATGTGATGAGCATCACTGTTTTCGGCAAAGGCCGCCGAACTCGCGCGCATGGCCAGCAGGCACGCGGTGAGGTACACGCCCTCCACGGAAAGCCCCAGCATCAGGGCAGCCACGGGACGCATCGGCGTGCTGGCCACGACCGTCAGCAGGATCAGCGTAATCCCAACGGGAATGTAATCGTCCATGCTCAACTGTCCGGCGCCACTCGCGAACGACACGCTGATGAGTGCCGCCGACGCGGCCCAGGCCGAGAGCGCCGCCAGAAGACGCGCGTGTTGTAGCACGCGCTGGATGCGTGCGAGCACCATCGTCACCACGCCGACCGATACCGTTGCCAACATTTGCCAGATGCGGTCCGGCGAGTTCGCATCCGTCGGACCTACCGCGAGACGCGCCAGATAGATCAGGATGGGTATGGCGATTTCCACCGCCGCAACGGTTTGAAGCGCGGGGCGGCTGATACGCGTCAAATACTCACGGAATTTCGGATCCCGTTCGGGCGCCGGCAGGAAAAAGTGGAGGATCTCCCAGAGTTGTTCCGGCCTGCGTTTCGGGATTAAGCTGGCAGGTTCCACTTTGGTTTTCAAATTGCTATAAGACGTCGGACGTTCATGCGACAGTTCAAGCTCTGGCGGCGCTTCTTCGACATCAGACCCGGCGAACATCTTCGCACATGGTCCATGTTCCTGTATCTGCTCTGCGTTCTGTTTGCGTACTACATCCTCAAACCGGTGTCACGTGCGATGTTCCTGAACCGGTTCGACATCGACAAGCTCCCCTATCTTTATATCCTCATCGCGGTGTTCGGAGGCATCCTCGCTTATTTTTATAGCAAGCTGGCAGCCAAGACATCGCTCCGTACAGCAGTGTTTTGGGCGATGGCTTTGTCGGTGGTTTGTCTGCTCATTATGTGGTGGCTCATCCGCATGAAGCTGCCGTGGATGATCTACGCGCTCAATATCTGGGTGAGCCTGTTCGCCATTGTGCTGGTGTCACAGGGCTGGCTGGTGGCAAGCAACCTCTTCAATGGAGCCGAAGCCAAACGTCTATACGGGCTGCTCGGCATGGGCACGGTGCTGGGCGCAGCCATGGGCGGAGTGTTCACCAGCCGTACGGCAGCCGTGGTGGGAACGGAGAACCTGCTGCCGGCGAGCGCTGTTATGGTGGTGCTCGCTTATGTGGCGTTTCGCTGCGCATTGCTGGGCGGCGCCGGTACGGTCGGAACCGCGCACGCGGCGACTGAGGAGGAATTCTCTTTCGTTGAAGTCGGCCGCGATCTGCGGCGGACGCGCCACCTGCAGGTGATCATCGGCATCATGGTGGTGACCTATGTGGTGGATGTCCTCGTCGAATATCAATTCCAGGCCATGGCGAAGGTGAGCTTCCATGGCGATGCGCTCACGGCGTTCTTCGGCCAGTTTTATGGACTCTATCTAAACCTTGCCGAAATCGTATTCCAGCTCTTTTTGACAAGCGCCGTGGTGCGCTGGTTCGGCGTGGGAGGAACGCTGCAGATCCTGCCGACGGCCGTGCTCATTTCCTCGGTGGCGGTAGTCGCCGCGCCCGGAGTGACTTCCACCGCGGCGGTGCGGCTCACCGAAGCTTCCACACGCTACACACTCAACCGAACCGGCATGGAACTGCTCTATCTGCCGCTGCCGGTCGAACTGCGGAATCGCGTCAAGGCATTCATCGACGTCTTTGTGGACCGCTTATCACGGGGCCTCGGCGGCGTGCTGCTGTTGGCGCTCACTGCGACGTCGCTTGACCTGGGAGTGCGGGAGCTCGCCCTCATCGCAATGGGGCTATGCATTCCCTGGATGCTGCTTTCGCAACATGCGCGGTGGGAATACGTTGCTACAGTGCGAAAACGGCTCGAAGCGCGCCTGCTCGATCTCGAAAGCGCGCGGCTTTCCGTAACGGATGCGGAAACTGTGCGTTTGCTCGAAGCCACAGCCAATGGAGCCAAGCCACGGCAGGCCGCCTACGCGCTGTCGCTGCTGGCAACAGCGCCCGGCTATGATCTTCGACCACTTTTAATGAATCTGGCCAGGAGCCCGGAACCAGAGGTGCGGGAGAAGGTTTACGATCTAGCCGCCAGTCTGCATTTCGATGGCGTGTTGGCGGCGGCAATGTCCGAAGTCGAAGCGGTGCGCACCGGGCAAAGCGGAATCCAGGTCCGGACGGCGATTCCTTATGTGCTTGCGGTTTCGCCTGATCGCGAGCGGCTGGCGGCGGATTTTCTGAATGACGAGAATCCCGCCGTGGTTGAAGGCACAATCGAAGCGCTGCGGGCGGATCGCAGCCTAGCCGAAAGACTCATCGGGAAGGAATGGCTGGACTCGATGGCTTCTTCCGAAGACCCTCGTCGCCGCGCTCTGGCGGCTGCGGCCATCGGAGCGCGTGGAGATCAGGGCATCGAGACGCTGCATCGGCTGTTCGACGATCCGCAGCCCGAGGTCGCGGCCGCCGCCTGCCGCGCTGCCGGCGCGCTGCGCAACCGTGTCTATCTCGACCCGCTCGTCCGCGCCTTGAGCAGCCCTCGCCGCCGTGGCGAGGCTATCGCCGCACTGGCGGGCTATGGTGAGTCCATATGCGGCAGCCTTGCCGACGTGCTGCTGGATAACAATGTGCTGCTGACGATTCGCCGCCAGATTCCGAGGGTCCTGAAGCAGATTCCTCACCAGAGGTCGGTCGATGTACTGCTCCAGGTAGTTGGTCATCAGGATCTCGCGCTGCGCGCGGCAGTGCTGAAGGGGCTGAGCCATTTACGTGAAGTTTCGCCGACGTTGAACTTTGAGAACACTTTCGTCACCGAACAGATTCTGAAGGAAGCTCGCCATTATTACGAGCTGAACGCGTCTCTTGCGCCGTTGCACGATAAGCGGAACGGGCCGCACACGGCGCGCGGCTTGCTCGCGGATTCCATCGAAGATCGCTTGCGTGCCACGCTGGCTCGGCTGTTCCGTCTGCTCGGTCTACGCTACCCGCCGAAGGAAATCTATTCGGCGTACCTGGCGGTCTCGCGCAGGCACCCGGAAGATGGCTCAGCGGCGCTCGATTTTCTCGACAGTGTCCTGGAGCGCGATCTGAAGCGCGTGCTGCTCCCGCTGCTGGATGCGCCGGAGTACCTGCTCGAACGGGGACGCGAGCTGTTTGGCTTCGAAGTGCGGAGTGCCGAGCAGGCCATCCGGCAATTGATCGCATCAGGTGATCCGTGGCTGGTCGCATGTGCGATGGCCGCTGCCGGAGAATTGAAGCTGCGGAGTCTGGCGCCCGAGATCGAGCGCACGGCGGCTGAATCCGGGCGGGAGGTCGCCGAGGTAGCGCGATCGGTGACCGCGGCGCTGGCATGAGGAGAAGGCGATGGCGGAGCTGAACATTGTCGAAAAAGTAATCGCGCTGGAAGGTGTGGAGTTGTTCCACAACCTGACTCCTGAGCATCTGGCATGGATCGCGAGCGTGGCCCGGGAGGTCCGGTTCCCTCCGAACAAGCTCGTGCTGGCGCCTTCCCAGCCGCTCGAAGCGCTCTATGTCATCATCGATGGCGCCGTGGAATTGAGCCGCGGCAGCGAAGTGTTGCATACCGCCCATCAGAACGACGTGCTGGGCGCCTGGGCCCTGTTCGATGAGGAGCCGCTGCCGGTGACGGCCCGCACAGTGGAAGATGCGCGCTTGCTGCGCATCGGGCGGGAGGAGTTTTACGATTTGCTGGCGGACCACGGCGAGATTACCTCTGCTATTTTTTCCACGTTGGTCAAACGATTCCGTAAACTGGTGGAACAATGAGCACGTCCGGTTTGCCCAATGCCGAACTGCATCAGATGGCCTCCATTGGCCGCCTGCTCGCTGGAATTGTGCATGAGATCAACACGCCGATCGGCTCCATCTTTTCGAACAACGACGTCGTGGCAAAGTCGCTTGCCTCGTTGAAGACACTGCTGGAAGACCCGAGTGAGGAATCACGGCAGAGAGCCATGCAGATCGTTGAGACATGCCAGACGCTGGTGGCCGTGGATAAGATCGCCTGCGAACGGATTCGATCGGTGATCCGCGGCCTGAAGACTTTCTCTCGCGTGGATTCGTTCGAGATTCGCAACGTGAACCTGAACGAAACTTTGCGCGACACGCTCAAGCTGACGCAGGCTGAATTCCGCGGGCGCATCACGGTGGAAACCGATTTCGGCGAACTGCCGGAAGTGGAATGCCATCCTCAGATGCTGAGCCAGGTCTTCCTCAACCTGTTGGTGAATGCCGCGCAGGCGATCGATGGGGAAGGCAAGATCAAGGTGCGGACATGGCTCGAAGGGGATCATGTGGCGATTTCCATCTCCGATACGGGCCGCGGCATGACGCCGGAACAGCAGGCCCGCGTATTTCAGGCCGGCTTCACCACAAAGCCGGTGGGAATAGGAACCGGACTGGGACTTCCCATTGCCAAGCAAATTGTAGAGGAAAGGCACGGCGGCATCATCCGATTCCACAGCGAACCGGGTGTGGGCACCACATTTCACCTACACATTCCCGTACGGCATACAAGGAGGCCGAATCAGTGAATCAGAACGGGAACGCGCGCGCATCGGTCGTGATCGTCGACGACGAGCCGATGGTCATCACGAGCATCAAGGCGTTTCTCCAGATGGAGACCGACTATGATCTTCATGGTTTTAGCAACCCCGAAGAGGCTGCGCAATTCGTGGTGAAGACCCCGGTGGATGTGGCCGTGTCGGATTACCTGATGCCGAAGATGAACGGGATCCAGTTGCTGGGGCGGGTCAAGGAACTGCAGCCCGAAGCCAGCCGCGTGCTGCTCACCGGCCATGCCGATAAGCAGAGCGCCATTCAGGCGATCAACCAGGTCGCCTTGTTCCAATACCTGGAGAAGCCCTGGGACAATGCGCAGTTACTCCTGGTGATCCGAAGTGGCGTGGAACGGGCGCGACTGTTTCGGGATCTGCGCGAAAAAGTAGACGAGCTTGATTCGGCCCATTCCAGCCTGAAGAATGTCCAAAAACGAATTCTTCAGGCGTTTCTCTAGTTCGACCAAACAAAACGGGCGTCTGCACGTAAAATAGAAGAATGAAGTTTTGTGCCGCAGCACTTATCGCGCTCCTACCCTGTCTGGCCGCCGCGGTGGATCAGGACCGGGGCAAACAGATCGGGAGTCCGAGCGCACCCGTCCGGATGGAGTTGTATAGCGATTTCCAATGCCCGCACTGCCGGGTGTTCCACGAAGCCGTGCTTCCGGAACTCCTCAAGGACTACATCGTGCCGGGGAAAGTCCTACTGATCAGCCACGAGTTTCCGCTGCCTATGCATCAGCATGCGCGTGAAGCTGCTGATTATGCCACCGCTGCCGCGCGCATTGGCAAGTATCAGGAGGTATCGAGCGCGCTGTTTCTGAGCCAGGATGCGTGGGCCAACAACGGGAAGGTCTGGGATGCTGTTGCATCCGCGCTGACGCCCGCCGAGCAGAAGAAGGTGCAGGCGCTGGTGAAGGAATCATCGGTCTTGTCGGAGGTGCAGAGCGATCTGCAGGGCGGCACGATGGCTGGCGTGAATGAGACGCCGACCCTGATAATTTTCAGCGGGTCGAAGCGCTACTCGTTTCCCGGGCCGACTCCCGGCAACTATTCGCTACTGCGGTCATTGATCGATGGACTTGTCCGCTAGACCTTGGCCTCTGGTGGCGCTAGTGCTGCGGCTGCTGCTGGGCGCGGTGTTTGTTTACGCGGCATGGACCAAGCTGCGCCAGCCTTGGGAGCTGTTTGCTTTGGCCATTGACTCCTACCAGATACTTCCGATGCGCGCGGTGGAATTCGTGGCGCGCGCTCTGCCGTGGCTGGAGCTGTTGCTGGGAGCGCTGCTTCTTTCCGGATTCTGGCGGCGGATCTCCACCTCAGCCGTCTCGCTGCTACTGCTCTTCTTTTTTGCGCTGATGATCCGCGCCTATGCCAAAGGCATGCAGATCAGTTGCGGGTGCTTTGGACTGGGAGAGATCATCTCCTGGAAGACCCTGCTGCGCGATGGCTCGCTGTTAGCGTGTTCGCTATTTGTCACGTGGACAGCCTTCCGCGGCTCTGCGGGAACGAGGAATAATGCCGGAATTTGAGACGGATGTCCTCGAAAGAGAGCTGGCATACCACGAAAAGCTGTATTCCGGTTTTGCGCAGCAGCATTTCGCGCGCCCCGCGGTGCGGGCCTTACGCGAGCACATGGTTCGGAGGATTCTGCGCCTGACCAGCGCCGGAGCGCACTCCCGCGTATTGAGTTTGGGATGCGGCATCGGCGATACCGAGTTGCTGCTTGCGCCGCACGTCGGCAGAGTCGTAGGCGTTGACCTTTCGCCCGCCGCGATCCAGCAGGCTCGCACTGACGCCCACCGTCTAGGCATCACCAACGCGCGCTTCGAACAGGGGACCGGGGTCCAAGGCCGCTTTGACGTGGTGATTGCCATCTTCTTTTTGCATCACTTGCCGGACCAGGCGCTGGCGCAACTGCCGGCTCACATAAAGACTCTGCTTCGACCCGATGGCGTATTCTATTCGCTCGATCCGAGCCGCCACAGGCTTTCGGGCGCAGTGGGCCGTATGCTGATTCCGCGGCTGATGAAGCGCTATCAAACGCCGGATGAACGAGAACTGGAACCGGAAGCAACGGCCACCTTGTTTCGCCAGGCCGGCTTTGACGTCATGCGGAAAACCTACGACTTCGGCTCTTCGCCGCTGGCGGGTTTGTTTCCGGGATGGCGCGCGGGTTACCGCGCAGCTCGTGCGGCGGATAACTGGCTACTGCGCGTGCCGGTGCTTCGCGCGGCCGGCAGCAACTTTGAAGTGATCGCCCGGAACGCTTAGACGCATTGCTGCAAGACCTGGTCCAAGCCTGCCAGGGCGCCGCCCGAAACGCAGACTTCCTGGAGAGTCCGCTCGGAATCTTCCCGCTTGAGCGCGGCAATCGCGTCAGTGACCACTACAACTTGTTTGCCGGCTTTGAGCAGCCCCATCGCCGTGTAGCGGACACAGATTTCCGTCACCACCCCGTAGACCACGAACCGCTCCGCTTCGAGGCGGTCGAAAACGCGTGCGAGATTCGCCGCTTGCCACACATCCACGGTTTGTTTTTCCACCAGGATCTGCCGCACGCCTTCGATCGCCAGCTCACACGGACGGTTAGGAATCACGATGCGGCTGGCATCGAGCGTCGCCTCGGCTTTGTGCTGGCCAAGCGTTCCCGCGATGCAATGTGGAGGCCACACGCGGAATTCCACGTCATCTTCCGTGTGCGCGTCCATCGTGGAGACGATCGAGATGCCGTGCGCGGCCGCGTGACGATTCAGACGTGCCACCGCCGGCACGATATGTTCCGCCCCCGGAACGTAAAGAGCGCCCGAAGGATAAAGAAAGTCGAGCTGTGTATCGACATCGACGAAGACGGTCTTCATCCCACCAGATTCCGGCGCGTACGTTCGATTAAAGCACGCAATTCCTTGCTGTAGATGGTTGGCCAAGGCTCCGCGACCTCGAGTTGCCGCAACGATTCGGGAAGCTTCGCCACTGAGGAAGCGGCGCGGCTCCGCGCCTCTTCGAGACTGGCGAGCGGTTCAATGAGCCGCCCACCCACGATTACCGGCCGCATGAGCGCTTCGCCCTTGCCGCATTCGCCGGAGCGCGCAATCACATCGCGCGCTTCATCGCGGAAAACCTGTTTGGAGCCGGGCACTGACGGCTTATCCGCACTGTACTTTGCCGTATAGCGCTTGATACCGCTGATGTCGAGCTCGACCAGCTTGTAGGTGGCCGCCATAGCCGGAGCATCCGCCGACGTAGCCAGGCGGTTGCCCACACCGAAAGCGTCAATGGGAGCCCCGGCGGAAATCAGTTCACGGATGGAATATTCGTCCAGATCGCCGCTTGCCATGATCTTGGCGTCGCGCCAGCCGGCCTCATCGAGAATCGCGCGGGTTTGCCGGGAAAGCGAAAGAAAGTCGCCGCTATCGAGCCGCACTCCCCAGCCCGGGGCGCCGAGTTTCGCGGCCAGACGCGCGCCTTCGAGCACGTCGTAAGTGTCGATGAGTTGTACGGTGGATTCACCCAGCACGCTCTGCAACTGGCGGAATGCTCCGGCCTCGCAGGGAAACGACATTACCCACGAATGAGCCGCCGTGCCCAGAACCGGTATGCCGTATCGCATTCCCGCCAGCGTGTTGCTGGTGCCCACGCATCCGCCCAGATACGCCGCACGCGCGCCGAGCGTTCCGGCGCCGGGTGTATGCGCATGCCGCGTGCCGAATTCCACAACTCCCCGGCCGCCCGCAGCTTCCACGCAGCGAGCCGCCTTCGTGGCTACGAGCGAGGGGAAGGCAATCGCCGAAAGTACGTAGGTTTCGGGAATCTGCGCTTCAATGATTGACGCGCGGATGGTGAGCACGGGCTCTCCGGCGAATAGCGGGGTGCCTTCGGGAACCGCGAACAGGTCGCCCGTGAATCGGAATTTGGCCAGATACTCGAAGAACGCAGGCGAAACACGGTGAAACTGCGGCAGGCCGCGAAGGTAGTCGATCTCTTCACGGTCAAAGCTGAGGTTGAGCAGGTATTCCACCACGCTGGGCAGACCCGCGGCCAGAATGAAGTTCCGATGGCTGGGAAGGTTTCGCAGCGTGAACTCAAACGTGGCAAGTTCGGCCGTCTTTCCGGCTTCGAAGTAGCCGGCGGCCATGGTGAGTTCGTAGAGGTCGGTGAGCAGACCGTTCACATCTTCAAGAATACAGGAGAGTGCGGCGTCAAGGCACTTCAGCCGCCCGCTCCCGTGTGCTATTTCTTCTTATTTTCGGGCGGCGCCTCTTTGATCGCGGAGGCCGCGGTCTGGAGGTCCTTCACCGCCTGCTGGTCGAGCACATAGACGCTGGGCTCGCCTTCTCGCTGGGCGAAGTAGGTGTCACCTTGTTTGGTGATGGTGACCAGTTCGTTGCGCTTGCCGTTGTTCGACACCACGCGCGCTTCAAACACGGGTTCGCCGCCGCCCTTATCCGCGAACTTCGTGGCCGTCAGGTCGCGCAGTTTGTCGATCAGGTTCTGCACGCTGGAGTTGTCCATGCGCTTGCCGTTGGCTGTCCACTGATCGCCGGATTTCGTGTAAGTGACATTTGCCGCCGCGCCGTTCTTGGCGTCGACGCGCGAAGGATCGTTGAAGCCGAAATCGAACAGCTTCTTGTTGCGGAAATCCTCCAGGCTCTTGTCCAGGCTGTCGCCCACATCGGCCGCTACTTTGTAAATTCCCGAGACCGCCGAACTCTTGGCGTAGTAATTCTTGTCTTTATCCTTGCGGACTTCGAGAGTCTGGTCACCGCTCTTGTCGGTAACGGTCACCGTAGCCACTTTGGTTCCCGCGGCGAACGCGGCAGGAGCCTTCTGCAATTCCTCCGCCGTTCCGGTCAGGTCCATTTTGGCGTCTTTCAGTTTGGCCACCAGATCGTCCACTTGGGAACCACTGGCGCGGAGCGGCCGAGGCTTTAAGATCTCCCATTCGTTTTGATTGTTTTTCCCGAACTCCACGGTTGGGCCTTTGGCGCTCAAGTCCACCCGCGTCAACGTATCGGAATCGAAAGTGAGCAGCCGTTTGTCTCTCAGATCGTTGGGAGTTTTATCGACGCTCGATTTGATATAGCTGGCGATGGTGAATACGCGCGGGTCATTGGCGAGTTTGGCATAAGTGCCCGAGCCGGTAGGCGTGTCATCGCCAATCAGCAGGTCCGCAGTCTTGCCATCCGTTTTGACGACTTGCACATTGAGCGACGGTTGATTCAAGCCGTAAGGAGCAAGGTTTGTGGCCTTCTCCTCGATGGTTTGATCGGCGTTCAGAGTCCCCAGGGTCGATACCAGGGATGACATGGCATCCTGATCCGCGGGCAGCGGCTTTGGCTCCACAATCTGCCACTTGCCGCTCTCGCGCTTCAGGTCTACTGTGGAACCGGCCTTTTGCAGACGAATTTCCTGAAACTGGTTGTCCGGGATAGAAATGATCTTAGTAGCGTTACCGGCGGTCGTCTTCTTTGCCTCAGCGGCCTGCTTCTTATTCGACCACCAGGTAACACCACCCAGTACAGCCAGAAGAACCACCGCGACCAGCAGTCCCCTCGGCTTCATCGGCTATCTCCTCTTCCACCAGGTGGCTAGGCCGAAGCCCACGACTCCGAGCGGGAAGATTACCACGCTCAGCCAGAACAGCATCGCCACCTTCTGCCCGCTCATATTGAGCGGACGGTCTTCCGGTTCTTTGGGACGAATAGAAATCAGGTCTTCATCCGCCGTCAGCCAGTTGACCATGTTGAGGAACAGATCGCGGTTGCCATTGAACCGGATGAAGCCGTTGCCCGCCCAGAGCGAACTCCCCACCACCACGAACCGGCCCTTCGCCGTGCCGTTGTAAGTGCCGGCGGCAGCCAAGGTAAGTGGGCCTTTCCTATCCTTCTTCGGATCAATCGTGATTCGCCCCGAACTCAGGTTGGTCGTAGCATAGCTGTTGTCGCCGGTGGCGAACAGCTTGTCCACGCTGGTATTGCTTCCGCTTTTCACATCGAGTGTGCGCGAGAGCGGGAACGCCGTAGCTACGCCTTTCATCTCGTTGACGATGGCGTGTGACTCGTAAGTGGATACCAGAGGAACCTCCGGTCCCAAGCCGAAAATCTGTCCGATCCCGCTGGTGTCGAGCGCCAAGTCCTTGTTAGCCGTCACCCCCCAGCTATTCAGCAGTGAAATCAGGGCCGGGTTCGGGTTCGTTTCATCGCGTCCCAGATTGAGCGGGGGATCCAGCAGAAACAGCGCGCTGCCGCCGCCCTGCACGTACGACTGGATTGCATCGACTTCCGGCTGTGTATAAGCAAAGCGCGGACCGGCGACCACCAGCACCGTGCAATCCTTCGGCACTTCCGGTTTGCCGGCGGCTGCCGGCGGCGTCGTGGGAGCTCCCGGCGCGGCCGTAGCGGGTGCTGCGCCGGCCTGGAGCAGGGAAATGGTGCGCGTCTGGTAATTGTTCTGCGTGAGCGCATCTTTCACGGAGGAATATCCCGTGCGATCGGTATCGTCGAGCGCGTGCTCACCACTGCCGGAAACGAAGCAGGCGGTACGCACGCCGGATTTCATCGCGCGAATCAGCGCGCCGGTCACTTCCTCTTCAGTCAGACTCTTGGCGGTTTCGGTCTTGTTGCCGTTCTTGACGATGATATTCGCATCGCGCTGGAACCCGGCCGCCCGCGCCTGCTGCGGCTTCTTCACCGGGTCGATATACTCCACGTGCAGTTTGGGAGAAAGACTCGCATACCGCCCCAGCAGGTCGCGTGCCTGCGGGAAGCGCTGCGTATCGTCGAAGTAAACGATCTGTACGTCGTGATTCAGCTCCTTGACGACTTTGACAGTCTGCGGCGCGAGGCTGAACTGCTTGTTCGCGGTGGAATCCCACGACTTGTCATAACGGTTCGTCAGGAAATTAACGGCCACCAGAATGGCCAGAATGACGATGATGTACACGGTCACGTAAGCCGTGTATTTCGTCTGGCGTTTTTTGAGCCACGCGGCGTTCATGGTTATGCCCTCCACCGCAGCGATTCCATGGATCGCGAAGTAATGAATAGCCCGAAGAAAATCATGGATAAGTAGAAGATCACATCCTTGGAGTCGAGCACTCCCTTCCCGAAATTGTCGAAATGCGTCACGATCGAGAGATAGTTGACCACCTGCCCCGTCACCGAGTTGTCAAACGCGGTAAACCAGCTCAGCAGCCAGAGTAGGAGGCAGACGAAAAACGTCACACCGCCGGCGATGATCTGATTCTTTGTCAGGGTCGAGATGAAAGCTCCGATTGCCAGCAAACACCCGCCCTGGAGAATCAGGCCAAGGTATCCGATCAGCACCGGTTTCCAATCCGGCTTGCTCCACGCGAACAACAGCGCGATGTTGATGGCTGACATAAACAGCACGCAAAGATAAAGCAGCATGGCCCCCAGCCATTTGCCCACGATGATTTCGCTATCGCGGATGGGCGAGGTCAGCAGCAGCTCAATGGTGCCGGAGCGCTTCTCTTCGGCGAACAGGCGCATGGTGATCAATGGAATCAGGAAGAGCGCGATCGTGCTGGCGAAGCCGAGCAGCGGCCGAATGATCTGCTCATTCACATTCATGGGCTGCGCCTGCCCGGTCATCTGGGCCTGAAAGCTGAACTGCACGAAATCGCGGGTAGCGGTATAGAAGCCGAACCCGAAGATCAGGCCGAAAAACGCCATCAGCAGATACGCGATCGGCGAGGCAAAATAACTCTTCAATTCCTTCCCGCAAATCAGGATGATGTTTTTCACTTTTTCTCTCCCTGGGTGTCTTTCTGTTCGGAGGTGGTGAGTTGCAGGAAGATGTCTTCCAGGCTGAGACCCACGGAGCGCAGTTCGCTCAAACCCCAGCCCGCATTCACTACGCCGCGCGCCACATCGGCGCGCACCTGCCGGCCTTGCAGGCTTTCAACTTCAAAGGAAAGCCGGCCGTTTTTCGAATCCTTCATGACCACGCGGCTTACGCCGGGCACCTGTTCCAGGCGTTGTTGCACCTGGCTCGGGTCGGGTCTGCCGTCGGCTGCTTCCACTTCGACCGCGATGGCTTCGGAACCGCGCAGGCGGTTGGTCAGGTTATCGACCGAATCGATCGCCACCAGTTTGCCGCGGCTGATGATGATGACGCGCCCGCAGGAGTGCTCCACCTCCGACAGAATGTGGGTGCTCAGGATGATCGTGTGCTCGCCCGAGAGCGAGCGAATGAGTTCACGCGTCTCGATGATCTGCTTGGGGTCAAGTCCGCTGGTGGGTTCATCGAGAATCAGCACGTCGGGGTTGTGGATGATGGCCTGAGCCAGACCTACGCGCTGACGGTAGCCCTTGGAAAGCTTCCCGATGAGCCGGTTCCGCACATCGCCGATCGCGCAGCGTTCGGTGACGTCACTGACGCGGCGGCTGATTTCCGAACCCGGAATGCCTTTCAGTTTGCCGGCGAAATGGAGGTATTCCGAGACTTCCATTTCCGGGTAAAGCGGGGGTGTTTCGGGCAGGTAGCCGATACGCTTTTTCACTTCGAGCGGGTGCTCCATTACGTCAAACCCTGCGACGCTGGCGCTACCCGAGGTGGGAGGGAGGAAGCACGTGAGGACGCGCATGGTCGTAGTCTTTCCGGCCCCATTCGGCCCCAGGAAACCTACGATTTGTCCCTTTTCGACTTCGAAGGAAATGTTATCGACAGCGACAGTACGGGCGTATCGCTTAGTTAAACCTTCGACTTTGATCATATTGATGTGTCCCTGACAAGACAGACGCGGTAGTTGCCATTTGGACGCGTACGTGGGCGCGTGAAAAACAGCGCCTGTACAGAATAGTTATTGAAACTTCATGATACGGACGGGAAGGAAGAGTTGTCAAATGAATGAAGTGTCAGGCACGGTACGGGCTGAATCGATCCCCATCATGCGGCATACAGCCGGGCCGCCTGAGCTAAAGTAAAGAATTGTCTCTCCTCACCTCTACATCGCCCGGCCTGGTCGCCCCCGCGCTGGCTACACTGGCAGGGTTGAGTGGCGCCATTCTTGGGTTGTGGCTCACCGGGATGCGCCGCCGCGCGAATATTTTGGTGCCCTTCAGCGCGGGCGTGCTGCTCGGTGTTGCGTTGTTCGGTTTGCTGCCGGAACTGATCGTCGAAATCGGGTGGCGCGCCAGCTTGGGCCTGTTCGGCCTGGGTTACGCGCTGCTGTTGATCATCAATCACTACGCCTATTCGGTCTGCCCGACCTGCGCGCACGATCATGATCACAACGCCTGTGCTATCGAACTGCATGGCTTCGCCGGGCCATTGATTTCGGCGGCAGCGCTGCACAGCTTTCTCGATGGCTGGAGCGTTGCCACAGCACAGCTTGCGGTTCCGCTCGGGCTACGCGTGGCGGTTCCGCTCGCAATTGCGCTACATAAGGTGCCGGAGGGAATCGCGCTCGGCGGCATCCTGCGAGCCTCGGTGAAATCCCGCCCGGCGGCCCTGGCATGGTGCGCGCTGGTTGAAGGCGCAACGTTAGTGGGTGGTGTGGCAGGACTTCTGATGGAGCCGCATCTGGGGACCGCCTGGATCATGTATCCGCTCGGACTCACAGCCGGTTGGCTCTTCTACCTGGGCTACCACGCGGTTCATGAAGAATGGAAGCGGCGCGGAGCAGCGCCTGCATTTGTCTCCGCGCTTACCGGTGCAGCCGGAGCCGCCATCATCCAGCGCGGCGCCGAAGCGCTGTTCCGCTGAGACACTCACGAGAGACACTCAATTAGACGAGCCGGGCGGATAGACGCGGCGCCCATCAATCCATGTGGAGACTACTTCGATGCGCGGGATCTCCGGCGTATAGCGAAATTGCACGAAGTCGGCGCGGTCGCCGGGAGCAAGACCCTGCAGCCGTCCGGGCACATTCCCCGCGCGGGCCGCGTTCACCGTGGCCATCGCAATGGCCTCCGCCAGCGTAACGCCTGCCAGGCGCATCACGTTTTCGATCGCTCGATCCATGCGCAGGGCGCTGCCCGCCAAGCGGTCTTCGCCTGCCAGCACCACTCGCTGGTCCGGAGTAAGATCCACCGTTTGCTCGCCCAGGCGGTAGCGGCCAGGAGCGGCCCCGGCCGGCGCTGCCGCGTCCGTCACCAATACCGAGCGCTGCACGCCTTTCGCGCGGATAGCCGTCTTCACAAAGCTGCCCGGCAAGTGAATACCGTCCACAATGAAGTCCGCCATCAGACGGTCCTCCGCAAGCTGCTGCCAAAGATAGTTGGGATGGCGGGGCATGGTGCGGGGTCCGCCGTTGCCCAGGTGCGTCGAAAGAGTTGCGCCCGCCGAGACGGCATCGGCGATCTGCTGTTCACTGGCGGCGGTGTGGCCGATGGAAGCGACTACTCCCTCGCTCACGATCCTTTCGATATAGCGCGGCGCCTCGGGCCACTCAGGGGAGATCGTCACGATGCGGATGCGGCCTTCGGTCGCCTCCTGCCAGCGGCGGAATTCCTCGAGATCCGGCGGCCGTACCCAGCGCAATGGATGCGCGCCGCGCGGGTCGTCGCCGGCGGAGATGTGCGGACCCTCCACATGGAATCCGTCAATCGCGCCGCCCTCCGGGAGCGAGGCAGCGGCCTGAGCGAGATTGCGCAGAGCTCCGATCATCGCGTCCGGCGGGCCGGTGATGACGGTGGGATAGAAGCGCGTTACACCGGTTGAAAGCAACACGCCGATCGCGTAGGCAATACGCTCCAGCGGAACGCCTGGATCGTTGAAATCAACTCCGGCAAAGCCATTGACCTGGATATCGATCCAGCCGGGCGCCAGACAAAGCTCGTCGCCGGGGGCCGCGGGTCCGGTGGATTGAATGATTTCATCGAAGCCTGCCTCAATCCCGTTCATCGAAGAAGCATCCCGGCCCTGACATTTCATAAGCGCGCTGTTTTATTCACAAGTTTGCCACAAGTTTGCCACACAAACCGGTGTCCAAGTCTAATCATCCGTGGCCGAAAAAACTTGTTGAAAAAGAGATCGCGGCGTCAAATCCGCGCTGGCGTTGCCGGCTTCACCGCGCTAAAAAAGAAGAGTCCATTAGGCGCTGCGCAGCCCGGATGGCAAATCTCGGGGGAGGTGGCTGTCCCGGGTTGCGCACGCGGCCTCCCGCCTTTTTCTTTTCTACTTCACTCCAGCGGGTTGTACTGCATGCACCGGCGTGAGCCAGTGGTAGCGGTCGGGCTTGGCGCCATTCACAACCGCGAAGAATTCCTTCTGAAGCCGTTCGGCGATTGGACCGCGGCGGCCCTTACCCACCTGAATACGATCCACCGAGCGCACGGGTGTAATCTCCGCCGCCGTGCCGGAGAAAAAGACTTCATCGGCGATGTAGAGCATTTCGCGCGGAACGGTGGTTTCCACCACCGGGATGTTCAGTTCGCGGCACAGCGTGAGCACGGAATCGCGCGTGATGCCTGGCAGCACGGACGCTCCGAGCGGCGGTGTGTGAATCTTGCCGTCACGCACCACGAAGATGTTTTCGCCTGATCCCTCGCAGACATAACCCGCGGTATCGAGCGCGATGCCCTCGGAATAGCCGTTCGCCAGCGCCTCCATCTTGATCAACTGCGAGTTCATGTAGTTGGCCCCGGCTTTGGCCAGCGCGGGCAGCGTATTCGGCGCAATGCGCGACCAACTGGAAACGCACACGTCCACGCCTTCGGCCAGCGCCTCATCGCCCAGGTACTTGCCCCAGGACCAGCAGGCAATGAACACGTCGATCGGGTTCTTGAGCGGATTGACGCCCATCTCCCCATAGCCGCGCAGCACGATCGGCCGGATGTAGCAGGCATCCATTTTGTTGACGCGTACCAACTCCAGCATCGCCTCAGCTAGCACTTCGGTCGAATAGCCGATGTTTTCCATCCGGTAGATCTTCGCCGAATCCTCCATGCGGCGAATGTGTTCCCGGAGACGGAATACCACCGGTCCGGACGGCGTGGAATAGCACCGGACCCCTTCAAATACGGAGGTGCCATAGCTCACGACATGGGAGAGCACATGGATGGTCGCCTCGTCCCATCGGATGAAGCGGCCGTTGTGCCAGATCTTTTCGGTGGGCGTCAACATAGGGTTAATTATAACGTAGGGTTAATGGCGGTATTAAGTGCGCCAGCAGAACGAACGACTCGCAAGATTAGCGTGTGGCAGGCTCGTGTTCCGCCGGCGCGGGAAGGCCGTCCGGTGACGGGGACCCGCCCAGATCGGCGCGCCGCCTTGGCAGGCATTGCGGGTAGTTTTCCTGGATGAACTTGATGAGGCCTTCTCGAATCAAGCACCGCAAATCCCAAGCTATGCCGGCATCTGCTGCGTCCGCCAAGGCGCGCAATTCGATCGTGTTTTCTGTGGCGGAAGTGACCTGCAAAACCTTTACAGTGCCCGCCCACTTGTCGGTGTTCTGGAGAATTCGATCCAGTTCCTTCCGTACTTCATCCACCGGGAGAGTGTAATCCGCATGAATGTGCACTTCACCGATCAAGGCGGCGCTCGACCTCGTCCAGTTCTGGAAGGGATGTTCAAGAAAGTAGGTAAGAGGCAGAACCAGGCGCTGCCAGTTCCAGATGCGGACCACGACATACGTGGACGTAATCTCCTCAACCCAACCCCATTGACCTTCCACAATCACGGCGTCTTCGATGCGGATCGGCTGCGTGATGGCGAGTTGCACACCAGCGATCAGATTTCCCAGAGTTGGTTTCGCTGCCATGCCGACGACCAATCCCGCCAATCCCGCAGAAGCGAGAAGACTGGTTCCAACCGAGCGCACGCTCGGAATGGTCAACAGCATGATCCCGAGCGTAATAATCACCACGATCGCCGCAAAAATGCGGCGTAACGCCTGCACCTGGGTCCGAACGCGCCTCGCCGCCAGATTGTCTCTCACGTCAATCCGGTGCCGCGCCGCCACAACGTCGGCGAACAGGTCGGCGCCAAGAATAAACGCCCACGCGATGGTGGCGACGATGCCGAGGCCGATCAGATGTTCGATTGGATTCTTAACCGTCTCCGGAAGAGGAACCATCGGCACGGTGAGGAGCAGGGCGATCAGATAGAGAACCCACTTCGAAGGACTGCGCCCATGCCGCACCAGCGAACTGGCAAGAACGTGTCCAGACTGGCTGGCGCGCCTTTGCAGCAGCCAAAAGAGGGCGCAATGGACCAGTGATGCAACGATGATCGCCCCGGCCAGCGCGGCAACTGAGATCAGCAGCGATTCCCAGTTGCCCATGATATAAGCCCACTCGGCCGCGACATGTCCCATTTTCCGGCTCCTCTCCTTTCCACCACCCGGCTGCACTAAGAGTCCCGCGTTTCCGCGAGCCAATTGACATTCGCCAAACTTCCTGCAAACTCTTGTCCACGGCGCGCCTGGAAACGTGACAGGTTGTACGCCTGCTCATTTTCGCGGTGGTTCGAAAGGTGCAAAATGAAACCAGGGGGATTGGGGCATGACGCCAATCTTGCGGAAACGCGGCCTGCTGCTCGCGGTTTTAATCGCGGCCGCCGCCGTGGCGTGCGCTGCGCGCCAACCGGGCGAAACACTTCGGCCCGGATTCAACCTGTTCACGAAAGAGCAGGATACTGAGATCGGGCGGGAAGCATCTCAGCAGGTACGGCAACAGTATCAGGTAGTGCAGAACCAGTTTTTGCAAGACTACATCAAGCGCGTAGGAGACCGCCTCGCCGCGACCCCGGAAGCGAAGCGCAGCGGCTTCACCTTCACGTTCACCATGCTCAATGATCCCGCGGTGAACGCGTTCGCCCTGCCAGGCGGACCGATGTTCATCCTTTCAGGCCTCGTGAAAAGCTGCGACAACGAAGCACAGCTCGCCGGTGTCATGGGCCATGAGATGTCGCACGTAATTTTGCGGCACGGCACGCACGCCGTCACCCGGGCCAAGGCGATTGAGTTGCCGGCTCTACTGGCGGATGCCCTCGTGAACAACGGCTCCGTACTGGGACAACTCGCGCAGGTAGGGATCGGACTGGGAGCCAATTCGCTGCTGTTGCACTACTCGCGTGATTCGGAAAGCGAAGCCGACGCGCTTGGAACGCATCTCATGGCCGAGGCCGGATATGATCCGTCACAACTGGCCGTGTTCTTTCAGAAGCTGCAGGCTTCCGGCACGCAGGGTTCGGGGTTCCTGTCGCAGTTCCTTTCCGACCACCCCAATCCGGGTAACCGGCAACAGGCCATTCAGGCCGAAATCCGCACATTACCGCAGCGGCATTACAACTATCAGACCGGTGAGTTTGAAAAAGCCAGAGCGGCCGTGCGCGCCTTGCCCCCGCCGAAGAAGCGGCCCGAGCAGGGTTAAGGTCTCTCATTCTTCACGCAGAGCGGCGGCTTCCTCGGTGCCGAATTTGGCGCGATCGCGGATCTGTCCCAGATTCAAGCCGGTCAGCGCCACTGCAATCGCCCCACCGACAATCAGCGGCACCGTCAACGCGAAGAACATGACGAAGGAAAAGGTCTTAGCATCGTTCTTTTCCACGTCGAACAAACCCATCGCCACCACACAGGCCGCTTGAAACAATCCCAGGTTGCCTGGGGCATTCGGCACCACGGTGCCGAAGCGCACAATCGTCAGGACCCCGCCCGCCACCCAGAACGAAAGATCCAGACCGTATGCTTTCATCAATGCGTAAACCGAAACAACCTGTAGAGCCAGATAAAGCAGGCTGATCAACGTGGCTGTCGCGAAGCTCCGGCGGTTTCCCATCAAATGCAGTCCTTCGATCACGTGGCGGAGCGTGGCGGCTCCGCGGCGCTCCCGGATGGCGGTATGCGCCTGGTGTTTGCGGCGCACGATCCAGATCAACAGGATCGCGCACAGCATGAGCAGCACGCCCGTCACCTGCACGAGAATCGTGAGTTCGCGAGGAATGCGCCGCACGAAGCCCGCCGTAACCAGGAACGCCGCCAGCATCCAAAAGCCATCGATCAGGCGTTCCACCGCTGCTGAGGCGAAACTCACCGAGAGCCGCAAGTCATTCCAATGCGCCAACAGATAGCAGCGGATTAGTTCGCCCGTGCGTAAGGGAAGCACTTCATTCGCGAACAAGCCGATGTAAACCGCTTGTGCGGTTCGCCACAGACCTACGCGGATCACCGGGCTGAGCACGGTCTTCCATCGCCACGCATGCACCAGGTAGACCGACAGATCGGCGAGCACGGCCAGGCTGACCCACCGCCAATCAAGAGTTCGGATCGCATTCACCAGATCGCTGATCGGGTAACCGTGCAATACCCAGGCCAGGCAAACGGCCGAAAGACCAAAGCCGAAAGCCTGAGGCAGCCAGGAAGGCAGTCTGCGAAACAACGGTTCGCGCGAAGGACGCATACAGGTCTAAGCCGCCTGCCTGGGGCCGCGGCGGTGCAGGTCCGCGTCATCCGGCAGGCGCCGGCAACAGTGAATTGTCTGGCGGCGGAGGCTCAGGTCCAAGAACCATGATAGCGTTTGCCCGCGAACCGGGCTGGCAGAGCGCGCACATCCTCTTCCCTCATCGTATTTCCGGCATATCTCGCATGCGCAGGCCATTTGATGGCATACTACTTAATCGAGGGGAGAAATGAACGCGATTCTTCGGATAGCGCTACCCGCCGCAATTCTGGCGGCGATGGCGGTGGCGCAGGATACGAGCACGAGCAATCTGAACCAGGTCAGAACTCGGGGACAGACGCCCGTGGCCGATGAGAGACAATCACTCGACCGCGGCCGCATCGGCACGCAACAAAGCATGCCGCCCGAGCCACTGAACTTCGCAGGCGTGCTGGTGGATGCGGGCTGCCGCGATCGTTCGGACGCCAATCTGGCTCAGAAACCCATTTCGGTGGAAGGCGCTCTGCCCGCTATGACGCCTGCCGCGGCCACAGCCGAAAAATCCGAACGCTCCAAGCAGGGCTATGCCAGCACCACGGGCACGAATCAATCTCCGGCACAAGCCGTGGCCGGCATCACTGTGGATCAGAAGACGCTCGACTCCGAAAGGCGCGACATCCTGATGCACCAGGTGGAAGAATTGAACAGCCGTCAAATGGATGCCGGATGCGCGATCACCGGCGCTACGCACGGATTCGCCGTGCTGCTCGATAACGGCCGCTTCCTGAATCTGGATCAGGGTGGCAATACTTACGCCGCATTGGCCGTCCAGTCCAGCACCGCGGGCAAGGCAATGCTGAATGGCCAAGGTCCCGGCGTGAAACCACGCGTTTCGATCGTCGGCCGCATTTTCGGCGACCGGCTGATGGTGGACACTCTCAAGCTTCAATAGATCAACCAACCGTGCGGCGGCGCACCGATTGAGCCCTGCGCCGCCCTCTGTTTACGAAACATTTGCAATTCACCCACGATTTCTTCATCACTCTCGCAGGACCATGGAGTTGTGAAATTCTGTGGACAAATATCGGTAAAGTCCCTTCTTCCGTTGCTGATAAGCGCTACCTGGGCGGGCGCGGCCTCTCTGCCGGCGCAGGAGATGTCGTTCCAACTCGACCCGGCGCAAACCAAAATTGAATTCACCCTCGGCAGCACGCTGCACACCGTCCACGGCACGTTCCGGCTAAAACACGGCGCTGTGCATTTCAACCCCATTAACGGTCAAGCCGGCGGAGAAATCGTCGCCGATGCCACGAGCGGCGAAACCGGCAATTCGGGCCGCGACCGCCGCATGCATCAAAGCATTCTTGAAACCGCGCGCTATCCTGAGATCGTCTTTCGTCCGGATCGTGTGTCCGGCAAGCTGGCTACTACAGGGCCTTCGCAACTCGAAGTGCACGGAATGTTCACCATCCATGGTGCAGAACATGAGATGACTCTTTCCGTGGCTGTCCAGCCGGCTCCCGGAGGATACAGCGCTAAGGCCAGCTTTACCGTGCCTTACCATCAGTGGGGAATCAAGAACCCAAGCACGTTCCTGCTGCGCGCCAGCGACAAGGTCGATGTCACGATCGAAACTCTGGCCCACGCCGCGCACTAGCGAAGAATTCCTGGAGCAGTTCCACGCATTCCACCGCGAGAATGCCTTCTACCACTTCCACACGATGGTTGAGCACATCTGAATCGGCAAGGCGGAATTTACTGCGCACACCGCCAAAGCGCAAGTCGCGCGCGCCGAACACGAGGCGCGAGACACGCGCCGCCACCAGCGCGCCGGCACACATGACGCAAGGCTCCAGCGTCGAGTAGAGCGTCGCACCCTCGAGGCGGTAATTGTTCACGCACGCCGCCGCTTCCCGCAGAGCCAGAATTTCCGCGTGCGCCGTGGGGTCTCGCCGTGCGATCGGCGCATTCCAACCTTGTCCGATCACAGCGCCATCGAGCACAACCACCGCGCCCACAGGCACTTCACCCGCGGCAGATCCTTCCCGCGCCAGCCGCAGCGCCTTGCGCATGCATTCTTCGTCAGTGATCACAAGTGATGTCCGTGAATCCGCGCCGCTCGTCATCCAATAAAATCAGGATCTCAAATCGGCAGCCGGATTCGGAAGCCCGCGAAAGCAACGTTCACCGCCCAGCCGGACACGGCGTGGCTGGTTGAGTTAAGATCGGTGATGATTTTCCCGGGTTGCTGCACGTATTTGAAAGCAAGAAGGAGATCCTTCATGTTCCGTTTTCTCAGCATCGCGTTCCTGATTGGTCTGACGGCCGGTCTCCATCCGGCTGCGGCTCAAACGCCGCCTGCGGCTCCAGTTCCGCCGGCGCCCGCGCGCCGCGCCCGTCCGGCGGCCCCGACTCGCGACCCGCACACGCCCGGCTATGTCACGGCGAAGGAGCTACCCGACGGAGCCAATGCACCGGCCGATGCCGATGGAAACTTCATCCTCGGCCCCACTCACAATCCAGCGCCCGAGATGGCGGCCCAGGAAGGCGTACCGCAAGGAACGGTCTACACGTTTACCATGGAATCGGCCGACAGCAAATTTTATCCCGGCATTGCGCGTGATCCCAACAGCTTCGCCCGTACCGGCCCTGCAAATCCCGCCAGGCGTGTAGTCGAGAGCCATCCCGCGCCCTACACGCGGCATGTGTCTGTCTATGTTCCGAAGCAATACGTTTCGGGCACGGTCGCGCCCTTCATTGTTGGAGCGGACGGGCCGGACCGTGCGCTATTCGCCGCGCTCGATAACCTGATCGCACAGCACAAAGTGCCGGTGATGATCGCTATATCAATCAGCAATGGCGGCGGCGACGCGCAGGGAAGTGAACGCGGTCTCGAATATGACACGATGTCCGGAAAGTACGCCGAATTCGTCGAAGCCGAGGTGCTGCCGTTGGTCGAGAAGCAATACAACGTGAAACTCACCAAAGACCCCAACGGCCGCGCGACGATGGGCGGCAGTTCCGGCGGCTCCTGTGCGTTGAGTATGGCGTGGTATCATCCGGAGCTTTATCACCGTGTTCTCACGTACTCCGGCACCTATGTGAACCAGCAGTGGCCGGAGAACCCGGAAACGCCGCACGGTGCGTGGGAGTACCACGAGCACATCATTCCTAACAGCCCGGTCAAGCCGATCCGCATCTGGATGGAAGTCGGCGACCGCGACAATTACAGCAATCGCGACAAGTATCACGATTGGGTGGTTGCAAATGAGAACATGGCGAAAGTGCTCGCGGCGAAAGGCTATCACTACCAGTTCGTCTTCGCGCGCAACGCCGGACACACCGACCGCACCGTGAAGCAGCAGACCTTGCCCGAAGCGCTGGAATACGTGTGGCAAGGCTACGCGATTGCTGGAGCAGGGAAGTAAAGCTCAGCCGGAGCAAGGAGCCTTTAGACCGATTGGTGGTGCCGATTCCGAGAGCGGGCATAAGCGCTGCAATCGCTGTAAAAATGGGCGGAAAGGCGTGCGGCTCGTCTATTACCTAGCGCCAGGTCCAGACTCGCGATTGCTCCAGGCAGTAGCAGAGGCATTCTATGTCAAAAGAGCAAGAGGCAAAAGGGCGGCGGCTCAGAGGAATTGTGGGTAAGCGCTGGAAAGGGAACTTTTGCTTACGCTCCAGGCACCACTACATGCAACAGAAGGAACGCAAGCCATGCAATCACCGCTGCTGCGGGAATTGTCAGAACCCAGGCCCACAAAATGTCGGTAGCGATTCCCCAGCGAACAGCTTTAGTGCGTTGAATGCTTCCGACGCCTGCAATTGCTCCAGCGATCGCATGGGTCGTCGAGACCGGCAGCCCCAGGTGCGTGGCGAAGAGCACGGCTCCGGCCGCGCCGGTCTCGGCACAGAATCCGCTGCGCGGCTTTAACTTCGTCAATCGCCCACCGATAGTGTGCACGATGCGCCATCCACCGCTTAACGTGCCGAGCGCAATAGAGGAATAGGCCGCCAGCAGCACCCAATCGGGGATTTCGAAGACCTTCAGGTATCCGGATGTGTAGAGTACGCTCGCAATCACGCCGGCGGTCTTCTGGGCGTCATTGGAGCCGTGCGACAAACTGAATGCGGCCGCCGAGACCAACTGAAAGCGCCGAAAGTAATGGTCCATCTTGGAAGGACTGGATTTTCGGAATAGCCAGTAGACCAATACCATTAAAAAATAGGCCACGACCAACCCGATCAGCGGCGCTAGGAAGATGAAGATGAGCGTCAGCGGCCATTCCCCTTGCGGCCCCAGATTCAGCGCGCGGAAACTTTGTCCGAAGCCGTGTGTCAATCCGATGCGCGCCATGGCCGCGCCGGCGTATCCGCCAATCAGCGCGTGGGAGGAACTGGTGGGCAGCCCGAGCCACCACGTAATCAGGTCCCAGAGGATCGCGCCAGCCAGGCCGGCCAGGACAACATAGGGTGTGATCAGGCTGAGGTCTACGAAGCCGCGGCCGACGGTTTTCGCCACTGCGGTTCCAAACAGAAAGGCAGCGGCGAAGTTAAAGAATGCGGCCCAAACCACGGCTTGAAACGGTGTCAGAACGCGCGTGGAGACGATGGTAGCGATGGAATTAGCAGCGTCGTGAAAGCCGTTGATGTAATCGAAGACAAGAGCGATGGAGATGATGACGACGGCGAGCGTAAAAACGGACATCGGCTAGCTGTTTTTGACCACTACGTTTTGTAAAACGTCGGCCACATCCTCGCAGCTATCGATGGTGCCCTCGATGAACTCGTAAACCTCCTTGAGTTTAATGAGGGTGATCGGGTCCTTCTCTTTATCGAACAGATCCACAACGGCACTGCGGCCGATGCGGTCGGCTTCGTTCTCCAAGCGGTTGATCTCGATGCAGTGCTCCATGATGGGGCCGCCCTGTTCGAGCGCCTGGAACGCGCTGGTGAGAGCTTTTGCGCAATTCGAAATGATTTCGGCCAATGTCACCATGCTGGGTGGAACGTTCTCGATGTGGTAGGAAACCAGGCGGTGCGCGGTATCTTCGATGCCGTCCAGTACGTCGTCCAGAGCCGAAGAGATGTTATGGATATCCTCGGGATCGATCGGCGTGATGAAAGTCTGGTTCAACCGCGTGAAGATTTCGTGGATGATCTCATCGCCGCGGTGCTCCAGGACGTTGATTTCCGTGGCGGCGGTGGCACGGCGGGAATTCCCGGAGCGGACACCATCGAGCAGCAGCCTCGCGGCTTCTGAGATGATTTCCACCTGCTTCAGAAACAGGTGGTAAAACTTCTCCTCGCGCGGCAGCAGTTTCATAAGATTGGGTGTGAAAAAAGAGAGAACCTCATCTTAATCGGTATACCGGGCGCGGGTCAATACAACATGGTTAGAGCAGGACTACGATTCGGTGACGATAGGGAACAGTTCCGGTTCCGGCGTGGGGGCGCCGCCGTCAGGTAGGAATCGGACATCCAAAAGGCGTTCAGTATCCAGATTGCCCATCGCCGAAAGTATGTTTTCTTTCAGGTGAGGGTGCTCGCGTTCCAGGTCCGCGAACATGTCGCGGAGCGCCCGCCGTACAGTTCCAGTCCGCTGGGAACATCCGCAGGGGACAACGGGTACGCCACGAGCTTCCGCGTAAGCGCGCGTAATCTCTTCGCTGACATACACCAGGGGACGGATCAGCCGGTATTCGCGATCGCGCGACCATGTGAGAGCGGGAAGTGCGCTCAGCTTACCGGTGAACATGGTGTTGCGCAACAAGGCTTCGCAAAAATCGTCTGCCGTGTGCCCGAATGCAATCACGTTCGCGCCCAGACTATGAGCGATTTCGTACACTGCGCGACGGCGAAACCGGCTACAGACGTCGCAGCCGTGTTCCGGCTGATCTTCGAGCAGACGAAGAGACGGTTGGTCGCGGTAATACGTCCAATCAATTCCGCGCTTCTTCAGGTATTCGCCAATCGGTTCAATGGGCCTGAGAAACTTGCCTTGCTCCACAGTGAATGCACAAACTGAAAAATCGATAGGCGCTCGCTTCTGCAAAAGCAGGAGGGCTTCGAGCAGAGTCGCGGAATCCTTACCGCCGGAAACAGCTACAGCAACGCGATCGCCGTCCCGCAGCATCTTGAAGCGGTGGATGGCCTCGCCTACTTTGCGGAGCAATACTTTTTCCAGATCCACTTCATCGATTATAGCGGTCCTGGTGCAGCGTTCCGTTGGCGGCCGCCGTGGAAAAAAACCGAGCAGCGGTCGGGATTCATCAACGAAGAGCGACTTTTGAGATCCCTAGATTGGCTTCGATTTTCAACGAGCGCTCTCACTTTTTTATCGGCTTCTGGAGGAGTTTGAAGTGATCGTCGAGCATTTCAGAAGGTGCAGACCTCGCTAAAGTCACACTTTAGAGTCAGCCGCTACCACACTCAATTGAAACGAGGAGTGGAGATGAGCGTCTATCATTGTCAGATGGTTTCAGGCCGGCCTGGAGTCGCACTCCAAGAAAGGCCGCATGACTGGCGATTGAAAGACGATTGTCTCGCGAATCTTTACTCCGAGTTTCGCCCGGGCGAATTTTGCGTGACAATGAATGGATCGGGAGATTTTAAGCTGTTCTACGTAGGTTCTTGAATACTTGCACCGGCTTGGATCATCACTCCCTTATTCAGGCAAATCAACGAGGCTCATGAGGCATAGGTCACTACATTTGCGAGCCGCCTTGGCGGCGGCAGTACTCGGCATAAGCCTGGCGGCGGCAGGGTGCAATTCGGAAGCCCAAGGTCCGGCCGCTCCACCTCCACCTCCCGTGGAAGTCGTCACAGTAACGAAGACGGACGTGCCGATTTACTCGGAATATCCGGCCCAGACCTACGCGCGAAATCAAGTGGAAGTTCGCGGCCGGGTGGAGGGATACGTCGAAAAATGGCTGTTCCGGCCAGGTTCGGAGGTCAAAGCCGGAGACCCGCTATACATTCTCGATTTACGGCCCTATCAGGCAGCCGTGGAGCAGGCTACCGGAAACCTGCAGCAGAGTGAGGCTGATTTGGAATATGCCAAGCAACAGGTATCGCTGCTTCAGGCGGAAGCCAATCTGGCGGTCACCAAGGCGAACCTGGTGAAGGCGCAGCAGGATTATGACCGGCTCAAACCTCTGGTGGCGCAGGACGCCGCTGCCAAGCAGGATTTGGACGCGGCCACGGCGGCTCTGGCAGCGGCCGAAGCTAATGTGCGAGCCAATCAGGCCAATGTCGATCAGGCGCGGCTCTCGACCAAGACACAGATCGACGCCAATTCCGGCAAAGTGGAAGCGCTGCGCGGCGCGCTGAAAAACGCGCAACTGAATCTGCAGTACGGCACCATCCGCGCGCCCATCAGCGGGTTAATTGGAGACACACTGGTGCCGGTTGGCGGGTTGGTGACGCCGGGCGCGAGTCAACCGCTCACTACTATCGTGCCGCTCGACCCGATGTGGGTACGGTTCAATATCACGGAAGCGCAGTATCTGGCTTACCAGCGCCGCACGGGTGGACGCACGCCGCAGCAGCCTTCTCTCGAATTGATTCTGGCGGATAATACCCACTTCCCCGAGCGCGGCCGGATTGAGAATACGCAAAACCAGGTGGATCCGAAGACCGGCACGCTGGAATTGCAGGCGCGTTTCCCCAATCCGAAGCATACGCTGCTGCCGGGTCAATTCGGGCGGGTCCGTTTCCAAACCGAAGTACGGCACGACGCGATTCTGGTTCCGCAAAAAGCCGTGCAGCAGGTGCAAAGCGTCCAGACGGTATACACCGTGGGCGCAGACAACAAAGTTCAAGTGCGCGCGGTCCGGACCGGCGAACGAGTGGGCGAGTCGTGGATTATTGAAGAGGGGCTCAAGCCGGGAGAGAGCGTAATTGTGGAAGGGCAGCTTCGCGTCGGCCCGGGAATGGCCGTAAGGCCGGAACCCTATCGGCCGGAAGGGGAGAAGTAACCTTCATGGCGCGCTTTTTCATTGATCGCCCGGTTTTCGCGATGGTGATCGCGCTCATCATCGTGATCTTAGGGTGCGTGGCGATTCCCAATCTCCCGATCGCAACCTATCCCGAAGTGGTGCCGCCGGTGGTGCAGATTACCGCGAATTACCTGGGCGGCAACGCCGCGGACCTCGAAAAAACCGTAGCGCAGCCGATCGAGGAACAACTAGTGGGCCTCGACGGCATGCTGTACTATCTCACCAACTGCGCTAACAACGGCACGATCGTCATCTCGGTCACTTTCAAGCTAGGAACCAACCCGGACATCGCCACGGTGCAGACACAAAATCGTGTGAATGTGGCGCTGCCGCGCCTCCCACCGGAAGTGCAGCGGCAGGGTGTGGTGGTGAAGAAGGTATCGAGCGCGTTCCTGATGGCGATCAGCCTGGTTTCGAGCGATGACCGCTATGATTCGCTGTTTCTGGCGAATTATGCGCAAATCCACTTGGTGAATCAACTCGGGAGTTTGCCGGGAGTTGGTGATTCGCGGCTCGGTTCGGGGCTGACCTACTCCATGCGCATCTGGGTAAATCCGGACAAGATGGCCAAACTCGGCTTGACAGCCACCGACATCAGCAACGCCGTTCAAGCTCAGAACCGGCAGAATCCGGCGGGTTCGGTCGGCCAGGCCCCAGCGCCGCCGGGCACGGATTTTCAATATGCGATCCAGGCTCCGGGACGGTTGGCGGATGCCGACGAGTTCAATGACATCATCGTCCGTGCGCAACCGGACGCCTCTGTGCTGCGTGTTCGCGACGTAGGTTACGCCGAACTGGGAGCGCAGACCTACAGTGGCTTCACGCGCATGAACGGGCGGCCTTCCGGCATCGTAATTGTGTATCTGGCGCCGGGCGCGAACGCAGTGGCGACCGCGCAGACCGTGCGCAACTACATGGAGAGCATCAAAGGTACGCTACCGGCAGGAATCAGCTACATGGTGCCGTACGATTCCACGACGTTCGTACGGGCCGCGATTGAGGACGTGGTGATCACGCTGCTGATTGCCATCGGACTCGTCATCCTGGTGGTGTTCATCTTCCTGCAAAACTGGCGGGCCACGCTGATTCCACTGCTTACGATTCCGGTCGCGGTGGTGGGTACGTTTGCGCTGTTCCCGATACTCGGATTCACGATCAACATCACGAGCATGTTCGGGCTGGTGCTCGCCATCGGCATTGTGGTGGATGACTCCATCGTGGTCGTGGAGGCTGTGCAGCGGAATATCGATAACGGCATGACGTCGCGGGAAGCCACGATCCACGCCATGGCGGAAGTCTCGGCGCCTGTGGTGGCAATTGCCTTCATTCTGGCCGCGGTGTTCATTCCGGTCGCATTCCTGGGCGGAATCAGCGGCCAGATTTACAAGCAATTCGCGCTGACTATCGCAGTTTCGGTGCTGCTCTCGGCATTCAATGCGCTCTCGCTCACGCCCGCGTTGAGCGCGATGATCCTGCGGCCGAAGAGGGAATCGCGAGGACCGCTGGCCCGCTTCTTCGGCGTGTTCAACCGCGGGTTCGAACGCACGACGCACGCGTATCTGGGTCACGTGAAGTTTCTGGAACGACGCTGGGTTCTCGCTTTGGCGGGGCTCGCGATCGTTGCCGGCTCCGCGGTACTGCTCTACAAAAGGCTGCCCGCGGGCTTTCTACCGGATGAGGACCAGGGCGCGTTTTTCGTATCTGTGCGCCTGCCGGACGGCGCGTCGATGGAGCGCACGGATGCCGCGACACGAAAGATCGAAAGCATCATCAAGAAGTTGCCGGGCGTGCAGACCTACTTCACCCTGGGTGGCCTCGACATCGCGACGGGAACTTCCAACTCCAATGTGGCTACCCTGATTGCCGCGCTGAAGCCGTGGGACGAGCGCAAATCGGAGGATCTGCAACTGAATGCCATTCTGGCGAAAGCCCAGGGCGGATTCTATACCGTACCTGAGGCCTTCACGTTCGCTTTCGGGCTGCCGCCAATTCTGGGATTGAGTACCACCGGCGGTTTTCAGTTCATGCTCGAAGATCGCTCAGGCACCGACATCGAATCACTGGCGAAAGCAGCCGACAATCTGGTCGCGGCCACGCGTCAGCGTCCCGAACTGGCGAGCGTCATCAGCACATTCCGCGCGAACGTGCCGACCTACAAAGTCGACATGGATGTCGCCAAGCTGCAAACGCTGGGAGTTCCGCTTTCCGACGCCTACAACACGCTGCAAACGTTTCTGGGCGGCCTTTATGTAAATGACTTTAATCTCTTTGGCCGGACGTGGCAGGTGCTGATGCAGGCCGAGCCGAACTTCCGCAACGAGCCTTCCGACATTGACCGCTTCTACGTGCGCAGCGCCGATGGCAACATGGCGCCCCTGGGAACATTCGCTTCGGTTGAGCCAACCACAGGGCCGGACGTGGTCTACCGCTACAACCGGTTCCGGGCGATTCAAATCCTCGGCGGCCCCGCTCCGGGGCATTCGAGCGGTGAAGCAGTCGCGGCGATGGAGCAAGTGGCAGCGAAGACGCTGCCGCCCGGATTCGGCTATGAGTGGACCGGCACGACCTACCAGCAGAAGCTGTCGCAAGGAAATGAAGGCATCATCTTCGGATTTGCGGCGGTCCTGGTGTTTCTCTTCCTGGCTGCGCTCTACGAAAGCTGGTCGATCCCGCTGGCAGTTCTTTTCGCGCTCCCGCTGGGCATTTTCGGAGCGCTGCTGGCGGTTTTCATGCGCTCGTATGCGTACGACATCTATACGCAGATCGGAATCGTGACGCTGATCGGCTTGG
Source organism: Bryobacteraceae bacterium (assembly GCA_035550475.1). Taxonomy (GTDB): domain Bacteria; phylum Acidobacteriota; class Terriglobia; order Bryobacterales; family Bryobacteraceae; genus DASZPB01. The sequence continues at coordinate 203,234 of DASZPB010000034.1, read as the reverse complement.
CCGCCAAGAATGCGATTTTGATTGTGGAGTATGCGCGCGACATTCACGCTCGAGGAAGATCGATTCGCGAATCGGCGCTGGAGGCGGCGCGGCTCCGGCTGCGTCCCATTTTGATGACGTCGTTCGCATTCATCCTCGGTGTGACGCCGCTTGTGATCGCCACGGGCGCAAGCTCGGCCGCGCGCCGTTCGCTGGGTACCGCGGTATTCGGAGGTATGTTGACCGCCACACTGCTGGCTGTATTCCTGGTGCCGGTGCTGTACGTTGTGGTGCAGACCGCCGCTGAGCGCGGACGCGCCGAAGCGAGCGAGCCCGATACGGCTCCGGAGCCCGCGCAATGAAGCGCTTCTATTTAGTCATTGTTGCCTCCACGGTCCTGTTGAGTGGATGCATGATGGGGCCGAACTATAAACGGCCGGCTACACCTCTCCCCGGCCAGTTCCACGGCGCGGCTGAGCCTCCTTCAGCCGGCTCGATCGCGGATAAGAAGTGGGTCACTTTGTTCGACGACGATACGTTGAAGCAACTCGTCAACACGGCGCTTCAGCATAACTTCGACCTGCGGATTGCAACGGAACGCGTGGAAGAAGCGCGTGCGCAGTTCGGCATCACGCACGCGAATCAGTTTCCATTCCTGGATGGACAGGCGAATTTTACCTCCGTGAAGAGCCCTGTCTACGGTTCCGAGGCATTGAGCTTCCTCCAGGTGGGAGCGGCGCTTTCGTGGGAGTTGGATTTTTGGGGAAGGCTGCGGCGGCAGACCCAGGCAGCGCAGGCGCAATATCTGGCGAGCGAAGAAGGGCACCGGGGCGCAGTGGTGACACTCGTCGCCACAGTGATGAACACCTATTTCCAACTGCGGGAGCAGGACCTGGAGCTGGAAATCAGCCGCAAAACGAGGGACGTGGCGAACGATAACTTGCGGTTGGTGGAGTTGCGTCATCAGCGCGGCGTGGTCTCCGGGCTCGATGTGCGGCAGGCGCAGCAGTTTCTCTACACCGCGACGGCTCAGGTAGCTGCCGCGGAGCGGGGAATCGGCCAGACCGAAGATGCGCTCAGTCTGCTGCTGGGAGGCCCGCCCGAGACTCAGCCCCGGGGCAAGGATCTCGAACAGATTCCATTGCCGCCGGAACTGCCGGCTGGCCTGCCATCCGGTTTGCTGGCGCGGCGTCCGGATATTCGCGAAGCGGAACAGAACTTGATTGCGGCCAACGCGCAGATCGGCGCGGCGCGCGCTCTCTATTTTCCGCAGATCTCGTTGACGGCTTCCGGCGGGGCGCTCAGCACTACTCTGAAAGGTCTTACGAGTTCGGGAAATCGCGTGTATCAGGTAACTCCTGCGGCGCTGATTCCGATCTTCCATTGGGGACAGATCCAACAGCAGGTGCGTCTTTCCGAAGCGCAGGAGCGCGAGTTGCTGCTGGTGTATCAGAAAAGCATTTACACCGCGCTCAAGGAAGTTTCCGATGCGCTGATTGGCCACGATCGCATTCGCGAACAGCGAGAGCAGCAGCAACTGCTGGTAGACGCGCTCACCGACAGCGTGCGGCTTTCGACGCAGCGCTATGAAGGCGGTCTCGATAGCTACCTGCAGGTCTTGGACGCGCAGCGCAATCTGTTTACCGGGCAACTCACGCTATCGGAGCTCCGATTGCAGGAACTGCAATCGGTGACCGAACTTTATCGCGCGCTGGGTGGCGGCTGGCAGTAGCGCCTATACAGCCCGCCGGAAAGCACGGGCGCGGTTCCTGCTGCGAAAGACAAATCGCTTCGTGCGCGTGTCTTGTCTGGCAGGTGGAATCACTGCGACGGGAGAGGATTTCTGTTCGCGGCCGATGGCAGCCGGCGTCTCAAGCCGGTTCAAGCGGACTCCCAACGCGCGCTCGATGCGAGCGATTTCCGGGCGCTCCTGACGCGTGGCGAATGTCGATGCCGTTCCACGAGCGCCGGCGCGGCCTGTTCGTCCTACGCGATGGATGAAATCTTCGGCCACTTGCGGAAGGTCATAGTTCACTACGTGCGAGATGCCCTCCACGTGAATGCCGCGAGCGGCCACATCAGTGGCGACCAGCACGCGGTAATAGCCATCCTGGAAACCTTTCAGCGCCTGGTTGCGCTGATTCTGGCTGCGGTCGCCGTGAATCGCAGCGGTTTTTGCGCCGCCTTCAGCGAGTTTCCGGGCTAAGCGATCCGCTCCGTGCTTGGTGCGGACGAAAACGAGGAAAGAACCGGATTCCTGCGCCAGCATGGCTTGCAACAGGCCGAGCTTGCGGTCGGACTCGATTTCATAGAGGAAGAGATTCACTTGCTCTACTGGCCGGGTTGTGGAACCCACCTCAATGCGAACGGCATTGGGGACATGAACCTCGACAAGATGCTTGACCGAAGATTCGATTGTGGCCGAGTAGAACAAAGTCTGGTGTTGGGCGGGAATCGCCGCCATGATTCTTTTCACGGTGGGCAGGAAGCCCATATCGAGCATGCGGTCTGCTTCATCCAGCACCAGCATCCGAACTGTGCCTGTATCTACGAGCTTTCGCGTGAGCAGGTCGCACAGGCGGCCGGGAGTCGCAATGAGCACTTGCGCGCCCTTGCGGATAGCTTGCAACTGCGCACGCTCGCTGAGCCCGCCTACTACGACGGCTGCGCGAATGCCGGTGCCGGCGGCCATTTTGACGAAGGTTTCATCGATCTGGATCGCCAGTTCGCGCGTGGGCGTGAGAATCACAGCGCATATTCCGGTCCGGTGCGGGTCCTTTTGCAGAGAATGGATCAAGGGCAGAACGAACGCGAGCGTTTTCCCGGTACCGGTCTGCGCAGTGGCGACCACGTTCTGGCCGGACAAAGCCGGCTCGATGGCAAGTGCCTGTATCGCCGTGGGTTCGGTAAATCCGTGCCGGGCGAGGTTGTTCTTCAAGAGTGAAGAGAGAGGGAGTTCAGAGAAACTGTTCATTTAATGTTTTTGAGAAGGAGAATCAGCGAACCGGCTACCGGTGAGGTGAGAAAGGCTTGCGGATTAACTTCAACTTACCCTTACAGTTTATCGCAAATTGCGGCGGATTATTGGGCGCCGGATTTTTGGGAACCCGGCGCCGCTATTCGCTATAGTTCGACGATGATCGGTCCCCGGCCGCGTTTGAGGTCCTGCGTGTTGCTCAGATCGCTTTCGCTCTTGAGCGCCTGGACCAGTCGGGTAGCGGGCACTTTTGTGTCTTCCGTCTTCCCATACACGCCCGCGGCGGTGGACATCATGGTCTTCAGCGCGCCCTTGGTACGCTTGCGCTTGCCGAAATCCTGCCACAGCTCCTTGGGCGTGGCGTTGCGGCTGCCGTGATGGCCTACTTTGTAGAGATCCACGTCTTTCAGCAGGTCCTTGATGCCCTTCTGATTGAGGGCCCAGGACCAGTTTTCCAGTTGCGCATCGCCGGGGAACAGCAATTTCTTGCCATTCACCTCAAACAACAGAATGACGCTGGTGTTGTTGAGAAAACTGTCGAGCATCGTAACGATGCCCAGCGTGTTGCTCTTGAAGGCGGCATCGGCATGGTCCGTAAACCAGCGTGTGTAGAACGGGCGCGATCTCGGTCCGTAGCGCCGCTCGCGGGGAAAAAGATCCGACTTGCCGGCCTTGGCGGCAGCTCCCTCCTGCAAGCCCCAGTACTTGCATGAAATCCAATATTCATCGCTATTCTTCGCGTATTTTTTGAGGTTCTGCTCTTTGAGCGTGGGCGGGCCCAGCACGGTGACTTTCACTCCGGGCAGCAGCTTGGCGTTCTCGAGGCCGGAAGGGGAACCGTACTGCAGAAAGCGCGGCGGCTGCTTCCCCATGGTGCGGAGATTCTTCACCGCGTCGGGATTTGAAGTGTTGTTGGAGGCCAGTTTCTCCAGCGTGGAAGGCGTGCCGCGCACGCTGCGCCAGCGAGCGGCCTGTTGCGCCACCGCTTCGGCGACGGCATTCATAGCATTCAGGGAAGCCAGAAAGAGCTTCTGGTCGCTCGCCTTCTGAGTCTTGGCAAGCAGAGGCGCGGAGGTGGCGTCGGCGGCGGCATCAGGATTCTCGGTCCACGGCTGCAGGACCACCTCGGGCTTGCAGGCGGCGATCACGGCCCCGGTGCTGTTCTTACCCCCACCGGTGGAAAAGCCGCTGATGTGGTCTTTGTGGCGATGCGTCGCGACGACGGCGTAGAGCTTACCGCCGCATGCCTTCTGGATATCTGCGGCAATGCCTTTCATGTCGGCCTTACCGCCGACGGTGCCGAAATCGATCAGAATGTGCTGATCCGTGAGTGGCTTGTCGTAGTGGAACGTCAGCAGGAAACAATCGCCGAAACCGACGTTGTACATGCGAATGGTGACTTTAGTTGGCTGCGCCGGCATGATTGTCGTCCTCCTCATCGGAATGAATGTCCGGCGCGGCCGGAACGTCGTGCCGAAGCACGCGCTCCAGGTGCAGCGCCGCAAATGACTTCTTGCCCCCCAGTGCGCCCTGCTTCCACAGATATTGCAAGCGCGGATTCTGGCGGCGGGCGTTCCCGAGGCGGTTCCTCACGTGATATTTGAGTCTGCCCGACTCATCGAAGATCAATGTCCCGCCGCCGTAGACGGATAATGACAAATCGTCCGGCATATCCGAAGGCTTTCTGATGCCGAGCTGATGCAGTTCGTGAGCTTCCAGCCTGATCTGCTGCGTGTAAACGGCGACCGTTTCGCGCAACAGGAAGCCATCCGAACCCACGCGGTAGCAGGGCCACACCGCGTCGATCTTGGTGTAGGCTCTCTCATCCACGCCGAGCGCCGCCCGGTTTTCCCAAAGGAAGCGGAAGACTTCGTTGGGATCGTGCTGCATCGATTCGAAGTGCGTCCGGGTATAGAGGAGAACGACGTCACCCGGATCGCCCCACAGGCCGGGTTCGGCGGCCCCATCCGGTACTTCAGCGCCTGGACGGAAGCCGAAGGATGCGAACCCCTGACGCAACGCCTGGCGATAACCGTAGCGGCTGTCGTCGGGATAGACTTCATAATCGGCAGTGAGCATGGCACTGAGGAAGTCGCCGAATAAAAGATCCGTCGGAGGGCAATAGTCGAGGGCGCGAATGACGATGGTCAGCAGATGGTCGGCAGTTTCGACCGCTCCATCCACTACGCCCACGCGGCTGACCATGCCGCGCTGCAATTCGCCGAACTGGTCGATGCGGCCTTTCCAGATCTTGAGGAACGCCCCCAGGACGGCCGCTACCAGCAATTCGCCGCGCCGATGCGGCTCAGTGAACTCATCGGTCCGAGCCAGTTTTGGGTCAGGCGAAAGTTCAATCGAACGACGCAAGGCTACGCCGTGTGTTCCGTACATTGCTTCGCCCACCTGCTGGGCCAGGCCAAACAACACTCCCTCTTTCAACGCTTTTGTAGTAAGGGCGGAAGCGCGAATCAGCTTCTGGTCCTTGGACGTATGCAGATCGAGCGCGGCCGTGACCACTTCGCGGAGGGAAAGCACGGAAAGCAGGGCTACGATATCGGCGAAACCTTCATGAAAGGCCGCTTGATCGGGTGAAGAGGGATACAGGTAATCGGGACGGAGCCCGTCAACGAGTGCGTGAGTGGTCTCGTGAGCGATCACTTCGTGCGAGAGGCAGGTGAAGACGTTCGTGCCGTCATCCGGGTAATATCCGAAGAAGATGGCGCGGTCGTCCTTCGAGTAGAAGGCGTTGAGGTCGACGAAAGCGTGTGGCGCGAGCGTCAACTGATGTCCGAGGAAGCTCCAGCCCACGCGGCGGCCGAGCGCCCGTTCGAAACGCGCGAGCACCCGCATCACGATGGCGTAGACATTGCGCGCGTGAAAGGCCCGGTCTTTCTCCAGATTCTTCGGAACCTTCAGATTGTCCTTGTCATTCACATCCGCCGGTTCATAGAGGATGCGGTTGGAGGAATCATAATCTACGACCTGCACGCGATATCCCCGCGGTCCGGGAGAAAGCTGCTCGTTGGGAATCTCAATATCGGCCGTGAGTACGTTACGATCGGACCCGCGCACGCTGGGATCGAGAGCGACCACGCGGTACGTGCAAGTAGGCTGCAGGTTCGGCACGACGGCCACCTGCCGGGAGTCCCCCTTCTTGATTTTCGTCAATGTATCTCCTTCACCCAGGGTTGAGGTCCCGACACCGGCCTGCCGCCGGATATCGATCCGGCTTGCCGCGACCAGATGATTCCTTCTATTATGCTGCCCCACGGGCGATTTGTTGAAGGCGGTGTTAACTGGCCATCTCGGCCGGGTCAGTGGTTCGCATTTCGAGCCAACCCTGCTGCGGAACTGCGTCCATAGGCAGACCGCCCTGCCAGAGAGAGAACTGGAAGCGCAAACCGTTTCCATGAGACACGCCAAGAGATGCCAGCGGAATGCGCACTTCGAGCACGCGCACGAAAGCGCACTCTACCAGGCTGGGCGCGCCTTGCGAGGCGGCGGCCAGCTTCACTTCCGTCGCCTGCGCCGTGCCGTGTGAAAGGCAGATGACCGCTTGGCTGGATGGGCCGCTCGGAAGGGGCTCGAAATTCAAGCGCGCCGTCATGCCGGACAGCTCCTGCTGATAGCCTGGGTGGAAATCGACGCGCAGATAGAAGTTCGCGCCTTCGCTGCCAAACTGGACTTCTTTGACGACGAATTCCTTGCCATGCATGGACCCGGAGCGCTCGTCAGAGCGATAGACGCCGGCGCCGATCCATTCGAAGTAGGAAGTCACTTCGCCATCAATGACCGGGCGAATCGGGCCGGAGGGCGCCACTTCCACAGCCGCCTGGGCAATGCGCAGAATGGGCCGCGAAAGCTCTTCCGGGGGAGTGAGGTTCAGGAAACGATAGACATTGGTGAGGTGGCTGCGATAAAGCTGATCGAATTCGACGCGGTTGGGAGAATCGTGCTCCGGGCCGTACCACCAGCACCAGTCGCTGCCTTCAGAGATCAGCAGTTCTTCGAAAGCAAGCTTGCGCCTGTCTTCGGGCACTTCGACGGCTGAATCAAAAGTTTGGCGCGCACGTAGGAGATGCTGCCATGCCTGGTTGTCTTCCTCGGCGCCAATCCAGACGTCGAAATTGGCGTTGATCCAGGATGCCGGAAAAATATGGTCGATCGTTTCCGGCGCGTGCAGGCGGAGGGCCTCGCTGACGGTGATGGCGCTCATTCCGGAATCGCTCGAAATGCGGCGGTAGAGCTCGCAGAGGAACGGCCGTCCGTTCAGTTCGTAATACTCCCACGCATTTTCGCCGTCGAGAATGATGGGCACCAGAGCGTCGCGGCCGGAAGAGAGAAGGCCCGCGCAGTTCTCGCGAATGCGGCGCAAAAAGTCTTCCACCGCTGCGCCGGTGTCCATCTTGGAATAGACGAAGCCGATCAAATCGCTCATGAAGTGGTCGCGGAAGATGACACTCAGCTTCTTGCCGCTCTGCCTCCACTGATAGGAGCGGTAGAGGCCATCCACCGGCACGGCGCGCGACATGGTCCGGTTGAGCACGCCGCTATCGGTGGCGGCCCACTCGAAACCGAGTTCCGCCGCCAACGTGAAGACCTCATCGGAAACGGAACCCTCCGACGGCCACAGCCCTACCGGCGCTTTGCCGAACGTCTGCCGCATATAGTCGCGCGCCATAGCGAGCTGCTTTCGGGCATCGGCCGGATAGCGGAATCGCGGCGGCAGCGGTACGTTGGGATGCGAAATCTGCGCGATGTTCGAATCGCATAGCAGCGGGAGGATCGGGTGATAGTAAGGCGTGGTCGAGATTTCGATCTGCCCGGCGGCGGCCAGCTTCTGATATGCCGGTAGCACCTTGCCGACGATTTCACGCTGCTTTTCTCCCATACGGCGCTGGTCTGCCGGCGTGAAATTGCGGCCGCGCCGGATCCATTCCACAACTTCCGGGTCCTGGGCCTGGAATTCTTCGTCGAACCAGGCCAACTGAGACCACATCTGCAGGTCACGGAATTCCTGGGTGCCGAACATGCTGCGCGAGGCTGAACCGCGCTGCACCAGCCACGCTCCGTACAACTCACCGTATCGCGGATAGCGGTAGATCATGCGCGGAGCGTACGCGTAAAAGGAATGATGCAGCAGGAATGCACGGTCTTCCTCGGTGAGATTCTCGGCCGGCTTCAAGGCCATCTGCAGAAAAGGGTCATGTGCCGTGCCCGCCGCATACTCCTCCAACTGCGTCATCATGGAAGGCACCAGGTTGAATGTCTGCCGCACATTGGGAAACTCTTCCAGGAGCTTCACCATCCCGTAGTAGTCCTTGAGCGCGTGCATACGCGTCCACGGAAGCTTGTACTCCCTCGAAAGCAAGTCCTTGTAATACGGCTGGTGCATGTGCCACAGGAAGCACAGATGAATTTGAGGCATGTCTTCAGCGGGGCCTTTCGGCGGTAAACGCAGCCGGATCCGGCGACGTCTGAAAGGCGGCGGTCATGGGCCGCGCGCCTGCGTCAAATTGTGTCATGGGCCGCAGACCCAGCAGGAATTCCATGGTGCGGAGCATTGACGCCGTGCTGTACAACGTACTATCGACCGTGTGCCGCCGGACGTACGGCGAAATCACGAACGCCGGAACGCGATGCGCATCTACGTGGTCTGCGCCTTCCTGAGCGTCGGTTTGGACCACGAAGATGGCGGTGGAGGGCCAGAACGGCGATTTCGAAACCGCTTCCACGATGGTTCCGAGCGCGGCATCTTGATCGGCAGCATTGGCGTCCGGTCCGTCTGACAGGCGCATCAGAACCAGCCGCGGCATGGACCCCGTTTTCTCGAATGTGGCGAGATTATCAACGAAGGCTTTGGCGCGCTCAAGATCGGTAAAGTGTGGATCTGGCCCGCGGAAGAAACGGTTCGTTACTGGACCAAGTACGCTATCGTGGACGCTCTGCACTTGTTCGGCGCCGGGCGGAGCCGAACTCTTGTTATTGACGAAGAAACCAAAATTGCGGATGTCGAGACCGGCCGTTTTGGCATTGGTCCAGATATAGCCCGCCGGCGGCTGCGAGTCGGGGTCCTGGCCTTCGAAGTCATCGACGTTGCGCCGCTTGGCGAAAGTGGCGGGCCATAGCTTCTGGATGTAGTCGGTGGCGATTGCGGAAGTGGACCAGGCTAGGCCATCCAGGGACGTGTCGCCATTGGCGTAGAAATTGTCAAACAGCACGAATTCCCGCGCCAGCTTATGCTGATTCGGAGTGACGGTTTCGCCGAAGCGCACCAGGGCGCGGTCGCCGTTGCCTTCTTTCACATCGCCGAGGATTTCGTCATAGGAATGGCTTCCCATCACGATGTAGATCACGTGCGGAATGGTGGGCAGAGGGCTGGCGCGGCTGAGCTGGTCGTCGTTGTAGGGGGAATCGGCGAAGACTCCGCGCGTCCAGGTATCGAGTTGATTGCTCGTGTAGGGCTCAATCCAGGATGCTGTGCCGGTTTGCTCGCGCGCCCAGCCGGCGGCCTTCGATGGATGAGAGCCGGAACCCTTGCCGTTGAGCACCACCAGCGTGCCCGAAGCCAGCGCCCGCACGGCCGTGGGGTACCAGCCCGTTGGAATAAATCCATCCACGCGGCTGCGGTCTTCGCTAACATCTACCGCAGCCACCAGGTTGGCGTCCGAACACGCTACGTAGAGGCGCGAGCCGTCTTTGCTGAGCGCCAGGGCGGAAGGGCTCATCCCCAGCGGATGGAGCGGCGAAACCGCCAAATTGATGCTTTCGATGCGCTCCAACTGGCCGCCTTCGCCGACGCCTACGGCATAAACGTTGTTGGTATTCGCTGCGGCGACGAACAGGCGCGCCGTCCATGTGGGCTCGCCTGCGATGCCGTCGCTCGCGCCCTTACGCCAGACGATATCGGTGGGATGCGAGCCCAGCCGCACGAGCGCAACCGAGCTACCCGTGGCGGCATCATATTGCCCCAGACTGCCGTCGGCCCAGTTGGTGACAAAGAATGACTTACCATCGGGATGGAACAGGATACGGTAGGGCCGCCGGCCGGTCTTGTAGTGCGCGATCACCATGCCGGACTGTGGATTGATCACCGCGACAGAATCGTGATAAAGCTCCGCGGCGTAAAGCAGGCGTCCATCGGGCGAAAGAGCGACATCTCCGACGAAATCGCGCGCAGTGCGCTGGTTAGCGGGGACTACGGGAAAAGTGCGGCTCGGTTGGAGCGTTCCGTTGTGGAAGTTGTATTCGTAGACGGCCGCGTGGGCGCCGCCTCCCACGTAGACGCGGTCGCCCTTGGGCGTGAACGTGATTCCAAGCCATCCGTCTTCAACCGTCGCGGTGCTGACGACGCGCGCCGAATCAGTCGCGATGACACTAATAGAGGGAGGCTTGACGCCGGCGTTGAGAACCAGAAGATACTTGCCGTCCGGTGACAGCGCGGTGGACATCGGAAAAGTGTCGAGCGGAATCTGCTTACCGGCAGGCTGGATGCGCCAGCCGCTGTTGAGCAGGAAACCGCCGCCGGGCGTGGGGCCAACGTGATCCCGCGCCGATGGCTGCGCGCAGAGCCACGCCAACGGCAATATTGCAATCAGGCAGGCTCGTTTCATTGCGAATACCTCTGCGCGATGGGAAAGCGCCGGCCAATCCCGAATGCCTTGGAAGTCACTTTGATGCCGGGTGCGGCCTGCTGCCGCTTGTATTCGTTGCGATCGACTTTGTTCACCACGTCCTTCACGATTTCGAGAGGCAGATTGAGCTCATCAGCGATTTCCCGCGGCGATTGATAATTCTCCACGTAACCTTCCAGGATGCGGTCGAGTATGTCGTAAGGCGGGAGCGAATCCGTATCTTTCTGGTCGGGCCGCAGCTCGGCCGATGGCGGCTTTTCGAACACGCTCTCGGGAATTGCGCCGGGGTGTAACTGGTTGGCCACCCGCGCCAGAGTATAGACCAGCGTCTTCGGCACGTCGCTGATTACGGCCAAACCGCCGCACATATCTCCGTAAAGCGTGCAGTATCCTACTGCCAGCTCGCTTTTGTTGCCGGTGGTGAGCACCATTGCGCCCCACTTGTTCGAAAGCGCCATGAGCGTAACGCCGCGCAGGCGCGCTTGCAGGTTTTCTTCGGTGACGTCGCTGGGCGCACCATGGAACAGCGGGCGGAGCGTTTCGAGAAACCGGTCGTAGACCGGAGTGATGCCGGCCAACTCGAATCGAATTCCCAGGTTCCGCGCCATTTCGCGCGCATCGTTGATGCTGCCTTCCGAAGAGAATGGGCCGGGCATGCCGACTCCGGTGACGTTCTCGCTGCCCAGCGCGTCGGTCGCAATAGCCGCAGTCAGTGAGGAATCGATACCGCCGCTAAGACCGATCAGCACATGGCGGAATCCGCATTTGCGAATGTAATCGCGCGTGCCGAGTACCAGTGCCTGATACACGGCTTCGCATTCGTCGCTGAAACTGGCGCGAAGCTCGCCGGCGCCGGTGGCTGTGTCGAAGCAGACCAGGTCTTCGGCAAAGGATGCCGCGCGCGCTGCTACACGGCCGGTAGCATCCATGGCGAAGCTGCTGCCGTCAAAGACGAGCTGATCATTACCGCCCACCTGGTTCACATAGATTACCGGCATCCGATGATGCTGCGCCGCGGCGGAAAAAATACGCTCGCGCAACGCCCTCTTGCCCATGTGGTAGGGTGAAGCGTTGATGCTGATGAGCAACTCCGCGCCCTCATGTGCCAGCTCCTGCACCGGGTCGCGTCGATAGAGCGGGCGCTCCCAATATTGCTTGTCGTTCCACGCGTCTTCACAAATAGTGAGGGCGATGCGCCGCCCATCGAGCACCAACACCTGCTGCGATTCGGCCGGCACGAAGTAGCGCGCTTCGTCGAAAACGTCATAGGTGGGCAGCAGCATTTTCGTCTGGCGAAAGAGAATTTCCCCCGAGCGCAGAACGGCCGCGCTATTGGTGGCGTGCTTGCCGGCGCCGGATTCCGAGCGCCCGACGTATCCGGTGATGATCGCAAGATTCAGCGAAGCCGTTTCGCGCACCAGACGCGCGAGCTCCTCTTCCGTGCGAGCGAGGAACGAGGGTTTTTCCACCAGATCGCGCGGGGGATATCCGGTGATGGAAAGCTCAGGGAAAGCCAGGATTTGCGCGCCGTTTTCGGCTGCCTGCCGCGCCGTGGCAAGCATGCGGTCCACATTCCCGCGAAGGTCGCCGACCGTGGTATTCATCTGCCCCAGCGCGATTTTCATCGAGACTTTTATTGTACAAGGTGAACCCTGGGCTCTCTGCGAATACGGGGATTTCCTGTGAGATGATCACATCCTCAGACTGTATCGGGTTAGCATGAAAAATCCATGGATATACAACAGGATGCGTCGGCAGCGGCGAAGCGCGGTTTTTGGGTGGCGGCCGCTATTGCGTTCGTCTACCTGCTGAGCGCCATTGTCAACCCGGTTATGAATGTTCTTCACGCGGCCGTGTTTGCCGTCATTGCCTGGGGTATCCGGCGCGGTTCCCAGTGGGCCGCGGCAGCCGGGGTGTGCGTGTTGTTGCTTTCTTTGGCTTCCTCTACGCAGAGCTGGGCAGCGAGTCCGCAGCCGGGCCGCATGGCGTTTGCTTTCGCAATCTCAGTCGCTTTCCTGCTGTTGTGCTGCTACCTGCTGGTGCTCGCGGTTCTGGCATTGCACAAGAATGGAGTCCGCTCGACCCCGTGGCCTTGGTACGCGCTGATATTGGTCGCGATTCTCTGCTGGGTCTGCCTGAAGCCGTTTGTCATCCGAAGTTCTTCGATGGAAGACACGCTGCTCGAAGGCGACCAGATTCTGACGGAGACTGCCATGCTCCGTCTGGGCGCTGACCCGCAGCGTGGGGACGTTGTGCTGATCCGTTCGCCGCTTGACTCGCAGCAGGTATTCGCCAAGCGCGTCGTGGGGATTCCCGGTGACCGCCTGCGCATCCGCAGCAAACAACTCTTCCGCAACGGTGCTCTGGTGAACGAGCCCTACGTCTCCTACAAAACCGACACGCTGATGGATTATCGCGATAACTTTCCCGCCCGGCCGGATGTGGCTCTGCCCGCGCCGGCGCGCGACATGCTCCAGAATCATGTCCGTGATGGAGAAGTAATTGTTCCCGAGGGCGGCTACTTCGTTCTGGGCGACAATCGCGACCTGTCGCTCGACAGCCGCTACTGGGGATTCATTACCCGCGACAAAATCGCGGGAAAGGCTATCGTGATTTACGGTTCCTACGATCTGGACGGCAGTCTGGGCACAGCAGCAAAAGTTCCCGCTATCTGGAACCTGCGCTGGAGCCGGCTTTTCCGGTTGCTCTAAACGCCGCAGGGCGTTCCCCTGTATGCTGTCCTCTATGCCGTTATCGGGCTACAGGTGCGCCGTTTCCGCTGGAAGCTTCCATGGAGCGCGCCGATGAGTCCGGCAGCCGAAGCTCGAAGGTCCCGAATTCCCGTGCGCTATGGCGTGGTCGCGTTTGCCGTTTCGCTCGCCATGCTCACTTACCTCGACCGGATCTGCATTTCGATTCTGGCACCCTTGATGATGCGCGAATTCGGCCTGACGCAGATCCAGATGAGCTACGTGTTCAGCGCCTTTACGCTGACATATGGCATCTTCGAGATCCCCACCGCTTGGTGGGCCGATCGCGTGGGAAGCCGGCGCGTGGTGGCGCGCATCGTAGCCTGGTGGTCCGTCTTCGCAATGGCTACCGGCGCGGCGTTCAGTTATGTGTCGCTGGTGACGGTGCGGCTGTTGTTCGGAGTAGGCGAGGCGGGCGCGTGGCCCAATGTCGCGCGCGTCTTTTCGCGCTGGATTCCCGCTGGGGAACGCGGCCGGATGCAGGGCATCTTTTTTGCGGGCGCACATTTGTCCGGAGGCCTAACGCCGATACTGGTGACGGCGATGCTTGGATTCCTGAATTGGCGGGAAGTCTTCGCCGTGTGCGGAGCTTTGGGATTTTTCTGGACCGTGGCATGGTGGCACTGGTTTCGCGATGAACCGGCCGATCATGCATCTGTAAGCCCCGCGGAACTCGAGAAGATTCTGCGCGAGCGAGGTCTGCCGCTGGTACACAAAGCGACGCGCGGCGTCTGGGGCCGGATTCTGAAGCACCCCAGTTTTGTGCCGCTTTGCCTCATGTATCTGGCTAACACGTATGGCTTCTATTTCCTGATCACTTGGCTGCCCACTTACCTCGCCAAAGTGCGCGGCTTCTCTCAAGCTGAGCTGGGCATATTCGCCGGGCTGCCCTTAACGCTGAGCGTGGCCGGGGATCTGGCGGGTGGCTGGACCACAGACCGCCTCACGCGGCGGTTCGGCCTGCGGGTGGGCCGCTGTTCGGTAGGCGCGGGCGCGTACCTGGTGGCGGCCGCCGCGATGGCCGGCGCGGCGGTGGTGACGGGACCGCGAACAGCCGCAATCCTCATCGCGGTCGCCGCGGCAGCATCCATGTTCACACTGGCGCCAAGCTGGGCCGTCTGTATTGACATAGGCGGGCACCATGCCGGCGTGCTCAGCGCGGCCATGAATACATCCGGGCAGGTGGGCGGCGTTATGAGCCCAATCGTCCTGGCCTACGTGGTAGCGATCTTTTCGAACTGGGCCATTCCTCTTTACCTGCTGGCGGGACTGTACCTGATGGCCTCGCTGTGCTGGCTGGTGATTCGTCCCGACCATCCCTTGGAAATGCGCGCGGCTGCCTGATCCGCGCCGGAACCTGCTGACCGGGCTGCTGCGCGGGTTCAGATCACTCGCCCTGCTATATTGGAGTTTTCCCCATGCAAATTGAAAAGGTGTACGAGCCTCAACAGTTTGAGCCGCATTGGGCGCAATGGTGGATCGATTCGGGCATTTTTCGGGCATCCAACCGCGCCGCAGGAAAGGTGTTTTCGCTGGTCATTCCGCCGCCGAATGTGACGGGCGTGCTGCATATTGGCCACATGCTCGAGCACACCGAAATCGACATGACTGTCCGTTGGCACCGGATGATGGGAGACAACACGCTCTGGCTGCCGGGAACGGACCACGCGGGCATCGCGACGCAGATGGTGGTCGTGCGGAAGCTGGCTGAGGAAGGTCTCACGCGCCAGGATTTGGGGCGCGAAAAATTCGAGGAGCGAGTCTGGCAGTGGAAAGAGCAGTACGGCGACACCATCAAGCGCCAGATGATTCGTCTTGGTGCGAGCTGCGATTGGAGCCGGGAACGGTTCACGCTCGACGAAGGGTTGTCCCGCGCCGTGCGGGAAGTTTTCGTGCGGCTCTATGAAAAAGGGCTGATCTATCGCGGCGAGTACATGGTCAACTGGTGCCCGACCTGCCACACGGCGCTATCCGACCTTGAAGTGACGCACGAAGACGTGCAGGGACATTTGTGGCACATCCGCTACCCGGTAAACGGGATGCCGGGCCGCTATCTCGTAGTGGCAACTACGCGTCCGGAAACCATGCTCGGTGATACCGCAGTGGCGATCAATCCCAAGGACAAACGGTACCTCGACTTGCATGGCGCGACGGTGCAACTGCCGCTGATGGATCGCGAGATTCCGATCGTGCTCGATGAACTGGCCGATCCGGAATTCGGCACGGGCGTGGTGAAAGTCACGCCGGCTCACGACCCCAACGACTTTGAGGCCGGCAAACGGCATAATCTACCGAAGATCCAGGTGATCGACGAGAACGCTGTGATCACGGCGGAAGGTGGGCGCTACGCTGGGCTCGACCGTTTTGAGGCCCGCCGGCGCGTGGTGGCCGATCTCGAAGCGCAAGGTCTGCTCGCCAAGATCGAAGACTACCCGCTCAGTGTAGGTAAGTGCAGCCGGTGTAAGACGATTGTGGAGCCGCTCATCTCCAAGCAGTGGTTCGTCAAAACCAAGCCGCTCGCGGAGAAGGCTATCGACGCCGTTGAGACCGGCCGCATCGAATTCATTCCGGCAAGCTGGGCCAAAACGTATTACGAATGGATGTACAACATCCGCGACTGGTGCATCTCGCGCCAACTCTGGTGGGGCCACCGCATCCCGGCCTGGCACTGCGAGGAATGCCATGAGACCGTCGTGGCGCGGGAAACGCCGCGGCATTGCCCGCGCTGCAACTCATCGCACCTGGTGCAGGACCCGGACGTGCTGGATACGTGGTTCAGCTCGGGCCTGTGGCCGTTTTCGACGCTTGGCTGGCCGGATCAGACCGAGGATTTGCAAACCTTTTACCCCACGTCGCTGCTCATTACGGGATTTGACATCCTGTTCTTCTGGGTGGCGCGCATGGCCATGTTGGGCATCGAATTCATGGGCGATGTGCCGTTCCGCCAAGTCTATATTCATGGCCTGGTGCGTGATGCTGAACGGCAGAAGATGTCGAAGACGCGCGGCAACACGATCGACCCATTGGTGGTCACCGAAAAATACGGAACGGATGCGGTCCGCATGGCGCTTCTGCAAGGCGCGGCGCCGGGCACCGACATTGTGCTCACCGAAGAGCGCATGGGCAGCTCGCGCGATTTCGCCAACAAAATCTGGAACGCGGCGCGATTCCTGTTTCTGAACATGGGACGCGCGGGTGTGGAACCGTGGGTTCCCGACAATCTCGAAGAGTTCCGGCCGGAGCCCGATGGTGAGACGCTCGAAGTGCAGGTGGAGGACCGATGGATCTTCAGCCGCCTGAACGCCTGCGCCGAGCAGGTGAATCGCGCCATTGAGCAATACCGTTTTCACGAAGCCGCGCAGGTATTGTGGCACTTCTTCTGGCATGAGTTCTGCGATTGGTACCTGGAGTTCAAGAAGCTGCGTTTCCGTGAGAATTCGGGTCTTACCGCCGGCTGGCGCAACACTCTGGCCGCGTTTGAAACAGCTTTGCGCCTGCTGCACCCGGCTATGCCATTCCTGACCGAGGAGCTATGGCAGCGGCTGGCCAAGGGGCACGCGAACCGTCCGGTGTCGATCGCGCTCGCGCCCTATCCGCAGTACTCCAATGAAAAGACCGATTACGCCGCGGAGCGCGAAATTGAAATTTTGCAGGAAGTGGTAGGGTTGGCGCGCAAGTTGCGTACGGAAAGCAAACTCGACCCCAAACAACAACTCGAAGGCGCGCTCTATTCGCGCAGTTCCGCGCTGGCGACGGCACAGCGGCACACGGCGGCGATCGAAAAGTTGGCGAATGTGAAACTCGAGTTTCATTCCGGCGCGGCTCCCAAAGCAGCAACCATGCGCTCTACCGCCGAGTTCGATCTGGTGCTGCACATTCCCAAGACGCAGGAAGAAGCGCAGCGCAAGCGCTTGGAAAAAGAACGCGACGTGCTCGCGCGCAACATCGCTAATTCGGAGCGGCAGTTGGGCGACGAAACATTTCTCAGCCGCGCGCCCGCTCACGTTGTGGCGAGCATCCGGCAGAAACTCGCCGAGTATCAGACGCAATTGGCGAAGATCGACGGCCTGGGGGAATGACGGCCGGCGCGGAAATCATCGAATCGCTGCGCCGGGCGCTCGACGAAGATATCGGGCCGGGTGATGTCACGACCAACCTTTGCGTTCCGGCGGCACGACAGGCGCGCGGGCGTTTTTTATCCCGCGAACGGCTGGTGCTGGCTGGCGGTGAATTGCTTCCGTTGATTTATCAGATTCGCGGGGGAGTAGAGAACATCCGCGTCCTGAAGAACGACGGCGATTGGTGTACGCTTGAGGAAACTATCGCCACCGTGAGCGGGCCGGCTCGCACGCTGCTCGAATGTGAGCGGGTGGCCCTGAACTATTTGCAGCGGCTGAGCGGAGTGGCCACGCTAGCGCGAGCCTATGCCGAGCGGGTGGCGGGAACCCGGTGCCGCGTGCTCGATACGCGTAAGACCACACCCGGGCTGCGGCTGCTCGAAAAAATGGCAGCCGCAGCCGGCGGTGTTACCAACCACCGCATGGGCTTGTGGGACGCCATTTTGATCAAAAACAACCACATCGCGGCGGCCGGAGGAGTGCGCGCGGCCATCGAGCGGGCACATGCCGGCAACTTGCCGATTGAAATTGAAGTGCGCACGCGTGAGGAATTGCGCGAAGCGCTGGATGCCGGCGCCGAGCACCTACTGCTGGATAATCTCACGCCGGAAGAAGCGGCGGAGTGGATTCGTGAAATCGGTGGCCGCGCCAAGGTGGAGCTTTCGGGCGGAATCACGCTTAGCACGGTCCGCGCGTATGCCGAGGCGGGCGCGGACTTCGTTTCCGCGGGAGAGATCACGCACTCGGCGCGCGCCGTGGACATCAGCTTTCGCCTGGAACTTGCCTGACGCCCGAGCGCATCATAGCAGCACGAGTTCGCGCTGGATTTCGCCGGTGACCCGAGCTTCACGATCTCCGACGAACATGTTGACTTCGGAGCGCACTCCGAACTCGGGCAGATACACGCCGGGCTCGATCGAAAAACACGTCCACGGAATCACTCGGCGCTCGTCATGCGTTTCGAGGTTATCCATGTTGGCGCCGTTCCCGTGCACCTCTTGCCCGATGGAGTGTCCGGTGCGATGCGTGAAATAAGATCCAAAGCCGCGAGCTTCGATGAATCCGCGTGCCGCATCGTCGACTTCGTAGCCGTGCAGGGTGTCGCCCGCGGCCACAGCTTTCGTGACGCGCTCGATTGCCGCATTGCGCGCGCCGCTGACCACCGCGAAAACTTCCAGCATCCGCGGACTCGGATTGTCACCGCAAAATCCGGTCCAGGTGATGTCGTAGTAAACGGCGCCCGGGCGATCGAGCTTCGCCCACATGTCGAGCAGCACGAGGTCGCCGCTCTTGATAGAGGCGGACGTGGTTTCGGTGGGCTCGTAGTGGGGGTTCGAAGCATTGGCATTCACGCCGACGATGGGGCCGTGGTCTGTGAACATGCCGGCGCGTTTGAAGCCATCGAGCACAAAGTGCTTCACATCGATTTCCTGCAAAGCAGAGCCATTGCGCGTGCGTTCTTTGATGAACGCAAACGCCTCGGCGCGGATGCGGTCGGCCCGCCGTCCCGCTTCGAGATGCGATTCGAGTGCATCCTCCGACCACCGGGCTTCAAAAGCCTGGATCAGCTCAGCGGAGCTTACGACTTCGACGCCGGTGCTGCGCACCAGTTCCACGGTGCCCGCATCGACCATTGAGACGTAAGGAATAGCGCATTGGGGAGAATACTGCATCGCTACGCGCCGCAGGCCGCTCAACAAAGCGCGAAGACCCGCCACCTGCTCGGTCCAACTCGAGTATGGCGTCTTGCGTCCGGGCAGAGCATGGATCATGCCGGGCTCCACGCGGTGTTCGAGGCCGGCGGGTTCCCCATTGGCGGGAATCAGATAGTACCAGCGCCGTGTGGGTGGGCTGGGCGGTGTGAAGCCGAGTACGCGGTAGCCCAGCGGGTCGCGCAGGTGGTGATCGAAGAACAGCCAGCCGTCCAGCTTCTGATTGCGAAGTTCCTGTTGAATCGTTTGAAGTTCCATGGCTCAAGCCCAGTCTTGCCGCAATGTCGGATCTTTCCCGGAGGAGGTCTCGATTGTGCCGCTGAATCCGGTTCCGCCCGATATAATCAAATAAGAGTTTAACGTTTCGACACCGGCGCAACGCGCCGCATCTGCGGAAAAAATACAGAGGAGAACAACTATGGCCGAATATGCCCACCCTGAAACCCTCGTCAGTACCGAATGGGTTGCTGCCCACTCGCAAGATCCTGATGTGACCATCGTGGAAGTGGATGTGGATACCAAAGCTTACGACGAAGGTCATGTTCCCGGCGCAATCGCCTGGGCCTGGACCACACAACTGGCTGATACGGTGCGCCGCGATATTCTTTCGAAGGAGCAGTTCGAACAATTGATGTCAGCCTCCGGTGTAAAGCCGGATACGATGCTGATCATTTATGGCGACAACAACAACTGGTTTGCTGCGTGGGCCTTGTGGCAGGCCAAGATCTACGGGCACATGGACGTTCGCCTCATGAACGGCGGCCGCAAGAAATGGCTTTCCGAAGGCCGCGAGCTTTCAAAGGAAGTTCCGCACCCGGAGCCGACGCGCTACCGTGCCAAGAATGCCGATCTGACGCTGCGCGCATATCTGCCGCAAGTGCAGTCCGCTTCGTCCAGCCGATCGGCGTTTCTGGTGGATGTACGAGGGCCGCAGGAGTTCACCGGCGAGATCCTGGCGCCTCCCGGATTGCCCGAGACCTGCCAGCGCGGCGGCCACGTTCCGGGCGCCCGCAATATTCCGTGGAGCAAGGCTTGCAATGATGATGGCACGTTCAAATCGGCGGATGAATTGAAGGCGATCTATGGGACGGAAGGTGTCGACAGCTCCAAGCCGGTCATCGCTTATTGCCGAATCGGAGAGCGTTCGAGCCACACCTGGTTTGTGCTGAAGTACCTGCTGGGCTTCGATAAGGTGACGAATTACGACGGGTCTTGGACGGAGTGGGGCAACCTGGTAGGCGCTCCCGTCGAGCGTGGCGCGGCGGCCAGCTCGGCGAAAGGATAACGATGCAAGCGGAAGAATTCAACGAACGGAAACTGGAAGTGGCCGGGTGGCCGGTCAACCTGACGAGCTATCGAATCGGGACGGAATGGCACTGTAAGGCCGACAATGTTTCGCCCGGCGCCGCGATTGCGCGCGCCGGCGGCGCGACCCGGGAAGAGGCCGAGCAGAAGGCTTTGCAGCGGGCCGAAGAACGGCTTTCAAAGACGCGGCGCCACGCAATTTAAGCGCGCCGCATTTTTCCGATTGCGACCACGGCGATTTGAGCGGCGGTGAGGGAGCGGCATGCTGAGCATCGCCGGGACTTTCCCGCTGCCACGCGTTTTACACTACAAGATATGGGGATGAGACTGGCTCTTGTGCTTTTCGCGCTGGCGCTGACGGCGCTACGGGCACAGACGCCGCTGGCTGCGCCCACGCCCGCACCGCCGCAGGGTCCCTGCGCGAACACGCCTGCGTATTCACCGTGCGAACTTACCTTCGATCTGAGCGAACAGGATGCGGCTGCGTATCCCACGCCCTATACCAGCGTCGAATTGAAGGTGGAATTCCGCTCCCCGCGCTTCCACACGTATCTGATGCCGGGTTTTTGGAACGGCGGGCGGCGCATGGTGGTTCGCTTTGCACCCACCGAAGCTGGGGAGTGGGTCTACCGCGTCACCAGTAACATCGCGGCCTGGGAAGGGCAGCATGGAACTTTTACCGCGGCGGATTCGCAAGCGCCAGGCTTCATTCGCACTGCGAATGTGCATCACTGGGCATATACCGAACGCAACCTGCCGCATCTTTGGATGGGCGACACGGAACTGCGATTCGCCTTCATCGACGACGCGGCGTTCCGCTCGATTGTTGACGCGCGCGCGGCGCAGAAATTCAATCACATTCGCGGCCTGGTGCTGGGTGGCGCACAGGATACCGTCTATACTTCTCCGGATACCCCCAATCTGGCTCAATTCGAGCGGCTCGATCAGCGCGTTCAATACATGAACCAGAAAGGAATCACGGCGGACCTGATTCTGGCAGGCGCTCAGGGACAGCTTACACGCCTCTTCCCCACAAGGCAGCAGCGGCAGCGGTACCTGCAATACATTGTGGCGCGATATGCCGCACTGAACGTCACGTGGGAGGGCGTGGAGTATTTCGAAGACTATCCGAATGGCCGGGCGCTGCTTAAGGAAATGGGCACGGCACTCAAGGATCTCGACCCCTATCAGCATCCGCGCACAACGGGCGCGCGGATCACGTCAGCGCCGCTGCTCGACGATGGCTGGATGAATTTCGTCTCCTACTCGACGGCAGATGACAATGTCGGCGCGGTGGAACATCAGCTCTACGCCGTGCCGTTTGTGAATCTCGATTTCGGCCACGAAGACAGCGGGGCGGGGAAGTCCGGCGCGAACGATATCCCCACGGACGAATTCCGCCGTCGCTTGTGGCGAGCCACCATGGACGGCGAGTCGGTGACGTTCGCCAATACCGGCACCGATGGAAGCCGCGCGGTGGATGCGCGCTACGCCGATTCCGCGGGCGCCAAGCAGATGACGGTGTGGTTCAATTTCCTTTCGGACACGCGCTACTGGGAGTTGGAGCCGTACTTCGATGTGGATGGCGGGCGTGCCGTGGCGCTGGAAGATGCTGAGTATGTGGTCTATGTAGAGAAGCCCGGCCCCGTGGAATTGCTGGTGGAAAAGCATGGCTATGACGTCTACTGGCTGAATCCAATCACCGGCGAGACCATCAAGCAAAAGTTCAAGGGCGACCACTTCACCGGCGAGCCACCCGATAAATCGCACGATTGGGTGCTGCATGTGGTGCGCGAAGGCCATGTGGAAAGCATGAACAAGTCCTACAAGTTCGAGTCGCGGGAAATCCTGATGCAGGAGATCGAGCAGAATAGTCCCAGGGTGCCGTTCCAGATTGTCCAACCGGCAGGCGATCTTTCGGCGGGGAAGCCCGCGACATTCGAGGCGAAGATCACTCGGGAAAACCGTTCAACGCGCACGATGATGTGGCTATGGATCGGAGAGGTCGCCGCCGAAGGTCAGGGCTATCGCGTCCTCAGCACCGGACAGAAAGGCACGGGCGAAGTGCCCGCGGGCATGGCGAAGAATTTCCCTGCCGTAATGAATCTGCGGCTCTACGGCATGAACGCCAATGGCAAGGTCTACGCGCTGGACAGGCCATTCCAGTTTGAAGCAGTGAAGTCTCTTGTCCCAAACCCGCTGATTCTGGCGGTGGATACCACACACGAGTTCGGCAGCATCGCTCTGCAGAGAGGGGAAGAGGCGATCGAAGAAGTGGAACTTCACGAGCCCTCCGGATTCGCACACGTGCTCTATGTGCACCTGGAGCAAATGCTCGAGCGGCACAACATCCGTTTGAGTCAGGTGGATTGTTTTGCGGCAGCGTCCGGTCCCGGCTCCTTCACGGGAGTGCGCGTCGGCTTGGCATGCATCAAGGGCATGGCGGAAGCCTTCGGTAAGCCGGCCGTTGCGGTTTCCAACCTGCGCGCGCTGGCCGCATTCGGCTCCGCACCTATGCGGGCAGTGATTCTGGATGCTCGCCGCGGTGAGGTGTACGGAGCAGTTTACGATGCTGCCGGCCGAGCGGTGCTGCCGGAAACCGTAGGTCCGCTCGCAGCGTGGCTCGCGACCGTGCCAGCGGGTGAAGTGGAATGGATCTCTCCGGATTTCACGGCCTTCAATGCGGAGTTCGCGGAACCGCGATTCGAGCAAGGCAGGAAGACTACGGCCCCGCGCGCGTTGGCCGGGAAAATCGCATGTATTGCCTTGGGGCAATATCGCCGTGGCGAAGCTTGCGACCCGGCCGCACTCGATGCGAACTACGTGCGGCGATCGGACGCGGAATTGTTCTGGAAAGAGTAAACGATTGATTAGTATATTTCCGCAGCTTACATGGCGGTCCAGCCACCATCGACCGCAAGCGCCGCGCCCGTAATGTACGACGCCGCATCCGAGGCCAGGAACAACGCGGCGGACGCTACTTCACGAGGCATTCCCACGCGCCCGAGAAATGTCTTTTGGATCTGGCGCTGATAGAGCTCATCGCCCGGTTTGGGCGAAATGCGCGTCTGGATCGCGCCGGGACAGATCGCATTGGCGCGCACATTCTGCGGACCGTAGTCGTAGGCTACGCTCCGAGTCAGACCGATAATGGCATGTTTAATGCTCGTATACGCCGCCGAATTGCGTGCGCCTACCAGACCTTGCACCGATGCGATGTTGACGATCGAACCGTTCTGCTGCCGGATCATGTACGGCAGCACCGCGGCCGTGAAGTGCTGCGAGCCGAGCAGGGACACGCGGTAGCAGCGTTCCCACTCCTCGTCTGTTGCCTCACCTGCCGCATGAGTAGCGCCAAGATAGGCAGCGTTGTTACAAAGCACGTGGATGCGGCCGTTGATCGCCGCCGCGCTCTCAACTACGCGGGCCACATCGTTCGGCTCCGCGACATCCGCGCGCACGAAGATGCTCCCTGGGCAATCGTGGTGCCACGCTGCTTCTTCGATATCCGCTAATACGACGCGCGCCCCAGCTTCCGCGAAGACCTCCGTAATTGCCCGGCCGATGCCATGGGCAGCGCCAGTCACAATGGCTACTTTGTTCTCCAGTGTAATCAACGTTCGTTTGCCAGCGGCTTTCCCGCGCGGCCGACTTGCGCGCGTGTAATGGTAGTGCGCCCCAGATTCGCCGCATATAGGTAGCCATCGCGGAACGCCATGTTGGTTGGGCGGCTCAGCAGGATCGCCCAGCGGTCATATGCATAGCGTGTCACCATGCCTGCCGCGTTGATGCGATAGATATCATCCGAGGCATAACAGGAAGCGAACAAGTCGCCATCCGCAGCAAGGGCTAATCCATCCGGCAGCCGGCCGACATGTCCGGCATAAACAGACGCTGCGCCGGTGGAAAGATCGATGCGATGCACGCTGTCTGTGTCGCTTTCGACCATAAACAAATACCGCTCATCCGCGCTCAGCGCCAAGCCGTTCGCGTAACCGAAAGGCCCGGCCAATACTTCTCCTGTGCCATCGCTACGATACCGCAGCAGCCAGCCGTTGTGCTTCTTCCAGTTGCCGGAGTCAGTAACCAGGTAATTGCCATAGCGGTCGAAAACGCCGTAGTTAGGACAGATCAGCGGTTGAGCGCCTGCTGCGCCGGCGAATACCGACCACTCGCCGCTTCGGCGCACGCGAACGATGCCGCGCTTTGGATTGCAAACGAACAGTTCCGCATCGTCGGGCGTCCAGGCAACTCCCGCGCAGAACCCGCCCATTTCGGCGACCGTCTCCAGCACGCCGGCTTGGGAAATGCGGTATACCTGCCCGGCCTCTCCACCGGCCCACAATGATCCGTCGCGATCAAACGCGAGACATTCCGGGTGATCAAGCCCGTTGGCGAAAATTTCAAAGCGCTCGATCGGGATTTCCGGTGCGACGTCGAGGTCCAAATCGCTATTCTCCATCATCCTTGATTGATCTGTTATCAATTGGCGCGATCGATCAGCCACCGATGCTGGGAGGCGCTAATCGACGCGGTATCTCTTCACTTTCGCTTCGTCCAATTCGACGCCCAGGCCCGGGCGGTCGATAAGCAGTGCCTTTCCGCCCGCTAACCGCAGCGGTTCGGTAAGAATTTCATCCGTGTAATACAGTGGGCCGATGATGTCGCACGGATATTGGTCTGCCGTGATGCCAGGTGTTGCCATAGCCAGATGGATCATTGCGGCAGTGCCCACTCCCAATTCGAGATTGCTTCCGATGGTGCAGCCCAACATGGCGGATTCCGCGATTGCAGCGATCCTGCGAGCCGGACCGATTCCGGCTGCCTTACCAACGTAAACGGAAAACGCATCAGCCGCACGGGCGCCCACGAGCGACAATGCGTCCTGCGGCGAGTAGACACTCTCATCTGCCAGAATCGGAACCGGCGATTGCCCGCGCACGTCGGCCAGCCAGGCAACGTCGCCCGGCGGAACTGGTTGCTCGGCAAAGTACACGCCGAATTCGGCCAGACGGCGAATCATGGCCACCGCAACCGCTGGAGTCCATGCACCATTGGCGTCGATGCCGAGGCGAATGTGGGGCCCGATCGTTTCGCGAACGGCTCGCACGCGAGCTACGTCCTGCTCCGCGTCGATTCCCACTTTCACCTTCATGGTGGTGAAGCCCTGTTCCAGCGCCCAGCAAGCAATTTCGGCGGCGCGCGAAGGCTCAACGCCGGAGATCGACCACTTGGTCGGAATGGACTCGCGCACAGGACCGCCGAGCACGCGATAAACAGGCAGTCCCGCAGCCTTGCCGAGAATGTCCCAGCACGCCATTTCGAGCGCCGCTTTCGTGAAGGGGTTGCCGGCCAGTGCTGTGTTCATGCGCACGGACAGCCTTTCCACCTCACGCGGATCGTGTCCGGCGAGCGTGGGTTCGAGAATCGTGCGGATAAAGTGCGCCGCCGTGACTTGGTCCTCACCACTCCACCGAGGAGTGCAGGAGACTTCGCCCAGACCATAAACGCCTTCATCTGTGTTGATGCGAACCAATAAAAAGGGCGATACAGAGTGCGTACCGCCTTTGGCTCGGATCGCTACTTCCGGCCGGATGGGGACGCGCAGCGAGATGCACTCAATGTTTGTGATCTTCATGGAAGCTCAAATTCCTGCCGCCCAGATGTTTCCTCCCGCTCGGACTTGCCGGCTGGGCCGAAGCAATTCGGCTCCGTGCGCGGAACCGGCCACTTCGTCCGGCACTACCAGCCTGTACCCGCGGTGTTCCAATGATTCGCGAATGGCGGGATTGAAATTGTCGGATATCTCGAGCGGCTCGCCAGTGAGCGTGTGCATGCGAGGGCTCACAGCCGCACGGTGAACGCTCGCGCCGTCATCAATGATACGCTGCGCCAACTGCACGGCCACGCTGACGATGCGCCGTCCGCCGCGCACACCAATCGCTACGTCTCGCTCCGGCATGCGGAGTAGTAGCGGAGAGACGTTGGTCAACGGCCGCTTGCCGGGTCCGGGCGAATTTGAGAGGCCAGGCCGAGGATCGAAGCGGCACATCCCGTGACCGAGAACGATTCCCGTTCCAGGCACCGCCAGGCATGCACCAAAGAGGCCGCCTTGGGAAATCGTGGCGCTGACCAGATTGCCTTGCTTATCGGCTGCGGCCACATGCATCGTGCCGTGCGGGCTTGCACCGTGAAGCGGTGAATCAGCGAGACGTTTCGTCCATGTGGGGGCCAGTACTTTCGCAAGGCTATCCCAGTAGGCAGGGTCAGTATCCGGCCGGACGGGCTCGTGTTCCAGTTCCGCCAGCGCCTCCAGCACGCTAAAGCCGCCGTTGGGCGGAATGGTCGTGCGGACCTCCACTCCGCGATACGTTCCCTGGTGCGGATCGGTGATTCGGGGCGCGAATGCCGCCATGTCCGCTCGCGTCAGAATGCCTCCTTGCGAGGTAACGAAATCCGCGATGTGCCGGCCAATCTCGCCAGTGTAGAAATCGCGCCAGCCCGTCTCAGCCAGGCGGCCGAGTGTACAGGCGAGGTCGGGGCGCCGCCAGAGATCATCCGCCGCAAGAGGATGATCCGGCGCGCCAGGCATCAGGAACGCGGCCGTCGAAGGGTAGCGCGCAATGGGTTCAGCTTTGAACTCCACATCTTTGATCACTCGCGAATACGGAAGGCCCTCTTCCACCAGGTCTTTCGCGGGCGCAACGATCTCCGCCCACTCCAGCCCTCCCCAGCGCTCCCACAAAGTGCCCACGCCGGCGACAAAACCCGGCACGCCGACGGCGAGCGGGCCGTAAACATTTGCATCGCCCACGACCGAGCAGCCGTACTCGCGCTCGTTGATGCCGCGGGCGCCGGGACGCATGGGTTCCGTGCGAAACATGTCCGGTGTTGCCGCGGCGGGCGCGATGGTATTGGCATCGATGGACCAGGTGCGTCCGCTCGCACCATCCAGCACCACAGCGGCAAATACGTAGCCACCGATGTCCACTGCTTGCGGCTCCGTCACTGCCGCGGCAAGACACGCCGCCGCCGCCGCATCAAATGCGTTCCCGCCTTTCTCAAGCGCTACCGCGCCGGCGCGGGCCGCTTCAACAGGACCGGCGGCGACTGCGCCATTCTCGCAAACAATTTCTACTCCTTCGCGTCTGTTCATGGGATTTCGGGATGTTGGAATCGGAACCATAGGAAGAAGCCGTAGATGGCCAGCACGACTCCGATGAAAATCAGCCACCAAAGCCGCAGATCTTTCCAGCCGCCATAGCGCTTCTGTTCCTCGCGCGGCAAAGGCGCATAGCGAGGACTCCAGATCATGCCCTTGGTTTTTTCCGGCGGCGGCGGTGCGGTCGCGAGCGAGGTCGCGATCATCACGATCATGCAGAAGACCCAGGAGATTAGGGCGCGGTGCAGATAATTCGCGTAGGGAGCCAGCGCCGGCAATCGGAAAAGACAGAACTGCAAGAAAAGCGTAAACGGGAACCCGGTCGCCAGAGTCGTCAGTGCGGCGGTGCCATTGGCGCGCCGCCATAGCAGACCGGTGGTGAAGATCACTGCGAAGGGTGGCGCGATATACGCGAAACCTTCCTGGATCAGCACGAACAGCGAGCTGTTGGTTGTACTGAACCAGAAGGCGATCAGGATCGCGAGCGCCATCACCACCGCGCCGCTCCACTGGCCGAAGACGACCAGCGCCCGATCGCTCGCCGAAGGCCGGAATACGCGTTTGTACAGGTCTATGGAAAGGATGGTCGAAGTCGAGTTGATCATCGCCGAAAGATGCGACATCAACGCGGCAGCAATGGCCGCGAGAATCAGACCGCGCAAGCCGTGAGGCACCAGCGATTCCACCAGCAGAATGTACGACTGGTCCGGCTGCTTCATGTGGGGGAAGAGTTCGAACGCGATGATACCCGGCACCACAAACAGAAAGGGCATGATGGTGTGCAGGAACCCGGCAGTGACTACGCCCATCCTCGCGTTCCATTCGTCCCTTGCGCCCAGGCAGCGTTGCACAATGTGCTGGCTGGTGCAGTTGTACCAGATGCCGACGCTCAAGAAACTCGTGAACACGCCGCTGGCGGGGAATAATTGGTTCTTGGAGCCGTGAAACACCTGGAAATGGGACGGGTATTGGTGTACGAGGTGTGAGAGCCCGCCGACCTTCCACAGGCCGATGATCGGAACCAGGATGCCGCCGGCCAGCAGCACCGCGATCTGCATGAAGTCCGTCCACGCCGCGGATTTCAGACCACCGTAAATGGTGTACGCGGCCGTGAGCACTCCCAGGAATACGATGCCCCAAACCAGATTGATGTGAAACATGCTCTCCAGCGCGAGGCCTCCCGCGTAAAGCGGCCCGGCAATCAGTGAGAAGAGATAGCCGATGACGCAGAAGATGGCAAACAGATAGCGGGCCGTGGCGTTATACCGGCGTTCGAGGAATTCCGGCATCGTATAAAGTCCGGTCCGCATGTAATAGGGTAGGAAGATCCAGATGAGCAGTGTATAGACGATCCACGAATTCCACCCGAAGGCCGCGATCACGATGCCGTGCGTATACCCAGCGCCCACCTGCGCGATGAAATGATCGCTGCTGATAGAGGTCGCCACCATCGACGTGCCAACAACGTACCACGGCAGTCGCTTGGCGCCCATGAAGTAGTCGCGCGGGTTGGCGCGGCCTTTCCGGGCAACCAGAAAGCCCACGGCCACCGTCAGGAACAGGTAGGCGGCGAAGATCGCGACTTCATATGTGCTCAAGTGGAGGGTTGGCATTGCGCCTCAATCCTCAAGAGCTGTGGTCCTTCCCAGCGGCACCGCCGGCAGGCCTGCGCGAACTCCTTCCAATCATGTTTCCAATCGCCCGGAATGCGCGCAAAAAGGCTGGCATCGGTCGCCGTTCCCTCGAAGGTTTTGAGGCTCACGCCTCTGCCGTAGACAATGCACACCTCACCCACCGCGCGCGGAGAACTCGTGACATTGCCGCCGGTATCATAGAAGTAGAGCAGTTCACCCGGCAAGGGCAGCGACGTCCGATTCTGCGGCGTCACCGGCTGCGGATGATCGATGAGCTGAAAAACCTCGGCGCCCGAGTACATTCCGTGAATCGCCCGGGTTTCAATGGGCAGCAGGCTCCAGACATAGTCACAGACCGCTGGGGCTTCCTCGTCGAGCATCTCGGCAATCACCGATTCTCCGGTGGCGGGAAAACTCAGACGAATTCTTCTGCTCATTCATTCCTCCTCGGCGCGCAAAGCGCGCTTCAAATTCCCGCAGCGTGGCCTTCCCGGCGGCAGTCGGCGCCGCCCTCCAACCAGCCGTTCCGCCAGACAACTGCATTCATGTCGGTCAGCGAAGCCTTATACTCCAGCCGATGGCCTCGCGCGGCAAGTGCGCGGGTAACGTCTGCGGGAAAACCGCGCTCCAGATAAAGTACGTCCGGCAGCCACTGATGGTGAATCTTCGGTGCGTTCACCGCGTCCTGCGGGTTCCATCCAAATTCGATCAGGTAGAGCAGCGTCTGGGCGAGCGCCGTCACGATGGTCGGACCGCCTGGAGTGCCCATCACCATTTCGCCCCTTCCCTTGCGGCACACAATCGTCGGCGCCATGGAGGAAAGAGGCCGCTTGCCTGGGGCGATGGCGTTGGCTTCGCCGTGCACAACACCGTAATGATTGGGTGTTCCCGGCCGGACCGCGAAGTTATCCATATTGTTGTTTAGCAGGAAGCCCAAGCCCGGCACGGTGACGCCGCTTCCGTATCTTCCGTTCAGTGTGAACGTCAGCGCGACAGCATTGCCTTCGCAATCCAGGATCGAAACGTGCGTGGTGCAGGAATTCTCGCGCACGGGCACACCCGCTGCCAGTGCCGCGCTGGGCGTGACGTGCTCGGGGTCGATCGACTCCCGCAGGTGCGCGATGTGCGCCGGGTCCAACAACTCTTCCGGCACGGCCACAAACGCAGGATCACCGATCGTTTCCGCGCGATCCGCGAATGCCCGCCGCATCGCCTCAGCTAAAAGATGCAGGAAGGCGGATGAGAGCGCACCGTCTCCGGTCAGGTCCATACCTTCCAGAATCGCCAGGATCTGAAGGAGGCCGATTCCACCCGCACTCGAAGGAGGCATCGTCCATACTTCATAATCGCGATAAGGGCGGACGAGTGGCTTCAGTTCGGCACAACGGTAGGCTTCCAGGTCGGACCTCGCGACGGCGCCTCCATGGTTCGCCATTGCGCGCGCCAGTTCGTCGGCCGTCTGCCCGTGATAGAACTCCTCCCCGCCGTTCGCGGCGATCCTCTGCAGCGTGGCAGACAGCTCCGGCTGTCGCAGAACTTCGCCGGGTTCGAAGGGATTGCCATTGCGCAACAGGATGCGGGAAGATTCCGCATCGCGCGGGAGCACGCCTGAGCCCGCCAGCATTTGCGATCGCAGGTAGCTCACATGATGTCCTTCGGCTGCGAGTTCGATGGCTGGAGCCAGCAACCGCGCCCATGGCAGTCTTCCCGCCTTCCGATGAGCTTCCGCCAGACCCTTGACCGTACCCGGCGTGGCGGCCGCCCGCCAGCCTGCCACACTCACATTGCGAGACTGCCCGGCGAACATGTCGCGAGATGCCGAATGAGGCGCTTGCTCACGGAAGTCCAGGCACAGGCTATCCCCGCTCGCAAGCCGTACAACCAGGTGACCTCCTCCGCCCAAGCCGCACATGCCCGGTTGCGTCACGGAAAGAGCGAAAGCAGCAGTAACGGCCGCATCGACTACGTTTCCGCCCTCCCGGAGCACGGCGACAGCCGCATGCGTTGCGTCGGCATCGGCGGTTGCCACCATCGCGCGCCGGCTGTGAACCGGTAGAGCGCCCCAGCGTTCGAAATCCTTCAACTCGGCCGGCATTGGTTTCTGGCAAAGCGGATAAGAGCCGCGTTCAGATGGTCATCACTGTTTACCGTGCGGCAGGCCGCGGAAAAGTGTGCTACGATCCGCCCGGCGGTTTTTCAAAGTCGAGTTCTCCCCCGGCAAACGCCGTCACCCACGTGCGCGCCGCATCTACTGCTGCATCCAGAAAAAGGACGCCCTTATCCGCCGACGCCTGGGTCGGGCATCCCAACGTGCCGCTTCCTGAAAGCTCATCAAAATTGCGGACCATATAGTAAGGCTGGGCGCGCAGCATATCCGGAATTCGTTGTGCGTTGCCGCTCCTCGTTACGGGTCCATCGTCCTTTATTTTTTCCGCGCGCACCTGGTCCGGATGCAATGCCAGCATGATCGAGGTTTCCATTTCACAGGCGTGGTTCATACCTCCGGGCGGCGAACTGCGGATCCGGCCAAATGCTTCGGAAGCCAGCGTCCAATAGGATGCAAAAGCAATCCGCACATCGGGCATTTCGCACTTCAATTGGCATAGGGCGGCGCGGCAAGGTACATCGTTGCCGCCGTGCCCGTTCAACAGAAAGATGCGGCGGAATCCCATTGCGGCGCACGAACGGCATATATTTTCAATGAGGAATATATATGCGGCAACGTCCAGGCTAAGGCAGCCAAACCGCGCGTGATGCGGCGAGTGTCCAACCGGCTGGGCCGGCGCGAGCACCACTTGCTCAGGAATCTGAAGCTCGAGCCTGCGTGCGATTTCTGAAACGATCGCTGTATCCGTCCACAGCGGCAGATGCGGCCCGTGTTGCTCCAACGAGCCGAGCGGCACGACGCAGACTCGCGAAACGACGGATTCAATCTCCGGCCACGACAGTTGCGCGAGGATCATGTGGATCGGAGTGATCATAACATGCCTTGGTTCCTGTATAGTGAGTGAGGTCGGCATATTGATCATTTGTTCTGCCTAATGAACAATGGCGGCCCCGCAAGGACCCATATGAAACTGCTCAATTGTTGGACTTCCTCATTGAAAATGGCGATTGGAATCCTGGAGTGCGATCTGGAAGGTCTTGGCGTTCTGGAAAACGGTGTTGTCGACCGTCAGGAGGAGTGATGCGGCTGGCATTGTTCACTTCGTTCTTCGTTTTGGCGTTACCGCTGGCGGCCCATAACCCGCTGCTGCCACGTCCCCAACAGTTGCACTATGGAAGTGGCCGCTTCGCACTGAAAGGCGCGCACATTTCATTCGATTCCGCGCCCGCCGCCGAAGATCGTTTCGCTGCGAAGGAACTCTCGGCGGCTTTGCATGTCCCAGTGGCCGAAGGCCCGGGTCCAGCCATCGTTCTGAAGCGGACGGGCGCGGTGGACGCGCTGCCGGGCGCCAACGAACACGCGGGTCCAAATTCCCGCGAAGCCTACACATTGCGGATCGCGCCCACGGGCGCCGAAATCGATGCGCGTTCTTCGGCGGGAATCTATTACGGCACCCAGACGCTGCGCCAGATGGTGGAGCAGGAGGCATGGCTTCCGGAAGCGGAGATTCACGACTGGCCGTCGCTTGCATATCGCGCCTTCATGATGGATATGAGCCACGCGCAGCTTCCCACGGTGGAAGAGATCGAGCGGCAGTTGGACTTTCTGGCGCGCTGGAAAACGAATCAGTATTACTTCTACTCGGAAGCCAGTATCGAGC
Organism: Bryobacteraceae bacterium; assembly: GCA_035550475.1. GTDB lineage: Bacteria > Acidobacteriota > Terriglobia > Bryobacterales > Bryobacteraceae > DASZPB01. The sequence continues at coordinate 170,196 of DASZPB010000034.1, read as the reverse complement.
TAAAAGGCTTTCCGCTATTGATGGCCGACGCGCGCTTTACACCGGACCAGGTGCGGCGCATCATTCGCTACGCACGCGAGCGGCATATCGACGTGGTTCCTAATCTCGAACTTTACGGCCACATGCACGACCTGTTTCGCGTAGAGCGTTACGCCGATATGGGCGTGTTTCCGCATGGCGGCGAGTTCAGCCGGCGCGACCCGCACCTCAATGGATTGCTCTCGGACTGGATTGCGCAGATCTCGGCGCTATTTCCCAGCCCATTCCTGCACATCGGCTTCGATGAAACCTGGACCCTGGAGCGCGAGGCTCGCGCGATGGGCCAAACGCCGGAGCAGCTTTACCTTGCGCAATTGCGCGAGGTGGCCGGCATGGTGGAGCAGCACGGCAAACATGCGCTGGCATGGGCTGACATGCTGGAAAAGTATCCGGCCATGATCCCGCAAGTGCCGCACGGCGTGATCGCGACCCCATGGCATTACATGCCATCAGAGATTCCGCGCTATCCGCAGATCCTCGGCGAATTTCAGAAGGCCGGAGTTCCGACAGTAATACAGGGCGCGGTGCTGAACTGGATCTGGTGCACGCCGGACTACAATCGCAGCTTCGAAAACATTGACGCACTCCTCGCGGCGGGGCGCGCCGCGGGTACGCTCGGATTCGTGAATAGCGGTTGGGCGGATGAGACGTTGAACCTGATGCGCGAAAGCTGGCCCGCCATCGCCTATGGTTCGGTGGCGGCATGGGAATCTGCGCCAGTGGGCCGTGACACGTTCTTCGATCGCTATGCCGCGGTGCTCTATCCGGCGCGAACCGCGCCCGATGTGGCAGCCGCGCTCACTGCACTCGCGCGTGCGCAAACGCTGCTCCAGCGCGGCGCAGGCAACAGCACGATCGGCGCATTCTGGGCCAATCCCTTCGCGCCCGACCGGCTCAAGACGGCGCAAGCCCATGCTGACGATCTGCACCAGTCCCGGCTCGCCGCCGAAGAGGCGCAGACCCACCTGATGACGGCGCTGCGCGATGATAACGATCTCACGCTGCGTACGCTGATGATCGGCGCGCGGCTGGATGATTACGAAGCGCTCAAGTATATCTATGCCGTCGAGATCGCGAACTTCTGGAAGCAGGCAGCCGAAAGCCGCACCAAGAATGATGTGAACGGGATGCTTTACCGCGAAACCAGCGATCGCTATCACACCCGCACTTCCGACATGATGGACCTGATCTCGGAATTGCGCGACCGTTTCCACGATGTGTGGCTGGCTCAGTACACGCCCTTCCGTCTGCGCGAAACTCTGGAGAAATACGACCTCGAATTCCAGTACTGGTGGAAGCTCCAAATGCGCATCCGCACATTCACGCAGCACTATCAGGATGGCGAGGCGCTGCCCGCGCTCGAAACCATGACTGGCTCCAGGATGGGCGAATGACTGTATCGTCCGGCACAGCGCCTTCGGAATCGCGGCGCGTGCTCGGCCTGCGCGATCTGGTGGTCTATGGAATCGTTTTGATCCAGCCGATCGCGCCGGTCGGTATCTTCGGCATCGCCTGCCAAATGGCCGGCGGTCACGTAGTCACGACAATCCTGATCGCCATGTGCGCCATGATGCTCACGGCCTGGAGCTACGGCCGCCTGGCAGCGTTGTATCCTTCGGCGGGCTCGGCGTACACCTACGTCGGGCGCGCATTCAACCAGCGACTGGGGTTTGTGGTGGGCTGGGCGATGTTCCTGGATTACCTGATTATTCCCGTGATCAACACTATTTACGGCGCACTCGCCGTCGGGCGCCTGGTTCCCGAAGTTCCATATTGGGCCTGGGCATTGCTCTTTGCGTTGATCCTGACCGGGCTCAACCTGTGCGGCATCTCATCGCTCTCGCGAGCCAACCAGGCGCTGCTGGCTGTGATGACCGTGGTGATCGTGGCGTTTGTGGTGTTGGCGCTGCGCTACCTGTTTCACAGCGCGGGCTGGAGCGGCGTCTTTTCTACCCAGCCCTTCTATGATCCGCGGACGTTCCATCCGCGTGCGGTGATGGCAGCTACGTCACTGGCCGCGCTCACATACATTGGCTTCGATGGCGTGACCACACTGGCTGAGGAAGTTCGCAACCCGCGCCGCACGGTGCCGCTGGCTACGGTGCTGGTCTGCCTTCTGACCGGCTTGTTCAGCGCGGTAGAAGTTTACCTGGGACAGCGCGTCAGTCCGAATTACCAGGCTTTCGCCAATCCCGAAACGGCGTTCATGGATGTGACGCGCATCGTGGGTGGGCAGTGGCTGTTTCAGTCGATGGGCCTTGTGTTGGTATTGGCGTGTGTGGGCAGCGGCCTCGCAGGGATCGCATCTGCGGCGCGTCTGCTTTTCACGATGGGCCGGGAGGACATGTTGCCGCGCCGCCTCTTCGGCCGCCTGGGCGTGAATGTCGTCCTCATTGGCGTAGTGGCGCTGGCCGGAGCGCTCGCGGTGAGCTATGAACAGACCGCGGAATTGCTGAATTTCGGCGCGTTTCTGGCTTTTATGGGTGTCAACCTGGCAGCCATGAAAACGTTCTGGTTCCGAGCGGACAGCCGACGGCGTTTGACAAGCGACGCACTGGCGCCGGCCTTCGGATTCCTGTTTTGCTTCGCCATCTGGTGGTCGCTGCCCTTGCCGGCGCGCATTGCGGGAGGCGTGTGGCTGGCTCTGGGCGTCTTCCAGGTAATGGCGACGGGCCGTTGGAAAGTAGCGTCCAACGTCTAGTCTATGGGAACCGGCTTTCCACGGCGAAACACCGCGTGGATGCCCGCCGGCCGGCGTTCCGGATCCGTGTAGTCGGCAGCGCTCCCAACCGCGTCGGGGTCGAAGACGGTGATGTCGGCAAGCGCACCCGGCTCCAGACGGCCGATGTCGCTCGCGCCGAAACGATCAGCCGGTGCGCGTGTAATCTTGCGGACCGCTTCACCGATCGAGAGAAGCTTCTGCTCGCGCACGAAAGTCCCCAGCAGTCTTGGAAATGTGCCCGCCAACCGCGGGTGCGGGCGGCCCTTCACGTAAAAACCGTCGCTGATGATCAGCGAGAGCGGATGCGCCAGCGTCTGCCGCAGGTTTTCTTCGCTCTGATTGAAAGAGATCATATTCACCGCTCCGCGTTCGGCTAACAGCAGATCGAGGACGGTCTCCACCGGCGGCCGCCCGCTTTCGGCAGCCAGGTCGGCGATGCTTCGGCCCACCACGTCTGAACGCGCTCCAGAGCCGATGGCGGAAATCAGAATGTCGCGCCAATCCCACGGCAGCTTGCGTTCGGTCTCGGCCGCAATCCGGGCTCGCTCGCCAGGATCGCTCAACCGCGCCATCAGCTTGCCTATGCCGCCATCCAGTGCCGCTTGCGGGAGAATCTGGGTGAGCACCGTGCTGCCCGCGGTGTATGGATAGCAGTCGAAGGCCACGTCTACGCCTTCCGCCTTCGCGCTTTCGATCTTTTCGAGAACACGCGGCTGCAAGGGCCAGTTACTCCGCCCCACCACTTGCAGATGCGAGATTTGGAGCCGGCAGCCCGTGCGCCGCGCGAGTTCCAGTTGCTCGTCAAGAGCCTCCAGCACGCTTCCGAAATAGCCGCGCATGTGCGTGGCATAGAGCTTGCCTCGACGCGCTACAACGCGGCAGAGCGCTTCCAGTTCGTCGAAAGGGGCGCTTGATCCGGGGGCATACATCAGGCCGGTCGAGAATCCCGCTGCTCCTTCAGCCAGCGCTTCATCGAGTGTTGCGGCCATAGCCTCTACATCACGCGCCGGGAGCGGCCCTTGATGCAAACCCGCCTGTGCGATGCGCAGACTGCCGTGGCCCACCAGCGAGAGCACGCCACTCGCAGCGCGGGTCTGGACTTCATCCAGATACTGGCTTGCTGATGCCCATCCCCAACCATCTCCGCCGCAAAAGATGCCATTGGCGAACTCGCGCAGTTCCGTGGCATGCGCGCCAGTGGGATATGGCGAAAAGCCGCAGTTGCCGACTACTTCAGTCGTGACACCTTGCCGCAGCTTTTCCGGACGGCTCTCCAGAACCTGCAAGTCCGAATGACTGTGCGCATCGATGAAGCCGGGCGCCACCAGCAGGCCTGTGCAGTCCACGCGCCGGGCATCCGCGGAATGGATGCGGCCTACAGCGGCGATGCGGTCGTCTTCCAGCAGCACATCGGCCTTCACGGGCTCGGCGCCCGAACCATCCACGACACCACCGCCAGCGAGCAGAATCCTTTCCATTTAGAGCGACTCCGGGCAGTGGGCGTTTCGCCGGCCACCATTTGAAAGTGACATGATAGATTCATTATGCAAAACCGCGTTCTATTCCTGCTGGCCCTCGTTTCCCTGCCTGCGACGGCGCAGCTTCGCGTGGGTCGGGCCGCGGTCGATATCACGCCTCCGGTCGGCGTCCCCATGGCCGGTTATTACTATGTGCGAGTGAGCGAGGGAGTCCATGACCCCCTGCACGCCAAAGCCCTGGTGCTCGAAGAAAACGGCGTGAAAGCCGCAATGGTGGCTCTCGACCTTGTGGGAATACCGCGCAAATTCGTGGATGCGGCGCGGGAGCAGATTGGAAAGACCACAGGAGTGCCGCCTGCGAATGTCATGATCAGCGCGACCCACAGTCACACGGGTCCGGAGATGGGCGGTCGCCTGCTCGGAGTGCAGCCTGCTACCAAGAAGCTGGCCGATGAGTACCTGAATGGCCTGCCGGCTCGCATCGCTGAGAGCGTGCGCAAAGCAGAGGCGGACCTTCAGCCGGCGCGCGTGCTGGTAGCAACCGGCCGCGAAGATTCGGTGAGCTTCGTCCGTCGCTATTACATGAAAGACGGCACGGTGGGTTGGAACCCCGGCAAGCGGAATCCGAACGTCGTCAGGCCGGTCGGAGGCATCGATCCCGAGATTCCCATCGCGGTGTTTGAAACTCCCGAGGGCAAACCTCTGGCGGTGTACATCAACTTTGCCTGCCATCAGGACACGACTGGTGGAATGCTATTTTCCGCCGATTATGCTTACACGATTTCGCGCTTGCTTTCGGAGGTCAAGGGCGCGGACGTGATGACGCTGTTCACGATCGGGGCGGCCGGAAATATCAATCATCTGGACGTTAACAACCCGGGCCCGCAATCGAGTCCCGCCGAAGCCGAGCGCATCGGCGTCATTCTAACCGGCGACATACTCAAGGCATGGCCGCATTTGAAGGAGATCGATCCAGGCACATTGAAGGTGAGCCATGAGGCGGTGACGCTGCCTCTGGCCGAATACAAGTCAGGCGACGTAGAAAAGGCGCGCGGCATCGTGGCTCGTTACGGCGTGAAGAATGCCGATCCGTTCTACACGCGAGTGAATGCCTTCAAAATCCTCGAACTTGATGAACGTCATGGCGAGCCCATCCACGCGGAGGTACAGGTAATCTCGCTCGGCAATCAGCTAGCGTGGGTCGGAATGCCGGGAGAGATCTTCGTTGATCTCGGCAAGGAAGTGAAGGTGGCTTCGCCATTTCCCCACACGATTCTCGCCGCGTTAGCCAACGGCGCGATTGGCTATATACCGGACCGTGCCGCCTATCCGCAGGGCGCCTATGAAGTGGTGGCCAGCCGGGTGGCGCCTGGCGGCGGCGAGCGCATGGTGGATTCCGCAATCCGGCAGCTCATCGCCTTGCGAGGCTCCTACGGTTCTGAGATCTCATTTCATTAGGTGAACGGTGTTATGATTTGCGGGAGATCACTCGACTTGAAAGCGACCACCAATTCAACGAAACGAAAAACCTACTCGGTTCCCGCCGTGGAACGGGTGTTCGATATGCTGGAGCTGCTCGTGTCGAACGGTGCGCCACGCAATATCACTGAGATCAGCCGCCAGCTCAATATTCCCAAAAGCTCGGTTTTCGGCATCCTTCATACGCTAAGAGAACGCGGATATATCGAGAAACACGAAGACGAGCGCTATAGCCTCACGCTGAAACTTTTTGGCATGGGTGCATCTTTGGTTGCCTCCCTCGATATCCGCCAGCAAGTAGCGCCGGTACTGCGCAGCCTTGCGGCTGAAACCAATATCACGGCGCATCTGGCTGTGCTAGCCACTGACGAAGCAGTATATATCGACAAGGCCGAAGCTCCTGGCGCTATTCGTCTGACCACTTACGTGGGCTGCCGGGCGCCGTTGCACTCTACCGGCATGGGCAAGGCGCTGCTGGCGTGGCTGCCGGAAAACGAGATCGACCGAATCATTAGCACGCGTGGCCTGACGGCGTTTACCCCGCGCACCATCAGCAGTCCGGCGGCGCTGAAGGCCGACCTGGCGCAAGTGCGCGCCTGTGGGTATGGCGTAGTCATCGAAGAGAACGAGCCGGGCGTCTGCGGAATCGGGGCGCCCATATTCAACCATGACGGCCATGTCGCCGCCGCGGTGAACCTGGGCGGGACTGTTCTGCAGATCAAGAAAAAGGACGTGGCATTTCTGGGGGAATGCGTCGTGCGCGCGGCGGCGGAAATGTCGCGGCGGCTGGGCTACAACGGGAGGCAGCTATAGAAGGCATGAGCAGAAGGTCGCTGCTCGCGGCAACCGGTGTGCTGGCTGCTACTCCCCTTGATGCAGAGACTGGATTTCCAGCCGGCGAACTGCGCAAGCTATACCATCGCGATCTGTTTGAGGATTTCCTGCCATTTATGGATCGCTACGCGATCGATCCGGATTATGGCGGGTTCCTCTGCGATACGGATTTTAACGGGTCCCGCATAGATACCTACAAATCCCCTACTTACGAAGGCCGGGGGATTTGGGTCTACTCATTTCTCTACACGCACTTCGGGCGTGACCAAAGGTACCTGGACATTGCGCGCTGCAGCGTAGCCCTGTTGCGGAAATCGCAACCTGCGGATGACGTCTTCTGGTGCACGCGACTGAACCGCGATGGCACGCCGTCAGCTCCACCCGCACCCTCTATGCCGGGGGATCTCGCGGTGTGCGAAGGCTTGGCGGCTTATGCGCAGGCGTCAGGCTCCCAGGAGCACTTGGACCTTGCGCGCCGCTTGTTGCACAAGTGCGTCGAGGCCTACGACCGGCCGGACTATAATCCCGGCGCGGGGCGCACGTTTCTAGGTGCGAATGCGCCGCCGACACCCGGCGCGCGCAACGTGGGTTCGTGGATGCTGCTGCTGCGGTGCGCGGCGCAGATCCAGGAAGCCGGCAGCGATCCGAAACTTGCTGCTCTGATCGACCGTGTGATCGAAGCGGTGATGGAGCGCCACTTCAACCCGGCGTTCCGGCTCAACAATGAGATTCTGCCCCACGATTTGAGCCGGCCCAAGGGTGACTTCGCCGAACTCGTTTACCCAGGCCATACCTTTGAGATCACCTGGATGCTACTGGAAGAGGCTGCGGCGCGCCGCGATAGCGCGCTGTTCCAGACTGCGGCGGAGCGCTTCCTGAGGCACGCGGAAGTCGCCTGGGATGCGGTGTACGGAGGAGTGTTCCACAACCTGCAGAACGTGGACGAGAATCGCTGGGTGCTCAACAAGGTGCTGTGGGCGCAGGAGGAAGTGCTCATCAATGCACTCCTGCTGTTCGAGCATACCCGGTCGGAGTGGTCGCGCGAGCTGTTCCAGCGCATGAATACATACGTGCGCACGAACTACCCGCTGAAGGCCCACGGCTCGCCGTTGTGGATGTATGCCACGGGCCGGCGGGCTACGTTCGAATCGTTTGCAGCTATGCCGAAGCGGGTGGAGAATTATCACCACCCGCGGCATCTAATGCTCAATCTGCTGCGCCTGAACCGGATGGCTCCGGATCAGAAGAAATAACGCAGTGACACTTGAATGACGCGGCTGCTCTCTCCGCTCGTGATGCGGCCCGCTGCCGGAATGGCCGCGCCTCCGTCGCGCGTATCGGCGATGGTCGTTTGCAAGCCCGCGTCCGGGTTGAAGTGGTTGAACGCGTCGAAGAAGTCTCCGCGGATTTGCAGCCTCTGCCTGTCGCCCACCGTGTAAATGTTTTTCATGAGGCTGATGTCCCAGTTGTACATGCCGGGACCGAAGTAGCCGTTGCGCGGCGAATTGCCCCAGGTTCCCGGCGCGGGAGGCGCGAATGCCGCCGGATTGAACCACAGGGTTCCCAAGTTGTGAGAGTGATCGCCGGTGTAGGGATCGGCTCCAGGAAGTACATCTGCCCGCCCACCCCACCAACCTACCTGGCTGGAGGGAACCTGGAAGGCCACCGAGAATGGCTGGCCGCTCAGATAGGATGTAATTCCCGAAACCGACCATCCGCCCGCCACCTGGCTAAGGACGCCCGATTTCAACCAGCGCTTGCCGCGGCCGAATGGCAGATCGTACAGGTAATTCGTCACGAACGTATGCCGCACCAGGAACGAGCAGTTGCCATAGTCGGCAGCGAGGTCGCTGGGATTCTGCGGTCCACCGGTCGGCGGACCTTCGTCCAGGCAGCGTGTGAAAGAGTATTCCGTCTGAAACTGCAATCCATTGCTGAAACGATGCGTCAGTTCCAGTTGCAGTTGGTTGGTATTGGAAAGATTTGCGGGGATCACCGAATTGATCGCTCCCCACGGCTGGTAGGGACGCTGCTTCTGCAGCGGAACACCAAGTTGTTGCGTACTGGGTATGTTGATGTTGAACGTGTAGAACGTCAGGTGATCGGTGTGGTTCCCAACGTACGTTGCGCGCGCCGACCACGCGTCACCGAACTGATGCTCGATCGTGACGTTCCACTGCTGGATCCGCGGGTTAACATCATTCGGGTCCATATAGAAAGCGGTCGGATTCGCCGCCGGAGCCGTCTGCGAACCACCGGGGAGAGGCGCGTTGAACGAGAGATCGGGCAAGTAAGCAGTCGTCGGAGTCTTGGGACGAAGCGAACTGTATGTGAACGTGGAACTCCACGGAATGTTGTTGGCGTTCTGAGTCGGCCCGACATAGGCCGCATTGTAGTTGTAGAAAATCCCGTAGCCGGCACGGATTACAGTGTGATCGTCGAATGGCCGCCACGCCACGCCCACGCGCGGCGCGATGTTGTTCTTATCGGACTTGAAGTAATCCAGCGGCAAGCCCGCCGCTTGTGTCGTTTCGACCGGATAGATCGAGAGCAGGGCAGCGTTTGTGCCCGGGGGCGCCGTGACGGTGCTGCTATTCTCCGGGATGGCGATCTTGCCCGTTTTCGGATCAAAGTAGCTGACGATGTTCCCGCGCGTGCTCCAGGGAGTCTGGTAAACGTACCGCAGCCCGTAGTTCAGCGTAAGCCGGCGATTCACTTTCCAACTGTCCTGGATGTAGAACTCAGAGTCACGGCTGTAATTCACCTTATCCGTCACGGGCGCGCCTGTCGCGGCGCTGACCGCGGTGCCGAGCAGGAAATCGGCGAAGGCGTTGCCGTTGGAGTGGGGAAGGCTGGGCCATCCCTGGTTGCCGGTCCACGAACCATCGAATCCCCAGGTGGGCAGCGGCGTGTACGCGCCGCCGCGGGAGTAGGCCTTGAAGCCGGTTTCATCGAAGCCGGCCATGATCGTATGCGCGCCGGTGGTGTAGGTAAAATCGTCGGAAAATTCGATATCGTACTCGGGGAAGTAGAGGCCCAATCCCACGTCGCCGATCGCCCCGTATCCGGTCATCGTGATGTCCGGCACGCCGCCGTTCGAGCTCGGCGTCATCTGTGGGAACAACGTGTACGGATTGAAGTCGCCATTCTGGCCGCTGCGGATTCCCGCATGATCAAACCAGGCGGCTTTGAAAGAATTCAGCGTATGCGGCGTGAACGTGTGGGTTTCATTGACGCTCAGCGTGAACGTCTTGTAGCCGTAGTTGCCGCCGTTGCCGTAAGTGGGGGGCGTGCCCAGCGGGTTGAACCACGGGTCGCCGACCGACCAGGAGAACACGCCGAAGATCGAATCCTTCGCCGAGATTGTGTGATCGATACGCGTATCCCATTTGTTCACGTGGAAAATCTGATTCACGGATGCCGTGTAATTCGGCGCGGCTGAGGGTAACCCCAACGCCGTGAGGTCGGTCGGTGCGGGCACGAATTTCAGGATCGCCTGCGCCTGTGACGTGATCATCGACGATGGAATCCGGTTGTTGGCGAATGGGTCTCCCGTGAACGGATTGTAGAGTTGCGTGCCGCTGGTGCAAATGCCCGCGGCGTCGAAACCCTTGCACAGCGCGCTGAAATCGCCCTGCCGTTCCGCCAACGTGGGCAGATTGAGCAGCGACGTTTTCGGGATGCGCTGACGCAGGCCGCTGTAATCGAAGAAGAAGAACGTACGGTTGCGAATCACCGGTCCGCCGATGTCGATGCCGAACTGGTTGCGTTGAAGAAGCGGCGCTTTTTGGCCGGCGGCATTCAGCAGGAACGGAGTCGCATTCAAGACGTTGTTCTGCAGGTAGTCGTACACGTCGCCGTGAAACTGATTGGTGCCGCTCTTGGTGACCATGGAGATGTTCACTATGCGGCTATAGCGGGCATCCATGTTGATCCCGCCGATTTGCACTTCCTGCAGCGAACCGAGCGCGGGTAGATTCACACCGCCCAACCCGAACGAATAGGAACCGCCGCCATTGCCGGGATCGTTGACGCTCACGCCATTAAGCGTGAAGTTATCGGCGCCCCAATGCGTGCTTCCGGCGATCTGCGGCGCGGAATTGAACGAAGCGCGCCCCACACCCGCGGCCATGATCAGGAAGCCATCGATATCTTGCGTGGCTTGCGGTAGCTCCGTGATTTGCTTCGTGTTGAAGTTGGTTTGCACACTTTGCGAATCGGTGCTGATCAGTGCCGCTTCGGCGTGCACTTCCACCTGCTCTGTCAACGTCCCCACCTTCATGGTGAGGTCCTGGCGCAGGGTTTGTGCCGAGCCGAGTTGGAGTCCCTGAATCGCCATGCGCTGGAAACCGCTTTTTTCCGCAGTCACGGTGTAGGTTCCAGCAGGCAGGGCGGGCACCGAATAGACGCCGGCTCCGGTGGTGACGGTGCGACTGGCGGTGCCGGTCTGCTCATTGGTCACCGTGATGTTGACTCCCGGAATGGCGGCGCCGGAGCTATCACTGACATTGCCGGTGAGGGTTCCTTGAATAATCTGTGCGGTAAGCGGGCCCACCCAGATCGTTATCAAGCCCAGAAAGAACAGCGTTTGCGCAATGCGCGAAACCCTTGAATTCATCTTTCGGCCTCCCACTGTTCACAAAATGCGAATAGCGTTCGAATAGGTGAACACGAATGGATATTGGACAAATAATACTGGGCCTGTCACCCGGTGTCAATGAGAGATTGGGCCGAACGCTGTTTTCGCGGAGGGCTTGTTCAGTGGGCTGAACAAGCCTCGATAGCTATCGCCTGGCAGCAGGCCGGCGGAACCGGTATATGTGCACTTCGTTGGGTCCGAACCAATCGGTGAAGTGGCCGTCTTGCGCTTTGACGGAGCGCGGCGCTTCATAGAGCACGTCACCCTCGGCAAGCTGCGGAGGCAGGCCGCTGAAGCTGGCTTCCACGGTGTCGCCTTCGCGCTTGGCCGCCAGAATGTAAATGTTGTCGCCCGATTCGCGGACGCTGTATTCCAGACCGGGAGCGCCTTCCACTTGTACTGGAAGTTTTGAGTCCGGAGCGATCAGTGCCGGATACACCGGGCTGCCTGGCTTCAGTTCATCGAGCACGGGCTGCAGCACCCGATTGTAGAAACTCCAGTTCCAGCCGTAAGCGGCGTCTTCATCGTTCCAGCATCCGCGCGAATTTCCGCCGAAATAAACCAGGGCGTGCGCGCCATCGATGATCGCCTGGTAGGTCATATAGCGCTCTTCCGGAAAGGTGGGAAAGCGAAGTGTCTTGCCGGGCTTGGTAACGCCGCTCCAGCAGATCTGCAGAATCATCATGAGCGGCTTCTGGTGATTCATCACTTCACCCATCAGCTTCGTGTAGTCGCCCACTACGCTCAGGTTCTTATTGTCGATACCGGAATGCGTTCCCGGCGGATAGCTGACCGGATAAATGTCGATTGCGCCTATATCGAAGTACGGGTTGTAAGGACGCAATTCGTCGACAGTCCCTCGCGGCGCCTGAGTGATCCAGATCGGATGATTGCGATCGAGTTCGTGGACAGTCTTATAGTAGATCGCGAGATCTTCCGGTTGATAGTGACTCCACTGCGGTTCGTCTTCGCCCTTCCAAAACAGCATCGCGGGATTGTCGCGATACTTGGTGACCACGCGCCGCAGTTCGGCCAGCTTCGCCTGCTCGCCGGGTTTGATGCTCTGCAGGTCAGGGATCGAGATGACAAAATGCGTCCCCTGCTGCTGGGATAAATCCAGCAGAGCGTCGAGTTGCTTCTCCCTTTCCGGACCCCACGCCCCCGGCGGGCAATACCAGAGTTGAAAGACGTACCCTTCCCGTCTGAGATAAGCCAGCCCATCTTGCCCGTTCGGAGCCAAGCCCCCTAAAATCGGGCCGCTTGTAAAGCCGATGGGGAAAGTCGCCGCATCATTCACAAAGAAGCGGCCGTCGGGCGAGAGCCGTACGCGCTGGACTCCATCAGCCGCCGTCGCGAACGGTGCGGCTGCGAATGCCAGCAGGCACAAGGCAGCAACCGCGATGGTTCGTGTGTGCCGATTTGCCCTTGCGCGAGCGCGCCATTCCTGAAAAACTTGACAAAGCCGGAACGGTTCCGGCAGTCTTCGATTAGCTGAACCTGTTTTCAGCATATCGGAACCCTATCACTTCTGATGGAGGGCCGTCAAGGCGGCCCACGTCTTCGAGGCGGCGGATGAATCGGTTTTCCCTCACATTGCCGGATGTGCTGGTGATCGCCGGCTATTTCTTCGTCGTCATCTGGATTGGGCTGGAGTTTCGCAATCGTGTCAGGGCGCCTGGCGATTATTTCGCAGGCGGCCATCAGGTGCCGTGGTGGCTGGCCGGCATTTCCCACTACATGTCGAGCTTCAGCGCGTTCTCCTTCGTGGCCTACGCACAGCTTGGCTATGCCTGGGGCTGGGTCTCCATCACGCTGTTCTGGGTCACGGTGCCGGCGTGCCTGCTGGGCGGCTTGGTGTTCGCCGCGCGGTGGCGTCGCGCGCGCGTGATTACGCCAGTGGAATTTCTCGAACGCCGTTTCAATAACCTGATCCGGCAACTGTTTGCCTGGGCAGGCATTCCGATGAAACTCTTCGAGGATGGCTTGAAGATTTTCGCTACCAGCCTTTTTCTCGCCAGCAGCATCGGCATTTCGGTGAAGTGGGCCATCATTGTGTGCGGGGCGGTAACTATCTTCTACACGCTGCTCGGCGGATTGTGGGCGCTGGTGGTAACCGATTATGTGCAGTTCCTCATGAAGACGCTGGCCATCCTGCTGCTGCTGCCCCTGGCGATCTGGCGCGCCGGCGGATTAAGCAAGGCCTTCGCGAATCCGCCGCCTGGGTTCTTTCATCCCGTCAACGGTCCCTACAACTGGGTCTACCTCGTCGGCTTTGCAGTGCTGATCGCCATGAGCTACAACGGCTCCTGGGCGCTGGCACAAAAGTATTATTCGGTGCGGGATGCGCGCGACGCGTCGAAAGCCGCCTATCTTTCGGCTGCTCTCAACTTCTTCGGCGCGCCGGTGATGATTCTGCCCGCGATGATCGGCCGCCACCTGCTGCCGGACCTGATCGCGCAAAACCGCACCGCGGACGCGTACGTATTGCTCATCCTGAAGGTGCTCCCGGCCGGGATGGTGGGCGTGATCATTGCCGCTCTGCTTTCGGCCACCATGGCCACGGTCAGCGCCGACTTCAATTCCATTGCGGGCGTGCTGACGCAGGACGTCTACCATCGGTTGCTGCGTCCCGCGGCCAGCGTGCGGCAGCTCCTGCGGGTCGGCCGGCTGGTGACAGTGCTCGTGGGAGCGCTCAGCCTGAGCTGCGCCCTTTGGATTGCTTTCAGCGGCCAGCAATCGCTGCTGGAGCTGATGGTGACGGTGGCGGGCGTGTTTCTGGCGCCGTCGTACCTTCCGCTGCTCGCTGCGTTGGTCTGGCGGCAGTTGACATGGAAGGGCGCATTGATGGGTTACATTTTGGGCATCGTGAGCGGTTTCAGTATGCTGCTGTGGCGCTTTTCATTGGCGTCACATCACACTGCGGGCTGGATGCGCGCCTATGACGGCATCACGATTCTGCTGAATACCGCGGTGACCGTGCTCGGAATGTGGGCCGGCAGTGTGTTCCTGAAGAGTAGCGAGAAGGAACAAGAGCAGATCGAAACCTTCTTTCAAAAACTGGACGCGCCCGTGGTGCGGCCTGTCCCAGGTGAAGGACCCGGTGCTGCGCTGGCCAAGACGACGATTGCCGTGGGCGTCCTCCTTGGGGCCGCTGCCGTGATCACGCGGACGGTCGAAGCGAGGGTCATTGATTTCGGTGTGGCCGTGGCCCTGATGGCGATTGGCGCGGCCATGTGGTCCCGGCATCGCCGCAGGCCGAAGCTTCCGCTGAAGGACGCCGAAGAATAAAAGCGAGCCGCTCGGTACCGCGCGTCAGTCTTCCGTCTTCGGCAGCGGCGCTACCGGAACGGTATTGCCTGTGCGCAGCGACTCGTGAATCGCTTCGAGCACGGCCGTGACCTGGCGGCCGTCTACGCCGGTCACGTGCGGTTTCGTATCGTCGCGGATCGCGAGCAGGAAATCTTCGAGGCACATCGGGAACGCGCCACGCAGCCTTCCGAACGTATCGGAAATCAGGAAGCCCTTCGGGTACGAAAACTTTTTTTCCGTACTGATCTCGATCGACTCGCGCTTGCGATCCAGGTGGACGTGACCGGCGGTGCCGATCACCTCCATGAACGAATCCACGGTAGACGGAAACGTGTTGGGGTAGATCCAGCCGGATTCGAACGTCACGAAGGCGCCTGAAGCGAATTTCACTTGCGCCTGGATAAGGTCATAGGTGGGAATGCCCATCTTCACCAGCACTTCTCGCCGCCCCCACGCGCGGGCTTCAACCGGTTCACTCGCCAGCCACCAGCGCATCAGGTCGATATCGTGCGCGGAGAGGAACCATGCGGAGGTCGTCGAACCGGCCCAACTGATGTGCTTGGTCGCAACGTGGATCGTGTCATTCTTGCGAGCGTAGCCGATCAGCGGCGCGCCGATGTCGCCGGCCGCGATGGATTTGTGCGTCTGGAAGTACGCCGAGAGCCACCGGTGATTGAATGCCACTTGAATCTTGCGATTCACCCGCCGCGAGATGCGGTTTAATTCATCCGCTTCTTCCGTGCTGGTGGTAAATGGTTTCTCCACGAGTACGTGCCGCCCGGATTCGAGCACGTCACGCGCAAAGACGAAATGGTGAGGGTCGGGCGTAGCGACAATCACGGCGTCCAGATCGCCGCGCTCCAGCATCTTGCGATGATCGGTATATCCCGGCGCACCGTAGCGCTGGCTGAATTCCTCCACTTGCTCGGCTCTGCGGGCGCATACCGCGACCAGCATGCTCAGCGGATGTTCCGAGAACACGCGCGCGTAATGCTTCCCCATAATGCCCAGCCCGATCAAACCGATTCGAATGCGTTCCATCCTCTACCTTTCTCATGTTCCGTTCAACAGCCGCAGAAAATTGCCGCGCAGTATCCATTCTTTGGCGGCGTCGGAGATGCGTGCGGTCAGCACGTGCCCAAGCGTCATTGATGCTTCGAGGAATGGCATGTCCGAGCCGAATATGATGCGCTCCGCCCCGACTCGTTCCACTGCGCGCTCCAGGATCAACCGGTGATGCTGCGATCCGGCGAGCTCCAAAAAGAGATTGGGAGCCGCTTCCGCCGCCTCCATGGCCTGCATATAGCCGCGCCACGTTACGCCGGAATGGCCCAGCAGGATGCGCGCCTTTGGATGCTCGCGCGCGATGCGTGGAAACAGCAGTGGTCCGCAGTTCGGGTCCGAATCCCACGTGTGCACCAGTACCACCGCGCCCGTTTGGTTGGCATAATCCCAGAGCGGCCGGTAGTGCTCTCCGTTTACCGGATACTTGTGCAGCGAAGGATGAAACTTGATCAGCGGCGGCGTGTGGAAGCGCGACCATTTTTCCAATTCGGCGATGCCTCGGCCGGGCGGATTGGGATTGACGGTGATGTATCCCCAGAACCGGTCCGGGTAGCGCGCCAGAACTTCCGCGATTTCCGCATTGCCGCGCGGGCAATCGTTGTAACAGGCCAGTGTCGAAGTCACCGCCAGCTTTTCGATGTTGAGCAGGTCCATCACCGCCACCATCTCTGCCGGCGTCGCGTGGCAGGATGGGAAATCCGGATGCGTGCCGATATGTCCATGGCTGTCGGCCACCGGGATTGGAGATCTCATGCGGTCCTCGCGGAACGGGCATGCGCCAGCAGACGGCGCAGATTGCCGCCGGCGATCGCGCAGCGCCTGTCATCGGAGATGCGCGCGCTCGCGAGTACTCCGAGCGCCGATGCCGGCGTGTAGAGCGGCAGGCGCGACCCAAATAACAGGCGGTCTGGGCCGCACTCTTCGACGTAGGCTTCCAACTGCCGGTGTGCCAGGTACGTTGCACTATCGAAGTGCAGCATCGGGAAACGTTGCAACAGTGGAAACAAGTGGCGGTCGGCCCGGTATCCGGTATCGAGCAGCACCAGCGGCAGGCACGGGAAGTTCCCGGCCAGGGCAGCAAGCGCGGACCACTCGATATCGTTTCGCGCGATGAGGGTCAGCACGGCGTTCGCCTCCAGGTATTCGAACAGCGGCCCCGCGCACCACGCCGTTGGAGCAAAATTGTGCTGAGGCGTGGACGGCGTGAGCCGGACCACGGCCGGCTTGCGTGCTTCCAGACTTGCGATTGACCCTTGATCCGGTAGCGCTGCCCAAGCGGGCGTGAGCCGCGGATGAAGATCGCGCTCCAGCGCGTTATTGCCCGCGGCGGCATCATACTCCTCGCCGGTCCAATGGGAAGCCACAGCGGCGCGGATATAGAAGCGATCCATCTCTTCGATGAGGCCGGCGGTATCCAGCGCCAGTTCGCCGTGGATTCCGGAAGGCCCGACCCGCACGTTTACGTCAAACAGATTCCAGTCTGCTGCTTCTTTAAAGAGCGGCTCGGGTGGAAATTCGGACACGATGTTCTCCGTTGGGCAGGGATGGCAGTTTCACCAACCCGTTCTGCTCACTATATCGGACAGCCGCTCCATCCACTGAAACGCCAGCGACCACGCCGTTTGCCCGCATTGTCATGACAGCGGGCGCGGACAGATGCACGTCGAGCGCGATGCCCGCGGGCGATCGGCTCCAGGATGCATCGGCGGCGGCACTCGCGGTAAATAGCGCTTCACCGCCGCTGCGCACGGAACGCGCGTCGATCGCGAGCCAATCTTCCGGGCCGCGCGCCGCGAGAACGGAAGCATCCGCGACCAAGCCATGAAATCGCAGCGCGCCGGGCACGGTACGAAACAGTGCCCACGCTCCGGACTTGGCGCTGGAGAATCCCGTGGCATTGGAAATGGAAACCGGCTGCAATGGACCTTCCGCTGCGGATCGTCCGTGGAACCACATCGCCACTTCGAAGCGTGCGGCTGTCGACTTGGCCGACGAGAGGCGCAGTACAGACCGGTGCCGCTCTTCATGAGCGCCCGGGTGCAGCAGGACGTTTCCCAGATATTGCGAAATTTGAGCGGGTAGCAGCGCCCGTCGTACTTCCCACGCCGCGCCGCTCTCGGCGGTGACATCGGCTACAGCATCACCGTCAGTGATCCGTACCGTGGTTCCACGCGCCTCCACGCCGGCGTTCTCGGCAGCATGCAGCAACCACGTGAACACGTGAGGCTGCGCAGCTTGCAGATCATCGCGCACAATCAGCACGTCGGGTGCAAGGAATACGTACCGCCGCTGGTAGCGGGATAAGTGGTCCTCATATGCTGGAGCGAGATCGGCGGCGAGGTAGTCGAATTTCGGGCTGAGAAGCTGGTCCGTGAATGTCGCATGCTTCCGCAACGCTTTCCAGATGTCGGCATCGTAAGCGCCCTGGCTGAACGCATCGCCATCCACCAGAACCGTATTGTGCCCGGACGCTTGCGTGAAATAGCCGGCATAGTTTGGATCAAGGTAGTAGTTCGCGTAACCCGCCTCGGCAATTAGTCGCGTGCCCAGGGTGGCGACCTGGAAACTCCCCTGGTCGTGATGTTCGTGATTGAACCACGGACCCGCACGCAAAGAGATCACAGTATCGTTCGGTCCCCAGCCGCTGCGCAGCACGGCGCTGCCGCGCTTGCCAAAAACTCGCGAATCGGGCATACCGCCCGGGGTTTGCGGCACGCTCGTGCAGCACAATAAATCGAGGAAGTCGAACGTGCCGCCGCGTGTGCCGACGCGGTCGTAGAATGCGCGCAGAGCGGGGATGCCGCTATATTCCGCTCCGAAGGCGAAGCCCGCCAGACTTTTGAAAGAGCCATTGAAATCGCCGGTATCGAGCACCAGGTCGGGACGTGCCATGGCGTAATCAGGCCACCAGAACGCTTCCAGCATGTCTTGCATGCCTTTGGGCCGGATGTGCAGACTGCGCAGAGCCGCTGCGCCCCATGAGAGGCCCTCCATCGCAAAGTGCTCGTACCCGGCCGGTTCATTCTCACTGCCGTCACCCGAGAAGAGCCCGTGCAAGTTGTGCTCGTAGGCGGCAACCAATTGGGCGAGCGCCACTCCTTCGCGATCGCGCCAGCCTGGGGCATCACCTTCTACCGCGATCGCTGCCGCCAACGCGCCGCCGACTGAATTCGCCATCCAGTTGCTGGCCGCGGTCGGCATGCGATCGTAACGGAAGTACTCCTCCACCGTAGGCTCGATGCATTTGGTCCAGAACGCATCCGCCACTTCACGCTTCTCATCGGAAGAGAGTTTCGACGCAATCAGGTCATATGCAAAAGCCAGCCGCTGGGCGATGATGCCGGTTTCGTAATACGTGTGCATGCCGTGCGACGCAAACCGGTTCGGCGTCCACGTCGTCCAGTGCGCCACCACCAGCAGTTCGCGATGCGCGGATTCGAGCGATGCGGTGTCTCTATTCAGCGCGTAGTCCAGAGCGTTCGAAGCAATCGCGTTCGAGTACCCCTCCACAAGCTGGAAGTATTCAGTCAACTCGCCACCGAACGATGGACGCAGCGTTTTTCCGGCAGGCAGTTTCGCGATTGCGGCGCCCGCACTTGCCGCATCTTTCAATTTGGCCGTCTGCGACTGTGCCTGAGCATGCACCTGCTTGCGAAGTGCGGCGAATGACGGCTCGGCACGCAATTGCGCCAGGCGCGTGGCGGTCAGAAGAACACGCGGGTGTGCGGGAACGGAGCCCAACACTAAAAATGAAAACTCGCTATGGGCCTCTGGCGTTTGAAGAATGGCGGTCCAAAGTCCTGGCTGCGCGCCCTTGCCTAGAGGAATCGTGTAGCGGCCGGGCGCCGCGACCGTGCGGGTGACAGCAGTACGCCCCTCGCCATCCTTCAATATGACCTGAACCGGCGAAGTCCCTGAGCCCAGTTCAACTGGCAGTCCCACAGCCGGATCGACAACCTCCGCCGCCACCTGCGCGCGGTCCGGGTCTGTAATCAATGACGGATGAACCAGCGGGACTTGCGCCGGCCGCGATGCGTCCACCTGCAACTCGCGCAATTCGATCCGGTTATTCGTGCCTTTTGCTGGTTGCGACGCATGGCCCACCAAAACAATAGCTTCGATCGGCACGTCGCTTGCCGGGAGTTGCAGATTACGGCCGCTGATTGTCACGTCCTGTGCGCCGGTTGCCGGCAGCGCGGCTTCATAGCGCCGGCCGTTTTCGCCCGCCAACAACAGTTTCAGATTAGCGTTCGAGGAAGGCCACGCGGCGCTGTAGCGCAAATGCAAGCGAGTGCCACTGTTCGCCAGAAAGTGCAGCGGACGAATAAACCCAGCCGAAAGATTGGACTCGCCCGCACTCGCAATCTGCCGTACCAGAACGGCTCCGGATGAATCCTGCTCCACAATCAGCGTCGGATCGAATCCGATGTCCTGGGGCAGGGGATAGCTCATCCACCCCGCGAAGCCATGACTAAAGTCGGCGCGGAAAGTCCATGGGACCGTGCGAGCCTGAACCGCGCTGCCGCACAACAAGAGCGCGGTGAGCCACAACCGTCCGGCTGCCATCTAGCGCAGCCCCGCGGCAGCCTCTGGTTGCCGCAGCGTCGAGGCCAGCCGCCGTACTTTGTGAAGCGCTTCCACGATATCGTCGATATCGCTGTGGTCGCCGAGGAGCGCAGCGTGGCTGAGCCACACGCCCTCGCGGCAGACGCGCTCGCTGACAGGAAGGGAAAGGCGCTCGTAATCCTGCGCGGCGCGCCAGTCGCCGCGTCGCGCGGATTCGGCGCGATCCGCGGCAAAAAGAGGATTGCGATACAGCGGATGCGGATAAGTGGGCTTGAACGGAATACCTTCCGCCTGCAAGGCGGCCAGCACGGTGTCGCGGGGCAGGCCGTCGAATCCTGCTGTGCCGTACCAGAATGTCAGCAGATAGTAGGGGTGCTGCTCGATGCGCGAATCGTCTTCGGGCAAGCGAAGCCCCGGTACTTCGCGCAGCCGTTCGCGCAGATAAGCGGCATTCGCCGCGCGCGTTCGGGTCTGCTCCGGAAGCCGCCGCAATTGCGCGCAGAGCACGGCGGCTTGGAACGCCGTTAGCCGGTAATTCGTTCCGAGCGTGAAGTGATCAAACCATCCACCCTCGCGCCTGCGGCCCTGGTTGCAGTAGGCCCAACACTTTTCCGCCACATCCGCAGACTTACTGAGAATGATGCCGCCTTCACCGGCGGTCATAAGCTTGAATGCCTGAAAGCTGAAAGTAGCCGCATCGCCCCAGCCGCCCACCGCGGTTCCTTTCCAACGCGCACCGTGCGCATGCGCGGCATCCTCCAGCAGAGCGATTCCGTGTTTGCGGGCAAGCGCCTGGAACGCATCCATCTCCGCCGGACGGCCGCCGAAGTGAACCACTACAATCGCGCGCGTGCGTTGTGTGATCGCAGCTTCAGCAGCGGCAACAGAAAGGTTAAAGGTTTCTGGATCGATATCCGCGAAGACCGGCGCCGCATGGCACAACATCACGGCCGACGCCGAGGCAACAAATGTGTATGGCGGGACAATCACTTCGTCGCCCGGTCCCACGCCGAGTGCGTGCAGCGCCACCTCCAATGCCACAGTCCCATTCGAGCAGGAGATAGCGTGCGGCACGCCATGATACTCCGCGAACGATTTCTCCAGTTCCTTAATTGAGGGATGATAGCCGCCCCAGGAGCGGCTGTGCAGCACGTTCAGTAGCGCCTGCTCTTCTTCGGCGCCATATTCAGGCCAGAGAGGAAACGGCCGCGTGCGCACGGGCGAACCGCCATGGATCGCGAGGGTCAAAGTGAGGTCCTTTCCACTGTTCGATGAGCTGAACAGCCGATTCATATATCAACTGGACCATTATAGGCCCGCTCAATACCGCACTTCGACGGTAAATCGTTTGGCGCCCCGGAGCAGCCGCACCACTCCATGTTCAAAGTCGCAATCGCTGTAGTCCGCGCCATTAACGAGTACGCTGCGGATGGGCCTTCGGAGATAGAGCAACAACCGTGCGGCACGTGCGGGCGGATCGATAACCGCGCGCACGCCTGCACGCTCACCGGTCACTTGCATCGAAATGTTGCCAAAGTAAGTCGGCAGACGGCTCACGCGAATTTGCTTACCCGCCTCCAGCCACGCGAGGGGCGCGCCTCGCAGCAGATCGACATCGCCGGTCTCCATGTCGTCTTTGAGTTCCTCCATCACCAGCGCGTTGCGCAGCATCAACAGTGTGTCGGCATTCGAGGCGGAGTTCGGAATGTCGAGGCCTGGCGCCACGTATCCGCCGTCCTTCGTGTTGTAGCCAATGAATGGCGCACCCTCTGATGCCACATATGTATATCGCGACATCGCGAAGGCCAAGCGGCCGTAGAAGCCCAGCAGGAATTCGGGCACTTTGCCTGCACGCAAGCGGTAGTTGTAGTAGCCGCCGTCGTAAACCGTGTTGATGTAGCCCGGGCGATGCGAGCGCGTGAGCCCCAGCACAAACCCATTGCGCGCGTGCAGATAATCCGCGATCCACTGTCCCACCGGATCATCCGGATTGAAGAAGTTGTAGTGGAACTCCATATCCGCCCAGTAGTGCGAGTAGGCGCCCTGCAAGCGTCCGTTCGCGAGATCGTCGTACGGCATCGGTCCGTAGTCGGGCGTCTGCGCAAAGTAAAGCGTCTGTAAATCGAGGAACGGCGGACGGCCCGGAATCCGGATTGCCGCTCGCTCCATCGCGCTCATGAGTGTCTTGCGGAAATCGGCGGCTTCGGCGAGATACTTCCGGCCGCGCTGTGGATCAATTCCGGACCGGACCAGGAAGTGACCGAAATCCTGCAGGCCCTGGCAGTTCGTAATATTGTGTCCGAGGACGTAGACGGTCTGCGTGCTGGCCTGGACGTCTGCGCCGGGCTTGTCCGGTGGAAGCAAGCCCCAGTGCAGGGCAGAGCGGTCGCCCTTCATTGTGCTGTGCCGATCGGATACGATCTCGTCAGCCACGCGATAGTAGTCGGATTTGAATCGATCGAAGAGATCGGTCTTGCCGGTGAGCCGGTAATCTTCCAGCAGATGATGCAGCGGCATGGCGCGGCGATTTTGATACTTTCTTCCCGCACCCTGCCGTGACACGCTCATTGGGATAAACCACGGCTGGAGCGCGTCGCCATAGTCCGGGAATCCATACATGGCGAATACGTGCGCGGCGAATCCGGTTTCCTGTGGGTACGAAGAGTCGTTATAGCGAATACCGGAACTATAGGTCAGGCGGGGTCCATCGGCCAGGATGAAATTTTGCAGCAGGAGCGCCCGCCAAACATTGTTCACACGCTGCTCAGGCACTTCAATATCCGCACCGCGAACCAGCATGCCCTCCCAAAAATCGGAGACGCGCCGGTGGGCGGCTTCGAAATCTGCCACGGTCGCAGGTTTCATGAGGTGCCTGGCATCCGGAACGTAAGGAATCTTCAAAGCGACCGCGATCGATTCGCCGGGTCTCAGCGGAAATTCGCTTCGTGTATCGCTGGCCGAGAGCAGCACTGCGCCGGAAGAGTCCAAGACCGATCGCCCTTCGTTCCGCATCTTGCCGCCATCGTTCATGATTACTTCCGGGCGGAATACCGCTGTGCGCGGGCCGTTCGCTAGGTCAGTCATTTCGAATTCCACGTAGGCGATGTCCCAGCCGCCGCTCTCTCCCTTGGGCTGGTCGGCCAGCGCGGTCTCGCGATAAAGTACGCCATCCACTTCGTACGTCGCCGTGATCACGGGCAGGTAGCCGTTCTCATAGCCGATGCTCGAGTAGCGCGATCGCACTCGCCCGAACTGCTCATGATCGGGGCCCACGCGAAACAGCACAATGGTGTTGTGAGCCACCGGCTGCGTGCCGGCCGCACCCGAGCGATCGACCGTCCGGCCTTTAACGAGGTTGCATGCGATCGCGCCGTTCCAATAGATGGCAAACTCGTCAGAATATTCGCTGAGCGGCCCATGCGGGTCAGAGTATGTGCCGAGAACCGTGCGATCGAGGATCTTTCCGGGATATAGGCGTGCGAGCGCATCGAAAGAGGGTTCGCCCTCTGCCAGAATCCGTTTGCCCAGTGGATCATCGGGGCCGCGAGTCATTAAGGGCTCTAATTTTTTGCCCGCCTCCATCGCCGCTGTTTCAGCCGGTGTGAATTCGACCTCATGCACCCAGGAGTCGATCAACGCAAGGTAGTGGTCTTTGTGAGCCTTTGCCGCAGCGGGATCCTGCACGATCATGCTCTGGTCTGCGGCGAGAATGCACCCGAGAGAAAGAAGGAGGAGGCCAAATCGTTTCATGCCCAAAGAGGAACGATAATATCAGAAGCCTACCGCGAACTATCTGCGAAGTTCGAGGCTCGGCAACAGAGTCGTTTCAGAAGCGCGACCGCATCGGAGCGGCGGCGCATTTCTGGATCAGGACACCCCGGTCAAAAGATAACCTTCAGAGCGATCTGCATGACGCGCGCATCCGCCTGCGTGCTGGTAATGGTTCCCGTATTTGCCTGCGTGATATTCAGCACAGGGTTGCCCAGGTTCACTTCATTGAATGCGTTGAACGCTTCCCACCGGAACTGCACGTAATCCCGTTCACGGAAATGGAAGTTCTTCATCAGGGCAGCGTCGAGCGTGTGAATGGCCGGCCCGGAAACAATGCCAATGCCTGCATTCCCGAAGAACGTGCGGGCGGGAACTCCCAGCGCACACGGCTCGTTCGCTAACAGGATCTGGCATGCGCCGCTGGCATCGACATAGTTCGGATTAAACCAGCGGCTCACGCTCGGGTTATCCAGGTGTGGATCGGCGAGCAGATTGGGCCGTGTATTGTAACCGTTGCCAAGCGTAGTCCCTGGGACGGTGAATACGAGCGGCTGGCCGGAAGTGAATTGGTAGATCGTGGAGATTTCCCATCCGCCCAATAGCCCACCCGCGAGTTTCGACAGGTTCGTGCCCCACCGCTTGCCCTTACCGAACGGCAGTTCGTAGATCCCATTGAAGCTAACGATGTGCCGCCGTTCCAGTGCGGAGGGCCCATAATTGTAGCCGGCAGGCGCGAACGGTGTTTGCTGTGTTCCGCCCAACAGCGATTGAAAATCGTCGAGGGCGCGCGCGAAAGTCCAATTCAACGAGTAGCTTAGGCCGTTCCGAAAACGGCGCTCCAATACCGCGACGAGCGAGTTATACGTCGAGTTACCCGTGTTGTTATACACGAAGACATTGCCGAGCCCGGGGTATGGCTTGGAGGCTTGCAGGTTGGTATATGTTCCCGGCGGAACCTCGTTCAGCGAATTCTTCGTGACCAGGTGATATCCCCGGTTGCCCACGTAGGAAAGCGTCAACGCCGATTGCAGGAACGGAATCGCCTTCTGTATGGAAAAATTCCACTGTTCAACGACGTTCGGCTTCACGTTGTACGCCGCGTTGACCACCGAAGGCGCCACGAAGTTGTGTGGTTCGGCCGGATAGGCGGTCTCCCAGGATTGCAGTGACGCTTTGGCGAAGCTGATATTCTCGCTCAGCCAGTACGGCGGCCCAATGATCGACGATCCCGTGTAGTTGCCCTGATAGCTCGACGTGAAGATTCCCCACGCGCCGCGAACCACGAAGTCGTTTTTGTCTGTCGGCCGCCACGCGAAACCAAGGCGCGGCGAGAGGAATCCCGAGGGCTCGAAAAGCCCGCGGGGAACGCCGGCCTGCGAGGCGGGAATCCAGAGAGACGCCGTGGCCGGACCAAGGAACGGCCCCACTGGTTGGCATGTCAGATCTACCTGGCCGTCCGGGTTTTCGCCAGCGAGAACCTTTCCGAGCGCTTGATCGAATGTTGCGCCGCAGCCGCGCACAAACTGCTTCTCATTCCAGTGGTCGAAGCGCACTCCGAGATTCAGCGTAAGCCGCCGCGATGCGCGGAAATCATCCTGCACATAAAAAGCCTCATAGGGCGAATGTGCTACGCCGAAATCTCCCAGCGGGAAGTTGCGCGAAGTCGATTGCACATAACCCAGTAAGTAATCCGCAAAACTGTTGCCGGTATATTGCCCGTTGAAGTTGAACGTGCCGCGCGGCGAAGACGAGGCATGGTGCGTCGTTGTTCTCCGGTCAGAGTACTCGGCGCCCAATACGATGGTGTGACGGCTCAAGATTACGTTCAGAGTTGCGATCTCGCCGAACAATTCGCGCTTGAACGACGACGGCACCTGTTGGGGATACGAAAAACCGCTGTATGCAGTGATTGCCACCGTCGGCAAGCCGATCGTGTTTTCCATAAGTGACGATGGGAAACCTTGCAATCCGGCCTCCTGATTCAGGTTCTCCTTGCCGACCACCGGCGAGTTGGCGGTAGTTGTCGAATGGGAAAACTCGGACCCGAGACTGAGCACCATACGGGGCGTGATCGTCCAATCGAAACTCAGCCCGATGCTGTGCTGCGCGATCGATTGGTTGATGTCGATATCCGGCTGGTAACCAAGGCTCGTGGAATCGTGCTGAACGCGCGTCCATCGCCCGTAGATGCGCTTGGTCGGTGAGATCTGATGATCGATGCGCATAAAGAAGTTGGTGGCATCGTCGGGTATAGGCGCCTGCGCCACATAGCGGTCGCCATCGCTGGTGTTCGGCTGGAGAAAATACGGCAGGAAGAATTTGGATGCGCCGGAAAACCGGTTGGCCGGAATCTGGTTGTTCGGAAATGGCTGGCCATTCAACGGATCAGTGACGCGTGTGCTGCCGAAATTCCCAGCCAGCAAGGCCGGCGAAATCGCGAACGAATTAAACAACTGCTCGGTTCGGATGCGCGTGTCTTCGAAACTCGCGAAAAAGAACGTATTGTCTTTCTTGATCGGTCCGCCCAGGCTGCCGCCGAACTGGTTCTGCCGCAGTTTCGGCCGAGTGAGTGCGAATGTATTGCGTGCATCGAGTGCATCGTTGCGCAGGAACTCAAAAAGCGTCCCATGAAATTCATTAGTGCCGCCTTTAGTGATCAGCTTGACCTGAAGCGGCTGCCGTCCGCTCGCGGCCGTGAAGTTCGCCGTCTCGACACGGAACTGTGCCACCGAATCCAGATTTGGAATGATTATGCCGTTTTCGGTGCTCGGGTCGTTGTGATCCTGGCCATCCACGGTAAACAACGTCTGGTCCGTTCGTATTCCCAGCCCTTGCACGGTCCGCGCGTCGGTGTTGCCGCCCTCGCCCAGATAGCGCATCCCCGGAACCAGTTCGACCATCTGAATGGAGTCGCGCCCGTTCAGCGGCAGTTCCCGAATCTGCTTCTGTTCCACCGCGCCGGTCATGCTGGAATCCTCCGTCCGCACCAGGTCGACGCCCGCAGTAACCGTGACCTCTTGTTGTGTCGTCCCAACCGAGAGCACCGGCGAGAGCCGTTTGTTCTCCTGCGCCGTGAGGTCGATACCTCGCACCTGCCAAGTATTGAAGCCGGTCTTTTCGACCGTCACCGAATAGGTGCCGCGCTGCAATGCCAGCACCTGAAAGTAGCCGTCGGCGTTACTCGCGGCCTTTGCGGCCACACCTGTATCGGTATTGGTTACGGTAACACTGGCGCTCGGAACTGCGGCCCCCGTACTGTCAACGATTGTGCCCAGGATCGATCCTTCCGTACCCGTTTGTCCGAATGCGGAAACCGAAAAGAGCAGGAGAAAAGCACCGACGGCGAAATATTCGCGTTTCATGGCCCCTCCGCCAGGAGTTGCTGACACAACGTAATGCAGATCGGCGGAGATGTCAAGCAATCGTTCAGCTTATTGAACGTTGGGCGGTAACACCTGTTCCGATGCGGGATGTCGCGGAGTGCTCTACTGCGGCGAGATGCCGCACTTGCCCGCGAGCGGCGACGCTCCTCCGGCAACAAATCGCCGTGCCACGTCTAGCCAGGGATTGGACTCTTCGGTCAAGGGTAACTGCCAGATCACGGCTCCATCGGAGTGAGTGCACGCCAGTTGGAGCGCTTTTTCGAGCAGTGTGGGTTTGGGGCCGCCCTGCTTGTGCCAGGAAGTCGAGTGCGCGTAGACTCCGCCATAAACAGGAAAGCGGCGGCGCGCGACGATCCGCGAATCGGTGAGGAACGCGCGCAGACCGTTATTCTGTTCGAGATTGACCCACCAGAGCCAGACTCCGTCCACGCACCCCTGGAGGCGATCCGCCTCCGCGGGATCGAGATCATAGATCGTCGGAACAAATAGCAGTGAGGGATTGATCTTCTGCTTGGCCTGATAAATCGCCGTCAGATACTCGTGCGTAAAGAAGTTCTCGTTGCCGCCGACGTCGGTGTCATCAATGTTTACGCCGCGCAGCACGGTATATTTCAGCGACAGCTTCGCCAGTTCCCGCATCCAGAGCACGAAATCGTAGCGGTACGGAAGGCTGGCGCCTTCATGGTGTGGAATCAGCACGGGCCAAATCTCAATACCGGCGGCTTGAGCCGCGGGCAGCAGGTGGGTAAAGTCATCGAAACTCATCGGCGGCTTTTCTTCGATGGGCTGCACGTAACACGTGAAGCCATTGGCGCGCAGCAGGCGAATCGTCGCCGCCACATCCAACGTGTGATCGGGCAGTTGAATGGGAACTGACCAGGAGCACGGTACCGTGCCCATGGCATGGGCATCGGCGGCTGATGCGCCAAGCGGCACCAGTAGTGCCGCAAAAGCCGCAATCCATCCGCTTGCTGCGTTCGCGCGGCAAGGGCGATTTGTCATGGTCCACCTCGTGTTCAATGGGCCGCCCGGGAAACAGCCGCCAGTGTCTGATCAATATCGCTGTCGCTATGTGCGAATGACACGTACCAACGCCCATCCGGCAGAACCAGCACGCCCTCATCAAGCAGAGCAAGAGCGAAATCGCGATAAAGGTCCCGCAAGGCTGCGAGCGTATCCCGGTAATTGTGCGGAGGCGCAGCGGCAAACGAAAGGGTAAATACGGGTCCATCGCCGCAGGTACAAACGGTGAAGCCGTGCGACCGCAGGATGCGTTCCAGGCCCTCCCGCAATGTTTCCGCGCGGCGGCGCAAATGCTCGTAGCCGGCGGCCCCCTTGCTTCGCAGCACATCGAGACCGGCCTTGGCAGCCGCGAGAGACAGCGGATTCCCGTTTAGAGTGCCTGCGTGAACCACGCGTCCGGAGGCGATCGCGTCCATATATCGGCGCTGTCCGGCGAGCGCGCTGAGGGGAGTTCCCGCGCCCACTGCTTTCGCAAAAGTTGCGAGATCGGGCGTTATGCCGTAGCGCTCTTGGGCGCCGCCATACGCCAGTCGGAAGCCGGTAATCACTTCGTCAAAGATAAGCAGCGCTCCGTTTTCCGAAGTCACTTGGCGCAGAAATTCCAAAAATCCGGGCGCTGGCGGGATGGAACCGCTGTTGGCAAGCAGCGGCTCGCAGATCACTGCAGAAAGTTCCGCGCCGTGTGCCGCGAACGCCTGTTCGACGCTCTCGCGGTTATTCCATTCCGCGATCACCGCACCGCCGTCTGGGCGCTGCCCGGCTCCAGTTGGCACAGCGCGCCCTTGCGCGCGCTCGATTTCCTCCAGGCTCGGATGGTAGCTAAGCAGCACGGAATCGTCCCAACCGTGATAGTGCCCTTCAAACTTCAGGTATTGGGTACGGCCGGTCACGGCGCGCGCGAGCCGCAACGCTACCTGAACAATCTCCGTCCCGCTATTGGCATAGCAGACCAGATCTGCGCAGGGAATTGCCTCGATCAGGCGTTCGGCGACTTCGTATTCCAGATCATGCTGTGCGCCGAATGTAGTGCCGTTGGCGAGCTGACGCCCGATCGCCCGAGTCACTTCGGGCGGATTGTGCCCCAGAATCAGCGGCCCCCAGGCGAGCGTGTAATCGAGATAGGGATTCTCATCCACGTCCACAATCTGCGAGCCTTCGCCGCGGCTGAAGAACAGCGGATACGGATGGGCAGAGCGGCGTAAACCCGTGGAAACACCTCCCGCCAGCGAAGCGCGCGAGCGTTCGAAACGGCTCCGGGAACCCGCGGTCTTGCTGCGAACGCTCTGTTCCCGCTCTGCCGCGTCGAAGTGTCCGCCGCGTGACTCTCGGTTCTCCACATCCGGTGTCGTTGCCATCTTGGGCCCTCTCACTATATGAACTCGCCTTGGGATTGGTGTCAAATCAGAACTATTAATTTCTAATGAAAAACGAGCACCCTTGTCACCGCGGTCGCGCACGAGTAGAATCGGACCGGGATCGATGAAGACAAACGAGCGAGCAAAGAAACCGGCGCCGGACTCTGCCATGACTGCGGGAGTGATCGGCCTCGGGCTGATGGGGCACAGCATCATCGCGTGCCTCCTTTCGGCGGGTCACCGCGTCGTGGGAGTGACGCGCGATCCGGCCAGGCATCGTGGCACGCGCGGACATGTGTGGCGGCTGCTGAAGCAGATGAAGCGCGAAGGCCTGACGCGTAAAGACCCGGCGAAACTGGCGGCGAATCTCACGATTGCGAACGACTATGCGGCGCTGGCCCCCTGCGGCATCGTCATCGAATCAGTGATCGAAAACATGGCGGTAAAACTGGAAACCTATCGCAAGGTGGAAGAAGTAGTTTCACCAAAAGCAATCATCGCAAGCAATACGTCGTCGATTCCAGTGAGCCTGCTTCAGTGTGACGCCCGACATCCGGAACGCTTCGTGGGCATTCACTGGGATGAGCCCGCGCACGTGACGCGCTTCATGGAAGTCATTGCCGGAGAGAAGACTGACCCGGCGGCTGCCCGGCGCGTCATGAAGCTGGCCGCGCGCTGGGGCAAGGAGCCCTCGCTTCTGCGCCGCGATGTGCGCGGCTTCATCACGAATCGGATCTCATACGCCATGTTTCGCGAGGCCTGCCACCTGGTCGATAGCGGCGTTGCGACCGTCGAGGATGTGGACCGGTCACTGCGGAACGACGTCGGCTGGTGGATGCCGTTCGTGGGACCGTTCCGCTATATGGATCTCATGGGAATCGAGGCGTATTATCGCGTGATGAAAGATCTGCTGCCGGAGCTGTCGAATTCGCCTGAGATCCCCGCGGCTATGCGCCGTGTCGTGGAATCCGGAGGGCGGGGAGTTGCGAACGGCCGGGGCTTCTATCGCTACACGCCGGCGCAGGCATCGCGATGGAAGAACTTGTTTTTGAAATTCAACTACGAGATCCGGCACCTTGCGATGAAGTATCCGGCTGATGCCGGGGCGGGGAAGAAGAAACACTAAGCGGCGCCATCGGCGGAAATGGCGCTTGAAAACCCGATCTACTGTCTCGGCTTCTCGGGGCCGGTGGAGAGGACGGTAGTCCGCCGCCGCAACGTGGAAGAGATCTCCCGCGTGGCACGCACCAGGCTTTCGATAATGGGCGAATCGCGGCGCGGATTGAAGCGAGAAGTCGGGCCGGAAATGCTCATGGCCGCGATGGCGCAGCCGTTTTCCGCAACGATCGGCGCTCCCACGCAAGTTGCCAGTGAAGAGATCTCGCCCCTATCTAAAGCGTAGCCCCGGTCGCGCACGCGGCGGAGTTCTTCGGTAAGCACGGCCGGCTCAGCGATCGTATTGCGTGTGTAAGTGGTCAGTTCGTGCGCCCGCAGCAAGCCATCCAACACACCCGGCGGCGAAAAAGCCAGGATCGCTTTGCCGAGCGAACTGGCATGTGCCGCCACTGTGGCGCCGGGACGCTCGGAGAGACGCAGCGCGAACTCGCTCGGTACCACTTCCAGATAGACCACTTTGTCGAACTGCAATTGCCCCAGATTGACCGTCTCGCCCGATTCGTTGCGGAGCTTGACCATCCAGGGAAGCGCGGCGCGGCGCAGCACTTCCGCATTGCCCTGATCACCCGCAAGATCCATCAGTGTGGGGCTAACGCAGTAATCGCGATTGTCATCGCGGATCACATAGCCCAGTGAGTGCAGCGTGGCCAGAACGCGAAAAACCGTGGACTTCGGAATCTTCGTGCGCTGGGTGACTTCATTCAGCCCCAGCGCGCCGGCGCCGGAAAGTTCTTCGAGGATCCGGAAGGTGCTCCGCACCACCGGGACCATGTATTTCTCGGCAGGCTGCCGCACGGTCTTTTGCTCTTTCGCTGCCATTTGCTCCTCAGGGTAGCACACGGGCGTTCCGATCGTTGTTTCTCTATTGGACCAATAATTTTGTATATGGCAAGCGGTCTCTGGTATACTACGTCGCGTTCGGATGTTAGCACTCCGTAACGGGGAGAAGTCAGAATGTATTTTGACATCAGAAGGCAGCCTGGAATCTGCCGATGTTTAATTGCCGCGGCGGTGTTCTGTTGTGGCGTGATTTACGGCCAGACGATCAGCAGCTCCATTGGGGGTCTGGTGAGCGATCCATCCGGCGCGCCCGTGTCCGGTGTGACCATTACCATCACGAATTCAGAGACCGGCGCCGTGAATACGGCGGTAACCGATGCCTCGGGCACCTACTCGGTCCCTGCCTTGCTCGCTGGTCTTTACAGCGTGACCGCCGCTAAGCCGGATTTTGCGACGTATAAAGCTACCGGGATCCGTCTCTATTCCGCCCAGACCGCGCGTATCGACATTACGCTGAAGGTCGGCAGCGTGAAGCAGGAAGTCACCGTCGCTTCGCAAACACCGCTGGTGCAGACGGATTCCATGGGCGTGAGTTCTTCCATCAGCACGCCGCAGTTGCAGAACCTGCCGACTTCGCTTCAGACGGTGGACGCGTTCATTGCGCTCGCACCCGGTGTGCAGGCGCCCGGCGATGCCACCAACCCGCCCATCGGCGGCGGCACCCACTGGGGAAGCGTGAACTTCACACTGAATGGCGCGGAGATCAATGACCCTGGCAACAGCGGTGCTGTGACAGTGCAAGGAGTGGGGCTACTCGTGCTGCCACCGCCAAGCTCCATTCAGGAACTGAAGGTACAGGCCAATAACATGACCGCGGAATCGCGCGGCAAATCGGCCGTGACGCTGGTGACCAAAGCCGGTTCCAACGCCTTCCATTTCGAGGCCTATGAATACCTGCAAAATACGGATCTCAATGCGAACAGCTTTCTACTGAATGCCACCGGTGAGCCGCGGGCCGCGAACCGTCTGAACCAATTCGGAGGCAATGTGAGCGGCCCGGTACTGCGCGACAAGCTGTTCTTTTTCGGCGATTACAGCGGGTATCGTCATCGCAATACGCCCATCAGCCAGTTGACATTGCCGAGCATGGCCATGCGCCAGGGCGATTTCTCCGCGTTGTGCTCGACGTTCGGCGCGGGCGGCATCTGTGCCAAAGGCACGCAGTTGTACAATCCGTTCAACGGCCAGCCGTTCGTCAACAACCAGATTCCGTCAAACCTGATTACTCCCCAGACGAAGACCCTGCTTACGTATCTTCCGGCGCCCACCGTAGCGGATAGCCCAGGCCTGCCGTTCGGCTCACCCAACTACATTTCGACTATCCCCAACGTCCAGGACGCCGATTCGACGGACATCCGGGCGGACTATGACATGTCGAACACCGATCGCTTATTCGGCGTGTACGCACAACGCGTCGCGTCTCCATGGAACTCCGCCAACGCGAACTATCCGGACAATTACGGCCAGGGCCGGTACGCTTATAACAACTTCACGGCAAGCCTCTCGGAAACGCACACCTTCAACGCCACCACCGTGAATCAGCTCCGCCTGGCCTGGGGCGATTACGGTACCAAATTCAGCGGGCAGAATCAGGATCTCGATCCTACGTCGCTCTTCCCGCAGATGCCGGAAAGCTACTATCGTGGACTTCCCACATTGACCATGAGCGGCTATACGGGTATGTTCCATGACTATGGCACCGGCTACTGGACGCCGCGTTGGGATATCCAGATCACGGACGATCTCACCCACGTACACGGCCGCCACACGATTCAAGCCGGCATCGATGAGACCGGATACAAGATGTCTTCGCGCGTTCCCTCCACGGGCAATGCGACGGGAGCGTTTGCTTTCAATGGTCACTGGACAGGGAATGCAGGCTGGCCCGATCTTCCGCAATCGGGCGGCAACAGTTTTGCGGATTTTCTGCTGGGTGTTGCCAACAGCTCGACCACACCCGGCGTAGGTAAATTTTCCTCGATGGTCTACTCCCGCGATTGGGGACTCTATGTTCAGGACACATGGCGCGTTTCTTCCAAGCTAACTCTCAACTACGGTCTGCGCTATGAATATCAGAGCCCCTGGAAATATCGCAGCCAGCAGGAAGTCGCGACGTTCGACACGGATCGCAGCATGCTCGTGTTGCCGCAGAACTCCTCGACTCCCACGCTCCCGCCCGGAGCATCCGCCGACATGTTCGCAGCCTATCCGTTCGAAACCACGCAATCGATCGGCCTGCCGCTCGATTATGTGCAAGGGGACAAGAATAACTTCGCGCCGCGTGTCGGGATTGCTTACCGGCCCTTCGGCGGCGCGAATACGGTGATTCGCGCCGGCTATGGCGTCTATTACAATTTTCAGCCCGGCTTTGTGGGCTCGCGCGCGGATGCGTGGAATCCGCCGTACCTGTTGTCTCGGAGCCAGACCTTTACCAGCCGGCTTCCCGGAAAACCAAAGACCCCGTATCTGCCGGACATTACCTTCGTCAACCCGTTTCCAAGTGCCAGCGCGGGCAGCCTGGTCTCGCCGAATCCGCAGATTTATCTTTTCCAGCAGGACTTTAAAGACGCGGTGACGCAGGAGTGGAACCTTACCCTGGAACATCAATGGGGGCAGGATTGGCTCACGCGTGCCAGCTACATCGGCAACCAGGCGCATCATCTGCCGTGGAATTTCGGTCCCATCAACACTCCGCTCGTCCAGGTGCCGAATGTTCCGTTGCAGCAGCAGCGGCCGTTTCAGCCGTGGGGGCCCATCAGCGCAACGCGCAGCGGCGGCAAGCAGAACTTCAGCCAGTTGCAGTTCGAAGGCATGAAGCGCTTCTCGCACGGAATGAGCTTCCAGTTGGAATACCAGTACACACGAAGTCTGGACGATGTTCCGACTTCCGGCGGACCGCAGATCTGGCAATAT
This sequence comes from Bryobacteraceae bacterium, assembly GCA_035550475.1. Classification (GTDB taxonomy): domain Bacteria; phylum Acidobacteriota; class Terriglobia; order Bryobacterales; family Bryobacteraceae; genus DASZPB01. Next base: position 135,604 of record DASZPB010000034.1, on the reverse strand, counting down.
CCGGATCTCGACTATGGCAACACGGTCGGGCTGCGCCGCCACTGGCTGGTATTCAACTACATCTACCAACTGCCGATCGGGCGCGGGCGCGCGTTCCTGGCGCACGCTCCTCGCTTTGTCGACGCGCTGGTTGGCGGGTGGCAGGTCTCTGGAATCTCCACATATGGAACCGGCACTCCCTTTTCGGTCTCGTTCTCGCAGACCGGTACGGGAATCGTCGGTTGGTGGGGCGGGCGCGCCGACGTAGTAGCGGGAGCGCCGCTCTATGCCGGACAGCAATCCGGCTCGCACGATATCGTCAGTGGCGTGCAGTGGTATAACCCGGCAGCGTTCACCGCCCCGGCAAAGTGGGAATGGGGCAACTCCGCGCGTGACATGATGTTTGGTCCGGGCATGTGGAACTGGGACATCAGCGGCGCAAAAAGCTTCAAGCCGACCGAACGCTTGCAACTCCAGGTGCGTGCCGATCTGCTCAGCGCGTTCAACCATTTCAATCTCGGCAATCCCGGCGCCACCATCGCGGATACGCGCGACGGCGGCACGGCTGTGCCTCTGGCCGGCAAGATTACGGGCGGAAGCGGCAGCCGCATTGTCCAACTCTCATTGAAGTTGATGTACTGAATCGGGTCCTAAAGAATGCTCTCGAAAGCTGTGCTGTCTCGAAACGGTAGTCTGCTCGCTCTGCTCGTGGTTTGGCTGGCGGCGTATTGTCCGCAAGCGAAGGCCGCGCATGGTGCCTTCACACTGGATGTCTACGCGCTCCGCGGCCCGCAGGATGCGAGCGCCAAACTGTACATCAGCGTTATTCCGGCCGATCCAGGGACGCTCGCTCCCGAAACGTTGAAAAAGGTTCAGGTCAAAGCGGAGGGAGGAGGCACGAAGAACTATAAAGATGTGGCGTCTCCCGGCGGGCAGACGAGCATCGATCTCGGCGATGTGCCTCTGCTCAGTGCTGTCTCCGTTCAGGTCCTCGCGCAAACCGATCAGACCGGAAACACTCAGGTGATGGATGGGAGCACGGCGGTCACCGAGTTTGCGCTGAACTCGCAGCACGCCGTGGTGCCGGACTTTGAGGGCTACGGCGCGCAGTTTAATTCGAACCTGTACACGTCGATCAGCAACCCGGCGAATGGCTGGATTAATAATCCGCCGCAGAACACTGCCAACGTCGAGGCCAAGGTCAAGAACGTGAAGCCCGGGCTCTCGCGCATCTTTCTTTCGCCGAACAACTACGTTGCCGGCAATGAGAACCTGATGGATTCGTTCTATAAGACAGTGGAACTCGCGCAGGCAGCCGGGGCAAGGGTAAACATCACGTGGTGGTTTCTTCGCCAGGCGCCGAAAGGCGCCGATCAGCTCACGTACACCGAGCAGGACATGCAGAACTTCGCCAACACGCTCATTGATCTGGTGAACAATCACGGCCTGACGGCGGTCCAGGAAATCACCATCCAAAACGAAGTCGACTCGGTCGCATGGCTGAACAATAACAAGTCCGTCTACAACACGGCCTATCGTCTTCTGGATACGTCGCTGCGAGCAGCAGGCATTCGCGATCACATCAAATTCGTCGGCGGCGATCTCGTCCTGAACGGCCAGATGCCTTGGTTTACGTATATGGCGCAGAACATGGACGATGTTCTCGACGGATGGTCGGGGCACATTTATTGGAATTACTGGGACCCAAGTTACCTATTGAGTCGTCTGAATGGAATCCTGGCGGACATGACGATCCTCCAGGGCCAAGGTCTCCACACCAAGCCGCTTTCCATCACCGAATATGGCATTCGCGGGTACCGCACGATCAACGGCAAGACAATCGAGGACGTGAACCCGTACCGCAACGGTGCACTGACCGCTACACTAGCCGGCTATTATCAGGCCGCCGACGGAACCCTGACGCCGATCATGCAAACCAACATCGCCGCCTTCCAGCAGGCGGAGTTCAACATGCAGGCGGTGGATGACGGCTTCATTGGCCTTGCCAAGTGGGATTTCTATCGTGCTCAATATGACTTCAGCTATCAGGACCATTCTCTGATCGGCTATCTGTTCAACCCCGCGCCGGGCCAGGATCAATGGCCGTTGCGGCCCTCCTATTACATGGAGTGGATGATGGCGAATACTACCGGCCAGCACTGGCAGACACTGGGGCAGAATGGCAACTCAGGGAATAAGCTAATCGCCCCCTTCCGCAGCCCGTCGGGCGATATGACGGTTTTCGCGATGAGCACCGACCAAGCCGCCGCAACGTTTACTATCGGAGATCTGCCGTTCAACGCCGTGTTCCGCGTGCTAGTGTGGAATGCGGATGGCTCTGGGAAAGTGACAGCGTCAGTCCCCATCAACTCCGGCGCGGCTGGTGTGATTTCGGTGAGTGCGCCGGCTTTGAGTGTGGTTGCACTGACGACGGTCGCAGTAGGGCCATTGCCGTAGGAGCGACGCGATTGTCCAAGATTGAAATTCACCACCCTGATAAGACTGCTTCGACGGGCGCCTATTCAGCGGGCGTTGTGATGGATGGCTGGCTTTACGTCAGCGGCCAGGGGCCGCTCGATCTCAAGACGGGGAAAGTGGTGTCTGGAACGATTGAGGAAGAAACCAGCCTGGTGCTCTCGCACATTGGAAAGATTCTCAATGCAGCCGGCTGCGGATTTGACGATGTCGTCAAGTGCACGTGCCACCTGGCCGATATCAAAGATTTCGATGGCTTCAATCGCGCCTATGCCGCATTCTTTCCAGGCGTGCGGCCGGCCCGCACTACCGTGCAATCCGTATTGTGGGGCGGAATCAAAGTAGAGATCGACGCGATCGCGCGAGTGCCGTCGAAGTAAGGTTTAGAGTCCCAGCTTTTTGTAGATTTCCGGCATGCGGCGCGCGGCCTCTTCGCGCACTTCGTCGTACAGATGCCGTCCGTGGCTATCCATAGCGACGGTGAGTGGGCCGAAATCTTTCACGCGGAACTGGTAAATCGCCTCCGGATGCAAATGCTCCCAGTAAACGGCTTCGACTTCTTCAATTTGCAGTGTTTCGAGCGCCGCTGAGCCACCGACAATCGCCAGGTACACGGCGCCGTGTTCCTTCATGGCGTCGAGACTCTTTTCGTAGAGCCCGGCCTTTCCGATGATGGCTCGCACGCCGTACTTGGAAATCAGTTCCGGCGAGAAGCGATCCATCCGCGTGCTCGTCGTGGTCCCGACGCAGATCTTTTCCCACTTGTCGCCGGTCTTCCGCAGGCTCGGCGCTGTGTGGATGCATGGATAACCGGCGAGGCTCACAGGAGGCTCGTGACCTTGATCGAACATGTAGATCTGCGTCAGGTCACGAATACCGAAAAGCCGGCCATCGAAGCGAACTATGTCGCCGGCATGAAGCTGGCGAATGTCCTGCTCCGAAAACGGCGATGTCAAATGATATTCCGCCACGTGAGTTTCCTCCAGAATCAATACCCGTATTCGACGGCGCCGTCGGGGTGGATGATGGCACGCGCCCGCCGCGCCGGCCAGCATTGCGTGTTGACCGCCACGGGATTCTGTGTGATGTGTGTGTAGGCCGTCTCGATATGCACCGCGAGCGTAGTGACGTCGCCTCCCAGGCCCATGGCGCCCACGCCGCTTGCGTTGATGGCGTCTTCGAGTTCCACTTCGATCGCCGCGATCTCCGGGTCCGGATTCCGCTGGCCCACGGGCCGCAGAATCGCGTCTTTCGCGAGCTTGGTGACCAGGTCGGCCGTGCCGCCGAAGCCCACTCCGATGATGCCCGGCGGGCATGGATTTCCGCCGCTTCCCACCACCGCATCGAGCACAAATTTTTTCAGCGCCTTGATGCCGTCTGCCGGAGTGAACATCTGCATCTTACTCATGTTCTCTGAGCCGGAGCCTTTGGGCGCCATGAGAATGTCGAGCGTATCGCCTTCCGCGAAATCCCAGTAGAAAACAGGCAGGCCCGGCCCTACTGAAGTTTGCGGGTTGACACGAAGCAGCGGGTCGGTGGAACTGCCGCGAAAGGGAAACTCCTGCGTAGCGCGCCGCGTCCCATCGATCAAGCGGTTCTTGATCTCATAGCCGTTCCACGCATAGCCGCTGCCGATCTTTACTTTGTAGAGCGGCAGGCCGGTGTCCTGGCAAATCAGGGTTTTGCCGCTGTCGGCGATTTCGATGGTCTTGAAGATCGCTTCATAAACCGATCGCGCGGTGGGTTTGGTCTCACGCGCGTAGGCTTTTTTCAAGGCGTCGCGGACATCCGGCGGCAAATCACAAAGGCTGCGGATGTAAAGCTGCTTCGCCGCCTCTTCCACAATGCTGTAGTCGAAATCACTCATGTTTGAGGACCTCCTCACGTTTGACAAATCTCGCGGAATACTTGCTGAAGTCAAGCGCCAGCACGAAATCGGCCAACGCCTTCAGGTCCGATTCCGGCAAATTGAACTTCGGCATGACCGAGACGCTGCTGAATTGCTGCGGATCCCGGATATATTGAACCAGGTAATCCCTCGTTCTTCTTTTCGCCACAATATTGGATAAGTCAGGGCCGGTACGGTATCCGCCTTGGCCGTGGATCTGGTGGCAGTAAGCACAGGCGTATGTGGTGTAAAGATACAAACCGCGCGTTTCGGAAGCAGTGAGCGGCCGGTCGGGGACGGTGACCACTTGGCCGTACGGCCGTTTGGCTGCGAATCCCATCAGACTCAAATAAACAATTCCGATCACGCACGTCACGGCAGTGGCCATTGCCAGCGGATGTTGCCGGTCCTTGGAAAATAACCGCTTCCACCACGGCCGGCGATTGAGCGCCTCACCCCGGTTGTGCACGGTCGTTGCCGAAACACCTTCTGGCTGCGGACGGTTCGGGCGCAGATTCGTCAGCGCCATGCGCTGGATATGCTTAATCGCCCGAGTGGGACTGATGCCCTTCGGACAGACCTCCGTGCAATTGAACTCCGTGCGGCATTGATAGCACGATGCCAGAGCGCGGTCGAGTCTTTCAGCGAAGAGGCCGTCGCGGCTATCGGCCAGCAGGGTGAAGGCGCGGTTCAGTGCCGCGGGCCCGGCGTAGCCTTCATGGTGATAGGCCATGGTGCAGCTCGAGACGCAGCAGCCGCAAGCGATGCATTCGGTTGCGCCGTCGATGTCCGTGCGCTCCTGGGAATCCGGCCGGATCTGCACAGGCTCCGCGCTTTCGTGTTTGGGCTCAAAGAACGGCAGCACTTCTTCGTACTTGCGGAAGAAGGGCTCCATATCCACCACAAGATCCTTGATCACAGGGAAATGATTCAAGGGGCGAATCGTGATTTCCTCGCGCGGGGCAATTTCGGAGACGCTGGTCTTGCACGCCAGCGCCTCCCTGCCGTTGATGACCATGCCGCAGGACCCGCACATGTTTACACGGCAGGCGAAGCGGAATGCAAGACTCGGGTCCTGCTCCTGTTGCAGCCGCAGCAGCACATCGAGAATCGTAGTGGCCGTCTCGTTAGGAATGTCGAGGGTAAAGCTGTCGAAATGCCCGTCGTCGCCGCCTGTAGGATCGTATCGGAAGACTCGGATATTCCTGGGCATCTCAGTAGATCGTGAACCAGATGAGGAGTGTTACCGCCACTCCGAGCGATAGCAAACCCCAAATGAGTGCCCGGTGATATTTGACCGAAACCACACGGAAGTCCAGAAGCATCACGCGCACGCCGAGCGCCGCGTGAAAGGAAATCACCAGCAGCAGCAGAAACTGGATGACCCGGTTGTAGGTCAAGGCCAGATGCAACGCCACCAGAACGATGAGCGCCACAGCGGAGGCCCGCTGAAACATCCAGGCCCACATGCCTGCCCTGGTGTTCGCGGTGCGGTGCGGATCCAGCTCACCCCACTTCAGCGGCTTGCGGTACTCGATCGGCTCCTCGTCCACGTTCATTCGTCTTCCTTGGCCGCGGGGGCAGGCGCCGCTGCCTTCTTGTAGTTCTGGCACTCCGCAAGCGATCGATACGGAAACGCCACGGGTTTCTTTTCGAGTTCGGGTTGCCCGTTCGAGCCGCGACGCAGCCAGATATTGAACAGGCCATAATCATCGCGCTGCTCCGGAAAGTCACTGCGGAAGTGCGCGCCCCGCGTTTCTTCGCGCATACGGGCCGAGGCCGCCACCATCCGCGAGACGTCCAGCAGATTTCGAAGATCGAGCGAGGCGGAATACATCATGTTGTAGACCAGCCCTCCCGTGACTTTCATCTTCGATGCCTCGCAAGCCAGCGATTCGATTTCGCTCACCGCCTCGCTGAGGTCCGGTTCCGACCGGGCTACACCCACCTTGTTCCAGTTGAGTTCTTTGATTTGCTTGCGGAGTTCGAAAGGGCTGGTTCCCGTGGAGCGCGTCCGTGGCTCGCGGAGAAGCGCGATGGTCTCTTCCACCTGGCCGCGCCGCGTCTCTTTAATGGTGAGATTGCCCTTCGTGAGGTACCGAGCTACCGATTTGCCGGCTAGTCGTCCGTAGACACAGGATTCGCAGATGCCGTTGCCCCCCAAACGATTGGCGCCGTGTACGCCGCCCGCATCTTCGCCGGCCACGAATAATTTTTCGAGTGGAGTCCTGGCGTCGACGTCAATCACGGCTCCGCCCATAAAGAAATGCGCGGAGGGAGCGACGGGGACACGCCCGCGAGCGAGATCAAAGTGGAATTGACGGCAGCGCTCCGCCATGCCCGGAAAATTCTTCAAAACGAAAACCGCACCCAGATGGGAAGCGTCAATGTGCACGCCGCCTTCGGTACAGGCGCGGCCATTCATCATCTCGAGATAGGACGAGCGGCTCACCACGTCGCGCGTAGCGCGTTCGGCGACGCCGGGAGCGTAGCGCATCATGTAGCGTTCGCCGAGACCGTTGTATAGATGGGCGCCCGCGCCGCGCAGCCCTTCCTCCAGAAGCGCGCCCGCCACGACGCTACCTTGCACAATGAGACCCGTGGGATGGAACTGGACCATCTCCATGTCTCGCAACGGCGCGCCCGCACGGTACAACATGCCGAGACCATCAGCGGTCTTTTCGGGACCGGGTGCGTGAAAGGTGTATTGTGTGGGCCCTCCGCCCGTCGCCACCAGCGTGGCCGCTGCTTCCACGACGATAAATTCGCCGCGTTGCAGGCTGAACAGCAGAGCGCCAGTCACGATCTGCCCGGTCTCATCCAACAGCAGGTCCACCGCCGGACATTCTTCGAGTACGCGAATGTGCCGCTTGGCGATCTGCTCGGTCAGACGGCTGATGATCTCGATTCCTGTGAGATCGCCTCTATGGACGGTGCGGTCGAAGGACTGTCCGGCGAAAGCCTTTTGGTGGATGGTGCCATCCGGATTGCGGTCGAAGAAACAACCGAAGCGCGTCTCCATCTCCTTTATGGTCGGAGTGGCGTTCTCTACCAGGGCCTTAGCCAATTCCTGATCATTAATATATTGGCCGCCCTTCAAGGTGTCCATGAAGTGGTTCTCGTGGGAGTCCCCTGGCTGAAGGACTACATTGAAGCCCCCTTGGACCATCCGGCTGCACCCGCCCTTTCCGCGGAGTGCTTTGGTAGCAATTAGAATATTGAGGTTAGGATTTGCATCATAGGCGTAAAGCGCGCAAAGTTCGGCTGCGGCGCCCATTCCAACGATCAGTAGATCAGCCTGGACTTTCCTTGCGACCGCCGCACGACTGTTCATTTCTCTGAACCGCGTTCCTGCACCTTATAACGATAGTCCGATTCATTTAGCCCCGTCCACTGCGTGAGGCTCCACGTCGAAGGCTTGACCGCCCGCGTCCGACCATTGTTCATTATACAGAAAAACGTTCAATATATAGAATACGTGCGCTTCTATCATTCATCTTGCGCGGCCACTCTGTGTCCAAGTTTTCGCAGTAGGCCGGCCAGGTCGCTTTGCTCCGGCCCGCTCAGAGACGAAAACGCCTGCTCCATATCGTGAGCATGCTCGTCAAAGAGCTTCCGGATCAACTTCATGCCTTTCGGTGTCAAATGAACGATGCGGGAGCGGCGATCGGTGGCCGCATCCGTTCGCTCCACGAGGCCATCGCGCTCCAGACGATCAACAGCCGTGGTGATCGAACCGCTGCTGATCAGAACTTTTTTTCCAAGCGCGGTGACAGGCAGCGGACCCTTGTGCAGGAGAGCTTCGAGAACGCCGAAATCGCTGAGGCACAATCCCGTTGCTTCGACGCTGCGCCGCGCATGAATTTCGAGTGCTTTCGTGGTTTTCCACAGCAGCAGCCAGAGATGAACGCCGGGCTGCGGCTTTCTCCGTTCGTCTCTTTTATCCATTCGTCATTTGCCTCCATGGCGAGATCCTCCGTCCGTCCTACCGCTGCGACCAATTGCCTCAATATAAAGATGTTCGATATGGAGCGATCGGTCAATCGCTTCCCGCCCGCACTCGCCTGAAGTTGAACTCAGGAGCAAGTATGCTCCTGAGTTCTTCAATGCAGACGACCCAACCGGCCGGCACGATAATCGTCAAAGGCTTGCCTCAGTTCGGCTTGGGTGTTCATCACAAAGGGCCCATAGCTGGCGACCGGCTCATTCAGTGCTTCGCCGCTCAGGATAAGAAGGATAGATTCTTCTTTTGCCTCCAACAAAACCGCTTCGCCGGTTGCACTCAGTGGCGCAATTCGCGCTTGGCCTTTCAAGCTGGACGACCCGTTGATGACAACGTCACCCCGCAACAGGACGATCGCCGAATTCTGCCCGGCTGGCAGCTTCAGTTCGGCCCTTGCCCCCGATTGCAGCCGCACGTCGAACACGTTCACCGGAGTGAAGGTCTTCGCCGGACCTTTCGCGCCGCCCTGTTCGCCTGCGATCACGCGAGCGAAAGCTCCGGTGCCGACATTGACACCCGGGATCTGATCGCTCAGGATACTTTGATATCGGGGTTTGGACATTTTGTAGGCCGCCGGGAGGTTCACCCAGAGCTGCACCATTTCGAAATTCCCGCCGTTGGCGGTGAACTCCTTTCCATGCATCTCTTCATGAACCACGCCTGAGGCGGCCGTCATCCACTGCACATCGCCGGGGTTGATCGTACCTGAGTGCCCGCCGGAGTCGCGGTGATCGACAGTACCCTGGTAGGCAATCGTCACCGTCTCAAATCCCCGGTGCGGATGCTCTTCGACCCCTCGCGGGCGGTTTGCCGGTTCGAAATATGCAGGCCCCGCATAATCGAGCATCAAAAACGGACTCAGATCGCTGACCTCATATGATGGAAATAGGGTGCGGACCGGGAATCCGTCGCCCACCCAATGGGAACCGGCCGGGCCATACACGCCTAATACTTTCTTTTGTTCCGACATCTTGAAAACCCTTCCTTTCCGTAATCGGTTTCCGGAGGCGGTGGGCTACTAAAACGGCAAGTTCCCTGGCCCTAAGGCCTCCATCTATTGCTTTACCTCTATATAGAGATGCTTGATATAGAGATAAGTTGCAAGGCGCAACACCATGCGGGCTTTCGTGGGGAACCGGATCGTCTGGCTGCGTGCCAGCGGTGAGTGATTTAACGCCGTCGACGACCGCGGCAAAGCCGTTGAAGTCGGCGCTCGTTGCACCGTGCTACACCATGTGTAACGCGGTTCATGCTAATCTGGCGGTTGCCAGCGGTCTCCCGGATCTCGATCCGGGAGTGAAAAGGGAACCTGGTGAAAATCCGGGGCTGCCCCGCAGCGGTGAGCAGGAACGAAAGCCGGCCATCACGCACTGGTCCCGAAAGGATTGGGAAGCGACGGCGAGTAGGTTGCAAATTTCGCCTGCAAGTCCGAAGACCTGCCGAGGGTCCACGCCTTAAGAAAGGCGCGGAATACTGGGATCCACGAGGGAATGGATATCCGGCGAGCCGCTTCGCACGCTGGTTCTGTTTTGTCCTGCCTCTGGTTCTCCAACACTACTCGAGGAGCAGAAAGGCAATGGCAATCGCTACCAATTTGGGCTTTTCGCGCATCGGAGCGAATCGCGAACTCAAGAAAGCAGTCGAGGCATACTGGGCTGGTCGAACTTCACCGGACGATCTGCGAAAATCCGCAGCCGCAATCCGCGCCGCGAACTGGCAGATCCAGACGGATGCCGGAATCGAGCATCTGCCGAGCGGAGACTTCTCGTTCTATGACCACGTACTCGATGCCGCGTTCGCTTTCGATCTGATTCCGCGGCGCTTTCGAAATGAAGCGCCGGCGAACGATCTGGATCTGTACTTTCTCATGGCCCGCGGCCTCGCTGGGGGACGCCAGACGCAGGCGCTTGAGATGACAAAGTGGTTCGATACAAATTATCACTATCTTGTGCCGGAGCTGGAACGCGAACAGGTATTTCGCCTGGCACGTAACACATCCGTCGAGCAATCCAAAGAAGCAAGCCGGTTCCGCCGCGCGGTAAGGCCGGTGATCCTTGGTCCTCTTTCGCTGCTCTTGCTCAGTAAAAGCACCGACGGATCTAATCCGTTGAATCTGCTTGACCGTGCGCTCCCTGCATATGAAGAGCTACTCCAACAGCTTTCCGCAACGGACGCAACGTGGGTTCAGATCGATGAGCCGGTCCTCGTGCTAGACCTGAATAATGAAGTGATCCAGCAGGAACTGCCACGATGCTATGAACGCTTGGCTGCCTCTGCACCGGGAATCAGAATTCTACTGGCCACGTACTTTGGCTCGCTCAAAGAAAATCTTGATGTAGCACTGCGTCTGCCCATTAGTGGACTCCATCTCGATCTGGTCCGCGGGCGCGACCAGTTCGAAAAAGCGCTGAAAGGCGCTCCGTCGTCCCTCACGTTATCCCTCGGATTGATCGACGGACGAAATATCTGGAAATCGAATTTGACGGCAGCGCTTGCGCTCGCTGAAAAGGCCGCCGATGCAATTTCGACCGATCGCATCATGATTGCGCCGTCTTGCTCGTTGCTGCACGTTCCCGTTGATCTCACCGGAGAGGATGCGCTTCCGGCGGAAGTTCGCGATTGGCTGGCATTTGGTAAGCAGAAGCTGGAGGAAGTTAGCCTCATCACGAAGGCGTTGAATCTTGGCCGGTCAGCGATAGCGGATCAACTGGAAGAGAACAAGGGCGCCCTTGCGCGACGAACCGCGTCAAAGCTCGTCTTCGAGTCCACCGTGCGCGCACGGGTTGCAGCCATCATGGCTTCGGATTTGTCTCGCAAGAGCCCTCACACGGTTCGAAAGAAGAAACAGGCCGAAGTGTTGCATCTACCTTCGCTTCCCACGACCACGATCGGTTCGTTTCCGCAGACCGAGCAGTTACGCCGCGAACGTTTACGCGCGCGCAATGGAGTGATCGGCCAAGCTGCTTACAAGAGATTTCTCAAGAAGGAAATCGAATATGCGATCCGTCAGCAGGAAGAAATTGGACTCGACGTGCTGGTGCATGGCGAGGCGGAACGCAATGACATGGTGGAGTATTTCGGCGAGCTTCTCCAAGGATTTGCTTTCACCCGGAACGGATGGGTGCAGAGTTACGGCTCGCGGTGTGTGAAGCCTCCGATCATCTATGGCGATGTATCGCGAAAAGCGCCGATGACGATCGAATGGTGGCAGTTCACCCAATCGCTGACGAACCGTCCGGTAAAGGGAATGCTCACCGGACCGGTCACGATCCTGCAATGGTCGTTCGTGCGCGACGATCAGCCGCGCCGCGATACCTGTTTGCAGCTTGCCCTAGCGATTCGAGACGAGGTAATAGATCTCGAACGGGCCGGCTGTAAGATCGTGCAAATCGATGAGCCGGCCCTTCGCGAGGGTCTGCCCCTGCGCGCTGCAGACGCTACCGAGTATTTGTCCTGGGCGGTCGATTCCTTCAAGCTGGCAAGTGCCGGAGTGCAGGATGCAACGCAGATTCACACGCATATGTGCTACGCGAACTTCCAGGATATTATCGGAGCAATCAGTGCAATGGATGCTGACGTGATTTCGCTCGAAAGTGCGCGGTCGCGAATGGAACTGCTTCAGACTTTCGTCACGAGCCGTTATCCGAATGATCTGGGTCCGGGCGTTTACGACATCCACTCGCCGAGAGTCCCCGAAAAGGCAGAGATTGAGAGTTCGCTCCAGCGAGCCCTCGAAGTGATTCCTCCCGAGCAACTGTGGGTAAATCCGGACTGTGGTCTCAAGACTAGAAAGTGGGAGGAAGTGGCGCCGGCTCTTACGAATATGGTCGCAGCCGCTCGCTCTGCGAGGTCCGCCCTACCAACCCGTGTCGAAACAACATGACGAGGTACGGAGTTCCACCACAATTAGTTGTTGACAGATCTGGCAAGAACACTGTATATTGATTTCGCTGTCGGTCTCCTGTAAGGAGTGAAAAGGGAACCTGGTGAAAATCCGGGGCTGCCCCGCAGCGGTGAGCAGGAACGAAAGCCGCATTTTTGAAGCACTGATCCCCACAGGATTGGGAAGCAGCGGCGAGTAGATTGCGAAGTGCGCCTGCAAGTCCGAAGACCTGCCGAGAGCCAGCGCAAATTCGGCGCTGAATAATCACGAGCCTCGCGGGAAGGGCTGGTGCTGATCACGGCTGGGGATTCGACGTTCCCTCTGTTGTTGACACCGCGCTTCCACTTGGCGGAGAGAGCGCGGAATGGCTACGACGGCTAACCTAAAAACATCAGAGTTGTTTCCCGGCATTCACGCCGAAACTCCTTCCACCAGCATGAGGGTTCGTAAGCGGAATGGCTCGTTCGAGCCAGTCACGGTGGAGAAGATCATTCGAGCTGTCGAACGGAGCTCTGTTGGCCTTACGAGCGTCGATCCCATGCGCGTTGCCATTAAGACAATTGCTGGATTGTATGACGGGTCAACCACCAAGGAATTGGATTCGCTCTCGATCCAAACGGCCGCATCGCTTATCGCAGAGGAGCCTGAGTATTCACGGCTGGCCGCTCGGCTGCTCACGCGCTATATCGAAAAGGAAGTCCACAACCAAAATATTTTTTCGTTCTCGCAGTCGATCGAGGTGGGATACAGGACCGGGCTGATCTCTGACGACACAGCGGCATTTGTTCGCTCCAACGCCCGCAAGTTGAACAGCGCCATTGACGACGTCTGGTCGGATCGATTCGAGTTCTTCGGTATCCGCACGGTCTACGACCGGTACCTTCTGAAAGACCCCCAATCACGAGCCGTCATCGAAACGCCGCAATATTTCCTTCTCCGTGTAGCCTGCGGATTATCGGAGGCAGTTTCGGAGGCTATCGGCTTCTATCAGCTTCTCGCTGCGCTTGAATATCTGCCCAGTTCGCCGACCTTGTTCAATTCCGGCACAACCCATTCGCAGATGTCTTCCTGTTTTCTCCTGGATTCTCCCGAAGATCACCTCGAATCGATTTATGACCGCTACAAGGATGTAGCGGTGCTCTCGAAGTTTTCGGGAGGCATCGGGCTGGCGTATCATCGCGTTCGATCGCGCGGGTCGCTGATCCGTGCGACCAACGGGAATTCAAATGGGATCGTGCCGTGGTTGAAGACGCTCGATTCATCGGTATCGGCGGTCAATCAGGGCGGCAAGCGAAAGGGTGCTTGCTGTGTTTATCTCGAACCATGGCATGCCGACGTAGAGGAGTTCCTCGAACTTCGCGATAACACGGGCGACGAGGCTCGCCGGACCTACAACCTGAATCTCGCGCACTGGGTTCCGGATTTGTTCATGGAGCGTGTTGAAACGGACGGAACATGGTCGCTGTTCGATCCGGCGAAAGTCCCACATCTACCCGATCTCTACGGAGAAGAATTCCGCCGCGCCTACGTTGCCGCCGAAGAGGCGAACCTGTTCGTACGCCAAATTAAGGCTCGCGATCTTTACTCGCGCATGATGCGGACATTGGCGGAGACCGGCAATGGCTGGATGACATTTAAGGACGCGTGCAATCTGAAGTCGAACCAGACAGGACTACCGCAAAATGTTGTTCACCTGTCGAATCTGTGCACCGAGATCACGGAAGTGACGTCCCTCGCCGAGACCGCCGTGTGCAATCTTGGCTCTATTAATCTGGCGCGTCATATGACGAACGGCGCCTTTGACTTCGAGAAGCTCGCTGCCACGGTCCGCCGCGCGGTGCCGTTCCTCGACCGCGTCATTGACATCAACTTTTACCCCACCAAGGCTGCCGAGGCCTCCAATCACAAGTGGAGGCCCGTGGGCTTGGGCGTGATGGGATTGCAGGATGTGTTCTTCCAGATGAAGACCGCCTTCGACTCACCGGCTGCACGCGAGCTTTCCGCGCGGATTCATGAAGAAATCTATTTCCACGCGCTGACAGCATCGTGCCATCTTGCCGAGATGTTTGGCGCGCATCCATCCTTTGGAGAAACCCGGGCTGCGAATGGCGATCTTCAATTCGATGCCTGGGGTGTTACGCCAAAGGATACCGATCGTTGGGACCTGCTCCGTGATCGCATTCGCCGCATTGGCCTTCGCAATTCGCTGGTCATCGCAATCGCGCCGACGGCGACTATTGCCTCAATAGCTGGCTGCTATGAGTGCATTGAGCCTCAGATCTCAAACTTGTTCAAACGAGAGACTCTCTCTGGTGACTTTCTACAGGTGAATCGATACCTTGTTGCTGATCTCAAGGAACTCGGTGTTTGGAACGACGATCTGCGGAATCGCTTGAAGCTCTCCGAAGGCAGCATTCAGACCATGCAGGACATTCCCGCGGATCTCCGCGAGATTTATCGCACGGTTTGGGAAATCCCGATGCGCTCGCTGATCGATATGGCGGCGGACCGCGGAGCGTTCATCGATCAAAGCCAGTCGCTAAATCTGTTCCTCGAAAGTCCGACGATTGGCAAGTTGTCTTCCATGTACATGTACGCCTGGAAAAAAGGATTGAAGACGACGTACTATCTGCGATCCCGGCCGGCGTCGAAGATCGCGAAGGCAACGGTTCCTGTGAATCGCGACTCCGCCGCAAATGCCGTGGCTTGTTCGCTTGAAAACCCTGAATCCTGCGAAGCCTGCCAATAGGAGAAAACATTATGATACTGGATCCCGGATTCAACCTCACGCTTCGCCCAATGAAGTATCCCGTCTTCTTCGAGATGTTCAAGACGGCGATTAAGAACACGTGGACGGTGGAGGAAGTCGATTTTTCGACCGATGTTACCGACCTTCGTTCGAAGATGAAGCCTGCGGAACAGCACCTGATCAAACGCCTGGTTGCTTTCTTCGCTACCGGCGATAGCATCGTCGGGAACAACCTGGTTCTGAATCTGTATAAGCACGTAAATTCGCCGGAGGCGCGCATGTATCTTTCGCGCCAGCTCTATGAAGAGGCGCTGCACGTTCAGTTCTACCTGACGCTGCTTGACACCTACGTCACCGATCCGCAGGAGCGCGCCGAGGCGTTCGCGGCGGTGGAAAATATCCCTTCCATCCAGAAAAAGGCTCAATTCTGCTTTAAATGGATTGATTCGATTCAGGAATTGACGGAGCTTCGCACGGACGAGCAGGTGCGCGCGTTTCTCCTCAATCTTGTGTGCTTCGCTGCGTGCATCGAAGGACTATTCTTCTTCGCTGCGTTTGCGTATGTCTACTATTTACGTTCACGCGGCCTCCTGCAGGGCTTGGCCACCGGCACAAGCTGGGTATTTCGCGACGAAAGCGCGCACATCGAATTTGCTCTCGAAGTGATCGCGACCGCGCGGCAGGAACGGCCTGATTTGTTCGACGAAAGCTTTGGCCGGCGCGTCACAGAAATGATTCGCGAAGCTGTCGATTGCGAATTGACGTTCGCTGAGGACACGCTGAGCATGGGCGTAACGGGTCTTTCGATCAACAGCATGCGTCAGTACCTGGAATACGTTGCCGATCGCAGACTGGCAGCCTTGCAATTGCAGCCGATCTACGGTTCCAGCAATCCATTCGCGTTTATGGAATTGCAAGATGTCCAGGAGCTTACGAATTTCTTCGAGCGCCGTGTATCCGCGTACCAGGTAGGTGTGACGGGCGAAGTGGAGTTCGCTGAGGACTTTTAATGTTCCACTCGGATTCGAGCACCCAGCCTTCACCAATGGAAGATGTGCTCAGCGAGTTGGAGAGGATTGATCCCAAATGGCGGATAGAGATCGGTGAGCCTGGCGCTCTTTCGGGCTGAATTTCGGGTGTGGCCTTCTTGCGAGCAACCGAAGGTCCGTTCCTCGCCTTGCTTGAACGAATTGCTCAACGCCTACGCACAAACGACAAGCGAATCGCCGCTGCTTCCTTTGCGCTCAGATTCGGCTGGTGTTCAATGTATGCGGACGTCTCCACAAACAAAGTGCGCTATACGAGTCCTTCGAGAGTTTTTTGCTGGCGAGGCTATTACGCCTCCCCCGCGCCATCGAGCCTTGTTTGGTTCAAGTCCAATTCGCGCTCGATATGTCGTAGGACTTCGTCGCTAATACGTCCTTCGTCACGAAGCGCGATTGCAGTGTCGCGTTCGACCCGCAGCGCTTCCAGTGAAAGCTCGACGTATCGGTCATGCTTCGTCGCGTCCTGCCCACCATCACCCTCGGGTCGTATGGTCGCGAGGCGCTCCTCGTAGTGACGGATTAAGTCAGCATATACGTCCGCGGAGCCAGTATCCTGGGCGCTTGCGTCCTTCAAGTAATCAACCGCTGCGTCGAGAACGATTCGCCGCGCCTCAATTTCCTCGCAGTTTCCGCCGGCAGTTCCGGCCAGCCGGAGAGCACGGATTAGCCGTGGAAGCGTCACTCCTTGAAGGACGAGGGTCGCGAAGATGACACTGAATGTTAGAAACACAATAACGTTCCGTTGTGGAAACGGGTTGCCATCAGGCAATATGGCCGGCAGCGCCAGCGCCGCCGCGAGCGACACAACACCTCGCATGCCCGTCCATCCGAGAACAAACACGCCTCGCAAGTTCGGCCGTTTTTCGCGCTGATGCATTGCGTGCGTCCGCAAGACCCAAGCGAGCGTTGCCGCCGGGTAGACCCACACGAGGCGCACAGCGATGAGGATCGCTGTGAAGACGCCGGCGCCGGCCAACAATTCCCACGGATTGTGTCCGCCAATGGATGCGCGGATGCTGGGAAGTTGCAGACCAATGAGGACAAACACGAACCCGTTGAGCACAAAGTTCAGTGACTCCCATACGGACCAGATCTGTATTCGAACCGAAGGCGAGAAGAACCTGGCGCTACGACGGGCAAGGAACAGTCCACATGCGACTACGGCGAGAACCCCGGACGCGTGAACCGCCTCTGCGGCGAGGTAGGCAGCGTACGGTACCAGAATGCTCAGTGTGATCTCGATCGGTGCGTCGTTGATCTGCCGCTCGATCCAGTCGACCACCCAACCGACCAGCAGTCCGAGCATGATTCCTCCGGCGGTCAACCACACGAGTGTGGACAATCCGTTCAGGACCGTGGGTACCCGACTCTCGACGACCATCGCTGTGCCGAACTGAAGGGCCAGCAAACCGGTCGCATCATTGATCAGGCTCTCACCTTCGAGGATGTCCACCAGCCGGCGTGGTAGTCCGACGCGCCGCGCGATAGAAGTTGCGGCGATTGCGTCGGTAGGCGCTACGACCGCACCGAGCACAACTCCGAGACGCCAGTCGAAGCCGTCGAAAATCCGTGGCGCGACTACCGCAACCACAGCTACGGTGAATCCGACCAGTCCGAATGCGAGCAGAGAGATGCTAACCAAGTTGTACCGAAAGTCCCGCCACGATGTCGTCCAAGCCGCGGCATAGAGCAATGGGGGGAGAACAACGAGAAAGACGACGTCAGGATTGAGCGTGATCTTGGGTATCCCCGGCACCAAGCTAATAAGGAATCCACCAATGACCATAACAATGGCATAAGGCGTTCCGATGCGCCGAGCTAGAAAACCGAATACGACGATGAATAGCAGGAGTAGCAGGAAGACGAACTCGAGTTTTCCAATAGGGCTCATTCATCACCCCCTTTGGGCGAACCCGGTGCGACGCGTCTCTTCTCGTTTGCAGGTGGCGCTGGCGGCGATTTTTTTGCATGCTTCGGACACTGTCTGGAAGTCGTCGAGGAGTACCGGCGCGAACGCCGAGCCGGGTTCGAGACGTTCACGTCGGTATTCAATAAGAGCATCTGATGGATACCCACGGTGTTCCTGGCCATCTGGGCGATGGCAATTTCTTAACTAGCTTGGCCTCGCGTTCGATATGCTCGCGGCAGTCGCCGGCGACCTGACGGCGGTGATCCTGGAGACGAAGCTGGATCAGACACTGCCTTGGTTCTTCAAGCATAATAGCGCCGGAGGGACCGCTGTCGGTCATGCGGATACGTGCGTGAATGCGGTCGTTCCGCCAGACAGCCAGCTTTCGATAAGATGTCGCAGGCGTTGCGAACTTCCACCACGCTGTCCCGAACAGGGCAGCGCTCCTCATCGAATTGCTTTAGCTCGTCACGCAACTGACCGAGAATGTTGTGGCTTCCTGTCTGAATACCTCATCGAATCGAAGGCCCGGCTCGCGGCGCTCTCGCAGGCGAAACTTGGCCCGCGCCGGATGGCCAACAACATCCGCGAAAACTACCTGAAACAGACCATATGCGGCTGCCGTGTCGTTGAAGGTCATGTCCCTCACTATCCTGTTGTATCCCGGAGTATCGCGCAGTATCCTAACCGGCTTATTTTCTCGTTTTTGGACTAAAGTACAGTCCTTAATCGATCGATATTTTCAGAGAACTTTTCGCTGGTTGGGGAACAAAAGGAATATTGACCTTGATGAGAGCACGACTTTTTCGGAGAACGGCCTTGCCCTTCCTGGGTGCAGGGACCATATTGGCGGCGATGATCGGGCTCGTGCCGGAAGCTTTGGCGCAGCAGGAGGCTTCCAGTCCCATTCTGTTGAGGAACTGGCCTGTGAAGAGGGAAGCCGATCAGAGTGCCAGTACTCAGGATGTGGCTACCACCTCAATCAATCTGGTGTATGTGGCGATCACGCCCTGTCGGTTGGTGGACACTCGCGCCGGAACGGCGGGATCGGGCAAAACCGGGCAGTTCGGGGCTCCTTCAATCGCGGCCCTGCAGCCGCGCATTTTTCAGGTTCCGCAATCCAGTTGCGGCGTGCCGGCGGCGGAGGCGTATTCGCTGAACTTCGTTTCAGTCACGCCGGTCGGCCAGCCGGTCGGCTACGTTTCCGCGTGGCCGGACGATCAGCCGTTCCCGGGAACCGTGGTATTGAACGCGCCACAGGGCGGAATCGTCGCCAACGCGGCCGTAGTGACTGCGGGCGCCGATGGTGGCATTCAGGTGTTGGCGACCGACAATACGGATCTGGTGATCGACATGAACGGGTACTACGTTCGCGCCAGCACGATTCAGGGGCCGGCGGGGCCGCAAGGACCGCAAGGGCCCATGGGCCCGCAAGGACCGCAAGGTGCAATCGGCCCGATCGGACCACAAGGAATCATGGGACCGACGGGAGCGACCGGTGCCATCGGTCTTCAAGGACCTCCGGCGAATTTCCGGGGGGCGTGGAATAACGCCATCGGCTACGCGATCGGTGACGCGGTCTCGTTCACGCCGGACGGCGGGGTGCTGTCGAGTTATATCGCGACGGCCGCAAACACGGGGGTCGAGCCGGATACGGATGTTACCGGGAAGTGGGCGCCGCTGGCGCAGGCGGGCGCGACGGGCCTGACGGGTCCGGTGGGCGCTACCGGGGCGACCGGACCGACGGGGAACACGGGAAGCCAAGGGATCCAGGGAATCCAGGGCATCCAGGGCATTGCGGGGCCGACGGGCGCCACCGGAGCTACGGGTGCTACCGGTTCCCCCATCACCTTCCAAGACGCCTGGAGCAATCTAACCACCTACGCGTCCGGCGACGCGGTCTTCTTTAGCGGGTCGAGCTATATCAGTCTTACAAACGGCAACATCGGCAACACCCCGAGTGGTGGCGCGCCCTGGGCGCTGCTGGCACAGCAAGGCGCCACCGGCAGTACGGGGTCAACGGGGTCCGCCGGACCAATCGGCGTCACGGGTCCCACAGGTCTGCAGGGCAACCAAGGGGTGCAGGGCGTAACCGGGCCCACCGGCGCCACCGGAGCTACGGGTGCCACCGGTTCCCCCATCAGCTTCCAAGGCACCTGGAGCAATCTAGTCACCTACGCCTCCGGCGATGCGGTCTTTTTTAGCGGGTCGAGCTATATCAGTCTTGCAAACGGCAACATCGGCAATACCCCGACCAGTGGCGCGCCCTGGGCGCTGCTGGCGCAGCAGGGGGCAGCGGGCGCAACAGGGAGTGCCGGGGCTACTGGAGCAGCAGGTCCAACAGGCGCGACAGGCCCCACCGGGGCTGCGGGTGCAGCGGGAGCTACTGGAGCAGCAGGCCCAACGGGCGCGACAGGCGTCACCGGGGCTGCGGGTGCAGTCGGCGCCACCGGAGCTACGGGTGCCACCGGTTCCCCCATCAGCTTCCAAGGCACCTGGAGCAATCTAGTCACCTACGCCTCCGGCGACGCGGTCTTTTTTAGCGGGTCGAGCTATATCAGTCTTGCAAACGGCAACATCGGCAATACCCCGACTAGTGGCGCGCCCTGGGCGCTGCTGGCGCAGCAGGGGGCGGCGGGCGCAACAGGGAGTGCCGGGGCTACTGGAGCAGCGGGTCCAACGGGCGCGACAGGCGCCACCGGGGCTGCGGGCGCAACCGGATCTGCCGGCGCCGCCGGTCCTTCAAATGTTTTTACCGTAATCACTTCTGGCGTAGTGCCGTTCTTTAAAACGCCTTATGACACGGGCGCGGCGATCGCGGCTGAAGCCAACGCGCAAAGCCGGTTTACGGCGGGATGTCCCGGCGGAGTCTCTAATCTGATGGTGGACATCTTCGCTGCCGGGGGCAGTGCTGTGAACGCCACCGGCGACACCCTTGTGGCATTCCGTGCATCAGGCGCCACCGTATTGTCGTGCACCATACTGAGCGGTACCTCGTCTTGCCAGAACACCAGCACCAGTTCCGCAGTTGCGGCCAATTCGCTGGTGAGCTTCGGCGTGCTCTCGGGTCCAGGATCTTCTGGAAATTTCTTTCGTTTCGGCGTCACGTGTAACTAGAGCCCGGTTCTGTGATCCCGCTAGGTAAAATTCCTGGTAGGTCAGCCTCCGGCAACTTTGCCCCCGAGAGGTTTTGTGGTGGAACTTCGGCATCGAAGTCGCGGAGAGGAATGATGTGCAGTTTTCACCATCGTCCTTAGCTTCAAGTCACCTTCGGTTCCAATAGGAACGGAGGGTGCTACCCGTTTCGCTTCGCATTTATGACCTGAAGGATGAACCTGACAGGCGCCTCTTGAGGGTGGAGATTGCCGATCACTCTGGTTAGCCGTTTGTCTAATGAATATTGAGCTTGAGATTTCGAAGTACAGATAGACTTTCTCCAGAGCGTCGAAGTTCGTTGATGCGCGTCAAAATCGCAATACTACACCGGAGCTACGCGTTCGAAGGATCGTTCATCGACTCGGCCTGGAGCAACATAAGGTCCAAAACCGAGTCTTGCTAGCCAAATAGGGACATGTTGGGCGCCAAACTTATTGACGCACAAATAGACGCAAATCGGCACCCCACAGGTCTCTTGTGTTCGTGCAGACAGTTCAGGTACCCTGTAATACATCTTGGTTCCTGGCCTTATCGGCTCGCTTGCGAGCTTGAGCGGATACAAGCTCAAGGACATTGTTGCGCTGGCGAAACAACCCGATCGGGGCCGACTCGTCACACACAATATTTGCGGTATCCTCTCGGCGGTAGATAGGCTTGACGACGGGTTGACGGGAGCATGGACGCTTACGAGGTGGGACTATGAATACGGCCAGCACAAGAAGCCTTTTTTTGTAACAGGCAGCCTTGCTGTTCTGTATCCTACGATTCCTGATCAGGAGTGGGCTGGCCGAATGTTCCTCGAATACCGGCGATTTCGCGACGGAGTTCCTTTGTTGTTCCGCGCGAATGGCAGGTTGGCACATTTCGTTGGGGCGTGTATCAGCGGTGTCTACGCGGTGACACTTCGACGCGGGCAGGACGGCCATCTTGAAGGAGCCAGTAAAACAATCTCAGTTCTTCCGGACCGGCATATTCCAGACACGGGGCGATTCTTCGATGTCTCGCTCGCGAACACCACATTGACGGGACGTTTTGCAAATGTCGGCCATACAGCTGGCGGAGCGGATTTTCAATTTGCCATGCGATCCCGCTGGAAACAAGTTCTTGAGGAGGCGGCCTTACTTGGAAAGTCGTAGCACTTTCGGCTCGCGAAACTCTCGCGATATATCTTTCGGCATCACGGGTGCTTGCGTGGACCTTGCGTGTTCCGTCAGATAGCGCTACGCTTTGATACGTCCACGCTTCTCACGCTGGACAACTATTGATCGTCGGGAGGAGCGACTTTTGGGCCACAATTTCGGCACAAACAAAAATAGCTTCCATATCCTAATTAATACGAAAACTTAAATGTGGTGCGGAGAGGGGGACTTGAACCCCCACGAGATTGCTCCCGCTAGCACCTCAAGCTAGTGCGTCTGCCAATTCCGCCACCTCCGCATTTTGAGGGCTACTTCTTTGCCGGCGTTGGCTGCGCCGGAGTTGGTGCACTGTTGTTGGGAGCCGGTTGTGCCGGCGTCGTCGGAACTACCGGGATCCGCTGCGTCTTGGCCGGCGCGCTCTTCACCGGAGTCTCCTCCAGCACGGTTGTACCCAGGCCTGCGTTGTTCGTCGCCATGATCGAAAGCGCCAGCGACGTGATCATGAAAACCACCGCCGATACCGTCGTCGCCTTCGAGAGCAGCGTGGCCGATCCTCGCGGACCGAAGGCCGTCTGCGAGCCCATGCCGCCAAACGCGCCGGCAAGATCCGCGGCCTTTCCGCTTTGCAGTAACACTACAATCGTCAGAAAGATGCAGACCAACACGTGCACAATCATTACAAGGGTATACATTGCCGTGCTTTTAGTATAGGAAACCCGCCAACCGTCGGTCAAATTCAGTTTTGGTGAGACGGCGAGCAAAAGTCCGGACGCCTCGACCGGCTAATCGCGGTTCATCG
Source organism: Bryobacteraceae bacterium (assembly GCA_035550475.1). GTDB lineage: Bacteria > Acidobacteriota > Terriglobia > Bryobacterales > Bryobacteraceae > DASZPB01. The sequence goes on along the minus strand of DASZPB010000034.1, from coordinate 112,578 downwards.
TCACGATGCGCCACAGCGGTTTATCTTTTTCGGCTGCGTCCTGGACGAATTCCTGGCTGGTCTTGGCCGGGTCATAATCGCGCCATAACCACGGCAGCGACTCCGGTAGCTGCGCCGCGCCCTGCGATTGATTGTGAGTGCCGAAACCGAATGTGAAATGGTAGTCGTAGCCCTTCATCTTGAGTGAATTCGCCAGTTCAATGTTGGCGAGAGGCCAACTGCCGGCGCGCGGATTCTCCTGGTCTTCGGCGCCATCCTGTAGCCAGACGCGAATGTTTCGCTTCTCTTCCTGCCGCGCTCGCAGGGGATAAACGTACCCTCCGTGCGGTTCGCCCGGCGTCCGGTGAAGATCGGCGAAGCTGCCGATCCAACTCAGCACGCGCGAAAACTGATCAGGCTTGAACCATGCCGCGTTGAATGCACAGATACCGCCCGAGCTTTCTCCCACCATCGCACGGCTGTAACCGTCCTGGCGGAGTTTCACGTGTGTGCCGATTTCCGGCAGAATCTCTTCCAACAGATAGCGCGCATACGTGTCGTTCACGGAATCATATTCAATTGACCGCATGCGCCGCTCACCGGCCATGCCGGGCTGGATGAAGATGTTCACCATCGGGGGAACGCGCTTCTTCGCGGTGAGGTTGTCCAGCGTATCGAGCACGTGATAGTTGCCGGGCCGCTCGACGTACATTTGGCCGTCACCCCAGATCTGCACTGCCAGAGGAGTCGAGCCGTCGTACTGCGCGGGCACGTAGTACCAGACGTTGGCCTTCATATCGGGATAGATCTTGCTGGCGAATTCGATGGGCCCGGTCAGCTTGCCCTGCGGCACGCCCGACTGTGGATAGCTGTCTGGCGCGAACGCGGGAATGTTATTCGCACCGCCGAATGACTTGCCCCCCACGATCCAGATGAACTTGTGCGCGGTGCCGGTTTGCAGTTTGCCCTGGTAAACCCACAGGCTGCCGGCCTTGAAAGCGGAAACGGGCGGCGCTAGATCGATCTGCAGCAGCGGCTCCTGATCTGTGGCCACCGCCCACACGAAATCCGCGCCTTGTCCGGCGACGGCAGTTCCTTTTTGAATGGCTTCTGCCCCGAGCGTGTCACGCAGCGCCTGTTCGAGTTCCGGCGTGTGGTTGCGGGCCATTTCAATCAGTCTTTCGGTAGTGACTTTATCTGCCGACGCAACCGAAACCGCCAACAACAGCAGAGCGAAAGTTCGCATTCCGTCTTCCTTTCGGTAGTGCATTGTCTCAATTGCGCTTATCAGTGGCAACCGATAGTTGGGCCGCCCGCGCGCGAGCGAAAATGAAAAGGGGTGAGACTTTTGGCAATTTCCATTCGCGCCGTCCTCCTGTGCGTCCTCTTTTCGTGTTGGGGCAGTCAGGCGCGGGCGGCAGAGCGGGTTTTCTGGAGATTCGAGTTTGGCCGCACGACGGCTCCGCCAGGGTCAATTGGCATCTCATCGGCCTCCGTCTACAGGCAGGATGCGGGCTACGGCTTTGATCTGGGCACCACGGTTCGTTGCCGCCAGGGTCGCCGCCAAGACTATTGCGGCAGCACCGTCCCTTTTTTCTTTTCCGCGAATGTGCCGGAAGGCAATTACCGTGTGAAAGTCACACTGGCGGGTCCGGCGGGCGGTTCCGTCGTGACGCTTCGCGCCGAATCGCGGCGGCTGGTGTTGGAGAAGGTGCAGGTGGCGGCGGGAAAGACAGCTACTCGCGAATTCACACTGAACATTCGCCGGCCGCGCATCAGAGCTAACGAACAGGTTCATCTGAAGCCGCGCGAATCGGGCAAACTCGATTGGGATGACAAGCTCACGCTGGAATTCAATGGCCTGCGGCCTGCTGTAGCGCGCATTGAGATTCGTCCGGATCCGGGCGCCATTACGGTTTACCTGGCCGGTGATTCCACGGTCGTGGATCAGGACAGCGAGCCCTGGTGCACATGGGGCCAGATGCTGCCGCGCTTTTTCAAACCGGACGTGGCGGTGGCGAATTATGCTGAGTCCGGGGAGACGCTGGTGGCTTTTGAAAAGGAACTGCGGCTGGCGAAACTGCTGAGCACCATAAAGGCCGGCGATTACCTCTTCATTCAGTTCGCTCATAACGACCAGAAGTCCGGCCCCAACCATCTCGATGCTTTCACTACTTACGAGCAAAAGTTGAAGCTGTTCATCGATGAGGCACGCCAGCGCGGCGCGACGCCCGTGCTCGTGACTTCCATGAACCGGCGCACGTTCGATAGCGACGGCAAGATCACCAACAGCCTGGGTGACTATCCGGAGGCGATGCGCCAGACGGCGCGGCAGGAGAATGTTGCGCTAATCGATCTCAATGCCATGAGCAAAGTGTTCTACGAAGCGCTGGGACCGCAGGGCACACTGAAAGTGTTTGTCCATTATCCCACCGGCACATTTCCCGGCCAGACGCGCGCGTTGAACGACAATACGCACTTCAACTCTTATGGGCGCGTATGAACTTGCCCGCTGTGTCATACAAGGAATTAAAGATGATCAACTCCCGCTGGCCCGGGATTTATACAATGTGCCGCACTTCGACCCGAGACATCCGGACCCGGTGGAAAGTTTCAGCTTGCCGCCCTCGCCTTTCTACCGCAGAACGGGAGTTGCCCGGAACCGGGTGTCGAGCGCTCATGTCTCCCGGTAGCGAGTAGCGATGGGCTGCGGCCTAGACAAATCCCAGTTGCTCGATGGCCTCACCCGCTGCGCGAAGGTTCTCGGGCTTCATTTCCGCGAAATTGCGAGAGAGCAGTACACCTTCAGCGCCTCCGCGGAAAGCCGCCTGTACCGCTTCCCTTACGCTCGAAGGCGTGCACTTGCTATGTCCGGCTCCCGTCGGCACGTCGATATCGATTCCCGGCCAGACCGGCGTGTGCGTCGCCGCCACCGCATCTACTGTGCGCTTGGTTTCGCGGTAAACATAATCGGCGGATAAACCGGCAGCCCCCAGGCGGTCATACGAAGCTTCATTTCCATAATTCATGACTCGATATTCGAATTCCAGCAGCTCCGGCCTCGTCAGATCGCCATGAATATTCTGTGTCACGCTGGCAATGTAACTCGCCATCCGCTCACCGGCGCAATTGTTGTACAGCACGGGTTTGATGTAATCGGAGTAGGGCGCCATGCGGGCGAAATCCTGCTCGGCGCGGTAGATCGGATGGAATGACGCGTTATGCCAGATGTGCCAACCTACCGGGAGTTCCTTGCGAATCGATTTTACCTGCTCGAAGATCAACTGGTAGATTTCGCGCAGGCTGCCGGTCCAGAAGGTTTCCCACGCCAGGATTTCCGGATACTCCAATAGAATGCGCCAGAAGGCAACATAGTAGCCGTCGGGAGGACGCTGGCCTGCGCGTCCCGCCCGTACATAAGTCTCGAGCGCCCGAAAACCCGCCTTGGTCCGCTCGAAATTAATCCCCATTCGCCGGGCCTTCTGCTCGCAGAATTCGCAGAAACAGGTGACGCGGCCTGGGTCGGTGCGCCCGCCGTTGTGGAACGCGCCCAGCGAATTGCCGAGCGGCCCCTGCCGTTCCGCGCCCCACATGATGCCGTCGATCTCGTAGGATCGGCAGTAGTCCTGCAGCAGGCCGCGCACGAACGCGCGATAGTGCGGGTTATTCAGGCACGGACCCGCGGGATGGCGCGGCGGAACGCGTCCATAGAGGTCCTTTTCCCAAAGCAATTCCAAGTTCGGAATGTTCGCGCGGACATTATCTTCGATGATCCAGCAATAGGTTTTCATGCCGCGTTTGCGTGCGGCTGGCAGCAACACGGCCAGCACATCGAGGTCACCAAATTCGGGAGCGCGCATGTCCTGCGGGCGAAGCAGAGCATCCTTGTAATACTGAGGGTGAACGGTGGCGTAGTTGCCGCCGTGGAACTGCGCGGTCTTCACCGAAACGCGCTCCCGAACATAAGTGAAGATATTGACGAAGAGCGTATTGACGTGCGCGGCCTGCTGCAAGTGATCGAGCACCGCATCCACGCCCTGTTCGACCAGCGGTCCAACGGGCATTTGAATGCCGATCATCTTGCGCAGCGGCGTTTGGCTCCGCGCGGGAGTCAATGCCGCGGCAGTAACGGCTGCTGCTTTTACGAATTGTCGGCGGTCCATAGGCTTACCCAAACGATCATCTCTCGTTTTGAGGAACCGTGGAAACACCCGTGCCGAAGCGGATGCGGAGACAAAAGCCGCCGGGCAGGGAAGCGATGCCACTTGCCCGGCGGACGGAAGGACTCAGATCAGATGTTCAGAGCCGCTACCATTGGAATCGCGCCACGATCTGGCCGTTGCGCGACGTCGGCACCGCTCCGCCTGTCTGAATGTTGGTGACCGAAGTATTGATGTATCCGAAGCCGGATATCGTCTGTCCAGTCGTCTTGTTGAAGTTTTGTGTCGCCGCGGCGTTGTTGGCTGTCGGCATACTCAGCACCACGCGGTTGAACACGTTGAAGAACTCGGCGCGAACCATGAAGCTCTTGCCCTCGCCGATCTTGAAGGTCCTGCCCAGGCTCAACGCTTCGCTGGGCTGGCGCTGCCACCGGTAATTGTTGTAGTAGGGAGCCGCCGTGCCGAACTGGCCCGCTGCCGGCTGGCTCCAGGCAGCCGGGTTTAGGATGAACGTCGTATTCGGATCGAAGCAGTGGCAGTTGGGGTCTTGCGTGAAGAATGACTGCCCGGTCGGGTTGGCGAACGTCATGTTCGCGCCGACCGAACGCGGCATCAGCGATCCCAGGTTATTCGTCGCGTAGGGACTCAGGATGGGGAGTCCGCTCTGGTAACGCAGCGTTCCGCCGAGTCTCCAATTGCCGGTCACCGCCCGCAGCACGCGGCTTCCGCTCACCCCTGGAATCTCATAGCTGAATGAAATCGCCGTCACGAAAGGAATCGAACTGCCCGAGATCGCCTTCTGTAGCGCCGGGTTGAAAACGTCGTTCACATTTGTGTTCTCGGCTGTGGTCAATTCCTTCTGCCAGGTGAAGGAGACCTGCGCCTCTAGCCCGTGCGAAAGGCGCTGCGTAGCGGTGGCTTGCAGGGCATCGTACCAATCGTTGCCCAGCGGCGCCCAGCGCGCGGGAATGTTGGTGAACTGCGGGAAGGGCCGCAGAGCCTGCGCCAGCGTCTGGTTGACCGGGAAGCTGGCGTAAGGCAACTGGAATCCCGCTGCCTGCGGCTTTCCGGAAGCAAAGGTGGACGTTAGAAGCGAACGCGCAGTCGGATCGTTGATATTCAGCCCGAATGCCTGCAAGCGCTGTTGCGAAAGCCCGTTGATGTCGATCAGGTTGTTCGCCTGCAGCCACACACCGCGATTACCCACGTAAGCCGCCGACAGTACCAGGTTCTTGGTGAGTTCCCGCTGGATGCCAATATTCCACTGATTGATCCGAGGCGGACGCCCGGCATTGGGATCGATCCAGTACGGCGGGCTGTTCAGTTGCCCGGTGAAGGGCACGATGCCTGCGCTCAGCGTGGCCGGGTACAGTTGCGCCTGTGTATACGGCAAGCCGGCGGCAAAGGTGGCGGCCGGAGTGCCGAATGCCGGCGAGACGAACGAGATCTGGTTATAGCCGATCGACCCGCCTCCCAGGATCGGCACATTGCTGATATACCCGAAGCTGTCGGTGGTGCCATACGTGATTCCCCAACCGCCGCGGAACACGGTCTTCGGCGTGATCTGATACGCCACGCCGAGCCGCGGCCCGATCGCGTAGGGGTAGGTATTCGTGAACGAGCAGTTGCAGCGGCCGTCGCCATTGCCTTCGTATATCGTGGCGCCCAACAGCCCGCCCACTGCCGGGTTGGGTGTGGTCGGCGAGAATTCGGCGATGCGCTGATGGATTTCGTCGGCAGCACCCTGGTGGTCCCAACGCACACCGTAGTTGATGGTCAGCTTGCGAGTGACCTTCCAGTCATCCTGAATAAACATCGAGAATGACATCTTGCGGAATTGGGGATCCTGCGGCGTCTGCACGCTGGCGCTGTCCGCCAGGCCGAGCAGGAAGCTCGCATATGCCGCGCCCAGAGCACCGCCCGATACACTGGCGGCTTGCAGGCCCGGAATGCCGGTTTCCGCATTGCTGAAGTTCCAGATGCCCTGGCTGCCGCGCACGTTGCGATCCCGGTAGGCGTCAATTCGCCAGTCGCCGCCGACTTTGAAGCTGTGGCTGCCGCGGACATAGGAAACGTTCAGCACCGCCGTGGGCTTATCCACCGAGTACTTATTGGCATTCGCCGGCCCCATGTTTATGCCTAGTCCGTATGTCGCAGTGTTGAGGCCCGTGATGCGCGGAAAGCCGGTTGCCGTTGCGCTGCCGGTGAAGTTATACGGAATGCCACCGAGTAAGCCGAGTTGTCCCGGCGCGTCGTAGTTCAGCACTCCGTCGAGCGCCGTGTCCGGATTCCGGTACATGATGTAGCCGACACCGGCATGGACCAGAACGCGCGGCGATACCGTGTAGTCATAGTTCAGCCGCATCGTGTTATTGCGTTCGTAGAGAATGCGCAGCGCGGTGATCGGAACTGGAAGGCCGTCCGGCGTGACGTATTGATCGGTGCGAAAGCGCGAAAAGTAGAATGACACTTTTTGCGCCGACCCGAGATATTGATCCAGCTTGATGCTCGGCACCGACTGGAATTTGGGCGCCGGATACGTCTGGTTCCAGTTGTTCACGAGCCCAGCGTTCGTTGGCTGCGGAATGAACGCCTGAATCTTCGCCGCCACAGGACTGATGTCTTCGGCCGGAATCCTGTTGCCGGGGAATGGATCGGTGACCACCGTGCCGCCCTGGCTGCGCGCGGTGCCCGGATCGTAGACGCTGTTCTCAATGATCGCCCGCCCGATTGGATCGTTGCCCAGGTTGCGTCCCAGAATCTGGCTGAAGTCACCATTGCGCATAGCGGCAGTGGGAACCGTCTGATAGATTCCCGTGGTCTGCCGGTGCTCTTTGTAGAATTCCCACGAAAGGAAAAAGAAGGTGCGGTTCCGGCCATTGTAGATTTTGGGAATATAAGCCGGGCCGCCCACGCTGAAGCCGAAATCGTTCTTGCGAACCGCGGGGCGAATCAAATGACCGGCGCCGCTATCGGTAAATGGAATCCCGGCGTTGAGCGCGTCATTCGCCAGGTATTCGTAGAGGCTGCCGTGGAACTGGTTGGTGCCGGATTTGGCGTTGAAGTTGAACTGGCCGCCTACAATCTGGCCGAATTCCGGAGCGAAATTGCTGGTCTGCAATGTCGCTGCTTCGATCGCTTCCACTGATGGCTGCAACTCGTCGATGCGATTGTTGCTCAGGGAATTCGTTGCTTCCTGGCCTTCCATATACATGGATTCCGAGCCGTTCGGCATGCCGTTCACGCGGATCGAGTTCTGGCCCGTGTTATTGGCGCCCGGCTCCAGCGTGATGAACGCAAACGGGCTGCGGACGTAGCCGCCGCTCAGCACGCTGAAATTGATCGGCAGGTTGCCGATCTGTTCCCCAGTCATGGCGTGGCTCTGTTCCGCGCTTTCGGTTTTCAGCATGGAAGCTTCGGCTTGCACCGTGATGGACTCGGTCGCCGCGCCGATTTGCAGGCCCACGTCAACCCGCAGCGTCTGCGCCACCGATACACGAATACCCTGCTGAGTGAATTTTTTGAAGCCTGGTACTTCGACGGTGAGGTTATAAACGCCAGCCGGAATCGAGGCCAGCGTGTAGTTGCCGGTTGCAGTGGAGGTTGTTTGGTATTGCGCCCCGGTATCGGAGCTAGTAGCAACCACGACCGCGTTGGGGACCATGGCATTCGCCTGGTCCATGACAGTGCCGGTGATCGTGCCACGATCACTCTGAGCGCTGGCTGACAGCGCCAGCAGCAGACAACTCATTGCGATCCATACACTTCTCATTGGAAAGATCTCCCAAGACACTTCCGTCGCTTAAATCCGCGCCGCAGGCAGATGGAGGTATACCTGAAGTGCGTGGGGAATAAGTATCACGACCAGATCACAAAGTCAATGGTAATCGAATGTGCATAATGCAACCTTTTAATTGCGTATTGGAGACGCCGATCTGGGGAGTAAAGTACTAGCAATAGGGTTATTGGGATCTGAATGGAGTGGAAAACTGGCGTGCTTTTCGACCGCACCAGCACTGGGTAGCAAATGTGGTCGCGGACAAGTCAGAAGTATCGGCCATGTGACCGATGATGCCGCAAGCGTTTCGGATGCTACTCGAAAACCGGTAAGCCGGCTCGGACGAGGCGGCCGGACGTCGCTCCCCGTTGAACCTCTTCAGAAAAGCTCCGCGGCGGGTTGGAAATAGCCAAGGAATCGAGCGGCAGTTGCAGCAGCGCTTGATGGCCCTACGGCAAGGGACTTTCGAAGAGATTCAGCGTGAGGCCCCATTCAGTCGCTATGCACAGGACAAATAGGGAGACTCTGCTGCGGGCACGGTAGCGAGATAGCGAAATGCCCGGGTGATTTGCCTCACGCCTTCTCAACGGTTGATCCTGGCACGTATTCTCTGTCACCGGTCGAGTAAGAGATGAGTAGCTCGGCATCTTCAACACCAGGATTGTGGATTTGGTGAGACAGACCACCAGGAATCGCCAATGCGTCAGTGGCCTCGAGCGCAAACGTTTCGGCGCCCGCACGAACTTCCACTTTCCCCTTAATCAGGTAAATTACCTCGTCTGCATTGGGGTGACGGTGCGCTTCGCCGGAATGCCCAGGAGTCAGAATCATGCGCGTCAAGCTTAAGGAGCTACCCGTTAATGCGCGGTTTGCCATCCAAACCTGAGATCCCCATTCGCGACGCGAGCCAGGGTGCTTTGCCTTTTCCTCTCCGCTGATGTGAACTGCTCTCATTGCTTTTTCCACGTCAATCGCTTCGCCGAGTATATTCTACAACTTCAACTCGACTTCATCTGTTGTCACGACAGCCGCAAGTGCTGCCGTACTCTTTGACTTTGGCAGCATAGGGCCGCTGACGTGGTGCGCGCCGCTTTGGGTTACGCCGGAGCTTGCGTCGGAGGCGGAGCCGGTGTGAGGCCGTGGCGCCGCATGATCTCTCCCATCCTGGCCCGATCCGGCGGACCACCAGCCGCCGCGTTGATCACCTCCGCCGACTCGCGGAAATACTGCGGGCCGATCGCGGCCGGCGTAATCACGCAGAGCGCCTTCACATCCTGGCTTCCATTGTTGTCGAACCGGTGCACGGCGCCGCGCGGAATACAGAGCGCCTGCCCCGGCCCCACATCGATAGGTTTTCCGTCAACTGTCCAGGTTGACACTCCGGAGATGCCGTAAATCGTCTCTTCGTAACGGTCGTGGCTATGCGCCGGCGCCATGAGACGCTGGCCGTTCGGGATGAAAACCTCAAACAATGCGACGCTGCCGGCCGTGTCGTCCCCGGTGAGCAAGAAGCGCTGGTCGAGCGGCCCGAGACGGATGGTTTCGCCGGAAGGATCAACGCGGAGTTCGGTATTCTGCTGTCTCATGTTTGCGCCCACTTTTTGGTAAATTGTATTTACCATATTTCAGATGGTAAACTGAGTTTACTAGAAATGTCAATGCGCACGTCAAAGAAATCTTCGCCCCTCAAGACCAAGGACATGCTCATCGGGGCCCTGCTGCGGGTGCCGGGTCAAGCGATCCACCGCCGCATCATCAGTGAGCTCAATGTGGCGGGGTTTGCGGATCTACGACTGCCGCATATGGCGGTTCTGCAGTTTCCTGGTCCGGATGGAGCTCGCCCGGGTACTCTCGCCGAGCGTGCGGGGATGAGCAAGCAGGCCATGAACCAGCTACTCCGGAGCCTTGAGGATCTCGGGTATATCGTCCGCTCCGACGCCCCCGACGAGGGCCGCGCGCGAATTGTCCGCTTTACCAGGCGCGGACACGCGGTCTATTCGAAGGTTTATGATATCCTGCGCGACATCGAGCAGGAATGGAGCACTGAGCTTGGGCACAAGGATTTCGCTCAGCTCAAAGGACTACTCGCCCGCGTCTGGGCAAGTCCGTTGGTCCGTATGCAGCGGCTTTCGTAGCCGACGGGTACGGAGATAACAGTACATTCGGAAGTCGAGTTCCAAAACGTGGCTCCGTACCGGCGTCAGCGTCGGAACAGCCGTGCAAGAGATTCCCAGGGCTGGCAATTCAGGATCGATGTTTTTTACGGGCCGCTTCGGGCGGGCTATGACGGCGGGCGGGACGAACAGAAGCGCGGGCCGCTTCCCCGACGGGGCCGACAGCAACTGCACCGATTTTCTGATACAGCCCGCCACGACCCTATCGGCGGCTTCGGCCGCGGGAGCGACGAATATCCTGGTGGGCAGCGGATTCGGTTTTGCAGGGGGCTGGAAGAATACGGCCGAGGTAACTTCAATCGCTGTCGTCGTCGAGGCGTATGATGAGCCGGCCCGCTCATTCTATCTCGATCATGAATTCCTGGCATTCGCGGAACATCCGAACAAGCTGTTCATGGCGAGAGCCCAGTGCCCGCCTCGCTGTATGACTCCAATTCCGCGGCCACGGTTCGAAGTCAGGCCAGTGGTTTCTGCTTCCGGAGTTCCTCTGCGTCGATGCGGTCCTTGGCGCGGCCAGTGGCATCCTTGTTGCGGAGAAGACACGACCGGCCGATGAAGTTGACGGGTAGGCCATCGATATCACCGAGGGCCCGATCATCCCATGCATCTTCGAAACTCACACCTGTGATTGAAGTCATGAGGTCGATACGGTTCGGCTCGTAACCAAGTTGGATCACCTTGCCGACCAGTGTCACATCAGAGACGGAAATGCCAAGGCTGCCGAATCCGAATTGGGAAAGCGCCTGCAACACACGCGCCGCATTGGCTGGGCTGGGGCGAATCAGGAAATCGATATCCGCGGAGTAGCGAGGAAACCCATGCCACGATACGGCAAGCGCGCCGACCACCAGGTACTCAACTCCGTTCGAGTTCAAGCACTCGATAAACTCTCGCAAGTCGCTGCTCAGAGGCATCGGGGTGGGCTCGCTCACGTAGTTCGAAGAATATGGCGGTCCGCTGCCGCGGGGTCATCTGAGCGCGGCGAACGGAATCGGCAATGTCGGCTTCTTCAAAGGTATCGAAGACGCGGACTATTTTCTCCACGCTCTTATTTTAACTTGGTTATCTGGTTTCGGCGGCGGCTCCGGCCGCAGGTCTGGCTCGATGTCCGGCACCCCCGTCATCGATGCGCGTCGAAGCGTTTCGCGGCCTTGCGGATCTGCTCCCGATAGAAAGCGTCGCCGGCGACCACCAGGGTCGCCCGCCGCCCCGGATCGAATTCGTCCGCGATTTCAACCGCCCGTGTCGCGTTCCCATTATGTATGTTGCCGCAAGCCTGCCATCCCGGCGGCTTGGGGGTCGCCGCCCAAGCTTCGGATTGATTGTGTCCGGCGGAGAAATTGAGCCGCCGTCGGACAACTTGCATCGGTCACTCTATAGGGGCGTCCGCTGAGCCTGACTCGGGTTCCGAAAGGTCTCATCGCCGACATGCCAATTAAAGAATTGTCTCTCCCGAACCGCTATGGTCGTGGGATCAGCGGTCGGCGCGGTGGTCTTCTCGCTGAGGGCCGTCGGACGCTGGGCCCCATATCGATGATGGCAGAGGGGACTGCTCTTGTGTCTCTGTTGGTACTGCTATCCGGCTGTACGGTAGGGCCCAACTACAGGCAGCCCCAGGTGAATGCCCCGGCTGTCTTTCGCGGCTCTTCCGGCGCGCAGCAAGCCTCTCTGGCCGACTTGCCTTGGTGGGACATCTTTAAGGATCCCACTCTCACGAGCCTCGTCAAAACAGCCCTCACCAACAACTACGACCTCGCCGCGGCCGTGGCCCGCGTTGAACAGGCGCGCCAAGTTGCCGCGTCGGCCCGATCGCAATATTTCCCGAACGTGAGCTACGCGACGATCCTCAGCTACGGCCACAACCAGTTCATCAACAGCCCCGTCAACCCTTCGCCGAGTGCGCAAGGCTTCCTGATGGCCATAGCCCGTGCGTCCTGGGAACCGGACATCTGGGGCCGCGTCCGCCGCCTCAATGAAGGCGCTCGCGCCCGGTTTCTCGGCGCCGAGGAGACGCGGCGGGGCGTCATGCTCGTCCTGGTCAGCGACGTCTCCCAGGCGTACTTCGAGTTGCTCGGCCTGCGCTACAGGCTCGCGGTCGCCAGAGCGACCGAACAAACCTTTGCCGCTACCCTCAAGCTCTTCACCGAGCGGGAGCAAGGCGGCCTCGGCAACGGGTTGCAGACCTCGCGGGCCGCGGCCGACCTGGCGGCGGAAACCGCGGCCATCCCGGAGCTCGAAAGGCTGATCGCCCTGAAGGAAAACCAACTCAATGTTCTGATGGGGAAAAACCCGGGCCCTATCGATACAACAACCAAGCTCCTCGACGAAACCGTCCCGCCCAACATTCCCGCCGGATTGCCGTCCGCGCTCCTCGAGCGGCGGCCTGATATTGTCGCGGCAGCGGCTGAAGTGCGCTACGCCAATGCCCAGATCGGCGTAGCAAGAGCCGCGTACTTCCCACAGATCGGCCTCACCACTTTCTTCGGAAAACTGAGCACGCCGCTCGAGAACGTGACCTCCGGCAATACTAACGCGTGGAGCCTTGGCGCGAGCACCGCCGGTCCCGTATTCACCGGCGGAGCGCTTAAAGCCCGCAGCCGGCAGGCGGTGGCCTATTGGGAAGAAACCCGGGCTCGTTATGGGCAGACCGTCGTGAATGCCTTTCGCGACGTCTCCGACGCCCTGATCTCCCGAGAAAAATTCGATGCCGTCCGCGACGAGTTGGTCCGCGCGGTCCAATCGAGCGAGCAGGCCATCAGCCTCGCGCGCGTGCGCTACCTCGAAGGACTGTCCAGCTACAACGAAGTCCTCGAAGCGCAACAGCGGCTCTATCCCGCGCAGGTCGCACTCGCCGAAACGGAAATCAGCCGCCGGCTCGTGGTCGTCCAACTCTATAGAGCGCTGGGCGGCGGATGGAGCCTGACTGATCCGCAATGGACCGGGGCGGCTCCGCAGCCCGCTCATCTCCGAACGAAATGAATTCTTCCGCTACTCCGCTAGCGCCCTCGTAGGCACAGAGAAGAAGAACGAGTAAAGCACGGGCACCACGATCATGGTCAGGACACACGCGAAAGACAGTCCGAACATGATGGTTGCCGCCATCGCGACAAAGAACGGATCCTGTAACAGCGGGATCATACCCAGCACGGTTGTCACGGCAACCAGGAGTACAGGCCGTAGCCGGCTAACGCTGGCATCCACGACTGCCGTATACGGCTGCTTTCCCAACTCGCGCTGCGTGTAGATTTCGTCCACCAGGACAATCGAATTCTTGATCTGCTCTCCGCCCAGTGCGATCACACCCAGCAAAGCCATGAAGCCGAACGGCTGCCTTGTAACCATGAGCCCCGCCGTCACCCCGATGATCGCCAGCGGCACCGCCAGACAGATCACCAGCGTGGAGCGCATCGAGTTGAACAGGCACACTACGATGAACACCATCAGCAGGAGGGCGGCCGGCAGTGGCCGCGCCAACGCAGCGCGCGCTTCCCGAGAGTCTTCATCCTCGCCGCCCCATTGGAGCGAATAACCTTGTGGTAAAGCGATCTGCTCGATCTTCGGCCGCACACGGTTGAGAAGGTGGCTCGGCAGTCCGAAACGCGGGTCCGCATGAACCGTGACCGTGGCGAGCCGGTTCCGCCGCATGATCACCGGGTCTTCCCATGCGATCTCGACATCCGAGACCACCTGGCTCATCGGAATCATCTTGTTGGCGGCCGGGCTCCAGATCTGCAGGCTGCGAATTACATCGACATTCGTGCGCTCATCGAGCGGTGGGCGCGCGACGATGGGCAGCAGCCTGGTCTCCTGCGGAAATGTGCCGGTTCCCGCGCTGCCCGGTTCGCGATAGAGGCCGACCGTACGTCCTTCGAAGCTAGCCTGTAGCGCCTGGGATACCTCAGATCGCGTGATGCCGTTGCGGTTCGCCTGGAGGTCCAGAAGCGTTGGCTGGATGATTTTCACCTGTTCGCGCCAGTCGGAGCGCACGCCTTTGGCTCTGCCGTCTTCGTCGAAAATCTTCTCGGCGTGGGCGGCAAGCTCGCGGAGCGTCTGGTAATCGGGTCCGCTGAAGCGCACCTGAACCCGGCCCCCGCTTCCCGGACCCAGCAGAAACTTTTTGGCGACCGCATTGGCGTTTGGGCTCTCCTGATCCAGATGCCGCTGGACCGTGGTAATCAGCCCGTCAATGGTGTGGTGGTCATCGACCGCAACCAGGAACTGCACATAGGCCGGGTTCGGGCGCTCCGGCGTGTAGACCAGCAGAAATCGCAACCCTCCGCTCCCCACGAACGACGTGACGTGTGTGACGTGCGGCTGCTTCCGGATGAATCGCTCGACGCCCTCCGCGAACCTCTCGGATGCGCGGATGTCCGTTCCGGCCGGCAGAAACACGTCTACCAGGAACTGCGGACGCGTGGCCGGCGGAAAGAAGCTCTGGTCTAACTGGCGGAAGCCAAAGATCGCGACCACGAACAGCGCGAGGGTCGCAATCAAAACGGGCCACCGGAACCGCAGCGCTCCCACCAGCAGGCTGCGGTAGCCACGGAATAGCCGCCCCATGTGCCCCTCTTCTCCTCCCCCGGACCTGGGCTTAAACATGTAGTAGCCGAGCATCGGCGTAACCGTAATCGCCGCCACCCAGCTCAACGCCAGGGAAATGAAGATGACCCAAAAAAGCGAATTGCAGTATTCGCCAGTCCTGTCCTCCGAAAGTCCAATGGCCGCGAACGCCACCACCGCGATGCCAGTCGCCCCGAACAGCGGCCACTGGTTCTGCGCGATGGTTTCGCGAATCACGTGCAGCTTATCTTCCCCTCCTTCGATGCGAACCTTCAGGCTCTCAGTGATCACGATCGCGTTGTCCGTTAGCATGCACAGCGCGATGATCAGCGCGCCCAATGAGATCCGTTCCATCAGCAGGCTGCCGTTGACGTACATCACAAGGAACGTGCCCATGATGGTGAGGAACAGGACGAATCCGATCATGAAGCCGGCCTTGCGGCCCATCGCGAAGAGCAACACGATGAAGACGATCGTGACCGCCTTTCCCAGGTTGAACATAAATGCGCCGGTGGCCTTCACTACGGCCTGCGGCTGGAAATTGATCTCACCGATGTCGATTCCGACCGGCTGATTGCGCTTCAGTTCCTCCAGCTTCGTCTGAACCGCTTGGCCCATCTTGACGACGTTACCGCCCGGCACGGTGGAGATGCCGATACCGATCGCGGGCCGCCCGTCAAAGCGGAGCAGTCGCTCCGGCGGGTCCTGGTTGCCACGCTCGACGGTCGCGATGTTCCTCAGAAAGAGCTGACGGCCCGAGCGGTCCGATCCGATCACGAGGCCAAGCATGTCCTCAACGGAGCCGAAGCCGCCGGTCGATTCGATCGCGACGTGTTCATCTCCAATGCGCACGCGCCCGCCATCGGACGCCATGCTCCTCGCCTGAAGCTGGCTGTAGATCTGGTCTTCGTTAATCCCCAGGTTGGCCAGCCGCTGCCGCGAAATTTCAAGAAAGGCCTGCTCCTGTTGTTCTCCAAAGAGCTCGATCTTCTTGACGTCGCGCACCTGCAACAGCTCCCGGCGCAGGAATTCCGCGTAACGGCGGAGTTCGGGCTGGCTATAGCCGTCACCAGTGATCGCCAGAAAAATGCCGTAGACATCGCCGAAATCATCGATCACCACCGAGTTTCCGCGGGCCGCCGGAGGCAGCCGAAACTGGATGTCGTTGATCTTCCTCCTCAGCTCGTCCCAAACTTGAGGAATTTTGTCCTTGTCGTACCGGTCCTGGATGATAGCCGACACCACAGACCGCCCACGCGTGGACTCCGACTCCACCCGTTTGAGCTGGGCTAACTGCTGGCAAGCTGACTCGATCGGGTTCGTGACCTCCAGCGCCACCTCCTCCGGGCTGGCTCCCGGATAGGGGGTAACGATCAGCGCTTCCTTGATCGTGAACTCCGGATCCTCCAGGCGTCCGAGCCTCTGGTAAGCGACGATCCCTCCTATCAGCACAATAACGATGGACGCGAGGATCACGCGATTCCTCCGCACCGAGAATTCGCCGATGTTCACGGCTACATCCCTCCCAGCGCATTACCGAGGTCGCGTACTTTCATCCCCTCACGGAGTTGTTCGGCGCCCGCCACAGCGATCCGTTCGCCCGGCCGCAGGCCGTCTCGAATTTCGACCTTGCCATCTTTCACTTCCCCTAGCCGCACCTCGCGGCACCGGACCGTCTGGTTCGCGCCGAGCACCCAGACCACCTGCCGCCCGTTGGCCTCCCTCGTCACCGCGGAGATCGGCACAAAGGTCTGATGGGCTTGTGCCCGCGGCCGTCGGAAGGCGATATCGACCACGGCAGTCATACCCGGTAGCAGCACGGTCCGCGGCGGTGGTTTCATTCGAAAACGCGCTTGGAACGTCTGCGTCGCCGGATCGGCCACCTGCGCGATTTCCGAGATGCGAACCGGAAACTGCTTCCCGGGCATATGACTGAACTCGGCAGTCATACGGTTGACATTGCCACTTCGCAAGTCCGCGGCCATAATAGCCTCGGGCACATCCGCTACGATATCGATCTCCTCCGTGTTTTGGAACTTGACCGCCGGTTTATTCGCTGTGATGGCTTCTCCTTCGTCGATCAGCCTTTGCGCGACCACTCCGCTATAAGGAGCGCGCAAAGTGGTGTCGGCGAGTTGGACTCCCGCCTCCCGCACGCGGGCTTCAAGCGTGTGAACCTGCGCTTCCTGGGCGTCGATCTCCTCCTGGCGCGCCGTCCTTGCCTTTTCCAGCAACTGCTGCGCTGCCTGGCGCTCCTCCTCGGCCACGCGGTAATTTGTCTGAGAGAGTTCGTACTCTGATCGGGAAACTGCGCTGGTCGGAAGCAGCCGCGTGTACCGCTCGATCTCCGTATGCGCATTCTCGAGCTTTGCCTCTGCGGCGCGGAGCGCGGCTTCGCGCCGAAGCTGTTCCTCAGAGCGCGCGCCGGAGCGCAGAGTGTCAAGCACTGCCAGCCCTTGCTGGAGCTGTCCCTTCGCGGCTTCACGCCGGGCCTGGTATTCCGTCTGCCGGAGTTGGCCCACAACCTGTCCCCTCGTGACGTGCTGGCCTTCTTTTACCGGCAGCTTTGTTACGAGGCCGGGGACCTGGAACGCAAGCTCGGCACTGCGCGCCGCCTCAACTCTGCCTGGAAGTGTGCGTACATAAATTTCCGCACCTTTTTCGACCAGCATCGTTTTGACAGGACGGATCGTCTCGGAAGGAACGGGATTCTGCCGCCCACAGCCGGAGGCCAGACAGATCACCGACAAAGCTACCCCTAAGCCCACGTCACAGCGGTTGGTGGCCATTGTTCCTCAGGTGTTTAATGCACTCGACCTGTCGTGGCAGCCTCAAATTTATCGGACGGAACTTCGCACCGCTTAATTTATCCAGTCGCCGTTCACGAATTACAGCTTCGGTGACCGCTCATAGCTCACTCAGTGGCAACCGTATGGCCACAACAAAGTGTCTGGGTCGCCGTCGCCGTCGATCGCGCTCGTCCCCGTGCTGCGACAGCCACAACTCCGACAACGGCCGATTGTACGCTGCCCTCAGGCAGCATTTTGAAAGCCCAGCCAGCGGCGGCGGGCTGGTTACACCCATGCGCGCGCGTTGAGGGCAAACAACAATATCAGGGATACGGCCCGGCCGCACGGGACATAGACTCACAGACTCACAGGCTGGCTTTATTTTTATTGTTTGCAACGGCCCATACCGTACCCCAAAACACGGTCCACGACACGACAGTTGAGCGCCTTTTTCCGACTGGCAGCACGATGCTGGCGGAGCCTGACCAGGCAAAAATATCACCGCCGAGTGGTTTGCGAGACCAGCGGGGTATCGGTGGTTCACAGGCCTGTTGTGGTGGAGCCAAAGATTAATTCCGAGAATCGGTTGCCCCACCTCTGTTGCAAACTCGGTAGCAAAATGGCGGATGGAAATTCCGAGAACATTATGCCCCCCTTCGCGAATCCGCAGCCTACGGAGCCTGCGGCCGCCGTGGCCGAACCATCAGCACGCGCTCAACAGTCACAACGCTGGCGTGGTCGCTCCAATCCTGTTAGGCGGAGTACCAGCGGCGTGATGTTCTCGGGTATCGCCGGGTGGACGCGGAAAGGATGACGCCGCTGTTTTCGAGCGGTTGACGGCGCTGGACCGCAATCTGCCAGAAGTCCTTGTCCAACGTCAGCAGCACCCGGCCCTCTGCCTCCGCTATTTCCAGGAGTGTGGAATCTCCAGTGCCGGGGAGGTCAGTTCGTGCCCAGAGCACATCGTTGCCGGCTTGCCTCAAGGCCGTGATGGTCGGCCGGGGGAAGTTTTCATCCGCGAGCAGGCGCATCAGACCGGGAGCGGGTACGCCTTGTACTCATGAGCGAGTTGGCTGGCGTACGCTAAGCAGGCGAGAATGTCCTCGTGCGTCAGGCCCGGATAATTGGCAAGAACGTCGGATTCCGACTGCCCGGCGGCGAGCAGGTCCAGGATGAACTCGACCGCCAAGCGAGTGCCGCGGACTACCGGCTTGCCCGCCAGGATCTGGGGATCGATCACGATGCGCTCAGGCCAGGACATATCTCTTATGATACTTGGGCAGGGCCGCATGGGTGCGTATGGCGTTGGCTAGTGCAGACTTGGAGTGAGGAAATTCCGAGAATTATTGTCCCAAAACGCATTCCTTGGGCAACAGAAGGCCGACGTCAGGTGCTACAGTAGCTGCTACAGTTTGACCCGCGTTGGGGCATTTGGCGCCGGTTCGGGTCGGACGGAGTCGCAACGCACATCGCCAAAGATCGCGGTAAATATCCGATAAAGCTGGGAAAGTGTTGAAAGGAATGGCGGGGACGACGGGGCTCGAACCCGCGACCTCCGACGTGACAGGCCGGCGTTCTAACCAAACTGAACTACGTCCCCGCGTTGTCACGCAGACAATCTGATCCTAGCATGCCGCGTGCGCCGCATCCAAATTCACTGCCAATTTCCGCCGCTTTTCGCCTGCTTTGATATCGTGTATGCATGGAATTTCGCGTGTTGGCGTGTCTTCCGTTGTTGCTCATTCTGACAACATGTGCCACCAAGAAGCCTACTCCCGACGAGGCCCGCCAGTTCATCAATGATGCGGAGCAGAAATTGCTCGCCCTTAATATCGAAGCCGCGCGAGCCGACTGGATCAAAGCCACCTACATCACCGGCGATACCGAGATCCTCTCCGCGAAAGAGGACCAGCGCCTGATTGACGCGACCGTCCGTTATGCCAAGGAAGCCACTCGCTTCGATGGGTTACAACTCGATCCCGTGACGGCGCGCAAGATCAAACTGCTCAAACTCTCTCTCGTCATCGCCACTCCTTCCGACCCAAAAGAGGCCGAAGAGCTCACCAATATCACGTCGCGGATGGAAGGGGTCTATGGCAAGGGCAAGTATTGCCCCAGTGGACCACAGAGCTGCCAGGACCTGGAACAGTTGAGCCGCGTCATCGATGACAGCCGCGATCCCAAACAACTGCTCGACGCATGGACCGGATGGCGCACCATTTCGCCGCCCATGCGCAAGGATTTCGTCCGCTACGTGGAGCTCGCCAACAAAGGTGCCCAGCAGCTCGGCTACAAGGACAACGGGGCCATGTGGCGCTCGAAATATGACATGCCGCCCGACGCCTTTTCTCAGGAAGTCGATCGCCTGTGGGCCCAGGTGCGGCCGCTCTATCTCTCGCTGCACGCTTACGTGCGCGCCAAACTGCACGAAAAGTATGGCGACCTGGTGCCGGCAACCGGGCCGATTCCGGTTCAGTTTCTCGGTAACATGTGGGCGCAGGAATGGGACAACATTTACCCGGTCGTTGCGCCGCGCAATGGCGATCCCGGCTACGATCTGACCATGCTGCTGCGCAAGCACAATACTGATTGGAAGCAGATGGTGAAATATGGTGAGAGCTTTTTCACTTCGCTCGGCTTCGACCCTCTGCCGCAGACATTCTGGGAGCGGTCGCTGTTCCTCAAGCCGCGCGACCGCGACGTGGTTTGCCATGCCAGCGCCTGGGACATCGACGCGGCCGACGACGTTCGTCTGAAAGTGTGCATCGAGATCACGGCCGAAGACTTCATGACCATTCACCACGAACTGGGCCACAATTTTTATCAGCGCGCCTATGATCAGCAGCCGCCGCTTTTCCGCGACAGCGCGAATGACGGCTTCCATGAGGCCGTCGGTGATACCATCGCGCTTTCGATCACGCCCGAATACCTGGTGAAGATCGGGCTGCTCGACAAAGCGCCCGACCCGTCGAAGGATATCGGCCTACTGCTGCGCAAGGCGCTCGAGAAGGTAGCATTTCTGCCGTTCGGCTTGATGATCGATGAATGGCGGTGGAAGGTATTCTCCGGCGAGATCCAGCCCGATCAGTATAACCAGACTTGGTGGCAGCTTCGTGAAAAGTTCCAGGGAGTGAAGCCGCCCGTACCGCGCAGTGAGGCCGATTTTGATCCCGGAGCGAAGTATCACATCGCGGCGAATGTTCCTTATATGCGGTACTTCCTCGCCGATATTCTGCAGTTTCAGTTTCATCGGGCGCTGTCGAAGGTCGCCGGCTGCACGGATCCTCTGAATCGCTGCTCGATCTATGGGAACAAAGCGGCCGGTACCCGCCTGAATGACATGCTGCAAATGGGCGCAAGCCGTCCGTGGCAGGAGGCGCTGCAAGAGATCGCGGGCACGCAGCAGATGGACGCGACCGCCATTCTCGATTACTTCGCGCCTCTACAGAAATGGCTTGACGAGCAGAATCAAGGCAAGCCTGTGGGCTGGTAGAAGCATTTCGGAAGAACGCCTGGTTTCGCTGAAGAACGCCTATAGGTAAAAGCCATCCACAGGAATTCCCGGCAGGTCCTGGGAGACCTGCGCCTCGAGATCCTGGCGCAGGCGTTCGATGGCTTCGGTGACTTTCAAAAAGCTGAAAGCCGCCCGGTTCTGCGGGCCGTAGACCTTCGCAATCAGGGTGCAAAGCTCCTGCAGGCGGGCGCCGGCTACGCGGATCTCCCGCCCTAATTCCCGATGCTCTTCCAGAGTCAGCGGGATCGGACTTTCCGGGCGCATGGGGAATCTTTCAAGCCGAACTGGACAAAATCGAAATACATGCCTGCACGGATGAGGCGCGTTATCGCTCGCGGGGAGCGCGGAAGAAGAGCCGCGCGCGATATGTGATCCTACTTACTCTCGCCAGTGTAACATGGGGCTCGCATGCTTCCTCCCGCTTTCTTGCAGGCTTCTTGTGCTATGCACGTACGGGCTTGAGGCGTCCGGTAGGCGCGCGCTGTTACAATTCCTTTAGATGCCTAACGAAATCTACGCCGCCTTCGATACTACCGAAGGCAAATTCAAGATCAAGCTGTTCGCCGACCGCGCGCCGAAGACGGTCGAGAACTTTATCAGCCTGGCGGATGGAACGAAAACCGGCAAGCCGTTTTATGACGGCACCATCTTCCACCGGGTGATTCCGGACTTCATGATTCAGGGTGGCGACCCCGAGGGCACGGGTCGCGGCGGTCCGGGCTACAAGTTTGCCGATGAGTTTCATCCCGAACTGAAGCACACCAAGCCCGGTATTCTTTCTATGGCCAACGCCGGGCCGAACACAAACGGCAGCCAGTTCTTTGTGACCGTTGCCGCGACTCCGTGGCTCGACAACCGTCATAGTGTGTTCGGCGAAGTGACCGAAGGCTACGACGTGGTGAAGAAGATTTCGGAAGTGCCGCGCGGCGCGCAGGACCGGCCTGTCAAAGAGGTCCGCCTCAACTCGGTCAAGATCGAAAGAACGTAGCCACGGATTCGCGCCCTTGAGACTGGCGATTTTCGGCGGCACTTTCGACCCGATCCATAGCGCACATTTGACGATTGCCCGCGAGGCAGCGAGCCGTTTCCGGCTGGACCGCGTACTGATTGTTCCGGCCTCGCGCCCTCCGCACAAGGCCGGAGCTACCCACGCATCCTATGACGACCGCTTGCGGATGGTGGAACTGGCATGCCAGGGCGACGCACGGTTGGAGGCCTCGCGTTTGGAAGAAGGCACGGCCCGCAGCTATTCCATCGATACGATTGAGAAGGTACGCGCCGGGCTCGCACCGGGAGACGAGTTGTTCTTCATCATCGGAGCCGATGCTTTCGCGGAAATTGAGACCTGGCACCGCTGGCGCGATGTGGTGCGGGCGGTGCGCTTCATTGTGGTGAGCCGCCCTCCCCAGCAATACCAGGCGCCGCCGGAAGCGGCTTTCGAGGCGCTCGACACTATCGATCTTCCGGTCTCATCCTCTGAAATTCGCCGCCAGATTGGGGCGGGCGAGCAGCCCGAGTCATTACCCGAGTGCGTCTACCAATACATTTGCTCCCATTCGCTTTATTCTCATCCGGCAAATCCCTGATCGGCGTGGCCGCCTGATACACCCACTGTGGCGCGGCGCATCGCCGAAATAGTCGTGGCCGGCCGTCGAAGTACCAGAACGTCCCCCTGCAACTCAATGATTCCTGTAGGAAATAAAACATTTCAAATTGTTCCTGTTTTAGATAAAAAAATTGGCCCGCGCCGTGCAAGTGACGGGTCGTTTGATTTCTGTTGGCACGTCCGAACTGCCATATCCCTTGGGAGGATTGCGTTGAGGAAGCTCTCTTTCATTTCGAACCTGTTTCTGCTGCTGTTTGCCGCGGGCGCGGCGGGTCCCTTGCTCGCGCAGACCGTAAGCGTAGATCATACGGCACTCAGCTTTTCGGCGCAGTTCGGAGGGAGCGCCGTCTCCCAGACGCTGAACGTCACGAGCACGGGTGAAGCCGCGCAGTTTTTCGTCATGATCCCTCCGCCGGCGCCGCAGTGGTTGAAAGTGAATCCTGCGAGCGGCAACACGCCCTCTGCCCTCACGGTGACCGCTGACCCTACGGGATTGAACGCGGGAATTTATAACGCGTCATTCACGATCACGAGTTCCGGAGGGTCCATTTCTGTCTCGGTGACTCTTTCCGTCAGCAGCATCGGCGTAAGCCCACAAGCTCTGCAATTCACGTATCAAAGCGGCAGCACCGTGCCCTCCGGCCAGATTCTGACAGTGAGCGGCCAGTTGACGAACTTCAACGTCACAGCCACCACAGCCTCCGGAGGCAACTGGCTGCAAGCGGCGCCGGCTAGTTCGACCGCGCCCGCGTCAGTGAGTGCTCTCCTGAATCCGGCGGTAGTTCCGAGCCTGAGCGCCGGTACCTATCAAGGCAACATCGTCCTGACTCCCACCTCCGGGTTTACGACTACGCCCCTGACTGTTGGCGTGACGCTTACGGTCACGGCTGCTCCACCGGTCTCGGTGAGTTCTTCCACGCTCGCATTCACCGCACAAATTGGCGGCACGAACAATACTTACCAGCAGACGTTGACCATCTCGACAACTTCCGCGCAGCCGGTTGGCTTTACACTGACTTCGTCGGTCGATCCCAATCCGGCCGGGAAGAATTGGATTTCGTCCATAAACCCTTCCACGGGGACTATTCCAGCGAACGGCAGTGTGCAAGTGACGATCATGGACGATCCCACGCTGCTACCTGCCGGAACATACCACGGCAAGATCACGCTCGCGACGCCATCGGCCGTGCCGCAGAGTCAGGACGTCGCGGTCAGTCTCACTATTTCGAACAATCCGCTGCTCGGTGTGCCGGGCACGCCTTTGAGCTTTGCTTATCAATTGGGCGGGCAGTTTCCCGCCGCGCAGAACGTGACGCCCACCAGCACGGGGGCACCGCTAGCCTATACGGTCTCCGTCACCACGGGCAATAACAGCGGCAACTGGCTGCGAGTCACGCCGGCGGATGCTAATACACCGACGCCATTTGCGGTGAGCGTTGATCCCACGGGTATGCTTCCCGGGTCTTATAGCGGCACGGTGACCGTTACGGCGGCGGGCGCGGACAACAGCCCGCAACAAATACCGGTGACGTTCACAATCGGCAACGAGCCGTTGCTGGTCACCAACTTCAGTGCGCTCTCCTTCCCGTTCCAGATCGGACAAAGCGCCCCTGCGGCGCAGACTATCACGGTTTCTACTTCGACGGGCGCGACGTTGAATTATTCCGCCACTGCCTCCACCACCAGCGGCGGTAGTTGGCTGGTACTGGGCGGCGCCGTGAACGGCAGTACAAACGGGAGTTTCACCGCATCCGTGAATGCGGCCGGCTTGGGCGCGGGCACATATGACGGGGCCATCACCATTACTGCTACGAATCCGGCCACCGGCGCCGCATCGCCGAACAGCCCACTCACCATTCCGGTGAAACTCTATGTGAGCAATACGGCTCTGTTAGTCGTTTTGCCCGCGCTGCCTCCGACCTTCAATGGACAGGTGGGCGGAGGAGCGCCGTCGCCGCAAATGGTGAACCTGAGCAGCACCAGTCCCACCGACCAGTTGAATTTCAACGTGAGCTTCACCACGACGAACGGCGGCAACTGGCTGTTCGTCGCGCCCATCGCCGGTGCAACGCCGGGCCAGTTGACGATTTCCGTAATTCCCACGTTGCTTTCTGCAGGCACATACACCGGCACGGTGACGGTGACTGCTACGGGCCCTGGGAATACAGCGGTGGCGAACAGCCCGTTGACCATTCCGGTCACGCTGAACATCAGCGCAGGCACGCTCTCCGTCGCTCCGGCTTCGCTGACGTTTTCGCAGACCGCCGGCGCAGCGAATCCTCCGGACCAGACGCTGGCAGTGAGCAGCAGCGGGCCTACGCTCGCCTTCAGCGCGGCCGCGGCGAATCCCGGCACGGTGAGTTGGTTGTCCGTGAAGCCGGCCAATGGCACGACTCCCGGTAACCTCACTGTGAGCGTGGATGGCTCCAAGCTCACCTCCGGCACGTTCCAGGGAACGATTACCGTCGCCTCGCCGGGCGCGGGCGGAAGCCCTGTGGTGATTCCCGTCACTTTCACGATCAGCCCGGGAACCATCTCCGCCTCGCCTGCTTCTTTGACGTTTACGCAGGTGCAGGGCGGGCCGGCACCTGCTGTGCAGAACCTCACGGTTTCCGGCTCACCGGTCCCGCTTACTTTTTCGGTCTCGGCCGCTACGAACGACGGGAATTGGCTTACCGCCGCTCCGCCGAATGGGACCACGCCGGGAACGGTACAAGTTTCGGTAAGCGCTGGCAACATGTCGATCGGAACTTATCAGGGAACCGTCACCATCACGTCGCCCGGAGCGGCAGGTAGTCCGCTGAAAATTCCCGTTACGTTGAACGTGGTGCCGCCTCAATCTTTGACTGCATCGCCGTCTTCGCTCACGTTCCATTACATCGTGGGTCAGCCTGCGCCGGACCCGCAGACCATACAGGTGGCATCGAGCGGCGGGAACGCTCCGTTCACTGTGAGCACGTTGGTCGCGGGCGGTAACTGGCTGAACGTTTCGCCCACAAGCGGCAACACGCCGGCTCCGGTTACGGTCAGCATTGACACGCAGGGTTTGGGCGCAGGCAACTATACCGCTACATTGAACATCAGCTCGCCGAATTCCGCCAGCCCGACGGCCGTAAGTGTGACGCTTACGGTGACGGCAGTGCCTCCGCCTCAATTGACATCAATCACCAATGCCGCGAGCTATTTCGCGGGCGCGATCTCACCGGGAGAGAACGTCGTGATTTTTGGCACTGGCCTTGGGCCAGCGGCTCTGGTCAAAGGCACCGTGACGAATGGAGTGGTGGATACCAAGGCGGGCGATACGCAGGTGTTCTTCGACAACATTGCAGCCCCAATCATCTATGCATCTGCGACGCAAACCAGCGTGATGGTGCCATACGAACTGGCGGGCCGGCCGAGCACCAATGTCCGCATCATCTATCAGGGCGTACAGTCAGATCCGATTCCGTATACCGTGATCTCCACGGCGCCGGGCATCTACACTCTCAACCTGAGTGGGACTGGTCCAGGCGTCATCGTCAATCAGGATGGAGTCACGGTGAATGGCTCTAACGCACCCGCGGCGAAATCATCAGTGGTTTCGCTCTATATGACCGGGGAGGGAGCAACGGTTCCGTCCGGCGCGAATGGAGCCATTATTCCCACGAACGGTTCCGGTCTGAAGAAGCCGCAACTCGCTGTGACGGCTACCGTGGGCGGCGTGCCGGCCACCGTCCAATACTACGGCTCAGCGCCGGGCATCGTCTCCGGCGTGATGCAGGTCAACGTGCAGATTCCGGCTGGAGCGCCTTCCGGACCGGCGGTTCCCATCGTCGTTTCGGTTGGAACCGCGCAGTCGCAAACCGGTGTCACTGTCGCAGTGCAGTAGCGTCAGCCCACGACGTCCAGAAAGGCCCGCGCGGCGTGGCTGAGTGCCCGCCGCGTGGGATACACCAAGCGGATTTTCCGCTCCACGTGCATCTCCTTGACGCGCACTTCGCAGAGGAGCTTCTGCTCGATTTCCTGTTCCACGCACATGCGCGGCAGGAAAGCCACGCCCAGACCGCTCTGCACCAGCTTGCGGATGGTTTCAATGGTCGGCATCTCTACTTCCATGCGCAGCGGAACCTTGTGCGATTGAAACTCGCGCAGCACCACTTCGCGATACGGCGAAATCACATTGTGCGCAATGAACGTCTCCTCGCCCAGTTCGGAAATGGATACGGACCGGCGGTGCGCCAGCCGGTGCCTGGGGGAAACCACGAACGCCAGCGCGTCCGAGTAGATCACCTTCGACCGCAGCCGTTCGTCGCCCGGATCATAGCTGATGACTCCCATCTCCAGGTTTCCGTCCAACAGCTCGTTGGGGATCTTGCTCGACAGGCTGCGGCGCACTTGCACCTTCACCTTCGGATACAACTCGCGATAGCGTTCGATGTGGCGCAGCAGGTACAGCGTGGTGGATTCATTGGCGCCGATGGTAAATCGCCCGGATGAGTTGTCGCGCAGTTCGGCGAGTGAGTTGTCGAGCTCCTGCTGCAGGCTCTGGAAGCGGCGGGCGTAGTCGAGCACGGTTCGTCCGGCATCGGTAAGAATGAGTTCTTTACCGGAACGGTCGATCAGTTTCTCGCCCAGTTCCTGTTCCAGGCGCTGCAATGCCAGTGACACCGCCGGCTGCGTGCGCAGCAGCTTTTCCGCTGCCCGGGAGAAACTCTTTTCCGTGGCAACGGTCAGAAATACCTGCAATGAATACAGTTCCATAGGCAGTTCCCGGCATTATAGGCCGGCGCGGGAGACGCGGCAGGCAGATCACCGGCCGGTGGTTTCCGCTCGTAGATAGCATAACATCTACTAATGCCAACTGCTAAAATTATAAATTTGCCAAATCAAACGAGATCGGTCCATAATGGCCTCGTAACGGTAGAGCCTATGAGCGACCGCGTATACATTTTCGATACGACGCTGCGCGACGGCGAGCAGTCGCCCGGTTGCAGCATGACGGTGCCAGAGAAGTTGCGGATGGCGCGGAAACTGGTTGAGCTGGGCGTGGACATTCTGGAAGCCGGTTTTCCCATCGCCTCCGAAGGCGATTTCGAAGCCGTGGATGCGGTGAGCCGCGAGTTTCCGTGGGCGCAGGTTGCGGCCTTGGCCCGGTGTTGCACGCTCGATGTGGAGCGCGCCGCAAAATCACTGCAGCATGCGCGCCGCCCGCGCATCCACACCTTCATCGCCACCAGCGATATTCATCTGAAGCACAAGCTGCGGAAGTCCCGCGAGCAGGTGCTCGAAGATGCCGTTGCGGCCGTGGAACTGGCGCGGCGCTACGCCGACGATGTGGAATTCTCCGCCGAGGACGGCGCGCGGACCGATCCCGAGTATCTGGAAAAGATTTCGAAGGCGGTAGTAGCCGCCGGAGCCCGCACCGTCAATATTCCCGATACGGTGGGCTACTCGGTTCCCGAGGAATATGGGGCGCTCATCGGACGGATCGCGCGGGTGCTGGGCGATTGCGCCACCATCAGCGTACACTGCCATGACGATCTCGGCCTGGCGGTAGCCAATTCGATTGCCGCCGTCGAAGCCGGCGCGCGGCAGATTGAATGCACCATCAATGGCATCGGCGAGCGGGCGGGCAACTGCTCGCTCGAAGAAGTAGTCATGATCCTGAAGACGCGTGCGGATCGCTATCCCTACCAGACAGGAATTCACACCGAGCATCTCTACGGCGCGAGCGAGATGCTAAGCTCGATCATCACGTTCGGACCGCAGCCGAATAAAGCCATCGTGGGACGAAACGCATTTGCACATGAGGCCGGTATCCACCAGGACGGCTACCTGAAAGAGCGTTCGACCTACGAGATCATCGACCCTCACTCAGTAGGCGTGCCTGAAGGCAAGCTCGTACTCGGGAAGCACAGCGGCCGTCACGCGCTCAATCAGCGCTGCCGCGATTTAGGAGTTACGCTGTCCAAGGAAGAACTCGACGATTTATACCAGCGCTTCACCACTCTGGCCGACCAGCGCAAGAAGGGTCTCATGGATGAGGAAATCCTGACCCTGATCGGGTCCAGCCGCGCGGAGCGGGTGGCGGCGAATTAAAGGAATGAACTTAAACATACTGGTTTTGCCCGGAGACGGGATTGGCGCGGAAGTGACGCGCGAGGCGGTGCGCGTTCTGCGCCACGTCGCCAACAAGTGGCACCACAATCTGAAATTGACCGAAGGCCTGCTGGGCGGTGTGGCGATTCACAAGACCGGTACGCCGCTACCCGAGGAAACGTCGAAGCTGGCCGCGGAAGCCGATGCGACTCTGATGGGCGCGGTCGGCCTGCCGGAATTCGACAACGCGCCTCCTGAAAAGCGTCCCGAAAAGGGATTGCTCGGAATTCGCAAGGCGCTCGGTGTTTACGCCAATTTGCGGCCGGTGCGGGCGTACGCGCCACTGCTTGATTCGTCACCGCTGAAGAATCACCTGGTGGAAGGCACGGATATGATCATCGTCCGCGAGCTGACGGGCGGGATCTACTACGGCACGCCGCGCGGTATTACGGAGAACGGCCTGCAAACGCGGGCTGTCAACACCATGACGTATACCCGTGCGGAGATTGAACGCGTATCCCGCATGGCGTTCACCCTGGCGCAAGCTCGCCGGAAGAAGGTGACTTCGGTAGATAAGTCGAACGTGCTGGAAAATTCGCAGCTTTGGCGGCGGGTGGTGGTCGAAATCGCAAAGGAGTTTCCCGATGTGGCGCTGGAGCACATTCTGGTGGACAAT
Source organism: Bryobacteraceae bacterium (assembly GCA_035550475.1). Taxonomy (GTDB): domain Bacteria; phylum Acidobacteriota; class Terriglobia; order Bryobacterales; family Bryobacteraceae; genus DASZPB01. Next base: position 83,264 of record DASZPB010000034.1, on the reverse strand, counting down.
TGCGCCATGCAATTGGTGCTCAACCCGCGCCGGTTCGACGTGGTGCTGACGGAAAACATGTTCGGCGATATCTTGAGCGATGAGGGCGCGGTGCTCGCGGGGTCGATCGGTATGCTGCCATCGGCTTCCATCGGCGATCGCCGTCCTTCAGGCGCGTGGGTGGGATTATACGAACCGGTGCACGGTTCGGCGCCCGATATTGCCGGCCAGAACAAGGCGAATCCATTAGGTGCTATCGGTTCGGTAGCCGCCATGCTAGCCTACAGTTTCAGTTTGAAAGAAGAAGCGAATGCGGTGGAAGCGGCCGTCGAATCCGTTTTGCGGAGCGGCAGAGTCACCGCGGATTTGAAGCCTTCCGGCGCACCCGCTACCACCGAACAGGTTGGCGAAGCGGTCTGCGCCGCGATTGGATGAGTGGCGGTCTACCGGTTGCCGCTTATCCGGGAGTGAGAAGCCCGGGAGACCCGGAAGGGTGGCAGGAACATACAAGCTCCTGCGGACCGTCCCGGTCTTCTCAGGCTTCTTTGGAACGTCGATTTGCTTATGCCTCGTACAATCATTGAAAAGCTTTGGGATTCGCACGTGGTGCACGAACAGCCAGGCGCTCCGACGCTGCTGTTTATCGACCTGCACCTGGTTCATGAAGTGACCTCTCCGCAGGCGTTTCAAGGCTTGCGGGAGCGTGGCTTGAAGGTCCGGCGCCCCGATCTGACGATCGCCACCGCCGATCACAGCATCCCGACTACGGACCGTTCGCTACCTATCGTCGACGAGATCGCCGCCAAACAACTCGCGCAACTGGAAACCAACTGCCGCGAGTTCGGCATCCGCTGCCTCGGCGTGCACAGCGACCGCCAGGGAATTGTGCACGTGATCGGCCCCGAACTGGGGCTCACGCAGCCTGGTATGACCGTGGTTTGCGGCGACAGCCATACCGCTACGCATGGCGCGTTCGGCGCACTGGCTTTCGGCATCGGCACCAGTGAAGTAGAGCATGTGCTTGCTACGCAATGCCTGCTGCAGCGCAAATCGAAGACCTTCCAGGTGCGGGTTGACGGGACCTTGAAAGCCGGTGTTTCCGCCAAAGACATCATCCTCGCGCTGATCGCCAAGATCGGCATTGGCGGCGGCACGGGCAGCATCTTCGAATATACCGGCAGCGCGATTCGCTCGCTCACAATTGAAGAACGCATGACGGTATGCAACATGTCGATCGAGGGCGGCGCGCGCGCAGGTATGGTTGCGCCCGACGATACGACGTTTCAGTATCTCAACGGCCGGGCGCACGCACCCAAAGGCGCTGATTGGGACGCCGCCGTTGCGCGTTGGAAACAGCTTCCGAGCGACGAAGGCGCGGCCTACGACCGCACCGTCACCATCGACGCAAATTCGCTCGAACCGATGATCACCTACGGCACGAATCCGGGAATGGGTATTCCCATCACGGCCGCGCTGCCCGATCCCTCGCAGGTTTCCGACCCTCTCGAGCGCGAATCCATCGCTAAGGCACTCCGGTATATGAATCTCGAAGGCGGCAAGCCGCTGTTGGGACATCCGATTGACGTAGTCTTCATTGGAAGCTGCACCAACTCGCGCATCTCCGATCTGCGCACCGCGGCCAGCGTGCTGAAAGACCGCAAGGTAAATCCGAAAGTTCGCGTGCTGGTGGTTCCCGGCTCGCAGGAAGTGAAGCATCAGGCCGAAGCAGAGGGTCTGCCCAAGATCTTCCGCGATGCCGGCTGCGATTGGCGCGAGCCCGGCTGCTCGATGTGCATCGCGATGAACGGCGACCAGCTTTCGCCCGGCCAGTACAGCGTCTCCACCAGCAATCGCAATTTCGAAGGAAGGCAAGGAAAGGGCGGCCGCACGTTCCTGGCGAGCCCGCTGACCGCCGCTGCCAGCGCCATCACAGGTGTAGTGACCGACGTGAGGACGATGATATGAAGCCGTTCACCGATTTTGAAAGCCGCATTGTTCCGCTGCCCATCAATAACATCGATACGGACCAGATCATTCCCGCGCGGTTTCTGAAAACCACATCGAAGCAGGGACTCGACAAACAGCTCTTCAACGACTGGCGTTACGACGAGAAGGGAAACCCCAAACCGGATTTCATTCTCAATCAGCCGCAGTCGGCAGGCGCGCAGGTGCTGCTGGCCGGCGATAACTTTGGCTGCGGCAGCTCGCGCGAGCACGCTCCCTGGGCGCTGACGCAGTTCGGATTCCGCGCGGTAATCAGCACGTCATTCGCCGATATTTTCAAGCAGAACTCGCTCAAGAATTCGCTGCTCCCGATCGTGGTTCCCCATGACGCGCATACCGAACTGTTCGCGGCTGTCGCCAAAGACCCGAAGGCGACGGTGAAGATCGATCTCGCGAATCAGACGCTCACGACGCCGGCCGGGCGGAAGGTCGAATTTCCAATTGACGGGTTCTCGAAGCACTGCCTGCTCGAAGGCATCGACGAGCTCGGCTACATTCAGCAGCACGAGCCGGATATTGCAGCTTACGAAGCGAAGCGGGTGGGGTCCATCAATACGCTGGCGTAAGCGGAGGACCGGCCTCTTGAGAGAGTAAGCGGCTGCCGCTGGTTTACAAAGTTACATGGTTGCGCTCCGGTAGCGAAGCTCCTTGCCGGCGTCAGCTAGATCGCGGCTGCGGGTTCGGACTCGAGATAACCGGGTATTTCTGACAGTGGCCAAAGGGTCTCCCCTCAACGTGCTCGTGGATTCAAGAAAAGTTTCTTTGGTCGGAGCGAAGCTACCGAAATTCGATGTTGCAGTACAACGATTCGAGACTGCAACTGAAATATCGTCAGAAGGCACCCGCTTCGTATTCTCTGCCAAACCAACCGAACTAGAGGTTCGAAACAAATCAGCATCCCGCTCCGTCCGGGATGAATTCGCCGACCTCGTGCAGAAGTTTTTTGAGACCACTGACGTTTCTCAATTGCACAACGCAGCTCTGAAAGACGCGCTCAAGGCCCGACTGAATTTGAGACGATTCTGAATGCGCTCGAGCGCCCTGAAGTGGCGGCTTCCGTGCGCGACCATGACCTGCTAGCCATGGCGCGACTGCGCGGGATCGAGGCAAAGCGCCGAATTCTTACTGAAGATGGCGGGATGTTTAGTGCCGAGAAAGTCGCCGGGATTTTCATGATGAGCCGTCAGGCGGTGGAGAAGCGGCGCAAGGCGGGACGGCTGATCGGTGTGTCGCTCGGTCAACGTGGATTCGGTTATCCGGCGTGGCAGTTCACGGAGCGAGGTACGCTGCCTCATCTGGAGACCGTTCTCGAAGCACTGAAAAGGCACGACGACTGGACGAAACTAGTTTTTTCACGGCGCAAAATACAGCACTGGGCGGCAGAAGACCGATCGACGCGCTTCATCCTGGAAGCGTAACGGAAGTCTTGGAAGCAGCGCGAATGTATGTCGAGCAGGGCCCGGTTTAGTGCCGGCCCCGAAGCGTGGTCCTGAACCGCCGAAGCGGCTTGATTCAATCTGACTGCCCATCTCCGAAATGGATTGTAATTGGTATCGGTCCCACGAGAGCTGCCGCGAACCGATTTACTTCGGCCGAAACCGGCGGTACCGCTTCGATGCCCCCAACGCCGAGTACGCGTCCTTTATGCCGGCGCTGATCCACACGTTGCGTTCATTGAATCATTCCAGATTGTCGGCCTCCGTCCCATCATTACCGAGTCGGCTCTCAAAGAGTATTCGTTATCTAAATTGCATATAGCCCGGCCAGTATGTTCCGGTTCAGTTGGAAATGGAGAAGGCGTTCCCCATTAAGCTGATGGAGAGAACGCATGAAGAAGCAATACGCGCCGAAGAGAAAGTCGCCATCCTGCGGTCTTCACCACTGCGCCTATGTCAGCCGCTATTGAGCTCAATCGCATCGGCGTCACAAATCAGCAAGCTTCCGCAACCGGACTTGGGGACAGCCAGTCCGGCAAACGCGCCTATACTTTTGGATATTCTCTATTCGGAGCGCAGCACCTCTACCGGATCGATTCGGATAGCGCGGATCACCGGCGGCAAGGCCGCTAGGATCGCGGCGGCGATTAGGGCGAGGGAGGGAAGGGCGAGGGCGCTGATCCCGGTGGGTTTGACTTCGTAGAGCAGCGATCCAATGTAGCGCGCGGAGACCATGCCGAGCGAGAGACCGGCGATTGCGCCGAGGAGCACCATTGAGAAAACATCGAAGGTAACGCGGCGCGCGAGGTCGCTGGCTTGCGCTCCGACTGCGATGCGAATGCCGATTTCCCGGCGGCGCTGAAAGACGGAGTAGTCGAGTACGCCGTAGAGGCCGAGTGCGGCGAGCAGCAGGGCAACCGTCGCGAAAAAGAGAGCGAGCAGGGCGAGGAGTCGCTCGCGGATGGTTTGCACATTGATCAACGCGTGCTGCGTCTGGATGCTGGTGACCCGGAAGGTGGGCTGGTCACGGCGGATCTCCGCGCGAAGCAAAGACGCTAGTGCAAGCGGATCCTTGGCTCTAGTGCGCACCACGAACGTTCCCCCTTGGACCAGCCCCTTGCCGTCGTGGAACGCCGTGTAAATCACCGGCAACATCGCCTGGCGCAGGTAGCGGTAGCGGGCGTTACGTACCAAACCAACGATTTCAAACTGCCGTCCATCCATGGCGCCCGCGGTGCCTTGGAACGTTTTCCCGATCGGATTTTCGCCACCGAAGAAGGCCTTGGCGAACTCCTCATTGACGATGACGTCGCCAGGAGGGTCCGTTAGGCGGAGGTCTCTTCCGGCAAGCAGCGGAATTCCCATGACACCGGTCCAGCCGGGCGAAATGTTCATGGTCCACGCGGTGACGTCGTTGGGAGGCAGGCCGTTGATGGAAACGCCGGTCGTCTTGTAGGAGTAGCCGTCGAGCACAGGCCAATCGGCGAAGGCGGCGGATTCGACGCCGGGAACCTTGCGAAGATGTTCGGTAGTTTCCTCCCACAGGGCGACTGGCTCATTCCGTCTCAGGGGAATGATATTGAGATTGAGAAGGCCACTGGCGGAGATCCCGGTGGGCAGATCGGACAGATGGTGAAAAGTTGCCACAAAGAGTCCGGCGACGAACAAGACCAAAAAACAGAAAGCCGCCTGTACGGAGATCAACGAGTGCATCCAGCGGAGACGGGTTGCCCCGCTTCTGAGTGCACCGAATGGTTGAAGACGGGATGCACGTAACGCCGGCGCAAGACCGAATAGGAGGATCACACCGAAGGTGAGCCCGAGGCCGAAGGTGACGACTCGCCAATCGGCCGAAAGAAATAACCGGGCCGGGTTATCGGGCGGATTAATGCGGGCTACGACAAGCGGGGCGGACCAGCTTGCGAAAAGCGTGCCGAACGCGGCGGCGAACAGCGCGAGCATGGTGCTTTCGACCAGAACCAATTGCACGAGTCGGCGGCGTCCCGCGCCGATGGCGATGCGTAAAGCCATCTCCGTGGCTCGCGCGGCAGCTTGCGCGGCCATAAGATTGGCGACGTTCACGCAGGCGATCAGCAGCACTAACCCAACCAACACGCCGAGAGCCGCAAGGGCGTAGGCATAGTCGTTTCGCAAGCCGGATGATCCCGCGGCCGCGGGCTCCGTCACAAGGGCGCGGGGAGCCTTCGACGGTTCGGCCGAGCGCAGAGCAGCGAGAAGCCGATCGCGAACGGGATCGATCGCAACGCCGGGCTTCAGCAAAACAAACATCTGGTAGACGCCCGCGTACGGAACATCGACCATGGCCTGCATGGTCGCGGGAACGAAGATAGCCGTGACGGTCCCGGGTTCGGTGCCGGTGAAACCCTCCGGCGCCACGCCGACGATATCGAATGCCTTCGCGGTTTGGCCGATTCTCCAATCCGGGCCCATGCGAACGGTGCTTCCAATTACGTCCGGGTCACGCGCGAAACGGCGCGTCCAGTAATCGTAGGAGAGAACCGCAATGGGACTTGTGCCGGATTTGAGATCGTCACTGGCGCTGAGCAGTCGGCCGAGCGCGGGCCGAAGTCCGAAGTCGGGGAACATCCAACCCGCGACGAAGGAAACGTTGGCCTTCTCAGCTTCCGCGTCGCCGTGGTAGGTAACATCGATCTGCGCATTGGAGACCGGGATCAGTTCGGCGGCATCCTTCACTGTTGGGCGCATCTGCCGGAATGCGGTATAGGGCCAGCCGGCCGTCGACCCCGCGCGGGTCAACTCATAGAGCCGTTTGGGATTCGCGATAGGCAAGGGGCGCAGGAATAGCGCGTTGACGATGCGGAAGGCGGAGGTGCACGAACCGATTGCCAAGGCGAGCGAGAGGATGGCCGCGGCGGAGGTGACCTTACGCCTGTTGAGTTGACGCCAGCCGAAAACTGCGTCGAGCCGGAGGGAATCGAACCACGCAACGATTCTCATATCGCGTTTGGGGCGGTCGGTCTGAGCTCGATTTCCAATACTTACAGTCGCTGTATTGCATCTTACGACAAAAACAGTCTCTCCTCGAATCAGGCCAGTTTGCGTTGGGTCCCTTTGGCCTCAAGCCGGCGTTGAGGGCAATAGATCCTGTCTAGCAGAACTGTCCGCCGCCTGCGGAATCGAGTGGTGAATGATTCTTTTCCTAGCCAGTGTAGTTTTGGGGCGTCAATGGGGCATGCATCCGGTGGTACCAGCTAACCTGATTTCTTTTTGAAAGCAGTTGCAGGTTCACCAGCAATGCTTGCTCCGCGACTACACTGGGGGGTGTCTTCCAAACTGGTCTTCGAAATGGCCATATATTCCGCTAAGAGGGAACGCCCGCTCTCCATTTCACGTTGAACTAGTACAAGTACGAGCTATACGGTCTCACAGCGCTGGTCGCTTGCCCTCCCCAATCATCCGCAAGCGCCGGCAGGTATCCTCTACCGGCCGCGTCACGATCCAGCGCGACGAGCCATAGCGCTATTCCACGACATCGCTGAACAGGTAACTGCCGAGACCATGGGCACGTGGCTCGACCAGAAAAAATTCTCTCGGAGGTGCTCGACACTTACGGTATCGCTCTCATCGCGTGATACAGGGATAAGGCAGAGCCAACCGCGCCCTCAAGCTTTAGCGACCCGTCCGTTAATCACCAGGTCCTCAACGTCGTCGAAGATCATCGGCTTTCGCGCATCCGGTTTCTCGGTGACGCAGCGGACATTGTCCAGTTGCAGTCCTTCCAGGTGGCGGCAATAAAGACCGAACGCCGGCAGCGTGCCGAACATGCTGTGCTCGGGATAGCACTCCGGGTTTTCGGGAACTACGCGGTCAGCATCTTGTGCGGTGCCGCCGCCCTGAAAGGACAGGCTGACGTCGCGTAGCGTGATGTTCTGCGCCCGGTGTCCGGGTAACCCGGTGATGGAACTTCCCACGAGTGAGCCGCCCGAAGCCTCGATTCCCTGAATCACCACGTCGCGGAGCGCGCCCATTCCCGGACGCGGGCCATTCGGCTCGATTGGCCTTGCGCGGTTGCCCAGGCGGATAAACAGCGGACACTTCACGTTGCGCATGGTGATGCCCGTGACCACGACCTGGCTGAGCGTACCGCCATCCACCATTTCGAGCGCGACTCCGGCGAGACGCGTGTCGTAAACCGTGCAGTTATTGAATGCGATATTCTCGAATCCACCGTTGGATTCCGTGCCGAGCTTTAACGCATTGCATAAAGTGCTCAGCACACAGTTAGTCACCACAACGTCGCGGCACGGACGGTCTGCTGTCGCCTTCAGCACAATCGCGTCGTCGCCTGAAACAATGTCGCAGTCGGAAATGCGCACGCCGCTACACGAATCGATATCAATGCCGTCGTTGTTTTTGTTGACGCGGCTATGCACGCTGACGCCCGTAATGCGCACGCCTTCACACCCCAGGTAGTGTTCTACCCACATCGGCGAATCATGCAGGTGGATATCGCGCACCGTGACGTCGCGGCATTCCACGAAGCGCATCAGGTACGGGCGCACTTTGTAGGCGCCCTGAAATGATGCGCCCTGGCCGTCGATGATGCCGTCTCCCTCAATTCCGACTCCCGACGCGCGTTCGGCATAGATGAGACTCTTATCGGTGTAGGAATCCGTGTAAGAGCGCAGTTGCGGAACGTTTGAAGGATAGTCCTTCAGATCCGTGCTGCCCAGCAGGCGCGCTCCTTCGGATAGGTGCAGCTTGACGCCATCGCGCAGATGGATGGTTCCCGAGCGGTAGACGCCATTGCCAAAATAGACGATACCTCCGCCCGCTTTGCCGCAAGCGTCCACAGCCTGTTGAATCGAAGTGGTATCCAGTTTCTTTCCGTCGCCGGCAGCGCCATATCTGGTCACTTCGAACACGCCCGCCAGTGCCGGTTCGGCAGCTTTTCCGAGCGCGCTGAAGCCCGCCGCTCCAATCAGCATCCGGCTAAATTCTCGTCTGGATGGGCAATTCATCATGGGGCCTGAGGTCCTTCCCGCACGCTACCGCACACTTTGCCTGAAATATGGCAGAGCACGATTCGCATGCTCCCGTTACTCGCTACATGGTCTATCAAGCGATGCGCTTCACTGTCAAGCGCAGAACAGACCCGGCCCGGAATTGTCGTCAACTCATGTACCAGCCGCCGTTCACATTGATGGTCTGCCCGGTGATGTATGCATTTCCCGCGAGCATCACGGCCGCGTCCGCCACTTCTTCTACTTTGCCGAATCGTCCGATCGGAATCATGCCGGGTTTGACATTCGGATTCGATGACACCATTTCCGTTTCTACCAGCGCGGGAGCAATGGCGTTTACCGTGATGCCCTCCTTCGCCAGCAGCTTGGCATAACCGCGCGTCAGCCCGAGCATTCCGGCCTTGGATGCCGCATAGTGTATCCCCACTACGCTCCCAGCCTGCGCCGCCACCGACGAGATATTGATGATGCGTCCCCACCGCCGCTCGCGCATGCCGGGAAGCGCCGCTTGCGTCACCAGGAAACAGGAGGTCAGATTCACCGCGATTACTTCATTCCAATCCTGCTCCTGGATCTCGTCGATCTGCTGGATGCGCGCGATTCCGGCATTGTTCACCAGAATGTCGATCTTTCCGAGGTCGCGAAGCACCTGCTGCGTCATTCGGTGCACTTCCGGACCTAGCGCGACGTTCGCTTGCACTGCCACTGCGACCGCGCCGGCCCGCTCGATTTCCGCTACAGCTTCGGCGGCTTCATCCCGGTGCTGGTGGAAGTTCACTGCCACATCGCAGCCGGCTTGCCCGAGCGCCACCGCAATAGCGCGCCCGATGCCGCGGCTGGCGCCCGTCACCAACGCCACTCTGCCTTTGATTTCGCCCATCTGTTCCAGCATAGCGGCCGGCTCGGCGAGGCAGTTGACAACACGTATGTGGAATATCAAATCCCGAGCAGACTGTCATTTGGGTAGACGTGGTCTACGTTGTCGCGCGTGATGAGCTGATGCCGCATGAAGACCGCGGGAGGTGTTGGCTTCCGCGCCAGAATATCGAGCGCCAAGCGTATCACGCCGTCGCCGTAGCTCTCCGGGAAGAATGCCACCGAGCCGATGAAGGTTGTGTTGGCTTTGCGAATTTCCGCCCGGCCCTCACGGTCCGCGTTTTGTCCCACGACCGCGCAGTGGGTCAGCCGGCCGGCCTCCTCAAAGGCACGCAGAGCGCCGATTGCGCTGGGATCGGTCGCGGCTCCTACCAGGATCCGCTCGGCCTTCGAAACCCGCAAGTGCGCGCGAATGCATTCCTGGCTGCGTCCGAATGCGCCGTCGCCATCAAGATGAATGAGGCGGCAATGGTCCAGATCGCGCATAGTCTCCTGGACGCCGACCAGCATTCCGCGAATCCGCGTTTGCGGCACCGAACCCGCGCGGGCTACTTCCAGCAGAACGATTTCGTCGGCAGCGCCGCCCCAGTACTTGTTGGCCCACTGGCCCAGGTGGCGTCCCGCCATCAGCCCGGCGCGATAGTTGTCCGCTCCGAAATAAGTCGCGCCAGGATGCGGAATATCAATCGCGATGAGCGGGATCTGTGCGTCGAGAAATCGTCGCGCGATCGCCGGGGCAGTGAGCTCATCCGCTTGGAAAACGATCGCGAGGTCCACGCGTTCGCGGACCAGGCGGTCGGCATTGCGAATTCCCATTCGGCCGTCATAACGATTGTTCACCACAATCAGCTTGATCCGCGCTCGCTCGGCCGCGCCCGTCAGGCTGTCCTCAACTTCCTTGGGAAACGAAGCATCCAATCCGTGCGAGGCGTAGCCGATGGTGTACTTCCTCTGCGGCCGGACCGAAAACCCGAGGCGGTAGCGATTCTCCGCTACTTTTTCGAGCAAGCCACACTGATGCAATGTGAACACCAGCCGGTAGCAGGTCATCTTAGTGAATCCAGTACGGGTAACCAGGTCCCGCAGGCGAAGCGCTTCGTCTTCGGAGTGGAATGCGGAAATCACCTGTGACGCGCGAACGAGTGACTTGATCAGGTATCGGCTTGGTTCCCGATCTTCCATGGAGGCTCCTCTCAAGCCCTGACATGCTGCCGCACCAGCGACAGAGGTAACGCACTGCGATATTTCACAACCGCGAGGACGCGTTCACAATTGTGCAGAAACAAGCGCCCGAACGCAAGGAAATAGTTGAGAAGAAACCCCATTTTTCCAAGAAGCCAATGGCGCTCCGGTAGCACAATGCGAGACAGCAAGGCCAGCTCGGAAACCGCTTGCCTCCTGAAATGTTTATGTAACAGTATGGGGAAACAAGGAGGTTCCGTTTCGATCGGTTTTTAGCCGGCTTGTTGCGTCATCATGCCTCGGGAAATCGCCGGAGGGGCCGAAACCGCGAAACGGAGGGATCACATGACACTAAAAACTCGCGCTAGTAAATATTGGTTCATTCCATCGCTTGTATCGGCAATTTTGCTTGTTGCAAGTGCGCCCGCTTTCGGGCAGATCTCGGGCCGCGGCTCGATTCAAGGCACCATCACCGATCCTTCGGGCGCCGTGGTCCCGCAGGCCACTGTGACCGCCGTGAACGTCGCGACGGGTGTAGAGACCGTCCGCGAAACTACGGCGGCCGGTTTCTATGTGCTGTCGCCGCTCCCGGCCGGACAATACAACGTCAAGGTGACGGCGAACGGCTTCCAGACCACGACCCAGCCGAATGTAACGGTGGATGCGCTGGCCACGGTTTCGCTGAGCTTGCAACTGCAGCTCGGCAACGCCACCCAGGAAGTCACGGTAAGCGAATCTACCACCATGCTGCACACGGATGATGCGACCTTAGGCGGCACGATGGAAAACAACGTCTACACGGCGCTCCCGCTGGCCATGAACGGCGTGCCGCGCGACCCCACGCAGTTCATCGCGCTGATGCCGGGAGTCTCCGGAATGTCGACGCAAGTGGCGGGTCCTACTACGGAGTCATTCAATGGATATCGCGGTGGAAATGAATTGTATGTCGAAGGCCTTCCGCTGACGTTTCCCGCCGGGCAAGCCGACACGCGCAACCTCGCATTCGGCATTTCAGTCGAGGCCGTGGACCAGTTCCAGGCCCAGACCAACGGCCAGAAAGCGATGTACTCGGGGCAGGGCACGCAGAACTTCGTGCTGAAATCCGGCACGAACCAGTTTCATGGTTCGGTATACGAATACTTCCGCAATACGGATCTTGATGCACGCGGCTTTTTCCCGGCCAAAGTTCCCATTGAACATCAGAACGAATTCGGAGGTACTCTGGGCGGTCCCATCAAGAAGGACAAGCTGTTCTTCTTTGCTTCCTATGGCGGCTATTACTACCGTACAGCCGAGACGCCGGAGCTGGAATCGATTCCCACTCTGGCGGAACGGACAGGCGACTTCAGCGCGCTGCCCACCACGATTTATGACCCAAACACCCAGGTCTGCAACGGCGCTGTGTGCTCGAAAACTCCGTTCGCGGGCAACCTGATTCCGGCGAATCGCATTTCCAACGCATCGAAATCCTTGCAGTCTTATCTGCCTGACCCAACGAACGGAAACATCACAAACAACTATCTGGCGGCTTTGCCTGAAAGCCTGCACGTCAACAACGTCACCAGCAAAGTAGATATGAACCTTTCCGAAAAGAATCGCGTGTTCGTTGTCTTCAGCCGCGGCAGATATCTCACCGACTATACCGGCAGCCTCGCTCCCAACACGGATTCCATGCCGCTGCCCTATACCCAGGGCCGCATTGTGCAGGAAAACCCGACAACCGCCCAGCTCCACTACACACACACTTTCACGCCAAGCCTGGTGAATGACTTCAGCTTCGGTTTTGCGCGAACGTGGATTCCGCTGTTCAGCGCCACGGAAGGCGGGCAGTACCCGACTAAAGCGGGCTTGACCGGTTTGCCCCCGGGGGCAGCCAGCGACGTGTTCCCCACCATCAATTTCGCGGGCACGAACGCTCCGAATGTTTGGGCCGGTACCAACGCTGTCGCCGTCAACGAGGCGGAAAATATCTGGACCATGCAGGAAAACGTGATGAAGGTGCTCGGGAAGCACGCCATCACCATCGGTTTCCAGCTCCAGAGGCAGCAGGATAACAGTATGAATCCGGTTACCGGCACTCGCGCGAGTTTTAGCTTCAGCAACAACGAGACTGCGGGATTCTCTCCCACTGGCACTCTGCTGAGCACTACCGGGAATGCTTATGCCAGCTATATCTTAGGGGCGCTTGATTCGTCTTCCATCACCGATAACTACGTGGCGGAGCTAGGCTCACGCTATCACGGTTATGCCGGCTGGATCCAGGACGATTGGAAAGCCAGTTCGCGACTGACCATCAATGTCGGGCTTCGCTATGACCTGATGGGTCCGTACCACGAAGCATATAACCGGGTATCGTTCCTGAACCCGCTCGCTCCAAATCCTGCCGCGGATGGAAGGCTAGGCGCGCTCGCTTTCGGCGGCAATGGGCCGGGAACGTGTGACTGCGGGAATATTCCCTTGAACACCCACTATCACAACTTCGGGCCTCGGCTGGGCATCGCTTACCGCGTGACCAACAAGACCGTCGTCCGCGCGGGGTTCGGTATCATGTATGCCCATGCCGGCGGCACCAGCAACAACGGTTTGGGCGGAACTCCCGGGCAGTTAGGCTATAACGCAAACGCCAGCTTTACGAGCGCGGTCACAGGGCAGCCCGCCTTCTATTGGGACAGCGGCATTCCGCCATTCCAGCAGCCGCCGTTCATCAATCCGGGCTATGGTGCGGGCTTCACCACCACTAACCCCGGCGGCGCTTCCAGCCTGAACTACGTTCCCTGGCAGGTCGCTGCAAAGCCTCCCTATTTCGAGAACTGGAACGTCGGAATCCAGCGCGAAATCACGGGCAATACCACCGTAGGAGTCAGCTACGCGGGCAGTGGAAATCACTTTGTGCTCGGCAACGGCGCCACGGGCATCTGGACGAATTCCATGCCATTGCAGTACCTGGCTCTTGGCTCCCTGCTGGGAGCGCAGGCGACGCCGGCGAACATTGCAGCCGCGCAAGCCATCGTGCCGGGCATCGGATTGCCCTTTGCCAACTATCAGGGAACCATCGCGCAGATGCTGAAACCATTCCCGCAGTATGGCGGCATCACGTACTTCTGGGGCAACCAGGGTATTTCAACCTACAACTCGCTCCAGGTAACGCTGGACCACCGGTTCTCGCACGGGCTGGCTCTGAACCTGAATTACACATTCAGCAAAGAGATGGACAACCTGGGCAGCAATCGCAATCCTTTCGACGGCAGCCTGGACCGCGCTCCAGGAACCACCGATCGCCCGCACGTGTTCACGACCGTGTTCGTCTATGCTCTGCCATTCGGGAAGGGGCACTCCCTGGCTTCCGGCAACAAAGTCCTATCGGCGATCGTCAGCGACTGGCAGCTCTCCGGCGTGATCACTTATAGTTCGGCGGCGCCGCTGACCATCACGAGTTCGGGCTGCGTGTTGACCGGCATTACCAGTACGTGCATCGCGAGTTACAACCCAGCATACAGCGGGGCAGTGCGCATCAATGGCGACTACGGCGACGGCAATATCATTGGTTCCGGCGTGGTTTCGTACATTGCCAAAGGCGCATTTTCGGACCCGGCTCCTTACACCTTCGGCAATCTTCCGCGGACCGCTGCGTTTGGTCTGTTCGGCCCGCACCTGTTCAACGAGGATGCCAGTCTCCGGCGCGAGATTGTATTGCACGAAAAGTGGAAACTGGCGTTTGAGGCCAATATGTTCAACATCACGAACTCAGTGCATTTCGGCTCGCCGGGAACTAACATTGACGCTGCGAACTTCGGTCAGGTCTCAACCCAGGCGAACCAGCCGCGCAAGGTGCAGTTCAACGCGCGAATCACTTTCTGATTCGAAGCGGGTTGTCAATCACAACGGCAGGTGCGGCCACAACCGTACCTGCAGGCCTTTTTCATTCGGGCTTATGAGCTGCCTGGTTGTGCAAAGCGGCCTTTCCTCCACAAATCGCGGGCGCGGCTCCGAAATCTACCTGGACATTCTGGAACGCGCCATGCATCCATGGGAGAGGAGGATTCGCAAATGAAACGTACGGCAAATGCAGAATGGCGCGGAGATTTGAAGTCAGGCGCCGGTACTCTCACTACCGCGAGCGGTGTGCTCGCAAGCTCGCCCTATTCGTTCCGCACGCGCTTTGAAGAGGGGAAGGGAACCAACCCCGAAGAATTGTTAGCTGCGGCGCACGCAGGCTGCTTTTCCATGGCGCTTTCCGCGCAGCTTGCGCAGGCCAATCTTACGGCGGAGAGTATCGAGACTGCCTGTACCATTACACTCGAAAAGCAGGGAGACGGCTTTGCAATTACGGAAAGCCATCTCGACCTCAAGGCACGCGTGCCGGGCGCGCCCCAGGAAGCCTTTGACCGCGCGGTTCGCGAAGCCAAAGACGGGTGCCCCGTCTCTAAGCTATACCGAGCTAAGATTACTCTAAACGCGCAGCTCGAAAACACGGGTGCCCGCAAGGGTTCCGCCTGATGTCCTAAAATTCCCGCTGCGCCGGCCCTGCTTTCACAACCAAGTGAGGAAGAGCCATGACGACACAGCGCCACCGGAACCAGGGACTGGGGATCATTCTCTCGATTCTGTTGTTGGGATTCGCTCCGCACGCGTCGCACGCGCAGGGCACGATCTCGACGGTTCCAGGAACAGAAGGCTGCAGCGGCTTAACCACCGACCCAGCGGGTAGCGTTTATTTCGCTGACGCTGCGGGCCGCATTCGAAAGCTGGAGACGGCGTCGGGCAAACTTACGACGATACCCGCTGCCGGTCTTGGGATCGGCGGCGATTTCGCGATTGATGCGGCAGGCAACGTGTACTTCCCGGAAATGACGTTCAACCGAGTCCGTAAATGGGCTCCGGGCGGAGCCATCACAGCTTTCGCCGGCACAGGAGAGCAAGACGCCGGAGTAGGACTTCGCATACCCGGACCGGCGGCAAAGGCGATTGTGAACCGTCCGCGTACGGTGGCTCTCGATCCGGCAGGCAATCTCTACATCTCGCCTGAGCGTGGCGGTGTGTGGAAGGTCAATGCGGCGACAGGAATGATTAACGGACTGAAGATCGCTATCGAGACTCGGAAGGACGGGGCCGTGGTGGACCGAATACCTGCCATTGAGCGGCCAGTCCTCGTTTCGGCATTTGCTTTCGACAATTCCGGGAATGTATACCTCGGGGACACGTTTCATCAAGTGGTGTGGCAAGTTCCAGCGGAAGGCGGGTTTCGCAAGCGACTAGCGGGTACTGGTGAAAATGGCTTCAGTGGTGATGGTGGGCCCGCGGTTCAGGCAAAGCTCAGCGCACCCACCGGTCTCGCGTTCGATGCAGCCGGCAACCTCTTCATCGCCGATTGCGGCAACAATCGGGTTCGGATGGTCGCAAAAGATGGGACCATTACCACGGTAGCGGGTAACGGCACGTTTCGTAGTCAGTTCGTCAATGTCCCGGTTCCCGGGGGGAATCTGGAGCCGCGATATCAGAAAGCCGACGATGGCGATGGCGGGCCCGCGGTTCAGGCGAGAGTCAGTAGCCCGGTCAGTATTGCCGTCGATACGGCCGGCAACCTGTACATCTGCGGAGGCATTCTTCGCAAAGTCACCGGCGCCGGCTCGCCAAAGTGAGCATCCCGGCGTCTTCTACTGGAACACTTGCCCCACCGGCACAACGGTCACATCTTCGGCTCTCAAGCCAATTGGCCACTGAGCGACCGTCTTATCTTCCTCGGTGATCGCCGCAGGCTTCGGTGAGTTGTACGTCATCGGTGAAGGATCGCTCGATGTGAGCTCTTTCTTCAGTTCTTCGCCATCTTTGCCGACGGCGACAATCACCAGCTTATCTGTACGAATGTACCGGCGAATAGCCGCATTGACCTCGTCGCGTGTCAGACTCGCCAGTCGCGTTTTCAGGTACTGCTTGTAGGGTGGAATGCTGTAATACAGGCTGTCGATGGCATAGCCTAGCGCAGCGCTATCCGTTCGCTCGAGAACATTGGCATACTTGCCGAGAAACTCGCGCGTACGCTCGAAGTCTTCTTCCGAAATGCCATTCTTGACCAGCTTGTTCAACTCATAAAGCGCAAGCCGCAGCGTGAACTTGGCCGTCGGCGGCTCCACGGGCCGAATCCACAATTGAAAAATCTGATATTGCCGGGCCAGGTTCGGACTCGGTTCGAATTGAAACATGCCTCGCGGAAAATACTCGATGTACGCGTAGTCGCCGTAGTTCAGCCCCCGTTTCTCGCGCATTGCGTCGTACAAGACGCCGCCGCTCATGCGGTGCTGCCCGAAGTACGACGTTGCGACCAGCAACGGAACGAATTCGTTTCTCGGGCGCGTCACACTGATCGGAAAACCGATTGAGTACGCCACCGACCGTGTGTCTTTGTCAACGATTACTGCCCGGGTATGCTCAATCAAGGCCGGATTTTGAGCCCGCGGCCGAAATCCCGGGCCTTCCGGCAGCTTGTGGAAGTCTGTCTTCATCGTTTCGAGAAATGCCGGAGGAAAGCCACCCGCAAGACCCAGAATCAGATTCGCCTGAGTGTACTGCTGGTGATAAAAATCCTTCACCTGCTGCAGCGTGATCTTCTCCAGCGAAGATACTGTCCCTACGGAATAGTGGCCGTACGGCGTGCCCTGATAGATGTTCTGGTAAAGCACCTCCTTGGCCAATTCCTCATCATTGTTGCCGCGCAAACTCACGCGAAGAAAGTTGATGGCATCTTCCTTGACGCGTTTGAAATCGTCGGCGCGCCAGCCTGGGTCCAGCAGCATGGCTCGCAGCAGTTTGTAGTAGGCATCCAGGTTATCCACGTGCGTCTCGCCGGAAAAGGTGGTCATCTCCTTATCCACCTGAGCGTGCACCGAGGTCGCCATGGGATACATAGCATCTACGATCTGCTTATAAGTCATCTCGCGGGTGCCTCCATCGGCCAGCATCATGGCCGTCAGATAGGCCAAGCCCGGATGTTCCGGTGGGTCCGCCGCAGAGCCGGTTGTAAACACGATGCGAAACGTCACCAGCGGCGATTTGCTGGGCAGTTCCGCTACTTTCATTTGCGCGACTGCGTTGGTACAGGCCGCCAGCAGCAGGACGGAAAGCAGGGATTTCATTTCGCGTCCTCCGGCCCGGTGAGCGTCACAATGGTCCTTCCGTCCTCTACCAGATACTTCGCAGCCGCCCGCTGCACGGCCTGCGGCGTCAGCTCCGCGTAGCGGTCGTAGATCTTGTTGATCGTTTCGGGCGAGCGCCGCAGCGCCACGTACGCCGCCACCACCTCCGCAATGGCCCCACTGTCGTCCATTTGCAGTTCGAAAGCATAGCGCTGATGTTTGCGCAGCGCATCCAGGCGCGCCGCATCCACCGGCTTTTCCCGGAAGCTTTTCACCGTGGCGAGAATCTGATCGCGCACATAGTCTATGTCGGCGGGGTCTTTGACGCGGGCCGTAATTTCGAAGAGCGACGGGTCTACATGGTCCGTGTGGTCCGCGCCCAGTTCGTCCACCTTCTGCTCCTCGATTACCAGCTTCCGGTAAAGATCGGAATTGCGTGAAAACGCCAGGCTGGCCACGGCATCGAGTGCCACCGAATCTTCGTTGGAGTCAGTGTAGGCCGGCACTTTGTACGCGACGGTCATGATCGGCAGGGTAGGGCTCGTCCATGCTACATGGTTGGCACGCGGCGCCTGCTGGGCAGGCTCTTGCGGGATATCGGGCTTGAACGTACCGCGCTTCCAGGAGCCCCAGTATCTATCCACGAGCTTGCGCACGTCCTTGGCCTTGACGTCGCCCACCACAATGATTGTCGTGAATTCCGGGCGGTAGTAGTGGTCAAAGAACTTCAGGCTGTAGTCATAGGAATTGGGCATTGCCTGAACGTCGGGAAGAAATCCCATCACGCTGTGCTTATACGTGTGGCGGTCGAACGCCGTATCGAAGACAACTTCGTCGAGCTTCCGGAATGGGTTCGAGCTGTTCTTGTTGTATTCGCCCAGAACCGCCAAAGCTTCCGTCTTGAACTCCGCCTCGGTGTACTTGAGGTTGCGAAAGCGATCCGCTTCCATATCGAGGACGGTCGGCAGATCCTCCTTGGAAAACGTAGTGTGGAAGCACGTGAAATCCTCGGTGGTGAATGCGTTGGTCGAAGCGCCGATGCGGCGCATCGTCTCGTCATACTTCGTCGACGGAAACCGCTGCGTACCTCGAAACATCAGGTGCTCGAACAGGTGGGCGAATCCGGTGTGGCCCCGTTCCACTTCGTTGCGAGAGCCGGTTTGCACCACAATATAGGTCGCGACAATGTTCGGATAGTCGGTGGGCACCGTAATCAGGCGGAGACCGTTCGGCAGGTCTTCCTGCGCGTAGTGATAAGGAAACACCTTTTGCGGTGCTGGCGCTCCGAAGGCCGCTAAAGTGCAGCAAGCAATCAAAGCCAACTTTGCAATCATTAGTCACATGGTAGCGCCGCCGGGCGGAAATCGCGTGTGGGGCGGGATACGCCCCATCCCGGTCATAGAATAGTAGGTGGATGGCTGCTCTCACGTTCGTTGATGCGCGCGACACCATACTTCGCACGGTGCGCGCTGCGCGCAAGCTCCCCGATACCGAAGAAATCGCGTTGGCCGAGTCCGCCGGCCGCGTGCTGGCTGAAGATGTGGCCGCCGACCGCGACAGCCCGGCTCTGGCGCGCTCGGTGCGCGATGGGTTCGCCGTGCGAGCCATCGATTTGCCGGGAGAACTGGCAATCATCGGTGAAGTTCGCGCGGGTGAGCGATTCACCGGAGCTGTCGGTCCAGGACAGGCCGTGGAAATCATGACCGGCGCGCCCATGCCCGCCGGCGCCGATGCCGTCGTCATGGTGGAGCACACTACGCGCAACGGGAACAGCGTGCGCAGCGAGAGCTCCGTCGAGCCGCACCAATTCATTAACCCGCAGGGCTGTGAAGCCGGCGCGCACGAAGTGGTGCTCCACTCGGGGAAGCGTCTCGACTACAGTGATGTCGCCATGCTGGCGGCCTTTGGGCGCGCAAGAGTGAAAACCTATCGCCGGCCTGCGGTCGCAATCATCGCCACGGGCGACGAGATCGTAGAGGTTGATCAGACTCCGGAAGAATTCCAGATTCGCAATTCCAACGTTTATTCGCTGGCCGCTCAAGTAACACGCGCCGGCGGCGAAGCGCGCGCACTTCCGGTGGCCCGTGACAATGTAGAACATACCCGCGAGATCGTGGAGCAAGCGCTCAGTACCGATCTGGTGCTGCTCTCCGGCGGTGTCTCAGCCGGTAAGTACGACATCGTTGAAAACGTGCTGGCATCGCTCGGCGCTGAGTTCTACTTCGACCGTGTGCTGATTCAGCCCGGCCAGCCGCTGGTTTTCGGCCGTATGAGCGGCAAGTTTTTTTTCGGTTTGCCCGGCAATCCCTCCTCCACGATGGTGACTTTCGAAATCTTCGCGCGCGCTGCGCTCGAACTGCTCGCGGGGGAAGAGGAGGTTCCCCTCCATATGCCGTTCGCCAGGCTTACGCGCGAATTCCACCACCGCGCGGGGCTCACGCGTTTTCTGCCTGCCCGCCTGAGTGCGGATGGCGCGGAGGTGACGCCGGTTGATTGGCACGGGTCCGGCGACATTCCCGCTCTCACGCGCGCTAATGCCTACCTGGTCGCCGACCCCGATCGCGCCGAATACCCACGCGGCGAACTGATTCGGGTGCTGGCGAAATGAAGAAGCTTTCTCATTACGATTCTTCCGGCACAGCACGCATGGTGGACGTTTCCTCCAAAGCCGAGACGCGCCGCACGGCGCGCGCACACGCTTTTGTGCGGATACGGCCGGCGGTATTGAAGAAGCTACCGGAAAATCCCAAGGGAAACCCGCTCGAAATTGCCCGCATTGCCGGCATTGCCGCTGCCAAGCGGACTTCGGAATTAATCCCGCTCTGTCATCCACTCATGCTCACGCATGCCGACGTGGAAGTGACGCCTGAAAAATCAGGCGTTCGTATTGTCAGCAGCGCTTCAACCACCGGGCCCACGGGAGTCGAAATGGAGGCGCTCACGGCGGCGTCGGTCGCCGCTCTCACGGTTTACGATATGGTGAAAGCACTCGATAAATCGATCGAAATTCAAGACCTCTATTTACTCGAGAAGAGCGGCGGCAAGAGCGGAGACTTTCGTCGCAAGGTGACACCATGATTACCGCCGCGGTTCTCACGATCAGCGATTCCGTCAACGCGGGCTCGCGGCCCGACCGTTCCGGCCCGGCCGTCCGTGACCGTTTGGAACAGTTGGGCTGGCAAGTCTCGGTCATGGAGGTGGTGCCGGATGAAGCAGCGCAGATTTCGGTGCGTCTGGCTACCCTCGCCGACGGCGGCCAGATCTCGGCCATCTTTACGACCGGCGGCACCGGCGTCGCTCTGCGCGATGTGACGCCCGAGGCTACCCGCTCCGTCATCGACCGCGAAATCCCCGGTTTGGCGGAACTTATGCGTTCCCGCGGGCGTGAATTTACGCCTCTGGCTGTGCTTTCGCGCTCAGTCGCCGGTACTCGCGGGCGCGTCCTGATTGTGAACCTCCCGGGATCGCCCAAAGGATCGGTGGAATCCCTGGATGCTATCGTGGAGTTGGTGCCCCACGTGCTCGAATTGCTTCGCGGGCAAACCGAACATACGGCTGTCCGGCAGGTCTAATATGCCTCGAATTCTCCTATTCATGCTTCTCACCTGCGTTCTGGCGGCACAGCAGCCGGGTACTAAGCAACCGTCCACCCAGGCCGCGGCGCCATCTACGCTTGCGGGCGCATCCACGGACCAAACGGCCCCCGAGCCGCTCATCCGCACGACGGTGCAGGAAGTCGTCGCACCGGTCACGGTATACGATAGCGCCGGCCAGTACATCAACAATCTCCAGCCCTTCCAATTCCACCTCTACGACAACAAGAAAGAGCAGAACATTCACGTGGACGTCACCTATCAGCCAATCTCGATGGTGATTGCGATTCAATCGAACGCGCACGTGGAATCGCTTCTGCCACAGGTGAAGACCATCGGAACCCTCATCAAACCGCTCGTGATCGGCGATGCGGGCGAGGCCGCCGTGGTGGCGTATGATTCGCGGATTCGCACGCTGCAGGATTTCACGTCCGACCCCGACAAGATCGAAACCGCGGTCAAAAAGATCTATCCGGGAAGCATCAGCAGCCGCATGGTGGATGCGGTGGACGAGGGCGTCCGCATGCTCCGCACGCGTCCGGCAAACCGCCGCCGCATTCTGCTGTTGATCGGCGAGACCCGCGACATGGGCAGCGAAGGCCGCGCGCGTGAGGCCCTCATCGACATGCAATTGGCCAATGTGGAGTTCTATTCCGTCGATATGTCGCGTTTCGTTTCGACCTTGACCGCGAAACCGCAAGATCCGCGGCCGAATACGAATCCGCCGGCGCTGCAGCCGGTGCCGTACAACAGAGCGGCCACGCCCACCGTCGTACAGCAGACCTGGGGCACAAACGGCGGAACGGCGGAATTCATTCCGCTGATGGTGGAACTGTTCAAAGATGCCAAGGC
The DNA here is from genome assembly GCA_035550475.1 of Bryobacteraceae bacterium. Lineage (GTDB taxonomy): Bacteria > Acidobacteriota > Terriglobia > Bryobacterales > Bryobacteraceae > DASZPB01. The sequence goes on along the minus strand of DASZPB010000034.1, from coordinate 61,206 downwards.
CGTGTTCAAGGACAACCCGGTGGAGCTATTTACCAAAGGCACCGGCGGCAGCGAATATAGCTTCTACCGCCAGCGGGGCCTCGAATCAGCCATTCAGAAAATCGGTGAAGAGCTGCATAGCCAGTACATGATCACTTACACGCCCAACGATCAGTTGGAAGGCGGCTTCCACGAGATTACTGTATCGGTGACCGGCGCGCCCGAAGTGAGCCGCGTGCAGACGCGGCCTGGATATTGGCTGGCAGGAAAACCGCAGTAAATTCCGCGGCAGAATTACGGAAAAACGGCCCCGGTGAACCCCGAACCCGTATCACCGGGGCTATTGAATGAGGTACTGCTTCAACTACCTCTTTTCCACGCGAAGATTGTTAGTTACTGAAAAAACCCCGGACACACCTTTGGCGGCAATCCCTGCCAGGTCCTTATCGCCCTGGTTTGCGACCACTCCAACCAAAGTGACGTGCCCGTTATCGACGATGATGTGGATCGGTGGGACCGCTTGCATGGCATAGCGATCCAGCCCCTGCTTGCCGAAGATCGCGCGGTACTCGGCGATGCGAATCCGGTCATCCATTGAGGAAAGCGGCAGCACTTTGATTTCGTTGTTCACGCGCTCCACGCCTTCGATTTTCTTCACTACGTTTCCAGCGTCGCTCTTCAGCGTCGGCCTGGTCACTTGGCCCGATAATGTCACCACGTTGCCATCGACGCGGTACTCCAGGTTGTCAAACACCCCGTAGTAGGGCAGCATGATGAGTTCGTGACGGACCTCGTGGCCGATGCGCCCTTCCCCGCCCATGTCAGGTGGCATCGCTTCCCGATTCGCCATGTTTTGCCCTTGCGGCGTTTGCGCGACACGGTCGGTTTTCTGCGCGCTTGCAGGCACTGCTACTAGTCCTGCCGCCAATGCAAACAGGCTTAGATTCAACAACGAGCGTCTCATTACTCCTCCTCGGAAGCATCGGTGTTGCACGTTTTCTGCCATAATTTCACCTCGTTATGATTCACCCACTGCGAAGAGTATAAATCTGAGGATTTCTAAGTCAATCCGGCGCGTCTGTGGCACCACACCCACTTGTGCGGAATCACCCGGCGCTCAGCGGTAATAAGTGTGCGAGATCTAATCGTTCCCGGCGATGCGAACCAGAGGTTCCTCGGCGCCGTTCAGCACTGCGGCGGCATCTTCCGGCGTAAAACTCTCGACTTTGGACGAAATGTTCATCGAGCAGAACTTCGGCCCGCACATGGAGCAGAAGTGCGCATCTTTGAAGCCTTCTTCGGGAAGCGTCTCATCGTGCATCGCGCGCGCCGTCTCCGGATCGAGCGAAAGAGCGAACTGGCGATTCCAGTCAAAGGTGTAGCGGGCGCGTGAAAGCTCGTCGTCGCGATCGCGAACACCGGGGCGATGGCGCGCAATATCCGCCGCGTGAGCGGCGATCTTATAAGCGATGATGCCGGCTTTTACATCCTCGCGATTCGGCAGCCCCAGATGCTCCTTGGGAGTGACATAGCAGAGCATCGACGCGCCATACCAGCCGATCATAGCAGCGCCAATGGCTGACGTAATGTGGTCGTAGCCGGGCGCAATGTCGGTGACCAGCGGTCCCAGAGTGTAGAACGGCGCTTCGTAGCACATCTCGCGCTCTTTCTGCACCTGCAGTTCAATCTGGTCCATGGGGATGTGGCCCGGCCCTTCAATCATTACCTGCACATCGTATTCCCAGGCTTTGCGCGTGAGTTCGCCAAGCGTCTTCAATTCGGCGAACTGCGCTTCGTCGCTCGCATCCGCCACGCTGCCGGGGCGGAGGCCATCGCCGAGAGAGAAGCTCACATCATGCTTCTGGAAGATTTTGCAGATATCGTCGAAGCACTCATACAACATGTTTTGCTTGTGATTCCTGACCATCCATTCAGCCAGAATGGAGCCGCCGCGGCTGACAATGCCGGTGACGCGGCGCGTGGTCAGAGGGATGTACTGTACCAGCACGCCGGCATGGATGGTCATATAGTCCACGCCCTGCTCGGCCTGCTCTTCGATGACTTCCAACATCAGCGCGGCGCTCAGGTCCTCCACACGCCGCACCCGCGAGAGCGCTTCATAGATGGGAACCGTGCCGATGGGCACAGGCGATGCACCGATGATCGCCTTGCGGATGCCAGGAATGTCGCCGCCCGTGGAAAGATCCATCACCGTATCGGCGCCGTACTTGACCGAGTAGCGCAGCTTTTCGAGTTCGTCTTCTACATGGGAAGTGACCGCGGAGTTTCCAATGTTGGCGTTGATCTTACACCTGGAGGCAACTCCGATGCCCATGGGTTCCAGGTTAGTATGATTGACGTTGGCCGGAATGATCAGGCGGCCCCGGGCCACCTCTGAGCGGATCAGTTCGGCCGAAACGTTTTCCCGGCGCGCGACGTACTCCATCTCCTCCGTGATCTTGCCCTGACGGGCATAGTACATCTGCGTGCGGATTTGATCGTCTTTTCGTTTCGCTACCCACTCTTTGCGCATATGGCTCCTGGTGGCCGCGGACGGGCAGTGCCCGCCCACGGCCGGACTGAGGACTACTTCTTGTTCTTCTTCGGTTTCTTGGTCTCTTTTTTTGGACTCTTGTCCTTGGCCACGGAAATCCCTCCCTTACGTTGAGATTATAACCGCTTGACGCGGAACAACAGCAGCGCGCCCGCGATGCCTGCAAAAGTGAGTCCCGCGCCTGTGTACGCCGTCGCAGGCCGGTAATCCATGGTCACCGTGTGCGTGCCTGCAGGCGCCGGCACGCCGCGCATGGCGCCGTTGACTTCGTAAATCGGCGTGGGCTTCCCATCCACGCGCGCCCGCCATCCCGGGTAAAACGTATCGGAGAGAACCACCATGCCCGGGCAACTGAGCGTGGCCTGAATCAGCACATGGCCGCCGTTGTGGGCGGCGAGCGTCACGTTATCCGAAGCGTTGCAGGGCGCGATCGCCGGAGGCTCACTAAGCATGAACGCTTCGTTTTTCATATCCGGCAAGTGATTCAGGATGAGCTGATTTCCGGCCGCGATATCCGGCACGCGCACCAGCCGGTGCACCGCCCAGGCGCGCGGGAATGCCTCGGGCTGTTTGAAAACCTTCATCCCGCTCTGGCCTTCGAAGACCTGCTGATTCGCATAAGCCTGCGGACCAGTGGCAATGGTGTAAGCCACGCCGAAAAGTTCCCGAACCTGTGGCTGGGAAAATTCGAGGCCCAGCAGATTCGTGGTCACGCTGGCGCTCGAGCCGCCCCACATTTCCACGCCATGAGCCGCTCCCCAGTTGGGCGCAAAAGCATTGTTCGCGACTTCTGCCCGCTGGAAACCGGGCTGATTGTGCAGATAACTTCCGATATCTTCATTGCCCAGCGTGTGCGCCAGCCAATGCTCCTGGTTGGCATCGGACCGGTGCGCGAACATATAACCGGAAACGTTTCCCAGTTCGAACAGCAGCAGCAGAACCAGTAGTGCGCCGGCCTGTCTGCGAGACAGGTGCCCCGATTCGAGCCCGTAAAGCAGGGCCGCCAACAACAGCGCCACGAAAGCCGTGACGATCACGCGATCATCGAGCGGAAAGTTGAGCTTGTTGGTGAACAGCAGGTATTGCGAGAGCAGCATCGTCAAAATGCCGAAGCCCAGCGCGACCAGTGTGATTCGCCGCGTCCACGGGGAAGGACCGCCCTTCAGCCAGTGCTCCGCGCCGTAGGCCGCCAATACCGCGGTACCGAACGAGAAAATGCACGTCGCAGCCGAAGGCGTTCGCGCTTTATCGAGTGTGGGAATCACGGCGTACAGAAAGCCTTGAAAGACGGCATTGTGGCCCATGGCATAAATCAATCCACCGAGCGCCAGCGAAAACAGCAGCGGCACACGCGACGCGCGCCAGCGCGCCGCCACCGCCAGACCGGCCAGGACCACGGCAACTACGCCCACGAAAGGATCGAAGTTCGCGTGAACGTTGGGGAAAACAATGCCGAACAAGCTGTAGGCGCGCAGGTCGTAATGCTCCTGCACATCGTAGGGAACCACCTGGTTCCACGTCAGCGGATCCGGCGTCCCAGCCCAACGCTTCGCCAGATGCCCGTATTCGGTAGCAGGCAGAACCTGGAAAGCGCCGCAGAGAATCAGGAAGACTGCGGCCACGGCCCCCGCCCGCGCGACTCGCCAGTTCAGGCGGCCGGAACGAAAGATGAAGTAGAGCCACGTTCCCGCCGAGGCCAAAGTGAGGAACATGGGCACCTGATGATGCCCGCTCAACCAGGAGATGCCCAGAAACATGCCGGAAAGAGCGGCATTGGCCACCGGTCTCTTTCCCGAAACTGAGCGCAACAGAAATAGAAACACCAGCGGAATCCAGACAGCGCCGTTGACCATCTGCGGCCAATCCGTGGTGCCTACATAACCTGCCAGCGCAAACGCCAGCCCGCCCACCAGCGAGGCGTTGCGCGATAGTCCCAGATCGCGGCAGAGCAGATAGCAGAATGCCGCCGCCATCAGGTGGATCATGACGAAGTACCACTGCAGGAAGCCCATCCGGATACGGCCATTGCGCAGCGGCAGCCAGAACAGAAGCCAGTTCGGCGGATAGGCCGCGCCCGGCTGCGCCTGCCCTAACAGCGGCTGACCGGCCCAAACGTAAGGATCCCAAAGTGGAAAGGCGTGGTTGTGCCACTGCTGCGCCTGCACCTCATACCAGGGCAGCACCTGCTCCGCCATATCCGGCGACCACATCCAATCGTATTGGCGCGTGAGCGTGAGCTTCCAATAAAAACCAGCAACAATCACCAGCAGAAGCGCCGCGATTTGAAGGCGGACTGGTATCTTCACACGAATCGAGCCTCCGGCCGCCGGAATCTCGCCGCGGCAAGCGATTTCAGCATGTCCATATTGCGCCGGTCGTCCCCTTCTTCGTCGACTGGTGTCTCCAGAATGAATGGCTTATCCCGCAGCCGCGGATGTCGAAGGATGCGGCGAAAGGCAGTCAGACCGATGTGACCTTCGCCAATGTTGGCGTGACGGTCGGCATGCGCGCCCAACGGGGCCTTGGAGTCATTGGCATGGATGACGCGGACGTTGTCGAGTCCGATGACGGATTCAATTCGGAGCAGCGTGTCGCCCAGGCCGGCCGCGGTCGTGATGTCGAAGCCCGCGGCCAATAGATGGCATGTATCGAGACAGAAGCCAATCGGCAGGTCCACCAGTTGGCGGATCAGGGCGAGTTCCTCCAACCGGCTGCCGAGGTGCGCGCCCGCGCCGGCGGTATTCTCGATCAGGATCGTGAGTCCGCCAGGATCAAACCCACCGGCCGCTTCGTGAAGGCCGCCCGCTAATGCGCGCAGGGCCTCGCTGATCGCCTGTCCTCGAAAGCTGCCGGGGTGCAGGATCAGATACTCGGCGCCGATCGCCACTGCGCGCTCCAGTTCTCCCCGGAAACTCGCGATGGATTTGGCCCGAATGACCGGCTCGTTCGATGCCAGGTTGATCAGATAATTGACGTGCACTGCCAGCGGGCAAAGGTCGAGGCGCTCCCGCGCGGCCCGCAGCCGGCGGATTTCGGAGGGGTCCAGCAGGCAGGCCCGCCACATCCGCGGACTCGCGGAGAAGATCTGAAACGTGTTCGCGCCTAACTCAGACGCCCGCAGGGCCGCCGCTTCCAGCGAACGGGAGATGGAAGTATGAATGCCGAGCCGCAGAGCCTCATCCTAGCAGAATGTGGAGGGGAGCCGCTCCGTTTTAAAGCGAAGCTTCAGAAAAAATCTGAAGCGATACTTTATAAAAAACACATTAGCGGATGAATGTTGTAGGGAAAGGCGACTCTTTGGATTGCGAGCGCTTCTTTCGCTTGGATTTCGGCTGAGGAGATTCTTCACTCTGAGTCGTACTTACCCAGGTGATCGGATACTCGCGCAGGCACTTCTTGCAGACGTACCGTCCGTGGATCGGCCACATGGCGCGCCGATGCATCTTCTTGCACCACCATTGTCCAAGCCGCTCGAACATGATCTCCGATTACTCCTCAATCCCCGACTTTGTGACTGGGAAGATTCCACACAATCGCGGGCTAGGAGGAGCTAATAAGCAATTTTGATTCCGCCGTAAATGGGGTATCTACTTGCAAAAAAATCTCTTGACATGTATTAAGTCGAACGTATAATTAGTACATACGTTTGATTAAACTGGATGATTGAAACGAAGCAGCACATCCTCGATGCAGCCGAGCGCCTGTTCGGCGAAAACGGCTATGGCGCCACTTCGCTGCGCCAGATCATCAAAGCGGCGGGAGTGAACCTGGCGGCTGTCCATTATCATTTCGGCTCAAAAGAGGAATTGCTGGACCAGATTATTCTGCGAGATGCCGCGGCGTTGAATCAGCGGCGGGCCGCGATGCTGGATCAAGTCGAAGCGGAGGCCGGCACAAGCCCGCCGAGTGTGGAGAAACTGCTCGAAGCCTTTTTTCTGCCGATGTGCGAGACGGCCAGGCAGCGCCCGGCATTCGTCAAAATGATGAGCCGGATGCAGGCCGAAGGTCTGGTGCAGGGACTGATGCTGAAACACTTCGAGCCGGTGATCGTGCGGTTCCTGAAAGCTCTGCAGCGGGCGCTTCCGGATGTGCCGGAGGTGGAAGTGCTCTGGCGGGTGCACTTCATGATCGGCGCCATGACGCACGCCATGGGGCGCACGCCGGAATTCAGCAAGTCCATGGGCGTGGTTCTTCGCGTGGGAGATTATCGGGAAATGTTCCAGCGACTGATCGTATTTCTGGGCGCCGGTTTCCAGGCCGGGATGCCACAAGGCAAATAAGGTGAGGAAGAGCCAATGAGAGTTGTTTGGTTGTTGTTGCTGGCGGTGCCGCTCGGCTTGGCGCAGGATGAAGTTTCCGGGCGCGCGCCGCTCCAGTTGAGCTTGCAGCGTGCCGTGGAAATCGCGATTTCCTCGGAGGGCAGCACGCAGGTTCAATTGGCCGGTGAAGCGTTGAAGCAGGCGCAGTCCCGTTCTTTGGAGGCGCGGGCGGCGCTCTTGCCCGATTTGGAAGCCTCCATCTCGAGAGAAAATCAGACGCGCAATCTTGCCGCGCTGGGCATCGGCTTCATCAATCCAATTCCGGGATTTGAATTCCCGACGTTCGTAGGGCCATTCACCACGATGGATGCGCGCGTTACGGTTTCGCAGAACGTCTTCGATTTCGGCTCGATCCGCCGCTACCAGGCTTCCAAAGCCGGCATATCGGCGGCGAAATCAGATGTAGACAGCAGCCAGGAGAAAGTCGCAGCTATAGTGGCGCGAGCGTATCTGGCGGCGATTCGCGCCGATACTGACGTCGATACGGCGCAGGCCAACGTGAAGCTTTCACAGGCTATGATGCAATTGGCACAGCACCAGAAGCAGGCGGGCACCGGCACCGGAATCGAGATCACACGCGCGCAGGTGCAGCTTGCGAACGATCAGCAGCAGTTGCTGGTGGCGCAGAATGCGCGGCGGAGGTCGCACCTGGAACTGCTGCGGGCCATGAATGCGCGGCTCGACACTGAACTGGAATTGACCGACAAGCTCGGCTACGTGCCCGTGGACCCCGTCACGCTCGAACAGGCGCGCGCTCAGGCGCTGAAGGAACGGCCGGATTATCAGGCACAGCGCGAACGGGAATCTAACGCGCAAATTTCCGCCAACGCAGTGAAAATGGAGCGGCTGCCATCGCTGGTCGCGTTTGGCGATTACGGTTCTATCGGCACTGGCTTCAACAACGCTCTGCCGACACGCACCTATGGCCTTTCGCTGCGAGTGCCGATCTTCGACGGCGGGCGGCGCGATGCGCGGCGCAAAGAAGCGGAATCGCAGTACCGCGCCGAGAGCCTGCGCACGGGCGACCTCAAGGAACAGATTGAACTCGATATCCGTCTGGCGCTTGATAGTCTGCACTCGGCGGATGACGAAGTGAAGGTGGCCTCTGATGGACTGCATCTCGCGGAGAATGAACTGGCGCAGGCCCGGCGGCGCTATCAGGCTGGGGTGACGGATAGCCTGGAAGTGACCGACGCGCAGACGCGGCTCGAGCGCGCTCGGGATAACCAGACGGCCGCGCTCTACAACTACAACGTGGCCCGCATCGACCTGGCGCAGGCCATGGGAACGACGCGGCGTGCCATCCAGTGAGAAGACGAGGAAACGAATGAAGAAGCGATTCATTGTAGTTGCGGCGGTAGTTGTGGCGGGCGCCATTGCCTGGTACATGGTTCGCGGCACGGCGGACAGCGACAGCAACGAGCTTATAGTCTCCGGCAATATCGAACTGACCGAAGTGAACATCGCTTTCAAAACCGCCGGCCGGTTGGTAGAGCGCACGGTGGACGAAGGCGATGCTGTGAAGAAAGGTCAAGTCATCGCGCGGCTGGATCGTGATCAGTTGACAGCGCAGCGCGAGCGCGTAGTAGCCGACCTGCAATCCACCGAGGCGCAACTCGCGCAAGCCGAGACTGCGCTGGCCTACCGCAAGGCAACCCTACCGGCGGAACTCGATCAGCACCGCGCCGATCTGGCTTCGGCTGAAGCGAAGCTAGCTGAGTTGCGGAACGGATCGCGCCCGCAGGAGAAGCAGGAGGCGCAGGCGGCCGAAGCTTCCGCGCAGTCGGCTTACGAACGCGCCAGTCGCGATTGGCAGCGCGCGGAAACACTTTACAAGAACGACGATATTTCGACGGCGCAGCACGATCAGTATCGCAATCAAATGGAAAGCGCCGAAGCGGCGCTGAAACAGGCCAGACAACGCGCGTCTCTTGTGGAGGCGGGGCCGCGCAGCGAGGAAATCGAGGCGGCATCCGGGCAGGTGGCGCAGGCGCGGGCGGCGTTGAAGATGTCCGAAGCAGGCTCGCTCGAAGTGAAGCAGCGCGAGCAGGATCTGGCATCGCGGAGAGCGGCTATCGCGGCGGCCAAAGCAAATCTCGCTCTAATCGATTCGCAGCTTGCCGATGCGACGGCCATTTCGCCGGTGGATGGTGTGGTGCTGGTGAAGGCGGCGGACGTGGGCGAAGTGCTGGCTCCTGGGACGACCGTCGTAACCGTTGGCGACATCGATCACCCTTGGCTGCGCGGCTACGTCAATGAGACGGATCTGGGCAAGATCCATCTCGGTTCGAAAGCGAATGTGACTACTGATTCGTATCCGGGAAAGATCTATCCCGGCCGCGTCACTTTTATCTCTTCGGAGGCTGAGTTCACACCCAAGCAGATTCAGACACAGCAGGAACGAGTGAAGCTGGTCTACCGCATCAAAATCGAAGTCGATAATCCGCGGCATGAGCTGAAGGAAAACATGCCGGCGGATGCTCGGATCGTTCTGGAATAGACGAATGGAGCCCATTATCGAAACGCACGACCTGACCAAGCGCTTCGGCGCGCTTACGGCGGTCGATCATCTGAATCTTTCGATCGCGCAGGGCGAGATCTTCGGCTTGGTGGGGCCGGATGGCGCCGGTAAAACCACTACACTGCGAATGCTCTGCGGACTGATGGACCCCACCGGCGGAGAAGCGCTCGTGGCGGGCCACGATGCGGCGCGGCAATCGCAAGAGGTCAAAGATCGCATTGGCTATATGGCGCAGCGCTTTGGTCTCTACAATGACCTGACCGTCGAAGAGAACATGTTCTTCTACGCGGACCTGTTCGGCGTAGTGGGGGAGCAGCGCCGTGATCTGACGGCGCGCCTGCTGCGCATGACGCGCATGGAGCCGTTCCGCGAACGGCAAGCCGGGCGCCTCTCCGGCGGCATGAAACAGAAGCTGGCTCTCATGTGCACGCTGCTGCATCGGCCTCAAATTTTATTTCTCGACGAACCGACCAATGGCGTGGATCCCGTCTCGCGCCGCGATTTCTGGGCCATTCTTTATCAGCTTTTGAAAGACGGCATCACGATCTTCATGACGACGGCGTACTTGGACGAGGCTGAGCGCTGCAATCGCGTAGGACTGATGGACAAGGGGCGGCTCATCCGCTGCGCCACGCCCGACGAAATGAAACGCGATACCGGAACATCCACCATGGAAGGCGCATTCATTTACGCGATTCAGCACGAGGAGAGGGCGTCATGAACGGCTGGGCGGTGGAACTCGAGAACCTGGTCAAAACCTTCGGCAATTTCGTCGCCGTGGATCATGTCACGCTCCAGGTGAGTAAGGGCGAAATTTTCGGATTCCTGGGACCGAATGGGGCGGGGAAATCCACCACCATTCGCATGCTGTGCGGCTTGCTGACGCCGACTTCCGGCACCGCCGTAGTGAACGGTCTGGACGTAGCCACCCAGCCGGAGCAGATCCGGCGCAACATCGGCTACATGTCGCAGAAGTTCTCGCTCTACGACGATCTCACCGTAGAAGAAAACATCGATTTCTTCAGCGGCATCTACGGCGTGGCGCGCCAACGAAGACCTGAACGCAAGCAATACGTGCTGGAAATGGCCAAGTTGACCGAGCGCAAAGACGCCCTGACGCGCACGCTTTCCGGCGGCTGGAAACAGCGTCTGGCGCTGGGATGCGCCATTCTGCACGAACCGCCCGTGCTGTTTCTGGACGAGCCGACTTCGGGAGTAGACCCCATTGCGCGCCGCGCCTTCTGGGACCTGATCCGCAACCTGTCTGCTGCCGGGCACACGGTATTTGTGAGCACGCACTACATGGATGAAGCGGAATACTGCAACCGCCTGGCTATGATGTACCGCGGCCGCGTGATCGCGCTCGGACCGCCCGCCGAACTAAAGCGGAACCTGACCGCCAACACGCTGCTGCAATTGGATACAAACGCCGTGCTGGATACGATGCGGGCTTTGGAGAGCGTCGAAGGCGTGCGGGATGTCGCGGTTTTCGGCAAGGGTCTCCACGTCACGGCTGACGATCGCGATGCCACGGTCTCCCGCATCCGCGAAGCCCTGGCGGCGAAGGGAATCGAAATCGAGCGGCTGGAGCCCATCCACCCGTCCATGGAAGACGTGTTCGTGGCCCTGATTGAGGCTGAGGAGCGAAAAGCGGCATGAGCTACCGGCGTACGCGCGCGATCTTCATCAAAGAGCTGCATCACATCGTGCGGGACTCCCGCAGCCTCGGCATGGCTCTCGCCGTGCCGGTATTGATGCTGCTGCTGTTCGGTTATGCGCTCAGTCTCGACGTGGATCACATCCGCACGCTGATTTACGATCAGGACGGCACGCAAGCGAGCCAGACACTTATCCGGCAGTTCCAGGGTTCGCGATTTTTCGAGATCCGCGGATTTGCGAGCGGATACCCGGCGATCGAGCGGGCCATCGACAGAAACCAGATTCTGATGGGTATCGTCATTCCGCGCGGCTACGGGGAAGACGTGGCAGCAGGCCGCCGCGCGCAGGTGCAGATTCTGCTTGATGGCAGCGACTCCAACACGGCGTCGATTGCACTCGGCTACGCGGAAAGCCTGGTGCAGAGCTATTCACTTGTAGTGCGCTCAGACATGCAGAACCAGAAAGGCGGCGGCGCAGCGCGGCCGCCGGTGGAAGCGCGTTTGCGCGTCTGGTACAACAGCTCACTCGAATCCAAGAATTATGTCGTGCCAGGATTGATCGCCGTGGTTCTCATGATCATCGCGGCGCTGCTGACGTCCCTCACCATCGCTCGCGAATGGGAGATGGGAACCATGGAGCAGGTGCTTTCGACGCCCATGCGCCCGGCCGAAATGGTGCTCGGCAAGATGCTGGCGTATTTCCTGCTGGGTATTGCCGATGCCGCCATCGCCGTGATTGTGGCCGTTTTCATATTTGGTGTGCCATTCCGTGGCAGCGCGATCATTCTGGCGGTTTCGACCTGCGTGTTCTTGTTCGGCGCGCTGTTCTGGGGCATTTTCATTTCCGCGGCGGCGAAGACGCAATTGCAGGCCTACCAGATGGGGATGCTGAGCTCGTTTCTTCCCGGATTCCTGCTTTCCGGATTCGTGTATGCCATCGAAACCATGCCAAAAGCCATCCAGGCGATCACTCTGATCGTGCCGGCACGCTACTACGTGAGCCTGCTGAAAGACGTGTTTCTGAAAGGCGTGGGCCTTCGGCTGATGGGTGGAGAACTGATGTTCCTGGCGCTCTATGCCGTGATCGTGTTTTTCCTGGCGACTCGCAAATTGAACCAGAAGCTGGTGTAACTATGTGGGAGAGAATTTGGGTCATCCTGCGGAAAGAATTCATTCAGGCGTTGCGAGAGCCGCGCATGCGGCTTTTGCTCTTCGTCCCGCCGATTCTGCAGACCATCATTTTCGGCTACGCCGTGAACCTGGACGTAGAGCACGCGCGCATCGCATGGATGGATATGGATCGCACGCCGCAGAGCCGCGATCTGCTCGACCGCTTTCAGGGCTCGGGACGCTTTGACGTAGTCGCGCTGCCGCGGAATACGCAGGAAGAACAGAGCATCCTCGACCGGGGCGAAGCGGCCGCGGTGATTTCCGTTCTGCCCGGCTTTGCGCGCGATCTGGCGCGCGGCCAGACGGCCGCCGTGCAGGTGCTGGTGGATGGAACCAACTCCAACACCGCATCGCTCGTGTCCAGTTACGCGCAGCAGGTCATCGCGGCATACTCAGCAGACCAGATGGCCAATGCCCAAAATATCCAGGTGCTCGCGCGGAGTCCGGGCGCTCCGGCCAACCTCGCCATGGCGGAGGTGACGCCGGCTAGCCGCGTCTGGTTCAATCCCGATCTGCACAGCCGCAACTATTTTGTGCCCGGCGTGGTGGCGAACATCATCATGCTGGTGACGCTGATGCTGACAGCTCTCGCCATTGTGCGCGAAAAGGAAATCGGCACCATGGAGCAATTGATGGTCACCCCGCTGCGGCCCATCGAGCTGATGTTGGGAAAGACGCTTCCGTTTGCGCTGGTGGGATTAGTCGACGTGGTTGGAGTCACCGCGGCCGCGCTGCTGCTGTTCCATATTCCGTTTCGAGGCAGTCCGCTCACGCTCCTGGTTTGTTCGGTGGTCTTTCTGATGACGAGCCTGGGCGCCGGTTTACTGCTTTCCACCACCTCCCAGACCCAGCAGCAGGCGGTGATGTCGCAATTCTTCTTTTCGACGCCCGCTTTCATGCTAAGCGGATTCGCCTTCCCAATCCACAGCATGCCGCTGCCGGTCCAATACCTCACCTACCTGAACCCGCTGCGCTACTTCGTCGAAATCGTGCGGGGCATTTTCTTGAAGGGGGTAGGGATCGAAGTGCTATGGCCGCAGATGGTCTGCCTGCTGGCATTCGGCATCGTCGTGCTGTGGCTCAGCGCGGCGCGATTTCACAAGAAGCTCGATTGAGGCCGGCGCCTGTCGTGCACAGCCGCCGGCCCGGCGCAGCTATTTCGAGGTAGCGGTGTAGGTCTTGCTGAATCCGTTGCGCTCGTTCGTCAACGTGTACTTGCCGTCCGGTTCCACCGACGCGGTGAGCAGATTTCCCTTGCACTCCGACGACGGCACTACATTGGCAATCATCTTTTCATCCGTGTTCACTTCTTTGGGGATGCGCATGGCCAGGTGCACCTGCCAGATGTCCTCGATGCCCGGAGACTTGCGGAGGATGTCGAATACCGAGACAGGGCCGCCCTTGGTGGGACCGTTGTTCATCACCGCTACGCGCGGCTTGAGTGACCAGACAAACTGCGGGGAATTGGATCGCTCCAATCCATGGTGTGAGGTCTGGAAGAGATCGATAGTGCCGATCAGGTTCTCCGGGCACACCAGCTTCTTCTCGTAGTTCCACGTATAGTCGCCCATATCGAGAAACCGGAATTTTTTGTATTGCACCAGAATGCCCACGCTCTGGTTGTTATCGGGGTCCGGCTCTGTGGGACGGTCCTTCCAAGTGTCGCAGGCTGTCCCAGCGACTCCGCCGCCCTTGAGCGGATGAGCAATGGGCTCGCCCGCGGCGACGACCACTTCCACATCCACGCCTTTCAGTGGAATCTTGTCGCCTGCATGAAGAATGCGGCGCTTGCCCTTGGTGAGTTCGACATAGTCTTTGTATTGCTGGGCCACGCGCGGGCGGTTAATTTCCACCGTCTCGCCGTGGTCCATGTAAAGGCCGATGGGGATCATCGTCGAGAGAGCTTTCATGCCGCCGATGTGATCCGAGTGAAAGTGTGTCGTGAGCAGATAGTCAATTTTCTTCAGACCCGCCTTTTGGGCCGTAGCGTAAATTCGCTTGGCATCCCGGTCGTCCGGAGTGTGATTGGCTGTATCCACGAGCAGGGACTGTCCGCTGGGCGCGACGATCAGAGTCGACGCACCGCCCTCAGCGTCGATCCAGTAGATTTGCAAAGTCCGGGGCGCGGCAAACAGTGCACCTGCACCGAGCAATCCGAACCACACAAGAGATTTGGTGAGCATACGTCTCTCGATTATGTAACAACTTCAGGATGGCGGTGAACGGAAAGACGACAAATGCAGATGCGCGGAACGCTACGGCTTGGAGAAGGCCATGCCGGCGAAGCTGACTACGCTTTGCTCGTCGATGTTCCACTGCTCATAGCGCAGCAGTTCTCCGCGCGCGCCGGGTGCGGCTTTGAGAAACGTGTAGAAGGGAGACGAGCCGCACCACTTCAGGTCGTCATGGTCCTGCCGGACCAGGTCCCAGAAGGCATGCGCATCGGAGGCGTTGATGCGGCCAATGCGATCATTATCGCGAGCGGCGACTTCCGCCATGATGCCCTGGCCGGCGGCCGCCTGGAACCGATCGTTGTAGCGCAAGCCCATGTGCGCCATATCCACGCCCAGAATCCAGAACAGGCGATCGCCTTCGCGCGCCCGCAGCTCGCCCAGCACATCCAGGAACCGCTTCACGCCTTCGTCATCCTCGGGGTTACCGCCCTGATACAGGCTGCGCGCGAACGGCCCGCACAGGATCGGCAGAATGCGAACATTGGCGCCGAGCGCGTGCTGGAGAAAAATCAACTGCAGTTCCACCGTGTGCTCGAAGGAGTGGCAGTAGTCTTCCATCTCGACCGCAGCGCCGCCGCGCGCGGCCAGCCAATCCACCAGCACCCGGTCGGTGAAGCATTCTCCCAGCGGAGTGAGGAATGATTTTCGAGTCAGGCCGAACTTCTCAGGCTCGCCATAGTGCGAAGTCGCCAGGATCACAAACGTACGCTCGCGATGCTCCGGACGCAGCACGTTGTACGCCGCGCGATAGGATTTCCAGCCGCCAGAGGGGCTCACGTGGGGAGCCGCGATCGCAAACAAATTGCCGTCAGCCATCGAGTGCGTAGTCTCGCCATCCATGTAGCCGGTCAGAATCTCGCGCAGTTCGGCGGGAGCGGCCGGATAGGCGGCGCCGGCGTGCGCGGGGTCGCGCTGCTCCTGCTCAGCGAATTGGCGGCGGCGGTTTTCCCGCATACCGGCAAATATTCCATCTTCCAGGAAACCGGCCGTGCTCAACGTCTGCTTGAGATGATCCTCGATCTGACCGACCTCCAGCTCTCCGGTGAGTCTCACCAGCACCTCGCGCAGATCGAGCTCCGTATGGGCGCCGTCAAAGCACTCCAGGCACTCCACCAACACCGGCGGCAGGATCAGCATCGCGTCGGAATAGCGATACGGATCGCGGATGAACAAACCCGGGTGCTCCGGCGAAGGCGAAGGAAGAAAATCGAGATTGAGGCGCAAGCGCGGGAGTGTTACTGCCAAGTCTTTATGGTAGCTCAAGGCCCCTGGTCTCGCGTTCGAGCGGAACCCTGCGCTCCGCACAACAGCCGGTACTTGCGTAACAATTCGTAGATCGCCACACCACCGGCGGTAGCCACATTGAGCGAATGCTTGGCGCCCAGCATGGGAATACGCACGTGGACGTCGCATTGGGCCGAAAGGTGCGGCTGTATCCCATCCACTTCGTGACCGAAAACCAGGCAGACGGGAAAACGCGGCACCCAATCAAACAGATCCACCGCGTGGACGGTCGTTTCGATCGCCGCCGTTTCGTAGCCGCGGCCGCGCAGCTTTTCGATGAACTGCGCCGCATCCCAGGCGTGCTCCCACGGCACGCTTTCTTCGGCGCCCAGCGCCGTTTTTGAAAGCGCGCGTTTCGGCGGCCGCCCGGTGATTCCGCCGAGATAAATCTTCTCTACTCCGGCGGCATCGGCTGTCCGGAAAAACGAGCCCACGTTGTACAGGCTGCGCACGTTATCGAGCAGCACAGCTACCGGCAACACGCTGATTTGATCGTAGGACGCGCCGGCTTGCGTCGCTTGGAAGGGAAGGCGTTCCATGGAGCGTGAAAGTATTAACATAGCCCCAAATTCACTGCTGGAAGCGGGCTTTCGGGAACATTCTTTACATAGGATGTTAAACTGGTACTTTCAACATCATGCTGTCGATCGTGATCCCGATTCACAACGAGGAGCACTCGATCCTGCCCTTGTATGACCGCTTGACCGCGGTGCTCGAAGAAGTTCAGCGACCCTACGAAATCCTGTTTGTGGATGACGCCTCAACCGACCGGAGTTTTGAACTGCTGGCCAACCTGGTAGAGACCGATGGCCACCTGAAAGTGATCCGCCTGCGCCGGAATTTCGGACAGACCGCGGCCCTTTCAGCCGGTTTTCACGAATCAAAGGGCGATGTCGTTATTGCCATGGATGGCGACCTCCAGCACGCTCCGGAGGACATTCCAGCGCTGTTGGCGAAAATCGACGAAGGCTACGACATCGCCAGCGGATGGCGCAAGAACCGCGTAGACAATGCGCTCAGCCGCAAACTGCCCTCCCGCATCGCCAATTGGATGATGGCGAAGGCATCCGGCATGGACCTGCGCGATTTCGGCACGACTTTCAAGGCGTACCGCTCAGAGGTTCTGAAGGACGTGAATCTCTATGGGGAATTGCACCGGTTCATTCCGGCCCTGGCCAGCTTTTACGGCGCGCGCGTGGCGGAAGTGCCTATCCGCAGCACACCGCGCGCGGCGGGCGGCTCGCATTATGGCATCGGCCGCACATTCCGCGTGCTGTTCGACATTCTGACCATTAAGTTTCTGTTGAAGTATTTCACCCGGCCCATGCACTTTTTCGGCTCGCTCGGGCTGGCGGGGACTACATTCGGCGGCGGAATTCTGACCTACGTCGCCATCAAGAAGTTCATGGGCTATGACATCATCGTAGAGCACGGTCCGCTCATGATCGCCGGCGGCTTGTTGCTGCTGGCCGGGCTGATGATGTTCAGCACGGGGCTGATCGGCGAAATGATGATGCGGACGTACTTCGAAAGTCAGGATCGCCGCATTTATGCGGTGCGCGAAATCCTCACCCGCAAGCAGCGTGGCATGGCCGGCGGCGCGCGCTAAGCGCCGCTAGCTCTGCTGCAGGTTCTCTCCGCGGCGCCAGTGCTCTTCGAACAAGCCTTTCATCGCCTGGCCCATCCCGGCGTGGTGAAATACTACGGCTGTCCATGCAGGGCGCGTAATCACGGGGTCGAGCAACGCGACCATGCCGTGCTGGCCATCAAACACCGCAAGCTTCATGGGCAAAGACCCGGCGATACGTACTTCGACACCGGCCGAGACGTAGTCGCTCAGCCGCTGGCGGTGCTGCTCGTCGATGGGCGCCGATTCCAGCAGCAGGCGGCATGTGGCGCCGTTCTCCCGGGCCTGCTTCACCAGCTTTTCGTCGAATGGATCGACCGCATAGGGCGGCCGCGAGAATTCCAGGTATTCGGTTTTCACTTCGCCCAACATCCGCCGGTATTCGGCGGCGGTCTGGGCCGGCTCTGTCACAATCCTCAGGAAGTCCAGCGTGCCACGGCCGCCTTGGCCCTCGGAATACAGCTCTTTCAAGTCGTCGATGAGCGCGGTTCCCGTGCGGCTGTTGTCGGTCAATTCCTGTTCCAGCACCTGCCGCTTGCGCGAGAGGAAGCCCGGGATGGCCAGGCTCGGCTCGACCGCGGAGAACAGCTTGGTCTTCTCCTGCACTACCTGGGCGAAGCCCTTTTCCACCAGACTGTCCAGGACTTCGTAAATCTTCTGGCGTGGCACGTGAGCCCTGGCGGCCAATTCGAGCGCCTTGAACTTCGGGTGGCCCAGCAAAACAAGATAAGAACGGGATTCGTAAGCATTGAGCCCAAGTTGCTGCAAGCGGCGCCAGAAGCGCTGAAAGTCAACCTCGGCTAATTCTTCGCTCATAAATCCTTTACCTCAACAAAACCCCAAAAGCGACGCATAGCCCCTCTCTTGCCTCCTATAAATCAAATGCGATCAGTAGTAAACAGAGAGGGCGGCATAACACCTCGTAAGGGTTACAGCAATCTCAAAGGGTGCTGGAATCCACAGAAGCCTTCAGGGAAATCCCCCATAGGTTGCAGTAAGGGCCATAACGAATTGACTTGGTACTATTGGAACTTCTAAAATTATCTCGTAGCGGAGAGGTATGTCCGACAACAGTACCGCATTAAACGGGCCGTCATCCATCACTGGCATGCCAGCCAAATCAAGAATTCGGATCGTAGTGGCGGACGACCATCCCATTTTCCGAGACGGTCTGTGCAAGCTGTTGGCTTTAGAAGAGGACTTCGAAGTTGTTGCACAGGCGCAGGATGGGCGGCAGGTTCTGGATGTGCTCCAACAGCACGAGCCGGATATTCTATTGCTCGATCTAAAGATGCCGGGGCTCGATGGTCTGGCGACTCTGCAGCGCCTGCAATCGGGTAAGAGTAAAACCCGGGTCATCGTCCTGACGGCGTCGGACGACAAAAACGAATTCGTCCAGGCGATGAAGCTAGGAACGTCTGGAATCGTTTTGAAACAAACGGCTACGGAGCTACTCATCAAGAGCATACGAAAAGTTCACGCAGGGGAGATCTGGTTGGATTCTCATACCACGGCTGCCGTGATTCGGCAGTTTGTTGCTTCCGATGAAAGCACGCCGGCGCCGGCGGCCACAGCACCTATTGGCGCGGCGCGCGAACGCGAGCGCTCACCGCTGAGCCAGCGCGAACGTGAAATCGTTGCCCTGGTTGCCCAGGGTTTCAAAAACAAAGAAATGGCGGAGAAGATGTTTATCAGTGAGCAGACGGTGAAGAACCATCTGCACAACATCTTCGACAAGCTGGGGGTTTCCGACCGGCTGGAACTGGCTCTTTACGCCATTCACAACAACTTGCACACGGGCAGATAGGCCTTTTTCAAATCCACTCTGACCGCGGTGCGCGGATTTATGCGCTGATTCCGAATTCCCGGTTCGAGCCGTATTCCTTCAGCTTGTTGTGTAGTGTTTTCAGACTGATTCCCAGAATCTCCGCGGCTCGCGTTTTATTGTTGCGCGTGTGTTCCAGAGTCCGCAGGATGAGGCCCTTCTCGGCTTCTTCCACCGTGGTGCCGATCTGAAACCGGACGCCTTCGAGTTCATCGGGAGGCGGCGCGGCCGGAGTCGCCGCATCGGCAGCGGGTTCGGCCGTTGGCGCGGCGGCACGGTTTTGAAGCGAACTTGGCAGGTGCTTGGCTTCGATAGTGCCCTCACCCGCCAGAATCACGGCCCGCTCCAGCACATTCCTCAACTCGCGGACGTTGCCCGGCCAGTTGTGCCGCTGGAACGCTTCGAGTACGGCCGGAGAGATGTCGGCGACACGGCAATCGTGTTTCTGATTGAGGTCCGCCATCAGGGCTTCGGCGATCTGCTGGATGTCTTCCTTCCGCTCACGCAAAGGAGGCAAATGCACGTGGAAAACATTCAGCCGGTAGTACAGATCTTCGCGCAGATGCCCGCCGCGGACCGCCTCTTCAGGAACTTTGTTGGTGGCAGCCACCACGCGGACATCCACTTCGAACTCGGTACGGCCGCCCAAGCGGCGAACTTTCGAATCTTCCAGGATGCGGAGCAGCTTGGCCTGCGTCTGCATCGGCATTTCTCCGATCTCATCGAGCAGCAGTGTGCCATGCTGGGCCACTTCGAAGCAGCCCGCGCGCCGTTCGGAGGCTCCGGTGAATGATCCTTTTTCGTGCCCGAACAGCTCGCTTTCAATCAGAGTTTCGGGAAGAGCCGCGCAATTGATGGCGATAAACGGGCCTTGGCGGCGGGCGCTGAGAGCGTGCAGTGTGCGCGCCACCAGTTCTTTACCCGTCCCGCTTTCGCCGGTGATCAGAACACACGCTTTGCTGGGGCCGGCCTGCTGTAACAAAGAAAAGATTTCCTGCATCTTGGAAGACGAACCCACCAGCTCTCCCAAGGAGCCTTTATAACTGAGCTGCCGCTCCAGGTTGCGCTTTTCGGCGCGCAACCCCGCGTGACTGCCGGCTCGACGGATCAGCACTTCGAGCGTGCCCGGCTGGATGGGCTTTTCCAAAAACCAGTACGCGCCCAACTCATGGACGGTCTTGACGGCGGTCTCGATGTTGCCAAATGCCGTTAACACGATCGTGGGCGGCATTTCACCCGAATCCCGCAAGCGGGCGAGGAATTCGAACCCGTCCATACCGGGCATGTTGAGGTCGGTAAGGATTACGTCGGCCGGAAAATCATTCAGCTTCGCCAGAGCCTCATTTCCCTCGGAGGCGGTCTCCGCGGTCATTCCCCACGCGGAAATCATAGCCGCAAGGCCACTTCTCTGGCTTGCCTCGTCGTCGACAATTAAGACTTTTGATGGATGGCTCAAAGACTCTTCTCGAAGTTGGCGCTGATTCTATTTTAAGCCTTGGCGCCTCGATTTCGGAGGACCGATTGCAACAATGTTTCCGAATCGATCGGGAGGGACCGGCATCTTGCCCGATAGGGGAGGCCGGCACCCGTGGCTGATAATGATACGATTAAAGCACAACGGCGCCTCGGGAGCTTTCGCGGTTTCGAGGAACCGTTTGGAAACGCACGAGGGAGTATTGTGCTGACACTGGTCCGCCGGGCGAGGCGCCGGCTCCTGTGTAATGAATTGCTCTCCGAAGGGACGAATGTGTCTGCTGGCACATTCGTAGCATTCATCGTGCTTCTGTTGCTCGGCACGGAAATTCTGGATTGGCGCTGGGCAACTTTGGTTCCTCTCGCGGCGGCGGCAATTGGCGTTTACCGGATTCGCCAAAAGTTGCCGTCTCTCTACACGGTGGCGCAAATCGTGGACCACCGCATGGGGCTTGCCGATACTATTTCCACTGCCCTGTTTTTTTCCCGGGACGTTTCACCCGAAGCCTCATCCCGCACGCGGCAATTGCAGCGCGAAAGTGCGGACCGTATGGCGGAGACGGTGGATGTCCGCCGTGCCGTACCCTACACGATGCCGCGTGCCGCGTACTGGATGGCGGGGCTCGCGCTGGTGGCATCGAGCCTCTTCGCATTGCGGTATGGCCTCGATCAGCGGCTTGATTTGAAACCGTCGCTTGCGCACATCCTGCAGCAATCGTTCGGATTCCAGAAGAAAGTGCAGGAGGCCAAGGCCGAAACTCCCAAACTGCCCAAGGAAGCTGATCCCCCGGCTGAGGCCGAACAGCAGAGTTCCGAGCCGATGGCTTCTGCGGACAAAGCGCAGGAAGCCGCGACGCCTGCCAATTCCGACACGCGGGGGCAGGCGCAATCCAAGGCGGAATCGGCCGAACCGAATCGTGAGCAGGCCTCAGCGCAAGCAGAGTCCGACCCGCCCGACGACCCGAATTCGCAGAATTCCGACAGTAGCAAGTCCGGCGAACAGGGCGATCAGGATTCCAGTTCCTCTTCATCCGGCCAGAAGCAGGCGAGCGGATCGCAGGATGGGGGATCGGGCGAGAATTCGAGTCTGCTGAGCAAAGTTCGCGACGCGATGCAGAATTTGCTCTCTCATATGAAGAACCAGGCGGGCGCGTCCGGCACACAGCAGGCCGCGGCGGCGCAGAGCGGGAAGCAATCGCGGGGACAGCAGAAGAGCGGGCAACAGCAATCGAAGTCCGGCGATCGCCAGCAGGGAAGCGAAGCGCAGGCTTCCGCTGAGGGACAGCCGGGCAGCGATCAGCAGAGCTCGCTCGCGGCGCAGGCCGGCGCGGGCAAGAGCAACTCGCAGCAAGCTTCCAAGATGCCGGGTAGCGGAATCGGCAGCCAGGACGGCAACAAGGAGCTGAAGCAAGCCGAACAACTCGCCGCCATGGGTAAGATCAGCGAGATCATCGGCAAGCGCTCAGCTAATGTTTCCGGGGAAGCGACGGTCGAAGTGCAATCCGGCGAACAGCAGTTGAGCACTCCGTATACGCACCGCTTGACGCAACACAGCGAAGGCGGAGCGGAAATCAACCGCGATGAGGTGCCGGTGGCCGTGCAGGCTTACGTGGAACAGTACTTCGAACAGGTGCACCGGCGGCCGGCCCAGAAGAAGTAATGCGGCGCGCAGGCGCGGCCAAAACGTCCAGGCGCGTTATTGTTCCCAGACGCGCCGGGGCACACCGCGATCGCGATCTTTCACGCGGTCATAGAGGTAAAAAGTGGAGACCGTGCCGAGCGATTCGTTGTAGTAGCTTTCTTCGCCGAGTCCTTCGCGGAGATCTTCTTCAAAATCGTGGAGAGCCTTCAACTGATAGGACTGCGCAGGCTGCTCGCGGCCGGAACTGGTGCGGAAGAATTTCTGGTATCCGCCATCCACGAGCGCGCCGATTTCTTTTCCGATGAGAATGCCGGCTGGTTCGAGATGCCGCACCATGCCGTTCTCGTCCTTGAGGTCGATCGCGCATTCGCCGCGGCTCACGCGCACCGCGCTCGCTTGCGGTGTAACCGTGAAGCCGGCAGTCTTCAGACGATCCATGCGTTCCTGAAACGAGAGATTCTTCGGGCGCTCTCTGCGAAAGAACATAAATTCCATTATACGGGTCCGCCGGCACGCCGCCAGTGCGGGTTCCGCGCCACGCCGCGCTTCCTCAGTACAATGTAGGGTCCATGCTTCGCCGGATGGCGCTCGAGGAGTGCCTCTCTCGAATTGCCGCACGGGAACCCGAGGTGCGGGCCTGGGTAGAAGTATCGCCGCAGCCTCCGTTGGCTGAAGGCCCGCTGAGCGGCGTGCCGTTCGGCGCCAAAGACATTTTCGAAACCGTCGGCATGGCGACTGAGTACGGGTCCCCCATTTATGCCGGCCACAAGGGCGAATGCGATGCCGCATTAATCACGGAACTGCGCAGGCTCGGTGCGGTGCTGATCGGCAAAACGCAGACGGCGGCATTCGCGTATCTGGACCCTCCCCCCACGCGCAATCCGCGTGACCCGCGGCGCACGCCCGGCGGCAGTTCGAGTGGATCGGCTGCGGCCGTAGCGGCGGGCATGGTGGCGTTCGCGCTCGGGACGCAGACGCAAGGCTCGATCCTTCGCCCGGCATCGTACTGCGGTGTGGTTGGATTCAAACCGACGTTCGGACACATCAGCCGCGTGGGAGTGCTTCCATTCGCGCCGTCGCTCGACACGCCGGGATTTTTCACGGAGACGGCCGCCGGGATGTTGGAACTGAACAGCGCGCTCGGCCTGCGCAGTAGCGAGCCGCGGTGGAAGTTCGCCTTGTTCGCTGACGCGGCATTGGATGATGCTGTTGCGCGACTGCGCGCCGCGGGTTTCACGATTATAGACGCTGACCCACCGGAAGGCTTCCATGCGTTGCTCGCCGCCGCGCGCGTGATCAACGATTACGAAGGAGCGCGCATCCACGAAGAGCGCTGGCGCCAGTTTGGAGATCGCATCGGCGCCAAACTCGCAGCGCTGGTGCGGAGTGGATTGGCCATTCCACGCGATCAATACGACTCGGCCGTGTCACATGTGCGGGCGATGCGGCAGGTGATGACCGCTTTCTTTCGCGAGTTTCCGGTGATCCTCACCCCCGCGGCAACCGGCGCTGCGCCGCTCGGCCTCGAATCCACCGGCGACCCTAGCCGCAACGCGCCCTGGAGCGCGCTCGGCGTTCCCGCCATCTCGGTTCCGATGCCGGTCGAAGGACTGCCTCTCGGCTTGCAGATGACTGCCGCCGCGAATGAGGATGCTATGCTGCTTGCCACCGCGGTGGCCGTTGAAACTTCCCTATGCTGAAACAGCGCGTCGAACATTATTTTGAGTTCCAAAAGCTCGGCACCGATTGGAAAACCGAAATCCTGGCCGGCGTCACGACGTTTGTCACCATGGCTTACATCGTCTTCGTGAACCCGGCAATTCTGCACGAAGCAGGTATGCCTCTGGCCGCTGTGACGGGTGCGACGTGTCTTTCGGCCGCGATCGGCAGCCTGCTCATGGGTGCGTTCGCGCGCTACCCGATCGCGCTCGCGCCGGGAATGGGCCTGAATGCCTACTTCACTTACACGGTGGTGAAGCAGATGGGCATTGCCTGGCAGACGGCGCTGGGGGCCGTCTTTATTTCGGGCGTCGTGTTCTTCCTGCTCACGGTAATCGGTATTCGGCAGCTAATTGTCGCCACCATCCCGCCCGAACTCTACTCAGCGGTGGCCGCGGGCGTGGGTTTGTTTATCGCGCTGATCGGATTCCGTAATTCCGGCATCGTAGTGCCCGATCCCTCGACCACTATCAAGCTGGGAAATTTACATGACTCGAATACGGCACTCGCCATTGCCGGCCTGGTGATCATCGCTGTATTGCTTGCCTGGCGGGTCCGCGCGGCCATGCTGATCGGAATCCTCTTCACTACCGCGCTGGGCTTCGCTTTTCGTATTGCCGCCTGGAAACCACAGACCTACTCGCTGGCCGATCTTTCGGCGGCCGCTTTTAAACTCGATATCGCTTCCACTCTGAAGATCGGTTTCTTTGAAATTATCTTCGTCTTCTTGTTTATCGACATGTTCGATAACATCGGCACGCTGGTGGCGGTAGGGCAGCGGGCACGGCTGTTCAACAAAGACAGGCGCATCCCGCGCGTGAATCGCATCCTGCTTGCCGACGCCACGGCTACGATCGCCGGCTCGCTTACCGGCACGTCCACCGTGGTCAGCTACATCGAAAGCGCGGCCGGCGTGGAGGCCGGAGGACGTTCCGGTGTGACAGCGATTGTCACCGGCGTGCTCTTTCTGATCGCCGTGTTTGTGGCGCCGGCGGCGGGCGCCATTCCCACCGCAGCTACGGCGCCAGCCCTGATCATCGTGGGCAGCCTCATGATGGCCGCCGTCGGCGAAATCGCCTGGAACGATCCGGAGGTATCTATCCCCGCGTTCCTGACGATGATGACCATACCCCTCACCTTCAGCATCGCCAACGGCCTGGCGTTCGGCTTCGTCGCCTGGACACTGCTGAAGGTCATGCGCGGTAAGTTCCGCCAGGTGAACTGGTTCGTGTACGTGCTAACCGCGCTCTTTGTCGTTCGGTTCGTGTATCTGGCTGGAAGCTGACCGGGACACAATCGAACGAGAAGTGCCCGCTCATGGTGCGGATTTCACTTTCTCGCACCTTCTTTCCATCGACGAAGAGCTGGAGAGTTTCGTGCGATTCCTGGTATTGTCCGGTGCTTTTCTTTTTGAATTCGATTCCGATGACGTGCCTTCCCGTGGGAAGCTCGGTCGAACCGGTTCGCGTGTGAGTGAGCCGCGTGTTTCGTATTTGTAACCGAAAAGTGACGGAAGCGGGTTGTCGTTTTCTCCGGTGGATTTTACAGGGTCAGGGACATACCCACAGAGCCGCACTTATTACTGCCAGCGCTTCTTAAGTGTAAATTTTCAGCGCACTTATGCGGTGTTTCGAGCGCTTCTGAAGTATGCTCTTGCAATGAAAAGAACCGCTGTCTGTCTGCTGCTTTTTTCCAGCGCGTTGATAGCTCAAACGGCTGAGACGGCTTTCTTCCGGGCGGTGATGCTTCCGGAAAACGAAGTGCCGCCAACCGGAATCACAGCGCATGGCACGGCCGACATCCTGGCTCACGTCGTACGGGACAGCACGGGCCAGATTATTTCCGGAACGGTGGATTTTCTCGTGCGGGTGAATTTTGCATCGGACGTCACCGCCACCGGGCTGCACATCCACAACGGACCCGCAGGCGTAAATGCAGGCGTGGTTCTCAATACCGGGCTTAGCGCGGGGAATAGCCTCGCGGTCAAGGGCGGCGGCGATACGGTTCATCTGCCGGTGCAGGTGACGCCGGACGCAGCTACGGCGCTGGCGGCGCTGCGCGGCCTCTTTCAAGATCCCAGCCAATACTACGTCAACATTCACACCACGGATTTTCCCAACGGCGCAATGCGCGGGCAGTTGCAGAAGGCGGACGCGGTTCTGCTGATGGGAATCATGAGCTCGGATAACGAAGTGCCGCCGCCCACAAATGTGAAAGCGAGCGGCGTCGCTCAAGTCGTCGCCATCGGCACGCGCGATTCCTCGGGCAATCTGACGTCGGGCGAAGTTTATCTCACCGCGAATTATGTGTTCCCCTCAGGGGTGACCTTTACCGGCTTCCATATCCACCCGGGCGCGGCCGGAAGCAACGGGCCGGTGGTCATCGGCGCGACATTGCCGGCGAACCTGGCTTCCGATCCCAGTGGAACGGGCGTGCTGGGGCCTTACTACACCGAGATTACGACGACCAACGCGCAACAGGTCGCGACATTCAATAATCTGTTCGTGAACCCGGAGGCGCAGTACATCAACGCGCACACCACCGCCAATCCGAGCGGCGTCCTCCGTGCCCAGTTGCGGCGCACGGACACTACGTCCTTCCCGGTGCTGATGGATTCGGCGAATGAGCCGGGCACGCCGAGTGTGAAAGCCACCGCGCCCGCGGTAGTCACCGTTCACACGCTGCGCAACGAGAATGGCTCCGTCGCCGCGGGCACGGTGTTCTTTGACGTCGATTACCGCTTTCCGGCGCAGGCGCAATTTACCGGGCTCCAC
Source organism: Bryobacteraceae bacterium (assembly GCA_035550475.1). Taxonomy (GTDB): domain Bacteria; phylum Acidobacteriota; class Terriglobia; order Bryobacterales; family Bryobacteraceae; genus DASZPB01. The sequence goes on along the minus strand of DASZPB010000034.1, from coordinate 34,427 downwards.
ATTCACGATGGCAAAGCTGGCGTCAACGGGCCGGTCACCGTGCCGATGATCCCGACGTACGATCCCGGCTTCACCAGCGCAACCGGCTTCGGCGCGTATTACAGCTTCACACCACCCGTCACCAGCACCGCCGGCCTCGCGACTTTGAATGACATAGTCATTAACCCCGAGAGCCACTACGTCAACATGCATACTACGACCGATACCGGCGGCGCGATCCGCGCGCAGTTGGCGCCGGCGGTGACTGCCGTGCCGGCAGCGGCGGCAACCATTTCCGCAAACCTGGATAAGAACGCTACCATCGTCTCTCCCGGGGAACTGATTTCCATCTTCGGCACGAACCTTTCGAAAGTGACGACGGATCTCAGCGGCTGGGAGGGCCAGAATCTGCCGCTTTCGCTGGGGGGAACGTCGGTGGATATCGGCGGAAAACACGCCGCGCTGCTTTACGTTTCACCGAATCAGATCAACGCGCAGGTTCCGCTGGAAGTGCCGGCGGGTTCGCAGACCGTGGTCGTGACGAACAGCAACGGGGCGGGGAACACCACGAGCCTGACGGTTGCTTCGGTGGCGCCGGCCATCTTCTTTTCGCCCGTGGCCGCGGTGCTGAAGAACGCGGACTTTTCGCTGGTCAGCAGCACGAATCCGGCGCACGCCGGAGATGCCATCCTGATCTACGCGACCGGGTTGGGGCAGACTACTCCGGCCCTGACGAGTGGAGCGCTGGTGCCAAGCGGAACAATCGCCAACACGGCGAAGGTGACAGTCAGTATGGGCGGGAAAGACGCACCAGTGATCTATTCCATCGCGTCGCCGTTTTATGCGGGCCTCTATCAGGTGGCGGTGACCGTGCCCACGGGGCTTACTGGCAACGTGGCGACCGTGCTCACGCAGGGCAGCGCGTCCTCGAATTCAGTGAATATTCCGGTGCAGTAATAGCCGGCTTCGAGCGAGAGATTAGCGACGCCAGACGAACTCGCCGTTGACCATCGTGGCCATGGGACCTCCACGAAACGTGCGGTTGTGGAACGGTGAATTGCGGCTGCGGGAATGCGACTGGTTCACGTCGTAGGTCCATTCGGATTCTGTGCTGAAGATGGTTACGTCGCCCGGCGCGCCGGCTGCGAGCGTGCCGCGGCCCAGATTCAGCACGGATTCCGGACCGGTAGTAAATAGCTCCACCATACGCGCCAGGGTGATCTTGCCCGGGTGGACCAACTCCTCCAGCGCCAGGGAAAGCGCGGTTTCGAGTCCGATAATGCCGAACGGGCAGCGCTCGAATTCCTGCATCTTTTCGCTGCCGGCATGGGGCGCATGGTCGGTGGCGATGGCTTGGATGGAGCCGGATACGATGCCGTCCACCACAGCATCGCGATCGCAGCAGGAGCGCAGCGGCGGCTTCATCTTGTAGTTGCTGTCATACGGGGCCATCTGCTGATCCGAGAGCGCGAAGTGGTGCGGCGTTGCCTCGCACGTGACCGGCAGCCCGCTGCGATGAGCGTAAGCTACCATGGCGATGGCGTTGCGTGTGGAAATGTGGGCGATGTGGCAGCGCGCGCCGGTGAGCTGCGCCAGCACGAGATCGCGCGCGACCATCACATCTTCACTGGCGGCGGGAATGCCGCGCAGTCCCAGGCGCACCGATTGCAGACCTTCATGCATATCGCCGCCGGCGCTCAGGTTGAGGTCTTCGCAGTGGTCGATCACCGGCAGGCCGTAAGAGCGCGCAAACTCCATGGCACGGCGCATCACGCGTGAATTCATGACGGGCCGGCCGTCATCGGAAATGGCGACGGCTCCAGCGGCCTTCATTGCGCCGATGGCCGCCAGTTCTTCGCCCGCGCTGCCTTTCGTGATGGCGCCAATGGGGAATACGTTGACCGACGCCAACCGGCGCGCCCGCTCCACGATGTAGCTGGTCACCATGGCGCTGTCATTCACCGGCTTGGTGTTCGGCATGCAGCAGATCGAAGTGAATCCGCCGGCGGCCGCGGCACGCGAGCCGCTCTCGATCGTCTCGGCGTGCTCGAAGCCGGGCTCCCGCAAGTGCACGTGCATGTCGATGAAGCCGGGCGCCACGATCATTCCGGTGGCATCGAACACTTCGACGCCGGAAGCGGAAAGATTGGACCCGACCGCGGATACTTTGCCATCGGCCAGGAGCACATCGGCGATGCGGTCGGTCTGCGAAGCAGGGTCGATCACGCGGCCATTTCGGATCACGATCGGCATGGGTTATCCAACCACCCTTTCCAGCACCGCCATCCGCACCGCGATCCCGTTCTCGACTTGATTCAGAATCACCGAGCGCTGGAAGTCGGCTACTTCCGAGGACAACTCACGTCCGCGGTTGATCGGTCCTGGGTGCATGACGATGGCGTCCGGCCGCGCGAGATCGAGGTGCTCCAGACGCAGACCATAAAACTGGAAGTATTCGCTGGCGGGAAAAGCGGCCTCGTGCTGGCGTTCGAGCTGTACACGCAGCATCATGATCACGTCGGTTTCGCGCAGGGCTTCGCGGATATCCGTGGTGAGGGTGACGCCTGGAGCCAGTTGCGCGAGTTCGACGGGCAGCAGCGATGCCGGCCCGCAGAGCACGATCGAAGCGCCGAATTTCGAAAGCAGGTGCACGTTAGAGCGCGCTACACGGCTGTGCGCGATATCGCCGATAATGGCGACGCGCAGCCCTTCGAGCGTGGCGCGCCGGTCAAGAATGGTGCGGGCGTCGAGCAGGGCCTGCGTCGGATGCTCATGGGTGCCGTCGCCGGCGTTGATGATGGGCGTCGGCAGATGGCGCGAGAGAAAATGCGGCGCGCCGGATGCGGAGTGGCGCATCACAATGACGTCGGGGCGCATGGCGGCAAGGGTGTTGAGCGTATCCACCAGCGACTCGCCCTTGGAGACACTGGAGCCGGCGGCAGTGATCGAAACCGCATCAGCGCCCAATCGCTTGGCCGCGATTTCAAAACTGGTGCGCGTGCGTGTGGAAGCCTCAAAGAAGAGATTGACGATCAGCTTTCCCCGGAGGGCGTCCAGCTTCTTGTGAGACTGGCTCTGTACAGGCTGAAAATCCTTGGCCCGCGAGAGAATAGCTTCGATCTCGGTGCGATCGAGCTCCTCGATTCCGAGCAATCCGGCAGGCATGTCAGGTTATGCGGTTTCCGTTACGGCAATTTTTTCGACGAGGAGGACCTTTTCCATCTGGTCAATCTCCTGGAACTTCACTTCAATGATCTCGTCATCGGAGGTTTGCACCACACGGCCCACGAATCTGGCTTCGATGGGAAGTTCGCGGTGCCCGCGGTCGATGAGCGCCAGCAGTTGAACCCGTGCCGGGCGGCCATGGTCGAAGAGCGCATCAAGCGCGGCGCGGACGGTGCGGCCCGTATAGAGCACGTCGTCCATGAGGATGATGTCCTTGCCTGCCACGGAAAAGGGGATTTCGGTAGCGCTAACCACGGGCTTGATATCCACGGTCGTGAGGTCGTCGCGGTAGAGATTGATATCGAGAATGCCGACCGGGATGCGGCGGCTCTCGAGCGCCTCGATCTTCGCCGCTAATCGCTGAGCCAGCGGCACACCGCGACGGCGGATTCCGATGAAGGCGAGTTCGTCAAGGTCCGAGGTTTTTTCCAGAATCTCGTGCGCCAGACGAACCAGGGTACGGTCAATCTCGGAAGCGCTCATGAGCTGAGCTTTTTCGCGCGTGACGGGCATAAGGCTCCGAAGGAACAGGGTAGCACGGGAGCCGTCAGCGAGTAGCTGTCAGCCATCTGCTCTCAGGTCAGCTTTAGGGCGCGTGCGGTGCGCAGGCCTGTGAAGGTTGTCCAGTCGAAAAACGATCTCGCTGAATTGTAGAATGCCGCGCGCGATTTTCGAAAAACAATTGACGCCCTATCACTTGCAGCCTCCAGCCAGACAGGCGCTCGAAGAGGACGTTCAGAAACTCGAATCTGCCGCGCGGGAACCACAGCCGGACCGGAAAAAGATCGGCGGCATGATCGAGACGATTGCGGGAAAGCTCAAAATGGCCGGCGTAATTGCGGCCGATGTCGTCGCGCTCGCCGAGCCGCTGGGAAAAACCGCGGCGCTCTTCCATCTTTCGCTCGCCTGGCTTGGCTTGGGTTAAAAGCAGTTGCCTCCATCCGATTCTCGCTGGCCGTCACGGTATCTTAAAAGTTCGCATGAGAATCGGGATCGGGGTAGTCACTGCGCTTTCGCTTGCGGTTGGATGGGCACAATCGCCCGCTGATCCAATCAACGGGCGGCTTCCGGGCTGGTTACAGTTGCAAGGCGAGTACCGCATTCGCGCGGAAGGGGTCACGAATCGCGGTTTTGCCGATGGGCAAGGCGATGGCTACCTGCTCCATCGCATTCGCATCGGCGTGAGGCTGCAGCCCACTGATTGGCTCCAGTTCGTGGCGGAGGGACAGGATTCGCGCATATTCCTGAATGACAAAGTGCCCAGCACACCACCGAACGAGGGCCCGATGGACCTGCGCGTCGGCTACGTACAGCTCGGGGATCCCGCCAGCTCGCACATCAGCGTGCGCGCCGGACGGCAGGATCTGATCTTCGGCGAGCAGCGATTGGTGGGCAACACACCATGGAGCAATCTCGGCCGTTCCTTTGACGCGATTCGTGTTACGCTGCGCGACGGCGGCTACCGGCTGGACGCTTTTGCCTCCTCGGTCGTGGTCCCGAACCTTAGCGGCTTCGATCGGCCGCAGGCGGGCAACAATCTTCACGGCCTGTACGGCCATGCGGAAAAGCTCGTGCCGCACGGGGTGATTGAGCCCTACGTGCTGTGGCGGCTGGCGCCGCGCCAAGCCGCCGAAAACGCCTCGATCGCCAATCTGGATTTCAAAACTGTGGGCATGCGCTGGGCCGGCAGCATTCCGGGCGGCATCGATTACAGCACCGAAATGGCCATGCAACGAGGCTCGCTCGGGCCGGACCGCATGCGCGCCTGGGCCGGCCATTGGATGGGGGGCTATACGATTGCCGGACCGGATTGGAAACCGCGCATTAGCGCTGAGTATAACTTCGCCAGCGGCGATGCCGATCCGCATGATGGCGTGAGGGGCACATTCGACTCGCTCTACCCGACGTCGCATGGCAAATACGGGCTATGCGATCAGGTGGGTTGGCGGAACATCCGCGACCTGCGCTTCGGCGTGGATGGCAAGCCTTCTTCAAAGTTCTCGGTGTCAGTGAACTATCACGATTGGTGGCTCGCCAACGCGCGCGATGGGCTTTATAACAGCGGCGGCACGCTTATTGTGCGGAATGCCGCCGGCACGGCCGGAACGCACGTGGGGCAGGAGACCGATCTTGATGCCTCCTACGCCTTTTCCAAGGAGATGCGATTCGGCGCGGGGGTAGGGCACATTTTTCCGGGGCAATTCCTCAAGCAGACCACGACGGGGCGCGGCTACACGTACCCATTCGTGGTGGCCGATTACACTTTCTAAACGCCTCTCACAAAGGTCGCGCCGTCGTGGGATGATGTCGAGGATGCCGACCACACCACACGTCGAAACACATTTCTCAGCCTCTGCCACGGTGCGGGATGTTGTGATTGGAATGGCGGACGGATTGACGGTTCCGTTCGCGCTGGCCGCTGGACTCTCCGGCACGGTATCCAATACCGCGATCGTTGTTGTTGCGGGCCTGGCCGAGATTGCGGCCGGTTCTATTGCAATGGGCCTGGGCGGCTACCTGGCGGCGCGCACGGATATGGATCATTACCGGTCGGAACGCGAGCGCGAGGAGCGTGAGACGGTTGAGGCGCCGGACGAGGAGGCGGAAGAAGTGGCCAGCGTTTTCCGCGGCTACGGCATGAGCGAAGAAACTATCGGGCCTGTGGTGTCCGCGATTCGCGCCGATCCCAAGCGCTGGGTGGATTTCATGATGCGCTTCGAGCTTGGATTTGAAGAGCCGGAACCGAAGCGCGCGCGCAATAGCGCCGCCACGATTGCGATCTCCTACATAGTAGGCGGCCTGGTGCCGCTCAGTCCTTACATACTGACCGACGATCTGATGCGCGCGCTCACGATTTCGGTAGGAGTGACGCTGGTAGCCCTATTCTTTTTCGGCTTTGTGAAGGGCCGTCTGACAGGCATTTCAGCGATACGCGGCGGCATGCAGACCGTAATCATCGGAGGCCTGGCCTCAGCAGCCGCGTTCGCACTGGCAAGATGGATCAGTTAGCGATCAGCCATCAGCGCTCAGCTAAAACGCCGGGCGCACGGCATGGTTTTAGCATCGCGGATAGCGCATTGAGTTTCACAGTAGCTGGTTGTTCAGGCATAGAAGTAAGCCGCTGAAGCTGATTGCTGACGGCTGAGGGCTGACCGCTTTCTGCTACATTCGAGTATTGTGTTCCGGCGAGTTATCTGGATTGTTCTCGATAGCGTGGGAATCGGCGAAATGCCTGATGCCGCCGCTTATGGCGACGTGGGGAGCGATACGCTAGGCAACCTGGCGCGCGTGCGCGGCCTGAAATTGCCCAATATGGCGCGGCTGGGATTGGGAAATATCAAGCCATTGGCGGGCATCGCACCGGCCGAAGCTCCGCAGGCGGCGTATGGGCGCTGCGCGCTGGCCTCTCCGGGTAAGGATACGACAACCGGTCACTGGGAAATGGCGGGCATTCACCTGGAGCACCCGTTTCCTCTCTATCCACACGGCTTTCCGCCGGAGATCATGCGGGAATTCGAGGAGCGCATCGGACGCGCGACGCTCGGCAATAAAGCAGCATCGGGGACGGAAATCATCAAAGAGCTCGGCGAAGAGCACATGCGAACCGGTTCGCCGATCGTGTACACTTCCGCCGACAGCGTGTTTCAAATCGCCGCGCACGAAGATGTGATTCCGCTCTGGGAGCTGTACCGGATCTGCGAAATGGCGCGGGAAATTCTGCATCCGCCGAACGAAGTGGGACGCGTCATCGCGCGCCCGTTCACCGGGGAACCGGGAAGCTTTGCGCGGACGGCCAACCGGCACGATTACGCGGTGCCGCCGCCGAAGGGCATGCTGCTCGATCAGCTCGAAGATCGCCGGGTGTTCGTCCATAGCGTTGGCAAGATCTTTGATGTGTTTTTAGGGCGCGGAATTTTGGAATCATCGAAGACGAAGAGTAATGCGGATGGCATGGCGCAGACGCTCGAAGCCATGCGGGAGAACGCCGAAGGACTGATTTTCGTGAACCTCGTGGACTTTGATCAGCAGTACGGCCACCGCAACGACGTGGAAGGCTACGGCGGAGCGCTGGAGGAATTCGACTCCTGGCTGCCGGAGTTTGAAGCGGCGCTCCGCGCGGGAGATCTGGCGATTGTGACCGCCGACCACGGCTGCGACCCCACCACGCCTTCAACTGACCACAGCCGCGAATATGTTCCGCTGCTGGTCTTCGGACCCGAAGCACGGAAAGGCGTAAACCTCGGTTTGCGCGCGACGCTCTCGGATATCGGCCAGACGGTGGCAGCCAACTTCGGCGCGAACCTCGTGAAAGGCACAAGTTTTTTACCACAAATCGTATGAGAAAACCTGTCATGGCGGGCAATTGGAAGATGTTTAAGACGCCCGCGGAAACCATTGCATTCTTCGAGAAATTCCGGCCGCTGGTCGAGAAGTCCGGGCATTGTGAAATCGTGATCTGTCCTTCGTTCACGAATCTGGCGACTGCTGTGGAAGCAGTCAAAGGCACCGCCATTCGCGTCGGCGCGCAGAACATCGCATGGGCGAAGGAAGGCGCGTTCACTGGCGAAATTTCCGGTCCCATGTTGAACGCGGCCAATGTCAACCATGCCATTGTCGGACACAGCGAACGGCGACAATACTTCGGCGAAACCGACGAGACGGTTGCCAAACGCACGGTGGCGGCGCTTGATGCCGGGCTCACGCCGATTGTCTGCGTAGGGGAACGCCTGGAAGAGCGCGAAGGCGGCCGGACCGAGGACGTGCTGGTGAGCCAATTCCAGAAAGGGATCGCCGGCCTGACCCCGCAGCAGTTCGGCAAGATCGTGATTGCTTATGAGCCGGTTTGGGCGATTGGCACCGGAAAAACCGCGACGCCCGAGATCGCGGCCGACGCGCACCGCGTCATTCGCGCCCAGGTGCGCGCGCGCTTTGGAGAAGCCGCCGATACCATGCGCATTCTCTACGGCGGCAGCGTAAAGCCCGACAATGTAAAGTCCCTCATGGCGCAGCCGGAAATTGACGGCGTGCTGGTGGGAGGCGCAAGTCTGGACGCGGCCTCCTTTGCTTCGATCGTCAATTTCTAAACGGTCAAAGATCGCTGCTACTCTGCATGGCGCACGGCGCCGATGCGGCGGTCAATACATTCCAGGAATTCGGTCCATGGGTCGATTTCCATCCAGACCTTGAGCCAGTATATGGGCATGGGTATCGGCAGGTGATCGGCGGATTTACCCAGGTTGATTGCGTCTTTTTCGGTGGTGACCATGGCGGTTGCCCCTCGAAAGTGAAATTCGTGAACCAAACGCTGCAAGTGATACGGTTGATATTTTTGGTGGTCGGCGAATTCCACGCAATCAGTTACGTCTATGCCTAGCGAGGCAAGCGTGCGCCGGAATGATTGTGGATTGCCGATGCCGCAAAAAGCGCCAACGCGATTGAAAGGCTGGTCATCGAGCGCATAGGTGCGACCGGTTTGATACTCTACCCAAGCTTGCGGCAGCACGCGCCCGCGGAAGATCGGCGCGTGGGTATTGATACGGCGCACTGCCTCTTCCACAGCACAGCGCAGCCCGGAAAACTGGCTGCGCGTGATGACGATAATGTCCGCCCGCCCGAGCCCTTCGATAGGTTCTCGCAGCCGCCCGAGCGGAAACTCGTAACCGCCTCCAAAAGGGTTGAGGCAATCGACCAGAACGATGTCTAGATCGCGCGCCAGCTTTCGGTGCTGAAATCCGTCATCGAGGAGGAGCACATCGGTGTGGAATTCATGCGCCAGGCGTACTCCAGTGATGAAGCGGTTCGGCCCGATGCCTACCGGCGCGATGCCTGCGCGCACGAACTGCTGCGGTTCATCGCCGGTGTCAGTGGCATGGACGGAAGCGCCAGGCGGTGCCACCAGGTGCTTCACCGGTGAATGGCGGCCGTAGCCGCGAGTGAGAATTCCAGGCGCGCGCCCGCGGCTCTTTAGCGTTTCTGCCAGCAGCAGCACGCAGGGAGTTTTGCCGGTGCCACCCATGGTGATGTTGCCGATGCTGATCACGGGAACGTCAAGTCTTTTCTGGTTCGCAACGTCGCGCGCCTGTTTGCGGCGCGAACCCCATCTCCAAACGCGCGAAAGCGCCCAGGCGATGGCGAACCAAGGCATGGAAGGGCGGTACGACGGGACGTGAGTGCAGTAGAGCGCACGCAGCATCTCGACGGTGCGCGCGGTAGCCCCACGGCGTGCTTCGGCGCATTCTAGCGCGCGCCGGCCCACGTCGCGGGCGCGCTCCGGATCTGCGAGAACTCCTTCCACAGCCGGTGAGAGTTCGTCTGCGCCGCGGATTTGGATGGCTGCACCTGCGCCGTGAAAAGCGTCGGCGATGGCCTGGAAGTTTTCCATGTGCGGCCCTATGATCACAGGCTTGGCAAAGAGCGCGGGTTCCAGGATATTGTGGCCGCCCCGCGAGGCCAGAGTGCCGCCCATAAAGACGACGCTTGCCAGACTGAACAGGCCGCTCAATTCACCGATGGAATCGAGCAGCAGAACGCCGGGAAGCGCCAGCGTCGCGCCGTCATTGAGCGATGAGCGGCGAACGTATGGGATGCGGGCGGCCTTTAACTTTTCGGCAGCGGCATCGAAGCGCTCGGGCTTGCGCGGAGCGAGCAGAAGCAGCAGGTGCGAATGGCGTTTGGAGACTTCGCGGAAGGCGGCGATCACGGCATCGTCTTCATCGGGATCGCCGGCGCCGGCAGGCGCCATGGTGCTGGCGGCGATCCACACCGCCGAGGGAGAGATGCGGCTGAGAAACGCGCGCACAGGCGAATCGGGCGCAGCTTCGCGGGCTTCGAAATCGTACTTGAAATTGCCGGCAACGTGCGTTCGGGCAGCGGGCGCTCCCAGCGCCAGAAAGCGCTGGCGGATAGCTTCAGACTGCGCGCAAATGCAATCGGCAGCGGGCAGTACAACAGCAAAGAAGCGGCGCATTTTGGCGTAGCGCGGGAATGCACGATCGGAAATGCGGCCGTTGACGATGGCGAGCGCAGCTCCAGTGCGCCTGGCCTCGCGGAACAGGTTCGGCCAGATTTCGGTTTCTGCGATGACCACCAGCGAGGGCCGCAAGACTCGCAGCACGCGGCGGACAGCGAAGACATAGTCGACCGGCGCATAGAATACGCCTTCGGTAAGCTCCCCGAGTTTCTGGCTGGCGATGCCGTAGCCGGTGAGGGTTGAAGTAGAAACGAATAGCGGAGTGAGAGGGAATTCACGGCGCAGAGAGCGCACGAATTGGACGCAAGATAGCACTTCTCCAACGGAAACCGCATGCAACCAGATGGCGCCGGGGCCGGTCTGTTTAAAGGAGCGAGGCAGGAAGCCGAAACGCTGCGGAATGGATCGCCAGTAGGTGCGGTTTCGGAGACCGCGGATGACGAAATACAATAACAGGACGGGCAGCCCAAACGCCTGGAGAACACGGTAGAGGAGATAGATGCCTTTTATTTTCAAACGTTTGGCTCTTATTATGAGTATAGCCGCGGCATTTGCGGCGGACAAGGACGCCAGTTTTCATGTGGGTCCGGCGGCTGGCTATCCGCATCGCCAGACCAGCGCCAAGGTTACAATTGCCGCCGACCCCTATGTGACGCCGGAGAAAGCCAAGATGGCATTCGGAAAAGTGGACCCATACCGGCTCGGCGTGCTACCCGTACTGGTGGTGATGCAAAACGACAGCGACAAGGTCATTCGCCTGGACCAGATCAAGGCCGAGTATGTGGGGCCAAATCGGGACCGCGTGGACGCGACACCAGCCGGCGAAGTTCGGTACCTGAACGGACCGCGAAGACCCGATGTGGTGGTGGGGCCGACCGGCCCCAAAGTCGGGCGGAGCAAGAAGAATCCGTTGAACGAATGGGAAATTGAGGGGCGCGCCTTTGCCGCCAAGATGCTGCCGCCGGGGCAATCAGCCAGCGGATTTTTTTACTTCCAGACCGGCTTGCAGCACGGCGCGACGTTGTACCTAACGGGGCTCAGTGAAGCGCGGACCGGCCAGGAGCTGTTCTACTTTGAAATCCCACTCGAGTGAACGCCGGTCACTCCTGCTCGCGAAAAACTTGGCGGGCGTCAACCGCCGACAGCACAATCAGTTAACTACAAACCCACTCGTAGACCGGCCTCCTTAGCGCTGTCGCGCACCATACACTGAAGGCGGCAGGAAGTTCCACACTTCGCGTGCCCGCTCGGGCGCGTTCGCTTCACTTTTTTCCGGAGGCATGATGAATTCCCGTACGCTTGGCGCGGTGCTGCTTATGGCAATCACGGCGTTTGCCGGTCCACCGCTCACGACCATTCAAGATGTGCTGTACAAAGCGGATGGCACGCCGTTCAACGGTACGCTGACCGTGACATGGAGCAGCTTTGAAGCGCCCGACACGTCCGATATCCCGATGCAGACGACGACCGTCGCCATCACGAATGGAAGTTTGCGCATCCAGCTTGTGCCGACTACGACCAGCAATCCGGCCACATATTACACCGTGAAGTACAACAGCGACGGGCGCGTGCAATTCCAGGAAACATGGGCGGTGCCGCCGAGCACTCAGCCGCTGCGGGTTCGCGATGTGCGCATTGCGGCGCCGGGCAATACGTCAGGCGGAGCAGGCGCCGTAACCACCGTTCAGGAAACGGATGTCGTCGGTCTCACCGCGGATCTGGGCGCGCGGCCCACCAAGGGCGCAAGCTACGCCAACGGGCGCGTGGCGATGGTGAACCAGCAGGGTGCGATTGATGCCGTCAGCGGCGCGGCTTCGGATTGCGTGCGCGTGGATGGAAGCACGGGGCCGTGCGGCCCGCCGGTGGTGTCCTTCATCGATAGCGACGTGCCGGGCGGCATTGTGGATGGGGCGAACACGAGTTTTTCTCTTACTGACGTGCCCACGCCGGCATCCAGCCTGGCTATCTATCGCAACGGACTGCTGCAGAAGGAAGGACAGGATTATTCCGTTTCCGGAAACACCCTGGAGTTCATCGCGGGCGCGCCGCAGCCGGGCGATACGTTGCTCGCTACCTACCGGATGACGGGAACGGGCGCGGATGCCTCGCAGCTTTTTCCGAATCCGCAGGTGCTGTGCAGCGGCGTGGGTGCGTCTACGGTGAATACAACATCCACGAGTCTCGCGACCTGCACGATACCGGCGCATACGCTGCTGCCGGGAGACCGCGTGGAGATTCTTTTCGATGCGGCACATCAGGGCGCGGGCTCCGGCTTCGCCTTCGAAATGCACTGGGGCGGCACCACGGTACTCAGCCGCAGCGGCGGCACGGGCGATGCTGTCCTCTCCGGGAGGGCGGATGCCGGGATTGATCTAACCGGTGCGCAGATCAGTTCGCAGGCATGGGGAACCGTCCTTCCGTTCAGCGCCGCGATTGTGAGCGCCGGAGACGTCTACAGCAACGGGCTGACTGTAGACTTCCGGGGGAATCTGACCCAGGCCGGAGACAGCCTGACCTTGCGTAATTTCGCTGTCATCCGCGTGCCCTGACCGGTGTACAATGTTCGCTGACGATAAGGCGCACATGCCGGATAAACACTTCATTTCGATCTGGTTCTTCATCGGGGCACTGCTGCTGGTTTACGGCGTTCTGATTCTCGCTTCGGGAATCTACGACCTCGCGAACCCGGCCTCACACCCCGTTGTGCTGGCGAACCTGCATGCGGCCGTCTGGTGGGGCGCGCTGCTGGTGGTGCTGGGGCTGATTTATGTGATCAAGTTCCGTCCCGGAAAAGAGTAGTGAGTGGCGGCCTGGGAGCGCCGGCCGCCAACTGATGCACCAAGCCTTTCGGGGCCGTAGCGTCCTACTTCTGTAAACCGTGCACGTAAATTGCGCGATAGCCGTTGTGCGAAGCTTCCGTGCCGGTGACCTCCACAATGTGCCCCATGTGTTCCACTGCCGCCGGGCGCAGATCCAGGCCGCCATCTCGCCGTGGATCGTGCTCTTCCGGCATCAACATGTAAAGCTCGCCGCTCTCGGTCAATAAGCCGACCGGTTGGTTATTCTGCACGCACTTCTGCCCGCAGGAGCGGTGCGCCTCTCCGTGTTTTCCCAATTGCAGGTAGCAGGAAAAGTCGACGATCTCACCCACGCGGGTCACCATGCGTCCGGGTTGAGGCTTGTGGTCCACGCCCGCTGCAACCGTGGTGGCTGACCAAGCCTCGGCGGGCTTGGCGCCAATGGTGGCGGCAGGCTTCTGATACGTCCCCGTTTCCACTTTCATTTCCGGATGCAGAATGGTTGTCTTTTTCTCCTGCGCCGTCAGCGTGAGCGCCGCGATCGCGGCGACACACCCCACCAGAAGTTTCCGCTGCATGATTGTCCTCCGTTATCGTTTGCGGTCCTGGCCCTCCGCGTGTTGGCAGGCGCGGACAGCTTCGGCCGGAAGGCACGACGCTGCGTTTGCAGACAGCGTAGCACAGCGGCTCGCGGGGAAAGAGATCCGCAATTAACGGTGGAATTGGTCGCCCGGGCGCCAATCGGGCAGTTTCTCCTGATTGGCTACATCAATCCCGAGTAGAAATCCATATTCCGCCGCCTGGGCGAGAGCCGTAAAGTCCCAACTTTGCTGAAATTCGTCTGACGGCTGATGGTAGTGTTTCTCGTTGTATTCCGCGAACGCTTTCTCACCGAAATCGGCGGCTTGGCCTTCAAACTGAGTGGCGTGCTCAATCGAAAACGCGGGAATACCGGCGTGCGCAAACGAGAAATGATCCGAGCGGAAATAGTGGCCCTGCTCGGGATGCTGGTCAGGCGTGATCGCGAGGTTGAGCCGCTGTGCGATCTGCTGCGCGGCAGGCCAAATGGTGGTGCGCTCAGCTCCGCTGATCACAATATCCCTGGCGCGTCCCCACGGATAGAGCGCGTCGTAGTTGAGATTGAGCGCCGTTTTCGTAGCGGGAATAAATGGGTGCGCGGCGTAATATGCGGAGCCTTTCAATCCGCCTTCTTCGGCTGTTACCGCGAGGAACAATGCCGAGCGCCGTGGTTTCTGCGGCAGCGCCGCCCAGGCGCGCGCCAGTTCCAGCAGGATGCCGCAGCCGGTGGCATTATCGATGGCCCCGTTGTAGATGGAATCGCCATTTACCGGCGCGCCGATGCCCAGGTGGTCCCAATGCGCCGAGAAAATGACGGCTTCGTTTTTCAATTGAGCGTCGCTGCCCGGCACAATGGCTGCCACGTTGCGCGTATCCATTTCCCGGATCTTCGAAGGCATGTCGCCGCGAATGCGGATGCCCAGGGGAATCGGGCGGAAGTCGCGAGAGTTGGCGGCTGCCAGCAATTCATCGACATTTTTTCCGGCCAGTGACAGCAGCTTTTCGCCGGCATCCTGTGTAATCCAGCCGGCAAAGGAAAGCGCTTTTTGGCCCGGTTCCAGTTTTACGTATGGCTCCTCGCGTCCCCAGGAACTGCTCACTACGTCCCACCCGTAACCGGCGGTAGGCGTGGTGTGGATGATGATGACGCCGGCGGCTCCGCGCCGCAGTGCTTCTTCGTACTTATAAGTCCAGCGGCCGTAGTAAGTGAGCGCGCGCCCTTCGAAGAATGCCGGATCGCTCGAAGTAGGTTCGTTGGTGAACAGGACCAGCATTTTGCCGCGCACATCGACGCTTTTGTAGTCGTCCCATTTCCATTCGGGCGCGCTAATGCCGTGTCCGACAAAAATGGCGTCAGCATCGAAGCGGGTCTGAGGCTGCTGCGTCTCGCTATTTCCGACAAAGTCTTCCAGCCAGCGGAAATCGGCAGTCTTCCCATTGGCGGTGGCGGAGAGCCGGCTCGATGGCTCGGGTGTGATGCCGATGAGCGGCACGCGCTGGAAATAAGTCCCATTGTCACCCGCGGGCAGAGCACCCGCCAAAGCGAATTGTGTTGCAATGTATTGAGAAGCGAGTTGTCCGCCGCGCGTACCGGGACCGCGGCCCTCCAATAGATCGCTCGACAGGAACTGCGTATGAGCGCGAATATGGTCCGCCGAGATCGAGCCCTCCTGGGCCAGGATCGGCAGAACCGCAATCACCATAATGCCGATAGACTTCATCATGATTGTGATGTTATCCTGAAAGTCAAGCCAGCTTAAGCAGAACATATCACGGATTTACAGTGACCGAACGGACCCTGACACACCTCAAAGCACTCGAAGCGGAAAGTATTCACATCATTCGCGAAGTGGCGGCTGAGTTTCAGCGGCCGGTGATGCTTTACTCGATTGGCAAAGATTCTTCGGTGATGGTGCGTCTGGCGCAGAAGGCATTCTATCCGGGGAAGATTCCGTTCCCGTTTCTGCATATCGACACCACTTACAAGTTCCGCGAAATGATTGAATTCCGCGATCGGTTCTGCGCAGAGATCGGCGTCAAGCTGATTGTTCACACCAATACCAAGGCGATTGCGGACGGCGCGAATCCGTTCAAACTGGGAACGAAGAATTGCTGCGGCCTTTTGAAAACACGCGCGCTGCTGGACGCGTTAAGCGAAGGCGGTTTTGACGCGGCGTACGGCGGGGCGCGCCGCGATGAGGAGAAATCGCGCGCCAAGGAGCGGGTCTACTCTTTCCGCGATTCGTTCGGGCAGTGGGATCCCAAAAACCAGCGGCCTGAGTTGTGGAACCTCTACAACAGCCGCATCAATCAGGGCGAGAGCATTCGTGTATTTCCGCTTTCCAACTGGACGGAGCTGGACATCTGGCACTATATCCACCTGGAGAATATTCCGATTGTTCCGCTCTATTTCGCGAAACAACGCCCGATGGTTGTGCGGGGTGGAAGCCTGATTCCGGTGGAGAAGGAAGTGCCTTTGTTGCCGGGAGAGGAGCCACAAATGGTCATGTGCCGCATGAGGTCTCTCGGCTGCTCTCCCTGCACGGGCGCCATCCGCTCGGAAGCCGACACGCTGCCAAAGATCATTGAAGAAATGATTCAATTTCGGCGGTCCGAGCGGGAAAATCGGGTGATTGACTATGACCAGGAAGGCTCGATGGAGTTGAAGAAGCGCGAGGGTTATTTCTGATGGCGTCGGCAGGCCTGGAAGTCGAAACCAAAGATTGGCTGCGCGCCACCGCGCAAACAGAACTGCTGCGCTTTACTACAGCCGGCAGTGTGGACGACGGCAAGTCTACCCTCATCGGACGTTTACTCTATGATTCCAAGGGCGTCTACGAAGACCAACTGGCTTCGGTCCGCAAAGCGACGCGCAACCAGACCGGCGGCGGGCTGGATCTTTCGCTATTGACCGACGGCCTGCGGGCCGAGCGGGAGCAGGGGATCACCATCGACGTTGCCTACCGCTATTTTTCGACTCCCAGGCGAAAGTTCATCATCGCGGACACGCCCGGCCATGAGCAATACACGCGCAACATGGCGACCGGCGCATCGACGGCGAATCTGGCCGTCATCCTGATCGATGCGCGGTACGGTGTTCTGCCGCAATCGCGGCGGCACGCGTACATTGCTTCTTTGCTCGGAATTCCACATCTGGTGGTGGCGGTGAACAAGATGGATCTGGTGGAGTTCCGTGAGGAGGTCTTCACCGCGATCCGCGAAGAGTTTTTGGCATTTACGCGGCGCCTGGGCTTGCCGGAAAGCCAGTTCATTCCGCTCAGCGCGCTCGAGGGCGATAATGTGGTGCAGCGCAGCAAGCGAACGCCGTGGTATACGGGGCCGAGCCTGCTGGAACATCTGGAGACGGTGCCGCTGGCCGCGGACCACAATCTGACCAACATGCGGTTCCCGGTGCAATATGTGATCCGGCCCAACCTGGATTTCCGCGGATTTGCGGGTCAGGTGGCTTCGGGCGTCATTCACCGCGGGGATGAAATCACGGCGCTGCCATCGGGCCAGACGAGCCGCGTGAAATCGATCGTTACTTGGGATGGGGAACTCGAAGAGGCCTTCTCGCCCATGTCCGTGACGGTGTGCCTGGAGGACGAGATCGACGTCAGCCGCGGTGACATGCTGGCGCCGACCGCGGATCTGCCGCATGCGGGGCGGCGGTTCGAAGCGAGCGTGGTGTGGATGAACGAGAGGCGGCTGCTGCCGCATCGTCCCTACCTGCTGAAGCATACGACGCAAACGGTGCACGCGCGGGTGCGGGAGATCCGGCATCGCGTGGACATCAACACGCTGGCGCATCGCGCCACCGACCAACTGCAACTGAACGAGATTGGTGTGGTGAGTATAGAGGCGCAACGGCCTCTGTTCTTCGATACCTACCGGAAGAATCGAGCGGCGGGAGGCTTCATCCTGATCGATCCCATCACGAATGAGACGGTGGGCGCGGGGATGATCCTCGAGGCCGGTGGTTCCACTGGACCTACCGGACGAGTCACCCTCGCGGAGCGCGAGGTGTCGCGCGGGCACTCAGCCTTTACCATCTGCCTGCCTGCCGGAATGCAGGACTTGGCCTATGAACTGGAGCGGCGGCTGTTCGAGCAGGGCTGCCTTGTGCACGTGATTGATGGTCCCGAGAACCTGCGGCAGGCGGCGGCTACGGCATACGCGGCGGGTTTGGTTTCGATCGTCATCTGCGCGCAGCCGGCAGATCTGGCGGCCGTCCAGCGAGTGGTGCCGGCGGCGCGCCTGATGTCGATTGCAGCCGAAGAGGCAAACCTGGAAGACGCGGCCCGGCGGATCTGGTCCGAACTCGAATTGAGCGGCCGGCTGGCCGCGCGGCGGGACCCACTAACCGACGGCGCGGGCATTTAATCACCTTTCGGCCTTCAACCCGATTCTCATCAGGCAAAGCCAAACCCATGCGATTACGCGCATTGAGGTCACAGGTCCACCCATGCGCGGCACGGAGTTCCCCCGAAGATAACAAAATGCACCGCAGCTTATGATGAGGGAAGGTGTTGAAACAGAATAGATGAAGACCCTCGCTTTGATGGTTGTGTGCGCCGCAGCCGCATGGTGCTACCCCAAGCTGCCGATTGCTTTCGAGCCGAACCAAGGGCAGAGCCCTGCTGGTGTCGACTATGTGGTTCGTGCAGGTGGCCATACTCTGCTTCTGCGGGCGACGCGGACCGAGATGGTCACACCGGGGGCAAAGGTCACAGCGGTATTGGAACGCGCACGCAAGACGGCCCGGCCGGAAGCCAGCCAGCTCCTTGCGGGGACCGTGAGCTACCTGCGTGGGAATGACCGCACGCACTGGGTGTTCAACGTTCCGACCTATGCAGCCGTTCGCTATCACGATGTGTACCCGGGCATCGACGTCTCGTACTACAGCGGAAGCGACGGGCTGGAGTACGACTACATTGTGGCGGCGGGCAGCGACCCGGCACGCATCCGCATCCGGTTCAACGGAATTCAAGGAATGCGCGTGGATGTCGCCGGGGATCTGGTGCTGAATACGGCGTCCGGGGAGATCCGCTACCACAAGCCTTCGATTTATCAGGAGATCGGTGGAGTGCGCCACGCCGTGGCCGGAGGCTATGAAATACGGGGCACCCGGGCGCGGTTCTGGATCGGGCATTATGACCATACGCGGGCGCTCGTTATCGATCCTACGCTCACATGGGCCACTTATTTCGGCAGCAGTTCCCAGGAAGACGTCTATGGGACGGCGCTAGACGCCACGAGCCATACATACCTTACGGGCTCGACGGTTTCTTCGGTAGGCGACCTCGACTTCTTTATAACCCGGCTCAACCCGGACGGTACCGCGGCTGCGGGCTCCACGGTAATCGCCGGCGGAAGCCTGGATGATCAGGCGCAGGCGCTCGCGGTGGACGCCTCAGGGAATGTCTATGTGACCGGATATACCGATTCCGACGATTTCCCGACGGCGAATGTCAGCCAGACCGTCAACACCGCAGGTTTTGGATATGACGGCTTCATACTGGTGATAGACCCGACGTTCAAGAGCCTTCTCTACTCGACTTTCCTGGGAGGAAGCGACACGGATGTCGCATACGGAATCGTGCTCGACTCGGCCAATGACGCTTACCTCGTGGGAGCCACATTATCGACGGATTTCCCGACTACGCGCGGCGTGACACAGGTCGCCAATGCCGGAGGCGCGGACGCATTCGTGGCCGAGTTTGACGCTACCGGGCAATTGCTTTTCTCGACCTATCTGGGCGGCGGCACCGATGACGTGGGCTATGGCATCGCGATCGATAGCGGCGGGAACATTTACGTAACCGGATACACGAAGTCCACGAACTTTCCGCTGAAGGGCGCGCCGCTACAAAGCCAGAACGCAGGCGGCGCGACCGGAGAGGATGCTTTCGTTGCGAAATTCATTCCGCGCGGGTTGCTGACCTATGCGACCTATCTGGGCGGGAATGGGGATGACTCGGGGCAGGGAATCGCGGTGGATGCCACAGGCGGCGTGTATGTGACCGGGCAGACCGCATCCACTAATTTTCCGCTGGCACAGGCTTACCAGAGTACGCTGAGCGGGACAAGCGACGCATTTGTCGCCAGGCTCACGCCGGCCGGCGATGCGCTCACTTTCTCGACCTTCCTCGGCGGCTCGGGCGATGACATCGGCAACACCATTGTGATCGACGGCGCCAACAATTCCTATATCGCGGGGGCTACGACCTCCACGGATTTTCCGACGTCGAATGCGTTTCAGACCGTTTCCGGGGGCGCGGCGGATGCGATTGTGGCCTCGTTCAGCTCAACCGGAGCGCTCGCGTTTTCGAGTTACCTGGGAGGCAATGGCAGCGATACGGCGCGCTCGGCGGCACTCAATTGCGCGACGGGCCTGGTGGTGGTGGGCAATACGGCGTCCACCAATTTCCCCGCGACGGCCGGAGTCGCGCAGACGAAGTATGCCGGCAATACGGATGGATTCGTGGCGAAGATCGGCGCGGGCGGCGGCGCGACTTCCATCAGCGCGGGTGGAGTTGTGAACGGCGCGACCTTCGCGAATGCGCCGGTGGCGCCGGGTTCGTTGATTTCGATCTTCGGTTCCAACCTGGCCTCCGCGCCGGCGTTAGCGAATACGACGCCCTGGACCGGCACACTGGGGGGCACAAGCGTCACCATCAACGGCGCTCCGGCTCCCATGTACTATGCGAGCCCGGGACAGGCGAACGTACAGGTTCCCTACGAAACAGCCACGGGCGATGCGAGCCTCACCGTTTCGGGCTGCGGTGGAGCGAGCGCGCCGGCGACGTTTACGGTGGCGCAGGCAGCGCCGTATCTGTTCCAATCGGCCGATGGCTCGGTGATCGCGCAGAATCAGGACTTCAGCATCAATGGGCCAAACAATCCCGCGGAGGCCGGCAGCGTAGTGACGATTTATCTGACGGGTATCGGTCCCGTGGATAATCCGGTTCCCACGGGGTCGGCTGCGCCGCTCTCGCCGCTGTCGAACGCCACGCTCCCGAAGAGCGCCACCATCGGCGGCTGGGATTCGACGATCTTCTTTCTCGGGCTGACGCCGCAGTTCGTGGGTCTGGCGCAGGCAAACCTTGTGGTGCCGTCGCTAAGCCCGGGCACGTACCCCGTAGTGATCACCATCGGCGGCGTGGCGAGCAACGGCGCGAATCTCTACGTGCAGTAGGCGCTCAATCAAGCCCGAGAGTTTCCAGGATGGCCGCCACATCGGCCGGACGGACGCGCACGTCATCTCTCATGAGTGCGGGTGTCTCGCGTTCGTCGAAGGCCTGGAACAGCGCCATTTTAGCGATGGCATATTGCTCGGTTTGCGAAATGTCTCTGGCGTGGGCCTGCTCCCAGGCGCGCAGGGCTTCGGCGGCGAGCAGAACAGCGGTCGGACGCCATGTCCTGCGATCCGGCGAGATGCTGAACACGAATTGCGTGCCGGTTTCGCCGCTTACTTCATAGCGGCGTTGCCCTTCGTAGAAATACTGGTAGACGTAACCACTGCGGGCGGAATAGGTTTTGATGCGACGAGCAGCGGGCGCGTTCTTGAGAGGCTCGGATTTTTTCGGTGACAGATTCACGAACAATGAGCCGTTTGCAATCCAACCAACAGTACCGCGGCGGCTATTGACAAGCATAGCAGGTGGGGTCAGACTGAAATTGGGATCAGGCAAAACCTGATTTCGGTGCCTTTCAATTGCCGGCTTCGAGCCGACGGGAGGTGTGAAATAGAACCGGGTCAGAATGAGGGCGGCCTCATTCGCTGGTCGTGAACAAGCAGCATGGAAGACTCGAAACGATCGGATATCCATTTGCCGTGAAGTAGGCGGCACCGCGCGTCACACGCACAGGGATGATCGGCTAGAAGGTCTTCCAGTTCGCGAAACAGCGATAAGCCGCCCTTTTCATTTGTCTTCCAAGTTGCCTTCCGTCGAAAACCTTCCATCGAAACCTTCTGCTAAGGAACCTGCGAGCTGTGGTGTAAACTGATATGAGTTACCCCACACTATGACATCGGATTCTCCCCGAGAAATTGTGAGTGCTCACAGTCCAGACTCTGACGATGCGTTTATGTTTTATGGTCTGGCGACCAAGAAAGTTCGTTCGCCGAAGGTTTCTTTCCGCCACGTGCTGGAAGACATCGAGACGCTGAACCGGAAAGCCATGGAAGGGATCTACGACCTGAGCGCTATCTCTTACCACGCCTATCCCTATGTTGCCGACAAGTACGTGCTGATGGCCAGTGGTTCGAGCATCGGTGATGGCTACGGGCCCATGATCATTTCCACGCGGCCCATGGACCCTGAAGACTTGAAGGGCAAGCGGATTGCGATTCCCGGGACGCTGACCACGGCGTATCTGGCAGTCAAGTTGTTCCAGCCCGATTTCGAGCCCGTGGTGACGCGTTTCGACAAGATCACGGACGCCGTGCGCGAGCGGACCGTGGATTGCGGTTTGATTATCCACGAGGCGCAACTGACGTTCGATCGCGAGGGATTCCATCGCATTGTCGACCTGGGCCGCTGGTTCAAGAGTACCTATGGGCTGCCTCTGCCGCTGGGCGGAAATGTGCTGCTGCGGTCGCTCGCGCCGGAGATCCAGAGTGAATGCTGCCGCCTGATGCGCGAGAGCATTCAATACGCGCTCGACAATCACGATGAAGCGCTGGCCTACGCGATGCAGTTCGCGCGCGATATGGATACACGGCTGGCGGAAAAATTCGTCGGGATGTACGTCAACCATTACACACTCGATTCGGGAGAAGTGATTCCGAAGGCCGTGCAGAAGCTGCTCGATTTGGGTTACGACGCAGGTTTAGTCACGAAGCGCGTGGAAGTGGAATTCGTGCGCTAGGGCCGCGGCACAAGCGGCAAATCTCGAAATCATCCGCCATGGCGCGCCGCGCGCGATAGAGTAGAAGTATATGTTGGTTTACCGTGCGGCACTTCTCTCCGTAGTCGCAGTCGCGTCCCTCGCGGCTCAGGATGTGCGCCCGAAGGATGTGCGCGATATCGCCAAGGCAGGCTCTTCGGCGCTTCCCAAGCTGCAGGATTTGCTGAAGAATCCGGACGTCGATGTGCGCGTGGAAGCGGTCAAACAGATCACCGATATCGGAACGCAGCGCAGCCTGGATCCGTTGATTCAGGCCACTCACGATAATGACCCCGAAGTACAGATTCGAGCCACCGATGGATTGGTGAACTTCTATCTGCCGGGCTATGTGCAGACGGGGTTCAGTGCGTCGCTGCGGCGTGTCGGCACCAGCATCAAAGGCAAGTTCACCGATACCAATGACCAGGTAATCGATCCATTCATTACGGTGCGGCCGGATGTGATTGCCGCGCTGGGGGCGCTGGCGCGCGGCGGCAGCAGTATGGACGCGCGGGCCAATGCGGCCCGGGCCATCGGCGTGCTGCGCGGGAAAGCTGCCGTGCCGGATCTGATCGAAGCGATTCGGTCGAAGAACACCGAGGTGATCTATGAATCGCTGGTGGCGCTGCAGAAGATTCGCGATGAATCGGCCGCGCCGCAAATCACTTTTCTGCTTCGCGATTTCGATCAGGGAGTGCAGATTGCGGCGATTGAAACCACGGGCCTTTTGGGGAACAAGTCGGCCGTACCCGATCTGATTGGTGTTCTCAACAGCACGAAGGATTCGAAAGTGCGCCGCGCCGCGCTGACATCAATTGCGATGCTGCCGGTCGAGAGCAGCCGCAGCATTTACACACGGTACCTGCACGACAAGGACGACAAGATGCGCGCAGCGGCTGCGGAGGGCTTTGCGCGGCTCCACAACCCGGCGGACCTGCCTATGATTCAGAAGGCGTGGCAGGAAGAAGGGAAATCGGCGCCGCGGCTCGCGCTGGCATTCGCGGAAGTCATGCTGGGGAATACGGAGCGCAGCGAATTCAGCCCGCTGCAGATCCTGGTGAATAACCTGAATTCGGCGGCATACAACGGCGTGGCGTATGCATACATGGTGGAGTTAGCGCGCGAAGAACGGGTTCGCCAGGCGCTTTACCCGATGATCGCCGGCGCGACGAAGGATGAAAAGATTGGCCTGGCACGCGTGCTGGCGCGCAGCGGTGACAAGGAAAGCGTTCCTTATCTGCAAAAATTGAGCAATGATTCGGATTCAGACGTAGCGCAGGAAGGATTGCGCTCGCTCCGCAGCCTACAGGCGCGGCTGTAAGAGGCAGGAGTGCACCGGGGGCAGGCTTCGCCCACCCCGCGGGTAAAATCGCTACTTCGCCTTCTTCTGCTTCTGCTGACCGACGCGGACCTTGAAGTGCAAGATCTTGGAATCCTGGAACGCCTTGTGATCATGGCGTGCCACGGCATCGGCAAGATACTTTTCGACGCTGGCGTCCTTCGGCAGAACGGCCATCACCGTAAAATTATCGTTGCAGGTCGGGCAGAAGGGCCGGAACCGCTTCACATTCGGAATTGCCATAACTTCATTCAGTGTAGCAGAAGAGGCGCCGATACCGGCCGGGAAGGGAAGAGCGCCGCGCCCTTAACGGCGGCCCGCGCCGGGGTAGAAGTGCAGATCGACGGTATAACCGGGAAGATTGACGCGCACGTAATAGCGCACATCGATGCGCATGCCTTCGGGCGAGCGGAGAATACGTACATCGCCGGGCGTCACGGGCAGATTTAACTCGCGGGCTTTATCGAGCACGCGGGAGCGCAGGACATCATCGGGGCGGTTGCGGATATCGGGCTGCTGCATCATCGTGTCAACGAATCCATGCAGTTGATGATCGCGAATATAGATAGGCGCGAACAGCGCGGCAAAGAACGCCAGCCCGGCGAGTACCGCCACAGCGGCAACGATTCTCCATGGCGAAACGTGGTTCACGGACGGCCGTCAGACTCCTCGTTGGAAGCGCAAAGCTCTTCCCATACGTCGTCGGAATTACGCGTCCATTCCCGACTGTTGGACAGGCCGGAGAATTGAACTTCCTCTTCCTTCAACGTGCCGTGACCGTATGGGCAGATATATTCGATGCGCGGCCGGCCAAACTGCAACATCTGTCCCCATGAGCCGGTCTCAACGGGCATTCGCAGCCGCCGGAGGCATACGCGGCAGCGATAGCGCTGGTCCAGAAGAATGAAGTGGAGCGCTGCCGCGCAAAGCAGAAACCAGACCAACACCGCGAGAGTAAAAGTCAGATCGTAGCCGAAACGCGGTGGAGAGGAAAACCAGAGGAAAGGCGTTTCAGCGGGCCAATTCCACAGGAGCAATGCGAGAATACCGTAGAGAAACGCGGCCGCTACGGCCAGCTTCCCCACCAAATAGGCCCAGTAGCGCATATCGGTTAGACTCCCATCATCCACTTTTAGTTTCGGCGGTTCGAGGCCCCGGGCGCAAGAGGAATCCGGTTACTGGCGGAGAGCGTGACGCGCCAGAAAGAACAAATTCGCAGGACGTTCGGCGAGACGCCGCATAAAGTAGGGATACCAAGCCTTGCCGAAAGGCACATAAAGACGCAAACGGTAACCCTCGGATACCAGCCGGCGCTGCAAGTCGCGGCGGATTCCATAGAGCATCTGAAATTCAAATGCATCGCGCGGGAGCTTGCGCGCATCGGCATATCTTTTGACTCGTTCGATGATGGTTTCGTCGTGAGTGGCGATGGCGGGATATTCACCCCGATCGAGAAGTAGTTGCATCAACTCGATAAAGCTGCGATTGACCTGGGATTTGCGGGGGAACGCCACGCTGTGTGGTTCGAGATAAGCGCCCTTGACCAGGCGCACACGGATGCGGCGGGCACAAAGAAATTCCACGTCTCGGCGGCTGCGATACAGATAGGACTGAATCACCGCGCCCACGGCAGGCGATTGCGAGTGCAGCGCGGCGACGAGATCAAGGGTTCGCTGCGTATAGAGGCTGGATTCCATATCGACGCGCACGAAAGCGCCGAGTTCGGCGGCGCGGCGCACGAGCTGCTCCACATTCACCCGGCAGGCAGCCGGGTCCAGATCGATCCCAAACTGCGTGAGCTTGATCGAGACATTTCCCTCGATGCCCGCATCGTGGAGCGCGGTGAGCGTCTGCACGTAGACGTCGCGAGCAGCCGCGGCTTCCTCCAGCGAAGTGACGCTTTCGCCAAGATGGTCGAGCGTTACGGAAATGCCCTCGGCGTTGATGCGGCGCGCCACGACGAGCGCGGAATCGAGCGTGTCTCCGGCGACGAATCGCGCAGCCAGGCGGCGGACCAGCGCGGAAGTTTCCACCCAGCTTCGTAAGTGCCTCTGACGCGAGAGGAACAGAAGGAGGGCGCGCACGATTCCAGGCTAACAGAGCGCGCCCGGTGGCCCGCGTCCGTGGATGGCATGGTAAGTACTGAATCGTCTTTGATAGACTGCGATTTGGAAGTCGATATCGCGATCGAGATCAGGCCGGGAGAAGTACGCTGCCCGCGATGCTTCCGCAGTGACCTGGCGCCTTCGCTGCCGCGGGGCTGGCGGGACGCCCTCATGCGGAAGTGGGGACGCATTCCGCGCCATTGCCGCGCCTGCGGAAAACGATTCTATGTGAAGCAGCCGGCGACCGGCGAGAATTGAGCGCCGACGGCGCTTGCAAAACCGCCGGACGTTATTCCTCCAAAGCGCTGAAGCGTTCGCCAATCTGCCGGGCGATGCTGCATACTTCCGAGGCGACTCCTGATAGCGCTCCTTAGGAAAACGGGAAGGTACGCGAAGAATCCGGCCGATGCGATGACGGCCGTCTCCATTGGGCACGGCAGCGGCGACGCAATGGACAGGTTCGAGATGCTCGCCATCGTCGCTCGCCAAGCCTTGGTCCGGATATCGGCACAGGCCTTCGTTATGAGAAGATGAAGCTTCTTTAATGCTTTGATATCCTGAGAGAAACGGCATGGCAATAACCGTAACAGCCCGAATCTCGAAGCCGCTCCGCGCTTTTCTTTGCGTGTTGATCGCGGCTTCGTTCAGTGTTCGGCTTGCGTCGGCAGAAACGCCGGCGATTGAGAACCAGAGTCCTGTCCGCATCCTCGATATTGCTACGCCACCGCAGGCAATTCAGGCAAACCGGGATAGCCGCGGATTCGAATATTTCAAACTGCGCCACGCGGGTGATGCAGCGTTCCTTCTTGTGGTGAATCGCTCGGCCGCACCGGATCGCGGCGCTTGGATGGCCCGCGCGGAAAGCCCGAAGCTCATCTTGTCATCGCCCGCTCAGAGCTTTGGCGGGCGCTCTCCGCCTCCCGAAATCTCCTGATCGACAGTCCATCGCAGTCATGCCGGCACGCCGATGCGCGCCGAAGTAGTGCTCTTACGCACGGGAGCGGTCTGAACGCGCATGACAGCTTTTCGTGCGGACCAACTTACAGGAGATTTCACAATGAAAGACAAGAAAGAACAGACCGCGGCGGCACGCGGAGCAGCCATGCTGCCAAATGACGAGAATCAGAGTGCTTTGTCCGAACGCCACGCGCCTCGGAAGGCGACCTTCAAGGAGAACATCGCCCTCACGGTCAAAATCCTCTTAGGTTTCGGCGTGCTGGGCGCCGTCCTCTGGGCAATCGAGCTGCTGACTTCCGCGGCTTGAATCAGAGGCGCCGCGTGCAGCCATCAAGAGAAGCGTATCCGGGGCCTCGCGGAGCAACACGCCCTCGTTCCGCTTAGGAGCGGGACAGGACGGTACGTCCTATCCCGCTTCAGCAGACAGTCGCTCGGAGTTCCGGATACGGCGATCACTTTAGTATTGCCAATTGATCGCTCGGAATGGCAAAAAAGTAGGCCGCCAATGTTTCCGCCTTCATCAAGATCAGAGCGCCAAGTTGTCTCAGAGTGCCCCAAAACCGGCGCGGTGTAGCGCTATTGCCTGCCGCAGAAAGAATACGCTCTTTGCAACGAGTCGGGCCTTGACGTTGTGGCTCCTCAAACAACGCTAAGCTGAGCGAAGATGCACAATTTGGATCTGATCCTGACATTGGCTGCCGGGTTCCTTACCGCAACTTGCTTGGGGTATGTAACCTTGCGGCTGGGGTGGTCCCCGATTGTCGGCTATCTTCTCGCCGGAGTACTGGCCGGTCCGCACACTCCTGGAATCATGGTGGATGCCAGGATCGCGAACGAAGCCGCTGAGGTCGGAATCGTGCTGCTGATGTTTGGTGTCGGCCTGCATTTTCATTTGCAAGACCTGATCAGCGTGCGGCGCATTGCAATCTCTGGAGCGCTAGTGCAGAGCGCGGTGGCAACACTGCTTGGAGCACTCGCGGTCCGAGCGCTCGGGTGGGGATGGCCGGCGGGCTTGGTATTCGGGATATGCCTCTCGGTGGCAAGTACCGTGGTATTGGTACGCGTACTTTCAGACAACGCACAGCTTCAAAGTCCGGTGGGCCGTCTGGCTGTGGGCTGGCTGATCGTGGAAGACATCCTAACGGTTTTTATCCTCGTCCTGATACCGGTCATATTCAAACCCGGTGGAAGTCACGGCGCTGAAGGATTGGCGGTGGCGACTGGGATGGCGATCCTCAAGCTGGGTGTGCTCGGAGTGCTGGTGCTTGTGGGGGGACAGAGGCTCCTTCCCTGGCTGCTCAATCGCATATCGCAAACAAATTCCCGGGAGCTGTTTACGCTGAGCGTGCTTGCCGTCGCTTTGGGAGTGGCGGCCGGCTCGGCAGTAGCGTTCGGAGTGTCGATGGCTCTGGGAGCATTTCTGGCCGGCATGGTCGTGGGGCAATCCGAATTCAGTGCCAGGGCCGGCGCGGAGGCACTCCCTATGCGCGACGCTTTCGCCGTCATGTTCTTCGTTTCGATCGGTATGTTGTTCGATCCGAGGGAATTGCTACGTGAGCCAGTTCTGGTCCTTGCTACTTTGGCAGTTGTGCTGATTGCCAAGCCGCTCGCCGCATTCATGATTACCACGCTGTTGGGCTATGGCAAAAAGGTGGGGGTAGGGGTTGGAGTGGCGCTAGGTCAGATTGGTGAGTTTTCATTTTTGCTGGCTGTTGTGGGGCGTGATCTCGGCGTATTACCGGCAACCGGGATGAACGCTCTGGTGGCTGCCGCAATCATATCGATCATGTTGAATCCTGTGCTCTACCGTGCGCTTGGCACGCCGGACGGCGTGCTACATAGACGGCCGCGAATCCGCAAGTGGCTGGCATCCGGCCAATCGCTGACGGTTCCGATCGATTTCCTGGAGACTCACCATCGCGCGATTGTGGTTGGGTACGGTCGCGTGGGCCAGAGCGTGGCACGTCTGCTGCGCGAGCGTGGGATCGAGCCGACGATCATCGAGATGAACATCGAGACATTTCGCCGGCTGCGCGGGCAGGGCGTGGATGCTATTTACGGCGATGCGAATCAAGAGTCCGTTCTTGAAGCCACCCGCGTTACGCAGGCTTCGAGTCTGATCCTGAGCGCTGCTGGTTCTTCCGATGCTGTGGAGGCGATTCGCATCGCACGCTCACTGAATCCCGGTATCCACGTGGTTGCCCGCGCGGATTTCATGAGCCAATCGGCCCTCATGCGAAAAGCGGGGGCAAACGAAGTGTACTCGGGAGAAGAAGAAGTCGCTCTGGCAATGACGAGCAGCATCCTGAAGCGCCTTGGCGCAACACCAGAGCAGTTGGACCAGGAGCGGGAACAGA
Organism: Bryobacteraceae bacterium; assembly: GCA_035550475.1. Lineage (GTDB taxonomy): Bacteria > Acidobacteriota > Terriglobia > Bryobacterales > Bryobacteraceae > DASZPB01. The sequence continues at coordinate 5,226 of DASZPB010000034.1, read as the reverse complement.
TCCGCAGGGAACTGGCTGATTCCCAATACGAGCCGCAAGTTGACTCCTGATCAGTTTGAACAGCCAACCGGTGTTTTCCAGGCATTTTCGCCGGCGATCAGTTGACGCCGCGCAACGCAGCGGCGAGGGTCAGCCAACCTTCACTGTGGGCCATCTACCAAAGCACCCGTCGATTCCGCGAATCGAAATACATGCGGTAGCGTTCCAGTTCTGCGAAGGTGTAGAACGGCCGGAACGCGTTACGCTGCTGCACGACGGGCTCGTTATCGATCTGGAAAACAGCCGGGTTGTTCGTCAACGGCTTCATCAGCCTGTCCAGTTCGTCATCGCTCCGCGGGATATCCGACAGCCACTTGTGCGGGTCCTCCTGCACGTAGACAACTGGCCCTCGCACAATCGCGATTCGATTGGGATGCTGTTCATCAATCGGTACACGCCGGAAGTGCAGCGGGATAGTGACTCGCACGATGTCCCCTGACTGCCATTCCCGGGTGATGGCCGCCCACTGGCCCGCCCGGCCTTCGAATTCCGGCAGTCCGTTGGCCTGAATGGTGGCGTCGTTCGACCATCCCGGAATGCGGAGCTTTAAGGCGAACCTTGCCGGCCGCTCCATCGTCAGCTTCAGCGTAATGCTATCGGCTTCGGGATATTCCGTGGTTTGCACGAGTTTGACCGCGCCGGCCGGACCATTCCACTCCACTTCCGAAGGCAGATACAGATTGACCAGCAGCGTGTTGGGATCTTTGAAATAGATCAGGTTCGAATACTCGGTGATGTTCTGGAAATATGTGCCCGAGCAGCAGGTGAAGGGTGTACGCGAGTAATACTTCAGCGAAGCGCCGAGATGATAGTCCATGTAATACATGTGCGTGCCGCGATCCTTGATTCGCAACGCCGCGCCGATTCCGTTGTAAAGCAGACGTTCGATCCAATCGCCGTAGCGAGCCTCACCCGTGTACTGCAAGAGATATTTCGAGAGCTTGAATGCCGCCCATGAATCGCACGGGCATTCGAAGCTGGCCGAGTAAACCTCCAGCGAATCGCCCAATGCGCCGTCGGAGAAAACAAAGCGTTCGTCCGGGCCATAGCCGCCACTGGCATAAGTCTGGCGCTTCTGCATCCAGTCATAAAAATTTTGGAGGATACGCAGGTACTTCGCGTCGCCCGTGACATCATAGGCTAGCGCCGCGCTGGAGAGGCTGTTGCAGTGGCTGTAGGCGTGGACGCCCTCGGCATCCTTGGGGTCGGCGTTGTCCGCGAACTTGTCCCAGTAAGTGGGATAGAGCCAAACTTCCGCAAACTCCTTGTACATGGGCTTACCGGTGAGCTGGTAGGCGCGGTAAAGATTCTCGCCCAGCGTGTACCACTCGCCCGGCCGGCCGGAGTGCAGCTCCCACGGCTGCCGATTAGCCGGCACGCGATCCCGATTGAAATGGGCCGCGGCAGCCTCGGTAATCTTGTCGCACAGGGCCATCGCGTCGGGATGTCCGGCATAGTGGTGCATGTCGAGCAGACCGCCAGCCAGCTTTTCATAGGCATAGTGACCCAGACCGCCGGTTGGACCGCCCGCCGCGCCACGCCCGCGTCCGCGAGCTTCGCCTCGTGATATGCCCGGCCAGCATTTGGCGTATTCGCTAACGAGGATACTGGCTTTCTCCAGTAGATCTTCGTCGCCGTAAGCCCGCTGCATACGCGCCATCGATTGCAGCCATTGGCCGAAGACGGTATTGGAATTGGGACTGCACCAGCCGCCAAGAGTGCGGCCCGGCGCATCTGCCATGCCTGCCGCGACACGATATCCGTGGAGAATATCGTCATTCGAGAGCCCGAAATAGAAATCGCGTCCGGCTGAAGCCTGCTGCTGCCAAAAACTGGGACGTAGGCTGACGCCGGCGTAATCGAACGGCTCGATCACAACTTTCTTGTGCGGCGTTGTCTTTCCAGGCTCATTCGCGCCTTCGGTGGCGGGGGCAGCAAGCATGCTCTGGGCCAGCGGCGCCAGCGCGCCCACAGCACCCAGGAAATCGCGCCTGCGTAGTCTTTCTTGCATTGGACTACCTCCTGCGAAACTTTCTACCCGCGTGCTCGACCGCTCGGCGCTTGACGGCCGACTTGCGCTCTCGGAATGATGGCGCTTCGCCTTTGCAAGCGCTATCAGCCTATCACAATCGAAGTATCCCGAGTATCTGCGCTACCGCCATTTGATCAATACGATGCGTCTTGTGGATCCGGCAGATGGGAAACGAGGCCCCGTCACTGTGTGCACGGCTGCGGGCTGTTTTCGCCACGTTTCCGTACGGTGTGTGCACACATTGGCGTCGGCAGCGAACGCCTCACCGACAAACATTGGATCTATTATCCGGAAGACACGGTGTTCCATCGCATTTTCGTCCAGGGCAAAGCCAGCCCGTACTGCAATCCCCCCGGGCGGGTTCGGTCTTATCTGCGAAATCACGTATTCGCCCTCTAAACCACTGCCGTGCGACGGGGACGAGTTGGAGGGGCTTTGCGTCGCCGATCGCCGCAGGGTTGGCCTGATCGATACGGATGATCCGATCCTGGTTACAGCGCAGTGCGACCTGCCGTATGCCTACGTGGTCTACGATCACGCTGTCCGATTGATTCGCGAGTGGCTGGAAGGCAGGAACATCATCCTGGCGGGCCGCTATAGCGAATGGGACTACTACAATTCCGATCATGCTTTCCTCGCAGGAAAGCGGGCGGCAGAGTGCTTACGACCGAGAGATACGTTTCGCCGCTGAACGGCTCATGGTGCCGGCGGCGGAGGAGCGGGTCCGGCCTCGCAAACGACTGAAAACCTCGCCGAAACATGACTGGGGTTGTGAACCGAAAGCAAAATCCAGCGGTCTGCGCTCGATAATCAGGCGGCGCGTGAGAGGCTTACAAAAATCCGTAAGAACGCCACTTGGCGAAAGGTTAGAAATCGTTTAAAATCAGAAGAGTAGAATTGTCGGGGCGTAGCGCAGCCTGGTAGCGCACCTGCCTTGGGCGCATAACAGTCAGCTTCCAACGGCCCCGTAGATTCTATACGCTTCTAATGTTTTCAACAATTTGGGGAATCTGCTTTTCGCTCAAAGCTAACCCCAATGGCTCCAAAGGGAAGAGTTTTGCCACGGTTTTGGCACGGTCGTGTGGTCAATCCGTGGCTTCCCCGGAGCGGTAATTTGCCAGCAAGATCCTTGATGGAATGGCTATGCAGCCCGACGCGTCTCTACTCGCTTGATCAGCTTCGCGATCTCACCAGGAGTTGCTCCAATAGCCAACAACGACCGCACCATCAAGTCGACAGTCACAGACCGGTCCGCAGCTTCCATCTTGGCAACACGCGACTGGCTGGAACCCAGTTGCTCCGCCAGCGCGACTTGAGTCATTCCACGCTGTTCCCGCAGTTGCCGGACCCCATCAGCAAGTGCCAGCTTCAATTTAATGAATTGTGCCTCCTGCGGGTTTAGATTAAGGAAGTCAGCCGTGTCCCCAACAGCCCACCCTTCTCGTTGTAATCGCGCTTTCTTCAAAGTGTTCACTTTCGTTTCCTTTCCCCGCCCGGGGCCACACTGATGTAAGCTGCCAGGCGTCTTTTGCAATTCGTCAAAACTTCGTTTGGTGTCGTAGCAGTTTTCTTGCTGAACACATCAAGGATCACCACGGCGTCGGTAGCAACGTGGTAGACAATCCGCCAGGTTTGGTTCTCGTCGTGGATCCGAAGTTCGTGGCATTGCGAGCCAATCGACGACATTGGCCGCGAATGCGGCAGACCAAGACTCTCACCTTTCTGTAATCTGCGCAGCAGGAATCCCGCTTCAACCCGGGCTTCGGCACTGAAAGGGGGCATCTTCACCTCGCCTCTCAGCCAAACCAGCGGTTTGTTCAGCATCCGAATCATGCTCTCTTATGTCTAATATGACATATTGATCTCGTCTGTCAACACTCGCTCTGTCTTGCCGCCCAAAGAGGAGTAGAATGTGATCTTTCCGGTGAAAGGTCAGGGTTGCATCGGCCAGCGGTTATTTCTGTGCCTGCCTGGCGCAGTTCAGATCATTTATGGGACGGAGGTCATGTTTTAGGGATGCGGAGCTTCCTAAAGCGTCACGCCTGGCTGATCAGAGCCGCTCGTCGCAGCTGGCTCAGCGTCATTTTTATGGTGGCCCTTTACGTATGCAATCGATATTGGCCAGCTACCGATGCACTCAAATCCTGGTGGTGGACCCTTATCCTGCCGAACGCTATGATCGGCTACATTTTCTATGACGAGGGCAATCTTGCCAAAGCAGACCATGATCTCGTCATCGATGCGATCACCGAGCGACTTCGCGAGGGGAGCCTTACCGAACCAGACAGAAAGCTCGCCTTGAGCTGCTACGATGAACTGCGCTCGAAGTTGCACGACGCTGCTGTTCAAGGTGGCCTTTCAAGCCGGGCGAATCACTGCATTTGCTACTCCGCGGGGACGGCCTAGAAGAGCTTCGAGCCATCTTACCAAAGCTGCATACGGTGCCTTGCGACATTCCTGAATTGACTTCCGACGAGGAATCGCGCTTGGCTGGGCTTGCCGCCAGGAACCCGCAATGCGCAAGGCTCGTGCTTCAATGGCTTTTTCTCAGCGGTGGCGAATCGGCAGTAGAGAAACTGCAATCGGATGGCGTCTTCAAACCTACGGAGGAAGAGATTTCCGAATATGTCCTGGGCATACTCACTCTCCTGCCAGGTCTACCTGCCGCTAAGTTTTCGCAGGTGGTTGGATATCTCAAGTGGCGCAAGAAGGACCTAAAGGGGAAGATGGCCTTGCTACCGAAACTCAAGGATCGGCTTCTGGAGTGCGACGACCAAGATTTTGAGGACACCGTTGCGGTAATCGGCGGGATTAATTGTGGGCGTGGGAAAGCAGCGCTCGATGAATGCTTTGAGACGATCTCCAAGAGAGATCAGCAGAAGCGAAAACAGAAACGAGACTGGATTGACCGCGAAATATCAGCACTAATCAGTGCGGGGATGAGTTGCTGATTTAGGGGCGATTCGATGGAACTAATTCTAACTCCACTCACTCCGATTTGGACTGGCGATGCCGAATCAGAATTATCCAATGCAAGATGAGCATGAAACTGGGGCATTGGCTGGGGTGGTTTCCAATGCAAGATGAGCATGAAAGAGAGAACAATGAGGTAGGCGTGGCACGGCCGGGTGCAGATACGGATGCAGAATGCCGAA